>NZ_JAHLQL010000009.1 GCF_018919175.1 Clostridium simiarum | reverse complement strand
ATTAATGGTCATAAGATAAACTTACCTAGCGGTAAATATGATTGGAGAGAAGACAAATAGATTAGAACCATTTTTTGATCTTTATGAATTTAAAAGGATTATAACAAAATACTATTTTACAAAAAAATTCAACTTTAAATAAAACGCCTTTTATGATAATTTAAATTAGCATAAAAGGCGTTTTATAATGTTTAATTAATGATTTTGTTTATAATATTGAATACCTAATTGTATAAAGAATTGATCTGCTGGGTCATCACCATATGGAAAGTCTCCGCTCCAAGTACCCCATTCAGGTTTATTTGTTCCAGCTTGTTGTTGAGCGAATCCAGCAGCTCTTTTTAACAGCTCATCACTATATCCGAAAGCTTTGCCTAAGTATCCATAAAGAATATTTCCTGGAGCATCATTTGGAATAATAACTCCATTAAATTTATATTGTGCATCTGTCCAACCTTGATTTTTCAAGTCTAATTTACCTTTATTACGAACAAGATTATAGAATTTATATAATTTTTCTATAGGTGAATTATTAGCCCAACTAGATCTATACATATACTCATATCTTACCATTAAATCTTTAAGCTTTCCTGTAATATCCTCTATATCATTATTATTATTATCAAATTTAGTAAAACCTCCATTATAATCAACATAACCTGATTTGGTATTTCGTCCTTTATTAGTACTATAAACTACATGTATTCTGCCGTTTTTTTTATATAAAGGTGTTGCTTTTTCCCAAGAGTCTAATGAACCTAAATATGAACCATTTTCATCGTATACAGTTTCAGAAGTAGAACCATTAGAATATTGATCTTGATAGTAGTACTGAATACAATTGGTAGCATTATTTACGTAACCTGTTCTTACTCCACTAGCTGTAGGATATTCTACTAGAGCTAACTGCTTTGAGTAGCCTACATCTAATACAGTTATATTATCTCCAATATCAACTTGTCTACCAGATATAGTATTTCCATCTGCATCCCTTACATAGAGCCAATCATTAACTACTGTAGCATTATTATTATAACTAAAACCCATTTTTAAAACCTCTTTCTCTTAATATTTTTTGTGATTAAAAACCAAGCTTTGAAACTACACTAATTAAAAAGAGAAGGATTTAAAATTTGTAAACATAGATAAGTAAAAGTAGTTATATCGTACTGATAACCCTGCTAACTCTTTAATTAGGTCTAATAGCGTTGGTTGGCTTGACTGATTATTCCTTAATTACTTTTCAATATATTTACTATACCGTTAAATGTTTTACCTATATAATTTCCACTTATTACATCATCATAACTATAAGTTGAAGTTGGGTACTCTATTAGAACTGCTTTAGTATTTTTTAGAGTTGTAGCCCAACTTGATAAGAATCCTGAACTATAAATATTATAGTGTCCAAACCCAAACTGATTTCCAAAATATCCTCCAATTTCAGCATTTCCTTGAGTAAAGTTCATCCATCCATGAAAATCTAAAACTATCATTTCACTAGAAGATAAATTTATTTTTTCTAAGTAACTTTTTATAGCTTGAGCCTCTGGAGCACCTAATGAATTTGCTCCAGTATAATTTCTAGAACTATGCTGTGGTGTAAAATTATAAGGAAAACATCTATTCATATCAATCCTAGTAGTTACAGTACATCTTCCTGGTCCATCATTAGTACCATTAACTATAACTCCATCTGGATTCATGCATGGTGCAATATATACAGTCCATCCATGCAATCCATTATTTGCTGATTTATAATCACCAAATTTAGTTATTAATGAATTTGCTATATTGACTAATGCAAGTCCATCATTATTCCAATTATCTTCCCATCCATGTAATGCAAATCCAGCAAACAGAACTTTCTTGCCATAACCTATTTTATAAGCATTTAAAGGTCGACCTTTTCCACTTACTCCATATTGCTCTTTAATTGCTTGTAGATGATAAACATCAGGAATTTGTATATCAGAATCATTACCGATTCCATTGTCACTTTCATAAACAATATAACCTGATTTAGTATTTATTCCCTTATGCGTATTGTAAACTATATGTGTCATTCCATTCTTCTTATATAGTGTGGTTGCAGATTCATAAGGATTTAACAATCCTAGATATGAACCATCTTCATCATACACTGTTTTTTGAGTTGAACCATTAACCCATGAATTAGCATTATAATATTTAATTAGTTTAGAAACATTACTAACATATCCTTGCCTAATCCCAGATAGTGTTGGATATTGAACTAATATTAGCTGTTTAGTATAGTCTACATTTAATACTGTAACCCTATCTCCATTAGCAATTTTTCTTCCATCTATTCTGTTACCATTAGCATCTCTGATGTATAAATCATCTCCAACTACTTGAGCATTATTATTATAAGTAAATCCTCCTGGAACAAAATCACCTGGGTTTATATTTGGATAATATTTTCCCATTTTTAAAACCTCCATTAATCTTTTAGTTTATAATTAAAAATCAAGCTTGAATGTAACTATGCTAATAAAAGATAATGAAGTCTCAAATATGTAAAGCTTAAAAGTAAATATATTTTGTTATTTTACTTATTTATAGATACTATTGTTAGACAAAACAAAAAAGAGAGAAAATAATCTAATTTTTTCTCCCTTTTGTATCTTTAAAATCTATTGAATTTACTATATTAACATCATGTTGTCTAATGATTTCTAGAAAGGACTCTTTTTCTGAAGGTTCATTAAAGGTTCTTAGGGGTATAGTAAATAGAGGAGAAACCCCGTTATATTTTATATAAATAGATACATGATTTTCTGTAATCATAGCTTTTTCTATATTAGTCCAGATGCTTTTAAATAATACAGCATCACTTTCCGCTGATATTCCTTCCTCACTCAATGTTAAGGTTATAGTACTTAAAAAATCTTCGTTTATATTTTTATGTGACCTTTTAGCAAGTATCTTTACTATTTTATTCTCGAATATATTAGGATTAATTATAGTAGATACTATATATGCTAAGTATATTATTAGTATTAATAATGAGAAACAAATCAAAAACTTATTAGATTTATCATAACTAATAGATAATCCTAGTACAATAAAGACCAACATTAAAAATTTAACTAATATCGACATGTATTTATAATTAGGGTGTTTTTCGGAATTATTAGAAGTTTTTTGTGACTTATAGTAATTATTAATACTAAGATCAATAAAGTCTTGTCTAGTATTTTTATAAGATATTTTCATTCATATCACTCCCGAAACATTATTTTCAATGTAAAAGGTTGTACATTATAAACACAAGTTATTAAGTTATTCTTTTGTTTTTACTAATTATGCACAGATTACATCAATTTTATATTGCTTAAAAATCTGTAAAAAGGTATCTTTTTCAGAAGGGTCATTAAAGGCTTTTATTGGTATAATAAAGCATCCAGGTTTATTAAAACAGCTTATATAAATACATATATAATTTTCTCTAACTTTAACATTTTCTACACTAGACCAAGGAACTTTATATTGAGTAGTTTTACTTTCTTTTGATATTCCTTCTTCATTTAATGTTAATGTTAAATCAACGGTAGTAAATCCTTCTAACTCTTTGTATTCACTTCTTATAAGAAGCTTTCTCATTCTTTTTTTGTATCTTTTAGGGTTAGTTAAAAAACATAGTAAACCTATTAGAAATAAACCTATTATTAATATTTCAGTTGGAAGTAAGTCCTTAATTTTATAAACTAAAATAATCATAATTAAAAAAATAATTAAAAATGCTAAGGTATAAACTTTATGAAATACTTTAAAAGCAGATGAGTTCTCTATATTATAGATATTATAATCTGCTAAATCTTCTAGAGTGTTTTTATAATATATTTTCACTACTATTCCCCCTAACATTAAAAGATAAGCCTACTTGTATATAATATCATTTTATGTATATATTGTAAACGAGGTGTGTTAATCTTGAGTTGCAAAGCCCACAAGTTAGTATAGAGGCGTATCTATAAAATTATTTACATATTATTATATTAGCGTTAATATAAGGATAATGAAGTGCCTAATAATAACCCTTTTAATATAATTTCTATAAGACTTAATTAATCAGTAACTTAGTATGCTTCTCCAATAACTTATAATCAAATTATATTATTGTATAGGAATATCATATGTAAAAGTATATTCAATAATTAAACATTTTAGTTATTAATGAGAATTTTGTCATAAGTTTTGGTGAGACTTCTATCAAAATTTTCAATATGAAAATTTAAAGTAATACATATCTTTATATTGAATAATACTAAATGTTTCCTTTGTAATTAGGGGGAATTACAGATAAAAGTAGTTTTACTTCAATGTAAAACCTGTTAGAAATACAATTGGAGGTTCAAAATGAAAAAACATAAACTTATAGTCATTCATTTATTACTAATAATACTAAGTTTTATTTTTATAAATATCACAAAAGAATCATTTTTTAGTATAAAATATTCAACCTGCATACTTATACTAAATATATCCATAATGCTATTATATTTTAAAAAATTTAAAATAAATGTGGTCAGTTTGAATAAGTATTTTATTTTTTTATCTATATTATTTAGTATACTTATTTTTAATATAGACTATTTTTTAACAGCTATGATGCAAACTACTTCTGACATGAGTTTAGCTATGGAGATATTAATAATAATAATTAATATTCTTTTAGCACCATTTGTTTTTATTATTAAAATTATATATACTTTAGGTTTTATAAAATATTTAGGTTTAATAATTCTTTCTTTTTTGTTAGTTTTATATTTAATAAGTAAACAAATAATCAAATAGAAGAAATCCACTTAATTATTTGAATTCTTAATTTAAAATCATGTCCTCAAGATTAATTTGGTGATTAACTTAATATTACTCTATAATATAACATTGTATCCATAATAAGTATTTGATATAATTTAACTAGTTTTATGATAGGTTAAGGAGGAATAATATTATATTAAAAAAAAATAAATCCATTGTTTTATATTTTATAGCAATTATTATATTACTTATAACTCTTATTATAATGTTTGATCCATCAGACATTTTATATAGTCAAAGTTATAGATACAAAGTTAGTAAAGACATTATGATAATATTTTCAATTATATTTGTACTTTTTGGTTTATCTTTGAAACTCCAGAAAAACAGTATTTATGACCTTTTATCAGTGAAGAATATTTTTATATTACTTGCAATAAGTTCTTTGATTTTGCTTATTGATCATGATTATATAAAGTCGCTTTATGATATGGGTACACCTGATGAGTCTATCATTCCTAGTATATTTGTTTATATGGCTTACTTACTTAACTTTCCAATCTCATGGTTTCAAATGGTTCCTATCGTAAATGATAATATAAATCCATGTTTTATATTAATTTCTAGTATATATCCTAGTTTTTTATTATTTCTTGGAATGCAGATAAGAAGATGGTTTTATAAAGAATAGTTTCTTAAATTTAAGAAACTATTCTTCACGTTTAAATTATGCATTACTATGATTATACATAAAATTTATAGGATTAGTTCCTCTTATCAAACTTTTTCCGTCATCTCCTGATGTAGGTGTTGCTGCATTACATGAATAGAACTGAGTAAAGATATCGTAATTAAATGAATTTTGATTTATTAAATTAAGTTCTTGCTTATTAATACTTATGCTTTTAGAATTTGACTGTTTACATCCTAGTCCTAAATTACCTATCTTGCCATGTGAAAAAATGCTTAAAAGTAAATATATTTTGTTATTTTACTTATTTATAGATACTATTGTTAGACAAAACAAAAAAGAGAGAAAATAATCTAATTTTTTCTCCCTTTTGTATCTTTAAAATCTATTGAATTTACTATATTAACATCATGTTGTCTAATGATTTCTAAAAAAGACTCTTTTTCTGAAGGCTCATTAAAGGTTCTTAGGGGTATAATAAGTAAGGGAGAATCACCGTTATATTTTATATAAATAGCTATATGACTTTCTGTAACCATAGCTTTTTCTATATTAACCCATATAGTTTTATATAATATAGCATCATTTTCTACTGATATTCCTTCTTCATTCAATATTAATGTTATATCATTTAAAGATTCTTCTTTTATACTTTTAGTTATTTTTTTACCAATTATTTTTAACATTATATCTTTGAATATATTAGGATTAATTATAATACATAATATATATATTATGTATATTACTAGCATTAATAATGAGAAATAAATTAAAAACTTATTAGATTTATCATAACTAATAGATAATCCTTGCAGGAGTAAGGATAGTATTAAAAATTTTATCAATATTGACAGGCATTTATTCTTAAAAGACTTTTCTGAGTTACCAGAGGATTTTTCAGAGTTATAGTAACTATGAATACTATAATCAATCAAATCTTGTTTAGCGTTTTTATAAGATATTTTCATTGATATCACTCCCAAAACATTCTTTTCAATGTAAAAGGTGGTATACTGTAGCTACAAGTTACTAATTTACTTTTTTTTTATATTAATTACATCTACTTTATAGTGCTTAAAAATCTGTAAAAAAGCATCTTTTTCAGAAGGATCATTAAAGGTTCTTAATGGTACAACAAAGCTTCCAGCTCTATTTAAATATCGTATATAAATACACATATAATTTTCTATAACTTTAACATTTTCCACACTAGACCAAGGAACTTTATGTTGAGTAGTCCTACTTTCTCTTGATACTCCTTCGTCATTTAATGTTAATGTGAACTCAGTGGTAGTAAATCCGTTTAACTCGTTGCGTTCATACTTTATAAGGTGATTTCGCATTCTTTTTTTATGCATTTTAGGATTAGTTAAGAAGCATAGTAAACCTATTAAAAATATACCTATTATTAATATTTCAGTTGGAAGTAAACCTTTAATTTTATAAACCAAAGTAATGATAATTGCAAAAATAATTAAAAATACTAAATTATAAATTTTATTAAACATTTTAAATGCAGACAAGTTTTCTGTAGTATAAACATTACAATCTACTAAGTCTTCTAGAGTGTTTTCATAATATATTTTCACGATTATTCCCCCTAACATTAAAAGACAAGTCTACTTATATATAATATCATTTTATGTAAATATTGCAAATAAATCATTGTTATTATTTAGTTGGCCTTTTATCTAAAAATATTAAATTTTTAGATAATGAAAGATTTGCTATGATTTAGATAAATATAAATAAAAAGAGAGAAAATAATCTAATTTTTTCTCCCTTTTTGGTTTTTAAAATCTATTGAATTTACTATATTAACATCGTGTTGTCTAATGATTTCTAAAAATGATTCTTTTTCTGAAGGCTTATTAAAGGCTCTTAGAGGTATAATAAGTAGAGCAGAATCCCCATTATATTTTGTATAAATAGCTATATGGCTTTCTGTAACCATAGCTTTTTTTATATTAGACCATATAGTTTTATATGATAAGGCATAATTTTCAAATTCTATTCCTTCTTCATTCAATGTTAAGGTTGTATGACTTAAAGATTCTTCTTTTATATTTTTATTTGCTTTTTTAACAAGTATTTTTAACATTATATCTTTGAATATATTAGGATTAATTATAATAGATAATATATATATTATGTATATTATTAATATTAATAATGAGAAATAAATTAAAAACGTATTAGATTTATCATAACTAATAGATAATCCTAGGAGTATTAAGGATAATGTTAAAAATTTTATCAATATTGACACACATTTATTCTTAAAAGACTTTTCTGAGTTACTAGAAGATTTTTCTGAGTTATAAGAACTATGAATAGCAAAGTCAATAAAGTCTTGTCTAGTATTTTTATAAGATATTTTCATTGATATCACTCCCGAAACATTATTTTCAATGTAAAAGGTTGTACATTATAAACACAAGCTATTAAGTTATTCTTTTGTTTTTACTAATTATACACAGATTATATCAATTTTATGTTGTTTAAAAATCTGCAAAAAAGCATCTTTTTCAGAAGGGTCATTAAAAGTTTTTATTGGTACAACAAAGCATCCAAGTTTATTTAAATATTGTATATAAATACATATATAATTTTCTCTAACTTTAACATTTTCTATACTAGACCAAGGAACTTTATATTGAGTAGTCTTACTTTCTATTGATATCCTTTCTTCATTTAATGTTAATGTGAACTCAGTGGTAGGAAATCCGCTTAAATTATCGCGAACATTTTTTATAAGGTGCTTTCGCATTGTTTTTTTAAACATTTTAGGATTAATAAAAAACCATATCATACCTATTAATAATATATATAATACTAATATTTCAGTTGAAAGTAATTTTCTGATATTATAAACAAGGATAATGATAACTAGAAGAATAATACATACTATCAAGGTGTAAATTCTACTAATTATTTTAAAGAAAGATGAGTTTTCTATAGTATAAACATTACAATCTGCTAAATCTTCTAGAGTGTTTTCATAATATATTTTCACTACTATTCCCCCTAACATTAAAAGATAAGCCTACTTGTATATAATATCATTTTATGTATATATTGTAAATGGACATTTCTTAGTAATTTTAGCTGGAAAGCTTACAAATTAATATAATGTATGTAATGATAAAATATATACTACTTAAAAAAGTTTATGTTTATATAAAAAACGAATAAAAGAGAGAAAAACTTAACGAGCTATTTTTTGTATAGATACTATAATACACCATATAAATTGAAATTAGTCTATATAGGATTAATTAATAAGATAATATCTGTTACTTGATTTGAATAATAAAAAACTAATCTCTTGTTCTTTTATTAAAAAAGAGGAAAGTTGTTATAAATATTTATTGCATAAAATATCGGATACAAGTATACATAATATACTTAATATCCGATATTTATTATGGTTTATTTAAAGTTTTTCATACTAATGCTATTTTGAAAATAAGATAAACATTAAATTTTTTGTTAGGATATTTAAGCAAACTGCAGAAAAAATTCTACAATTTTTGTAATAATTTCTTGAGCTATTTCCCTAAAACCTGGAGTGCTTATAGCTATAGCTAATAGTATTACACTAGCAGATACAAATGCTACTTGTCTAACATCTTGTGCATTAATACAGTTCTCATAAACCTCTTGAGGTACAAGATCAGGGTGAAATGAGATAGTTATTTTACAATATAAGTTATTTGATAATACTACTGGTGATTCTATTAATTTAACTTTTAACTCTATAATAATTTGTGATCTTGAATTTATTACAATTGATATGTCACCATTTCCTATTTCAAGAGCCAGCTCATCTAATTTGTTTTTCAATTTTATATATTCATTAATTGGAAAATCACTTGGCACTAAAGACACCTTGTCATTTACAACAGAAAACTTAAATAGTTTTCCATCCCCTGCTCCAATTGTTGATTGAGTTCCAACTGAGGCACGTATTTCTGCATTATTTACATTAATAGGTGGAAGTTCAACTCCAGTATCTATTGTTCCTTTAAATCCTATTGCCCATAATATGGTTCTTATAGAGCTCATTGCGTCTGAATATGATTTACCAATAGGAACGCTACTTGACACAAGTGCACCAGAACTATTAAATGTATAGCTAACACCATCTATTACTTGATTTCCAGTAAGCATATGGCCAGAACTATTTAAATAATATCTGGAATCTCCTAATGCTAACCAACCAGTAGCCATGGCACCACTAGAATGTAAGTAATACCATGAATCATTTATAGATTTCCAACCAGTAGCCATAGCACCATTAGATTCTAAGTAATACCATGAGCCATTTATAGATTTCCAACCAGTAGCCATAGCACCATTAGATTCTAAGTAATACCATGAACCGCTTATAGATTTCCAACCAGTAGCCATAACTCCATTTGATTCTAGATAATACCATGAACCATTTATAGATTTCCAGCCTGTAACCATTGAACCATTCTCATAATAATACCATTTATCTCCACTTTGAACCCAACCATTAGGATTAGGAGAAGTGGTAGAGCCACCAAGTGAGCTTATTAAATTTTTTACTGCATTTATTATCTTTTGAGAATATGCACCATTTATAACATGGTTATGGCTATGTGTATTTTGGGGCAATTCTATTAGAGCTGCTTTTGCACCTATTGATTTAGCCCATGCAATTAAGTATCCGCTATTTTCTCCATATCCGTATCTCTGTCCGAATCCAAATTGATTTCTAAAATACGCACCTATTTCATCATTACCTATGGCTGTATCTTCCCATCCATGCAAGTCTATTACAACCATTTCACCTGAAGTGTTATTTTTAACACTTTGTATGAACTCGCTTAACTTTTTAGATTCAGGAACGCTAAGAGGATTAGCATTAGTCCAGTATCTCTTACTACCATTACCATATGGAATAAACCCTATAGGGAAATCTCTATTTATATCTACCGCACCTACCATAGTACATCTACCTGGACCATTATTAGTATATCCTTCAGCTAAGCCATCTGGATTTGCTGCTGGTATTACATATACTGACCATCCATTTGTTCCACTACGTGCAAGGGATTCAACTAAGTCATTTCCTATATTAACTAATTCTAAACCATCTTTACTCCAATTATCTTCAAAACCATGAACTTCACATACCATTACTAGTGAATTTTTTCCACTTCCTATTTTATAAGCAGTAAGATCTCTACCTTTTCCGCTTTTTCCGTATTGTATTGAAGTTACACCCGAGGTTGATGGTTTAGGTATATTAATTATTTTTATAGGACTACCTTCATATTTAACATAACCTGATTTAGTATTTTCTCCTTTATCTGTATTGTAAACTACATGCGTCATTCCGTCTTTCTTATATAGTGGAGTTGCAGATTCATAAGCATTTAATGATCCTAGATATGAGCCATTTTCATCATACACTGTTTCTTGAGTTGAACCATTAACCCATGAATTAGCATTATAATATTTAATTAGTTTAGGAACATTAGTAACATATCCTTGCCTAACCCCAGCTGATGTTGGATATTGAACTAATGCTAGTTGTTGACTGTAACTCACATCTAATACTGTTATACTATCGCCGTCATCAACTTGTCTATATTCTATTATTTTCTTGCTTCCATCTCTTAAATATAAGAAATCACCTTGAACTTTAGCATTATTAGGGTAAGTGAACCCTCCAGGTACTATCTCACCTGCCACTACATCTGGATAATATTTTCCCATTTTTAAAACCTCCATTAATCTTTTAGTTTATAATTAAAAATCAAGCTTGAATGTAACTACACTAATAAAAGATACTGAAGTCTTAAATATGTAAAGCTTAAAATTAAATATATTTTTTATTCTATTTATCCATAGTTACTGGTGTTAGATAAAAAAGAAAAATGGAGAAAAGAATCTAGCCTCTCTCCATTTTTATTTTTTTAATAATTACTTAAATATTAGAACTTATTAAATTTACCATTGTAAGTTACATAACCTGATTTGCTATTTTTTCCTTTACTTGTATTGTATACAATGTTCAATTTGCCACTCTTACGGTATAGAGGAGTTGCCTTTTCAAAAGGATCTAACGAACCAATTCTATTACTATTTTCATCATATACAACTTCAGGTGTTGAACCATTTGAATACTCATCTTGATAGCAATATCGAATACAATTAGTTGCATTAGTTACATAACCTGTTCTAATACCATGGGGTGTAGGATATTCAACAAAAGCAAGTTGTTTTTCATAGTTTATATTCAGAACTGTTATAATATCTCCAATATCTACTCTTTGCTCTGGTATTATATTACCCATAACATCCCTTACATAAAGAAAGTCTCCTACGACTTTGGCGTTGTTAGGATAAGAAAAATGAGAAAGTTGTTTTTGAGTTAAGTTATTTGTTGGAGTGGTTATTGCTCTAACTATAGCCTCGGAAATATCATTAGCATTATACCTTTCCATATCTTGTTTAGAGTCTACAAATGAACATTCTATAAGTATACAAGGCATAGATGTATATTTAGGAACGTATAGGTTTCCTACTTTTACACCTCTATTTGAATAACCTAGATTAGAAATTTCATTGCAAATTTTGGTTGCAAGTTCTTTTTCTAAGTCCTTATTGCCGCTAATAAAACATTCTACACCTGTTCCACCACCAGCATTAAAGTGAATACATAGGTGAAGTTTAGATCTACTATCATTTGCTACTTTAACTCTAAAGTGTAGGGAATCGCTTACACTGTTAAAATTCATATTCCATGGAGTACAGTCTTTGGTTAAATACCCCTTTGAGTTAAGTTTATCCTGTATTAAATTCCAAACCTCTTTAGTAAGATTATCTTCTAACTTATAGCCGTTAGCCCCAATATCAGGTGAACAGTTATGACCAGCGTCACCGCTAATTAATGTGCCTTTATCTAGGTACATAAAGAAACCTCCAGTCTATTTAAATATTTTTTCTTTAATAGATTCTACATCCTTTTTAATTGTAGGTAATAATCCTGTTAACTCTTGAATTATGGCTTGATAATTATTTTCTCTTTTACTATTTTCCTTTAAAACATAAAATAATAAGTAACAAAATAAAATAGCAAAGACACCTTGTGTAGCAACTAGTTTTAATATTTGGTCTTCCATAGAATCTCTCCATTCTTAAATAAAATATATTTAGTAGAATTCAAGTTTAATTTTTAATTATATATAATAAATTGGTATATAAGCAATTTGTAAATATATAAATTTAAAATCTAGATATAAGATTTTAACTTATTTAGTGCCCTATTTTTAGTTTGATTAACAGCTTGTCTAGAAATATTATGAAGTTCTGCTATTTCCACATCACTCATATTATGTAGATATTTCAAGACTATTATATTTTTCTCCACCCTAGTTAAATCTTTTAGCAGGTCATATAACTCTATAATATTTTCATCATCATCATTAAAATACATTAAATTAGAATCAAATTCAGCTTCATAAGTATATTTCTTAGTTAGTTTTTTTGAGAGTGATACATATCTATTAATAATAGACTTTTTTATATAACTAATTATGTACTTATCTTCTTTAAAATTCTTTTTATGTATGGGGATTTTTTGCAAAGTCTTAATAAGAGTAAGAGTTAATTCCTGTTTTGCATCATCATATTCAAGTAATCTTGAATATTTGTTAAGTAAGGGCTCAAACATATTTAGAACAAATAGTATGTCTTCTTTATTTCCACACTGGCAATTTTTTATTTTTTCATATAAATTAACCATAACTTTAAAATACCACCTTTTTTACCTTTTTATATTTAAAAAGATAAAAGGTTGAATAATGTAAAGTTTAATAAAAAAATAGGTTTATAAAAATTATTACATTAGCATTGTGGTACGATATTTTAGGCAAGGACTAAGAGCTGATTACTCAGGAGTTTGATTACGAGAAATATTTATATTTGGATTAGTCTTAGAAGAGCTTACGACAAAATAATTTATTATAATATCATAGAAGATTATCATAATATCTTACTTTACAATAAATAAAGATGAATTTTAAGGATAAAATAGTTACATAAATAAGTGTTTGTTTATACATATATATAAATAGGTATTTAATATTAGGTAAAAAAGAAACATTAAAATATGTTAAAGAGCAATTAATAGATACAGCTTAGGTGATTCTAACTATGACAGCTATGTTATACCTGTTATGGATATCTTTATAGATAAAATACCATGATTTAGCAGCTTCTTTGTTAACGCCATATATTAACATAGTTGATTTAAAAATTAACTATAGCACAATTTGCTGAAAAATAAGGGAGGATTATTAATGTATAAAAAAAGTTTAGTGTTTGCATCTATCTTAATAGCATTATTTTCACTTCTGTTTTATGGCTGTAAAGATATTTCATCAAATACAATAGTAAAAGAGTTGGAATCTCCAAATAAAGAAATTAAGGCAATCGCATTTATAAAGGAAGGCGGTGCAACTGTAGATTTCAGTCCTCAAGTCTCAATCTTAAAAAATAATAAGAAATTTAGAAATGAAAGTGGCAATGTATTTGTTGGCAATCATTCTAAATATGTTGATATTCATTGGGAAAATAATAATACTTTAATAGTAATCTATGATTGTGAAGATAAAGATATATTAAAAAAGATTGATGAGATAGATGGAATTAAAGTTAAATATGAAAAATCCGATAAAGACCACTCTAAGTAAAACAGCAAAAGGGAGAAAAGAATCTAGTCTTTTCTCCCTTTGGGATTTTTGAGATATATTGAATTTAATATATTAATATTATTTTGTGGAATAATTTATTATAGACAAAGATTAAGAGGAAGACTCAAAAGCTCAAATATAAAACCTCTAAGCTCTTTCACCAATTTTCTCACCCATGATTACTTTGCTTTCATATCCTAAGGAGGTTTGATAGAGTATATCTTCATCTATTTTTATAGAGTCCTGTTTAAAGAATAATATGGTAGTGGAGCCTCCAAATTTAAAGTATCCTTTTTCATCACCTTTTTTAACAGGTGAATTGGGGGTGTAGGTTTGAATTATAGATCCTACACAGGTTGCACCTACTTCCATTAATATAACATCACCAAAATTTTCTGAGTGGAATAAGCTCCATTCTCTCTTATTTTGGCAATAAAGTTTAGGGATCTTTTCTAAAGCTATAGGATTTACAGAGTAATAGTTTCCGTTAATCTTATTTGAACTCTCGCAGATACCAGAATCTATAAAGTGATAGCGATGATAGTCTGTAGGGCATAGCCTTAATACTAAGCATACACCACCATTATATTTAGAGGCTAGTTCTTTGTGGCCTATAAGCTCATGGAGACTATAGGTTAGCCCTTTTACCTGCATAAGGTTATCCATATCTATGTTTTCATAAGCAAACAATCTACCGTCTCCTGGAGATACTAATATATCCTTATTCATATCAATGGGGCGAGCTTCATTTTTTAAGGCTCTTATGAAAAAATCATTAAAATTTGTAAATTCATCTACCCTTTTTTTACATAAAGACATATCAATATCAAAGTCTTTTATAAATTTATCTATCTTTTTCTTGCTTAGCTTGCTATCACAATATTGACCATATATCTTTGAAAATAGCTTCTTTTTTATAAATATATCTAATAGGCTTAGACCTACAGGAGAGGAGTAATTCCACTTAAGGTATTTGTCTCCTGCTACTTTCTCTATTTCATATTGTTTTGAATTACGATTATAATATTTTATCATTTCTTATCTCCAACTTATATTTTTTAAAATTTGTCTGGTTATTATAATATTTAAATGAGTATAATATATTATACAATAAATTATACCGTTTAATCTATGTAATGCAACACAGATTGATAAAATTACAGAAAATTAAGTAAAATTAGAGTTAAAGATATTGTTTGTTATTACTAAATCAAGTATCATTATAATATCTTGTGATATATAAACTGGAGTGATAAGTATGAATAAAACAAAAAGAGTAATATTTGAAGCCTCAATAAAGATTTTTTCTAAAAAGGGATATGAAGGTGCAACTATGGATGACATAGCGGCAACAGCGGGAGTTGCAAAGGGAACTCTTTATTACCACTTTAAAAGTAAAGAAGAGATATTTAATTACATCATAAAAGAGGGTATGCACATTATAAAAGAAGATATGGTTGAGGAAACCGAAAAAGAAGATAATGCTATATTAAAATTAAGAACTCTTTGTAGGATTCAGCTTGAATCTGTATATAAATACAGGGATTTTTTTAAGGTTGTCATGAGCCAGATATGGGGTCAAGAAATAAGGCAACTAGAACTTAGAGAGGCGTTGAGTGATTACATATCTACAATAGAGATATATTTAAAAGAAGCTAGTGAAAAAGGGGTTTTAAAAAAGGGAGATTCATCTTTTATGGCTCATTTGTTTCTAGGGATTTTAATGTCGGCATCTATGTATGAATTGCTAAATGCAGATGATCCTGATATTGATGAGATTTCAGACAGTTTAATGAATTATATATTACGTGGTATTGAGGCATAATCAAGTTTTAAAAAGAGATTATTACGTAACAGATATTTATAAATTTTCATGAATAAAAAACCATGCATATAAAGGATTTATTTTCCTTGTTTATGCATGGTTTTTAACTGTATACAGGATTTTTATGCATTTTGCAGTAGCCCCTTTTTCTATTACATCATTCCAGATCTTAAAATAGATATTAGTAGCCATAGTCCTGATATACCTGCAAATATAAACCCTATAACACCTATTATGGAAACTCCGTAGACCTTAGGTCCTATATTAGAGTTTAAAACCAGAGAAGAGCCAACTATGGCAGCAGATACTACAAGTCCAAAAATCATTCTATTGACCATCCTATTTAGTTCACTTAAAGGTTTATCTACGTTTTTAAACTCCATTTTGATTTTTGTTCTACCATTTAATAGACTATCTGATACCTCTACAAGCTTCGATGGCACTTCATAACTATTTTTTAAGAATATATGGGCTTTTAGAAGAATTTCATCTAAATTTATATCCTTGTTTAAATTATGAGATTTTACATAAGGTATAGCTATGTCTAATATTTTTATTTCAGGAGATATTTGAGTCATTACTCCTTCTAATATTACAAAAGTTCTTATAACTAGAGTTAATTCTTTGGGTAACTGTATATTATTACGTTTTGCTACATCAAATACTTCTTGCAGCATATAAGAAATATTTATATTCTGAAAGGAAGTATTTAAATAATTGTCAAGAAGGTAGTCCATATCTTCGTATAGTTGATTTCTATCAACAAAACCTTTTTTAATACCTATGGACATAAATACAGATATAAGTTTATTTATATCATGATATGCCACGGCTACAATAGCATCATTTAATGCATCTCTTAAGGATTTATCTAGATTTCCTACTATACCAAAGTCTATAAAACAAATCTTGCCATCTTTAACTAAAAGATTTCCAGGGTGAGGATCTGCATGAAAGAATCCGTCATTAAAGATGTTTTTAAGAAAGCTTAAGGCTAACTTTTTTGATATGTCTGGTAAATCGTAGCCTTCTTCTATTAACTTTTCTTTATCATCAATTTTACATCCTTGAATCTTTTCTAAAGTAAGAACCTTCTTGCTACTATATTCTTTTACCACAAAGGGCGCATATACACAGTTAACAGATTCATTATACTCTCTAAATTTTTCTATGTTTTCTGCTTCTATAGTAAAGTCTAATTCTAGCCTTGCAGAAGTTAAAAGTTCATCTAAAGCCTCTTTAGGATCTATTAAGGTATCTTTAAATCGAGCCTTTGTAAGGTTTAATATTCTGTGTAGAATTGAAATATCTGTTTCTATCTTGTCTGATATTTCTGGTCTTTGTATTTTTACGATAACCTCTCTACCATCTTTTAATGTGGCTTCATATACTTGTGCCATAGAAGCAGAGGCAAGGGGTTCTCTTTTAAAATCTAAAAATATATCTTGAATGTTTTTACCAAAGTCATGTTTTACAACTTTATTTATATCCTTATAACTCTCAGGAAGCACGTTATCCTGAAGATGTATTAATTCTTTTATGTATTCTGGTGGAAGTATGTCTGGTCTAGTACTTAATATTTGCCCTATTTTTATAAAGGTAGGTCCAAGTTCTTCAAAAGCCATTCTTAAGTTTTCTGGATAATTATCTTGTTTTTTTATTTTATTATCAACTATAAAACCAAAGCCGTAATAAGCTAAAACTTTTACTATTTCTTTGAACCGTTTAGTTGAATTTCTAGCCATTTTAAACCTCTCTTTACTTAAAGTTAATATGGAGTAATCCTTAAAATAGGATAAATCTAAAAGCCCTAATAAATAGGGCTTACTCATTCCTCTTTTCTAAAGATGTTATTTTAGCTTCAAGTTTTAATAGTTTTTCTTTAACATCATTTAAATCTTCCTGGTGTGCTAAGTTTAGTTCTTGAATTATCTCTAGTACTTCCTGTTTATTTAACGGTTTTACAGTATCAACTTTTTCAGATAACTTTTCTCCAGAAGCTTGCATGTTTCTCTTTAATTCTTGAGAAAGCTCCTTTCCTTCATCCATACTTAGCTTACCTTTTTGCACCATTTCTTCAACTAGTTTTGAGGCCTTCTCGTAAGTATAAGCTACAGAGCCTACTCCTGCAAGAAAAACCTTTTTTAGTTCATCCATCATAACGAGACCTCCAACTTTATAAAATTTTTTAAATAGCACCTTAGGTAAATTATACTATAATGATATTATGTATTAAAGGTTATATTAATTTTTTAACAAATTAATATAACCATTTACCTTTCTAATTAATAATTATTCCCTTATAATAAGATAATTATTTTAAAGTATATATATTATATGATAGAATATATTTACGATAATTGTATATTTATTGTCATTCCAATATGTTTTTAAGTATATTTTTACAGTATAAAGGGAATAGTTATATTCAAATCTTAATTGAGAAGGGGTTTTTAGTATGGCTGGAAGTATTATAAAAATACGGGGAATAATGAATCAGCTAAGTACTGCGGAAAGAAAGGTTGCAAGGTTTATACTGGATTATCCTTCGGAGGTTTCTAATTTATCCATAGGAGAAATGGCTAAAAAGTGTGGAGCTAGTGAGGCCACCATAGTAAGATTCTGCAGAATAGTGGGTTATGATGGATTTAAAGATTTTAAAATTGATATTACTCGTGATATGGCTTATATGGAGCTTAATAATAGAGAAGATAAGTATGGGGATATAGAGACAAGTCATGATATAAGTGACATTATAATGAGAACTAGTAATAACAATAAAAAGGCAATTGAAAATACAATTGATATAATATCCTGCGATAATATAGAAAAAGCAGTAGATGTTTTAGAAAAAGCTAATAGAATTGAATTTTTTGGAGTGGGAGCATCTCATATCATAGCTTTAGATGCTTTTCAGAAGTTTGCTAGGATAAATAAAATTGCTAATGCTCATTCAGATACCCATCTCCAGTTAACTTCAGCAGTTAACCTTACTAAGGATGATGTGGCTGTTGCTATATCTTATTCTGGAGAAACTAGAGAGATTTATGATGCTATATCTGTAGCAAAGCAAGCAAGAGCAACAACTATTAGTATAACTAAATATGGTTCAAACTCCATAAGTGATATTTGTGACATTAACTTATATGTAGCTGCACCAGAGGTAAGTATAAGAAGTGGTGCTACTTCTTCTAGAATAGCTCAACTCAATATAATTGATATACTTTTTGCTGGGGTAGCTAGTAGAAGGTTTGAAGAGGTTCAAAAATATTTAGAGAGAACAAGAGAAGTTACAAGAATTAAAAAGCTTAAGTAATTTAGGTAAAACATAATATCAAGTGATTGAAATCTTCAGATAGACTTTGCTAAAAAGGGGCATAGATCCCTAGCAGAAGCAACAAAGATAAATTCAGTTAAAAAATATTAATAATATTATAAATTATATAAAAAGTAGCACTTTGTAAAAAAGTGCTACTTTTTATGGAATCTTTAAGAAATATTAAATAACTTCAGCATTTACTGCCTCTCTTAGTTGATCTTCAGAAGGTGCCTTTTGTTTATTTTTTAAAAACTCTTCTGCTATTTGAGGGAATAATATATAAGATAAAACGTCCTCATCTCTTGATGTTAAATCCTTTAATTCTTCTTTTGTTTTTTCAAACTCAGGTTTTAGTGTATTAGCAAATCTTTCTGTTATAGGTATTTCATCGCCTAAAGCTTTTTTCATAAGATTTTCATCAATTTTTCCAGGGGCCTTACCATATTCGCCTCTACAGTAGGCTTTTACTTCTTTTAATATGCTTTTATATCTTTCACCAGTTAAGATATTAAAGGTAGCTTGAGTTCCTACCATTTGGCTCATAGGAGTAACAAGTGGAGGATAGCCAAGATCTTCCCTAACCTTTGGAACTTCATTTAATACTTCATCTAACTTATTTATAGAGTTTTGCGCCTTTAATTGGGATATCATATTAGATAACATCCCTCCAGGTATTTGATAGGTAAGTGCTTCAGGTTGAGGAGTAAGAACCTTTGGATCTAAAGTTCCAGATTTAATAAAATCTTCTCTTAGTGGTTTAAAGAAGTCGTTTACTTTTTTCAGCCCAACACTATTAAGTCCAGTATCAAAACCACAGCTTTGCAGTGCAAAATGTAAGCTTTCAGTAGGTGGTTGAGATGTACCACTAGAAAATGCTGAAATGGAACAATCTATTCCGTCTACACCAGCTTCGGCAGCTTTTAGATAAGACATTTCAGCAAGACCATTAGTTGAGTGTGAATGTAGGTAAACAGGAAGTTTTACAGTTTCCTTTATGCTTTTAATTATTTCATAAGCTGTTTGCGGCATTATAAGACCTGCCATATCCTTAAGGCATATAGAGTCAGCTCCCATTTCTTCTAATTGTTTTGCAAGCTTTGTATAGTTTTCTATGTCGTGAATAGGACTAACTGTATATACGATAGTTCCTTGAGCATGAGCTCCTTGTTTTTTAGTTTCGTCCATAGCAACTTCTATGTTTCTAAAATCATTAAGAGCATCAAATATTCTAATTATGTCCATGCCGTGATAAACAGACATTTTTACAAAATTTCTTACCACATCATCAGGATAATGCTTATATCCTAAGATGTTTTGCCCTCTTAAAAGCATTTGAAGAGGAGTTTTTTTGGCTATCATTTTTATCTTTCTGAGTCTTTCCCATGGGTCTTCATTTAAATATCTAAGACAAGAGTCAAAAGTAGCTCCACCCCAACATTCTAATGAATGATATCCTGCATTATCTAATTCAGATAATATTGGAGCAAATTGGTCAAAGGACATTCTTGTAGCTATAAGGGATTGGTTAGCATCCCTAAGAACAGTCTCTGTTATATTGATCTTTTTCAAAGGAATCACCTCTCAAAAATATTATAATAAATTTTAAATTTGCAATTTTAAAATCACATATGTATATATTTTAACATAAATTAAAGTAAAAATCTGCAATAAATAATTTATTTTTCAGAAAAAATTATATAATCAATCTAAAGAAACTATTAAAGAAACTATATATAGAAATAAAAAGAGATAACTTGTCACATATTTGCGTAACAAGTTATCTCTTAGCGGTATATAGCTATTTAATAAGGGAATTATTTATCTATGTTTTAGTGTGTTTTACATAAACTAATGATAACATGGAAATAATAATTATCTGTAAAAATACTATTAAGATTGTATAAATTTTATCTCATAAAATAAAAATATCTTCATATATAATATTACTTCTTTCTTATAATTGACATAGTTAGGTTTTTATAATAGAATATTAGGGTAATATAAAGTTTATATGCTCCCATAGTTTAATGGATAGAACAATCCCCTCCTAAGGGATAGATACAGGTTCGATTCCTGTTGGGAGTGCCAAAAGAGATTTAGATAAAACTAAATCTCTTTTTTCTGTATAAATATATATATCAAGTAATTCAGAGCTTTAGATGGAGTTTCATTATAAAAGGGTGGTAGCCATGTTATTCATTGGATAAAATTTTGAAAACATATAAATAATATAAGGAGTTCTTGAAATTTTGTAACATAGAGTATCATTATAAGAAATATTAAGCTAGGGCTAGAAATACTACAAAATAATAATATAAATTCTAATTTTAAGTCAATTAAAACGAAAAGACTTGAAATAATATTGATTTTGTGTTAATACATTGTTATTAGATGTGATATAATAAAGTAGATTTATCTAATTTTACGATATTTCAGAAAAATATTTGGAAGGCTTAAACAAAGTCTTTCCATAAAAAATTAATCATTATAGGAGAGTGGTACTTTTGGACCCTAGCACGTGGCAATTGGTTTTATTGGTCGTCCTTTTATTAATGTCAGCATTTTTTTCAGCTTCAGAAACAGCTCTTATGAGCTTTAGTAAGATAAGAATAAAGCATCTTGTTGAAGAAGGTGTAAAAGGAGCGGACAAGATAGAAAAACTTATAGGAAGCCCGAACAAGCTTTTAGGAAGTATTTTAGTAGGAAATAATATTGCAAATATAGCAGCCTCTGCTTTAGCTACCTCCATAGCTTTAGATGTTTTTGGAGCTAGAGGAGTTGGTATAGCAACCATAATTATGACAGTATTGGTGCTTATATTTGGAGAAATTACTCCTAAATCTTTAGCGGCACAAAATTCGGAAAAGGTTTCCTTTAAGGTTTATAAACCTATAGGTATGGTTGTAACAATTTTTAAACCTGTAGTAGCTGTATTTACCTTTTTATCTTCAGGTTTTATAAAGCTATTAGGTGGAAATCCTGAAAAGACTCAACCTTTTATAACTCAAGAGGAGCTTAAGACTCTGGTAGATGTTGGAGAGGAAGAGGGAGTTCTTGAAGTAGAAGAAAAAGAGATGATATATAATGTTTTTGAATTTGGTGATCTTCAAGTAAAGGATGTAATGATTCAAAGAGTGGACATAGTAGCTATTACTACTGAATCTACTTACGAAGAAATACTTGAGGTTATAAAGAGAGAACAATTCTCTAGAATACCTGTATACAATGAGACTATAGATAATATTGTGGGTATTTTATATGTAAAGGACTTGCTTCTTAGAGAAAAAGAAGAAGAGTTTAAAGTGGAAGAGTATATGAGGGAAGCTAACTACACCTATGAGTTTAGAAGGATAACAGATCTTTTTAGTGACATGAAAAAAGATAGAAACCATATGTATATAGTGCTTGATGAATATGGTGGGACAGTAGGTATTGTTACCATCGAAGACTTAGTAGAAGAAATCGTTGGAGATATTGAAGATGAGTATGATGACGAAGATGATAGAGAAATTGATGTAATTAAAGAAGATGAATATATAGTTTCTGGAAGTGCTAAGTTAGATGATATAAATGACCTTATAGGTACTTCTATAGAGTCAGAAGAATTTGATTCAGTAGGTGGATTTATAATAGGTCAATTAGGCAGATTTCCTGATATGGGAGATAATGTACAGTATGAAAATATTAAGTTTGTTATTGAAGATATAGATAAAAATAGAATAAAGAAGGTTCGTATATTTACTTAATATTAAACCCCTGTGTTAACCACAGGGATTATTTTATTTAAGGATAAAATTATAGCAATTAAAAGGAGGTATGTAGATGAATTTTATGGATATAGCACTTGAAGAGGCTAAAAGGGCTTTATATTTAAAGGAAGTTCCTATAGGTGCTGTGGTGGTTAAGGATGGAAATATAATAGGAAAAGGTCACAACTTAAGGGAAACTCTTAAAAATCCATTGGCTCATGCTGAGATTATTGCTATAAAAGAGGCCTCTGAAACTTTAGGAAATTGGAGATTAAATGGTTGTAGCATATATGTAACCTTAGAACCGTGTATAATGTGTGCTGGAGCTATTGTTCAGTCAAGAATATCTAAGCTTTATATAGGTACCTTTGATCCTAATTTGGGAGGATGTGGCTCTGTGGTGGATTTGGTAAATAATAAATATATTAATTCTAACACAGAGGTGCACTGGCTTTATGATTCTAAGTGCAGTGAAATATTAAAAGATTTTTTTATAGATATAAGAAAAGAATCTAAATCACATTAAGGATTTCTGTAAAAAAGTATGGTGAAATTATTACTATTTGCCTCTGAAATGGTTTGTGGATTTAAGATTTAAACTAAATAATATTAGAATTAGTGTTTATTGATTTATAATTTTAAATTTAGTATAATTTTTAATTAATACATGGAGAGATGTCCGAGTTGGTTTAAGGTGCTTGTCTCGAAAACAAGTGTACTAAATTATAGTACCAGGGGTTCGAATCCCCTTCTCTCCGCCATAAAAAGAGTTCTTGGTTTCAGATGAAATTTTAACCTCCTTTGAACCTTAGTTAACTGATAAAGTTTAATTTGAAGGATTATATCAAAATTTATAAGTTTTGATATAATCCTTTGTATTTTACAAAAGAGTGAATAAAACATAAATTAAGCTTATATTTACAGATTATAATTTATTAATTGCCCATTATATGTTAAA
This sequence comes from Clostridium simiarum, assembly GCF_018919175.1. Lineage (GTDB taxonomy): Bacteria > Bacillota > Clostridia > Clostridiales > Clostridiaceae > Clostridium_L > Clostridium_L simiarum. The sequence goes on along the minus strand of NZ_JAHLQL010000009.1, from coordinate 25,726 downwards.
ATATTTTATATATTGAGAAAATTATAAAAATGGGGGATTAATATGAATAGAGAAGCCATAGACAGATTTATAAACTCTAAATTTATTGTTGCTTTAATATGCAAGGATGGGTATTGTCCTGCTTTAAATTTAAATGAAAATAATTTAGACTTAATGCTAATGCTTATGCATTACAAATTATCTAAAAATGAAATAAAGAAGTATTTAAATTTAAGTGAGGAAGAATTTATTTATAGAATAAACTTTCTTGAAGAAGATGGATTGATATCTAAAGCTTGGGATGGGTCTTATGTACCTAGTTGCATGGCTATATCTTTAGAAGAGGCAGAAGAATTATATGAAAAGTCTAAGGATTTTGTAGATGAAACTGTAGAACTATTTATAGACAACATGGAGGAGATAAAAGAAAAGACTTTAAATATGAGGTGTTATAAAGATTTTAGATTTGAAGATTTGTCCTTGTTCATACTGAGCGATGTACTTATGAATTCTTTCCAGATAGAAAACATAGAGAAGTATTTTATAAAAAGACATCCTCCTATAAGAAATGAAAAGAGATATTATCTTGCACTTTTAGAACAAAGAATGGGGGAGGAGAGGGAAGCTTTTGGATTGTATGGTAATATGGGGGTAAGTTTTGAGGATTTTGATATTTGTATGTATGGAAGTAGGGACAGTACAGAAAATATATTGACTCTTAATGATGAGCAGTTAAAAGAATACTTTGGATTTGAAGATATTAACAATATATATGATATAAAAGAAGAACTTTTAAGAGATTTATTAAAGTTATATAGTGATAAGGATTATTCAATAAAAGAATCAATTAAGTCTGGATTTAATAGACTTAATTTAATGATAGGAGATAAATTAAATGTACCTGTTATGAGCAGGGAGGAGTATGATAATCTATTTGATATTGCTAGCATTACTCTTAAACCTTATATAGAAATATTTCAAAATAATAAAGAGGTTTTAATGGAATATTACAGGAAAAGTTCTTATTATGGTGAAATTAGCTTTGAGGAATATTTTATATATTGGTATCATTTTTATTACTCATTAACTACAGATAGACTGATTGAAAAGGGACTCATTAAAAATGAAAAGAATCAATTGTTTACCTACATTATAATGTGATAGATAAAATGAGATGCTGTGTTAATAAAAAGGTTGTATATTCTTTATTAAAAGAGTATACAACCTTTTTGATTTGATCTAAACTTTTTCTTCAGATAATGCCTTCCATAAAGATATACAGGCTAAAATCATTACAAATATAAATGGGAAGGCTGCGGCTACAGAGGCTGTTTGGAGAGATTTTAATCCTCCTGCTAGAAGTAGAGCTGTAGCTAATAGTGACTGAACCAATCCCCATATTATTTTTTTCCTATTTGAAGGGTTTAGATCTCCCTTAGAGGTTAACATTCCTAGTACAAAGGTAGCTGAGTTTGCAGAGGTTATGAAGAACGTACCTAATAAAAATACTGCTATGAAGGATAATATAGTTCCTAATTTATATTTACCCATTACAACGAAAAATGCTGTTTCTGGTGAAGCAGCTACAGTTTTAAGTACATCCATAGACATAACACCCTCAATACCTAGGTTTATTCCCATAGTTCCAAATACTGCAAACCATATGAAGGATGCTACAGATGGAGCTACTATAACCCCTAGGATAAATTCTCTTATGGTTCTTCCTTTGGATATTCTGGCTATAAATGTACCTACAAATGGAGCCCAAGCTATCCACCATGCCCAATAGAATATTCTCCATCCATTTAGCCAAGAATTATTACCAAAGGATTCAATTTGAAGGCTATCCTTTAGAAAACTGCCTAGGTAAGCCCCTAATCCATTAGTTAATGAGTTTATTATTTTTACAGTAGGACCTACTAAAAGAGCTAGAACTAAAAGACCGAAGGCTAGATATAGGTTAACATCTGAAATAAGCTTTATACCTTTTTCTATACCGCTAACTGCAGACCAAATAAATAGTACAGTTATTACTGCGATTATGAGTATTTGTATTATTTGATTTTCTGGAACTCCAAAAAGATATTTTAATCCGCTATTTATTTGTAGAGTACCAAGTCCTAAAGAGGTTGCAACTCCAGCTACTGTAGCTAACACTGCAAATATATCTATGGCTTTTCCTATAGGACCATTAACTCTTTTTTCGCCTATTAAGGGTTCAAATATACTACTTATTAAGCCAGGTTTGTTTTTTCTGAATTGAAAATAAGCTAGTGCCAGGCCTATTATAGAATAATTTGCCCAAGGGTGAAATCCCCAGTGCATAAAGGAGGATTTCATAGCAAAATTAGCTGCTTCTACAGAACCAGGTTCTATACCTGGAGGTGCAATGAAGTGAGACATTGGTTCGGCTACTCCCCAAAACACTAGTCCAATTCCCATACCAGCTCCAAAAAGCATGGCAAACCAAGAAGTGGTACTATATTCGGGAGTGGAGTTGTCAGATCCAAGTTTTATATTTCCATATTTACTGAAAGCTAGTATTAATGCGAAGCCTACAAAGATAAGCATTGATATTAGATATGCCCAACCAAACTTATTTGTTAAGGTATCTAATAAGCTATTTGCTGCTTTTGCAAAACTATCTTTAGATACAATAGCCCATAAAACTATTATAAAGGTTACAGCTAAGGATATATAATAAACTTGTTGTCCTTGTTTTTTGGATTTTATATTCATATTGCTTTTCATTTATTTCACCTACCTACTTATAATTTAAAACCTTTTCAAACAAAGTTCCATGGTAGAACATGGAACTTTGTTTAGCTAGTTATTTTAAAACTTAACCTTAAATATGGTTTGCTCATCTATTTCAGTAGTAAGTGAATCTAAGGCAACGCCTACTCTATGATAACGTAGTTTCCATTGTTCAGTTTTATCTGTAGCTGGATCTCCTAGAGGGTAAGGTATAGATATTGTTGGAACTATTCTATTGGAACCAACAGTTTTAGCTACAGGAATCAAGTTACACATTTGAACTATAGGGAAGCCTGCTCTTTCAAATTCTTTAACCATGGTTGCACCGCAACGCGTACAAGTTCCTCAAGTGGACACGAGCAGAATAGCATCTACATTATCTTCTCTTAAATAAGGTATCATTTCTTTTGCCATTCTAGCTGCTTCAGCCTGAGTGGTTCCAGTTCCTACTGTAGAATAGAAGTAGTTATGAAGCTTTCCTATCTTTTTTTCTTTCTCGTAAACTCTTAAAGCATCTATAGGTACTATTACATCTGGATCTGCATCTGCAGCAGCAGGATCAAAGCCAGCATGGATAGTTTTATAAATTCCACCCTTTAAGTCATCTATTCCTTCTATGTTATATCTTCCCCATCTTGTTGCAGAGGCGGATTGTATTCTATCAGGATTATCCATAGGAACTATTCCACCTGTGTTCACAACAGCTATATTAGATTTACTAAGATCCTTTATAGCTGTTGCTATAGGAACTCTGTCTGCCTTTGGAATTGGAAGTTCTGTATTAAAAGGTTTACCGTTTAATTTTTTTATAAGCATTTCTACAACTCTATCTGAGGCTGGTCTCTTATCTTCTCTCCAAACCTGATGTCTTATTCCTCTTTCGTAATAGCCTTCTTTATCTGCACCTAAAATTTCTGCACCTTTAAGAAGTTTATTACCTAGATTGGCCATATCTTTTATGTCACTTCTCATTTTGGCTGCACTTTTTCCACCCTTTAGTATATACATATCCTTTTTAAACATTTCAACTCCAGGGTTTTCTTCGTGCATAGAGCTTATTACTGGAACATTGAATTTTTCTTTCACTATTTTGCATATAGTTCCGCAGGCAGCCCCATATCTTCCAGCTTGAAAGGCAGGTCCAGCGAAGAATATATCAAATTCTTTATCTTTAAGAAAATCTAGTATAATATCTATAGCTTCATCAGTGTTTGATCCCATGAAGTTATCACCACATATTATTGTATGAGTAACCTCTGCATCTAGCTGTTTATTGAGTTCAATGGCAGGACCTATTAGTCCTTCTTTTATAACTGGAGCAAAATCAGCTTTATCTTCTCCACCGATTTGTCCAAAGAATTGATTTATATAAAGGATAGCTTTTTTCATATTATCCCCTCCTAAAATTCTTTCATAGTTTTAGTGGACCAACCGACTACTTGATCACCACAGAACATTGCGTTATTTTCCATTACTATTGATCCGTCAGGTCTTACTGATGGTCCTAAAATCTCATCATTTGCCCATCCACCAGATAATCCATCACGTCCTAGAGCTTCTAGCTCTCCTAACACAGTATCCATAGGAGGTAATTCTATAAGTTCTGAAACATTACCGCAAGAAACTATAGCGTTTAATTTTTCATCTAAGGTCACAAGAGGTTGAGACTGTCCATCTCTTCCAGTACATTCATTAGTTATGCCTACAGTTTTTACTCCTGCATCTTCTAAAGCTACGATGCAAGCAACAAAGTCAGCATCTGGATTTCCATAGCCTTCTTCTGCAACTATTGCTCCATCTGCACCAAGAGATTTTGCTAGTTGAGCTACAAACAAGGCAGATCTATTTTTCTGCTCTAATGCCACATTAAGGTTGGACATTATAACACCTAGGAAGTTTAGGGTTTTACCATGCTCTTCATACAATCTTTTTATGGTTGGGTTATTTTGAAAGTCATAGGTTGACCATTTTGAAGAACAAGGCATAAAGCTACCAGATATAATAGCACCATCTAATATTTCATTTGGATGCATATAAGTTGGAACCATATGATTTGTATCCCAACCATAAACTAAATCATTGTAGCCATCTTCCTCCATTTGAGATTGTGCCTGCATTACAAACACCATAGAAGGAAGTTTTTGAATCTCTGAAGATCTTTTAGATATGGAATCTAATTCATAAGTTTCTATATCTTCAGGTTCCATATTTTTTATGCAACTAGCTACATACTCAGCTAACCTATGTCCAGCTTTTCTTAAAGCTTTATTTTTCTTTTGTTGTTCTCTTTTTTCAAAGTCTTCGTCAGTATCAGCTACTAGCACTATATTTTTCAGTTGAGAGAAGTAAGTATATTTAGCTCCTTCTCCACTCATGTCAATTAATCCGTCTTGGAATCCACCCCAATGCTTTCCTACAACTAATATGCTACAGTCTTTTAATGCATGGGTTCTACCGTTACCTGCTTGAGATAAGTCTCCTGTGTATCCAGGAAATAAAGCATCACCATTTAATTTAATTCTAGGCTCAATGGCTTCCTTTACGGGACACAAACGAACTCTATCACCTGGGTTTACTATGTGTAATTCTGCTTCAGTGATATGCTCATCTTCTTTAATAAAGTCCAAAGCTTCCCTTTTGTTAATTGTTAAAAGGCCTTTTGAATAAGAAGTTTTTTCGCTGAAAACGATTTCTTTAACATAAAAATTACCTATTTCAAGTTTCATTAAAGACACTCCCTCCTAAATAAATTAATATAATTAAGATAAAAGCTAGAAATTTTCTAACTCTTTTGAATAATTTAAATTAATTCTATCATAATCATGATTATATTGTAAACGTGATTATACAGAAAAATAGAGAAATTGTTATAGATTTAACAAATAGTAAGTATAGGGTTTATTAATAGGCACGTTATTACCTATTTCATTTGCCAATGATAAGTTTAATTTTTAAATACCATTTTTTATTATGTTTCTTTTATGTTATAATACGGTAGGTCTATTATAATTTATTAATATGTGGTGATAATAATGGATAATAAGGAAATGCAAAAGAAGAGAATGCTTAGTTATTTTTTAGAATCTACAAATACAATTATTGAAGAAGAGGGTATGGAGGCTGTAACTATAAGAAAGGTAGCTAGTATGGCTGGTTACAATAGTGCAACTTTATATAACTATTTTGAAAACTTAAACCATCTTCTATTTTTTGCCTCTTTAAAATATCTAAAAGATTATGCTAAGGATCTTTACAACTATACCAAAGATTCTAAGAATTCCTTAGAAACTTATCTCAATGTGTGGCTCTGTTTTTCATATCATTCCTATTTAAAACCTGAAGTATATAACTTAATATTTTTTGGTGGGTTTTCTTCTGCCACTGTAAATGAATCTATTAGGACATATTACTCTATATTTCCTGAAGAATTAGGTGAAGAATCTAAAAAGTTTTTGCCCATGCTTCTAGAAGACAATATACATTTGAGGGATTATAAATTGCTTAAAGCTTCTGCAGAAGAAGGGTTTTTAAAAGAAGAAGATTTAAAGGATATTAATGAGATGAATGTTTTAATATACAGAGGAATGTTGGCTAAGCTTTTAAGTAAGAATAATACATATACTGTAGAAGAGGCCGTAGAAAGAACCATGAAATATATAAATAAGACTATAGAAGCCTATAGAATAGATACATAGGCTTGTATCAGTGAGTATGGAAGGATTTCAAGGTTTAGATAATGTACTTATTAGAAGTATTTTTTCATCTTAAATTTAAAGTAATCTGTACAAAAAATTCAAGGATTTAAATTTTTATTAAAAGGCATCTATTTCATAAAAAGAAGATAGTGCCTTTTTTATTCATATTATTGATACTACTATGTAAAATACAACAAAATCTATTATATTATAGGACCTTAATATATATTTATATTTTTATCAACAATTGGTTTTATTTCATAAGCTAATAAATTTTACTAAACATATAGTTGTTATTTAGTAAAAAGATTCTTCTAAAGATGTTTATAGTTACATTAAATTGGTTTTTAAATGGTGTATATAACTTATGTTTTAATAAATACAATTAGAATGTAAAAAATATAACTTATGGATAGGAATTTATCTCTATCCATAAGTTATATGAGAAAACTATAAGGACTCCTCTATTTATTTAGTTCTTTTATAAATTTTTTAAATCCTTGCTGTCCAAATTCATCTCTTTTAAAAACTCCAGCATCTTCTAATACCCTAGCAAACTTTAAACCCACTTCTTCTTTTATAAAGGAATCTGGGGATTTTTCTTTGTTATATTTTTCTTTAAGCTCTTTTGCAAAGGGAAGGTGATAGTCTTTTACTGAATTAGTTTTATTTAATATAAAGTCTTCAATTTCTCTTAATTCATTTAATAACCTTCCAGGAAGGACTGCAAGTCCCATAACCTCTATTAAGCCTATGTTTTCCTTTTTTATATGATGAACATCTTCATGGGGGTGAAATATTCCAAGAGGATGTTCATCTGAAGTTCTGTTATTTCTAAGAACTATATCCATCTCATAAAGTCCATTTTTATAACGAGCTATAGGGGTTACAGTATTGTGATTTTCTTCTCCAGTAAATGCTATAATTTCTCTTTTTTTATCGTTATATGTCTTCCAATTATTAAAAATAAGAGTTGCTGCTTCTATGATATCCTCTGTGTTTTCTCCTTTTATTCTAATAACTGATAAAGGCCAATTAATTATAGAAAAATTCAAGTAAGGAAATTTGGTCAAATTAAATTTATATTCATCCTGGGCTTTTTCCATAGGAAACTCATAGCATCCCCCTTGATAATGCTCATGGGAAAGTATAGAGCCACCTACAATAGGTATATCTGCATTTGAACCTAGGAAATAATGAGGAAACTGTTTTACAAATTCTAATAGATTTTTAAAGGTATCCTTGCTTATTTTCATTGGATTGTGTTCCTTTAGAAGCACTATGCAGTGTTCATTGTAATAGGAGTAAGGAGAATATTGAAAATACCAGTTTTTATTATTTACATTAAGTCGTATCATTCTATGATTTGCCCTGTCTGGGTGATTAAGACTTCCCTCATAGCCTTCATTTTCTATACATAAAGGACAAGCAGGATATTTTACAGAAACTTTTAATCTTTCCTTTGCTATTTGCTTAGGATCTTTTTCAGGTTTTGATAGATTTATTGTTATATCTAAATCTCCATATTTACTTGAAGTCTTATAGGAGATATTCTTTTTAATTCTATCAGTTCTTATATAATTACTGTTTTGACTTAGATTATAAAAATAATTTGTGGCTTCTTTAGGGGAAGAAGAGTATCTTCTGTAGAATTCTTCATTTATTGCCGAGGGAATATTTAAAAATGCATTCATTATTTTACTTGATAATATATCTTTTTCATATAAATAGTTCTCTATTATACCCATTTCTACAGAATACTTTAGTATCTCATTTAAAGTTTCTTGTAAATTATAATGAAGTTTTGACTCCGAAGGTTCATAACTATCTAGTTTTAGTAAAGCTAGTATTCTATTTCTTGTATAGATTTTATCCATAGGATAAATTAACCTATTTTTTATAGAGATTTCTATAAGCCTATCTATTAAGGCATAAATATTATTCATTGTTATCCTCTCCGTATCCATTAGGATGGTTTTTATGCCAATTCCAAGCAGTAGATATTATATCTTTTACATCAGTATATTTTGCTTTCCATCCTAAAATTTCTTCTGCTTTTTTTGAAGAAGCAATTAATATACTGGGATCACCACTTCTTCTTTGACCTATTATTTCAGGTATTTCATTACCTGTTACCTCTCTTGCGGCTGTAATTATTTCTTTTACAGAGTAACCGTTGCTACTTCCTAGATTAAATATAGAACTTTCGTTGCCTTTTGATAAATAATTCATAGCTAATATGTGAGCGTTTATTAAGTCTGTTACATGAATGTAATCTCTTATACAAGTTCCATCCTCTGTGTCATAATCATTTCCATATACAGTTATAGCCTCTCTTTTTCCTAAAGGAACTTGTAGAACTATAGGTATTAAGTGAGTTTCAGGGCTATGATCTTCACCAATTTCTCCTAAAATATCTGCTCCTGCCACATTAAAATATCTAAGGCATACATAGTGTAAGTCATAGGCTTTGCTGAACCATTTTAGCATTTTTTCTATGGCAAGCTTTGTTTCACCATAAGTATTAGTTGGGTTTGTCTCACACTGTTCTGTAATAGGAATCTCCTTAGGCTCTCCATAAGTTGCTGCTGTGGATGAAAATACGATCTTATTTACATTATACTCTACCATAGCGTGAAGGAGATTTTGGGTACCGTGAAGATTATTATCATAATACTTTAAAGGATTCACCATTGACTCTCCAACTAAAGAGTTAGCTGCAAAGTGCATAACCCCTTCAAAGTTTTCCTTTTCAAACATATTAAATAACTCTTTTTTAATCCTAATGTCTGATTTATAAAATTTAACCCCATGTGGAATTGCATTTAAGTGACCAGTTTCAAGGTTATCTATAACTACAACTTCATTATTGTTTTTTATAAGTTCTCTTACAGCGTGAGAGCCTATATAACCTGCGCCCCCTACAACTAAAATTTTCATATTCATACCTCCAAGTACAATAAATTTAATTAAGTATTCCTATCCTTTGTAAGCATATATTGCAGTTTATGAAGTTTAATAAGGTTTTTAGAATTTTAACTTAATTTTTGTGAACCTTCACCAATAGAAGCTATATAGAAAGAAGCTTCGTAACCTATGACTTTTTTATAGTCCTTAGATACGTTTTTTATAAAGCTATCTAAATCTTCTTTAGAAACTATGGCAATGGCACAACCTCCAAAACCAGCACCAGTCATTCTAGCGCCTAATACGCCCTTTTGTCTCCATGCACTTTCTACTAAGGTATCTAATTCTTTTCCTGTAACTTCATAGTTATCCTTAAGAGATAAGTGGGACTCATTCATTAACTTTCCAAAGGCTTCTAAGTTATTATTCCTAAGTAGATTCATGGCTTCCTTTGTTCTTTCGTTTTCTGAAATAGCATGTAAAGCTCTTTTTTCTTCTATGGTGTTTTTAATAATATGTTTGTGTCTGTTAAATTCTTTTACAGTTAAATCACATAAATTATTTATTTTAATTATGGTTTGTAGCTTTGAAAGGGCACTTTCACATTCACATCTTCTCTCGTTATATTTTGAATCCGTAAGCTCTCTTCTTTTGTTTGTATTCATTATAACTATAAGGTTGTCCTCTAAGTTTACGTTTACGTATTCATAATAGAGGGTGTTACAATCTAAGATTATAGCTGAATCTACTTTACCAAAAGCTACGGCAAACTGATCCATTATCCCACTATTCACGCCAATATATTGGTTTTCAACCTTTTTACCTATTAAGCTCAAAGTTTTTTTATCTATATTTAGAGAAAATTCTTCCTTTAAGATAACACCTATTAACATTTCTAAAGAAGCAGAAGAAGATAAACCAGCTCCGTTTGGAATATTTCCGTAAACAAGTATATCCAGTCCAGCATTGATTGAGGGGTTTTCCACAGTCATATACTTTAGCATGCCTTTTACATAATTTGTCCAAGCATCTTTTTCGTTATACTCTAGATTTGATAAGTCTACTTCTACTAAGTCCGTATCTTCAAAGTTTAATGAGTATAGTCTAAATTTATTATCATTTCTTTTCTTAACAAGTCCGTAAGTGCCAAGGGTAATGGCACAAGGGAAAACAAATCCACCATTATAGTCTGTGTGTTCACCTATAAGATTTATCCTACCTGGTGAAAAATATTGATTCTCTGGTGGAGCTTTAAAGATTTTTTCAAAGGAATTTTTTAAATCATTTATATTCATAAACTATCCTCCTATAGAATATTAAAATCAATTGTATACTTACATTATAAAATTTTAGTAAAAATAATCAATATGTTTACTAAAATATTTATATGTCCTATAATATAAATTGTAAGAGTGTACAAATTATAGGCTATATTGTTTATATGTAGTCTATGTGTAAAATAATTAAATGTAGTACCTATAGCATATGCTATAGAAGATACTTAAAGGAGAATGGATACAATGGAAAAGGTTATTTTTAAAGGAATTGAAGCATTAAAAATTCAAAGTAATTATTTAAAAGTTGTGATTATACCTGAAATAGGAGGTAAGGTTGCCTCTATTTATAATTTGAAAAAGGATTTTGAACTTCTATTTCAGAATAAAGATGAAGTTTATAAAAGACCAAAAATATATGATGCTTTTGAAAACTTCGATGCAGCAGGTTTTGATGATGCCTTTCCAACTATAGATAAATGCATAGTTTCTATAAATGATAAAAATATAGAATATCCTGATCATGGTGAAATTTGGAGTGGAACTTTTGACTACACTATAGAAGGGGAAAAAATAATTTTAAGTTATAAGAGTGAAATATTACCTTATAGCTATAATAAAACATTGTTTTTAGAAAAGGATAGCTTAATATGTGAATATAATATAAAGAATACTGGTGACTTTCCAATACCTTGCATATGGGCATTCCATTGCCTTGTAAACTGTGAAGAGGATATGGAAATAGTTTTTCCAAGGGGTACCAATTTAATAGAAAATGTTCATGATAGTAAATACTTAGGTGAAGAGGGGACAGTTCATAAATATCCTCAAACCTTAGATTTGAATGGTGAGGTTTTTGATTTAAGTAAAGTTTTACCTAAAAGTTTTAATAATACAGAAAAGTATTATGTAAAGGGAAAAGTTAATGAGGGTAAGTGTGGGATATATTATCCTTCTAAAGATATAAGTTATAATATTTATTATGATGAAAAAAAGTTACCTTACCTAGGTTTTTGGATTACAGAGGGAGGATTTAGGGGAGATTATAATTGTGCATTAGAGCCAACTAATGGCTATTATGATGATATAATAAAATCTAGAGATAATAACTGTACTTTTACGTTAAAACCGGGTGAGACTTTAGAGTTTGACATAAAAATAGAATTAAGATAATATTTGAATATTCAATATTTAGTTAGGAGAGAAAATTATGGCAACCATAAAAGATATAGCGGCTAAGTCAGGGGTGTCTATTTCTACGGTTTCAAGAGTACTTAATTTTGATGAAAGCTTAAATGTTCCAGATACTACTAAAAAGAGGGTTTTTGAAGCTGCAGAAGAGCTAAATTATACAAGAAAAAAAGAAAAAAAAACTAAAGCAATGAAGGGTACTAAATTAGCTATAGTCCATTGGTATTCTGAAAAAGAAGAATTAGGAGATCCCTATTATTTATCCATACGTATAGGTGTAGAAAAGAAGTGTGATGAAGAATCAATACAAACTATAAGATTAAACAAGGAAGAGAATTATAATAATATTGAAAGTGTAGATGGAGTAATTGCCATAGGAAAGTTTGGAAGAGAAGAGATAGATTTTATAAGCCAGATAAGTAATAATATAGTATTTGTTGATTCCTCTCCTGATGAGGATCAATTTGATTCTGTAGTTATAGATTTTAAAAAAGCTATGATAGAGGGGTTAGATTATTTAATTAGCCTAGGCCATAAAAATATAGGTTATATAGGTGGAGAGGAATTTATAAACAAAGGTAGGGAGAAGGTAAAAGACTATAGAGAAATAACATATATTGAATATATGCGTTCTAAAGGTATGTTTAATGAAGAATTTATATCATTGGGTTCTTTTACTCATGCTGATGGTTATAATATTATGAAAAAAATGCTTAAATTAAAGGAAGTTCCTACAGCTTTTTTCTTGTCTAATGATACCATGGCAATAGGTGCTTATAAGGCAATTATTGAAGAAGGACTAAAAATTCCTGAGGATATAAGTATTATAGGATTTAATGACATATCTACAGCTAAATATTTAGTGCCATCTTTATCTACTATTAAGGTTTATACTGAGTTCATGGGAGAATCTGCTGTAGAACTTATGCTAGAAAAATTAAGGACAGATAGAGAGATAAATAAAAAAGTTATAATACCAACTAAGTTTTTAATAAGAGAAAGCTGTAGAAAAATATAATAATTTAAGATTAGATTAACCAACATCTTTCAGGTATATTAAAAGAATGTCTCAAAGGGACAGAAAACTTGTCCTTTGGGGCATTTTTGTGGTGATTTTACAGCATTAGACTATGTTATATATATATAGTTAACATATAATATAGTTGAATAGTGCAAATTGTTTTTAGGAGGCTTTATGAAACTTAGGATAAAAACATCATTACTGGTCATAGTAATTATATTATTTACCTTAGGAACTGCTACAGGATTTTCTATTATTAAAATGAATAAAGTAATAAGAGAGCAAATGGGAAAAAATGCAATGGATATAGCTAATACTGTGGCTTCTATTAAGGATGTACAAGATGTGTTAAAGTCTAAAAAGAAAAACAACGAAATACAATATATAATTGAAAATATAAGATTAAAAACAAGGGTTCAATTTATAACAGTTATGGATATGGAGGCTATAAGATACTCTCATCCTATTCCTGAAAACATAGGTAAACCTTTTATTGGTGGAGATGAAAAAAGAGTTTTAGAGACTGGACAGAGTTATATAGCTGAGGGGGAAGGTACTTTAGGACCATCCTTAAGGGCTTTTTCTCCTATTTATAAGGATGGAGAGCAAATAGGAGCTGTAAGCGTAGGTATACTTACAGGGTGGATCTCCCAAGAATTTCAAACTTTATTATATGAATTTATACCTTATATAGTTATAGCTTTGACCATTGGCGTAATAGGAGCATGGCTTTTATCCACCAATATAAAAAATACCATATATGGATTGGAACCGAAGGAAATAGCTTGGATACTTAAAGAGAGGGAAGCTATCCTAGAAGATATGGATGAGGGGATTATTGCTATAAATAATAAGGGGTACATAATACTTTTAAATAAAAATGCTAGAAATATATTAAGATTAAAGGAAGATTTTAAAGGGAAAAATATAAGTGACTTACGGTATAAAGGAAGGTTTTTAGAGGTTTTAGAAAATAAAATAGCCATTAAAAACTTAGAGGAAAGGTTATGGGAAGATATAATAATATTAAGTAGTTATGAACCTTTGATAGATAATAAAGGTGAAATTATGGGGGTCCTTGCAACATTTAGGGATCTTACAGAAGTTAGAAGCCTTGCAGAGGAACTTACAGACTTTAAAAATATGACATGGTCTTTAAGGGCTCAAAACCATGAATTTATGAATAAACTTCATACCATAGGAGGACTTATTGAACTTGAGGAATATGATAAAGCTTTAAATTATATTTATAATACTGTAGAAAATAGGAACAGAATAATGAAAGCGTTAAGTAAGATAAAGGATAAAACCTTGGCAGCCTTAATATTGGCAAAGTTTAATAAAGCTTCTGAGGGAAGAATTGAATTTATCTTAGAAGAAGATTCATTTCTAGAAAGCTTACCTAAAGGAATGACTACAGATAATATAACAACTTTATTAGGTAATTTGATTGAAAATTCTATAGAAGCTACCTTAGATATGGAAAAAGGTCAAATTAAGCTTAGAATAAGGGATGAAATGGATGGTTTATATATATGCTTAGAGAATAATGGAGAGGCTATAGATGAAGATATAAAAGATAAGATTTATGAAAAAGCTGTAAGTAGCAAAGGAAAAGGTAATGAAAGAGGATATGGTATGTATAATGTAAAAAATATCATAGATTCTTTTAAAGGTAATATAAATTTTACTACAGGGGAACTTACTAGATGGAATATTTTTATACCAAAAGCATAATTGTACTTTGGAAGATAGGTGGTTAAAATGATAAGGGTTATGATATTAGAAGATGATCCTATGGTTAGAGATATAAATAGTAAATTTATATGTAAAATTAATGGGTTTCAGTTATGTGCTGAGGCTGGGAACTTAAAAGATGGTATGGAGTTATTAATTAAGCATAAACCTGATTTGTTGCTTTTAGATGTTTTTTTCCCTAAAGGAACGGGGTTAGAGTTTTTAAAATGGATAAGAAAAGAAGAAATTAAATGTGATGCTATATTAATTACCGCAGAAAGTGCATTGGAAGCTATACAAGAAGCTTTTAGGTATGGTGCTGTAGACTATTTAGTTAAGCCCTTTACTTTCCAAAGATTTAAAGAGGCTTTAAATCAGTACAGATCAAGGTATGATAAATTTAGTGGGATTACTACAGCCTCTCAACAGACTATTGATGAGTACATATTGATAAAGCAAGAGATATCAAAGGAAGAAGAGGACATTGTAAAGGGATTGAATTATCATACCTATAGCCAGATTTGGGATTATATTATTGAAAATAAAAAAGAGCCTTTTACAGCAGAGGAATTATCTGAAAATATTGGAATGGCTAGAGTAACTGTAAGAAGATATTTAGAGCATATGCTTAAAGAGGGGAAGCTGGAGTTAGAATTAGAGTATGGCAAGATAGGGAGACCCTGTCATAAATATAAACGGGTTTTAAATTTTTAAATAGTAAAGAATAGATAATGTATAAGAGAGACTTTTCAACTATAGTGATTTGAAAGGTTTCTTTTTTTTGACCTAAAAGACCAAAAAGAATAATAAGACCACATTATTGATTGTTTCTTTTTTAACAAATATACTCTATATTGTAGAATATATAACAAGGGGGAGCAGTTATGAAGAAGATATTTGCATTAGTTATGTCAGCTGTACTTGTGGTTCCGTCATTAGTTGGATGTTCAGGAATTAAAAGTGAAAAGGCAGATGTGGTTGTAATAGGTGCAGGTGGAGCAGGACTTGCAGCAGCAGTAGAAGCTCATGATAATGGAGCAAAAGTAATAGTTTTAGAAAAGATGCCTATGGTTGGGGGAAACACTAATAGAGCAACAGGAGGGTTAAATGCATCAGGAACTCCACATCAGGAAAAAGCAGGAGTGAAAGATAGTCAAGAGTTATTTTATGAAGACACTATGAAGGGTGGATACAATAAAAATAACCCAGAATTAGTTAAGATTTTAACCACTCAAGCAAAGGATTCTGTAGCTTGGTTAACTGGTTTAGGCGCAGATTTAACAGATGTAGGTAGAATGGCTGGAGCTAGTGTAAATAGGACTCATAGACCAACAGGGGGAGCAGCTGTTGGAGCTCACATAGTAGATACCTTAAAGAAGGCTGCTGATGAAAGAAAAGTAGATATAAGGCTTTGGAATGAAGCTGTAGAAATAATAAAAGATAAAGATGGAAATGTAACAGGAGTTAAAGCTAAAAATAAAGATAAAAAAGAATATACCATAAATGCTAAATCAGTAATATTAACTGCTGGTGGATTCTCAGCTAATCAAGAAATGGTAGTTAAATATAAACCAGAGTTAAAAGGTTTTGCAACTACTAACCATGCAGGAGCTACTGGTGATGGTATAACTCTTGGAACTAATGCTGGTTCAAAACTAGTTGATATGACAGAAATCCAAACTCATCCAACAGTAGTACCAGGTAAAGGTGTAATGGTAACAGAGGCTGTACGTGGTAACGGAGCTATACTTATAAATAAAGATGGTAAGCGTTTTGTAAATGAGTTATTAACTCGTGATGTTGTTTCAAAGGCTATACTAGATCAAAAAGACAAAGTTGGATACTTATTTTTTGACCAAGGAATGAAAGAGAGTTTAAAGGCTGTAGAAGAATATTTTAATATGGAATTAGTTACAGAGGCAGACTCAGTAGAGGAGTTAGCTGATAAATTAAATATAGATAAGGCTACTTTAGTAGAATCAGTTAATAAGTATAATGAATCAGTAAAAAGTAAAAATGATTCAGAGTTTGGTAGACCAGATATGCCAAGAACATTAGATAAACCTAAATTTTATGCTATAGAAGTAACTCCAGCTGTTCATCACACCATGGGAGGATTAGTTATAAATACTGAGGCTCAAGTAATAGGTGAAAACGGACAACCTATAAAGGGCTTATATGCAGCAGGAGAAGTAACAGGAGGAGTTCATGGAGGTAACAGATTAGGTGGAAATGCCCTTGCAGATATAGTTACTTTCGGTAGAATAGCTGGATTAGGTGCAGCTAAAACTTCAAAATAATAATATTATAGGAGGATTATATGAAAAAGATAGTTAGTTTAAGTGTAGCTTTAGTAATGAGTGTTTTTATACTTGCGGCATGTGGAAATAGTGGAAAATATAAAGATGGAAGTTATGAAGGTGTAGGTAAGGGAGCTAGTGGAGAAATAAAGGTTTCCGTAGAGGTTAAAAAAGGCAAGATAGAAGATATAAAGCTTTTAGAGCATAAAGAAACAAAGACAATGATAGAGCCAGCAATAGAAAATTTAGTACCAGAAATAAAGAAAAAGCAATCTACTGAAGGAATAGACACTGTAAGTGGAGCAACAAATTCAAGTAAAGGTATATTAGAAGCAATAAATGGTGCTTTAGAGAAAGCTAAAAAGTAATATTAAAATATAACATAAGATCCCTTATAGTATTTATACTAAAACCGTAGCTATAGTTTTATTAAAGATTTAGCTACGGTTTTTAAACTTGTTAAAAATTATTTAAATAAATTTATATTGAATAAATCAAAAATAAATTTTATTATTAGAGGTATTACTATAAATGATAAGAGTTTTTACTATCTTCATGAAAAATTTATATTATTAATGTAATATAGTAAATACAACCTGTAGGAGTATTAGTAATGATAGTTATTAGATAAACTAATTAGAGAAAGGGGGAAATCATCTACCTTTTGGTGAGATGGTGAAGGTTTGAATCCAGTAGCGTTTAATATATTCGGAATAGAAATAATGTGGTATGGGGTTATAATATCCTTTGGAGTAATAATAGGACTTATTATAGCTTCATATAATTGTAAAATAAAACAGGTTAATTTTGATAATGTAATAGATACATTTTTAATATCTTTTCCCATAGCTATAATCGGAGCTAGACTTTACTATGTAGCTTTTGAATTTGAAAACTATAGACATAATCTTGCCTCTATATTTAATTTTAGAGGAGGCGGTTTGGCTATACATGGAGGAGTTATATTTGGTATATTAACAGCTTACATATATTCTAAAAGAAAGAAATTTGATTTTTTCGGAATGATAGATGTAGTAGCACCTTCAATAATATTAGCTCAGGCTATAGGAAGATGGGGAAATTTTCTTAATGGAGAGGCTCATGGAGGACCTGTAAGTTATGAATTTATAAGCAAGTTTCCGGAGTTTATACAAAGAGGAATGCATATTAATGGAGTTTATTATCACCCTACCTTTTTATATGAGTCTATTTGGAACTTAATAGTATTTATTGTTCTTCTTATCTTATTAAAAAAGAGAAAAGAGGAAGAAAAAGGAATTATAATAGCTTATTATGGAATACTTTATTCCATAGGTAGGTTTTTTATTGAGGGACTAAGAACGGATAGTCTTATGATATTAGGACTTAGAACAGCACAATTAGTTAGCCTAGGTTTTATAATTGTAGGGATAGTAGCTATAATTTATATTAAATATAGAACAAAGGCTAAAAATAAATTTTAATATACCAGTGAGTAAATCAAAGATAAGTATATTTAATTAATATTTTTCCTAAGTTTGTTTTAATAATAAAACAAACTTAGGAATTTGATTTTTAATGGAAACTCCATCTGAACTTAAGAATCACTTGACCTTTTTTTCTTAGAGAAGGAGAGTATGGCTCCTAAAGCTATAGATAAAAAAGATGCAGATAAAACTCTATATTCTTGAGGAAGAATAAAGGTTATAGTGTGAGCAGGAATCCAAAACAAAGGTATGGTTTTACACACCACAAAGCTAATAAATCCCTTCCAATCTATAGCTGATAATACCTTATCTAAACTTACCTTAAATATATTACTTAAGGTACCTTCTCCTAAATATATAAAAGTGTCGGTAACCCTATGAAAGGCCATAAAAGTTGGAGCGAAAGTTAAGTTCATTATAGCACTTGTAAAAAATGCTGTTGAAAAGGCATTTAATTTTGGGTTTTGGAAAGATGGAAGCAAACCTTTATTCATAACATAAGATATTCCACCAGCAAAAACATCAAAGACTATTGCAAAAACCATTCCAATGAAACCCCATACTATAAATTTGTAGATAACTCCTTGTGGTTTCTTGAAGTTTCCAGTAGATATCCTTATAGCTAAAAATTCCCCCATAGTAGCCAAGATAGAAACTTTTATAAAGCCCATTATATAAGGATGAGCTTTAGTCCAACTTAAAAACAGTGTTCTAGTTATAGGATAAGCAAGAAATAAAATAATAAATAATAAAATTGAACCCCATAATAAATCTTTTTTCTTCAAATTAATATCCCCC
This sequence comes from Clostridium simiarum, assembly GCF_018919175.1. Classification (GTDB taxonomy): domain Bacteria; phylum Bacillota; class Clostridia; order Clostridiales; family Clostridiaceae; genus Clostridium_L; species Clostridium_L simiarum. Next base: position 6,601 of record NZ_JAHLQL010000009.1, on the reverse strand, counting down.
ATAATTTAAATATTAACTTTAATTAAATCAAGTACTTTTATAAAGTAAGGTTAAGATGAAAGTAATAATTAATTTATTAATCAGAACTTCCTACATTAAAGTATCTTGAAATCTGACCTGCTAGATTTTGTATAGGCATGGTTTGTAGATAAACTTTTCCAGGGCCTGTTAAGGTGGTTAAAAACAAGCCTTCACCTCCGAAAAAGATATTTTTAATGCCTTTTACAGTTTCAACGTCAAAGTGAACAGAGCTTTCAAATAAGGCTACATGTCCAGTGTCTACTTTCATAACCTGGCCAGGGGCTAGATTATATTCCTCTACATGGCCATCAATTTCTAGGAATACCATACCTGGACCTGTTATCTTTTGTAGAATAAAGCCTTCACCACCAAAGAATCCAGCACCTAGTTTCTTCTTAAAGTAGGCCTCTACTGTAACAGAGGATTCACCTGCTAAAAAAGCTCCCTTTTGGCAGATTATATATTCTCCAGGAGCTAATTGTTTTGCTACAATTTGTCCAGGGAAAGAAGAAGGAAAAGCAATTGTTCCAGGTCGGTTTAAGCATGTAAAAGTATTTAAAAACACTGATTCACCTGCAAAAGCCCTAGCTATGCCTTTAAAAAAGCCGCCTTTCATGTTTGTATCCATGTTGATATTATCTGACATCCAGCCCATTGCTCCAGATTCAGATAAAATAGTTTCTCCTTGAGTTAGTTCACATATGACTACAGGTAGGGAGTCTCCTTTAATTTTGTAATTCATAATGTCTGTTACCGTTAAGATAACAGTTTTCACCTGCCTTTCTTGTAATGTTTTGATTTTATATCTACTATATTATTATAACCGATGAAGTATTAAAAAGTAATCAGAAAGATCAGAATCTTCAATAATGCATCCTTTATTTAACCATTTAGATAGTTAAACTTATAAAAACCAAAAATTGCACTAAAAAAGGTATTGAAATAAAATTTATTTAATAGTATAATAGCCATTGTAGCAATTAAATAAGACAAAGTAATGTGGAGAGATGTCCGAGTTGGCTTAAGGGGCACGCCTGGAAAGCGTGTGTAGGGGAAACTCTACCGAGGGTTCGAATCCCTCTCTCTCCGCCATTTTATTTTTGCCGTGCTAGATGGGGAGTTAGCGGTGCCCTGTAACCTGCAATCCGCTACAGCAGGATTGAATTCCTCATTGAGGCTTTATCTTGTAAGGTCTGCCCTGTAAAAGTGGCGTTGAGAGTTGGGTCCCACGCAATGAAAGCCCATGAACCCCGTCAGGTCCGGAAGGAAGCAGCGGTAAGTGGTCACTTTCATGTGCCGTGGATAAACCTGACTTGAGTTAACTCTACAGGTAACGCTTATAGGGTAAAGTCAAGGTGAGGTGCACGGTTTCATCATTTAAATAGACATATTAAGTCGCCTACCTCTTTTGTATTTTGAGGAAATGGCGGCTTTTATTTTAATAATTTTTAGCTTAAAATAGTATTATATAGATTATTTATTTGTAAAAGAGGTGAGGACCTTGGCTTATACTGCTTTATATAGAGAGTGGAGACCTAGAATTTTTGATGACGTAGTAGGGCAAGAACATATTAGTATTACTCTTAGAAACCAAATAAAAAATGATAGAATAGCTCATGCTTATTTGTTTTGTGGCACAAGAGGTACAGGAAAGACATCTACTGCAAAGATAATGGCTAAAGCATTGAATTGTTTGGATCTAAAAGAGGGGGAACCCTGTAATAAATGTGACATGTGTACCAAGATAAATAAGGGACTTTCAATAGATGTCATAGAAATGGACGCGGCATCTAATAATAAAGTAGATAATATAAGAGATCTTATTGATGATGTTCAGTACCCTCCTCAGGAAGCTAAATATAAGGTTTACATAATGGATGAGGTTCATATGTTAACAGATGGTGCCGTAAATGCCTTCTTAAAAACATTAGAAGAGCCACCTAAAAGAGTGGTTTTTATATTGGCAACCACTGATCCTCAAAAGCTACCTATTACAATATTATCAAGATGTCAAAGATTTGATTTTAAAAGAATAAGATATGAGGATATATCCTTAAGATTAAGAAAGATAGTTAAAGAGCAAGGAGTATTTGCTGACGATTCTAGCTTAAACTTAATAGCTAGAATGTCTGATGGAGCTATGAGAGATTCTTTAAGTATATTGGATCAAGCTATAGCTATGGGTCGAGGTAAAGTAGACTATGAGGACTTAGTTGAAATGCTAGGATTGGTTAGTAATGAAAACTTAATAACTATAACAGATGCTGTAATTCATAAGAATATAGATAAGTCTATTAGAACTATAGATGAAATAGTGTTAAGCGGAAAAGATATACATACATTTATAAAAGATTTTATAACTCATTTTAGAAATCTTCTTATGATAAAAGTTAGTAACAATCCAGAAGAGGTTTTAGATATGTCTAAAGAAAATATGGACACATTAAAACTTCAAGGGGAAAAAATAAGAATAGAAGAAATAATGAGATGTATAAGGATACTTCAAGAGGCCGAAGAGCAATCTAAGTGGAGTAAACAATCCAGAGTATACCTAGAGCTTGCAGTTATAAAAATGTGCAAAATAGAATATGATACTTCAAAAGAAGTTATGTTGTCTAGAATTAATAAATTAGAAGAAGTTATAAAGCAAGGTAAGATAACTGTAGCTTGTGAAAGCGTAACACCAGTTAAAGAAAGCCTTATGGGAAAAGCACAGCAAGCTAAAGAGGTTAATAGCAATAAAGATAAAAGTCCTAATGTAAGACCTGTTGAAAGATTTAATGAAAATTCTACATTAAACATAAATATGGTTAAAAACTCATGGAGAGATATTTTAGAAACTATAAAAAATAGAAGACATATGGTTATATATGCATCTTTACTAACAGGAGTACCTGAATCTTGTAAGGATGGAGTAGTTGAAATAAAGTATGAGCATCAGTATGCCTTCAATAAACCAAGACTAGAAACTGCTGAAAATAAAAAGATAATAGAAGATATATTTTCAGAAATTCTTAAAGAAAGAGTTAAGGTTAAATATTTTATAGAAGAAGAGATAAGGGAAGATGATGCTAAAGAAAGAATTTTAATAGAAACTTTTGGGGAAGACAAAGTAGAGATTATAGATGAGTAGATTAAAGTTGAACTATTGTAAAAATTAAAGTTATAATATAAACTAAACTTAGTTTTAAATTTAGAGTTAATTATAATAAACATTCACATAAGCAAGATATAAAAATAAAATAAAGTATAAGAAATTATGTATGAATTTTAAGGAGGTTTTTTATAATGGCAAAAGGCGGATTCCCAGGAATGGGTGGAGGGAACATGAACAATCTATTAAAACAGGCTCAAAAACTACAACAACAAATGGAAGATATGCAAAAGAATTTAGAATCAAAAGAATTTAAAGCATCTGTTGGTGGTGGAGCAGTAATTGCTAGAGCTAATGGTAAAAAGCAACTTATAGGTATAGAAATAAAACCTGAAGTAGTTGATCCAGATGATGTAGAAATGCTTCAAGATTTAATACTAAGTGCATGTAATGAAGTGCTTGCTAAAGCAGAAGAAGATACAGCAGAAGGTATGAAAAAGTTAACTGGGGGATTAAATCTACCAGGGATGTTTTAAGATGAAGGATATATTAAAATACCAAATCTGTATGATGAAAGCTACTACTTTGACTATAGGGTAGTAGCTTTGTTTTATCGTAATAAGGATTTGTGGATTAAGGATGTGAATATAAAGTGGATTTTTATCCAGTGGCCATAGAAAAACTCATAGAGGAATTTGCTAAGTTGCCTAGCGTAGGATACAAAACAGCTCAAAGGCTCACACTACATATTTTAAATCTTCCCAAGGAAGAGGTAGAAGAATTTGCAGGAGCTTTAGTTAAAGCAAGAGGAACCATAAGATATTGTTCAATTTGTGGGAACTATACTGATAAGGACCCTTGCGCTATTTGTAGTAATCCTAATAGAGATAAAAGTACAATATGCGTTGTAGAGCAGCCAAAAGATATAATGTCTATGGAGAAGGTTAGGGAGTTTAATGGAGTTTACCATGTACTTCATGGAAACATATCACCAATGGCTGGAAGAGGACCAAATGATATAAAACTGAAAGAACTCATAACTAGGATGAACGGAGAAGTTAAAGAGGTTATAGTAGCTACAAATCCAAACATAGAAGGAGAAGCTACAGCTATGTATATATCAAAAATTCTAAAACCACTAGAGGTTAAGGTAACAAGAATCGCTCATGGTATTCCTGTAGGAGGAGACCTAGAGTATGCAGATGAAGTCACCTTATCAAAGGCATTAGAAGGAAGAAAAGAAATATAAAGGTTAAAGAACCTACACTCAATCTTAATTTACTAATTTAGGATTAAGTGTAGGTTAATGTTTATCTAAAAATAACTATTATTTAATTAAAATTAGTGATATTATATTTAATGTAAATTAAGAAAACTATCTATTAATGTAAGGAGAGAATATATAATATGATAGATAATGACAAGAAGTTTTATGTTGTGGTAAAAGCAATAGTTGAATATAAAGGCAAAATTTTAATTATTAAGCGATCAGATGAAGATAATATCGATGCTGGAACATGGGAGTTTCCAGGAGGTAAGGTAGACTTTGGAGAAACACCTGAAGAAGCTTTAATAAGAGAATTAAAAGAAGAGGTATCACTAAATGTGAATATTAATGGATTTTTGTATACTTGGTCTAGAGTAATGGATGAAAATAGACAAATAATTGGATTAACCTATCTTTGTGAAAGTGATAGTGATGAGGTTTTAATTTCATTTGAACATTCTGATTATAAATGGATAGAAAAACATGAAATAAAAGCTAATATATCAAATGAATATATATTAGATGGTTTAAAAAAGGTAAACTGGGTTTAATATTAAGTATATTAACTTAATACTAACACCTTATTTTCAGATAGATAAAAATTTGAATGTAAGGTGTTTTTTATATTTTTTAGAGGTAGCTAAATAATTATTATAAATGAGCAGAACCTTATTTTGAATAATTTAAAAACTTTTCCTATATGTTTCGAATTAAAGGAAGTTAAAACTCATAGAATATTAAAAGAGATGTACTGTTTTTAAAAGATTTATAAATTCCATTATTTTTGTAACTATCATTATAGCTAGAGTATATTATTATATTGATCCTAAATTTTATTTATATTATATTTTTCACAGAAGAAATAAGGTTTCTAAAAAAGTAACTCCTTTTATAGTTTGCTTACCACCCTGAAAAGCAAAAGATATGAAATCTGTAGTCTCTTCAAAGACTTTTCTCACTATTTAATGAGCAGTATCAATACTCATAAATCCATTATTAACTACTTCTTTGCTATCATCAACATCATCATAAAAATAGTACTTATACTTTAAATTATAATTTAAAGATGACGGCTTAATTAATATAGACATACTTAATATGATATTTCCAATAAAGTTACTAAGTTTTAGCAAGGTTATGTGGAAGTTGTACTAAAAAACTATGTATTATTAAATAGATAACTCATGATAAAAAGAAAAGCCTACATTTATATGTATATAATTTTAGATTATATAAGTTATAAGATTATGATTTACTAAGATATAAAAAATGGTTAATAAGAAACTTTTAAGAAATGATATAAAATTTGGAATTTGTGTCAATAATTATAATAAATATGATTATTTGAGGTGTTCTATGAAAAATAAGATAGGTTTAAAAAAAAGTGAGGAGTATACCAAGGAGCAACTAGATATAATTCAATCCTTAGAGGAAACTATATCTGAGTTAGAAGCTGTAAGAAAAATGTTTGATGATGTTAGTGATCCTAAATTAATAGAAGTAGCTATTTATTCTGAACAAGCATTAAAGGCAAAATATGAGTATTTGCTCTTTCAAGCAAGGGGACTTAATATAAAGTTAGATGAAGAATTTATATACGTAAGATCAAAATGTATTTTATAGATAAGGATAAAGATGTATTTAGGGGAAGTATATGAGGAACTTAAGATACAGATAAGAAGCTAAGAGTTTACATAAATTTGGAGCTCTTAGCTTTTTAAGATTGCTTTATAATATAAATATAAAAAATCATTAGTTTAATGGAGAAAATCAATGTTTTTAAAATTGTAAAAGGGGGGATAGGATATAGAGATGATTAAAATCTTTGTTTAGAAAGCTGATTAAAGGTAATTATATACGAATTTAAGTGCTTTTGAGATTAGATTATTTCATAGATAGAAGTATACAGTGCCTAGTGTATCTATATGAAAAAATAAGAGAAAAAGTTAGATATATTGATTATATAAAATATAATTACTTATAACGGGGTATAAAAAGGATATGGAGTACTAGAATAGATGGTATTCTATAAAAGTTCCTTACGGCAAAGAAAAAACAAAGACTTGCTTCTAGGAACAAAGTTTTAAAAGTTTAAAACAACAATAAAAAAGTTGTTGACAACTAATAAAACACATGATAAGATAAATGAGTCGCTTCGGTAAAGAAGCAAATTGATCTTTGAAAATTGAACAGAAAAGATGATATAAAGACCAGCAATT
>NZ_JAHLQL010000008.1 GCF_018919175.1 Clostridium simiarum | reverse complement strand
TGTTTTTTATAAAATTTTAAAAAAACACAAATCGGTTGGAAAAATTTCAGAGAAACCCTTTATTTTCAACACTTTAAAGGATATAATGAAAATAAGGAATGGCTTAATTGCAGTGGTTGAACCTTAAGCAGGCAACCCAAATCTGCGATTTGGTGTGAATCGCTTACTCCTTCGACAAAGAGAGAAGGAGTTTCATCAAAATCAATTGATAAATCTTTTATTAAACCTTAACATAGGATGTATTTAAATAGCTTAACTATACTATTATAAACTTTATTTATTGCAGTTGAACCTTAACATAGGATGTATTTAAATAATCCAAAGTCCATTCCAACTTTATAGATTGGTTTGTTGAACCTTAACATAGGATGTATTTAAATTTGATACTATTAAGTAATTTTTCATATTGTTCTTGTTGAACCTTAACATAGGATGTATTTAAATTCTTTCGTTAGGGGTATAAGTTGCTGAATAATAATAAGTTGAACCTTAACATAGGATGTATTTAAATTGTGTAAACTCTATTCTTCTCTCTTTTTCTGAACCGTTGAACCTTAACATAGGATGTATTTAAATAAGGTATTAGAAAAGGAAATTGATTACAAATTGGAAAAGTTGAACCTTAACATGAGATGTATTCAAGCAGAGAACCCAAATCTATGATTTGGTGTGAATCGCTTACTCCTTCGATGAAAAGAGAAGGAGTTTCATTTTCTAATCAAAATTAATAAATCTATTTAGCTCCTGCCAAAGTAATCGAAAAAGTCTCAATCTCCCCTGTCCCTCTAATTTCCTAATTTCATCAACTCTCGATACCCAAAACCTCCTACTTGAATATAACTCTAAAAACCTTCAATTTAGCATTATATTTTTCCAACCGTCACTTAAACAAAACATGATCTAAACCATTAAAAATTCAAGGTTTAAAGGGTATTTTCTATAAACTTTTCAAAAAACACAAATCGGTTGGAAAAATTTTAAAGAAACCCTTTATTTTCAACAGGTTAAAGGATATAATGGAAATAAAGAATGGCTTAACTACAGTGGTTGAACCTCAACATAAGATGTATTTAAATTAATTAAATGTGACCTTATTATGTCTATCTAACTGTTGAACCTTAACATAGGATGTATTTAAATATTAAATTATTTACAGCAAAAGGAATTTTATAACGTTGAACCTTAACATGAGATGTATTTAAGCAGAGAACCCAAATCTGCGATTTGGTGTGAGTCGCTTACTCCTTCGATGAAAAGAGAAGGAGTTTCATTTTCTTATCGAAATCAATGGTAATATTGGATATATTTAGTTCCTATCAGAGTAATCCAAAAATCTTAATCTCCCCTCCCTCTCTAACTTTCTAATCTAATCAAGTCTTGATAACCAAAACCTGCTACTGAAGCATCATTCCAGAAACCTTAAATTTAGCATTATTTTTTTCCAACCGTCACTTAAACAAAACATGATCTAAACCATTGAAAATTCACGTTTTAAAGGGTGTTTTTTATAAGATTTTAAAAAAACACAAATCGGTTGGAAAAATTTCAGAGAAACCCTTTATTTTGAACAGGTTAAAGGATATAATGAAAATAAAGAATGGCTTAACTACAGTGGTTGAACCTTAACATAGGATGTATTTAAATATAAAAAGTACATTTTATTGAAATGGAAGGAAGCTTTGTTGAACCTTAACATAGGATGTATTTAAATTACAACTTTACCGACTCCCCTGTTTCTTCTTCTACAAGTTGAACCTTAACATAGGATGTATTCAAGCAGAGAACCCAAATCTATGATTTGGTGTGAATCGCCTACTCCTTCCACAAAGAGAGAATGAGTTTCATTTTATAATCAGCTCTTGATGTCCAATCTCCTACTGGAACATAATCCTAAAAGCCTTCGATTTAGCATTATTTTTTTCCAACCGTCACTTAAATAAAACATGATTTAAACCATTGATGCTACAGGATTTAAACTGTATCTTCTATGAAATTTTCTAAAAGCACAAATCGGTTGGAAAAATTTTAAACAAACCCTTTATTTTCAACAGGTTAAAGGATATAATAAAAATAAGGAATGGCTTAATTGCAGTGGTTGAACCTTAACATATGATGTATTTAAATAATGGTTGCAATTATGGCTGTAGCACAATTGATAGTTGAACCTTAACATATGATGTATTTAAATTATATAGAATTAGTTAAAGCAAATTTATCTACTTCGTTGAACCTTAACATATGATGTATTTAAATATCAGTAGGATTAGCAGTAATGGTTGATAATAACTCGTTGAACCTTAACATATGATGTATTTAAATATAATACTACTAGCTGGTACATAAGGTTTCTTGGTTGAACCTTAACATATGATGTATTTAAATCATTCCTTATGCCATTTTTTTGAGCCACTCCATTTAGTTGAACCTTAACATATGATGTATTTAAATACCCTATCTATTTCTATAAGTCCCATGGCTTCTAACTGTTGAACCTTAACATATGATGTATTTAAATTTGTGGAAAGGACAATTAATATATCCTTCCCTGTTGTTGAACCTTAACATATGATGTATTTAAATACAAAGTTTAACTGCTTTCCTGCAAAACTGAAACGTTGAACCTTAACATATGATGTATTTAAATTATGGGAATCACTTAATAATAAAATAATAAGTTGTCGTTGAACCTTAACATAGGATGTATTTAAGCAGAGAACCCAAATCTGTGATCTGATGTGAGTCCCTTACTCTTCGAGCACTCCTTCCACAAAGAGAGAAGGAGTTTCATTTTTTATCAAAATTAATGAATCTATTTATCCCTGCGAAAATAATTGAAAAAGTCTCTATCTTCCCTCCCATTCTAACTTTCTAATCTCACCAACTCTTGATAATCAAAATTTCCTACTGTAATGTAATTCTTAAACCTTAAATTCAGCATTATATTTTTCCAACCGTCGCTTAAACAAAACATGATCTAACCCATTGAAAATACAAGCTTTAAGGAGCGTACCCTATCAACTTTTTAAAAAACACAAATCGGTTGGAAAAATTTCAAAGAAACCCTTTATTTTCAACAGGTTAAAGGCTATAATGAAAATAAGGAATGGCTTAACTGCAGTGGTTGAACCTTAACATGAGATGTATTTAAATGCAAACCCAGCTAGCATAACCATCATCATTTTGCCAGGTTGAACCTTAACATGAGATGTATTTAAATGCATTTAATAACTCCTCAAGTCTTATTTCCATTTGGTTGAACCTTAACATGAGATGTATTTAAATGTTTTTTAAAAGTATGGCATTGGATCAAGTAAGTGTTGAACCTTAACATGAGATGTATTTAAATGATGGTGCTTTGTTTTTTACAAGCATGAGTATGCCAGTTGAACCTTAACATGAGATGTATTTAAATCAATCAAATTCTATGTTTAGTTCCAGTTTTCCGTTAGTTGAACCTTAACATGAGATGTATTTAAATCAATCAAATTCTATGTTTAGTTCCAGTTTTCCGTTAGTTGAACCTTAACATGAGATGTATTTAAATTTTCTTTGTTCTACTCCCCTGTTCAATTGACTTAAGGTTGAACCTTAACATGAGATGTATTTAAATTTTCTATCCTTACAATTCTTTCTAATATTTCTTGGTTGAACCCTAACATAGGATGTATTTAAGCAGAGAACCCAAATCTATGATTTGATGTGAATCGCTTACTCCTTCGATGAAAAGAGAAGGAGTTTCATTTTCTAATCAACTCTCGATAACCAAAACCTCCTACTGGAATATCATTCTACAAACCTTCAATATAACATTATTTTTTCCAACCTCCAATTAAACAATGCACCCTCTAAGCCATTGAAATACCAAGGCTTAAAGGGTGTTTTTTATCAACTTTTGAAAAAACACAAATCGGTTGGAAAAATTTCAGAGAAACCCTTTATTTTGAACAGGTTAAAGGATATAATGAAAATAAAGAATGGCTTAACTACAGTGGTTGAACCTTAACATAAGATGTATTTAAATTGCTATAGTCTTTATTGTTTTTAGTCTTAATATTATGTTGAACCTTAACATAAGATGTATTTAAATAAATGATATGGGTAAGTATGATGCAGATAAAATAGCCGTTGAACCTTAACATAAGATGTATTTAAATCTATCTAAGTTGCTTATAACCTCTCCCATATCATTAGTTGAACCTTAACATAAGATGTATTTAAATTTGTCTAAAGCTTGTTTATACAATATGTCTTTAGTTGTTGAACCTTAACATAAGATGTATTTAAATTTTGTTTCTTTAATTACGTCTCCTATTATTATTGACGTTGAACCTTAACATAAGATGTATTTAAATATTTTATCGAAGACAACCATGGAGCAACAATAGAACAAGTTGAACCTTAACATAAGATGTATTTAAATTAATTTTCTACCTCAGAATATGATCTAGCTTCTTCGTTGAACCTTAACATAAGATGTATTTAAATCTCTGTTTTTAACCAAAAGAGAAGCAGAAGAGCATTGTTGAACCTTAACATAAGATGTATTTAAATGATTTCATTGGTTCAACTTTAGATAATCTTAATATGTTGAACCTTAACATATGATGTATTTAAATCTGCCTTTTCATCTATTTCAACATAATCTATAGCCTTGTTGAACCTTAACATATGATGTATTTAAATTACTAAGATCAGGTTCATACCCTTTCTTAGCTGCTTCGTTGAACCTTAACATATGATGTATTTAAATACACTGGAGAAATCCAATGCAGAGCTTACAACCTTGTTGAACCTTAACATATGATGTATTTAAATAAACTACAATCTAATAGTATTTCATCCGCATCGTTGTTGAACCTTAACATAGGATGTATTTAAATGATTCTTGTATATATATTGTTCTTTCTTTGCAGCTGTTGAACCTTAACATATGATGTATTTAAATAATGATGTCCTTACTTGATCCTCTGCATTTGCACATAGTTGAACCTTAACATAAGATGTATTTAAATGAATATACACCTATAACTGGTGACTTACTATCTTCGTTGAACTTTAACATATGATCTATTTAAATTTGCATAGGTCCACTAAATAGATCCTATCTTGTTTAGTTGAACCTCAACATATGATGTATTTAAGCAGAGAACCCAAATCTATGATTTTGTGTGAGTTGCTTACTCCTTCAACAAAGAGAGAAGGAGTTTCGTTTTTTAATCAACTCTTGATAAACAAAATCCTCACTGGAACATAATCCCAAAAACCTTCAATTTAGCATTATATTTTTCCACCCTTCAATTAAACAAGATACCCTCTAAGTCATTGAAAATACAAGGTTTAAGGAGCATACCCTATCAACTTTTTAAAAAACACAAATCGGTTGGAAAAATTTCAAAGAAACCCTTTATTTTCAACAGGTTAAAGGCTATAATGAAATTAGAGAATGGCTTAACTACAGTGGTTGAACCTTAACATAGGATGTATTTAAACGTATATTTTTATAGTATCTTTACGATTTTATTATTGTTGAACCTTAACATAGGATGTATTTAAACTTAGAAGGATATGATAAAAGTATATATTCTAACTCCGTTGAACCTTAACATAGGATGTATTTAAACCAAGCATATGCTCTTTTGTCTGTTTTTAATTTTACTTGTTGAACCTTAACATAGGATGTATTTAAACAGTATTTAAAATCTTCTCCCGCTGGCACGCTTGTTTGTTGAACCTCAACATATGATGTATTTAAGCAGAGAACCCAAATCTGCGATTTGGTGTGAATCGCTTAAGCAGAGAACCAAGATTTAAAATCTTGTATGAGTCGCTTACTCTTCGAGTACTCCTTCGACAAAGAGAGAAGGAGTTTCATTTTTTAATCAACTCTTGACAAACAAAATTCCTCAAAGGAGTTTCATTTTTTAATCAACTCTTGACAAACAAAATTCCTCACTGGAACATAATCCTAAAAACCTTCAATTTAGCATTATATTTTTCCAACCGTCGCTTAAACAAAACATGATCTAAACCATTGAAAATTCAAGGTTTAAAGGGCGTTTTTCATCAACTTTTTAAAAAACACAAATCGGTTGGAAAAATTTCAGAGAAACCCTTTATTTTCAATAGGTTAAAGGATATAATGAAATTAGAGAATGGCTTAACTACAGTGGTTGAACCTTAACATGAGATGTATTTAAATGATTGTATTAAAACTAGACTTAAATTTTTATTTATGTTGAACCTTAACATGAGATGTATTTAAATTTATTTTCAATATAGTATTTTGAAGCTTCAAGTGCAGGTTGAACCTTAACATGAGATGTATTTAAATGAAAGAAAATTGGAATTATGCTTGGTTAGAAGATGAGTTGAACCTTAACATGAGATGTATTTAAATAGCTTGTTTGGTCTTCTGTTGGATTATAATAACTTCCGTTGAACCTTAACATGAGATGTATTTAAATTATCTGCAGTTATTGAAAGCTATTTCCCTTCCTGGGTTGAACCTTAACATGAGATGTATTTAAATTCTTTAACAACTACTGCATAAGCGCCTTTTATTTGTTGAACCTTAACATGAGATGTATTTAAATCGTAAAATAACTTCTATTTCTTTTTCATCCAACGGGTTGAACCTTAACATGAGATGTATTTAAATCTACTATCTGTTAGTATTATTCTTTTCCAAAATGGCAGTTGAACCTTAACATGAGATGTATTTAAATTTACTCCAGCAGCTGATACGCTGTAAGTATTCATAGTTGAACCTTAACATGAGATGTATTTAAATCAAAGTGGGGATAATACTGCTTTAGCTATGGTTACAGGTTGAACCTTAACATGAGATGTATTTAAATAGATAATTAAAATAATTATTGGCGTGATACAATGTAGTTGAACCTTAATATATGATGTATTTAAATTAAGTGTAGTAATTAGAGTTATAAGAATTACAATGTTGAACCTTAACATAGGATGTATTTAAGCAGGGAACCCAAATCTATGATTTGGCGTGAGTCGCTTACTCCTTCGATAAAAAGAGAAGGAGTTTCATTTTCTTATCAAAATCAATGAGTAATATTGAATATATTTAGCTCCTGCCAAAGCAATTGGAAAAACCTTCACTCTCCCCTACCCTTCTAATTTCCTAATCTCATCAATTCCGCCAAAATCCCATACTTCAATTATAAAACCTTCAATCTAGAATTATATTTTTCTAATCGTTGCTTAAACAATACACTCTCTAAGCCATTGAAAATACAAAGCTTAAGGAGCATACCCTATCAACTTTTTCAAAAAACACAAATCGGTTGGAAAAATTTCAAAGAAACCCTTTATTCTCAAGAGGTTAAAGGCTATAATGAAAATAAGGAATGGCTTGACTACAGTGGTTGAACCTTAACATATGATGTATTTAAGCAGAGAACCCAAATCTGTGATTTGGTGTGAATCGCTTACTCCTTCGACAAAGAGAGAAGGAGTTTAGTTTTTTAATCAACTCTTGATAAACAAAATCCTCACTGGAACATAATCCCAAAAACCTTCAATTTAACATTACATTTTTCCAACCGCCCCTTAAACGAGACACCCTCTAAGCCATTGAAAGTGCAAGGTTTAAAGGTTTTTTTTCATCAACTTTTCAAAAAACATAAATCGGTTGGAAAAATTTTAAACAAGCCCTTTATTTTCAATAGGTTAAGGGCTATAATGAAAATAAGGAATGGCTTAACTACAGTGGTTGAACCTTAAGCAGGGAACCCAAATCTGCGATTTGGTGTGAATCGCTTACTCCTTCGACAAAGAGAGAAGGAGTTTCATCAAAATCAATTGATAAATCTTTTATTAAACCTTAACATAAGATGTATTTAAATATATATCCACACCTATTTAGACATAGCTTCGCTACGTTGAACCTTAACATAGGATGTATTTAAATTTGTATTTTACACCTCTATTATAAAATCCTAACCTAGTTGAACCTTAACATAGGATGTATTTAAGCAGGGAACCCAAATCTATGATTTGGCGTGAGTCGCTTACTCCTTCGACAAAGAGAGAAGGAGTTTCATTTTCTTATTAAAAATCTATTGATGAATCTATAAGTTGAACCTCAACATATGATGTATTTAAGCAGAGAACCCAAATCTATGATTTGGTGTGAATCGCTTACTCCTTCGATAAAAAGAGAAGGAGTTTCATTTTCTTATCAAAATCAATGAGTAATATTGAATATATTTAGCTCCTGACAAATTAGATATATTTAAATGGTGTTTCGCCACCATTAAGGGCGACCGATAATAGAATTGAACCTTAACATAGGATGTATTTAAGCAGAGAACCCAAATCTGTGATTTGGTGTGAATCGCTTACTCCTTCGACAAGGAGAGAAGGAGTTTCATTAATATAAAAGTTAACTTAATATAGGATGAATCCTACCATAAATAAAAATATAGTAGAAATATTTAAAGCTTGTATGGCAAAAAATACAATATCTTAATATTCTGATATAATACAACATAGTGAAGGAAACAATAGTATTCCTTCACTAGTTTTTATTTTCTTTTGTGTATTTTGTTCTTGGCTTTTATAAACTTAAGATTTCGTAAGGTTTTTTTATAATTCTTGTAAACCCTGTCTTCTACAATGAACTTACCATATTAGAAGGGAAGTAGAAGATATGAAAAAAAGGTTTAAAAAGATCTTAGTATTTAGTGTAATAATAATTTGTGTATTTCGGTATATGTTAGGAAATAAAGTGCTAGAATTAGGGGATGCAAACGTTAAAGGACTTAATATTAGCTTGAATGATAAAGATAAGTTAGTGCAAGCTACTGATGTTAAAGAAAGGCCAGAACTACTATTAGTAAATAGAAAATATGGTTTAAATAAAAATTATATACCTGAAGGATTAAGCATACCAAATATACCATTCTCAAATAAATCAGAGGATGAAGAAAAACATGTGGCAGGAATTGTTATAAAACCCTTAGAAGAATTAATAAATACAGCCAAAGGTGAAGGAATAATATTATTTGGCAACTCAGGTTATAGATCTTATAAATCACAAACAGTTACATACAATAGCAGAGTGAAATCTCAAGGAAAACAACTTGCAGATGCGTATGTGGCTAAACCAGGGTTTAGTGAGCACCAAACAGGATTATGTATTGACATTACTAATAAAGATAGATATTTTGTAGAAGGAACAAAGGAAGCAGATTGGCTTGCAGAAAATTGTTATAGATTTGGTTTTATTATAAGATATCCTAAGGGAAAGCAAAGTATAACAGGTATAGAACATGAACCTTGGCATATTAGATATGTTGGAAAAAAAGCTGCTAAGTATATTTATCATAATAAAATTACCTTAGAAGAATACTTAGGTAAATAATTATATAATTGGAGGAGAAAATGAATAATAATATTCTTGTAGTAGATGATGAAAAAGAAATAAGAGACTTGTTAGAAATAAACCTTACAAATGAAGGATATAATGTATTTAAGGCAAGTCGTGGAAAAGAGGCTTTAGAAATATTAGAAAGAGAAGAAGTTAATTTAATGGTTTTAGATATAATGATGCCAGACATGGATGGCTTAGAAGTTTGCAAAAAAGCAAGAGAAAAGTATAGCATACCAATTCTTATGCTAAGTGCAAAGGTAGAAGATATGGATAGGATAGAAGGTATTATGACCGGTGCAGACGATTATGTATGTAAACCTTTTAATCACTTAGAACTTACAGTTAGGATAAGAGCGTTACTTAGAAGAGCATATTTTTTAAATACTAAAATGCAACTCTCAGATAATATAATAAGAATTGAGTCAATGGTTATAGATAAGAAGCAACACAAGGTAACAATAGATGACACTGAAGTAGATTTAACAGCAAGAGAATTTGAAATTTTATACTTATTAGCTAACAATAAAGGAATGGTTTTTAGTGCAGAAGAAATTTTTGAAAAAGTGTGGAAAGAAAGATATTATCAATCTAATAATACCGTTATGGTACATATGAGTAGACTTAGAGATAAAATAGAACATCATATGGAAGGAAGTAAGGTAATTCACACTGTATGGGGAGTTGGTTACAAAATTGAAAAATAAAAGATTATATAAATATTGCTTATCATCACTGGGAGATATATTAATTGCTTTAATATTAACTTACATAACAGCATATATAAGTAAGAAAATATTAAACTATTTATACGTAAAATTTGACAATGAATTTGCTCTTTATTTTTGGGCGTTTTGGAGAAAGGCTAAGTATGAAATAGTCGGTAAATCTTTTAATATAATAGTTGGATTACTTCTATTTTCAATATTTTATTTAATTATAACTTATAGAAAAGCTAAAAATTTTGTAGCTATTATAGATGAAACTGAAATAATGGCTAATGGTGACTTAGATAGAGTGATACAGGTTAATGCAAAAGGGGATATTAAAAATTTAGCAGAAAATATAAATAATATATCAAAACAACTTAAAGATATAACAATAGCCGAAAGAAACGCTCAGAAAACTAAAAATGATTTGATAACCAATGTTTCTCACGATTTAAGAACTCCATTAACTTCAATAATGGGCTATTTAGAGCTTATTGATAATGATCAATATAAAGATGAGCTGGCACTTAGATATTATGTTAATATAGCCTATGAAAAATCTAAGGGGTTAAACTTACTTATAAACGATTTGTTTGAACTTACTAAAATGCAAAATAACACTATTAATCTAGATAAAGTGGATATTAATTTAGTGGAATTATTAGGGCAAGTAGTTGCTTATTTTGAATATCAATTTAAGAGTGCAAATGTGGAATCAAGGATTAATTTTTCAAATGATAAGTTAATAGTAAATGCAGATGCAGGAAAATTAGTAAGAGCTTTTGAAAATTTATTATCTAATGCAATTAAATATGGTAAAGATGGCCACTATGTTGATATAATAACAAAAATCCAAGAAAATATGGCAGTAATTCAAATTATAAATTATGGTCAATCGATACCATCAATAGACTTACCATATATATTTGACAGATTATATAGAGTGGAAAAATCAAGAAATAGCACCATAACCGGCTCAGGATTAGGCCTTGCTATAACAAAAAACATTATAGAACTACATGAAGGAACTATATTAGCTTATAGTGATGATAATAGGACCATCTTTGAAGTAAAATTACCAGTTAAATAAACATTTAATAATATACACTATAGATTATAGTAGTACTATCATAATCTATAGTGTAGAGTAAATGTAAATAATACTATATATAATCTAATGCTAAAAGAGATTTTTCCCTATTGAAATCATATTGGATTATAATTGGTATTGCTACTGAAGCTCGATGAGATTCAAAACGGATTCTTTTTTTCTTTAGAATTTTCTATTTTTGTATAAGTCTAAACTACATTGCATTGAATGAAAACATGTCCTTATATTAAAATTAATAATGGTCTGCTTCGGTTGAACTTTAAGCAGAGAACTTAGCTCCTGCCAGAGTAATCGAAAAAATCTCAATCTCCCCTCCCCCTCTAACTTTCTAATTTAATCAACTCTTAATATCCAAAACCTGCCACTGGAACATAATCCTAAAAGCCTTCGATTTAGCATTATTTTTTCCAACCGTCACTTAAACAAAACATGATCTAAACCATTGAGAATTCAAGGTTTAAGGGATGTTTTTTATTAACTTTTGAAAAAACACAAATCGGTTGGAAAAATTTCAGAGAAACCCTTTATTTTCAACAGGTTAAAGGCTATAATGAAAATAAGGAATGGCTTAAGCAGAAAACCAAGATTTAAAACCTTGTGTAAATCGCTTACTCTTCGAGTACTCCTTCTACAAAAAGAGAAGGAGTTTCATTTTCTAATCAACTCTTGATCTTCACACCCTTCTACTAGAATATCATTCTAAAACTTTCAATCTAGCATTATATTTTTCCAACCTCCAATTAAACAAGACACCCTCTAAGTCATTGAAAATACAAGGTTTAAAGGATATTTCTCATCAACTTTTTTAAAAACACAAATCGGTTGGAAAAATTTCAAAGAAACCCTTTATTTTCAGTAGGTTAAAGGCTATAATGAAATTAGAGAATGGCTTAACTGCAGTGGTTGAACCTTAACATAGGATGTATTTAAATAGTGACCCCTTATTAATTAAAAACTTACTCCCTACCTGTTGAACCTTAACATAGGATGTATTTAAATTTTCCTCCTACATACTTAATTGGCTATTAGCCATCGTTGAACCTTAACATAGGATGTATTTAAATTAATATACATAAGCACCATTACCCCTAAAAGCCATAGTTAAACCTTAACATAGGATGTATTTAAATCCAAAGTTTTTATAATAAGTTATTGCAGTTTCTTTGTTGAACCTTAACATAGGATGTATTTAAATTATATACCGACTAACTTGACTAAACCTTCTTCTCTTGTTGAACCTTAACATAGGATGTACTTAAGCAGAGAACCAAGATTTAAAATCTTGTGTGAATCGCTTACTCTTCGAGTACTCCTTCGACAAAGTGAGAAGGAGTTTCATTTTATAATCAGCTCTTGATATCCAACCTCCTGCTGGAACATAATGCCAAAATCCTTTGACTTAGCATTATTTTTTCCAACCGTCACTTAATCAAAATATGATCTAACCCATTGAAAATTCAAGGTTTAAGGGATGTTTTTTATTAACTTTTGAAAAAACACAAATCGGTTGGAAAAATTTCAGAGAAACCCTTTATTTTCAACAGGTTAAAGGCTATAATGAAATTAGAGAATGGCTTAACTACAGTGGTTGAACCTTAACATAAGATGTATTTAAATAGTCTGTTACAGAGATTTTATTTATCTGTAACACTCGTTGAACCTTAACATAAGATGTATTTAAATAAGAATGGGGTTTAGAAAAGTCTAAAGAATATTTGTTGAACCTTAACATAAGATGTATTTAAATACTTATTAAATAAATTTAACTAACTAAATAAATAAATGTTGAACCTTAACATAAGATGTATTTAAATAATTGAAGAAGCTAAAGAGGAAGAAATAAATATTATAGTTGAACCTTAACATAAGATGTATTTAAATTTGAATCTATATAGACTTTTCCATTTAGTAAAGTGTTGAACCTTAACATAAGATGTATTTAAATAATAATTCTTTTGTTACATCTTTACAAATATTATTGTTGAACGTTAACATAAGATGTATTTAAATCATTGTAACCCTCGTAGAAAGCCTTCTATAAAGCTTGTTGAACCTTAACATAAGATGTATTTAAATTGGATATACCCAACGCTTGTACCAATTAAATTAGCGTTGAACCTTAACATAAGATGTATTTAAATTTAACATAGAAGTTCCCTATTCCCGTAAAGGGTTGTTGAACCTTAACATAGGATGTATTCAAGCAGAGAACCAAGATTTAAAACCTTGTGTGAATCGCTTACTTTTCCAGTACTCCTTCCATAAAAAGAGAAGGAGTTTCATTTTCTTATAAAACTTAATGAGTAATATTGAGTATATTTAGCTCCTGACAAATTAGATATATTCAAATAGTAATATTAACTCCTGATATCCATGTCCTATGAATATTTAATTTCAACATAGAAGAGAAATATATTTAGATAAGTTACTTAAATTTAGACAGCATTGTAAAAAATATAGAAAAAAGATATTAAAATTTATATTGAAAACTATATTAATAATGACTAGAAATATAAATATTTATTTTTTATAAATATTTGATATAATAATGTTAAATAACCTCTACAGTAAGGCTGAGGAGTGCAGAATTCTAAAGAAAAAGGTTTCTAAGAATTCTAGTAAGAAGCTTAGTGCTAGAACACTAAGCTGAGTCTTAGAATATTTATTTTGTTTTAGAAATATTAGATAAAATTTACAATGTGGATTTGAGAGTTTAAAGCACTATTCTTGGTGGGATGGGTGCTTTTTTCATTTGTTTTAAAACTTAATTTAAAATATTTAATGCCTATATTAAATTCAAATTCTGATAGCTTAGATTTTGAATTTAGAGTCTTAATTACAATAATTAATGAAAATACCAATAAAGGCAATTTCCTCTCATTGTTTTTAGGGGGTAAGTTTTAATAACTAAATCAAAGCTTTGTAGTGTAACTTATATGGTGAAATATTGGAGGTGATGAAAATTAATACAAGAATTTATCGTTCAGAAGATTGTAAGGAAATTATTGAATTGTTTTACAACACAGTTCATTCAGTGAATGCAAAAGATTATAATCAAGGTCAACTTGATGTATGGGCACCTAAAGATATTGATATTTCTCAATGGAATAAGTCTCTTTCAGAGCATTATTCTGTTGTAATTGAAGAAGATAAAGTTATTATTGGATTTGGTGATCTAGATACCAAGGGATATTTGGACAGATTATTTATTCATAAAGATTATCAAGGTGTTGGAATTGCAACCATGATTATAAATGAAATAGAGAAATATGCAAAAGAAAATAAGATTGAAATTATAACAACTCACTCTTCTATAACTGCAAAGCCTTTCTTTGAAAAGCAAGGTTATAAGGTTGTGAAAGAACAGCTTGTGGAAAGAAAAGGACAGTATCTCACTAATTTTATAATGGAAAAAAGCTTATTATGAAAATAGTATAAATAATAGTAATTTAAAGATGGATGGGTTAGCCCTCTTTAAATATGTTATAAAATCAGCATTGAATTAAATCATAGTCCTATATTAAGATTAATAATCACAACCAATATCATAAAAGAATCTCATTGAAAATGTATCATTAAGTTTGAGAGGAGGAATAATCTATGGAAAAAATTAATGTTCAAGATATTATTGATTATATTGAAGATAATCTAAATAGTGAATTTTCCCTTACAGACATTGCTAAAAAGGTCAATTACTCACCGTATTATTGTTCAGCTTGCTTTCGTAAACATATTGGTACATCCATCAAAAATTACACTTTAAAAAGACGATTGCAACGTGCAGCTGAGGATTTATCTCTTACTGAACTAAGAGTTATTGACATTGCACATCAATATTGTTATTCATCTCAGGAATCTTTTTCACGTGCATTTTTAGCTTTTTATGGGATTTCACCATATGAATATAGAAAAAAACAACTACCCATTTCCAAGTATAATACAAAATATATTTCTCCTTATCAAAATAATGAGGGAGCCTATGATAATATGAAAGATGAAATAATTTATAAGATTCAAGAGCAAGTAAGTGAAAAAACTGAAGCAAAAATACTCCACATCTTAAATGGTAATTGCATGATGCAGGACTTTGAAAAAAATGGACGAATAAATGAAAAGTTTACCTACATCCCATTTAATGAAGCAATGTGCTGGGGCCAGGCAGATGAAGAAATATTTTCAACTTCCTTTATTGAAAAAAGAGTAAAATCTCTTAATACAACAATGGAAGATTACAAAAGAATCGTATTGACTCCCTTAGAACCATTGTTCAAGGATAAATTCCATATCATAGTATTGTGGTTTGGTGATGATATGTTTTGCCAAATTAATATGTTAACAGTGCTTGCATTCTTAGATCAATGTAACTTTGATGGAGATGTACTCTTTTGTATGGCTCTTGAAAGTACTGATGAGATGCTTTCTGATGCTTATGAGATTAGTGTAGAAAATAGTTTGGAAAAGTATAAAAGTATAGTTTGTAATAATAAAATGCCATCCCAAAAATTGTTACCTGTAATGTATCAAGCTGTATCCCTATACTTGAACTATAGATCTAAGACAAGCGAGATTAACCGTTATATCATGCAAAATATAAACAAGGAAACAGATAAGCTAATTGTTGATTTACTAAAAACTTTCCCCCAATATGGCCTTGGAGATTTACAGTATGAAATGCTAATTAACCAACTTAGGCTAGAGCAATAATAAAGTTTTTATCGTAGCTAATGTTTATAGAAATGACAAGTAATCTTAGAACCTTTATAAAAAGGAAATATTACCTACCACTTCCCTTGAAAGATTTTATAAGGATATAAAGAAAGAGAGACTAAGTTTATATAAAGATTTAAAATTATTTGAAAAGTAGTGCTAATTTAGCTAATCTTCTGCATAATCATGTATAAATTACCAAATAATCATTATGTCATGTAAAGCAAAATTTATTTATCTTTCAAGGGGGTGAAAACAATGATTTATAGTAAAACAGAAAAAACAATAGAAACAGATAGATTACTTCTACGTCTATTTAAAGAATCTGACGCAAAAGATGTTAGCATGTTTTGTAATAATTATAATATATACAAAAGCACATTGAATTTACCATATCCCTATTCTTTAGAATGTGCTCTTTCATGGATTGCAAATCATGAGCAAAACTTTGAATTAGACCGAATGTACGAATTTGCCATAACAGACAAAAATACCGGACAGTTATATGGTGCTATTGCTATTTCAAATCATAAACAGTACAAAAACGGTGAAATTGCCTACTGGATAGGAGAAGAATATTGGGGAAATGGATATGGAACAGAAGCAGCCAAAGCAATTATAGAATTTGCCTTTAAAGAGAAAGATTATCATCGTGTTTATGCACGTTATTTCAAATCCAATCCCGCCTCTGGAAAGATAATGGAGAAGTGTGGAATGGCATACGAAGGCACTCTAAAAGATCATATTTATAAAAACAACTCTTTTGAAGACATTGTTTTTTATGGTATTATTAATCCCATGAAATAAGTATAATATGTGATATTTTATTATGCACTCTAATCCCCTTCAACAAATTATCAAAAATCATTGAAATTAGGTTATCCATGAAGATAGCCTAATTTTATATAACAAATCAACAATTTACTCTAACAGAGCCAATTTATAAAATTAAAAACTTAACATTATTTTTCCAATCGTGGCTTAAACAAAATATGATCTAAACCATTGAAAATCCAAGGTTTAAAGGGTGTTTTTCATCAACTTTTTAAAAAACACAAATCGGTTGGAAAAATTTTAAACAAACCCTTTATTTTCAACAGTTTAAAGGATATAATGAAAATAAGGAATGGCTTAACTACAGTGGTTGAACCCTAACATAGGATGTATTTAAATTATTTTCTTATTCTTTTACTAAAATTTCTCATATGTTGAACCCTAACATAGGATGTATTTAAATAGAAGCCAATGTTATCTTTCTTGAAGGGAAATTGGCGTTGAACCCTAACATAGGATGTATTTAAATAATATTAATATTAGCACTGACATAATAGCTTTAATGTTGAACCCTAACATAGGATGTATTTAAATACTCTTTTATTAGCAATCTCTAAAGCTCTTTTCAGTTGAACCCTAACATAGGATGTATTTAAATGAACAAAATACCTTTTCAACCATAATATTTTTCAAGTTGAACCCTAACATAGGATGTATTTAAATGATAAAACAAAGTTAATAAACTCTGTTTTATCCTCCAAGTTGAACCTTAACATAGGATGTATTTAAATTATAGATATGGCTATGGAGGCATTAAGAACTAAAGTTGAACCTTAACATAGGATGTATTTAAATTCTGTTAATCGATTCCATCCACCCAATTTTGACCAACGTTGAACCTTAACATAGGATGTATTTAAATTAAGGGTTAAGTGTAAGTTCTAGCACTTCACATGTCCGTTGAACCCTAACATGAGATGTATTTAAATAGATAACAATGGCTATGTAAACATGCGACCTTTCCAAGTTGAACCTTAACATGAGATGTATTTAAGCAGAGAACCCAAATCTATGATTTGGTGTGAATCGGTTAAGCAGAGAACCAAGATTTAAAATCTTGTATGAGTCGCTTACTCCTTCGACAAAGAGAGAAGGAGTTTCATTTTCTTATTAAAAATCAATTGCTGAATCTATAAATTGAATCTTAACATAAGATGTATTTAAATGATGTAGCAGAAATACAGAACGTAGTCGACGTTACTGTTAAACCCTAACATAAGATGTATTTAAATATTTTAAGACAAGGCAACCGGTATTTACATAAAGTTATTTTTATTTATATAATTACTGGAATTATAAGCCATAAATTATGTATAATAAGAATATAAATTATTGAGCAATTGTATTATTATGTGAGTTAGTTGTTTATTAAACTAACTGATAAATAGGAAGAAATATGATATAGCAATAATAAGATTATGGAGATTTTATATGAAGAATGTAAATATATATGGACTAATTATAATTACAATGCTTATGGGAGGACTATTTACCTTTTTGGGGTGGGTAATTAAAAGTCAAAATGCGGGAGATATGCTAAATGGGTTTGATGCAAAAAAATACGATAAAGATAAAGTATCAAGAATAGTAGGCGGAGATATCCTGTATACTGGTCTATTAGTTATCCTCGTTGGAGGTGTTGGTGTTTTTTTGAGTAGTAAATTCTATAATTATATAACTTTTACACAGGTCGGTATTGTAGTATTAGGAATTATAAAAAGTATGTATGAAATGGATAAAAAGTGTAGGATAAAAAAGTAGTTACTTAATTCTATATTATAAAAATTGAAAAGTAAAATGAACAAGTTACCTTGTCCATTTTTATATGCTCACTTATCAACACTGGTTTAAAACAGAGCCAAATCTTTTTATAAAATTAAACAAATGTACTTGATTAAGTTGAACCCTAACATATAATGTATTTAAGCAGGAAATCAAAATAAATAAAATATGATTAGTGGTTAAAAAATAAGCCAATGACATTAAAATTGTCATTGGCTTATCATATTCATTCACATGTTTCCGTTAAGCATTCTTTTTCTAAAAATAAGCACAGCAACGATGTATGTTACAATTGCATGTCCAAGTACCCATGGCAAATGTGGTAAAATAGAAGCGTAGTTTCCAGTGAGAGTAGCTCTTGCCGCATCTACTGCATGAGCAAATGGTAAGACACGAGCTATTGTTTTTAGGGTATTTCCCATTAAATTCAAATCAAACCACATGCCACTTGCAAGTGTCGAAAAGGTAATTAGTATAGACGCAATTCCCCCCACTTGTTTGTCGTTAAATACACATCCGAGCAGTAATCCAATGCCAATAAAGAGCATAGCAACAGGAATAAACAAAAGAATTGTCAGTAATATATTTATATGAAGTGGTAGTCCAAGGAAAATTGCTGTAATAAAGCATACTATACTTTGCAGTAAAGCCATTAGCAAAAGGGGTAGTGAATAGCCCACAATATAATCAAAGGCTGAAAGAGGTGATGCAAATAACCGTGTTAAAAATGAACTGCATCTGTCTTTTGCTATGAGCATTCCAGAAAATAAGGATATAAATGCAAAACTAAAAATAACTACTCCTGGAGTAAAATTTTCAATTTTGAATCCATAAATGGGCATATTTTTCTGCATTAATAGAAATATTATAGGTAATCCCATACTAAAAACTAAACTTAATAGGTCTCGTAGTAATTCCTTATAATTTCGTATAGCAAATGGTAAAAATCTCATAATACAACCTCCTTTTCTGTCAACATAAGAAATGCATCTTCAAAAGTAGCTTTTCCTGTTATTTCTTTCAACTGCTCCACAGTTCCAAGTGCCTGCAACTTACCATCATTCATAATGCCAATCCTATCAGCTAGTGCTTCTGCCTCTTCTAGATAATGGGTGGTCAGAATAATAGTTATTTTGCCTTTCAATTCATTTATAGTCTTCCAAAGTTCACGCCTGGCTCGCACATCAAGTCCAAGTGTAGGTTCATCAAGGAAAATCACCTCTGGATCTGATATAAGAGCCATAGCAATACTCAATCTACGCTGCATACCTCCGGATAAAGATTTAGCCTTTTCCTTTGACCTATCAATTAGTCCAAAACCCAACATCATTTCTTCAGCTTTTATACTTGCTTTATGCTTATCACTGCCGTATATTCTTGCAATCAATTCAAGGTTTTCCTTAACTGATAAATTTGGAGCAACTGCAGTTTCCTGTGGAGATACATTGATCTTTTCCTTAATTGTTTCAGGATTAGAAATGATACTATTGCCAAGCAAAAGAGCATCTCCCCTTGTAGGTGAGAGCAGACAGGAAAGCATTTTTATAGTTGTTGTTTTACCTGCTCCATTTTGACCAAGTAAGGCAAAAAACTCACCCTTTTCAATGTCAAAAGAAAGATTATCAACAGCCTTTCTATCCTTGTAGCACTTTGTTAATCCCTTTATTTCTATTGCATTCATTTTACTCCTGCTCCTTTTCATTGTTTTCAGTCCTGATTACTTCATTTATCTTTCTAATATCATCTTTTGTAACCCTATATTGTACAAACCATGTAATAGCATAGGTCACTAAAAAACTAATAAAACATATAAGTATCCCCTTTGCATCTTGTGGCATCCAACATAAATAGACTATAGGAACCCAAAAAGTCGATGTTATAAAAAAATGTACTATATATTGCTTCAAACTACCCCACTTTTCAATTTCAAATACTAGGGAGGTTACCGCAAAAACTGTGCCAATCACCCCTGTTAAAAGGGTTTGGGCAATTACAGCTCCAATTTCATCACTAAATAAGGCTCTAAACTCTGGAACTACTGGAATAAACTCACCATTACCTAAAGATACTGAAATAAAAATTGAAATAATTTGCCCTATCAATACACCAAAAGCAAAACCACCTATACCTCTTCTACAAGCTTTTTTTAACATAACCATCACCTCATATTCCAAATAACTGTTTGATTTTTCGTACGTAACGACGGGAGGAATAGGTTTTTATATCCCCTTGCAAAACAACACAAATAGTCCCTGTTATACTTGTATCCATGCTACGTATCTTTTTTATATTTACAATCTCCGAATTTGAAATTCTTACAAATCTTTTATTATCGAGTTTTTCTTCCAATTCATATAGCCTTGATCGAACAATATACTTTCCCTTTAAAGTCTCAACAAAAACCTTTTTGTTTTCGGAATAAAATCGTATTACATCTTTATATTCAAGTATTTCAACCCCTTTTTCAGATAAGGCTGTCATTGAATCTGGATTGATTTCTGAAAGGCGTTTTATTATTTCATTAATCTCATCAGTTATTTTATCAGTTAAAATTATTATTTTAGGTTCTTTGCAGGATTGGTCAATTGACACTTCGATTTGCATTCCCTCACCCCCTGTCATAAATAAGTATAGAAGCATTCTAAGTTAGAGTAAATGGATTTTCGATAGTCGGTTGTTTTCCAGAGATAAGTGGTCATCTCATAACCGATTCTCCTTATAATACCTACATCTCATAAGGTCCTTAAGAGTTAAATAAGTGAAACTATATTAGCCTTATTATATTTCAAGATAATTAGATAAGTAAATTAAGTGATGTAATCAAAATGTCTCTACGCTAAGTTACAAGAAATGTAGTACATAAACAGATTTCTAATCTTTATAGGGAGTTTTTACTCTCTCTAAAGATTAGAAATCCTTATACAGGGACCTCTCCCCTCTTTCTTTCCACTTTTAAGAGGAGGAAAGTATTAGAGCGGGTAGTCATGAGATAAAACAAGCAAGTTAATTATTTAATAAATTAAACTTTAAAATAATTGTTGACATGGAAACAAAAATATATTATTATTGTATCCAAGGAAACAAAAGCTATGTTATTGCTTTATTTAAAATATAGGAAGGTGTCTTAAGTGGATAATATTAATAGTATTATGGAGAGCTTTAAAGAAATATATGAAAAGGAAGAAACTCTAGGAAAAATATCCTTTAAGGGTGAATATGAAGATTACGGAATTTCAGAAATACACTGTATAGATTTCATAGGCAAAATAAAAGATCCTAACGTTACTAAAATATCTCAAAGCATGAATATGACAAGAGGTGCTATAAGTAAGATTACCAAAAAACTTTTAAATAATAACCTTGTTGATAAGTATAAGAAGCCTGATAATGATAAAGAAATATATTTTAAATTAACAAAATTAGGTGAAAAATTATATAAACATCATGAAATAAAGCATAAACAGTGGGAAGAAAGAAATAATGAGTTTTTTAAAGATATAGATAAAGAAGAGCAAGAAATTGTAGCTAGTTTCTTAAAAAAATTTAATAACTATTTAGATAAAATGATAGAATTAGAAGGAGATGTATAATATGAACTTACATTTAAAGGAATTCAATATTCCAGATAAAATACTAAAATGGGGAGATTCCCAACCTGCACATCAAAGGCAACATATAGGAACTCACATAGATTGCTATAATCTATCAAATATAGAGTTACCATCAGAAATAGATGTTACTTTAATAGATGTTAGAAACCTAAATATTATAGATGTTGATGTGTTAGATAACATATCAATTAAAGAAAATTCTTTTGTAATATTTAGAACTGGATATTTAGAAAATTATGGCTATGGAAGTGAAGAGTATTTTAATACTAAATCAAGTCCATATCTGACTAATGAACTTGTAGATAAATTACTAGATTTTAATGTGAAGTTAATAGGAATTGATTTAAGTGGAATACAGCACGGAGAACATCACGTAGCAATAGATAAATATGTTGAAAATAAAGGAGCATATGTTATAGAAAATATATGTAATTTAGATAAGGTTGATTCAGAATTTAAAGCAAATTTAAAATGGATTCAATTAGAAGGCGCTACAGCAATAAAAGTTGAGATTGAAACTTTATAAAATTACTATTAAGTATATAATTTCCTCCTCATATATGTTTTTTCTAGAATATATTTTATAAACTTAATATAGCACAGTAACCTTGACACCATTATGTCAGGGTTATAAAATCAACATATATGTAATTTTGAGGAGAGATATAATTGAAAATAGATAGATTAATATCCATAATTATGGTATTGATGAATTGTGAAAGAATCAGTGCAATAAAACTTGCTGAAAGGAAATTATATGATTTTTCATAATAATACTAACGGATGTAATAAAAGTGCTATCGTTTGCTACTGACAGGGTGAACCCTACCATAAATAAACTGAAAAAAACACCCTAGCCATTAAGATTATTTGGCTATGGGTGTTTTATAACTTAAACCATTCTATTAGAAGTAAGGTATATTAGTTTTGTAAGAAATCAGAACAGTTACAGATTCTTTGTTCCCACCAACCAAAGGCAACCTTTGCACTATCAAGGACAACTGGTAAAAATCCACCAAGATAAATAATAATAGATTGTCCAGGTCCAAGGATAATTTGACCACCATCAACTACTAAAGTTGAATATGGTGAAACTATTCTACTAAATATAGGAACACCATCCCTTGGTGGTTGAGTAGTTGTAGTTAAATATTTAATTTCACCTCTAGGAATTGGTTCAGGAAAAATAGCTGTATTAGTACAGCTAACTAAATCACTAATATCTCCCCTATTAAAACTAGATCTTAGGTAAAACTCAGCTGATAAATTAAGCTCGGAAATATTTGTTATAGTCATAGCATTTATATATATATTTCTATTTGAATTAATTGGATTTAGTAACATAGCTAAAGCACGCTGATTTTGCCCAGTTAAAGTTGGTGTTTGACCAATAAAATAGTTACCTTTTTCAGATTGATATAATGGATAGTCAATAGATACTTCCATTGAAATTTCTTTATTATAAGATGTCACTTCAATCACCTACATATAAAAATTTAAAGAAATACTATATCTTATAATTTATAATATTCATAATGCACACAACATGCTACTAATAGCTTAATATGGAATAAAAATAACCTTCCCCATTAATTAACATTTAAATATGATACTCTAAATCCTATGACAACCTAAATTTATATAACAATATTAAGGAAACTCCACAGTGAAGTTCATAAGGGCAAAGCTCTTCTCTATTCCCTATTATAAAACCGAAATAGGAAAAAACAAATCACATTCACAGTAATGCTTATTACATTTTGCGTAGTTTATATACTCAAATCTAAATTTCTCTCTTAAATCAAATTCAACTGTTGGCATCCATATGTTAAAAACATGGTTCCAGATATCTAATAAATTCTTTGATGAGATTTCTTCTGGCCGATGTAGTCCCATATAAGTAAAAACACCATATTTGTGTGGGATTATGCTCTTTATATTCATGTCTTCAGGTATAATACTGTTTTCACTGATTTGGATAGAAGGCTGATAAAGAGTATAGCTGTTTAATTCATCTAAAACTGTAGTAAATCCAATATACACATCTTTTTCTATAGGATTGAAGACCCTTAAGCGATGGTTGTAAAAAAAGTCCACTCCATATTTATTGGCTATTTGAAACTTCAGGTTTTCTTCAATATCCACGTTATATTGGAGTCCTGCAATTGAAAAAGCAGGTAATACGGTTATTGAACGAAAAAATACAAGTCCTTCCCCTGAGCAGTTCATAAAATCAGCATTAAACCGGTCTAAAATTTCTAAAGGGCAGGGATTTCTTCGCCATTTTGCAGGAGTAATTTTGAATTCCTCCTTAAAAACTCTGTTATAGGTTCGCTCACATCCAAAAGAGTATTTTGAAGAAATAAATTCAATGCTATTTTGGTTATGGATTAAATCACCTAAAGACAGTGCAATTCTTCTCCTTCTAACATACTCCATAAGACCGGTGGATGTAGCCCCCTTCCATATTCGTAGCAAATGAAATTTTGAGATATTTACATTTTCCGATATATTGTCAAGATTTAAAGGCTCTAAAATATTATTTTCAATATATTCAGTTGTGCTCTTTATTATTTCTAACAAATAATTATCCATATTTCTCAACTCCAGCAATTTTTGTCCTGTATTGATAAAAATGTACAAGTATAATGATATCATAATCTAAATATTATGAACAATTGTTTCTTTAATATTAAAAAGAAAGGATTTGAGATTATGGATGATATACTACAGGCAGAATTAAAAGAGAGATTTACATCTGCAGTGGATAGCTTTGTTTGTAAAGTTAAGGATGATCCTAATGTTATTGCCATAATTGTCTGTGGCAGCCTTGCCTATGACATGGTATGGGAAAAAAGCGATATTGACATGACCATGGTTGTTCGGGATCAGCATCTTAAAACCACTTCCTATTGCATTATAGAAGATGGCATAACAATCAATGTTGACCTCATTGTAAGAAGTAACTTCAAAAGAGGGCTTGAAAGAAACATTGGAGGATCATTTTCCCAGTCCTACTTCTCAAAAGGTAAGATTGTTTATACCACCGATGATAGCCTATATGAGTATTTTGAAGATCTGAAAAATATGGGCAGCGATGATATTGCATTATCATTATTCTATAAAGCTAGCATGCTCGTTGGCATATATGAGAAGTGCCAAAAGTGGTTGAAAGTTAGGAAGGACCCTCTTTATGCACAGTATTTTCTTTTGAAAG
This sequence comes from Clostridium simiarum, assembly GCF_018919175.1. Classification (GTDB taxonomy): domain Bacteria; phylum Bacillota; class Clostridia; order Clostridiales; family Clostridiaceae; genus Clostridium_L; species Clostridium_L simiarum. Next base: position 115,324 of record NZ_JAHLQL010000008.1, on the reverse strand, counting down.
CTGCGGAGGTTATTGCAGACATGGAACTCTGCCTAAATGCTGAACCAGCATCCCGTGAATCCATACAGAAAGCTCTTGAAATTAATCCTGATGTGATCACTCCCTTTTATAAGGAGGCAATGTCTCACCACTTTAGTGAAGAAGAAATTTTAAGTGCTATAGAAAACATTGACAGGTATCTTGAGCAGCATATTGATATATTGAAAAAACCTGTAATTGAATTTATGTCTGATGAGCAGATTAAAACTAGCACTCTTATCGCTAAGCATTTCCATGTGCAAGGGCATTTTATTGTTTCTATCTTTGACTACCTGGCTGATAAGGGAGTTATTGAAAAGGTATCACAAACAATTCGTTTAACCCCTAAAAGTAAGCTAGCCGTTGAAGAGCTAGGCTATCTTTATATTCCGTAATAACTTATAGTTTATATATTTTGCAAAGAAAAGAGGAGATGCAATATGTCTATAAGAACAGACATCGAAATATCAGGCGCAAAGCAAAATAACTTGAAGAATATATCTGTAAAGATTCCTAGAGACAAACTAACGGTAATCACTGGTGTATCCGGTTCTGGGAAATCCTCATTGGCCTTTGATGTTATTTATGGAGAAGGTCAGAGGCGTTTTCTTGATTCTATTTCCACCTTTGCTAAAAGTCGTATCAGTCAACTGAAAAAAGCTAAGGTAGACTATGTTCGGGGATTGTCTCCTGTAATTGCTATTGAACAGAAAAAGGGCAACAACAATCCCCGTTCAACGGTGGGCACCGTTACAGACATTAACGATTATATGAGACTTTTGTTTTCCACGGCAGGTGTAGGAAAGTGCCCTGAGTGTGGTAAACCACTTAGGCAATTATCTGCAGCCCAGATTGCAGAACATATTTCAACCTTGCCTATAGATACTGTCATTGAACTTCGTGCACCAGTATACAAGATATTTGGAGAAGATTATGAATATACCTTTCATAAATTAAGAGAAAAAGGCTATAAAAATCTTTTGGTGAATGAGGAGCCCTTTTCCTTGTCTGAAAAAAGGGAACTTGATGAGAGTAAAACTTATAAAATTGAATTGATAATAGATCGCTTTACCTTAAAACCTGATACTTACATACAACTGACAAAATCTATTGAAGCTGCTATGGTTGCACTGGATGAGGATATTATGATAAAGGTAGAGGTTATTGGAGAGGTTGATTCTGCATTCTATGATAATTTCGGATGCCAAGAGCATCATTATTCCCTTTGTGAAATGCAACCCTTCCATTTCTCTTTTAATTCTCCTGCAAGTGCCTGCCACACCTGCCTTGGAGTAGGAATGTCCTATGTTGTAGAACCACGTTTTTTAATTGTTTCACCAGAAAAGAGCATAAGCAAGGGTGCGCTGAGAAACACAATCTATAACGTCTCTGGTAAGGATAGTTACAGGACAGTTATGATGTATAGCTTATCCCAGAAATATAACTTTAGTCTTGATACCCCCTTTAAGGATCTTCCAAAGCATATACATGAGATACTTTTTTATGGAACAAAGGGAGAAACCGTAGAAATGCTACAGCCACCCTTTTCTCAAAAAAAGAACTGGATAACCGGTAAGGCAAGACCCTTTAGAGGCTTTGTTTACGAGCTAGAGAGCTGGTACAAACATTATATAAGGAAGACATCTACCAGTGAAGCCTTTGAACCCACCTTCATTAAGGACTGCATGATAGAAAAGATATGTCCCGAATGCCATGGTGGCAGACTAAAAAATCAGAGACTTCAGATTACAGTTGGTGAAAAAAATATAGATGAGCTAAGTAGAATGCAACTACCGGAGCTATTAGGTTTTTTACAATCTTTAACCTTTGAAGAAGATATTGAGGAAGTTTCCACTTCTATTATCCGTGAAATAAGTTCAAGATTAAAGCTTTTGATTGACATTGGCCTTCATTATATAAGCCTTGGCAGAAGAAGTGACAGTATTTCCGGTGGTGAGATGCAAAGAATTAAGATGTCCACACAAATTAGCAGTGAACTTATGGGTATGTTATATGTAATGGATGAGCCTAGCATCGGCCTCCATCCACGGGATTCCATGAAAGTTATAGATACAATGAAAAAGCTGCGGGACATAGGAAATACCGTTATTGTTGTGGAACATGATATAGATACTATAAAGAGTGCCGATCATATCATTGAAATAGGTCCAGGCCCCGGTGTTCATGGTGGTAATATAGTAGCATCCGGTACCCTTGAAGATATTATAAGTGAACCTGAATCAATAACTGGCCAGTATTTATCTGGTTCATCATATATACCTGTACCTAAGCAACGTAGGAATTTAGGAGATACCTTCTTGTCCATTCAAGGTGCCAGGGAAAATAATTTAAAAAATGTAGACCTTGATATACCTCTTGGCGTCTTTGTCTGTGTTACTGGTGTATCAGGTTCCGGTAAAAGCTCATTAATTAACGAGATACTTTACAAACAACTTAAGGTTGATAAAACAGGTGCTCGCATTGCTTCTGGGGAGCATGATTTCCTCTTTGGGTCGGAACTACTAAACAATGTAATAAATATTGACCAGTCCCCCATTGGCAGAAATAGCAAGTCAAATCCAGCAACCTATATAGGTATCTATAATAAGATACGTGAAATTTTTGCAATGCAGCCAGAAGCAGTATCTCGGGGGTACAAGGAGATTGATTTTAGTTTAACTCATGCTAATGGAACCAGATGTGAACATTGCGGTGGAGACGGAATCATTGTCACAAACCTGCAGTTCATGGCAGACATTGAAACTATATGCCCAGTGTGTAAAGGAGCTCGCTTTTCTAATGAAGGTCTTGAGATTAAATACAAGGATAAAAGCATTGCAGATGTATTGGAAATGACTGTTGAAGAGGCTCTTGATTTCTTTAAAGACACTAAGTATCTAAAGCACAAACTAGAAATCATTAGTGAACTTGGATTAGGCTACATGAGACTTGGTCAAAGTTCAACAACTCTATCTGGGGGTGAATCTCAAAGGGTGAAGCTAGCCTATGAACTGTCCAAGATCAAAAGAGGAGCACACAACCTATATATCTTGGATGAACCAACTACAGGACTTCATCTTTCAGATATTCAAAAGCTAGTAGATTGCTTAAAAAAACTTGTTGATAAGGGACACACGGTACTGGTGATTGAACACCATTTAGACGTGATCAAGTCCGCAGACTACATCATTGACATGGGTCCTGAAGGTGGTAATGGAGGCGGATACGTTGTTGCAGAGGGTACTCCAGAACAAGTGGCAAAGGTTGCGGCCTCTCACACGGGAAGGTTCCTAAAGACAGTTCTTAAATAATATAACTGGAAGATCTCTAAAGATGACTCTTAAATAATATGTCTGAAAAACTTCCAAAGACGGTTCTTAAGTAATATAACCGGAAGATTCCTAAAGACAGCTCTTAAATAATATAGCTGAAAAACTTCTAAAGACAGTTCTTAAATAATATAACTGGAAGATTTCTAAAGATGATTCTTAAATAATATAAGTGAATAGAAATACCCGCTACTCGGGTATTTTTCTTTAACAAAAGTTAGAAAAATTTATAAATAAGATAATCCTTCATTAACTTAAAGTAATCTCCATTATACCTGTTACTGTAAATCCTATAATAAATAAATACTATTTTTACTAAAGATGCATATACTAATATTGACAAATTTAATTGAAGGGTTATAATAAAGTACAAATGCAAAGAAAAGGAAAGTAACTTTAAGAATACTTATACAGAGAGTTCCCATTGGTGAGAAGGAACAAAGGATATTAAAGTGAAAATGGCCTTGGAGCTGTGCACCGAGATTTAATTTAAATTAAGGCTGCAACGGGTTCACCCGTTATAGTGATAGAGTATAATCATATGAGTTTATATGACGTACTTGAAGAGGTGTATACTGCAAAGTATATGCGAATTAGGATGGTATCACGAAGTTTTACTCTCGTTCCTAAGATTAATTTCTTAGGAAGGGGAGTTTTTTTATTATCCAAAATTATAATTTAGAGGAGGAATTATTATGAATATTTTTATTGGAGGAGCATGGCCTTATGCTAATGGATCATTGCATATTGGTCATATAGCAGCATTATTACCAGGTGATGTGCTGGCAAGATATTATAGAGCAAAAGGAGATAAGGTTTTATATGTTTCAGGTAGTGATTGTCATGGAACACCAATATCAATTAGAGCAAGAAATGAGGGCGTATCACCAAAGGACATTTCTGATAAATATAACAATGAATTTGAGTATTGCTTTAAAAAATTAAATTTTTCTTATGATTATTATTCTAGAACAGATGATGATTTTCATAAAAATCAAGTTCAAGAGGCAATAGCCTTGCTGTATAAGAAAGGATTAATTTATGAAAAAGATGTTGAGCAAATTTATTGTGAAAATTGCAATCAATTCTTACCGGATAGATATGTAGAAGGAAAGTGTCCAGAATGCAATTCCATAGCAAGGGGAGATCAATGTGATGGTTGCGGAGCATTATTAGAGCCCCTTGAATTATTAGATAGAAGATGTAAGTTGTGCAATAATGAACCTAAAGTAAAAGCTACAAAACAATTATATTTTCTCCTATCTAAGTTTCAAGAGGAAATTAAAAATAACCTAGATAGTTGCAAGGATAACTGGCGAATTAACGCAGTAAATAATACAGAGAGATATTTAAATGAAGGTCTATGTGATCGGGCTATATCAAGAGATTTATCCCTAGGGATTGATATTCCAATTAAAGGCTTTGAGGACAAAAAGGTATATGTATGGATAGATGCTGTCCTTGGGTATCTTACTTTAAGCAAAAAGTGGGCAATAGAAAAAGATGAGTCCTATGAAAGCTTTTGGAATAAAGAAGCTATCTCCTATTATGTACATGGAAAAGATAACATACCATTTCACTCTATAATATTACCAGCTTTAATAAGTGGAATAGGCTATGAGAAGTTGCCAGATAGAATAATATCCAGTGAGTATTTAACCCTAGAAGGAAAGAAAATATCTACAAGCAATAATTGGGCTGTATGGGTTCCTGATATAATTGAGCGCTATAATACTGATGCTCTAAGATATTTTTTCTTAATAAATTCCCCTGAAAAAAGAGATACAGATTTTTCTTGGAGAGAATTTATAAATAGTAATAATGGAGAATTATTAGGAGCATATGGAAACTTAGTAAATAGAACATTAGTATTTGTAGAAAAGTACTTTAATAATAGCATACCTAAAGGGAAAGTTGATACTAATATTAATGATGATATTAATGCCTTATACAAAAGAGTTGGAGCATTTATCGAAAGCGGAAATTTAAAGCTAGCCCTTAAAGAAATCTTTGAATTTATAAGAAGTATAAATAAATATTTTGATGAAAAAACACCCTGGATTACTGTAAACTCAGATGTAGAAAAGTCCAGAAATACAATCTATAATTGCATATATTCAATAATAAATATAGCTAATTTGCTAAATCCATTTTTACCTCAATCATCTGAAAAAATTAAACAATGGTTATCCGTTGAGGAAAATAACTGGAGAGCTATTGAACCTAAAGAAGGAATAAAAATTAATAAGTTTGAGATATTGTTTGAAAGACTTGATAAAAAATTAATTGATGAAGAGAAAAATACTTTAATACAAAGAAGCAAGAAAATAAATAAATAAATAGTAAATTTAAAATTAATAAGATACTCACATTATAGATATTTAGGTAGTTACCATATCTTTAGCTTTTAATTTTACAGAGTATCTCCCCTGAAAAATGCACCTTAAAATGCTAGACATATGGTTATATAACATGTCTAACTTTTGAGGTGCATTTTAGATTGTTAGCTCTTTTAAGATTAACGTATAAAATTAGTTCTTACTTTTGGCTCTTTTTCTGGCAGTGCAACTCCTGCTTCTTTACCAGCTTTTATACTTTTTAAAAGCCAGGCCATATTTTTACCTAATGTTCTCATTGTTTGCATTCCTTCTAAATCCTGCTTTACTTCTTCAGGAGTATTTCCATGAACCATATTCCAATATTGAGAAGATACAACAGGCATATTTGAAATAGTAAAATATTTATTTAACTGCTCAAAAGCAGCGGTTGAACCTCCCCTACGACAGCTTACAATTGCAGCACCAGGTTTATACTCAAAGCTACCTCCTGCATAAAAGAATCTATCTAAAAAAGATGTTATTTGACCAGATGCACCTGCATAATGTACCGGGGAACCAAAGATAAAACCATCAGCCTCTTTAGCTTTTGCCAAAGCAATATTTACAGTATCATCGTCAAATATGCACTTACCTGAGTCATCTTTAGAACAACCCCCACAGCCCATACAACCACGAATAGGCTTGTTCCCAATATGAAAGATTTCTGTTTCAATATTTTCTTTTTCTAGTTCCTTTGCTACTTCCCCTAGAGCAGTATAGGTACATCCTTGAGATTTAGGACTTCCATTAATAAGTAATACTTTCATTTTTATACCTCCAATTAATTTTATATCTACTATAATTTGGTATTATTTCATGTCATGTTATTATTTTAGGATACAACTATTACTATTACAAGTACGCACTTATTAGTATAATACTATCTAAAAGGATACTGTAAAAAAGGAGATAATTATAAGTGGTAAAATTTATCATAAATAAATAGGTCTTTTACAATGTAAAAACAAAATCAAGAGTTTACCAAAGGACAACAAAGTATAATAAAGTTAAATAAAATGCAACAAATTGCTTGACGAATATAAAAATAATCATTATAATTTCACCATAGACTAATTTTGAAAGGGTAGATTTTTTATGGAGAATCAATTTTATACAATAGATAAAATCGCAGAAATATTGGGTATGCATCACAAAACTATAAGAAAATTTATAACAGAAGGTAAGCTTGGAGCTAATAAAGTTGGAAAGCAATGGAGGATTTCAGGTCATGATTTAAGTGTTTTTATGGAAAAGAACAATGTTAATATAAAAACTAAAGATACAAGTAAAGAAGAAAATATTGATTTTTCAACTTCTAATGAAGAAGTAGAAACTGTAAAGCAAAAAGTAAATGTATCTACCGTTGTAGACATGAATGAAATAAATAAGGATGAGTACATGCGAATATCTAATATGCTCATAGCTATAATGAATGCTAAGGATAGTAGAATGGCTAATTCAACTATTAATATGAAGTATTATGAAAAGGAAAATAGGTTAAGAGTGATGCTGTGGGGTGGAATAAAATTCACGGAGGAAATGATGAGTACAATTTCCATGTTAGTAGAGCAAAGAGACTTGTAATTTAATGATAATATATTATGAATAAGGAGACAGTGAAAATGAATTATAAAATAGTAAATAAAAATCATAAAAGATATATTGAATATACTTCAGAAGGAATTCAGATTTCTTCTGAACAAGATGTATTAGACATTATTGGTTCTTGTATGGAAAATAGGTGTGACTACTTAATGCTTCATGGTGAAACCCTTTCCGAAGATTTCTTTAATCTTAGAACTGGCCTGGCAGGAATGGCGTTACAAAAATTTATAAACTATCATATAAAGGTCGCCGTTATTTTAGCCAATGAAGAAAAATTTAATGATAGATTTAGAGAAATGGTTATTGAAGCTAATAAAGGAAACCATTTTAGAACATTTAAGAATATTGCAGATGCTGAAATTTGGATTTCAAATTTATGATACCAAGGAGAAAAGTAAAATGAAAAAAATATTGTGTTTAAAACTCAAGAAGGAAAAAATGATGTTATAAAGCATTATAATTTATTTCTTAAAAAGTGGCATCATCTTATGAGAAGTTCTATAATGATTACTGAAATAAACCTTAACCCAGTCTCTATTAAAGAATCCCCTATCTTTGAAGTTGCTTCTCTTTAGACCTTTCTATTAATAAACTTATCGTGTTCACCGCTGATAAATTGGAAGAGTATCTATGTTTTAATAATTTGAATTATATGAAAATATTAGGGTAAGTGTTATAATTGTTTAATCCTATAGATACCATAGCTAAGACAAACTTACTCCTTCGACAAAGTGAGAAGGAGTTTCACTTTCTTATCAAAATCAATGGGTAATATTTAGTCCTACAAAATAATTAAAAAAGTCTCACTCTCCCCTCCCCTTCTAGCTTCCTAATCTTTTCAACTTCTAATAACCACCCCCTCCTACTAAAACATCATTCTAAAAACCTTCAATCTAACATTATTTTTTCTAACCTCCCCTTAAACAAAAACTGCTTTAAACCCTTTAAATCCCAAGGTTTAAAGGGTACTTTTCATCAACTTTTTAAAAAACACAAATCGGTTGGAAAATTTTAAACAAACCCTTTATTTTCAACAGTTTAAAGGATATAATGAAAATAAGGAATGGCTTAACTACAGTGGTTGAATCTTAAGCAGAGAACCCAAATCTATGATTTGGTGTGAATCGCTTACTCCTTCGACAAAGAGAGAAGGAGTTTCATTTTTTCATCAAAATCAATTGATAAATCTTTTATTTAACCCTAACATAGGATGTATTTAAATATACAGTATTTAATCTTTTGATTAAATTAGCTTTAGTTGAACCTTAACATGAGATGTATTTAAGCAGAGAACCCAAATCTGCCATTTGGTGTGAATCGCTTACTCTTCGAGTACTCTTTCGATGAAAAGAGAAGGAGTTTCATTTTATAATCAGCTCTTGGTATCCAAGCTCCTACTGGAACATAATCCCAAAAACCTTCGATTTATCATTATTTTTTCCAACCGTCACTTAAACAAAACATGATCTAAACCATTGAAAATTCAACGTTTAAAGGGTGTTTTTTATAAACTTTTAAAAAAACACAAATCGGTTGGAAAAATTTTAAACAAACCCTTTATTTTCAACAGGTTAAAGGATATAATGAAAATAAGGAATGGCTTAACTACAGTAGTTGAACCTTAACATAGGATGTATTTAAATTCACACCATTTCCCCCAACTATCACTAACAATATCCGTTGAACCTTAACATAGGATGTATTTAAATAATGGAGTTCCACTGTAATCCTCTGATTCTACATTAGGTTGAACCTTAACATAGGATGTATTTAAATTAAAGAGTTAACATTCCATAACTTGTGGTTGAGTGTTGAACCTTAACATGAGATGTATTTAAATCTAACAATAATAATATAAAACAAAGTAATGAAACATGTTGAACCTTAACATCAGATGTATTTAAATCTTACTATGTTTCCCCATTCTGCATATTCACCATCACGTTGAACCTTAACATGAGATGTATTTAAATTAATTTTTTCTTTCCCTTCTAATAAATTTTCGATTTGTTGAACCCTAACATAGGATGTATTCAAATTCAAAAGTAGAACCCTTTGTTTCTTTATAGGTTGAACCTTAACATAGGATGTATTTAAATACTTGAAAAATTATAGATTAACTGGATTATATACGTTGAATCCTAGCACAAGTGACTTAGGTTTTCTTTAGAACTGCTAATATTACTAGCTTTAAGAGTAATTATAGTATTCTAAATACTATAACAACCCAAATTTATATAAAAATATGTGTTTATTTTTATATAAATTTTGATATAATAATATTAAGGAAACTTCACAACCAAGCTGAGGAGTTAATAATTTTAAAAAAGTTTATAAGAGTCCTATAATAAGAAAAGCTTAGTGCGTCAACACTAAGCAATCCTTAGAACATTTATTTTGTTTTAGGGCTATTGGATTTTAACTATATTATTTGCTTAGTTAAGTAGAGAGAAGCACTAATCTTTGCGGGATGGGTGCTTTTTCTCTTTGCCATCAACTTCTATGTGGATACCAAGAAACTTTATCTTGATAATTAACTTAGAAACAAAAAGATTATGTTTTAAAACTAATTTAATAATATAAATAGTAGCAAAACTTTTTATAATCAATTCTAGCATATCCAATACCACCCCCTTAGCTATAGTGAAATAATTCACCAATAGCCCAGGAGGATAAAATATTCAAAACCCCCGCAGCCATCCATCTACGGTTAACAAATTATACTTGGGTATTATATCATACGCACTATTTAAAATCTATGACTTCGCAAATGGAATTTCTACCCAACAGTGAATGTTAATAAGCCTTTTCTTTTATATAAGGAATTTCATTTTCTTATCAAAATTAATGAGTAATATTGAATATATTTAGCTCCTGACAAATTAGATGTATTTAAATGGTGTTTCACCACCATTAAGGGCGACCGATAATAGAGTTGAGTCACTTACTCTTCGAGTACTCCTTCCATAAAGAGAGAAGGAGTTTCATTTTCTAATCAAAATTAATAAATCTATTCAGCTCCTGCCAAAGTAATCGAAAAAGTCTCACCCTCCCCTTCTAGCTTCCTAATCTTTTTAACTTCTAATAGCCAACCCCTCCTACTAAAACATCATTCTAAAAACCTTCAATCTAACATTATTTTTTCCAACCTCCCCTTAAACAAAAACTGCTTTAAACCATTTAAATCCCAAGGTTTAAAGGGTGTTTTTTATCAACTTTTGAAAAAACACAAATCGGTTGGAAAAATTTTAAACAAACCCTTTATCTTCAATAGGTTAAAGGATATAATGAAATTAGAGAATGGCTTAACTGCAGTGGTTGAACCTTAACATAGGATGTATTTAAATAGTTCTTCAGTAAGTGGATTCCAATTCTTAAGTTGCGTTGAACCTTAACATAGGATGTATTTAAATATATTTCCATGCCACAACAAACGTTAATTGCTGTGTTGAACCTTAACATAGGATGTATTTAAATGCAAGTATCTTTAATCTATTGGCAGCTACGTCATAGTGTTGAACCTTAACATAAGATGTATTTAAATTAAAATGATCGAAAGAGACGGAATGGCTACGCTTGAATTGAACCTTAACATAAGATGTATTTAAATTTAAGCAGCTAATAGATCTCTCTTTGTCTTTCTTAATTGAACCTTAACATAAGATGTATTTAAATTACTTAAAACCTTTGGAAGTATAATATTCTATTACATTGAACCTTAACATAAGATGTATTTAAATTAATGACTTCTTGCTGTTACTCCAGGGTTGGCAGTATTGAACCTTAACATAAGATGTATTTAAATACGTTTAAGGGATTTGCATTTCTATTGAAACTATCATTGAACCTTAACATAAGATGTATTTAAATAACCTCTATAATAATCTTCTTGAGAATATTTTGGCTATTGAACCTTAACATAAGATGTATTTAAATAATTAACAACTAAACTTTTATCTAATTTACTTTCTGTTGAACCTTAACATATGATGTATTTAAATACTTGAAAAATTATAGATTGGCTGGATTATATACGTTGAATCCTAGACAAGTGACTTAGGTTTTCTTTAGAACTACTAATATTACTAGCTTTAAGAGTAGTTATAGTATTCTAAATACTATAATTACCTAAATTTATATAAAAATATGTGTTTATTATTATATAAATTTTGATATAATAATATTAAGGAAACTTCACAGCCAAGCTCAGGAGTTCATAATTCTAAAAAAGTTTATAATAATTCTAGTAAGAAATGCAGAAAATAAAAATAGGGTGTTGGTAGCACCCTATAGTATACAATTCCAGTTATTTAGGCAACTGGTATCACTAGAATTTCTTCATTTAAAAATAGTAGCAACCAATTGCGGTAGGGGCTACTATTTTTTTGATATTTTATCTATAAGTAACACTACAAATGTTAATAGTGCAATTAAAAATAATCCACCAGTAAATAGTAACATCAAAATGTCATTACTCAAATGTATCACCTCCCTTCAAAAGGGATGAATGATACCAGTAGCCCACATTCAACTATTAAATTGTACTCAAAAATTATAACACAGGCTTTATGATAATTCTATAATTTATTCTTCTGATCATCATTCTTGAATAGATGATGATGGGTTCCATAAAAATGAAGTTCGAAAGGCAATAACCTTGCTGTGTAATAAAGGATAAATCTATAATTTGATATAATCATGTTAATATAAACAATCCTTAGAACAAAGGCAGATAACCCAATCACTTACTGATCCAAGGTAGTAAGTAAAAGCTCCTCTACGGTGAAGTAAAACTTTCAATCCTGCATATACATCATCTATAAAAAATTTATTTTTATCTTAAAACTTAATCATAAAATTTAATGTACATAGAGATCCTCTTATTAAGAATCTCAATTCTAAGAACCCATTATTCTTCACTTAATATTATATTTTTCCAACCTCCCCTTAAACAAAAACCGCTTTAAACCATTGATACTACAGGATTTAAACTGTGTCTTCTATCAAATTTTCTAAAAGCACAAATCGGTTGGAAAAATTTTAAACAAACCCTTTATTTTCAACAGGTTAAAGGATATAATAAAATTAAAGAATGGCTTAACTACAGTGGTTGAACCTTAACATATGATGTATTTAAATCTTAACGTTTTTGCCATTTAAAACAACCCCTTTTTTGTTGAACCTTAACATATGATGTATTTAAATCTTTAGACATTTTATCCATATCATCACTATTACCACGTTGAACCTTAACATATGATGTATTTAAATGCCCCCCAACCTATAAAACTACTAAAGAAGTTTTGTTGAACCTTAACATATGATGTATTTAAATTTTACCCAAGGATCTATAGCTTTTCCATTTTGCTCTGTTGAACCTTAACATATGATGTATTTAAATACTTTACCAAGTTTTTTATTTATATATTCTTTATAGTTGAACCCTAACATAGGATGTATTTAAATTAGATGTTATTTCAGGCTGTATAGCCAGTTCTCTATGTTGAATCTTAACATGAGATGTATTTAAGCAGAGAACCCAAATCTGCGATTTGGTGTGAATCGCTTACTCCTTCGCCAAAGAGAGAAGGAGTTTCATTTTCTTATTAAAAATCTATTGATGAATCTATAAATTGAACCCTAACATAGGATGTATTTAAATGTATATCCATACGGAACAATACCGCCCATCCATTTAGTTAAACCTCAACATATGATGTATTTAAATTGCCTTGAACAAATTTTAATATTTCTAATAAAGTCCGTTGAACTTTAACATATGATGTATTTAGCTCTGCCAAAATAATTGAAAAAACTCTCAATCTCCCCTCCCCTTCCAATTTCACTAATCTCATCAATTCCTAATAACCAAAGCCTCCTACTAGAATATCATTCTAAAAACCTTCAATTTAGTATCATATTTTTCCAACCTCCCCTTAAATGAAAACCGCTTTAAACCATTGATGCTACAGGATTTAAACTGTATCTTCTATGAAATTTTCTAAAAGCACAAATCGGTTGGAAAAATTTTAAACAAACCCTTTATTTTCAATACTTTAAAGGCTATAATGAAAATAAGGAATGGCTTAACTGCAGTGGTTGAACCTTAACATAGGATGTATTTAAATAACAAAAATTCTACTTCTTCAAATTTTCCTTCTCTAAGTTGAACCTTAACATAGGATGTATTTAAATGATATATATAATACAACTGGTGAATTATTTAATGAACGTTGAACCTTAACATAGGATGTATTTAAATTGGTACTATTTAGATACTCTTTTAGATTTACAACTCTGTTGAACCTTAACATAGGATGTATTTAAATATGAGTCTTCTACCGATTTTACCCAATTATTCACTGTTGAACCTTAACATAGGATGTATTTAAATAAGAAATAGAGAATTAATTACTGAACTTGTAAAGAATGTTGAACCTTAACATATGATGTATTTAAATGCATAAGCTCTGCCTACTTGATACCATACATTATTCCGTTGAACCCTAACATATGATGTATTTAAGCAGAGAATCCAAATCTATGATTTGGTGTGAATCGCTTACTCCTTCGATGAAAAGAGAAGGAGTTTCATTTCCCTATTAAAAATCAATTACTAAATCTATAGTTGAACCCTAACATGAGATGTATTTAAGCAGAGAACCAAGATTTAAAATCTTGTGTGAGTCCCTTACCCTTCGAGTACCTCTTCGATAAAGATAGGAGGAGTTTCACTATCCTATCAAAATCAATGTGAATCCATAGTTGAACCTTAAAAATCTAGAAAAAGCACCTCTTAAAGCTTTTAATTTCAAAAGCTTTAAGAGGTATTTATATTTATAACAAAATTTAAGCTATATAAAATAGTTTTATTTTTGTAGAGAAACTGTGAAATAAATGTAAATTATGTAGAAATAATTATAATTTTAGGAAAATCATTGATTTCTTACAATAATATGTATTATAATCTAGTCATAGCATGTGGATGCATTTAAATGTGGTTAATATTAAAATTTATGTATTTATGAACCGTAACATTTAATGTTGTAGAACAGTTAATACCAGTAGTAAATATTAAAATTTATAATAATGGAGGTGAATTAATGAAAGTTTATGAATTAACATTAAAAATATTTCTTATTAAAGACTTACCGCTAGATCAAGCTTACGAAGAATTATCAGAATTAATTGACAAATCATTATGTAAGGATACAGAATTATTAGCTTTACATAATGAAAATAGGTATAAATATTATACTTTTTCATTGCCATACAAACTTGAAGAAGACAAAATATACAAAGCAGGAAACATATACTCAGTAAAAATAAGAACTATTGACGAGAAAATCCTAAGAAATTTTAAAACTCAATTGGTTAATATGTATACATCAATTATCAAAGCATTAACTGTTGAAATAAAAGTTATTCCTAAAAAACACATTTCAACTCTTTACTCAATAACACCAATAATTATAAAGACAGATAAAGGATATTGGAAAGGAAACTTATCACTGGATCAATATGAAAAAAGAATAAAAGAAAATCTTATAAAGAAATATAATCAATTCTTTGATGAAAAAATTAATGAAAATTTTCCACTATATAATTTTATAAGGTTTGATAACAAAAAACCTATTGGAATAAAGTACAAAAATATAACCTTATTAGGTGACAAAATCACATTAAATATATCTGATGATGAAATATCACAGAACATTGCGTATTTAGCATTAGGTGCTGGCCTTGGTGAAATGTGTCCAAGGGGTATGGGATTCTTGAATTACAAATGGATGTAAGGGGGTGAGTGAATGCTTCAAGATGCAATTAAAACTTTCAAGAAGATATATGATAAAAATGGAGAAAATTTTATAACTAATTCCTATATTCCCTCTGATGGAGATTATGTAATATTAGCTCCAGATGAAGATACATTTAAGGAATTAGATTTAGTGAAGATAAAGCAAAATAAAAAGACAAAAGAAATTGATAGAAGTAGTGAGCATTTTGATTTTATTTGTAATGCTGACTATTTAAGTAAGCTTATAGATATGAATAAACCAATAGACGGTAACAAAATAATACACAGTAATAATTATTTTAGTTTTTTTGTGAAAAAGGACAATATAAACAACGGAAAACTCAATGATGAGTTAATAGAATCTTATTATGAAATCTTAAAAAATCCTGAAATAAAATACTCTAAAGACAAAGAAAAACTTAGATTATATAAAGAGATAGAAGATAAGTATGGCAAAGTTGACTCAGTACTTATAGAAAATATAAAAAGCTGGATTAAGGAAAATATCAAAAACTATGTTGATGAAAATAGTACTGATAAATCATATTTAAAGTTCTTTTTTAAATATGATTTAGAAGAATACAAAAAGGAAAATGAGAAATATTTAATAGCAAATATATTTAACAGTGTAGATTTTAATGTAAAAATAGGTGAAAAAACCTATGGCCTTCCTAATGACAATATGGGCTTAAATTCTAAAAAACCATACTTAGAAAACAAATCTAGAAAAACTAAAGTTCCTTACTTAACATCACTAGATGAAGTGTTGCTACAAAAGAAGTTTTTTGACTATCTTTTAAATCAAGTTTCTATGGGAAAAACAAATATTTATATAGATAATGAACAAATTAAAGCTCTAAGCGATGAAGAATCAATAAGTACCGATTTTAATGGTATATATTTAAGAATAAAAAAAGGAAAAGAAGTAGAAATACATGACTTTGATACAATAAATAATTATAAAGCTAATATAAAACCTATAATTCTAAAAAATATAGTAGATGTAGATTTAAATAAAAGCGAACTTAATTATAACGTAAAAATAAATACCTTAGATGAAACTAAAAAGCTAATAAATCAAGTATTATTTAGTAAGTTTTTAACTTCTAATTATTTCACAGATTCAAAGGATATGAGAATAAATGATAATAATTTAAAAAGAAATTTATTACTTTCTAGAGGAGCACTATTTAATTGGTTTTATAAAGGAAACGATTTCAGCGCATGGAAGGTACTTAACGAAAGTAGTTTAAGTTTAATAAAAGGCTCTATAAATAATGGATATATATTTAAAGCAGGAGAACAGTTTAATTTAAGATTTGCTTTAAAAAAATATTTTGGAGGAGAAGAAAATATGGCTGATATATTAGTAGAAATTAAATCATCATTACGAAATAAGATTTCTCAAGATGATACACCATCAATAGATAATGATAAAGAATATTATTTTGCAGTAGGGCAACTTACAAATTATTTTATATCATTAAATAAATCTTCTAAAAAGGTTCATTCATTGGCTAATCCTATTATAAATGCTAAGAATGATGAAAGAATAAAAATGGAATTTAGAAGAATGTTTAAAAAATATAATTATACTATTTCAAGAGGACGAAAACGTGTTGATAATCTTATGGCTATGGTGTCCTCATATGTTCCAGAAAGCAAAATAGATGAGGATTTAATAATGGCAGGATATCTTCATAGTAGCTTAATATATGAAAAATCAAATAAGGAGGAAAATAAAAATGAAGAGTAGAGTTTATGGAGTTTTAGGTATAGTTTCAAGAATGAGCAATTGGAATGCTGATTTTACAGGATATCCAAAGACAACTTCCTCAGGTGAAGTTTTTGGTAGTGATAAGGCATTTAAATATCCTATGAAAAAAATGTGGGACGAGCAAGGTAAAAAGGTTTTATATATAAAATCTATGAGATTACAAGAAGGTAAAAAAGGAGAAGTTGAGCTTATTCCAAGGTCTTTAAAGGAAAGATATGAACATATTTTTCAAGGTGAAGATTTAAAAAACACTAAAGATAGCAAAAAGGTTTTAGAAAACTTATTTTCAGCCATAGATGTAAAAAACTTTGGAGCTACTTTTGCAGAAGAGGGAAATAATATATCAATAACAGGGGCGGTTCAAATTGGACAAGGATTCAATAAATATTCAGATACAAATGCAGATGAGCAACAAATATTATCCCCTTTTAGAGATCCAAAAAAGAAAAAGGAAGATGATGATGAAGCAAAGTCTTCAACATTAGGAACAAAAATAGTTAGTGATGAGGCACATTATTTTTATCCATTTACAATAAATCCTCAGGCCTATGATGGATTTAAGGAGTTAGAGGTTACTGAAGGATACACTGAAGAAGACTATAAAAACTTTAAGGAAGCTTCCATGGTTGCAGCTACATCTTTTTCAACAAATGCAAAAATAGGTTGTGAAAATGAATTTGCCCTGTTTGTAGAAACAGATAGAGATTTATATTTACCAGACTTATCTCAACATGTTGTATTTGAAAAATGCGATGATAAAGGAAATATAATAATAAAGTGCAAAAGTTTATTTAAAGATTTAAAAGAGAGAATAAAATCCATAGAAATTTATTATAATCCCTACACAACAATTATAAAAAAGGATATAGAAAACGCAAAGTACTTTAACATATTTACAAAAGAAGAGGTATAGGAAATGGATGCTTTAAAATTTACATTGAAAGGAAAGACTGCATTTTTTAAAAAACCTGATGTTAACACATATTTTTATTTTACCTATGGAAATATTCATAAAATAGCAATACTAGGTATATTAGGGTCTATATTAGGGCTAAAAGGCTATAATGACCAAACTGAAAATCATATATATCCTGAATTTTATGAAAAACTTAAAGATATAGAAATAGGAATAGTTCCACTAAATCACCAAGGATATATTCCTAAGAAAATTCAAACCTTTAATAATTCAGTTGGCTATGCCTCAAAAGAACAAGGTGGAAATTTAATTGTTAAAGAACAGTGGCTTGAAGATCCTAGCTGGGAAATCTATATTCTTTTAAAAGGAGATCTAGAAAATCAACTAAAAGATAATATTTTAAATTACAATTTTAAATTCATTCCTTACTTAGGGAAAAATGATCATATAGCTATTATAGAAAATGTGGAGTTACTAAAAGATGTTAAAAAAATAGATAAGCTTAAAAAGATTGATAGTTTAGCTATTAAAAATTATTTTTCTTTCATGGATGATAGCCTTGATTTTGATGAAGAAGATGAATCAGAAGATATGTTTAAATATGAAGAAATGCTTCCTATGTCCTTAGAAGAAACTACAAATAAATATGAACTTAAACCGTTTATTTACACTAATTTATCAATTGAAAACTCATCTTATGACTTAATATATGAGTGTAATGATAAAAACATATTTTTCTTTTAGAGGGTTCATCCCTCTATTTTTATCCCATGACTACCCGTTCTAATACTCCCCTTTTCTTCAAAGTGGGAATTAAAGAGCGGTTACGTCCCTGGATAAGGATTTCTAAGTTTTAGAGGGGGTAAAATCCCCCTCTAAAGGCAAGAACTCTGTTTATATAAAAGTTAATAATTAAGAGATCCTTCTAGGGAAGTAATTAAATTATTATTATAAAAAATATAGGAGAGTAGATATATGTACTTTGATAATATAGAAAAATTTCAAGTAGACAAATATATAAAAAATAGCGAAAACATATACGCACATAAAACTGAAGATAATTCTGAACTTGAAACTTTAAAGGAACACTTGGATCTTTCAGAAGAATATTTATATAAACTAGTTAAAGCTAAAAATTTAGATAATGTATTATTAAACTTTCAAAATCTTTTATTTAATGAAGAATGTGAAGAAGGAATAGAACTTTTTAAAGAAATGATGCTTAATGTAATTTACATGCACGACATAGGAAAAATTAATTGCTGTTTTCAATACAAGAAGATGGGTAATGATTTTTTTAAGAATTATGAAGGATTAGATTTTAATTATTCAAACCATTCAATGTTATCTTCTCTTATTTATATCAATTATTATTTTAGAAGAATAAAAGCTCTGGAAGAAACAACCTCTAATATAAAAGATAAATTAAGATTCTTTATGATGATAAATTCATACGTAATATCAAAGCATCATGGTTCCTTAGATTCTTTTAGTGAATATCAAGAGAAACTTTTAAATGATGATGGTGAAGGCACAAGGCTTTACACTGATCAATTAAGTATATTTAACTCCTCTTATGATGATGACTTAATATTTGAAAAAAAGCCTAAGATAATGAAAAAACTCTTTCAATTAGTAAATAGTTACTTAGATAAAGAAATAAATGAGAGGAGCAAAAAAATTTATCTTTACATATATGAGAGGTTTTTAACTTCTTTATTACTTGGATGTGACTATTATTCAACATCACAATTTATGAATAACTTAGAGATTAATGATTTTGGACAACTATCAGATATAAATGAATTTTATGATGTGTTAAAGAAAACTGACATATATAAGGGAATAAGACAATATGAAAAGGAAAGCTATCTGAAAAAACATAGTTTTGTAGGCGTAAAAGATATTAATATTCTTAGAAATGAAATGTTTTTGGATGCAGAAAAAACATTAGAGAAAAACATTCTAAGCAATATATATTACTTAGAAGCACCCACAGGCAGTGGAAAGAGTAACGTAGCATTAAATTTAAGCTTTAAGTTAATAGAAAAAGATAATCTTTTAAACAAAATATTTAATGTGTACCCCTTTAATACATTAGTTGAACAAAATATCGCTAATCTAGAAAAGGTATTTGGTTTTGATAAAAAGTTATTTAATGAGATAGCCGTGATAAATTCATTAGTTCCAATAAAAGAAGTAATAAAAAATCAAAGTAAAGCTGAAAAAAATGAAGAGATCAACTATAATGCATCATTACTTAATAATCAGTTTTTAAATTATCCTATAGTGCTAACAACCCATGTTAGTATATTTAATTATTTATTCGGAACCTCTAAAGAAGATTTATTTCCACTTATTCAACTGGCAAATAGTGTGATTATCTTAGACGAGATACAGAGCTATAAAAATAACATATGGAAAGAAATAATTATGTTTTTAAACTGCTATGCAGAAATTTTAAATATAAAAATCATAATTATGTCTGCAACATTACCGGATTTAAACAAACTTATAGATTCTTGCAACACTAATACAACAAATTTAATTATAGATAGAGATAAATACTTTAAAAACTCTATATTTAAAGATAGAGTTTTGATAGATTTTTCTCTTTTAGAAAAAGGCTCTACTGCTTATGAAGCATTAAAAAATCATGTTGTAAATACTGCAAAAAATACTGAAAATAATGTACTTATTGAATTTATAAACAAAAAACGTGCTTTAGAGTTCTTTAATGATTTAATTGATGATTTAGATGGTGAAAAGACAATTCTGCTTATAACTGGAGATGACAATAGTATAGAAAGAAATGAAATAATAAATAGAGTAAAGAAGGAAAAAAATATTGTACTAGTAGCTACCCAAGTAATTGAAGCTGGTGTAGATATAGATATGGATATAGGTTATAAAGATATCTCCATGTTAGATAGCGATGAACAATTTTTAGGTAGGATAAATAGATCCTGTAAAAAACCTAAATGTACTGTATACTTTTTTGATTTAGATTCAGCTTCTAGTATTTACAAAGGAGACTATAGAAAAGAAAAAAGTTTAACTCTTAAATCAAGTAGCATAAGAGATGTTTTAATAAAAAAGAATTTTCAAGAATACTATAATATGGTTCTTAAAAGAATTAATGACGAAAGCTCAAAGTTTAATGAAAATAATATAGAGGCCTTTATAAATGACAAAATAGGCAAGTTAAATTTCTTAGAAGTACAGAAAAAAATGAAACTTATAGATGATGACAAAAATGAAGTAACAGTATTTTTATGTAGAGATATAGAACTAGAAAATGGAGAAATCTTAAATGGTAAAGATGTATGGAATCATTATAAAAATCTACTTAAAAATAGTGAACTAGATTATGCTGAAAAGAAAGTAAAGCTTTCAAAAGTAACAAGTAATCTCAATTATTTTGTATATAAAGTTACAAGTAGAGATTTTACTCATAATGACAGATTAGGTGAGATGTACTGTATAGATGAAGGAGAAAAATATTTTACTAATGGTAAGTTTGACAGAGAAAATTTTAATATAGGTGCATCAGATTTTATATAAAATCTATAAGAAAAAAAGGAGGACTTATGAGAGTAAATGGTACATTAATAAATTATTATTTTCACTGCAAGAGACAGTGCTGGCTTCATGGAAACAGAATAAATTTAGAAGATAACAGTGAAGAAGTGAAGATAGGAAAAGCCATACATGAAGTTAAAAGCCAGAATTCTACTAATTCAGAAATATCAATAGAAAATATTAAAATAGATAAGTTGACTAAGGATTATTTAGTAGAGGTAAAAAAATCAGATGCAGATGTTGAAGCAGCTAAATGGCAGTTACTTTTATATTTAAAAATACTAAAAGAAAAAGGAATAGAGAGAACTGGAAAGTTAGAATTTGTTGAGAAAAACAAAAGCAAAAATAAAACTTTAATTGTAAATTTAACAGAAGATAACTCTAGAGAACTTGATATTATAATATCAAAAATAGAACTTCTTTTAGAAGAATTAGAGGTACCAGATATAATAAATGAACCTAAATGCAAAAAATGTGCCTATTACGAATATTGTTATATTTAGGAGGAAAATATGGGGAGCACAAGATATATAACGTCTATGGGGGAATTAACCAGAAAGGATAATTCGTTATGTTTTAGAAAAGACGGAAAGAATGTATATATTCCAATTGAAAATACTAAGGAAATTTACTGCTTATCAGAAGTAAGTATAAATACTAAATTGTTAGACTTCCTCTCTCAAAATAATATAATTGTACATTTCTTCAATTATTATGGTGGGTATAGCGGAACATTTTATCCAAGAGAAAGATATAATAGTGGAAGACTTTTAGTTGCACAGGTAGATGCTTATAAAAATAATAGATTAGAAATAGCTAAAGGTATCGTAAATGGAATAGGAGAGAATATATCAGAGTTACTGTATCATTACTATAGACATGATAAAAAAGAAGTTAAAGAAACAATAGATTGGATAAATGATGAATTTATAATTAATTTAAATAAAGCTAAAGACATAAAACAGCTTATGCAGGTGGAAGGTGAGGTTTGGCAAAAATTTTATGGAGAATTTAAACATATACTACCAGAAGATTTCATACTGAATAAAAGAGTTAAAAGACCCCCAGATAATCCTATAAATGCACTAATCTCTTTTGGTAATACATTATTATATGGAAAGACAATTGCAGCAATATATAATACACACTTAGATCAAAGAATTAGTTTTCTACATGAACCATCTGAAGGAAGATTCTCACTTAGTTTAGATATAAGCGAAGTGTTTAAGCCTGTTATAGTATATAGGACAATTTTTGATTTGGTAAATAAAAAAAAGCTCCAGGTATCTAAGCATTTCGATAAAAAAGTAAATTATTGCTTATTAAATGAAGAAGGAAGGAAAATATTTATTACAGCATTTGAGGAAAGAATGGAAACTGTATTTGTACATCCAAAGTTAAAAAGAAAAGTTTCATATAGGACAGCTATAAAATTAGATTGTTATAAGCTTATAAAGTTTATATTAGAAGGAAAAGAGTTCAAGCCTTTTAACCTAAAGGAGAACATGTAATATGGGGGGAAAAATAAAATATAACTATGCATTTTTATTTTATGACGTTAACGAAAAAAGAGTAGGCAGAGTATTTAAAGTATGTAAAAAATATTTGTCTCATTTTCAAAAATCAGTTTTTAGAGGAGAGATAACCCCATCAAATTTAATACTTCTAAAGAAAGATTTAAATAAGGTAATAAATAAAGAAGAAGATTTTATATGTATTATTAAACTTCTAAATGAAAAAGTGTATGGTGAAGAAATACTAGGAATTCAACAAAATAATACAGGTGAAGATCTCATAATATAATTTTTCCAACCTTCCTGTAACCAAAACATCCCCTGACCATTGAAAACACATGGTTAAGGGGTGTTTTTAATCAACTTTTGAAAAAACACAAGTCGATTGAAAAAGTCTCACTCTCCCCTACCCTTCTAGCTTCCTAATATAATCAAGTCTTGATAACCAAAACCTGCTACTGAAACATCATTCCAGAAACCTTAAATTTAGCATTATATTTTTCCAACCGCCGATTAAACAAAACACTCCCTAAACCATTGAAAATTGAAGGTTTAAAGGGTGTTTTTCATAAACTTTTGAAAAAACACAAATCGGTTGGAAAATTTTTAAACAAACCCTTTATTTTCAACAGGTTAAAGGATATAATGAAAATAAGGAATTGCTTAACTGCAGTGGTTGAACCTTAACATATGATGTATTTAAATTGGTTACATTTTTGAAAAATCTATGCACGTATCTGTTGAACCTTAACATATGATGTATTTAAATTTACAAAAGCTTCTGATTTAAAATTAAAAAGAAAGTTGAACCTTAACATATGATGTATTTAAGCAGAGAACCCAAATCTATGATTTGGCGTGAATCGCTTACTCCTTCGACAAAGTGAGAAGGAGTTTCATTTTTTATCAAAATTAATGAATATATTTAGCCCTGCCAAAGTAGTTGGAAAAGTTTAAATCTCCCCTACTTTTCTAATTTCCTAATCTCATCAATTCTTGGCAACCAAAACTTCCTACTGGAAACCTTCAACTTAGCATTATATTTTTTCAACCTCCCTTTAAATCAGACCTGCTCTAAACCATTGAAAACACAAAGTTTAAGGTGTGTTTTTCATAAACTTTTTTAAAAACACAAATCGGTTGGAAAAATTTCAGAGAAACCCTTTATTTTCAACAGGTTAAGGGATATAATAAAAATAAGGAATAGCTTAACTACAGTGGTTGAACCCTAACATAGGATGTATTTAAATATATTAATTACTAGGCTTGCAATAAAAATTAATTATGTTGAACCCTAACATAGGATGTATTTAAATGAAATGACTATTATTAGGCAAAACACAGAGAATCATTGTTGAACCCTAACATAGGATGTATTTAAATAAAGGAATTGAAAAAAATACTAGTAGACGAAGAAGTTGAACCCTAACATAGGATGTATTTAAATCCTACGCCAGTAAAACCTACATATGGTCTTTTTTGTTGAACCCTAACATAGGATGTATTTAAATAAATCAAATTCTATTTATTGTGTATGTGCCTGGCGTTGAACCCTAACATAGGATGTATTTAAATACATCTATAACTCCTAAAAGAATGATGTTGTCTAGCGTTGAACCCTAACATAGGATGTATTTAAATAATTTAAGCTTATATGTGTGCATAAAAAAAGATACGATTAAACCCTAACATAGGATGTATTTAAGCGAAGGAAGAGTTAGAGATACAGCAACTCCAAAAGGGTTAAACCCTAACATAGGATGTATTTAAGCAGAGAACCAAGATTTAAAATCTTGTGTGAATCGCTTACTCCTTCGACAAAGTGAGAAGGAGTTTCATTTTATAATCATCTCTTGATATCTAAATCCTTACTGGAACGTAATCCCAGAAGCTTTCAATTCAGCATTATATTTTTCCAACCTCCAATTAAATAAAACACCTTTTAAGTCATTGATAACACAGGTTTCAAAGGATGCTTTTTATGACTTTTATTAAAAACACAAATCGCTTGGAAAAATTTCGAAGAAACCCTTTATTTTCAACAGGTTAAAGGATATAATGAAAATAAGGAATGGCTTAACTACAGTGGTTGAACCTTAACATGAGATGTATTTAAATTTTCATCACCAACTTATTTTCGATATGTTTTATATTGTTGAACCTTAACATGAGATGTATTTAAATTATAACTTCGCCATCTATATCTCCCCTATCTTCTTAGTTGAACCTTAACATGATATGTATTTAAATGTTTTTTTATAATTATCTATGCTAATCACCTCTTTGTTGAACCTTAACATGAGATGTATTTAAATAATGCATCATATAATTCCTTTTGTCCTTGTCCTACTGTTGAACCCTAACATAAGATGTATTTAAGCAGAGAACCCAGATTTAAAATCTTGTATGAGTCGCTTACTCTTCGAGTACTTCTTCGCCAAAGAGATAATGAGTTTCATTTTCTTATCAAAATCAATGCAAATCTACGGCAGTATTTTCGATATAAAAAATTAATTAAAGAATAAAAGAAATGTAAAGTCAGAGTTTCTATATAAAAAAATTTATAAGTATTAAAATAAACATATATGTTTATTTTTTATAATAATTTGATATAATATAAGTAAGACTCTAAATCATTGATTTAGTAAATCGAACTTACACTGTAGGTGTAAATAAGAAAAGCTTAGTGCTGATGACACTAAGCAATCCTTAGAACATTTATTTTGTTTTAGGGCTATTGGATGAATTTAATAATTAAATTTGAGAGATTAAAGCACTAATCATTGAAGGATGGGTGCTTTTTCTCTTTGCCATCAACTTCTATATGAACACCAAGAAACCTTATCTTGATAATTAACTTAGAAACAAAAAGATTATGTTTTAAAACTAATTTAATAATATAAACAGTAGCAAAACTTTTTATAATCAATTCTAGCATATCCAATACCACCCCCTTAGCTATAGTGAAATAATTCACCAATAGCCCAGGAGGATAAAACGTTCAAAACCCCCGTAGCCATCCATCTACGGTTAACAAATTATACTTGAATATTATACCATAAGTGATATTTAGAATCTATGATTTTGTCATGGAGCTTTTATCCAATAACAAATGTAAATAATCCTTTTTTTAATATATAAGGAGTTTCATTTTCTTATCAAAATCAATATGTAATATTGGATATATTTAGCCCTGCCAAAATAATTGAAAAAGTCTCACTCTACCCTCCCCTTCTAGCTTCCTAATCTCATCAACTCCTAGTTGCCAAAATCCCATACTTCAATATAATTCTTAAACCTTAAATTCAGCATTATATTTTTCCAACCTCCCCTTAAACAAAAACTGCTTTAAACCCTTTAAATCCCAAGGTTTAAAGGGTATTTTTTATCAACTTTTTTAAAACACAAATCGGTTGGAAAAATTTCAGAGAAACCCTTTATTTTCAACAGGTTAAAGGATATAATGAAATTAGAGAATGGCTTAACTGCAGTGGTTGAACCTTAACATAGGATGTATTTAAATTGTCTGCTACAGGTAATATCCATGAGCGTTCTATAAGTTGAACCTTAACATAGGATGTATTTAAATTTTATTTTTGATAGCCATGCAGTATTATAACAATTAGTTGAACCTTAACATAGGATGTATTTAAATAATAAAGATTATGGAATAATTGATATTGGCGGATTGTTGAACCTTAACATAGGATGTATTTAAATATGTATTTTTTCATAATTACTGCCTACCTCTATTAAGTTGAACCTTAACATAGGATGTATTTAAATGCCAAAGATAGCTTATTTTTATCCGCATGGTCTTTCAGTTGAACCTTAACATAGGATGTATTTAAATACCTTAAGCTTGTCTTTATCTATAAGTGCCATAATAGTTGAACCTTAACATAGGATGTATTTAAATTCAAATTAGATAAATAAATACTTTTCTCTATATTTTGTTGAACCTTAACATAGGATGTATTTAAATTCACACAGGTTATTACAGATCCATTTCTATACCAAATGTTGAACCTTAACATAGGATGTATTTAAATTATAGATCCTAAGCTATATGCTAGAGACCTTTATAAAGTTGAACCTTAACATAGGATGTATTTAAGCAGAGAACCCAAATCTGTGATTTGGCGTGAATCGCTTACTCTTCGAGTACTCCTTCGATAAAGAGAGAAGGAGTTTCATTTTTTATCAAAATTAATGAATCTATTTAGCTTCTGATAAATTAGTTTGAAAAAATCTCAATCTCCCCTCCCCTTCTAACTTCGTAATTTTTCCAACCGCTGATTAAACAAAACATCCTCTAAACCATTGAAATCTCAAAGTTTAAGGTGTGTTTTTCATAAACTTTTTAAAAACCACAAATCGATTGGAAAAATTTTAAACAAACCCTTTATTTTCAACAGGTTAAAGGCTATAATGAAAATAAGGAATGGCTTAACTACTGTGGTTGAACCTCAACATGAGATGTATTTAAATTTGGGTTACAATCTAGCCGTTCTAAGCAATACATAGTTGAACCTCAACATGAGATGTATTTAAATCCTTTTATTATGCCTTTTCTTTTACCAGCAAGAGAAGTTGAACCTCAACATGAGATGTATTTAAATTTCCAGTTGAATACTTGAAATACTATTAACTTTTTAGTTGAACCTCAACATATGATGTATTTAAATATATCTGGACATGCTAAAAGCACTGTAAACAAATGGTAGTTGAACCCTAACATGAGATGTATTTAAATGGTGTTTCGCCACCATTAAGGGCGAGAATTGAACCTTACCCCTTACCCCTTACCAACTTTAGTAGCCACGATAAAATCGTATTATACTAAAAGTGAAGGGACTGATTTAAGTGAACAAAAAATATAGTGCAGAATTTAAACTAGAAGCGATAATCTCAGTCCAGAAGACGAAAAACTTAGAAAACTAGAAAAAGAAAATGGAGAACTTAAAGAAGAATTTCAAATATTAAAAAAAGCCTCAGCTTTCTTTGCCAAGAACCTAAAGTAAAGAGATGTGAATTTATCAAGGCTACCCGCAACAAATACCGTATAGCGAAGCTATGTGAGGTTCTCAATATTGTTCTCAGTACTACCAAATTCTTGCATAAGCATAATTTCGCCTCCAGCATGCCCCGTAAAAATAATTGTTAGGTCAATACTCCCATGGAATCGTTTTGGGGTAAACTTAGATGTGAGTGGCTCCATGGAAAACACTTTAAAACACATGATGAGGCTAGAATGGCTATATTGAACATATAAGTTATTCTAAAATTATAAGAGGTTACATTCAACTTTAGGATATAGATAACCAAAAGAATAAAACAGCTCACAAAGACTGTCGTTAGAAATATGGGCAGTCTTAATTTTTTGAGATTGGAAGTGAGCGCAAATGAGAAACCGATCCTTATACAACATCAAAAAAGATAGCAAAATTTCCTGCTCAAGATTGCAATAATTTTGTAATTATATATATATATTGGTTTTGTTCCATATTATGCGATATAATTGTATTATGGAAATTGAGATTACAATAAAAAACTTTAAATAATGTGAACAGTAGAAGAGTTGGTTTTAATTCCCAAAGCTATGCAAGTAACGGTGAAGTCAATCATATTATTTAAGATGGAATG
Organism: Clostridium simiarum; assembly: GCF_018919175.1. Taxonomy (GTDB): domain Bacteria; phylum Bacillota; class Clostridia; order Clostridiales; family Clostridiaceae; genus Clostridium_L; species Clostridium_L simiarum. The sequence continues at coordinate 86,761 of NZ_JAHLQL010000008.1, read as the reverse complement.
GTACAAGCAATAATTCAAGTGCTAATTTGTCTCTTACTAATTAATAAATATTAAATTACTTAAAAATAAAAACTATCAAACTTAGCTAATTTGATAGTTTTTATTTTACATCACAAACACTTCTGACACAGTTCTATATAATATTCGAAAGGAGTAAGTAAGGCAATTATATGTATATTTTTCCTTACTTAAAATAAATTATGATAAAAACATCTAGGTTTTATGTAGGTATTATGATTAAGAATCCAATGTTTTTACTTTCAATACTATTTAATCTATTTTTAATTACTATACAAGTAAATGTATTAGAGTCATCACTATTTGAATTTTCAAAGGTATTTTGCTTTGGCATTATCTGTTCCAATCTATTTACCCTTATAGTAAGTACATATATTATGCATAAAGATTATGAAATACTACATTTTTTAGAAAATAATATTTTACAAAAACAGTTATCAATAATAATAACTTCTCTATTTATTTCTACTGTAACATCTTTATTACCTATACTTTCAATTATTATCTTTAAGAATATACATTTTCAATCTGTATTTGTTTTAAAAGCTATTCTACATTTTTTCACCATATGGACTTTATCTAATCTAATAGCTACTACAATAGGCTCTTCTATTGGAATTATATGTAGGAATGGATTTTCAATATTATTCTCCCTTGCAATATACAGTTTATTCTTATTAGAATTCTATAGCCCCTCTAATAATCCACTATATAAACTTTTTAATATATTTGATGACTATACTTTAACCCCATCAAATGATATTTCAGGTCAATTATTTAATAAATTTTACTATTTAGATAAACTTTTTGTACTATTCTTATCCTTATTTATACTTTCTATTATTGCTATAATCTATACAAATAAAAAATGTAAATCTATTTTATTATCTATTTGTATTTTATTTTCTTTATTAGCTACTTCATACTTAAGTTTTAATAGTAGAACTGTTAATTTATATGGATATAAATTAATGAATGAAAATAACTATTATATTCAGTCTTATGATATGAAGCTTAGTTTATATAATTCACTTCAGAATACATGTACTATTAAGCTTTTTGTTCAAAATAATGTGGAAAATATTAGCCTTTCATTAGATGACTCGTTAAAAGTAGCGCAAGTAAGTATTGGTGATTATCCTGTTGAATTTACACACAAGAATAATCAATTACAAATTAATTATCCTTGTACCAAGGAATCTGAATTAATTATTTCAATTAACTATGAGGGAAACATAAACGTTGAAAACAATCTTGGTATACCAACTTTTTATGTGAGCAACCATGCTATTAATTTACCTTGTTCTACTTTTTATTGGTATCCCAGATTAAATAATACCGCCCTAATTAATTTTAATGTCCAGGTTGAAACCTCATCAAAATTATATTCTAATCTTTCAATAGCAAGTAACGATGATGGTTATATACTACAAGGACAGTCATCAGGATTAAATTTATTCTCAGGTCAGTATCAAACAATCAAAAATAATGACATTGAATATATAATTCCTATGGGCTATAATCTAGATCTTTTTAAATTATCTTTAAAAAACTTAGTTTCAGAACTTTCTTCAAATAATAGCACAGTATCTGAAAGAGATTTAGAGCTCTTAAAAAGCATGAACTTCAAAAAGATTATAGTTGCTGTTTGGTCAGATGGTATTCAAAATCCCAATACACATTCATCATTCCAAATATTTGATGAAACCTTGCTTATAAATTATAGATAGGAGTAATTAATATATATGAATAACAATTTGTTAGTTAAAAATGTTAATTTTTCATATGGAAAGCATAAAGTGCTAAATGAAATATCCTTTTCCTGTAAAAATGGTATTACAGCTTTATTAGGCCCTAATGGTGCAGGTAAAACCACATTGATGAATATTCTTGTAGGTCTAAAAAGCCCTTCAAGTGGAGATATAACTCTAAACAATACTGATATATCAAATATAAAAAACAATGGTGTTAATAATATAGGTTATTTACCTCAACATTTTGACATATATCCAAACATATCTGGTTATGACTTCTTATCCTACGTTTGTGATATTAAAGGTATTAAATCCAAAGAAAAGATCCAAGCAATGGATGAAGTTATATCTAAATTTAATTTAAATGATGTTATTAAGAAATCTTTTGGAAAATATTCAGGAGGGTATAAACAAAGATTAGGAATAGCCCAAGCTGTAATTGGACATCCCAAATTGATAATAATTGATGAACCCACCGTTGGACTTGATCCGGAACAAAGATTAGAATTTAGACATTATTTATCTCACATTGGTAATGAGCAAATAACTTTAATTTCCACTCATATAATCGAAGATGCTGAACTATATAGTAAAAATGTAATAATTATGAAAAAGGGTAATGTTATACTTGATAGCGATATAAATGAAGTAATCTCACAAGCTGCAAAAAATATTTGCACCTTAGTTTGTGACCTAGATGATTTCAAAGATATTCAAAGTCGTGTCACACTTATTGAAGAAAAGCGTTTAAGTAATGACCTTATTAAAATTAAATTTATCAAAAATGAACATGTACTTAATGGTAGTTATCCTGCAAAGGAGGTTTCTTTAGAAAATGCTTATGTTTTCTTTCAAAAATAATAAACCTTTATATGATAATTATTTTAAAATATACGATGTAAAAAGTCGTAAATTCAAACTTACTTTCTTACTGTTATTTGTACTTTTTATTATATCCATAATTTCCCCTGCTCCAATGAATTATTTGCAATCTATAAAAGAAAAAATTAAATTAAAAAGTTGTGATAATCTATATGATTATATAATTCCACTAACTGCATCATTTATTATAATTTATGTATTTTATTATGATTATAAAAATAAAATATATGAATTAATTACATTTTATAATAGAAATAATTTTAACTATATAATATTTTACAGATGGATTACTTATATATTGATATTTACCATTGGTTCATTTGTTACTGGCCTAATCTATTATAGAGCTGTTGGTTTTTTAAGTATAAGTAATTTAATTCTAAGCCTTCGGTTTATTCCCAATATATTATTTCTATGTTCACTAGTATTATTGTTACTAACCACAACCAAAAATGTATATGCTTCTCTCTTTATATTAACATCATATTATTCTATTGACTTATTATCCTCTGGACGAATATTTAAAATACTTTCCATTGGTGCAAATTCTAATAATTTTTACTACGCTATATCTCCAGCATACTTTTTGGTAAATAGATTTATTTTACTTTTATTAAGTTGTATATTTGTTTATATTTCATGTAAATCTTCTTCAAAATTATAAACTTTAATACGACCTAAAAAATATTGTTAAGAATTTTTTCTTAGCAATCTTTTTTTATTTATTATTTGCCTTTCTCTTTATTAATAAAGTTCCCCACTCCCCCCAGTGTTAAAATAATTGTCATAGGTAATAGGAAACGATATGCTGGAACAAAGGAGAGATGAAGCCTGTGGCAAAAGATAATAAAATAATACAAGATGTGATAAAGAAAAAAAAGAAAGATTAATATCAAGGATACTTTCAGCATAAAATTGCTCACCAACTGAATTGAGTATAGAAACTGGCATTAGCAAGTCAACTCTAGCAACATGGAAGTCAAAGACATTAGGAAAAGATATAAGGAAGAAAACTTCTAAATCCTTAACTTCTTATTTTCTACAATTTAATATATTAAATTTGTAAAACTATAGTAATTCCTGTACTTAATAGGATTATTATAGTTTTTTCATCATCTTAAATCTTCATATTATGGTATAATATATTAAATCTGTAAAATTACAAAGGAGACTATTATGAATTATTTTGAGTTAACTATTACCGTACTTCTAAACAGAAATATATATTTTGCAGACAGCGGTTATGTAATTGGGAAAAATATAAATAAAATTATGCTGTTAGACGAAAGCTTAAAAGAATTCCATCCTAAAAAAGAATATAAAAATTATGTATTTAACAGTTTTTTTCCCTTAGAAAAAGAAAAAACTTATAAGAAAGATAATCTTTATATATTTAAAATTCGTAGCTTGGATTATGAATTTTGTGAGAAAATGTATAAATTATCTCCCTATCTAAAGAGTGATGATTTTAAAGTTATATCAGCAGATATAAAGGAAATAAATAAAAAAACACTTAAAGAAATATATACTCTAACACCTTTGATCATCACTATAGACAATAAACCCTGGATGCAAAATGATGATTTAAATCTATTTAAAGAAAGATTAGAGATCAACTTAGAGAAGAAGTATAAAAACTTCTATAACGAAGATATCTCTGCTAAGGATAAACTTATTAATAATATAACCTTTAAAAACAGGGTGCCTATGTACTATAACTATAAAAATATTCGCCTTTTAGGTAACAAAATAAGTATATCAATTCATGATAATGAAAACGCACAAAAATTAGCCTTCTTAGCCTTAGCAGTGGGTTTAGGCGAAAAAAATTCCTCTGTAGGGGCAGGGTTTTGCGAAGGAACATAAACAGGATTATTAATTTTAAATGGAGGTTAATATAAATTGAATAAAACTTTAAGATTTGAGATTGTAACTGGTGTGAATAAAGGTTATTTTCATAATAATACTGAAAGTGATTCCCTAAACTTAGTGGGAAGTGTATGGGGAAAAATAGCTAAACAAGAATATGAGTTAACAGGAATTTATGTTTCAGCAGTAATTAAACCAAGTAAAGCAATTTATAATGAAGCATGGGGATGTCCAAAAGGAGGCGAAGAGACAGTATCTATTACGGGAGTCGCAAACAAAGAGTTTGTAGCAAATATTCAAGACTGGAAGAACACTGTAATTAAATTGGGTAAAGAGTTAAAAGAAGAATTAAGACAAAGTACTCTTACATGTGAATTTATGGATACAGAATTATATTATTTTAAATAAGCATTGCAATACAATAGTAACTACTTTTACTGAACGTATAATACAAATAGGGTCGCGAGGTAACATCATGGATAAAAATAATAATGTAATAAGCTCTCACATTTTTATATTTCCTTTTAGATGGGATTATATAGGTGATAACTATTTTTTAAACTCATCCATTGATAAAAGATTAAATGTTGAAAAAATTATAGAATTATTAAAGTGTAATAATTGGGAAGATGATAAATATAACTTAGGTAATGATTTTGTAAATGATGATGATGAATATAATAAATACGTTTATTTTTATGATAATGTTAGAAATGGCATATATGGTAAAAATGATATATGTAATAATAAAAGATGGTCTAACTTTAATTTGTTTAAAATTAGCTATTGGTCGAGTAACCATACCGAAAAAGAAACAAAGTATAGAATTGTTAAATGCTTAAAGTATAACAACTTAGGTGAAAACCCTAAATACAATATCACAACAAAACATAAAACTTATTCGCTAAAAATAAAGAATATTAAGCTCAAAGTTTATGATACAGGAGTAGCTAATTTAATATTCTTTTTAGATAATCATGAACATAAATCCGAAGAAGATATATTAAAAATTAATGATTATGGAAGAAGAATATATCCACAATATGTACCCATAGAAAAAGTGAGAGGAAGTTTTTTAGCCACAAAACTTTCATTGAATTTAGCTTCCGAAATAATAGAAGAAAATTTCATTTATGATTATAAACAAGAACCTACAAGGATCTCAAAAACAATTTTACGCCTTCTAGGTAATAAGTTTATATATGATAAAAACAATTTAGAAAAAGGGTCTATATTTATAAATCCTATACTAGATGACAGAATGTTCACTATGTGTATATATCGAAATAACTTTATATCAGGGAAAGTCAAAGCCTATGGAGAAACCGAATACGTAAATAGGAGTTTTTGGTATGAATATATCTTTATTGATAATAACTATCCTACATGTGAAGATAAAGGAATGTTCAAAGAACTATTAAATAGATCCACTTATACAAGATGGGCTGATCTCGGTACACTCTATGGTATAAGCAGATATTCCTTTGTTACACTTATAGATCAAACAGAAAATACAGACTTTTTAATGAATCATTTTAATAACATGTACTATGAAATGGTGTTGTTAGCTTTGACTCAAAGAGCTTCCATATTAAGATTTTCAGATGAAGCTTCTAAAATTTCAATCTTAGGTGAAAAAGATGCTCTGGCAAATATAAAAAAATTGCAGAAATATTATATACTCTTTACTAATAACATTTATTTTAGAGAAGTTACTGCTCAAGAGCAAGGTATAGAATTATATAATAAATTAATGGAAATGATGGAAATAGAAAGAGATATAAAAAGATTAGGTGAAGAAATAAACGATATACACAAATATACTTCACTTATATCAAATGAATCCACAACTAACTTATTAAATATTATTACTTATTTAGGAATCGGATTTACTGCTTGTAATTTTGTTATAGATTTATCACCAAAGGACACAAACATTAACATTATGTCCAATTTAGTATGGCTTGGCAAAAGGACAATCTATCCAATTACTGCAATGTTAATTGTATTTAAAATTGTAAATACATGTTTCAAATATGGAAAAATAAGGCTTTTTTACAAAATAATTATTGGAACACTATTTTTACTATCTTTTCTCCTCATAATTCTTTAAATTTATTATTAATAATAGGTGGTGATATTATGTCAAAATTAACAATAAGATTAAACCAGCACACTCCTCTAATTCATTTTCAAAGTGATCAAGAGGGTGCTACCATAAGAGCAACAGAATTTAAACCTAAATTAGATAAATTTTTAATTGAGCATGCTTTTCCAGGTGGCTTTGAAGAGTACAAGCAGTATTTAATAGGATACAAAAAGTTTAAAACAGAAGAAGATTTTAAAGATAAAAAAGCCTTTGATTATAAAATTAGGTTTTGTAATGTTGTACGTTGGAGACAAGCTGATATTCCAAAGAATTTTCCATTTTATTTTAATAATATTGATAAAAATAATGCTGATACTAATAAATTTGTTTTTTGTGATAGCGTTGATGTAAAATTTTTTTCTTTTAATACTAAACTTTTAAATACTATAGAGAAGTGGATGGGAAAATTTTTATTATTAACAAACTTCGGATTCAGACAGAATAAAGGGTTTGGTTCATTTTATGTTAGTGACTCCGAAAACGTTTTTCATGACGCAGATGAAAATTTTAAATATAAAATTATAATGAAAAATTTAAATGGTAAAAAAGAAATAGATTTCTATAAAAATTTATTTAACCAACTAAATAATCTATATAAAAATATAAGAAGCAATGAATCAAAGGGTACTCCCTATATAAAAGAATATTTCTATGATATTAACATGATTTGGGATAAACAAGTTATAAGAGATAAATTTTTATATCATAAAGATCTTTCGATTCCCAATGCATACTTAATTAAAGACTTACTTGGATTATCACTAATAGAAAAATGGAATTGGGGTAATGGTAAACAAGCTTTTAATGTAAAAAAAGAGCATATAGATAAAGAACATAAAATTGAAAGAATGGAATCTCCTATATTCTTCAAACCATTAAGATATAATAATAGTTTCAATGTTTATGTAGATATTAAAGAAATACCAATAGAATTTTTTGATCAAAAGTTTGAAATAAGCAAATGTATAGAAAGAAATCACCAACTAGAAACTCTTGATAGGTTAGAATTATTAACACCTAAAGAATTTAATGTCAATACATTCCTTGAATATATTGCAGGTAAGGACTGTAGAATTAAAAAATGTTAAAAAGGTGGTGAAGTAATTGTCTCAAAATGAAAACTCAAAAACTTATATAGGTTTGACCATAGGACCAATAATTGAAACCATTAGCCAAGCAAAAGAAACGGGTGAACTCTGGGCAAGTAGTTATTTATTTTCTTATATTATGAAAAATATAATTAAAAAATTATTAGATAAAAATAAAACTGAAGGAGATAATACTTTAAAAGACAGATTTATCGTTCCTTATGTGAAAAAAGAAAAAATATTTAATGACCCACAAGAAGTAGGTTTATTCCATGATAGGCTTATTTTCCAATCCAATGAAGAGGATTTTAAATTAATAGGGGTTGTCGTAGACGAAGTAAAAGAATCTCTCACTGAGAATGTTTTGGAAGAGCTAAAGAAAATACCTAATCACAAGGAAATTAAAAAAAGCCAAGTAAAAGATTATGTAGATGAATTTTTCAAAATCTATTACTTAGAGGTAAATGTAAACACAAACGGTGAAAAAGATGATAATAACATAATACTTCAAGTAAATAAATGTTTAGATGCTTTAGAGCTTTGCGAAAAACTTCCTAACGAAAAAGGGGAATGTAGAAATTATCTGCTTCCTGTATTAAATAATAGTTCATTAAAAAAAGATAATTTTAGAAAACACTTTTTATCAAAAGATGCCTATGGAGATAAGGGGAAAAAAGGTGGTTTTCCATCACTCTTAAAAATAGCTTTAGGAAAAACAAATTATACGGATTTTCCTTGTAGTGATGATGAGATAAAGGAAAAAATATTAGCTGGAGATTTAATAAAAGCTCAGGAATACGTAGCTATTGTTCACGTGGATGGTGATTCTATAGGTAAAGTTATAAGTAAGCTTAAAGTTCCTGAAGATTATGAAAAATTTTCAAATAAACTTTTAGATTATTCAAAAGAATCCCATGAAATTATTAAGAATTATGGCGGGTTTACAGTATATGCAGGTGGAGACGATTTGGTTTTTATTGCTCCTATAATAAATAATAATATAACGACTGAAGATAAAATTAACACTATAATTGGGCAAGAAACTTTTGATAGTAATATTTTTGAACTTATAGATTGTTTATCAGCTTTATTCAACCACAAATTTCAAGGTTGTCAATTTAACCCTACTACATCTTTTGGGGTTGCCATGGTGCATTATAAATTCCCCTTATATTATGCTTTAGATGAATCAAGGGAATTACTTTTTGTAAAGGCAAAGAATTATAAAAATAAAGACGTAACTAAAAATGCCATAGCTTTTAAACTAATAAAAAGTAGTGGACAATCTTTCGAAACAGTAGTCGGTAAAGGTACTAACTCTTATAAACAATTTACTCGTTTATTTCAAGATATAATTTATAATTCAAAAAAACATACAAAATCAAAAACTTTTTTAAAAGCTATCCACTTCAAATTATTAAAGGATAAAATCATATTAAATAAAATTGGAAAAGATAAAGATTTATTGGAAAATTATTTCCATAATAACTTTAATGAAGAAATACACAAATGTGAACCTATAAAAAGCTACATAGAAGGTTTAGTTACTTTTATACATGAAATTTATTATGACATGGACGATGAAGATATTAAAAACGATACATGCATAAATCAAATTTATTCTTATTTAAGGTTTATTAAATTTATGGATGAAGATATAAAAATAGATGATTGGAAGATGAAATAGAAAGGAGATAAGCATGGGTAAATATTTAGTTAAACTAAAACCAGTAGAGTCTTTTTTCTTTGGAGGAGAAAGAGGTTTTGACTTTTATGAAAATGACACCAAAGCTAAAAACAATATAGTTAAATCAAAAGAGTTTCCCCAACAATCTTCCATCTTGGGTATGATTAGAAAAGAGATATTAGTTTTAAATGGGTTGCTCAACGAAAAATGGGATTATCCTCCACATGAAAAAGAAAAGATGGAACAATTAATAGGCAAAAAAAGTTTTAATATAACAAATCCAACTGACGATTTTGGAATTATAAAAACCATATCTCCAGTTTTTATGGTGCAAGAGACACAAAGCAATGACAGATTTCTAATTAAAATCCCTAAAGACCATAACCAAAATAAAGACTCTGAAAAATATGATCCTTTAAACTTTAATGATAGTAAAGGAAGTTATTTAAAAGTTAAAACTAATTTATCAAAGGAAGTATATTTACCAGTTAATTTTGATTCTAAAAAGGGTTTATCTGAAGATTTTTTAGATATAGAAACAGGTGAAATTCTAGCTCAAGATAAAGTGCTTATAAAGGATAGTTCCATTGGTATAAAGTTAGATGATAATCATAAAACACAAAATTATTCTTTATTTCGATTAGAAAGGTATAAATTTAATTATGATAAAAACTATGAGAAAAGTAATAAGTGTTTTGGTTTTATTTTGGATATAGATGAAAAAGACCAGCCTATAACCTTTAACAATTATAAAAACATAGTAAATCTCGGGGGAGAATCCAGCTACTTTTCTATGTCTTTTGAAAATATTAACTTTGATCTGAAAGATAAAGTGGATTTTGAAAATAAAAAAAATATCCTTAATGAACCTTATTGTAAAATAATTTTATTATCAGATACTTATATATCAAAAGATGCTTATGAACAAAATTGCATTTATTCAATATCAAAAAAAATTGATTTTAGAACTCTATCAAGTGAAAATTATAATTCAAATAAAGAAAAAGGAAAGCCGTATTATAAAAGATTTGAAAAGAGTAAAAATAGATATTCACTTTTAGAAAAAGGCTCAGTTTTATTTACTAATAAAGATAGATATCATGAATTAATTGAAAGTATAAATAATAGTAATTTTCAAAAAATCGGATATAACATATTTATTTAGGAGGTCTTAAAATGGGTAATCTTAAATTATACTCTATAAGATGTTTAACTAATCTTCATGTTGGAAATGGTGATGCTAGTTATAGCATAGTAGATAACCAAGTTCAAAGAGATGTAATAACAAATTTTCCAACTATTAATTCTTCTAGTTTGAAAGGAAGTCTAAAAAATTTTTTAAATCCTGAAAATACAGAAAGTAAAGAAATAAAATATATTTTTGGAGATAAAAACGAAGGCATAGGTCATTATAAAATATTTCCAGGAATGCTATTATCAATTCCAGTAAGAAGCAATAAAAAACCATTTTTTAGAGCTACATGCCCTAGAATAATAAAAGATTTCTTAGACTTTACTGATACATTTAAATATAGTCTAGATTATAAAGATGATTTAGAAAAAATTAAATCCTTTGCTGAAAAAAATCCTAATAGCATATCTGTCATAAAGTGTTTTAATAAAGACATAGAAGATGATAAAAATTTAAAAGTTGAAGGATTCGATGCTAGTTTAAAGAATGAACTAAATTTCAAAAGTAATGAAAATTTAGAGAACCTATTTGGAAAAGATTTGATAGTTATGGATGATCTAACTTTTTCTGAAATAGTAGCTAAATTACCGGTTATCGCGAGAAATAAACTCAATAATGGTGAAAGTGAAAACTTATGGTATGAAGAAGTTGTTCCAAGGGAAACTAGATTTTATTTTGGAGTTATTCAAGGAAAAAATTACTCTGATATATTTGAAAATATTGTGGAAAAAGTTGTTCAAATAGGCGGTAATGCAACTATTGGTTACGGCTTCTGTGATATAACTTCTATTTAGTAGGGAGTAGGTGATTTTATATGAATAAAAGAGAAATTGAAGAACAAATCCCAATCGCAATAGATTCAATAAATGAATTCATAAATAATGAACTATTTTATAAAAAGGACGATAAAAGCTTTGGACTAATTCCTAAAGAATATAATGGATATATATCAAATTTTGGAGCCAGTATAATTCAGAGTGGTTTAATATCTACTGTAGCCTTTTTTGAATCAGAAAAATCAAATTCAAACTCAGATAAAAGAGTATTAACAAAATTAATTTTACAGGTTATACAAGAATATAAAAAATTACAAGTTAAAGATGTTGAAAGTCTTTTAGGTTATGTTTTGGATAATAAAAACATTGCTGAAGAAATCGAAGAGGAAATAATAAATGCTACTATAGCTATTAAATTAGCGATCAGAGTGTTTAAGTTCACAGAAAATAGTGAAAGTCAGGTGAGCAACTTATGAGTATAGGGAATCTAGGATATTTATATTATAAAGAGTATTACGATAAATTTATAAACGAATATAAAACTTCAGAAAATATCTCTGATAAAGAAAAAAATGAATACTTTATTGAAAAAAATTCTGAAATAATTGCGGACAGTACTATTTATAAAAACTCTGAAATAATAGAAGATATTGAAACTAATTTGTATACTCATAAGCTTTATTTTAAAACTACATACCCTGGACTTTTAATCGGGACAGGTTATAGTCATATTATTAAGGAAAAAGAAGCATTTAAATTAGGATTAGAATTTGACTATACTACAGGACTTCCTATTATAAATGGATCATCAGTTAAAGGAATGTTAAGAAGTGTTTTTTATATTAAAGACGACAGTGAAGAATTAAAAGAAGAAAAAAAAACCTATATAAAAAATATTTTAAAAGAATTAAAAATAGAAAATGATTATCTAGACAAAATGGATTTTGAGGCCTTAACTTATAGTATATTTGAAGGAAAGTATAAAGACAAAGATGATATCTATAAATCTATACCACTAGATAAAAGGGATATATTTTTTGGAGCAACTATTGATATAAACAAAACTATGAAAGAAAAAACTGACAAGGATAAGTACTTATTAGGAGAAGATTATATAACACCACATGGAACTGGAGAGGAAAAATTAAAAAATCCTAATCCAATAAAATTTTTAAAAGTAATGCCTAATGTAGTTTGGTGCTTTGGATTTGATTTAAAAGATCTATATAACTTAGAAGATAAAAAAACGGTTATAACAAAAGATATAAAGCAAAAAATGTTTAATAATATAATTTTAGATTTAGGAATAGGTGCAAAGACTAATGTAGGTTATGGCCGATTTGATGAAAAATATCATGTGAAATAGTAATATATCCCCCCAAAACTCCTGCAACCCCAACACCCCTTAATCCATTAATACCAAATAGTTTAAGGGGTGTTTTTTATCAATTTTTCTAAAAACACAAATCGGTTGGTAAAATTTCAAACAAATCCTTTATTTACAATTCTTTAAAGAACTTTATTTGTGTTATTAACCTTTTAACTATAACCCATTTATAAAAGAAGTCTTACACTAGGAGAATCCCCCATAGCAAACCCTAATATTATAAATATAGGCTATGCTTAAGATAGATGTTGAAAATTGGCATTTTCAGAATATTGAACTATAATAAGCCTATAATCAAGACTCAGTAGGTCATATTATGCCAGTACATAGTTAATAAAAAGGGATCTAACTTAAATTTATATACATATAAGGGGGATATTTCATTGAAAAATATAAATAAAAAACATTTTTTGCTGTGCATTGCTCCAGTTCTTTGCATTTCAATGTTGTTCTTAATACCTTTTTTAACTGATAAAATGGGAAAAACAGCAGGGTATGTTACAGGATTTTGTGTTTATTGGTTTGTCTTTTGTATGCCTGCTACTTTGTATGCTTCAGGGAACTTTAATGGATTAAAGGAGCTTTACCGACAAAAATCATCTATTTCCACAGCAGTGAGGAAAATAAATTATATATTAGCATTCCTCCCTTGTTTAGCAACATTTTTTGTTGTATTTAAAGGTACTGCTCCTAAAGCAGGGTTTGGAGTTATCTTCATTGCTTTAATTTTTGGATTAATTAATGGAACTATTGAAGAAGTATTTTGGCGTGAAACATTTAACAAAGTATTTAATAACAATGTTTATTTATCATATATCTACCCATATGTATTTTTTGGTATTTGGCATATATCATTATATTTTGCTAAAGGAATGGCATATCAAGGTGGCTTTCTTTCATTGGTTGGTGGAACATTTTTTATGGGGATATTATGGGGATGGATAGCATATAAAACCAAATCTATTAAAGTTGTTACACTAGCTCATATTATAACTAACTTTTTTGCTTTTACAGGTCTAATATTTGAAAATTGGTTTATTTAATTTATTATAAATTAAAAATAAATTAGAATGGTATAATGCCCTTAAATACATCATAATACCAAAATCACTCTTTAGCGTAACACAAAATCAAAGTTTTTTTCAGCCTCATCTAAAAATCAATACCCCTTACCCCATTGATAACACAGGGTTCAAGGGGTGTTTTTTATGAACTTTTTAAAAAACACAAATCGGTTGGAAAAATTTTAAACAAACCCTTTATTTTCAACAGGTTAAAAGATATAATGAAACTAAGAAATGGCTTAACTACAGTAGTTGAACCTTAAGCAGAGAACCCAAATCCATGATTTGGCGTGAATCCCTTAAGCAGAGAACCAAGATTTAAAATCTTGTGTGAATCGCTTACTCTTCGAGTACTCCTTCGATGAAAAGAGAAGGAGTTTCATTTTCTTATTAAAAACCTATTGATGAATCTATATGTTGAACCCTAACATAGGATGTATTTAAGCAGAGAACCCAAATCTATGATTTGGCGTGAGTCGCTTACTCCTTCCATAAAGAGAGAAGGAGTTTTATTTTCTTATCAAATTCAATGAGTTATATTTAGTTCCTGACAAATTAACTGGAAAAACCCTCAATCTCCCCTGCCCTCCTAGCCTCATAAGCTTAGCTTAGGCATCTTCTTTAGGAACTGTCACTAACCCATGGGTTTGCATATCTGATTAAATAGTACACATTAAACTCTTAGCTTTCCTTGTTTATAGTTCTTATACCACCCATAAGAACTTTTACACATCTCTGTAACTCTTTTAATGTTCAGATTAAGAGTCACATTTCTTAGGAATAAACTCCATCTAAACTTAACAATCATTTTAATAATCATTTATTAGACCTATCTATTACAGTGCTCATATTATCAAATCAAATGAAATTTCCTTTGGTATCCCCTGCTTATATCTTTATTTACTGATTCATTATATTACCTAAGAAGTAATGAAATTATCTTATAGGATCTTCGTGATCCTTTAAAAATATTCTAAAATATAGAGTGAAAATTAGTAATCCCTTTTAACTATTTAAAAAAACTATAATGATAAAGAGTATTATTTGAAAAACAAAACTTCAAATTATGTATAAAGTATTAATAAAATTATATAAGGTGTTATAATGAAACATGGAATGACAACAAAATAATACAAGAAATTACATATAATCCTAGGAGGACTTTTTATGAGAAAAACATTATGTAAGATTTTAGCTGTACTGACTATAGGATCTGTAATGATCACTGGTTGTAGTAGTAAAAATCAAGAGAGTGTAAACCAAGGTCAAAAACAGGAGATTAAAAAAGGAGGAGTTGTTAAGCAAGCTCTTTCAGTAGCACCTGAAGGTGTCTTTATGCCATCATTTTTTACTTTTAGTTATGATGCAAATATTAATACTATGCTTTACGATGGGTTACTTTCTCTAGATGAAAATCTAGACGTTGAGCCAGCCCTTGCTGAAACCTACAAATTATCAGAGGATAAAAAGACCATAACTTTTAAAATAAGAGAAGGAGTAAAATGGCATGACGGAACAGCTTTTACAGCTGATGATGTAAAGTTTACTTTTGATTTAGCTTGTAATCCTAAGTATAACGGACCTTATACAATGTATGTTAAGAATATAAAAGGCTATGATGACTTTAAAGCAGGTAAAACCGTGGAGCTTGAAGGTGTTAAAAAAACAGATGATAAAACTGTAGAAATAACAACTAATGAAATTTATGCTTCAGCTTTAATTAATTTTGGCTATATGATAAAAATAGTTCCAAAACACATTTGGGACAAAGGTGACGTAGAAGCTATACAAAAGGATACTAATTTAATAAGAAACCCAGTAGGTACAGGACCCTTTAAGCTAGAAAACTTTACACCTGACCAAAGTGTTGAGCTTGCAGCTAATGATGATTATTGGAACGGAAGGCCTAACATAGATAAATACATATTTAAATTAGTTAGTGCAGAAACTGCTGATGCTCAATTAGAAAATAATGAAATAGACATAACTGGTGTAGGAAGTATTACAAAAGAAGAAGAGGAAGCTTATAAAAAACAAGGATTTGATTTAAAAGAGATAACAAATAATGCTTATCAATATATTGGCTTAAACTTAGAGAAACCTGAATTTAGCGATAAAAAAGTGAGACAAGCATTTGCTTATGCTATAAATCGTGAATCTATTGTAAAAGATGTTTTAAATGGTCATGGTGAAGTTGCAAACAACCCATTTCCATCAAATAACTGGGCTCATCCAACTGGATTAAAGGAATATAAGTATGATTCTAAGAAAGCCATAGAGCTTTTAAAAGAAAGTGGATGGGAGTATAAAGAAGAAGAAAAGAAAATGTATTATGATGGTAAAGCATTTAAGTTTACTTTAAAGTATGCTTCAGGGGATGAATCTAAAAATAAATATGCATTAATATTACAACAAAACTTTAAAGACATTGGTATAGAATTAGAACTTAATCCTATGGAGTTTGCAACAATGACTGCTGATGTAAAAAAAGGAGACTTTGATGGATTCTTAATGGGAATAGGGAACTTTTATGATGGAGATTTATCAGCAAATTATCTTTCAGTAGCAAATCCACCAAATGGTTATAACTATGCAAGGTTTAAAAACGAAAAGGTTGATGAGCTTATAAAGGAATCTGCAAAACATCTTACAAAAGATGAAAGAAAGCCTATACTTAATGAAATAGCTTTAGAGTTAAATGAGGAGTTGCCTGTTATATATGTTTATCATTGGAGCAGCTTAATAATTCTAAATCCTAAGGTTAAAAATTTCAAAAATTCTCAACCAACATTTTACCAGTATGTGAAGGATTTATATATAGAGGATGGAAATACAAAATAGTATTTTAAAATAAAAATTAAATTGCCTTGCTAAGAGAAACTTTTCTATTAGGAAGGCAATTGTTTTATGTTTAGAACAAATTAAGAATTCAGAGGTTATTTAAAGATGAAAAAATATTTTTTAAAAAGGCTTCTAACGATGCTCCCAGTTTTTATTGGGTTATCTATAATTATATTTACCCTAATAAATATTGCTCCTGGTGATCCTTATATGAATATAGTTGAGGGACAAATCACTATTTCAGCTTCAGATAAAGAGACTGCCTTAAATGCCATAGGATATTATGATCCTATATATTTAAAATATATAAAGTGGATGGGAAAAGTATTAAAGGGGGATATGGGTACTTCTATAAGATATAATGAACCAGTTGTAGATATAATAAAAAGAAGAATATCAAACACATTTTTGTTATCTATCGTAACCTTAATCTTGACTACTTTAATAGCTATACCTTTAGGCATAGCATCAGCAATAAAACCCTATTCCTTTAAAGACAGATTCCTTACTATACTTTCTCTTATAGGTATATCCATACCAGGATTTTTTATAGCTCTTGTAATAATAAAAATCTTTGCTATTAATTTAGGATGGTTTCCAATATCAGGGCTATCAACTGTTGGAGAGAAATTAACAGGATTTAATAAATTTATTGATGTGATAAAGCACATGATTTTACCTGTTATATCAATGACTATATTAGAAGTTGCATCTCTTATGAGATACACTAGATCCTCTATGTTAGATGTTTTTAATCAAAGTTATATTAGGACAGCTCGGGCAAAGGGGCTTAATGAAAAGCTTATTATATATAAACATGCATTTAGAAATGCTCTAATACCAGTAGTTACTTTATTAAGCACATCTCTTGGCTATATAGTAGCTGGAACAATATTAATCGAAACTATATTTGTTTGGCCAGGCATGGGAACCTTATTTTATCAATCTATAGCTAACAGAGACTATCCTTTAGTAATGGGCTGCGCAATGATACTGTCCTCTTGCATCTTGTTAGCAAATTTATTTTCAGATATTGTTTACTGCCTTGTGGATCCAAGGATAAGATTTAAATAAATATTAAATAAGGGTAATTAAAAATGGTGAAATTTTATGAACATAAATAATAAGAAAGCGAAGTTAATATTAAGAAATAAGAGAGCAGTATTCGGATTAATTTTCTTAGGGCTTATTACACTAACCTCTATCTTTGGTCCCCTACTAATGACTAAGGATAGAGATGAAATAAATACATCCATTGCAAATAAACCTCCAAGTATAGAGCACGTACTTGGAACAGATGATTTAGGAAGAGATATCTTAGTAAGATTGGTTTATGGTGGAAGAGTTTCCTTAGCAGTTGGCCTAGGAGCCACCTTTATCTCCTTAACAATAGGAGTTTTTTTAGGTGCTATTGCTGGCTATTTTGGTGGTAAAATAGATCTTTTAATAACCATTCTTATAGATATTTTTATGTGCCTTCCCTTTTTTATAATAGCTATAATATTAGCATCTTTAATAGGTCCTAGCATGTGGAATTCCGTTGTAATAATAGGCTTTTTAGGATGGACCACCATTGCTAGAATAGTTCGTGGACAAGTTCTTGCATTAAAAGAAAGGCAGTTTATAGAAGCTGCAACCTGTCTTGGTATGGATTCAATGGAGATAATATTTAAACATATAATTCCTAATATTATGTCCTCTATAATTGTATATGCTACCTTAGGAATTGCTGGAGCTATAT
Organism: Clostridium simiarum; assembly: GCF_018919175.1. Classification (GTDB taxonomy): domain Bacteria; phylum Bacillota; class Clostridia; order Clostridiales; family Clostridiaceae; genus Clostridium_L; species Clostridium_L simiarum. The sequence continues at coordinate 68,313 of NZ_JAHLQL010000008.1, read as the reverse complement.
TGGCAGAATCAGGTTTAAGTTATTTAGGAATGGGAGTAAAACAACCTGTTCCTAGTTGGGGAAATATGCTTTCTACTGCTAGAAATATGAAGTCTCTTATGAGGTATTGGTGGCAATGGGCACCGCCAGGAGTAATGGTATTTTTAACTATACTTTCTATTAACTTTATAGGAGATGGATTAAGAAGTACTATAAACCCAAGGACAAAGGAGTAGAGAATTATTATGGAAGATAATATATTAGAGGTAACAGATTTAATCACTAGTTTTAAAGGTGTTGAAGGAAAAATTAAAGCAGTAGATGGGATTAGTTTTAATTTAAAAAGAGGAAAGGTATTAGGTATCGTTGGAGAATCAGGCTGTGGCAAAAGTATAACAGCCATGTCTATTATGAGACTTGTTGAAAAGCAAGGTGGATTAATAGAGGCGGGAAAAGTTTTGTTTGAAGGAAAAGATTTATTAAAGCTCAGTGACTTAGACATGAATACTATTAAAGGTAATGAGATCTCAATGATATTTCAAGAACCCATGATATCTTTAAATCCAGTACTTAAAATAGGGGATCAAATTGGTGAAATATTAAAAGTACATAGAAATGTTAAGGGTAATGACAATAAAAAAAGAGTTATAGAGATGTTAAACCTTGTTGGAATTAAAAGAGCAGATGAAATTATAAATGAATACCCTCATAAGCTAAGTGGGGGGATGTGCCAAAGGGTTATGATAGCTATGGCATTATGTTGTACACCTAAGCTTTTAATAGCAGATGAGCCCACAACAGCCTTGGATGTAACAGTGCAAGCTCAAGTATTAGATTTAATTAATGATCTTAAAGATGAATTAAATATGTCAGTAATTTTTATAACCCATGATTTAGGTGTTATATGTGAAGTTGCAGATGATGTAATGGTTATGTATGCAGGAAATATAGTAGAAAAGGCATCTATAGATGAAATATTTGATAACCCTGTTCATCCATACACTATAGGTTTAATTAACTCAAGACCAGAGAATTTTAAAAAGGGAGAACCACTTAAATGTATTAGGGGTAAAGTACCAAAGCTTTCAGATATATTAGATGGATGCCCCTTTGCTGATAGGTGTGATTATGTTATGGATAAATGCAAGAAACATAAACCTAACTTACAAATCATAAAACCTGGACATGAAGTTAGATGCTTTAGATATGATTTAGAAAAGGAAGGTAACCTTTAATGAATAAGTTAGAGTCTAATAAAGAGAAAATATTAGAAGTAAAAAATTTAAAATGCTATTTTAATTATGGTAGAAATCTATTTAATAAAGAAAATAAGATAATTAAGGCAGTGGATGGAATATCTTTTAATATTAATAAAGGTGAAGTATACGGACTTGTAGGAGAGTCAGGCTGTGGCAAGTCTACAACTGGTAGGGCGATACTAAACTTGATCCCTAAAATAGGAGGCTCTTTAAAGTTTAATGAAGAGCTTATTTATGATGTGGAAAATGGATATAGCATAAGTAAAAAGCATATGCAAAGCCTAAGAAAAGATATGCAAATGATATTTCAAGACCCCTATTCATCACTAGATCCCAGCATGACTATAGAAAATATAATTAAACAAGGGATAATAAAACATGGAATTATAGATAAAAGACAATCCAGGGATGAAATTAAAAGGATATTGGATCTATGTGGACTAAGAGAAGAAAGTATTAATAAGTATCCACATGAGTTTAGTGGAGGAGAAAGACAAAGAATAGTTATAGCAAGAGCACTATCTCTTAATCCAAAGTTTTTAGTATGTGATGAGCCTACAGCTTCATTAGATGTTTCTATACAAGCACAAATTCTTATGCTTATGGATAAATTAAAAAGAGAAATGAATTTAACTTATCTTTTCATATCCCATAACTTGAGTTTAGTTAGATATTTTTGTGATAGAACAGGGGTTATGTATCTTGGAAAGATTGTAGAAGAGGCAGAAGGAGAAGAGCTATTCTTAAATCCTAAACATCCCTATACTAAATGTTTAATTTCATCAATACCAAAAAGTCATCCAAAAGAAAAAAGGACTAGGATAATAATGAAGGATGAAATACCCAATGGTTATAATGAAATAAAAGGATGTAAATTTAACACAAGATGCCCCTATGCCAATGAAATTTGTAGAAATCAGGTACCAATATTAAAAGAAGTTTCAAAGGATCACTTTGTGGCATGTCACAATATCTAATTTATTAATAATTTTACCAACCATATCTAGAACAAGACACCCCTAAACCATTGATAACGCAGACTTCAGGGGTGTTTTTTATCAATTTTCCAAAGACACAAATCAGTTGGTAAAATTTTAAGCGGAGAACCCAAATCCATGATTTGGCGTGAATCCCTTAAGCAGAGAAGCAAGATTTAAAATCTTGTGTGAGTCGCTTACCCTTCGAGCACTCCTTCCATAAAAAAAGAGGGTGTTTCATTTTCTTATGAAAATTAACAAGTAGGTTCTAAAAATATAAAGGTAATAGAATATCAGTTATAATTTCTATTACCTCATTTTTTTAGGATTTATCCTACAATCATTAAGTTTTTTCGTTAGAAACAAATTAAGTGATTTTTTATACCTTCTTTAGCTATAAATTTCTTTCTAGCTGGCACATTATAAAATAGATCTCTTACTTCTATGGTGGTACCAACATTGCAACCTACCTCTTTATTTTATAAAGGTATTATGCAACTATATATAAATACATATCTAAACTTCTATTTACAGCTTCAACAATTATATTTATAAAGTCATCTAAATTTTCATGAGTACTAGCTTTTTCTAATGCCTTCATATATCCATCTCTATCTTCAGTTCTTATTACTGTTATAGGGTATCCATTTCTCATCAATATTAAATTCATTAAAAGCCTTGCAGTTCTACCATTCCCATCAATAAAAGGGTGAATATACACATATCTAAAATGGAATTCTGCTGCTAATTGCACAGGGTGCATTTTATCCTTGTTGCTATTATACCACTCAACTAGATCTACCATTTTTTCTTTCACTAAAAAATGTTCCACAGGTCTATGTTTGCTACCACTAATCAAAACATTGCTTTGTCTGTACTCTCCAGCATCTTTATTATTTATACTTTTTAATATTATATGATGTAAATCTTTTATAACTCTTTCGGAAATATCTAAATCCCTACTCACAATATCATATACATAATCCATTGCTTCCTTATGATTAATTACTTCTAAATGTTCTTTTAAACTCTTGCCCTTTCCAATAGTTAGACCATCCTCTAAGATTACCTTTGTTTCAGTTATTGTTAAAGTGTTTCCTTCTATTGCATTAGAATTATAAGTAAGTTCTACATCGAAATATTTTTTTAAATTTTCTACAGCCACTGTATTTAAAGGTCTCTTGTTATCTAACAACCTCTTTTTATTATCTATCTTTTCAAACATAATTCTCACTCCTATATTTATATAATTATGTCCTAATTTTTATTATATATAAGATATTATTACATATTTAAAGTGAAATAAAAAGCTACTATCTATTTTTAAGGTTTATATACAATCAAAACTCCTTCTAAGCCTTAAATATCTGTATGTATGAACTTATCCTAAAACTCAATATTATAATTTAATCTTAACTAATAAAATTCCTATTTATTGCACATCATAATATGAGAAGCTTTAGAAAGGAGTGTTATAATTATGAAAGAAAAAACTTATGCTTTTAAAAACGAAAATGGTGATTTAATAAACTATAACGTTAAAGAATATCTGTCAATAAATCAAAATGATTACGTAGTGATGTGTCCTGAAAATAATACATCCCAAATAGAGGTGTATAAATTCCATCTTGAAAATGGCAATGAATATTTAGATATCGTAGATAACAAGGCTGAACTTGATAAAGTAAAGGCCTCTTCAAAGGTTATCTAAGATACATAATTAGTCATTGAAGAAATAATTCTTTAAGCATCTTAAAAAAACTTTCTTTTGTTACATAGTTGCTACAGTGAATATGTATTAATAATATCAAGTGATTCTTAGGTGAAATTGGAGTTTGCTTAGAGCTAATTGCTTCTCCACCTGAAACTTGGTTAAATTCCCCTCTTAGAATTAAAAGAGAAACTTAAGGCATAGCCAGTTTCTCTTTTTTATCTATACTAATACTATTTGATTGCATTTCGTGAATATAATATAAATTTTGATCTATCTAGTGGATTTACTCCTACTCTTTCTCTTACCTCTCCTAATTCTAAAGGCACTGGACTATATCCAGAAAATCTAGTGCTAATAACTCCTTTTCCACTGGATATAATACCAAGTCTTATAGGATAATCTAAAGAGGTTGCTGCTGGCATCTCACCTTCTACAGTAAAGCTTCCCTTTGAAATCACAGGGCTATCAAAGGTTCCTCTCATTTGTATTATATCGCTTAAAACCTTTCCTCCAACTTCCTCTGGTACGGAAATCCTAAACTTAATTATAGGCTCTAATAAGGTAGTCCCTATATTACTTAGCCCATTCATTATTCCTATGGAGGTTGCTATGATAAAATCTCCAGGATTACTGTGCATGACGTGATCCTCTCCAGCTAGTAAGGTTACTTTTAAATCTATAACCTCCCAGCCATAGAGTCCTTGACTTAAAGCTACAGGTAATTGACTTTCTATTTCCCTTTGATACCTAACCTTTATATCCTCTGTCCTAACATTAGATTCATAGACTAATCCAGCACCTCTTTCTAAAGGTTCTATAAAGAATTTAACCACAGCCCAACAAGGTTTTGGCATAGTATAGCTTTCAAAACCTACTCCATTTCCTGAAGGGGTTTCTTTGTATATTACAGATGGCTTTCCAAAAGAAACCTCTATATCAAATCTGCTTTTTAATATGCTTCCTAAAATTTCAACTTGAATCATACCCATTATTTGAATATGAAGCTCATTTTTTTCCTTTATCCACTGCACATTAAGTAGTGGATCTTCTTCTTCTAACTCTTGAAATGCTTCCACAAGTTTCACATAATCCTCTTTAAGTTTTGGAAAAACTTGAAGTGTTAAAAGAGACTTTGCTATACTTGGAGTTTTAGGTATTCTTTTGGGACTTCCCAAAATATCTCCTATACTTACCTTTGATAACCCGGAAACACAAGCAATTTCTCCTGATAAAACATGCCCACAATCAACTTCTTTATGACCCTTAAGCTTTTTAATCTGTGTTACCTTCTCCTCAATATCTTTAGTATGATTATAAACTAAATCTCTGCTTTCAATCTTCCCTCTATATAATCTAATATAAGCTAGCTTCCCAAGGTTTTTATGACGTTTTACTTTGAAAACTATGGCAGAGAGCTCTTCTTTGCTGTAATCTTCATATGAGGGTATAAAATCCACTAAAGAATCTAAAAGTTCTGTAACGCCTACATCCCTCATAGCTGCCCCATACAGCACAGGATAAATGCTACACTTACCTATTAAAAGGGCTAGTCTCTCCTTTAAAAATTTAGAGTCTATATCTTCCCCTTCTAAATATTTCTCTAATAATAATTCATCCTTTTCTGCCATGGCTTCTATGAAATCATCCTTATACTTAGGACTTTTAACCTGATCTTTAAAAAGTAATTCCACCTCTGGATTTTGTGACTCCTGTCCCCTAAGAAATTCTAGTGTTAAAGTCGAATCTGTCAAAATCTTATTAATTTCTTCTAACACCTTATCTATGTCAGCACCTACTCTATCAACCTTATTTATAAATATTATTGTAGGAACTTTCATATCTTTTAAAGCCTTGAAATATACTTCTGTCTGAGGCTGTACCCCCTCCACTGCTGAAATAACAATAACCGCTCCATCTAGTACACTAAGAGACCTTTCTACCTCTGCTGAAAAGTCTACATGCCCAGGAGTATCAATTATGTTTATATCTATCCCCTTCCAGCTTAAGTTAGCCTCAGAGGACTTTACAGAAATCCCTCTTTGCTTTTCTACCTCTAAGCTATCTGTATGTGCGGTTCCTTTATCAACGCTTCCAAGGCTCCTTATGACTTCACTTTTATATAAAATATGCTCTGTTAAAGTAGTTTTTCCTGCATCAACATGAGCCAATATACCAATATTTCTTACACCTTTTATATTTAACTCCTCTTCCATAAGCACTGTCCTTTCACAATTCACTATAAGTGTATTATACATTTTTTAAGCTTATGGTTCTATTAATCCGTATTTTATTTTTATCCTATCTAGCTTTTCTATCATGGGCTCAGATATTATAAAGAGAAAAAACACTGTAGATATAGCATGTACAGCATCAAAAGGTATACCTGATATAATACAGGCTATAAATACATCTACGCTAAATTTAGAATACATCATAAACACAGAGGCTGTATTTAGTAATACGCCATATATAAAAAAGGTGGCTAGTCCTCCATATATACATAGGGCAATTCTATTTTTCTTTAATCTTCCCTTTTTAAATAAAATCCCTGCAAGAAAGCCAATTATCCCGAATCCGAACATTTGCCATGGGGTCCAAGGACCTTGTCCAAAGAAAAAATTAGATACAAATCCCGATACAGCTCCCACAAGAAAACCTGATTCTGCTCCAAAGCATACTCCTGAAATAATCACCACTGCTACTACAGGTTTAAATTGTGGAAGCATAAAAAATGCTGCTCTTCCTGCCACTGCAATTGCAGAGAGCACTGAAATTACTATTAGCTCTCTAGCCTGTGGCTTTCTTTTTTCAAACACCATAAAGAATGGAATCATAGTGTATATAACAATTAGTAGACTTATAAAGTAATATTTTCTATCCTTTAATACAAAGATCCCAAATAATATTGTTATTGGAACTACAATTAATATCAGCACCGATGCAAATACAGTTCTTTCATTTAACTTATGATTTTTTTCTACTGCTCCTTGCTGTTTTTTAGATTTATTTTCTTTGTAATCTTCTGAAGGTTTTTGCTCCTTTGTTTCTTCTTTATATTCATGCTCTATTTCTATAAGATTTTTAAATTCAACCATATCATTATTTTTAGTTTCATCTTTGTTATAACCCTCTAAAGAACTCTCATGATAATTTATAACTTCAGTTATTTCACCTTGCTCATATTTAAATTGCATAAACTAATCACATCCTCACAAGTTACTGTGTTTTCAAATACATGACGTGACATCCTATTAGCTGCAGTAGTATAAAAGCTATTCCCTGAAAAAAACTTATTAGGTGTATCATAAGTAACTATATTCCCGTCAAAAAATAGTGCACATCTATCTGCGTATTCAGCACAAAATTCAATGTCATGAGAAACCATAACCACTGTAACTCCCTCATTAAGTAATTTTTTTAGGATTTTATATAGCTTTTCTTTAAAATGTCCATCAAGCCCCTTGGTAGGTTCATCAAGTAAAATAATCTTTGGTTCTAATAGTAAAACCTTCGCAAGAGCAGCCCTTTGTTGTTCTCCTCCACTTAAGTCATAGGGGTGCATATCTAAAAGATGTTCAATCTCTACTAGTTTTGCTATCTCTTTAACTTTCTCTACTCTCTCCTCTTTACTTAACTTAAACTTTGATAACATCTCATGTAAATCTAGCTCCACTGTCTTTTTTACAAATAGTACTTGAGGATTTTGTGGAAGTACACCTAAGTTCTTTGTAAACAGCTCCTTATCCTTCATCTTCCTTATATCTTTACCATCTATAAAAACCTTACCTCTATAAGGTTTATTTATTCCATTTATAATTGAAAGAGTAGTGGTTTTCCCTGTACCATTTCCACCTACAATGCAGTAAAGCTCTCCACGCTTTACTTCTAAAGATAAGTCTTTTACTACATCAGGTAGATTTTTATCATATTTAAACCACACATCTTCAAGTTTAATTGCAATGTTTTCTAAGTCTTCACTTTCACTTCTAAATAGTATTTTGTTTCTTTTTTTCATTGACTTATCTTCATAATTAATTCTAGGGATTTCTTCAAGCTTTCTATGTAAAATATCTTTTTCCTTAAGTAATTCATTAATCCAATTGCGGCCTTCTCTTACAGTGATAGGACAACTTAATTTATTTTCTACCATGGAATGTATCTTCATAGAAGATGGCATTGATACGAACATTTCATGGTTAATCTCTTTTAGCCTTCTCCCTACCTTTTGAGGAATATCATTTGCTATGATTTCACCTTCATCCATTACTACTACTCTATCAGCCATGGTAAATACCTCTTCTAGATGATGCTCTGTCATAATTATAGTTGTTCCTAGATCCCTATTAATCTTTTTTATAGTTTGAAGAAAATCACTGGCAGCTATTGGGTCTAACTGAGATGTTGGCTCATCTAAAAGTAAAACCAATGGTTGCATGGCCATAATTGATGCTAAGTTTAATAATTGTTTTTGCCCTCCTGATAGTTCTGTTACATCCTTCATAAACCAGGTTTGAATTCCAAAAAAGCTTGCCATTTCAGCTACTCTAAGTCTTATGGTTTTATTATCATATCCTAGACTTTCAAGCCCAAAGGCCAGTTCATGCCATACCTTATCTGTAACAATTTGATTATCTGGACTCTGAAGTACGTATCCTATCTGTGATGCTTGCTCCCTCATGGTTATATCTTCAATGGGTTTAGAGTTAAATAAAATTTCACCACTACGAGTTCCATGAGGGGTTAATGTAGTTTTAAGGTGGCGTAATAATGTACTCTTTCCGCAACCAGACTTTCCACATATCACTAAGAACTCACCTTGATTTATAGTTAAATTAATATTTTTAAGAGCTGGAGCTTCTTTAAGTGGGTATGTAAAAGTTAATTCTCTAATGCCAAACGCTTCCATTTTATTTCCTCCTTAAAATCTATGATAAAAGGCATAAGACAAAGCAATATATATGCAATGTACACTAACACACTAAATGCCGTAATAGCTTTTACCTTTATAATTGGATAATATACTATGGTGTTTTCTCCTAAAAATGAACCTATTAAGATTATTATTGTAAGTGCAAACATTAGTAAAAAGGTAATCTTATCTCTTTTATCAAATCTAAATATAGAAAAACTTGTACGCCCTTTAAGTCCATAACCTCTTGATTTCATGGAATCTGCTGTTTCAATAGCATTCTCTAAGGCCCAGGTAGTCATAATTGATAGAATCTTTATTCCATTCTTGGCTCTAGTTATAATATTTCCGTTGGTTACATCACGACCTATGCACTTTTGGCCATTAGATATGACCTTAATTTGTGCCTTATATCTTGGTACAAATCTTAATACCATAGATATTATAAGGGAAGTGCCTGGAATAACCCTTCCCCATAAATAAATAAATTTATCTGAAGACATTACTGCGTTGTAACAAGAAAACCACAAAATAACTGAAATAAACATTACTGCTGCTGCAATACCATACAAAATTGATTCAAGAGTCATAGGATTTCCGCTCTTAAGATAGAATAGAATGGTTACCCCTTGATGATTAAAAGCTGGATTCATAATTGCCATTATAATAAGTAAGGGGAACATGTATAAAAGATTAAACTTAACTGCTTTTTTTCCATTCAAACTCACAGAGTAAATAAATGAAGAAATTAAAGAAATCCCTAAAAATATTGGATGCATAAAAAACATACTAAATATTATAACCACTGTGAAGTAATAGAAATTTACTATAGGATGAAAACCCTTAAAAGAATTAGTCATCTCTATTGCCCTCCCATCCATTCACAGCCAACATCTCTGCCTAAGTCGCAAGTATATACCCACTCTATAACATCTCCATCTTTAAGTAAGTATCTACTACATCCATAGTTAGGAAACCATCCATTAACCTTGTACATCCATCCACTTAAGGCTCCTCCGTCAAATTCATATAAATTATTAATTCCTTGTATATAGTTGCTATTGAATATTGGTGTCATTTCAAACTCCATGTGTATCTTATTCTTTTTAACTTCCCTAAGGAGTACGTCAAACACAAATTCTCCCTCATAAAACTCCACTGTCCTTGTAGCATAAATGATACCATTTGAAGGAATCATCTCTTCCTTTCCATTGGATTTTGCTTCTGCATAATTAGCTGGCTTTAGTAAGGTATCACATCTAATAGAAAGAGTGCAGTATCTAACCTTGCTTTTATCTACTGATTTATCTTGCCACTCTACAGGAGATGGCTTTCCTTCTGGAGTAGGATCTGTCTGATATTTATCTTTTTTATCAGAACCTCTTGCCATTTGAGCTCTTTCCCTTGCAGTTGAAGCATACTTCTCCTTGGATTTATTGGTATAAGGTTTATTACCACTTCCACTGGATTTACTATCTGTCAAATACTGTGGAGCTTCACTTTTCTTTTCCTCTTCTTCTTTCTTATTTTCTTCATCTTTGTTCTCTTCTTTGTTAGAAGCCATATATTGGTTCGTCCCATTACCTACTATGTAGAACTTCCCTTTATTATCTAAGTGTATGAAAGTCACAATTGTCCTATCAGAATTTTCAACACTAGCTCCAGACACTATTACATAAGTATTGGTTTTTTCATCAAATTTATAAATATCTGCTCCGCTGCAATCCCACTTGCTATTTAATTCAATAGATATTGTTGGGTTATAATCAATGGAATCACTTTCATTAAAACTAAAGCCCTGTACCCATTCTGATGATGTTAGACTTTTTACTGAATCTAATTCATCGTTATTGAAGCTAATTAATAAATTTATATCCCTTGGTTTTGTTATATCATTGCCTAAAAATAGCCATTGATACTTTATACCATTTTCCTCTCCATTAAACATTTTCATATCATGGGTGTTTTTAATTTTCTTAAATGCTGAGGCTGAAACTACACCATCTTTAGGGATATCAGCTGTTCTAGAGTTTCCCTTTTCTTTATAGATTGACCAAGCTGTTAAGGAGCCCATTACAATTACTGCTATTACAAGCAATGGTATTACTATCTTTCTCCAATTCTTTTTCACAAGATATCCTCCTTAAACCTATTTTTGAATTACTATTTTAGAACTTTTAGCTCTTAATGTATTTTGATTTGTAGCAAGGCTAGTCCTCTCTTTATCTCCATTTACAGTAGCAATTACTGCATCATGAATAGTAAGATTGTACACCTCACCTTTTACTACACTATCTTTTAATTTAAATCCTAATCTAAGTACCACATTCTTTGACTTATTATCAAAACCTTCATTGGAGTAAGAATATTTTCCTGCAGTCATATCTAAGTACATAGTATTTATTTGACCTATTTGATTTGCCTTTTCCACATTACATGCCCACAAAGGAATGTCAAAAGAATTTTTATCTATTGTGGTATTTCCATGGGTCATCATAGTTCCAAGCTTCGTTCCTGTAAACTCAAGTTTATTTTTATCAAACCCAATGGTTACACTTGCAGCTGGATATATGTTTTTAGGCAAGTCGGATAAGATCACATCTACAGTGAACTCATCCCTATTAGAAACTTCTAGGGGCCCTGTTGGAACTAGAGTAAGGGTTGGAGTTTTTATTACCCATAAAAGCTTAAAGATCAAAAAAGAAATTAAGGCTAAAACAATTACTCCTATAGATACTCCAATTATTTTTTGTTTCTTAGACATGTTTTTAATTTTGTCTAGCATAAAACCCTCCTAAACCTTAGATGCAACCTATAGGAAAACTCCTATAGGTTGCCTTATATATCTATCAGGTTATTAAACTTTACCTACACCTTTTATATAGGTTTATTTACTTATAACCTTATATTCACTTCCATTTACATAACGCTCCATAATACCAAGTACATCGTAAGTATCAATCCTTGAATCTCCAGTAACGTTCATGGCAAGTATTCCATCATCATCTGGAGCTTGGCTCTTACGTAACCATCCTGATAAAGTATTTAAAGCATCTTGTGCATTTACAACATTATCACCATTTGAATCTCCAAACTTAAGGTACCTTGCCTTCTTTTTATTGCTTATATTATACTTACTTATATCTTTTAATCCATCTAATGCTACAGTTGTATCAATTAAAGCAATATAAGTTGCAACTCCTGTTTTATTTGTTATTTCCTCTGAGTAGTGCATCGTAGTATCATCATTTAAGATAATATGAGGGGTTTTTGTTAGATTAGTAAATTCTACTGCTACAGCTGACTTGCTTCCTGGAATAAGATCTACTCCATCACCTTTATAAAGAATTCTTGCCTTTGCCGTTATTTGTTCTCCAATTATTATATTGGTTTCTGATCTACTTACATCAATTTCATGAGTTGTAGAAGAATCTGAACTAGCTTTTAATGTAAGGCTATTAATTCTAACTGGTAATTTAGTATCCTTTTCAAGATCTTCAGTTAATTTAGCTGTAATTGTTATTACTTCAGCTGGAAACTCTGTTGCATTAAAGGATATGTCTTTAAGCTCAGTATTAGTATATACAATGCGTAGCTTACCATTTTCTACACCAAAATCAGGAAGCCCTCCACCCATATTATCACTCATGGTAATTTCAGTAATTTCGATTTCATTTGGAATGCTTATAATGCTATCTAATAGCTTAAAGTTTCCTTCTGGCCAGCTTCCAACCTTAACTTGCATCTTAAACTCTGTTTCTTTATTTCCGTTAATACTCTCAGGTACTGATATTATTGCCCTACCTTCAAGGTCTTCAACCATTCCAACATCTGTCATATCATAAAGAGAAGATTTCCCATCTACAAATCTATCATACGCAACTAAGGCATACATACCTTGATCTGTTGCCATACCATTTAATTCTTGATCCAATACGTGTTTGAATCCTCCACCTTTAACGTAAAATTCCATAATGGCAGAAATGAGCCAGTTTCCTTCTCCCTTGATAAATCTAGTGTCCTTTGCCGGATCTATACCAAGTGATGTTAACGCTACTATAACTTGTGCTACACTCTCACTATTTATTGATCCCCAACTTGAGTAACCACCAGTATCTTTCTGAATATCAGCTAAAACCTGAACTGCTCTATTAATATAAGGCTTAACCTTTTCATTATTCTTATATTTAGCTAAAGACTGTAGCGCCATTGCAGTTATATCTGGATCTGGAACCTTACCTGATAGTGCCCAACCACCAACTACACCATCTTTATCTGTTATTTCTTTATCTAATATATAATCTATAAGTATGTCTCTAGTGGTTTGAACTTTTACACCTTCAACTATGGGTATTTCATAGTTATTAGTATCCAATGCAATTAGTGCGAATATAGGGCCATTTATCCCTTGTCTTATAACTGTATTAAAATCTGCTAACTTTTCAAGTAAATTATATCCTCCAACATTTGTCACATCTTTACCTATAGCTGTAAGAGCTAATATAAGCCTTGAATACTCAGTATACTTAACCTTATGGAGTACCCCGTTTTTTTCCTTTAACTCATTTTCAATATTAGTATAATATTTTTCATAGTAACTCTCTGGTACATTGTATCCTGCCCTGGCTAGGGAAAGCACTGTCCACTCTCCAGCAAGAGTTCCAATCTTAGGATTTGGTGTATTTCCATACATTAAAGCGGCAGTTTCATTTATGGCTTCTTTTACACTTGGATTTGGCTGAATTAAATTTATACTTGGTTTAGTTGGGTTGCTTGGTTCCTCCGGATTGCCTTTGTCCCCTGGATTAGCCGGATTAACTGGATTAGATGAGTTACTTGCATCAATTGCCTTGTTAAGAAAATTTAATGCATTATCTACGCTTTCTTGTGGTGCATCTACAACTTGAATTACTTTGTAGGCTTTATCATAGGCTGCTTGTACACCATCTTTTGAAAGAATCATAGATTTATCGTTAGAACTATTAATTTCTGCTAATTTTGCAGTAAGGGCAGTCTTATTAGCTATAGGTTTGTATGTGCCTTCAAAGGAACCTGAAGTTTCATCACCTTCAAAGCCTCCACCAAGATCCTTACCATAACCATAAACAGTAAACTGCCACCTAATAACATCCCCATCTTCTGGATAATATGCAGCAGCACCGAAATTAGGGAACTTATTGTTTACAGAATACATCCAGCCAGACATAGTAGTATAGTCAAATTCACCCAGCCAATCCTCTTCTGCTCTGCCTGAGTCCACATCTCCACATTCATTTAATATATATTCAGGTACATTAGCTTCTCTTCTATCATTATCCTTTACATGGGCAAGATAAAACCCTTCCTCTATTGTTCCTGTTTTACGATAATTTCCTTCACCTATCAAGTTAGTAATTATCTCAGATACCTTGGTCCCCTCATATATAGGTACCCTCACTGGCTCTATTATATAACCAAGTCCCAACGTGAATTTTTCCATGGATACTGTTACATACCCCTTTGGCTCTGATTTGTTAGCCTTCCTAAATGGCATAGAAATTGCATTAGCTGCAACTCCAAAAAACATGAACATAACTAGTAATAAACTCAGCATCTTCTTAAATGTTGAATTTTGTCTTTTCATAACCATACCCACCTTTACTTTCTACTGCTTTGATTTAATTAACAGCTCATATAAACTATTAATTTTCTAACAGCACCTCCAGTTTTCTGGTCAGTACAATATCTTTCTTTTAAAGTTTAATTGACTTTCTTACTTCTTCAATCCTAATAGGTAGTCCATCTTGTACAATAACTTTTATCTCACCAAAGCCTACTTCTTTGATGATCTTTAGTAATTTTTCCTCCTTTTCATTTAGTTGGTAGCTTTTTTCATTCACTATACATCCCCCCTTATATTAAGTGATTCTAAGCTTTAGATATAATTTTAAATTTTATCTCATGCCTACTCGTTCTAATACCCATTTTCTTCTATATATTTTTAATTTTATTATGTAAAAATACAAATAAAAAAAGCCCTATTTCTAGGACTTTAAGCACTTAATAATACATAGAATACTCAATTTAGAAAGAGTAGCCTTGCATATTTATCGCATTAATTTCCCGCCGAAATCCTACGCTCTTATTTTATGGTAGGTCTCCTGACTTATAGCTTCCAGCCTAATCCTCTTAGTCTTCTCAAGAACTAATCTTAATGACTTTAATAGAGTTTCGTAGCTATTACAGTAGCGGGGGCTGTTGAGGATTCTAACCTCATTCCCTGTTATTGCATATGCAACCATAAAATATCATATATCGTTTACACATATATAATATATATTTTTTTATGTTTTGTCAAATCTTTCATTATATTATAATTTTTGTTTTTAAGTCAATACCTTGAGAAAGTACAATTAAAAAAAGCGACCTTTCAGTCGCTTTTTCTTATTTCAAATCTATCTTTGAAGATCCTCTTTCTATTATTTCTGCTGAATCCTTAAACATTAGTTGTCCTCCCTTTGAGGTTATTAAACCTTTAGAAATTATGTTGTCCATTAATTCTACTACATCTTCCCTCATTAAATCTTCTCTCACATGCTCAACCTTTACACTAGATTTAGTACCTTCCTTGCTGATAAAATTCATTACAAGAATTTTATTATTCTCCATCTTTAAACCCCTCCATAAATAATATTTTTGTTGTTTTTAAATCATAGATTTGGGTACCTGCTTAACCAATTCACACAAGATCATAGACCTTGGTTCTCTGCTTAAGATTCCTTAATGTTTTCTTGATATTCCCTAAGAAGCATATGCACAGAATGTTTTAAAACCTTATTGAAGTCTTTACACATTGCTAATATTTCTTCTTCTGTTGCCTCGGGTTTAATGTTTGAAAGTCTATAAGTTTTTACTATATCCTTTCCTTTTTCGTCCACCATCCCTGTGTTGTACTTCATCACCACTGCATTTTTAATTAAGTTTTTTGTTATTGCCATGTTTACCAACTCCTTTCATACATTACATATGTGTTTTGATTAATAGTTTCACTATAAATTTTTTAATTATTATCCACATAGCAATACTTAGGAGAAAATGTATAGCTTCCTATAATTACTTTTATAATCTATGAAATACTTCTTAGGCTCAGATGGAGTTTGCTTATGAGAAGTTCTCTCTATATCTGAACCTTATAAGAATTTATAACAGTGTGTAGTAGTGCTTATGGATAGCATAATTACTATAACTCACTAAAGTTTAAAGCTTAATATATCCAATTTTAATAAAACATAGATCATTAGTAACGGTAGTGATAGATAGATAAATACATTCCCTATGTAGCTAAAACCCCCGTATTTCCTTCCATGGATATTCGTTTACATAGATAATAACTATTAATAATCTTTTATTAATAGTTATTATCTATTGGAGTGTAATGCATTAAAAATGCTATAATTTTTTGTAGAAATATAATATAAAATCCAAACTATTGTTTAGGAGGTTTTTTAATGAAAGCAAAAAAATTGTTGGCGGCTATAATGGCAGCTTCAATGATTCTAGTTACTGCTTGCGGTACTAAAAAAGATGCTAATCCAGGCGCTTCAACAGATAAAGGTATAAAAGATGGTGGAACCATTATATTCCAAGCTGGTGGTGACCCTAACGTTTTAAACCCTTTATATGGGAACGACAGGGTTACTATGACAATTAATAATGCACTCTTTTCTCCATTATTCGTAATGAATGGAGAAAAAACTGATTTTTATCTTGCAGATAGCTTTGAAAGTTC
Organism: Clostridium simiarum; assembly: GCF_018919175.1. GTDB lineage: Bacteria > Bacillota > Clostridia > Clostridiales > Clostridiaceae > Clostridium_L > Clostridium_L simiarum. Next base: position 51,707 of record NZ_JAHLQL010000008.1, on the reverse strand, counting down.
AAGTGACTTTTTGACATATACATTAAAGCTTAAAAAAGATCTTAAGTGGCATGATGGAAAGCCATTAACTTCAGATGATATGATATTTACTCTAGATAAGATATTAGATAAAAAAGAAAACAGTTTGCTTAGAGACTATTTAGTTATTAATGATAAACCTATTGAATATAAAAAAGTTGATGATACTACAGTAGAGTTTAAGCTACCAGAAGTTACTGCTACCTTTAAGTCTTCTATAGCTAGACTTACACCAATACCTAAGCACATATTTGAAGGTGAAGAAAACATAGCTAAGAGTACAAAAAATGATAATCCTATAGGATCTGGTCCTTACAAATATAAGGAAGCTACTAAAGGTGAAAGTGTTACTTTAGTTAGAAATGAGGATTATTTTAGAGGAAAACCTCATCTTGAAACTGTGGTTTATAGAATTATACCTGATGCTAACACTGCAAATTCAGCTTTAACTACAGGTGAAATATCTGCTAAATACATATCAGCTAAAGATGTAGACAAGTTTAAAGATAAGCTTAATGTAATAACTTTTAGTGAAAATATGTTAAATAACATGGTTATAAACCAAAATAATGATGCTTTAAAGATAAAAGAAGTAAGACAAGCTATTGCTTATGCTTTAGATAAAGAAGAATTAATAAAAGGTGCATATACTTCTACAGAATACGGTGACAAAGCTAATACTGTATTTACTCCAGGTACTTTATATCATGATAATAATGGTGTAGAAAAGTATGATTTCAATGTAGAAAAGGCTAAAGAACTTTTAAATAAAGCAGGCATCACTTCCTTAGATTTAAAACTAGCTTATACTAATGGAAGTAAAGAACAAGAAGCTCAATCTTTAATAGTTCAACAACGTCTTAAGGATGTAGGCATAAATGTAGAGCTTATGGGTATGGAAAGAAATGCATTTATACAAAAGCTTGTAGATGCTAAAAATAATAAGGATTTTGACTTAGGGTTTAATGGTTTTGTAATGGGTGTTGACCCAGATGGATATAAACCTCTATTTTTAACAGGAAACCCTAATAACTTTATGAATTACAGCAATAAAGATCTTGATGCTCTATGGGCTAAAGGTGCAGTTGAAACTAATGACAAAAAAAGGGATGAAATATATAAAGAAGTTCAAAAGACCATTGCTGATGATATGTCTTTATATCCAATAGTATTCCCTAAATCTATAGTAGCTATTGATAATAAATTTGGTGGAGTGGAAGAAGCTGAGCCAGCACCAATATTTATGTTCAGGGATCTATCTAAACTTTATCAAAAGTAATTAATTTCATTTATTATATATTAGAGGGAAACCGTATTGGCTTCCCTTTAATTTTCTTTATATTAAATTTAAAATTCTGAGGTGAATAAATTGGCACGATATATATTAAAAAGGATCCTTCAAGCTATTCCAATGTTAATATTTATATCAATATTATCTTTTATTCTTATTAAAATGGCTCCTGGGGACCCTGTTAGATCCTATGTTACTCCAAATATGAGCGCAGAAGATGTGGAAAGGGTAAGACAAAATCTAGGCCTTGATAAGCCTCTTCCTGTACAGTATGCAATGTGGCTTAAAAATGTTTTAAAAGGTGACTTTGGATACTCACTTATAAACTATAGACCTGTGGCTGCTCAAATAAAAGAGAGAATACCTGCAACTTTGCTGCTTATGGGTACCTCTTTAATAACAGCCATAATCTTTGGAATTATTTTCGGCTTAATTTCTGCTTATAATAAAAATAAATGGATAGATAATGTTATTTCAGTAATCAGTTATATAGGTATCTCTATACCTTCTTTCTGGTTTGCCATGATACTCATAGTTATATTTTCACAGCAGCTTAGACTTTTGCCTAGCGTAGGTATGCATACCATTGGAGTAGACTCTACTTTAGATGTAATTAAACATACCATAATGCCTGCTACAGTGCTAAGTTTTCAAAACTTTGCTGTCATAACTAGATACATAAGAAGTAAGGCAATAACGGAAATGAAAGAAGACTATGTAAGAACTGCTATAGGAAAAGGTGTCAGCTCTAAAAAAGTTTTCGGTACTCATATTCTAAAAAACACCCTTTTACCCATAATAACTATAATAGGTATGTCCTTACCTAATCTTATTGCAGGTGCTTTTATTACAGAAACCATTTTTGGTTGGCCTGGTATGGGTAGACTTGGTATAAATGCTATATTTAGCTTTGACTATCCCTTAATAATGGCTATAACTATGATATCAGCTTTAATGCTTATTTTAGGAAATCTTATAGCAGATATCTTATACGGGGTAGTAGATCCTAGAATAAAGGCGGTGAACTAATATGGGTGATAGTTTTTTTCAAATGGTAAAAAAGGACTTTAAAAAAAATAAATTATCTTTGGTTGCTGTAGTTACACTTATAATCCTTCTTATACTTTGCTTATTAGCATTTTTATCTCCCTATGATCCTAACGCTATTGATGTAAATAATAAGCTTCAAGGGCCTAGTTTAAAACATCTTTTTGGTACAGATGATATGGGAAGAGATTATTTTACAAGAGCCTTATATGGTGGCAGGCTATCCCTTTTTGTAGGTTTCCTATCTATGATTTTATCTAGTACTATAGGAACTATAGTGGGAACCATAAGTGGATATGCTGGTGGCATTGTAGATACTCTCATAATGAGATTTATAGATATTTTAATGTCTATTCCAAGTTTCTTCTTAATTCTTACATTAAATGTGTATTTTAAGCCTGGGGTTAAAAATATAATAATTATTATAGCCCTATTTAGCTGGATGGGAATAGCTCGTATAATACGTGGTGAAACCTTATCTATGAAGGAAAGAGAGTATGTGATATATGCTAAATCTCAAGGTATAAGACCATCTAGAATAATATTTAAGCACATAATACCTAATGTTTTCCCAAGCGTAATAGTTGCATCATCTATAAATATAGCAGGAGCCATACTTATGGAATCCTCCTTAAGTTTTTTAGGTCTTGGAGTGCAACAACCTAATTCTTCTTGGGGTAGCATGCTTCAAAGTGCTCAAGCTTATATGATAGATCAACCAGCCCTTGCAATCTTTCCTGGACTATTAATATTATTTACAGTGCTAAGCTTTAACATAATAGGAGATACTTTAAGATTGGCTTTTGAACCAAAAGCTAAATAATAAAAACACCTTTAAGGTGTTTTTATTATTTTCATGGAAAACATAACATTAATTGTAACTATCAATGTTATGCTGCCCTATAAATTATGAAGTTTAATTTTCAACCTTTTCCTTTATTCATTTTTATACAATAAATAAGCCTTATATCACAATTAAAGCCTTTTAGTGATAGGGGCTTATTTATTTTTTACCCATCATTACAAAGCTTAACACTAATATTAACAAATAGTTAATTTTACCTATGTCTTCACTTAAATCTTTTTAAATAATGCTCAATATTATATCATATATATAAAGGTATAAAAATTTGAAAATTATAAATATTTATAATAAATTTCACTAACATGGCAAATATTATTCAATAAGGAGGTTTTCGTAATGAAAAAATTAATAAACGATCCTAACCTAGTTGTGGATGATATGCTTCAAGGTATAGCTTATGCTCACCCAGAATATTTAAGAAAACTTGATAATTATGATGTTCTTGTAAGAAAGGACTCTCCTATTAAAGGAAAAGTTGCTTTAGTAAGTGGTGGAGGTAGCGGTCATGAACCTGCTCATGGTGGTTATGTGGGTAAAGGAATGTTAGATGCTGCTGTAGCAGGAGCTGTTTTTACCTCCCCAACTCCAGATCAGGTTTATGAAGCTGCAAAGGCTGTAGATAGCGGTGAAGGTGTATTACTTATTATTAAAAATTATAGTGGAGACATTATGAATTTTGAAATGGCAAAAGAAATGGCAGAAATGGAAGGAATAAAAGTTGATACTGTAGTTGTAAACGATGATGTAGCTGTGGAAAATAGTACTTATACCGCTGGAAGACGTGGTATTGCAGGAACAGTTTTGGTCCATAAAATAGCTGGGGCAAAGGCTGAAACTGGCGCTTCCTTAGAAGAGGTAAAAAACACTGCTGAAAAAGTAATTGCTAATGTAAGAAGTATGGGTATGGCTTTAACTTCTTGTATTGTTCCTGCTGCAGGAAAACCTAACTTTACATTAGCTGAAGATGAAATGGAGATAGGCATGGGTATACATGGTGAACCAGGTACCCATAAAGAGAAACTAATAACTGCTGATAAAGTTGCAACTCAATTAGTAGATAAAATATTAGCTGACATGAAATTAAACTCAAACGAAGAAGTTGCGGTTATGATAAACGGACTTGCCGCTACACCTCACATGGAATTATATATAATAAATAAAAAAGTAAGTGAACTTCTAAACGAGAAGGGAATAAAGGTATATAAAACCTTTGTAGGTGAATACATGACTTCTTTAGAAATGGCTGGTTGCTCTGTTACTTTATTAAAATTAGATCAGGAACTAAAAGAACTTTTAGATGCTCCAGCAGACACTCCTGCCTTTAAGGTTATTTAAAGTATCAAGCTAATATTATCTCCCTAAAAACTTACAGAAAGGAGATCTTAAAGATGAGCTTAACAGGTTTACAAGTAAAAGATTTATTCATGAAATTAAATGAAGTAATGGCTAAAAATAAAGAATATCTTACAACCTTAGATGCTACTATAGGCGACGGAGATCACGGATTAAATTTAAATAAAGGTTTTACTGCTGTGGTAGATAAAATAAAAGATGAAGATGGAAATAATATAGGGGATATGCTCAAAAAAGTAGGAATGGCTTTAGTCTCTAATGTAGGTGGAGCATCAGGTCCTCTATATGGCACAGCTTTTATGAAAGCTGCTGTGGATGTGAATGGCAAATCTCAGGTAGATTTAAAGGATTTTCGAAATATGCTCCAGTCTGCTTTAGAAGGTATAAAAATGAGAGGAAAAGCTGAATTAGATGACAAGACCATGGTAGATTCCATTGAGCCAGCCCTAAATCAGTTAAAAAAATCTATTGATGAAGGTGATAATGCAGTAGATGCCTTATTCAAAGTGAAAGAAGCTGCTTATAATGGTGTAGAACATACAAAGACTATAATTGCTAAAAAAGGTAGGGCAAGTTACCTTGGAGATAGAAGCATAGGCCATCAAGACCCTGGTGCTACTTCTAGTGCTCTTATTTTGGAAACTATTTATGAGTATGTTAAATCTCAAACCTAAATCATCTTCTATACCCTATCAATTAAAATAACGGAAAGGAAGAAGTTAAAATGGTTGGATTAGTTATAATATCTCATAGTAGCAATGTTTCAAAAGGGGTTAAAGAATTAGCTAAGGAAATGGCTAAAGAAGTGCCTATAGCAGAAGCTGGTGGTACTGAAGATGATAGAATTGGTACAGATATAAATAAAATACTTAAGGCCATAGATGAAGTCTATTCTGAAGATGGAGTTCTAATACTCTTTGACCTAGGTAGTGCGTTTATGAATGCTGAAATGGCTCTTGAAATGTTAGATGAAGATAAAAAGAATAATGTAGAGATAATAGATGCAGCTTTAGTAGAAGGCGCTATAACAGCTGCTGTAGAAAGCAGTATGGATAAAAGTAGAGCTGAAATAAAAGAGGCTCTAAAATCATTATCTCTTGGAAAAATTTCATAAGCTAGTTTTCAATTATGGTAATCATGAGATAAATTAAAGACTGTGGATAAATAATCTTTACATAGATATTAATCCACAGTCTTAATATGTTTTAGGCTAAATTTCTTGCCATTTCAGTTCTTAATCTTTTAACAGGTATCATAGCTAAAATAATCATAGCTATTATAGCTTCCGGTATTAAGTATGTCCCATTATATGATATGGAATAAATCCAAACATTCTTACCTCCAGCATTTTCATAAAAGAATACTACTCCTGAAATAACATGACATAAGCATCTTAAAGCTATAGCCACCAAAGTCCCCAAAGATATATTGTTTTTAAAATATCCTGCTACACCTAATAATCCAAAAGCTAAGATATAATCAATTAAAAGCTGTATTGGATGTACCACAGTAGCACCTAAAAGCAAGTCCATAACACCAAATATTAGTCCTGTTAAATACCCTATTCTAGGCCCATAAACATAGGCTATAAATATAATAGGAATCATAGACCCTAAAGTTACAGAACCACCCATAGGCATCTGCATTATCCTAAACATCTTTAATACAATAGATAAAGCCACAGCAATACCTATATGAACCATAGTCTTTGTAGTAAGTTTCACCTTACTTACGTATATAAATGTAACAACTAAAGCTATAACTACCAATAAAGTTATATATATCTTAGGATCTAAAAAGACTTTGCCTAAAGATTCCTCTGCCTTTGGAACCTTAAACTTAAATTTAAACCAATTCATTGATTAATCCTCCTTTATATAAATATTTTTACAAAAAAACAAACACTGTAGAAAAACAGTGTTTTAGTAACAATCTCGCTTTCCTACGCTGGTATTACCCAGTTCAGGTACAAGGGTTAGGAAAACATTCCCTCTCAGCTTTAAAGCACCCCTAGCATTATATTATTTTTAACTTACTATATCATAATCATAATAACATGTTTCACCTATGAATATCAATAGTATAAACAAACTTTACTGTACTATTGTAAGCTATCAATTGAGTATTATATTTAGGTAGAGTTTACCTGTAAAAATACCACTCTCCATCTTATCATTATAAAGAACTAATCTCTCACCCTTACTCTTTTCTCTCTAGATTTTTTAATTGTTGCTGTGTGAGTTATTGGTTGTTTTTTTATCCAATTTAGATACTTTTTAATTTTTTCATCATTTTTTAGTCTATCTATGGTATAAAGCCTTACAGCTAATTCTTTATTAGAGTAAAGGGCATGTATTTGCTTATGACAATTTATACAAAGTCTTGAAGTTCCCATATTCTTTCCACCTTCTTCTCTTGGAATCAGGTGATGTTCTGTAGTTTCTACTCCTTCTCTTCCACAAAGCTCACAGACATCCTCTAAAAAATCCATTAAATCACCCCTGAATGAAAAAATATAAGACATCAAATTTAATTATAATATCATAAAGATTAAAAGTCTAATTACCTTAGGCAATAAAATTTTTAAAAATTTATATAATTAATATTGATTATTAATAAATAATAGTATATAATATAATCAATAACAGATATTAAACAGATATTACTATCAATTAGGTAGGCAATAACCCCTATTGTCCCCCTTATGACAATGAAACACTCAAGCAATATTCATGCTTGAGTGTTATTTTTTATTCCTTGAATATCAGCTCTAATAGTGTTTTTTAAAAACTTTGGTGAAAGGCTAAAGATCACTTGATTAAATATTAAAGGTCAGACAGGATTTTAATTATCCTATCTGACCTTTAGTTTTAGTTTTACTTATCTTTCAATTATATCTTTATTACCATCTTTATCCATTATATAGTTTAATCCATAGCCTACCATTGGATCTATAGGCTCAACACCATTTACAATTTTAGGTGTGTTTTCAAAATCTATAAGACCTAAGCCTTCTCTGTAGGTTCTCTTTTCTATGTAGGTATTATCTTTATAACCTTCCATATTAGCTACAGTGGTTTCAGTAACAAATTGAGTTTTATCTCCTTTTTTCTCAACAGCTTTTATCTCTGTTACTGCCTTAAACTCTTTATCCTTTTGTTTAAAGCTTTGCTCCCACTTATTTCCTACCTTAACTTCCCCTTTAACTACTATAAAATTTTCAATTATAGAGTTTAAAGTAGTTTTTCTGTCTTTTAGATAATCTTTATTTTCTATCTTTTCTACAACCTTATCCTTATCAATTATATAACTTGCTATAAACTCTCTTGGCCCCTTTGTCTCTCCAACTCCATCACTCATAGATCCTTTATAAACAACTGTCTTTTCCTTTGGATTATCTGTAACTTCCTTTTCATACTTAGCCCTGTATCCATACTCCGCCATTCCTATGTACACCATCTCATCTTTACCCTTGTAGAAATATTTATCAAATCTATTTAAAACTGCTGGATCTACCTTTTCTTCTTGAGGCTTCTCCTTATTTTCTTCTGGCTTTTTAGTGTCATTTTCTTGTTTTGTCTCTTGGTTAGGCTTGTCTCCTTCTACTTTAACTTGTGCATCTTGCTTAGGAGTACACCCTGCTAAAAGTGTTAAAGACATAAATAGTGGTAAAACAAAATATCTAATTTTTTTCATTAAAATCACTCCTTGCTCTTATTAATTAAACTACATTTGAAGTTAAAAATTACTCTATATATTTTATTATACCACAGTTTAATTCAAATAATAAAATGCAAAGGAGGGAGCTAAAACTCCCTCTTAATACTAAAAATCTCATTGATTCTTATTTATTTGATTTAATACTTAATTTTCTAACAAAGCCCCAAGCTATTACATGGAGTAATACTATGGTAATGATAAATTTTATAAAGAAGGTAATAAAGTCATTGTAAGATGCTATGAAGGTAGCAAAATTTAATATAGACGTTGATAAAATCTTTATATTTCCTACGATCATAAATAAAATCCCAAAACCTATCCAAAATTTATAACCAATTTTATATACAAAAATTCCAACTAAGTTAAACATGGAAGTAAATAACAATGTTAGTAGAAATACAATGATAATAATATAAAAAATACTATCTGTTTCACAATTAAAATACATAAGATCCGTTAGAGCTTCTCCACCCATGGCTCTTACTATAAACCTATCAGCTTTTAAAAGTACAGCTTCTACTACTGACATAGCTAAAGATATCATAACATTATAACCTATAACACCCTTATAAAAGTCTTTTCTTGTAGAACTAAATCCTATAGCTGCTGGAAAGCTCTTATAGTACATAACAATGCAGGATACCAAAATAAATATAAGAATAGATATTGCATTTCCTCCTGCTACATTTACGCTACCTTGGTTAACACTAGGCTCTGACCAATAAATTCCAAACTTGCTGTTTATATTAGTAGTATTATTTAATACATGAAATAATACATTGCTTAACAGGACTATAGACCAAAATACAACAAAAGCTTTCTTAGCATCTAAATATTGAAATTTTAATTGTCTTTTAAATCCTTCCATAATCTCTCCCCCCTAACTATTTAGTCCTTCTGTAATATAAATAAATAACTTTTGCAAAGACATAGGACTTATGTCTATATTATTATCCTTTAAGAGCTTAAGCTCCCCCTCTTCAAATTTACCTAAAACTCCTATTATAGAAGTAGCTCCAAAAAACTCTTTATGGATTATATTTTTATTTTTTATTAAAGGTAGTATTATCTCTTCTCTTCCGCTTAAGAAATGAGCCTTATCTAAAAGGGTATCTATCTCTTCTTTAAGGATAATTTCTCCTTTATTCATTACTATAATTTCCTCAAATAGGTTACTTACCTCATCAATTAAATGAGTTGATAATATAATTGTCCTTTTATGCTCTTCATAATCCTGTAATAATAAATTATAAAACTTCTCTCTAACTGCGGCATCAAGTCCTAGGGACGGTTCATCAAAAATGGTTATTTTTGCTCTAGAAGCGAGTCCTATAATTACCCCAACTATGGATTTAGTTCCTCTAGAAAGATTTTTATATTTTTTATTAGTATCTAAGTTGAATTCCTTTACTAAAAATTCTTTATACTCTTCATCCCAATTTTTATATAAAATACTAGCGAATTTAAATATCCTTTTTACCTTATCATCTTCTAGGGGAATTTCTTTTTCTTTAACTAAACATATATTTTCTAGGGCTTTTGTGTTTTCGAAAACCTCTTCCCCAAAAATATTAATATGTCCACTATCCCTAATTATTTGAGCTGCAATAAGGTTTGTCAGGGTACTCTTTCCAGCTCCGTTTCTTCCGAGAAGCCCATAAATCTTATCTCCTTCTAAGGTTAAATTTATATTTTTCACTGCTTCTAATTTGCCATAAAACTTTGATAAGTTTTCACACTTAATTGCATCAGCCATTTATTCTTCACCTCCAATATAATCCTCAATAACTTTTATGATATCATTCTTCTTAACTTCTAATCTTTCCGCTTCCTTTATAAGTTCTGGTATTGCCTCCTTAAAGAAAACCTCTTGTCTTTTCTTTAAGATTTTATCTTTAGCCCCCTCTGCTACAAACATACCTATACCTCTCCTTTTATAAAGTATTTCATCTTCCACCAATATATTAAGCCCCTTCCCAGCTGTTGCTGGGTTAATTTTGTATACCTTAGAAAACTGATTAGTAGAAGGCGCCTGCTCTCCTTCTCTTAAATTTCCTATTAATATTTCATTTTCTATGGTTTCAGCAATCTGTATATAAATGGATTTATCCGAATTTAGATCCAACATCAAATTCACCTCCTTGTGATATTATATGGTTAATCACTTAATCGGTTCATTACTTATATAACTAACTATATACCTAAAATTTGGTTTTGTAAATAGCTAATCTACAATAATTTTTTAAATTGTAAATTACAACATTTTTAAATTATTTACCTAATCATTTATAGCCTTAAGTGTTCCAATAAAAAATCTATGCCTAAAAGAGAAAATCGAAGTTAAAAATGAGCTTTCTCAAAACCTAATTGCATCTTTTTACCATAAAATAAAAGTAGCCCACCATTTTTTAATAATGACAAGCTACTTTTCATGATTTTTCTACAAATCAACAACCTTAAATCTTATCTAAGTTATCAACATATTCCTTGGCTTCCTTTAATCCAAGCCCTAAATCCATCCTTACTTTTTTAACTGCCTGAACCTTTTTACCTTCTGCAATTAAAGATCTTAATTCATTTTGGTCTATAAAAGGTTCTTCCACTCCAACTTTGCTAGCAATCTTTTGTAAAGTTGAATTCATACGACTCATCCTGTCTTTTAATTCACTGATATGCATTATAAGAAGTGAGGTCGCCATTAATAAAACTCCTATAATTGTATATTCCATAGTTATCCCCCCATTGTTCACTTAAATTATATCATAAATTAGGTTTCTCTCACCTACAATAGGAGTTTTTCCTTCATCAATTATTTATTAAAAATCATGAGCCCTAACCCTTAAAGAACCTAATTCTGGTATTTCCTACTGTATTCATCTACAGTCTTACACAACTAATACGTAACCGTAAAAAAATTGATGCCTACAATTTAATAACTCCATAGTATAGAATAACAAGTAATAAAGTAAAAGGCGGCCTGTTATGCAAAGAGAAAATAAAAAAACAAACTAGGTTGAGATAATGGATTAGTTTCTAATATATATTTGAGGTTATAAATGATTCAATAGTAATATGTTTCAATCCTTGTTTTAATGGATTAGTTTCTAATATCAAAAAAATATAAGAATATTAAAATATACCTTGTGTGTTTCAATCCTTGTTTTAATGGATTAGTTTCTAATATGACAGCTTATTTGGACTACAACAAGTGCCTGGAGGGTTTCAATCCTTGTTTTAATGGATTAGTTTTTAATATTCTCTTAATCTATCCCCAAACAAACTTATTCCCCCTGTTTCAATCCTTGTTTTAATGGATTAGTTTCTAATATGCAATATAAGACATATCTTAACCTTGTGGAAGCGTGTTTCAATCCTTGTTTTAATGGATTAGTTTCTAATATAGCTATTTGAGTATTTAATATCTTCCGAAAATCCTTTGTTTCAATCCTTGTTTTAATGGATTAGTTTCTAATATAGTATAAAGTATGCTGTTACGGAAAATGGAACTTGGTTTCAATCCTTGTTTTAATGGATTAGTTTCTAATATTATTATCTGAAGCTCCTAGTACCTTTACTGTCTTGGTTTCAATCCTTGTTTTAATGGATTAGTTTCTAATATTCATATAATTTTTTTCTACTAAACAGTTAAAAAATAGTTTCAATCCTTGTTTTAATGGATTAGTTTCTAATATTGATATAATAACCATGCTAAGTTTAAATCCTTTGTTTGTTTCAATCCTTGTTTTAATGGATTAGTTTCTAATATAGAAGCATAAAATTATTATTGGTGAAACTTATATTAGGTTTCAATCCTTGTTTTAATGGATTAGTTTCTAATATAATTAAAGCCGCCTTACCTGCTTCTGCACTTCCAAAGTTTCAATCCTTGTTTTAATGGATTAGTTTCTAATATGGTATTTTCAGGCTGTGTATTTCCATATAGATTGTAGTTTCAATCCTTGTTTTAATGGATTAGTTTCTAATATCCTGAAGTAAAAGCTTTTATAAAGAGACAATCTTTGGTTTCAATCCTTGTTTTAATGGATTAGTTTCTAATATACTACAGCCAAGGAGTATTCGAATGTCCTTATTTAGTTTCAATCCTTGTTTTAATGGATTAGTTTCTAATATGTTTATCAATTGTACTATGTCAGTAATCAAACCATAGTTTCAATCCTTGTTTTAATGGATTAGTTTCTAATATAGTACCTTTAATAAGTAAAGTGTACTACAAAGCGTTGTTTCAATCCTTGTTTTAATGGATTAGTTTCTAATATGTTTATCATATTTAAAAATGAGTTTCAAGAATAGGTTTCAATCCTTGTTTTAATGGATTAGTTTCTAATATTTAAGAGGAAAAAATGAAAGAAATTATTTGCTGTGGTTTCAATCCTTGTTTTAATGGATTAGTTTCTAATATCATCACCCATAGCCACGATTTTATTTTCAAAAATGGTTTCAATCCTTGTTTTAATGGATTAGTTTCTAATATCCTCATATTCTCTTTTAGGTAATAAAAAAGGCAAAAGTTTCAATCCTTGTTTTAATGGATTAGTTTCTAATATTTGGACAAGCGAGGATTCTTATAATGCTACCGATCGTTTCAATCCTTGTTTTAATGGATTAGTTTCTAATATATTCAGCCGCTACTTGTATTTTCTGGATTAGTACATGTTTCAATCCTTGTTTTAATGGATTAGTTTCTAATATGATTGGTCATAAAACCACCTTCTTATATCTTATGTTGTTTCAATCCTTGTTTTAATGGATTAGTTTCTAATATCTCTAGCCTCTTGTCCGCTAATAGTATCTTCTGCTTGTTTCAATCCTTGTTTTAATGGATTAGTTTCTAATATGCACCACATCTGGAGTTCCCGCTTTACCATCATTGAGTTTCAATCCTTGTTTTAATGGATTAGTTTCTAATATACAAACAAAGCCTCATTTGCATCCATTCTAGTTTTGTTTCAATCCTTGTTTTAATGGATTAGTTTCTAATATATTGGATTTCTCAGACAACTCTCTAACTGTCAACCCGTTTCAATCCTTGTTTTAATGGATTAGTTTCTAATATACTCCCACACTGGGTTATTTTTTAACTATCCCAATGTTTCAATCCTTGTTTTAATGGATTAGTTTCTAATATTATAAATCTTGCTTTCTTTAACTGGGATTGCTCCAAGTTTCAATCCTTGTTTTAATGGATTAGTTTCTAATATGCTATAACAGATAGAGAAGAAGGCGAAATATTAGCGTTTCAATCCTTGTTTTAATGGATTAGTTTCTAATATGAGCAGAGCCAAGCTAGGCAATATAAACTTACAAGCGTTTCAATCCTTGTTTTAATGGATTAGTTTCTAATATGTTGCCACCACTTCTTCTAGACGTTCTTTTAAACAGTTTCAATCCTTGTTTTAATGGATTAGTTTCTAATATTGTGAAATACACGAAGGTTATAAGGTTAACTATACGTTTCAATCCTTGTTTTAATGGATTAGTTTCTAATATAGCACAGTGGTGCAACATAGGAGTGTGGAGAAATAGTTTCAATCCTTGTTTTAATGGATTAGTTTCTAATATTTTAGAAATGGTACACATAGTTATAACTGGAGAACCGTTTCAATCCTTGTTTTAATGGATTAGTTTCTAATATGCAAGAAACTGTGTTGCGTGGGAAACATCTAAAGAGTTTCAATCCTTGTTTTAATGGATTAGTTTCTAATATCTGTTAGTGTTGGAGGTTTAATAATTGAAAAAATACGTTTCAATCCTTGTTTTAATGGATTAGTTTCTAATATAGCAATTTCTTAAACTTTATAGAGTTAGTGCGCTTTATAGCATTTTAAAGACAAGTTTAAAAGTTTCATTAATCATACTTTTATAATCTAAAAAGTTCCTATTTCTGTCCACATTACATACTTAGTATACCCTAAAGCCTATTGATTTATCAACGTTAAAAAACTTATCACTTGTCTACTTCTTAAAATTCCACTATATTTTATACTCTTTCTATGGTTCCAAATCCTCTTGATACAGATTTACCAATACCAAAATAGTTTGGAATATTAAAGTTCACTTTAAAATTCCCTATGAATGCTATATGCTTAATACCTTTTAGCATAACTTCTTTTTCTTTTAAATTAACCCAACAGTTAATTCTTTTATCCACAGTATAGTCTATTCCCTTTGACATAGAAATAATATTTCCTATTAAAATTTTCTTTAATATTTCTTCCTGCTCTATTTTATTGCCCCTTCTGTAAGCTTCAATATTTTTTTGACTTAACGATATCCAAGGAGTTAAAAAATTATACTCAATATAATCATCTTCACACCCAAATTCAAATTCATGTTTAATTATTTCTTTTTGAAATGTGTCATATTTAATACCATCAAGTACTAATTCATCATTATTAATTCCTATATTAGCTACAGTATTTGCCCCTTCATTAATTCCTATAATAATCGGAATTTTTGATAATACCTTATACTGTACTAGAGGATATCTATATATAAATTTATCTTCTTCATGATTATGTAGAAGATTATTCCCACTATATTTATTTCCCAAATATCCTCTTATTTTTTCCCCATGTCTTGGAGTTAGTTTCATATCATCAAACATTACTCTACAAACTTTTAGTTTCAATAAATTCCCTCCTTAAATACAAGTAGTACTTCTTCTTATTATTCCCCTATTTTTATCGTAATCTTCTTTATTTAAAAAATTGCTTCCCTTTATCTCATGTACCATATCTATCACATCATTTTTATTTACAGCTATTCTATATTTATTTAGTGTTCTCCAAGCATTCACAATTTGTTGATCTTCATAATCTTCACTGTTCTCAATTATTTTTATACAATCTTCTGATTCACTGTTATATCTAATAATAACATCTATTTTATTCTTATTTTCTTCTATTAATTCCAACTTTCTAATGCTTTGTAATCTTAATGCTTTTATATTTTCACAGTATTCTGTATATTCTTGCAAACTTTTATTTTTGGTCACTTCTCTTAACTTTGAGAAATACATATTGTTAATTTCCCACAATTCACTTTCTTCAATTTTTTCTCTACCATCTAGTATTTTCAACGTAGCTTCTAATAGTGGTCCTGAATAAATATGTGAAGCAAATGTTTTTTGACTTTCACCTATTAACCTATAAATCTTAACTATCCCTTTACCATTAACTCCATTTCTATTAGCTCTTCCTGCTGATTGATTTATACAATCCATTGGTGCTATATCTCTGTATACAACATCAAAGTCTAAATCTACCCCAGCTTCAATTAACTGCGTTGATACTAATATATATTTTTCTTTGCTACTTTTGATTTCTTTTATTATCTTTAATCTTACCTCTGGAATAATTTCTGTACTTAAATATATTATTTTCCTAGTTCCATTTAATTCTTCTTTTAAAAAATCAAATACATCTAAAGTTGACTTTACAGTGTTTAATATTATAAGAAAACTTTTATTTTTATTTTCCTCTATATCATTAATTAATATCTCTTTAAAATCATCTAAATTTAACATATTTTCAGTATGATTTTCAAATATTATTCTATTCATTTTATTAAATATAACATCATTATTCTTAACTAATTCTTTTCCTTGTAAAAATAAAGGTTTAGTTGCTGTTACTGTTATAACGTAACAATTAAATTTATCACATAATATACTAAATAAATCTTCAACTATTGGATAATACTTAGGTGGTATCGCTTGAACCTCATCTAATATTATTATTGATCCAGCAAGTTTATGGAATCTATGCATTATTGCATTCAAACCTGATTTAAACATAGTATTAAACAATTGAACAAATGTTGTGGTTATAACTGTGCTTTGCCAGTTATCTACCAAAAATCTTGCATCATAATTTCTGTATTCTTTCTCTTCACTATCCCTATACTCTATTGGTGACATAGAATGATGTTTTAGTATTAAATCACTTGTTACATCAACATTATTCAAGTTTATTATTTCTTCTAATACATCATAGTTTTGGTCTATAACACTCATAAAAGGAATATTATAAATTATATTAGGTATTATCATCTTCTCATCTATTAATCTTTCGCTTAACCTAAATGCTGCACCATAGGCAGATATGGTTTTACCTGTTCCTGTTGGTACATTAATAGACAATATCCTATCCTTATCCAAATCTATATTATTTATTGAATCTATAGTGTTATTATATATATCATCTCTAATATTAAATAATAGTGATTTTTCTATATTAGGAATTTTATTTATTAAATCCTCTCTTAATTTATTTTTATACCTTTTAGTAAACTTATCAGTAAATATCCCCTTATTTTTAAATGTATTTCCTGTGATTAATTGAGTTTTATCTCCTGTCAATAACAATGACCATAAATATTGAAGCCATATAAACTCTTCTTCTTGTTCTTTTATAGATTTCTTTTTTATAACTGCTGCTCTTTTTATATAACTTAACTTTACTTCTTTAATAAGACTTCCATCTTTCATTTTATCAAAGAATTCTTTTAAATCCTTATTATATATAACTTGTAACTCATCTATATTTTTTCTTATATCTTCACTTATATCTTTAAGATTTTTTTCATTATCAGTACTAAAAAAACTATTATCAATATCTATGTTACCATGATGTCGCTTCACACATATAAAGCCCAACATCTTCCAACAACCAGGTAGCATATAATAAGTAAAATAAGCCGATATTTCACCATGTTGTTTCAGTTCCCCGTAATATCTTCCTTGCAAATACTCTTGGAAATAAGAACTTGCCTTTCCAAAGTCATGGCATAGCCCTATGGTTTTTACCACTTCTTCTAACTCATCATTTATAACACCATTATATTTTGTAGTATTCAAAGCTATTTCTGCAACACCAGTTAGGTGGTCAACTAGAAGTTGATCACCTTTACTGTTAGCAAATATATGAGATTTTAATTTAAAAGAAGTACACATTAGAGTCACCCACCTTTAAAACATAATTTAATTGTGCAACCATGCTTCCTCCTGGTACAAATACAACTTTTTCATATTTAACATATTCTCGAGTTTTTTCATTTTTTACTGGAATTCTATCAAGACAAAGTTGCACATCCTGATTCTTCTCCAATATAATTTGCTCTTTAGGTATTGTACAATTAACTAATCCAATTTCTTGTGATACATTATTTACTTCTTCTATACCTTCAAATTGCAACTTTGCTATATGTTCACTAGCACCTAAATAGGGGGTAAATGTATAACTTCTATTTACTAACACCCTTTTTATTTCATTTAATTTTTCATCTGAATCTATAACATAAATTCTATAACATACATCTCTTAAAAACTCTATTCTTGACGGAAATGTAGGTGAGCCATTATTTTTAATTTGTGGCACTAAATTAAAGCTTTGTGTATCTTTTTTTATAGGTTTTAATACTTCAATTCCTATCTTCATTTCCTTAGTATACTCATATAAATCTTCATAATCTATTCCCATTATTGCACCTATAAGACCTTTTATAGCTATAGGATGCATAACAGTGTAGGTTAATGCAGAAGTTGTTGTGTAAGGACACCTAAACCTTGCAAAATCTCCAGATGCTCTAAAACTTAAAGCCTTCATTATACACACCTCAAAGCTTTCTACATGTATATAAGATTAAATTCTTCTGATATATTTTCAACTTTTACTTTCGGATGAATATATATATTTACTTTTTTAATAACATCTTTATGCAAATCTACAAATCTTTTTAAGTTTAAAAAATCAAAAGTAAATTCATCTATTCCTCTTAATGCCAAATCTTCTTTATCATATTTTACATCTACATAATCAAGCTCACCGTCTATATAATTTTTATTATATATTACTTCAACTAATATTCTAGGCATTTGATTTTTTGATGTACTTTTATAGTTTCTAATACCAGATAATAATATATCCTTAAAGTCTTCTAATTCTTCGTCAGTTACTTTTATACCTTGTCTTTTTGCACATTGATCATTATATACCATATATGTTCTAAATAATGCATAAGGAGTATAGTATTTTGACCATATTGTTCCTTGTACTTTACCTTCACCTGACGTAAATGATGCTGTTCCTTGTGCAAATTTTATTTCAGCCTCATGTATACTTTTACTCCACATAACTTGAAGTGGTCCGGTTATATTAAATTTAGGTTCTGTCACAACTGCTCCAAATAATTTAACATCTATATAATCTGATTTTAATAATGATTCCAACCCTAATTTACCTTTTTCCGTTAACTCCTTTACTTTTTTTTTGTCTGTTTCATCCTTTACGAAATTATCTAATATTATTTTATTTGCTACTCCTTTACAATCTAGATACTTATCTTTATCATCTTTAGTTGCTCTAACAAATACTTTTAATCCTCTATCATCTGCTTCTTCTCTAAAATATCTTTTTATCCTAACATCAGACATCTCTAGTTTTCCTGTGCTTTCATCATATCTAGGTCTATTTTCATTTATCATATCACCATTAGCATTTGCCATAGTACAATCTGTAAATAATAAAAATTCTCTTGTATTAGCCATTTTAGATTTCCTCCCCAGTTTCTTGTATTTGTTCATTTATATCAGTATCTACATTAGATGTACTCTCTCCGTCTTTTTTAAAGTAACTATCCATTCCCCAAAAAAATATATATTTAGCTTCATCTGAACTTAACTTACCATTAGGATTAGCCATTAACTCTTTTGATTCTGTAAGCATATCTTTAATCCATACTGATGAAATTCTATATTTTATCATTTTATCACTTAGTAAATTGCTAAAATATATAAAGTCCTTAAAGTCAAACCTTCTTGCAAAAAAGAAATTTTTATCTAAGGAACTTCTATCTGCTAACTTTCCTTCTTCTGTTGAGTTGCCTTTTTTTATCATATAATTAACATAATTATAGGCCATACCAATTAAAAACCATGCCTTCTTTTCACTACTATTAAAATAACTTGGATTATCCAAGAACAATTCTTTATAATCACTATATTTGGTCATAACCTTAAATCCTCCCTCTAAGCATCCACAATCAACTAAGAAATTATAGACTTTACCTATATTACTGATAGTAAATTTATTTTTTCCATTTATAAACTCATATTTATGAACCATCATAGCTCTAGTGAAAAAAGTATTTCTTTGAATACTTTTTCCTGAAAATATAGCATCTACTATTCTAAGCTTCTCTTTATTAGTAGTTTCAATTCCTTTCAATCCTACCTTAATAGCAGTTGAAAAATTTATAATATTATATAACTTAATGCCATATTTATTAAGTAAAATAGCTAGTTCGCTAAATCTGGACGGTAGCATACTTTTTATTGTATGCTGTATATAAAATGTTTTATTTCCATCCTTATCAAAGAAAATTATATCTGTTTCTGTATTTCCTTTGCCTAATAACTCTAAAACTATTTCTTCATCATCATATATATTAGATATAAAATTTTTCTTATCTTCATTAATAATTGTGCTGTTTTCATACATTGCTTCTGTTTGTTCATTAAAATTATGTGGTAAAAACATTACACTCTTATCAATCCAATAGGTAGTTAATTTATCTTCAATATACTGTTTCCCAATTAAAATATCATTCAAGCAGTTTTTACACATAGTTACTCCAAATTTATCTTTTTCATCTATAGAACCATAAACTTCCTTATCATTGGTATAAAACTTATAAGTTGTAGTATTAAAAACCTCCTTTTTTTCTCCACAAAAATGGCATATATGTTTTCCACCTATAGATTTAAATCTAGTAGCATACATTTTATCTAAAAATTTATCCTTCAATAAATCGTATGGATATTTCCCATTTAATAATATTACTACTATAAAATTTTTATTTTGACTCCTTATCTTTTGATAAATTATATCTCTAACTTCATCATAATGATCTTCAACATCACAATAAGCTAATGTGGTCTTTATTTTCTTATCAAATTTTTCTATTTCCTTTGAATCATCTTTATAAAAATCTGCTCTCATAGCACCCCCTTGAGCATCATTACCTGCTTGATAAAAAAGCGCTTTAGTAGTTATATCTCCATAAAATTCTTCACTTTGTGTTTCTATTTCACCATTATCCTTAATATCTATAAGAAGAATTTCTTTTACTGTATCCCCTTCAATTTTGTTAACTAAACTTCTTACAATATCAACTTCTGTTATTCCATTATTTTCTCTTAAGTATGCTCCAATATCTCTTATTGCATTTATCATTCTTTCACCTCCTAATTTAAATTTCATTATTATTATCTTCATTTTTATAAATTTTATACTTTAGTAATATCTATATCTTATAAGTAATATATTTTATATGTATATTTTATCATATAATTGTCAAATATTAATAAATACAGTAAAATAAGTTTTGAAATGTAATGTCTATTTCTTATTAGAATCCATTAAAACAAGGTTAAAGGGAGATTAAATCTCCCTTTTATTATTTTTCACATATATTTCTATAACAACAGTCAATACATCTGGCTTTACTTGATGTGGCTTTTGGATAATATCCATCTATAATCTTTTTATAATCATTAATAGATTTAATAGATTTCTTTTTTAACTTATCATCAAACTCAATCTCTTTAAGTAAATTTTTACTTCTTAAATATACTAAAAACAATTTATTTACTTTAGCTTTATATAGCTCTTCAATAACTAACCCATACATAGCCATCTGAGTTTTATAAGTTTCAAAATCTTTATCTTTATACTCTGCAAATTTGTAATCTAATGGTGCATATGTTCCATCATTTAGCAGATATATTTCATCTACTATCCCTTTTATTCCATACTTTTTAGACACTATATATTTCTCCTGCTCCTTGCTTACTCCACCTATTCTTTTTCTAACTTGCTTCACATTTTGTGATTTCTTATCTAAATGTTTTTCTCTTCCTATTTGTACCTTAAATCTATTTTCTTCATATTGTCTTATTCCTAGGTTCTTCATAAAGTATATAAATCTAGGACAATATAAAAATTCTATTATATCTGAAGGTCTTACATACTCCTCAAATTCACTAAAGGAATTTTGATATAATTTCATTACTAATCAACTCCCTATCAAAACCATTGCCAATTATATCTGTATCATAGATATAATCTTTACTAGTTGGAAAAATGTATATAGAATCTGTACCTTCATTTACTAACCTTTCCATGATAATCTTAAGCTCATCTTTTTGATTTTTATTAAGTTCACCTAAAAAAATACTCTTTTGAACCCTATATAATCCTTTATTCTTGCATGCTTTAACTGCTGTATTTCTAGATTTATTCTCTGAAATATCATACATTACCCAATAAAGCATCACATCACCTCATTTAAAATTTTATTGGCAATGTTATGACAATCATATTGAATTACATTATTAAGCCTTATAACTCTGCCTTTATATTTAATTTTTTCTTCAAATCTACCATTTACAGCCTCTATTAATGTTTGTTTACCTAACTTATTTAGCCAATACCCTCCACCTTCTATCTTATCAAACATATCTTGTTTCACTTTTCTCTTAGAAAACAAGCTAAAAACAACCTCATCCATATAACCTCTATACATTTCTATAAGATCAAAAACCAGAGCTGTTCTATTGTAATTATCCGTATGCATTATTCCTATATATGGATCTAATCCTGCAATTATACACGAACTTTCTACCCTTGAATAAAGAACTCCGTAAGCATAATTAAGCATACAATTAAATTGATCACTAGCTGGGTTTTTACTTCTACCCTTAAATTTATATTTCTCGGGTATCAACTCTCCCAAAGTACTAAAATACCTTCTAGCACAGTAACCCTCATGTCCTTCCATTGTTCCCCTTATAATATCTATAGGTACATTGTTTAACATGGATAACGCACACTTGTGATCTTCCATATCTTTAATAGCTTTATCTATCAACTCAATTTTTTCATCACTTCTATTTAATTTAAGCTTATTTAGATGATTTATTTGGTTACTTATTTTTTGATCAATCCATTCTTTAACAAATTCTGTTCCCATAGGTAATTCATTTAATTTTAATTGATGTCTTCTTATTGTAGTTATACTACCTAATTTTGAATGCCATACCCTAGCAAAAGGTTTTCCACTATACTCCAAAAACACAACATCAATATTGTTTTCTATTGCCAACTTTAATGCATCTGTTGTTATTAACGCAGATGTTGTTATTAATATTTTTTCTACCTTTTTACTTGAAAACTCTTGTTTAACTCCATCTATCGTAACTTGAAATCGTTCATCAACTTTACTAATATGTGCTCCCCTTGAGTTAATTACTAATTCCATAAACATATCCACTCCTTATCATTTATATCTTAATTGTGGACATGCTTTTACCTTTTTATTCTTCTTATTGACTTTTTCCTAATTATTAACCTATAAAATTTTTTCTCTTATTAAATAGTCAAAAGCCCTCCCTAAAAAGAGATGGCTTCTGATTATTTATATAATATAGCTTGTGACCTTATTGTTGATTGGAGTATACCTAATTTGATAGACACATAGAAAAGTATGTATAATAACTACATAGAGAAGCATGTGTTTAAAAATGGGAAAAAGAAGAGAGTTTTCAGTAGAATATAAATCATCTAAAGAATACAAAAGAGATTATTACCTAAAGTTAAGAACATCTTCTTAATTTTTAAAAAGCTAATTTCAGGGTAGGGGAAGCATCTGAGGTATGTTACTTATATTTAAATTATTTTAACCATTATACATAGGAATGAATTAATTGAAATTCTAAGAAATCTGAGAAAAATCGTACATTCTATATGTCTATTTTACTGAAAACATTCCAAATCTTTGCGAAATAATTATATTTGTCTGGAGAAAAAAGTCAAAGCACAGCTAAATCCAATAAGCATAATTAGCATTTACCGTTATATCCATACGCTCTTAAAATACTAATTAAGGGGGTCAGAAATGATATAATCCCCTTTTTATTATACATTTCTTATTTTCCCTGTATAACTTTAGGATGTATATCAAAATGACTCCCCTTTAAAATTGATATATTATAAACACAATTCTACAACATAGACTAATTTTCCAATCTTAAATTCTCATAAATACCACTTGCATAGATTCTTACTACCTTAAAAGCCTTCTAATCTTACTTAATTCTTTCATAATCTAGGTATTCATAGTCATAGGGGTTTTCTTCATCTCTTATGCCCTTTTCCCTATAAACAACCTTCCATTGCTTTTCATTAAAATCAGGGAAAAATGTATCTGCATCAAAATCCGCATAGACTTTTGTAATATAAAGTTTGTCTGTGTAAGGCAGTAAAAGCTTATATATTTCTCCTCCACCCACTACAAAATGCTCTTTTGAATCTTCCATATAAGGCTTTAAATCTTCTATAGAGTGTATAACTGTAACTCTTTCATCTTCTATTTTAAAGTTCCTATTTCTAGTAAGTATTATGTGATGTCTATTAGGCAAAACCCTTGGAAGGGATTGAAAGTTCTTTCTTCCAAGAATTATTGTATGACCTGTAGTTATATCCTTAAACCTTTTTAAATCCCTTGGAATCCTAACTAAAAGATCATTATCTTTTCCTATGGCATTATTATTAGCTACAGCCACAATTGCACTTAACATCTATACTGCCACCTCCATTTTTATAGATGGATGATGATTATAATCTATAAGCTTTATATCTTCTATGGTAAAATCATAAAAATTATTTATTTCTGGATTTATCCAAAGCTTTGGAGCTTCATAAGCCTCCTTCTCTCTTGTAAGCTGAAGCTTCATACCCTCTACTTGATTGTCATATATATGAGCATTATTAATAACGTGGGTAAATAAGCCTGGTTTTAAACCTGTAACTTTCGCTATAAGATGAGCCAACACAGCATATTGGGTCATATTAAAGGGCACTCCTAATGGAATATCTGCTGAACGCTGTACTAACATGCAGTTTAATCTACCATCTGTAACATCCCACATGGTCATAAAAGCACAAGGGTATAGTGATCCCCCATCTAAATGAGGTATTTGCCAAAGGCTCATTATATGCCTTCTTCCTTGGGGATCATTTTTTAAACCTTCAATTAGTTTATCTATTTGATTATATTCTTTAACTACCCACCCATAGGATGTTCCTATAGTTCCATCTTCCTTCACCCATTCATCCCAAATATGCACATTTTGCTCATTAAGCTTTTTTACATCATTGGATTGATCTTTATATATCCACAAAAGTTCCTTTACAGCAGTTTTAAAAGCTACAAACTTTGTAGTTAGTATTGGAAACTCTTTTTCAAGATTAAACTGCATAATCTTGTGAGGTAATTTATAAGTAGGTATTCCTGTTCTATTCTCTGTTTCATAATATCCATTATCTAATATATCTTTCACTAAATCTAAATATTGCTTATCAGCAATGCTCATGAAAATCAACTCCTTATAATATCTCCTGTGCAAGGTATCCTAAATTTCTCTTAAGGATATTTTACATATTAACACTATTATACTAATGCTTACACCTAAATTCTATCATGAAATTCTCTTATTCCTGAAAATTTTTCATTAATGTAGTACATTGAATTAATAATGTGGACTATTTACCATAGCTTATCCACAGAAATGTATGTTTTGTTAATAGTTTGTGGATAAGTATGTGCATTATGGTGTAGAAATAAGGTAAAACCTACATTTTTATAGCTTTTAACCTTTATGACAAGTTTTTTATCCACATGACACAAAGGTGTTTTTTCTAAACTTATCCACAAAAATCAAGAGTTGTCCACAAAATTATGTTGATAAGTTGTTAGTTATGTGTTAATTGACGTGGATTACTTGTGTAAAAGTCGTAATTTATTAATATAGGGTACCTTTTAATGGGTATAATTCCTTCACTTTCAATTATATAAAAACACATATCTATAATACATAAGGTCAATTATGCTTAATAGGGCATATCTTCCTCCTAGTAAAAACTCTTCTTTATCCGTATTCTTATTGCCAAATAATATAACTAAATCTGCATCCTCTAAAAAGTCCACTTTTGGATTTTGAGTTATAACTACTAATTTACTTTTGGATTCCTTTATCTTATTTACTAAATCAGTTTTACCTACTCTTCCAGCTATAGACAAAATTATAGCTAAAGAACCTTCATCTGACTCCTCTGCACATTTTAATTGCTCCTTAACATCTACAAAAGCAGTTACAAACTTTCCTAAAGCTAATAATTTTGCTTGTATCTCCATGGACATATATTGAGAAAATTGCATACCAAAAAAATTTATCTTTTTATGCTGATAGATAAGTTCAAGCAATTTATCTAGCTTTCTTATGTCCAAATTGTTGCAGGTCTCTTTTAAGTGATTATTAATGACACCATAAAAGTTCTTAACCATTGAACTTGGATCTATATCACTTTTCTCACCGAAATCTGGGTGAAAAGATATATCTCTTTTATAATACCCTAATACTAGCTCTACCTTTTCTTTAAAATCACCAAAGCTTTCATAACCTAATTTTTTTATAAAGCGGCTAATGGTAGAAGTGGATGTATAGCACATATCTGCTAATTGATTTATATTAAGCCTTGGCACCTCTTTTATATTTTGTAGCATTGTCCACGCAATGGTATAGTATACATCCTTTTCTTTATTAGAGTTAACAAAAAACAATAGTCTATAAATTACCTCTCCCACTTTCATCCCCTCCTACTTAAATATTATAGAATATTTAAGTAAAATCATCAAAAAAAGAGAAGCCCTAGAACTTCTCTTAAATTACAAATTTAATATTTATTTTAACTTACCTTCTTCTATTTTTTCTATAGAATCTTTAAATTGAGGTAGATAATCCTTATGAGCTATTAAAAGCTCATTTAGCACTTCTCTAGCAACAGTACCTGCTGGAACCATTGGATTTATTGTAAAGGCTTGTAGCGCCTTACCATAGTCTCCTGTAACTGCTGCTTCTATAGTTAACTCTTCCATAGCTTTCATAAGCTGTATTTGCCCACGTGCTGCAGCATTAAATTTACCAAAAGTAATTGGCTTTGGTCCGCTACCTGTAATGTAGCTACTTATCTCTACTGCTGAGTCATATGGCAAATCTGTTACTGCTCCATTATTTCTTGTATCAACTACCATTATGCTTCTTTTATCATTATGGATTGAACTTATAATCTCACAAGCAGCATCAGAATAGTGTGCTCCTCCACGTTGATTTAATTGCTCTGGTTTAACCTTTAAGTTAGGATCTTTATATAATTCAAATAACTCTGCTTCAACTCTTTTAACCTTTTCTGCTCGGGTATTATTATTTTTAAATTCTTCTAACTCTTCATGAAGCATATCATCATGCATATAATAATACCTATGGTATGCACAAGGAAGCATCTCTAAATCACGAATTTGCTCTTCCATAAACTTAATTCCTGATATATTTTCTACTACTTTATTATCTCCATTGAACATTTCATTAATTATATCTAAGGTTAATTCATTTCCTTCCTTATCATAAACCCTATGCCAGTGATAATGATTTAAACCTGCATAATGGAAAAATAGCTCTTCTGGATTTTTTCCTAACATTTCAGATTCTTTTATAGTATGCATAATAGGAACATTGCATAAGCCTACTACTTTATTGTAGTTACCGTACTTAAGCACTGCCTCTGTAACCATTCCAGCAGGATTTGTAAAGTTTACAAGCCAAGCATTTGGACATAACTCTTTCATGTCTTCAACTATACCAAGTATTACAGGAATTGTTCTAAAGGCTTTAAACATTCCTCCTGCTCCATTGGTTTCTTGACCTAACATTCCATGACTTAAAGGAATACGTTCATCTTTAATACGAGCATCTAATAGTCCCACACGTAATTGTGTAGATACAAAATCCGCATCCTTTAAGGCAGCCCTGCGATCTAAGGTTAAATGAACCTCCCAATCTAGCCCTGCCTCTTTCACCATACGCCTTGCTAGGTTACCTACTATTTCTAATTTTTCTTTTCCGTCCTCTATATCTACTAACCAAATTTCCTTAATTGGAAGTTCATCCTTACGTTTAATAAAACCTTCTATTAACTCTGGAGTGTAGCTTGATCCTCCACCTATGGTAACAATTTTAATTTTATTATTTTTCATTGTAACCCCTCCTACTTTCTCTCTGTTAACTTAGTTATAATACTAGTTTAACAGATATAGCAGGCAGTGATTTTCAAATTATGAAAATCACTATTTTAAATTAAAATCCATCTTTCTAGTCTTGTTTAATAACACTAAAAAGCATATATTCCAAAAGGCTAATCCTATGGAGAAAAATATTATAAAATCCTTTATGCTTTTAATATTTAAATTTATATTAAATATTAAAAGTAACATACTTATAGAGCATATAACCGTATATGCTTTTATAAAATTCATAAAGCTCCTAGAAGTATGCTCATATTTTTTTGTCATTTCACTAAATCCCCTACAAAGATTATATACAAAGTATATATTAATTAAGACCACTATTATGGTATATAAAATGTCCAAAGGATAAAAGTTGCTTAAAAAATTTAAGTTCATGCCATCTCTAGCTTCTCCATACTTAATAGAGTAAGGGATGTTTATAAGTACTAAAAATCTAGCTACATGTATGGCTTTTGTAAAGTATAAGCTATGCTCCACTAAGTCCTTTAATCCATAAATTATTATAATAAATCCTAAAGAATTATTAAGTATATCTATAAAGCCTATATTAATATCAAGAGATATAAATAAAAACCCAACCATAATTCTTTTAATTGCTTTATTCACATCTCTCCCTCCTTATCTCTTAAAGATTCCTTAGTAGACTTTATATCAATATTTGCATCATTAGGAACTATATTTACATTTAAGGTTTTTGTTCCCTTACTTCCATCCATTGATTCGTAAACAACTTCTATTGGGTAATTAAAGACTAAGCCTTCTTTAGAAGCCTTTTTTACCAACTTTGAAACATCAACTTTTATAATAATTACTTCTTCTGATTCTACATAAAATGGCAGGGTTCTTTTTGTAATATTATCACTATTATATGGTATATAATCTGAAAACACCTCTATATCATCTTCACTATGCTTATCTTTAACTTCCAATATCCTCATGGCTTCTGAAGGGAAAAGCGTAAACTGGTATTTTTCTTCATTAAGCTGTCTACCTCGGTCAGATAAGATTTCTTCTCCTCTAGTTTTTACATTCTCTTTTTTAAAACTTAAATTACCTATAGGTACGGTTTCTACCTTCTCTCCATAGTGTATGGTTATTTCTTTATATGAACCAACAGTCTCATCTTGCATAAAACCCCTAAAAGAATCCCTTCCATTAGGATTTATATCTATAGCCCTTAGTCGTAAAGCACCTGGTTTATTATAATTATAATTATCATTATATTGATTATTAATATTAAACTTATAATTACCTATGCCTATGTTTGTTATTTTATCCTTTTCATTAATTACTTTATTATCTAAAAAGTATAATGTAAACATCTCCCCTTGTTCCAAATCATAATAATGCTGTAAGAAACAGGGCTTGTCTAATTTATTGTTATAATAATAGATTAGATTTCCTATATAACTGAAAGAAATTATACAAACTATGCCTATATAGATTTTTTTATAGCTTTTCATAAAATCCCCCTCTTTTATCTATACCCCTATTAATCCTTAACTCCTTGATTGAAATTCATTTATTTCATCACTGCCATTTTTAATATGTTTTCCTCTTTGATAACCTTTACACTATTTTTAATAAAATAAGCTTTAGATGAAGTAAGATTCACCTAAAGCTTACTTTTATCCTATTACCACAGTTACTAATACTTCTTTATTCACCTAGACAATCCCCTTTAAGGTTTAGCCTAAGAAAAGTAATTTTTATAAGCACCCTCACCTAAACCTAGGAATTATCCTCTATCATGGTTACTCTCCAAAGAAAAGATAGGTTGCATAAATCATAAATATAAACATTGTAGGGTATCCATATCTTGAAAATGTTATATATGGTATATGGGTGATGTAGAAAAATATTAATACAAAGAAAAGTATCTTTCCACTGGAGATTGATGATTTAGTTGAAGCTCTATAAATTCCTAGGGAATAGGAGTCATAACTTCTAGAACTTATATTTTTACTCCTTCTAGCTTTTCTTAAATACTTTATCATACCTATAATTCCAAGTATCAATATTAGTATATGATATATCATTACTACTACTCGGCTTATGCCCCATATTTCCTTCCAATAAAAAGCAACTGTCCAAAGGGTTAATCCTTTATCTATAAAATACCACTTTGCATAAGCAAAAGGTCTTTTTAGCATCACATGCTTAAATCTATATTTCACATTTTCTATATATAATTTGTTTTGTTCAATTACATCATCAGAGCGCTCTGGTGCATAATAATCTATACTTTCATCATAGTTTATATAAGAACCTTCTACCATAGGATTCCCTGAGGATAGAGTAAGTGGGATGAATTCACCAAATACCTTATAGTTTCTAACCCACCAAGGACTCATTATTATGGCGAAAACTACAGTAGTAACTATACCAAACTTTAGCATATCCCTTATTTCATACTTTTTATATATCCACATAAATAATATAACCATAGGAAAGGCTGCAATAGTAGGCCTATATAATGTGGCTAAGCCCCAGACAGCCCCTCCCCATATATAGTATTTAAACTGTTTTTCTTCTATGGCGTAAATGGATATATAAATTAAAAGCACCAAAAAAAACTTAAATATGGTTTCCGTAAGTATCACATTGGTGGCCCAAATTTCCGGTATGTAGAAAACGTCTATTATAGCCGCCCAAAATCCAACTCTACTATTAAATAACTTTCTTCCTATAAAAAATATTATGAATATAGAAAGACTTTGTAAAACCCCTTGAAATATCCTAAAAGCCATTACTCCTTCTACTCTTCCAAAAATTTTCATAAAAAAAGCTAAGGTATAAGAGATTCCTGGCATTATAAATACTGTTTTCTCCCCTGGATTATGATACGACAGTATACCTGTATCTAATATAGTCCACGCACTTCTTATGTATCTAACGTCATCGTTATCCATTTTTTCGTAGCTACCCAGAAGATTGTAATCCCCATATTTTAATGAGGTTATGACGCAAATTATAAAAAATAAAGCAGTAATTATGTATAAGGCATATTTTATGTTCTTTTTTTCATATTTCATACTAAACATAAACCATTAAACTCCTCTTCTCTTTCTAATTTTTACTTAGCTACAAAAAAGGCTCCTAATAGTATAAGCATTATTCCAAACCATCTAGTAGGTGGAATATACTCTTTAAACACTATTATTCCTACAAAGGCTGCTAAAACATAGCATAGACTTTGTAATGGATAAATCAAGGATAAATCTGACTTTGACAGTATGTAAAGCCAGATAACTGTTGCTACGGCATATATGACAAGCCCTGAAAATATGTAAGGCTGAAATATCACCTTAAATATACCACTTAAACTAAGCTCAAGCTTTACGCTTTCCATACCTATTTTCCATAGGGTTTGTCCTGCTACTAAAAGTATTATGTTTATCATTAGCAAAATGTATATCATTATATAGTCGTCTCCTTTACTTTGATTTGATAATAAGGCAATTTCCTAAGTTAAGTTTGGGTTTTGCCCTTTTAATTTTATAAAGTATATTGATTATGTAAAAAATATAGCATACTTATGTTATACCTACAACGCTTCTTAGTAAATTCTTCTAACAGAAAGTACCCATATATATAATAAAACCCTATGGGAATCTAAAAATCTCTTCACCCTATGAAACAATCTTAATGTTTTTGAAGTTCCCGGCTCTATACATATTATAAACATAAAAAATAAATACTAATCTATAAGAAGATAAAAATATTTCATGAAACAGTATTGCTTACAATGTTTTTATGGTATAATCTAATTAATAAATACTATTATTTGATTACATTTATTAACAGATTTTCAAAGTTATATTTTGTAATTTGTGGGTAAAAATATATGACGCCTTTCCCTTTTAATATTACGATAAAAATAACTAAAAGTCTAATAAGGAGTGAAATTTATGGCTATATATACAAAAACAGGTGACAAGGGTTCCACTGGTAACTTGCTAGGTGAAAGAGTATCAAAAGCAAGCACCTTCATAGAGCTCCAAGGAGACATAGATGAACTTAATGCTCATGTAGGATACTTGAACTATATTTTAATTGAAAATACCATTATTAAAGAGGATATTAAAAATAGACTTGTTGGAGACCTCATAGAAATACAAAACGCCCTATTTAACATGGGTGTAGAAATATCTATGAATTTTACAAAAGGCAAATTCCTTCCTAGCCATCCTAAATCTTTAGAAATCGAAATTGATTGGATGACAAATCAAATGCCACCTCAAACTAAATTTATTTTGTATAGTGGAAGTAGGGAAGGAACTTATGCTCAAGTGGTAAGGTCTATAGTTAGAAGATCAGAAAGAGTTTTCGTAAAATATTTAAATGAAAAAGAAGTAGAATCATATCCTGATAGCTACCAATATATAAATAGACTTTCAGACTTTTTCTTTACCTTTGCTAGATATATAAACTTTATACAGGATAAACCAGAAACTGTAATGAAAGAATGGAAGTAAAAATTCTTTAAAAAGATAATAAATTTAAAAGGTTTCTTAAAACTAAGTAGATTTAAGAAACCTTTTAAATTACTTTAAATGAGTCCTAGGATTAATTTAATACTATTCTTTATATCCTGAATATTTATCATCTCTTCATTAGTGTGTATATATCTGCAAGGCACTGATAATACTGCTGTTTTTACCCCGCTTCTTTCCTTATGAATAGTGGCTCCATCTGTCCCCTCTTCTCCAACGGAATACTGTACTTTAATATCAGATTCTTGTGCTGATTTTTCTAATATTTCCTTAGCCTTATGGTGAACCACTAAAGTTCTATCTATTATTTTTATGGAAGGTCCTTCTTCAAGGGAGATGTTACTCTTACCACCTGGATAATCTCCAGCTATTTCTGCATCAATCACTATAGAATAATCTGGTTCAATATGGTAGGCAGCAGCTCTAGCCCCTCTTCCTCCTAATTTATTTTGTGTGCTAAATACAAAATAATATTCTCTATTTAAATTTTCTAGATAATTCTCATGATTTTTTATATTTTCAGCTAAGTTCTCTAAAACTTTAAGAAGAATGTAACACCCTATCCTATTATCCATATAAGGAGCAACTAAATTGTCACCTATCTCCAGCACTGCTCCGTTAAATTTAGCTACATTTCCTTCTTTTATTAAAGCTAATGCTTCCTCTCTATTTTTTACTCCTAAATCTATAAATAAATCCTCAATACCTGCATCCTTTTTAGCTGAGCATATCCTTCCTAAAGTCCCATTTTCAAAGGTTACAAAATTATTTATCATATTTGCTGCCTCAAAATCCCCAAGAGCACCTACTCTTACAAAACCTTTATCATCAATGTAATTAGCTATTAATCCCATAGAATCCATGTGAGCACAGAACATAAGCTTATCTTTGGTTCCTGGAGTTTCTGTAAGATAAACTATTAGATTTCCCATCTTATCTTCTTCACAATCAAAACCCATGGATTTTACTTCTTCTTCTATAACCTTTTTTACTTCATCTTCATGACCACTTACACCAAAGGCATTTATCAATCTATTTAATAATGCATCCATTTACTATACCCCCATTTTATATTTTGTAAAGTTTAAATTATCCATTATTCACATCAATGGATTTTAAATAGGTTATAAGTAGATTTTTAGTATTTTTTACATCCTCCAATGATGCCACTGAAACAGAGGAATGAATATATCTGCAAGGTACTGATATAGTGGCGATTTTAGCTCCTTCACCACTTCCATGAATTGCAGCCGCATCATTTCCGCCAGCTATGGCTCTTCTTCTTTGGTAAGGTATGTTTTCTTTTTCTGCAAGTTTCATTATATCTTCTGCCATATCTTCATTAAAGATGCTTGTCCTATCCATTATAGAAATAGCAGGTCCCTTACCTATTTCTGTAGCTCTTAAATGATCTGATACTGAAGGCATATCAGCACATATAGTACCTTCTAAGACTATTCCTATATCAGCCTTAACTCCATAAGCTGCTACAAAGGCTCCTCTTTCTCCAATTTCCTCCATAACATTAAAAGTTGCATATAAGTCACAGGAATAAGTCTCCTTTAAGGCTTCTATAAGCACATAACAACCCATTCTATTATCAAAGGCTTTTCCTTTTATTAAACCCTCTCCAAACTCCTCAAACTCTGTAGAAAATATTACATATTCTCCTAAGTCTATTAGGGATTTACTCTCTTCTTTAGAGTTACTTCCTATGTCTATACAAGAATCTCCATATGAAATATTCTTTAACCTTTCTTCTCCGGATTGAAGATGTATAGGTTTCACCCCTATAACTCCTGGTATCTTTTTCTTACCTATATAAACTACTTTAGAGGGAATTACTTTGTTATTTACTCCACCTAAAGCACTAAATCTAAGAGTACCATCTTCATTAAAACCTGTTATTATAAATCCTACCTCATCCATATGAGCATCTACCATTACTCTTGGTCCTGCTCCCTTTTTATGAGCTATTATATTTCCTATTCTGTCTATTTTTATTTCATCTACATAAGGCTTTATTTCTTCTTTTATTATCTCTCTTATATCTCCTTCAAAACCAGAAGGCCCTGAAGCATTACAAAGCTTTTCTAGAAGCATAATAATTCCTCCAATTCATCACCTTTTAGCTTTTCAATAAATTTAGCGATTATTCTACCAGTATTTTTTATATCATCTAAATTTATAACCTCCACAGAGGTATGCATGTACCTAATTGGAATGGATATTAATAAAGTAGGGATTCCTTCCCTTGCTATTTGAATATCCCAAGCATCTGTGCCTGTATTTCCTGGTTCTACCTCTACTTGATAAGGTATATTGTATTCTTTAGCAAGACTTGTAAACTTTTCTCTTACCTTAGGATGAATGTTAGGTCCTATACATATAACTGGCCCAAGCCCTAATTTATTATCCCTGTCTTCATCTCCTAACTTTCCACTATCAAAGGTTGTATCTATGGCAATTCCTATATCTGGATTTATTTCATGACTAGCCACCTTAGCTCCCCTATGACCTACTTCTTCTTGAGCTGAACATACAAAGTAAACATCTAAATCATGATCTATTCCCTTAAGCTCTTTAGCTACGGAATATAAAGCTGTAACTCCAGCCCTATCATCTGTAGCCTTGCAAGTTACATTATTATTTAAAAGTTCCTTGAATTTTCTATCTAAAGTTACATAATCCCCTATATTAACTAAACTTTCTAGGGTTTCTTTACTATAGCCTGTATCAATTAAAAGTTCATCGGTTTTTACTGCCTTTTTTCTGTCCTCATCACTCATAAGATGTGGTGGCTTTATGCCTATTATCCCTTTTATATCTTTCTTTCCGTGAATTAAAACCTCTTGAGATACTAAGGTTTTAGGATCTATACCAAAAGCTTTAAACCTTAAAAAACCCCTCTCTTCAATTGAAGTAATCATAAGAAAGATCTCATCAGCATGAGCCATAACCATTATTTTGCCTTTATTCTTTCCTTTTTTATGTATACACATATTATTAATATTATCTACAGTGATTTCCCCAAATTCACCAAAGATGTCTTCTAGTAAAGGATGTACCCAATGCTCTCTTCCACTAGGTCCATGCGCTTCACATAAGACCTTCAAAACTTCTTTTTCTTCCATGCTTATCCCCCTTTATTTTTTGTCCCTACTATTATATTTTACCATAAATTTTATATAAAAATACAAATCCATATTGCATAATTGGTATTTTTTGTAGGCTTAACTATAAAAATATGTAAATTTTACCCTATATTTTTAATATTTTTTCAATATACTTTTATTTTTGTATCCTAGACTACTGAAATTTATCTTTATTACATTTATAATTAGTTCAATATATACTTATATATAATCTTAATTTTCTAATTTGTCAAATAATAAAGAAAAAGAAAGGGTGGTAAAATTGTTCAAACTCATCGGTATTTTAATTGTTATTATTGGTTTTGCACTAAAACTTGATACTATTGCTGTTGTATTATTATCAGGAGTTGTAACTGGACTTATAGCAAAAATGAGCTTCTTTAATATATTGGAAGTTCTCGGAAAATCTTTTGTGGACACACGATATATGACACTATTTGTGCTTACTCTTCCTGTAATCGGTATTTGTGAAAGATATGGGCTTAAAGAAAAAGCTATAGATCTTATTAAAAAGGCTGGTAGCCTTACTACTGGAAGACTATTATCTTTATACCTTCTAATAAGAGAGGTAGCTGCTGCCTTATCTTTAAGACTTGGTGGCCATCCACAATTTATAAGACCTCTTATAAATCCAATGGCTCAAGGAGCAGCTATTAGTAAACATGGTGAACTAGATGAAAACGATGAAGACAGCATAAAAGGACTTGCTGCTGCTGCTGAAAACTATGGTAATTTCTTTGGACAAAATGCCTTTATTGCAAGTTCTGGTGTATTGCTTATAGTTGGTACTTTAAGCAAATTAGGTTATGAAACTACTCAATTAGATGTGGCTAAGGCATCAGTACCTATTGCAATAATAACCTTTATAATAGCTACAATTCAATTCTTATTAATGGATAGAAAACTTAATAAGAAATATAAATCAAAGTAAGGGAGGCATGAAAATGGATATAAAACAAATTTCAAATTTCCTTCTAGAATTCTTTTACATGCTAAGTGGAGTAATAATGTTAGTTACAGCCTTTTATACACTAAAAGATAGTAAACATACTGCAAAAATTGGAACTGCTATGTTTTGGGGCATTTTAGGTATTATATTCATAGCTGGAAAAATATTGCCTCCTGCTTTAGTTGGAGCCTTACTTTTAGTAATGGGAGCCTTAACTTTAACTAAGCAGGTAAAAGTAGGTACCATAATTCATCCTGCTGATGAATTTAGAGAAGCTCAAGCTAAAAAGATTGGTGGTAAAATATTTTTACCTTCTATTATATTAGCTATTGCAGCATTTGCTATAGCTCAATGGACAAAATTAGGCGGACAAGTTGCTATAGGTCTTTCAGCTGTTGCTGGATTACTAGCTGCTTTATTTGTTACAAAATCCCCAGCTAAAAATGTAGCTGTTGACGGTAACAGAATGTTACAACAGGTTGGAGCTGCCAGCATATTACCACAACTTCTTGCAGCCCTTGGAACAGTATTTACTGCTGCAGGAATTGGCGAAGTTATATCTCAAGGGATATCTTCTATAATACCTAATGGAAATATCCTAGCTGGAGTTATAGCTTACTGTGTAGGTATGGCTGTATTCACTATGATAATGGGAAATGGATTTGCGGCCTTTACTGTTATAACCGCTGGTATAGGTATACCTTTTGTATTTGCTCAAGGAGGTAATCCAGCTGTAGCAGGAGCACTTGCTCTAACTGCAGGATTCTGTGGAACTCTTATGACTCCAATGGCAGCAAACTTTAACGTAGTACCAGCTGCTCTTTTAGAGATGAAAAATAAGAATAAGGTTATAACAACTCAAGCTCCAGTAGCCATTTTACTTTTAATCATACATATTATACTTATGTATTACTTGGCTTTCTAAAAACTTATACTAGAAGTATTACGAGCATCTTATATTCTAATGAAAGTAGAGAGGATGCTCGTAATTATAATAATTTAGATAAATTAACCTAAGGAGGTATATTAAATGAAAGTTTTATTAACAGGATTCGATCCTTTTGGTGGTGAAAGTATAAACCCTGCCCTTGAAGCTGTAAAAAGAGTTAAGGATAATATAAGTGGAGCTGAAATAATTAAATTAGAAATCCCGACTGTATTTAAAAAATCCGTAGAAACTCTTAATAAAGGTATAGAAGAAAACAAGCCTGATATAGTTATATGTATAGGTCAAGCTGGCGGAAGGTTTGACATAACTCCTGAGAGAGTGGCAATAAATATGGATGATGCTAGAATTAAGGATAATGAAGGTAACCAACCTATAGATGACGCCATATTTGAAGATGGCGAAAATGCATATTTTGCTTCATTACCTATAAAAGCTATGGTAAAAGAAATGAAGGATAATAACATCCCAGCTTCTGTATCTAACAGTGCAGGAACCTTTGTATGTAACCACATAATGTATGGATTATTATACCTTATAGATAAAAAATATCCTGGTGTAAAAGGTGGTTTCATACATGTTCCTTTTATACCTTCACAAATCATAGAAAAAAAGAATATGCCATGTATGTCCTTAGAAGATATAACAAAAGGACTAGAATTGGCTATAAAAGCTGCTGTAGAGCATAAAGATGATATCAAAGAAGTAGGCGGCAAAATCTGCTAATTTAACTTAAATATTTTAAAAATTAAATTACATTAAAAAACTTTATCATATAATTCTATAAAAATATATTTTATGATATAATAGTTTATTGAAATCCATATTGTTTTAAATTTATTTAGCAATATGGATTTTAATTTTAATATAGCTTAGAAATAATGGTTTTTTTACCATATTCATATTATATCTAACTAGATCTCTCATATATTTCTAAAATATTTTAGAATAAAAGGAGTCAAAAATGTATAAAGAGTTATTTGATGAAGAAAAACAGAATAAAATGAGGAATTTCTTTATAAATGATTTTGCCCCTTTGGGAAACGTGTACAATTATAGTAAAAATGAAGTTATAAATATAAATGAGGATTCTTTCGTTGCCGTAGTAACAAGGGGAAGGGTTAAACATTCTCTCTATGATACTAATGGTGGGGAGAAGCTACTCTACTTTCTTAAGTCTGGAGAAATTTTCGGTGAAGTTGACTATTTTACAGGTAGCAAATTAAGTCTTATAGTTAAAACTATGGAGCCTACCACTATTTCAGTAGTTCCTGGTAACATTTTAGATGAGTTTCTTATATCAAAACCTATGGCCTATAGATATTTCATACATAGCATATCACGAAAATATAGAATATCTATCTTTCAAATATCCGATATGCTTTTTAGCTCTTCAAATCCTAGAATTGCTGATACCATATATCGATTGGCCTTGCAAGATTTAACCTATGTAGATGGAAATTACATTATAAATACGGCTATGACACATCAGGATCTTGCCGATCTTATTGGTTGTTCTAGAGTAACCGTAACTCGTACCCTAAAAAGGTTAAAAACAGAAGGGGTTATAGACGTAAAAAATAAAAAAATAATAATAAAAGATTTGGATAAACTAAAAAGTCATATTGAAACTTTTTAAATTATTAATATTTCTTTTTTATTAACTCCTTAAAAACAGAACTGCTCATAAACAAACATTTGTAAATTTTCACGGATAAAAAACCATGCATATAAGGAAATTGTTTTTCTTATATGCATGGTTTTTTAACTATATACAAGCTTTTATGCAGGTTTGAGTAGCCTCTCTTATTGATCCAAGATTTACACTCTAATCTCCGTCATAACTATTTTCTTCAAAGGAATTATCTAAAGGTCTTATCATTAAATCCTCATAGAAGTTTGTCTCTGAAAGCTTAATATAAGGTCCTAACCACAGCATTCCTATCCCTAAAGTAAATATTGATAATATGGCCCATCCTATAAAGCTTAATTGCAATAGAAAAAGCCTTCCTTTATTACCATTCATATAACTCCTGCTCATTTGTAGTGCTTCCATAGGTGCTATGTCTGGATTATCTGCCATAATATAAAAAGCCTGTGAGTAACTTAATAAGGCAATTATACCTGGTATAACTAGAAGACAGCTCCATAAAGCCACAAATACTTCTATTAAGACCCCTAATATTAGTGAATTAGTAAAATTATTAAATCCACTAAAAAGTAACTCATAAGGTACATTTTCATTAGTTCTTTTAAATTGCAAAAAGAACTTTGCAAGTCCTAACATCATAGGACCTTGTAATATTAATGCAATAAATCCTCCTGCCCTAGGTACTCCTCCTATAGCTAAAGTTATAATTAAATATATAAGAAATCCTAAAATTGCATTTCCCCATCTACCCTGTAGTTGGAATCTTGCAATATCCTTTAGTTCAGCATTTCCTCTGTGGTAATTACCTTGTTCATACATCTAAGCTCACTCCCATCTAAATAATTAGTATTACAAATACTACCTACTTATAATAATATGCTCTATTTCAAATTTATAGATTACCTTACTAATCATTATAGTAACATTATACCTAATTGGAGTCAGCTAATTCAAACACTATTTTTTCAACTATTCTAAAGCCTTGCAACTTTCCCTTATTATAAGCTTTGTTGGTACAATAACTTTTTTACTTATCTTTCGTTCATCTTTTATTCTTTCCATTAATAGTTGAACTGCCGTTTCACTCATGAACTCTGTGTATATTTTCATTGTGGTTAAAGGTGGTACTATATATTGAGCAGTAGATATATCATTAAAGCCTATTATGCTTATATCTTCTGGTATTTTAAGTCCTTTTTCTAATATAGCTTTGTAAGCCCCTATGGCCATAGAATCATTTGCTATAAAAAATGCAGTAGGATACCTTCCATTATCTAATATCTCTTTCATAAGTCTGTATCCACTTCCAGGGGTAAACTTACCTAATCTTATAAAATCCTCATGAAGCATATCCTTAGATTTCATATATTTGTAGTAAGCTTTTTCTCTAATGTCATCCTCTATTTCTCCCTGTTCTGTATAGTCTCGTCCACCAATGAATCCTATAGACTCATGTCCTAAAGAAGTCAAATAATCCAAAGCCTTCTTAACAGCTCTTTTCATATCTACTACAACACAATCATAATCTCCCTCTTCAGGACAGTTATCAACAAAAACAATATTACTATTGGTATTTACTAACCTTCTTACTTCTTTATCTGTAAAACCCCCAATAGCGATTATTCCATCCAAGTTCTTTGCTTTGTGGTCTTTTTCTTCCTTTTCAATGTTTAAGTACTCTATCTTTTCTTCCTGTAGTATACCTTCAATGGAGTGTCTTATAAAAAGATAGTATGTATCTTCAATCTCTTCTCTATCAGAATAACCTTTTACTATGCCTATTCTTAGTGTAGGCTTTTTACCTTTTCTCTCTTTTGTAGTGACATATTCAAGTTCTTGAGCGATTTCAAATACCTTTTTTCTTGTAATATCCGATACATTTAAGGTCTCATCATAATTTAAAACTCTAGAAACTGTAGCTAATGATACTCCTGCTCTCTCAGCTATATCCCTAATTGTAGCCATAAATATTACCTACCTTTCTATCTATTCTATAACACTTTCCATTAAGTGAAATGCACTACTTTATTTTCTTTTAAAATATATTATCTCTAACCAGTACTAGGCTTTCTCCTTATAAAAGAAAGTTTTGTTTCTGTAATTATTATAGCTAAGAAAATTATAATACATCCTATAAACATTTTTAAACTAAGCTTTTCTCCTAATAAAATTACAGAGGCTAATGTTCCAAACACTGCTTCTGTAGATAGGATTATTGCGGTTTTTGTAGCGCTGGTATATTTTTGGGCAACATTTTGAATGAGAAATGCTATAGTTGTACTTACAACTCCTAGGTACATCACAGACATTATTCCTTTACTTGTAATAGGCGAAGCATTTTTCGTAAAAAGCTGTGCTATCATGGATAATATAAAAGCTGCTATCATCTGTACTATTGTTAATTGTATAGGATTATGCTTTTGAGCATAATAACCTATAGAGGTTATATGCATAGCAAATCCTAAGGCACAAACTAAAGTTAATAGATCTCCAGATTTAATAGTAAATGATCCTTCTAATGTTAGAAAACTGATACCTATTATAGTAAGAAATGCTCCTATAGCAGAATATTTATCTGGTCTTTTTTTAGCTAATATCCAATATAAAAACGGAACTATCACCACATTTGTGGCTGTAATAAATGCATTTTTTGATGGCGTTGTATATTGAAGTCCTATAGTTTGAAATGCAAAGGCTATGAAAAGAAAACATCCAATCAAAGCCCCTGCTTTAAAAGTAGCAATGTTAATTTTTCTAAATTCCTTCCAAAATAAAACAACCATTAAAATACTTGATATAAAAAACCTATAAGTCATTATTTGAAAAGGGGCTAGGTTTGCATCAAGTGCCATTTGTGAGGCTACAAATCCTGTACCCCATATTATGGCAACCAATGCTAATGATAAATCTGCAGTCTTATTTTTCATTAAATCATCCTTTACTACTTTATATTAAATACTTATTAGCAAGCATTAAGAACACACTTGATGTCCAAGTAAATGCAGGATCTACAAGTCCTTTGCCATCTATAGGATCAAAATTTTCTGCCATGCCTCCTATAAGAGTTGCATTACAAAATCTCTTTGCAAGCTCTCCAGCAAATTCACCCTCTCCACATTCTTTTAAGGAATCTATTATTAACATCATTACAGGTGCCCATATAGGACCTAGCCAATAACCGTTTTCCTTATAATATTTGCTATCCATAGCTTCTGTAGCAAGACCGTACTTACTTAAATATTTCCCTTCTATTTTAAGCTCTTTTAAAAGCTCCTCTTTAATGTGTTTTGGAAGTTTATCTCCAAGGACTATTGGCATCATAAGTATAAGGCTGTTCCCATCATTTAAATTTTCCTTTGTATCTACCTTAATGGCTGTAAATCTATTATCTTTCCATAGATCTTTTATAAGCTTTTCTAACAGCTTATCCCCTTCACTTATCCAATGCTCAGCCTCTGACTTTTTATTAAGCTCTTCGGCTATTTCAGAAAGAATATACATCTGCTTTACTAAAAATGCACTTAAATCCGGTGATTGTACAGGAATACCCTTATGAAATATAGATGAATTATCCCAACCTGAATCATTACCATGTTTATAAAAAGGTAGGTCCTCTTCATTATATCTTCTGTACTTTAGCCAGTACTCTGTGTTTAGCTTAATTGCATTATAAACAGTATCTAATATTTCTGGCTTCTTAAAATACTCATTCTGCTGCTTCATATATCTAAAAGCCCACCCATATATAGGAGGCTTACAACAGCTAAAAGAAAGGTATCTATCATTAATAAAGTCTGCAAAAACTCCACTTTCATCCTGATGGTCTATAAATATCATCAATTGATCTAGTGCAAGCTCTGGATTGTTTTTACTTAAAGCCATGGCATTAAAGCAATTATCCCAACTCCAAATGTTATACATCCAGTTTTTAGACATATACATTGCAGGTCTTTTAAGCATCCCTTCCGGCTTAACTACAGAAGACCAAGTTATATATGAAGCAAGATCTCTACTGCTTTTATACTCCTCTGGTACCTCTAAAACCTTATCCTTCCACTGCTTATATTCATTTTTAACCAACTGTTGAGACTCCAAAAAAGACATGTATTCCTTAGGCTTCCATACAGTTTTATAGCTTTCTAGAGCTATATCAACTTCATTACAATCATCATAATTAAAATCCATTATTACATGAGTATTTCCTATCATATCCCAAGGAGCATCTAATTTAACTGTACCCTTAATTAAGGACAGCATTAGCTTTATTTCTTTAGAGTAGCTATGAAATTCTAGCTTATTTTTATCATAGATCATTACATTATCATACTTATTTTTAACCATGGAAAATCTTATCCCACAATTTTTGGATACTATTCTGATTATATCATATTTAGGTATGCATATTTCTATATACTTTTCTTTATCTTCTATATGATAAAGGCTTAATTTTGTCTCATCTACCTTTAATGAAAATTTCTGAGGGACACC
Source organism: Clostridium simiarum (assembly GCF_018919175.1). Classification (GTDB taxonomy): domain Bacteria; phylum Bacillota; class Clostridia; order Clostridiales; family Clostridiaceae; genus Clostridium_L; species Clostridium_L simiarum. The sequence continues at coordinate 8,507 of NZ_JAHLQL010000008.1, read as the reverse complement.
TGCCTCAGTAAGCTCTAATTTAAATAACTTACTAGGTGATTCATCCCCTCCATGTAGGTCCCTTATATAAAGTTCATTATCTTTATCATCATAAGAAATGGCAAAATAAGATCCAAATCTACTAAATGGAATTTTACTAATATCTAAATTCATACCTATTCCTCCTTTAGAATCACTTAATCTTATATAATCTTGTCCTGTTATAATTTTAAACTCTTACTATTCCTTATTAATAATTACCTTGTGTTATGAGTGGTGGCCCTAGGATAAGATCATAAGTTAGTACAAAATCAGAGCTTTTAGTTTACTGCTCAAGTTGGATTGAACTAAAAGCTACACCCTTTAAAGCATATCTAAACTAAAAACTACATACCCATGAAGCATATCTAAGCTTCAAAGGGAGTGAAAACTCCCCCTAAAACCTAGAACTCTATTTATCCTATTATTCTTTTACTTAACTCAATTTCACTTGTTTCTTGCCTTTTAAAAGGTGCTAAAGTTAAGTTGAAACTAAAAGGAGTAAGCTGAAGTTTATAAGCTGGAAGTTGTTCTTGTCCACAGCTAGCACTTCCAAGGCCATTTTGCTTATAATCTAAATTAAGAACTACAAAATCCCTTCTAACTAGCTCATGCTCATGTTTTGCTTCTTCTAAATCTTCCTTTGTGTAATCATGTATACTAAATTCCATAAATTCATCTGCATAAGCTAACATACCAAGTTCTCTTAAATTGGTTACAGATACCCATTTAACATCCGTTCTATTTCCATTTTCTTGAGGATATATATAAGGCGTATGCATATCCTCTACCTTTTTTCTATATACACCAATTTTTCCTGATAACTTACTATCACTATAATTCTCTCCTGGGCCTCTACCATACCAAGTAACCTTATCAAAATCTCTGTTTAAAATTAATTCAAGTCCTATTTTAGGAATCATTTCAGGCATCTTATACTCTGAGTTTATAGTACTACCTTCTATCTTAAGTTTTATCTTCCCATCAGCATATATCTCATATATATATTTAGCTTTAACTGCCCATCCTTGATTTGGAGGTGCTATATGGGTAAAATGATTAATTTCTACGAAATTTTCTTTTAACTGCCATGAAAATTCCTCTGTTATATGTTGCATCTTATGCAAAAAGTATTTTTCTTTCCAATCTTTTATTACATACATATCATTATCTATAGGTGCTCTCCAAAAGTTTAGTTTTGGTCCTTCTTTAATTACTTCAATATTTTCATATATAAACTTATCCATAGATCCAAAAATCTTGCTGAATGCTATTTTAAAGTTAGAGCCTCTTACATAAAGATTAGTTTCATTTTCTTCTACTTCTAAAATCCCTTTTATAGGTTCTGTTAATTTTATTTCTTTAATTGGTAGTAAAAACTGTTCAAATGCAATTTCATGACCATATTTTGCCCAAGGCATATCTTTATTTAATTTATAGCTTAACGTTAACCAATAATCTGTATTAGCTTTAACATTACTTGGAATTTTATAAGGTATGGATAATATACCTTCTTCCCCTGGTTTTATTTCATTTATGGATAAAGACCCGGAATCTAATATTTTATCATCATAATTAATAGACCAGTGGATTGATCCAAAACTTAAATCTATAAAGTCATAAAGATTTTTTACTCTTATCTTTCCCTTTGTTAAATCCTCTGCTTCAAACTTCACAGGCTCTATAACCTTTTTATATTCTATAAGTGCTGGTGAGGGAGTTCTATCTGGAAACAACATTCCATCTATGCAGAAGTTTCCATTATGAGGATACTCGCCAAAGTTTCCACCATAGGCATAAAACTTTTTCCCTTCTTTATTTTTAGTTTTTATTCCATGGTCATACCATTCCCATATAAATCCACCTTGGAGCTTATTATACTTTCTAAAAACTTCTTGATATTCTTTAAGTCCCCCGGGACCATTTCCCATAGCATGGCCATACTCACAAAGTATGTGTGGTTTTTTAATTTCTTTATTTTCCCCTATCTCTATGAGCTTTTCAAGCCTTGTATACATGGTGCTATAAACATCTGTTATTTTTATTTCTCTGTCCTCTTCATAGTGAATTAACCTAGAATTATCAATATTTCTACATGCATCTCTCATCTTTTCAAAGTTAACACCAAAGGAGGATTCATTACCTAAAGACCACATTATTATACTTGGATGGTTTTTATCCCTTTGAACTAGTCTCTCTGCTCGATCTACATAGGCTTTTTCCCATTTAGGATCCTCAGTTATCCATTTATAATTACCTGTAAGTTCAAAGCCATGACACTCTAAATCTGCTTCATCTATTACGTATAATCCATAAATATCGCATAAATCATAAAAGTAACTATTATTAGGATAATGAGCAGTTCTTACAGCATTTATGTTATGCTTTTTCATTAATATAACATCTTGCTCCATGACTTCTTTTGAAACAGTTCTCCCCATTTCAGGATGATAATCATGTCTATTTACTCCGTTAAGTAGCACTGCTTTGCCATTTATTAAAAAGTTTTCACCCTTTACTTCTATTTTTCTAAAACCTACTCTTTGTGGTATTACCTCTAAAACTTTATCACTATTTAAAACTGTAACTATAAGATGATAAAGGTTAGGCTCCTCTGCAGACCACTTTTTAGGACTTTTAATGACTTTATCTATATATATTTCTTCTTCACTAAGAGCTTTTAAACCTATGTTTTCTATAGTTTCTGATAAAACTTCATCAAAATTGCTATCTAAAAGCTCATATAAAATCTTAACATCTTTCAAACTTTCATCAGTTACATTTTCAAGAGAAACTTTTATTTTTAAATTTGCATCATTATATTTATCATCAAAATCAGTATTAATAAAGATATCTCGTACACTGATTCTATTTTCTTTTATAATTTCTACATCTCTAAATATACCACTAAGCCACCACATATCCTGGTCTTCAAGGTAAGTTGCATCTGACCACTGATATACTCTTACAGTTAAATCATTTTCACCTATCTTTATATATTTTGATATGTCAAACTCAGAGCACATCCTGCTTCCTTTACTATATCCAACTTCCCTACCGTTAATCCAAACATGAAAAGCACTATCCACTCCGTTAAATCTTAAAATAGTTCTCTCTTTAAGCCAGTTATCTTCCATTATAAATTTTCTTTTATAAATGCCTGTAGGATTTTCTGTAGGTACATAGGGTGGGTTTATGGGGAAAGGATAGTATAAATCCGTATATTGCATATTACCATATCCTTCGATCTGCCAGTTACTTGGAACCTCTATGTTATCCCAATTTTCACTATTAAACTCTTCAACGTAAAAATCCTTTGGTGATAATTCTGGTGCCTTTAAGAATAAAAACTTCCATTGACCATTTAAGCTTTTAAACCCTAAAGAATACTTGTTTTCATAAGTAAGAGCATCCTCTTTGTTTAAATATCTATTAAATTGACTTCTACTTATGGATCTATTTTTGTGAAGTAGGTTTATATCTTCCCACTCTTTATATATTCTGCTCATTTTTGTCCTCCTTATCTTTAGCCTTTTATTCCCCCACTAGTTCCCTCTACTATATATTTTTGTGCAAAAGCAAATGCTATTAGTGGTGGTATAACCATTAATGTTGTAATTGCCATTATTGGTATTGTGTTCGTACTATGAGCACCTTTAAAGGCCGCTAATCCTAAAGGTAATGTATATTTAGATCTGTTTTGAAGGAATATTAATGGTCCTAAATAATCATTCCATACTGACATTAAGTTTAGAACCCCTATTAATATAAGCGGTGCCTTCATCATAGGAACAAATATCTTTAAAAATATTTGAAAGTCATTTGCTCCATCTATACGTGCAGCTTCCTCAAAATCTTTTGGTATACCCATTAAAAACTGTCTAAGTAAAAATATATAATAGGCAGATCCAAAGAAAGATGGTATTATTAAAGGTTTTAAAGTATTTATCCATCCCAGCCACTTAAACTCCATGTATAACGGTATCATTGTAACATCCCAAGGAATCATCATTGTAGCTAAAAGAATCATAAAAATTATGTTTCTTCCTTTAAAGTTATATCTTGCAAAGCCGTAAGCTACTAGCGATACAGATATTAATGTACCCGCTGTAGTTAAAACAGCTATTAATGTAGAGTTAAGCAAGTATAATCCAAAGGGTTGAGATTTCCACGCTTCTGAAAAGTTGCTAAATCTCCATGTTTTAGGAAGAATGGTAGGTGGAAACTTCATTGCTTCTCCTTCAGTTTTAAATGCAGTTAGTATCATCCATATAAAAGGGAATAAAAAATATAAGGATAAAACTATTAAAAATATATAAATAACTGTCTTTTGAACTTTAGATAGCTTCATTTATCTTCCCTCCCTTTTTTGCCTTTTTACCAGCAACTTCATTTTCATAAAACACCCACATTGAGGATGATTTAAATATAAGGGCAGTTAACCCTAAAATTATAATAAACATAAACCATGCATTAGCACTAGCATAACCTAATTTAAAGTGCTTAAAAGCATTATTATAAACATACATGCCATAAAAATATGTTGCTTTAGAAGGTCCTCCATTTGTTAATAGAAGAGCAAGAGTCAACTGTTGCAATGCTCCTATAGTACTAGTTATAAGATTAAATAATATTGTAGGGCTTAAAAGAGGTAATGTTATTTTAAAGAATCTTACTAAAGGTGTTGCCCCATCTATAGCGGCTGCCTCATATAATTCTACTGGAATATTCTTTAACCCTGTATAGAATATAAGCATCATAGTTCCAAGTCCCCATACACTTGCAATAACCATAGCCATCATAGCCCAATTAGGATTACTTAGCCATCTTGGTCCTTCTATTCCTACAAGAGATAGTACATAATTTAAAATCCCATATTCAGAGTTAAGTATCCATCCCCATATTATTGAAACGGCAACTCCTGAAACTACTGAAGGCAAATAAAAAATAGTTCTAAAGAAACCAGAGCCTTTAACAGGTTGAGAAATTAATATAGCTAATATTAAAGACACAATAATATTAAGAGGAACAAATAAAGCCGCAAACTTTACGGTAATAAGTAATGACTTTCCAAACTGAGGGTCCTTAGTAAACATTTGAATATAGTTACCCAAACCTACAAATTGTGGTTTTCCTATAACAGGCCAATTAAAAAAACTCATTACTAAGGAAAATATTAGAGGTATTAATGTAAAAGCTAAAAATCCTATTACCCAAGGTGATATGAATAATAGAGGGGTAATAGATTTTTTTGCTGATAAAGGCTTCTTCTTTTTTATATCTAAGCTCTTTGCCATATCCATAACCATAACCTTCTTCCTGAATATTTAATCGGAAAGGCTACCTAAATTTTAAGTAAAGGTAACCTTTTTATATGTATTATTTAACCATTGTGTCTAATGTAGATTTAGGATCTGCACTTACTTCTGGATTAAAAATCATTGAAGTTGCTTGTGATATTTTTTCATTGAATTCACTCCAGTTATCTACCTTAAATGAAGATGGTACATGTCCCTCACTTTGCTCTAACATCTTATAAAATACTGAGTAAATAGGATCATCTACTAACTTTTCAGATTCAGCAACATTCTTTAATACAGGAAGTTCAGTTTTTATTCTTATCTTATTTGCCTCCTCTGAAGTATAGAATTTAATAAATTTCCATGCTGCTTCCTTATTTTGAGATTTATTATATATAGCCATTCCTGAAGAATTTACTACGCTTACGGATTTCTTATCCTTTTGAAATCTTGGAAGTTGAACCACTCCAAAATCTATATTCTCATCTTTCAGTCCTTTAATTGCCCAAGCACCACTTACATACATACCTATTAATCCTGATTTTATCTCTTTTAGTCCTCCACCTTCTGAAACTATAGCTATGTTGTTTTTTACCATGTTTTGAAACCTAGTAAATACATCAATGGATTTAGCTGAGTTTGCATGCCCTTCTAGCTTCTTATTATCACCTATAAATTCTGTTCCATTACCCCATAAATAGTGCTCAAAATCATATGGGTCTGGCTCCATTGGAAATACAAATCCATATTGCTTCTTATCTGGATCAGATATCTTTTTTGCTATTTCTACAAAATCATCCCATGTCCAATCCTCTTTAGGATAAGGAACATTTTTATCATCAAATATTTTCTTATTATAATATACAGCATGAGTAGTATAACCTATAGGAAGTCCATAAGTAACGTTGTCTATTGCATTATAGTTAAATAACGCTTCATAAAAATTATCTTTTTTAAAGTCTGTATCTTTTTTCATCCAATCATCTAGTGGCTCTAATCCATCTTTGTACATAGGATAATTCCACATATACATAACATCAGGTGCATCTCCAGCTCCAAATCCTGCGGCTATTTTTGTATCAAAGTTATCCCCATAAGCTTCTAGCTCTACTTTGATATCTGGATTTGCCTCTTCAAATTTTTGTACAAGTTCCTTTTGAACGTTAAGTTTGTCCTCTGTATCCCAAGTTGCGAATCTTATTGTAGTTTGTCCACTATCCTTTTTAGGTTCAGATTTTCCACAACCTGCAAAGATAGAAACTAGTAAAACACATGAAGTCACCAAAGAAACAATTTTTTTCATAAAATAACCTCCTTAAATTTATGCTTTTACAAATAAATTATATGTCCACTAATTATAGAATAAATATGTTTTACTAAAATGTCAACGTTTTCTTTAATTATTTTACTTATTTTTATCTATTTTTTACTAAAATATTTTTCCTCTTACTTTATTACCTTATTTAATAATTCAAAAATGTTAATTAATTGTATCCTTTTGCAAGGTATATTGACAAAGGGTTTAATAAAATTTATAATTAGGAGAGAAACGTGTTACTGTTAAATCAGGCATAAGTTTTAGTACTTATGCCTGATTTATTTTTATCAGATTGCCATCATTGCTAGTACACTTTTATAAGGAAACTCATCTTCAAAAATCCAGATGAGTAAACATATATTACCAAATCATAAATTTGGGATATCCTCTTAAGCGGTATATAAAGCAATACTATGCATCTGAATAAGTTCTTATAAAGCTCAGATGAAGAGAGGTGTTCCTCACAAGTAAACTCCATCTGAACCTAGGAATCAATTGAGCCTATAATAGTATTTTATAGATATTCCCAATCTAATTTACTAAAAACAACATTTAGTCAAAGCATGTTAGGCTTTAAAACACCCAATTAAAATCCATATATTGATTTTAAAAAACAATATTACAAATTACATTTTGGTAATTAATAAAGAAAGGATGTGAATTTTCTAGGCTAGATTTATCTAGAGACTAGAAGAATTATATGTTTGGATTTTTGAAAAAATCTTATGAATTATTAGCACCTGTTACTGGAAAGGCTATAGACCTATCACAAGTTCCTGATGAGGTATTTGCTCAAAAGATGGCTGGTGATGGAGTTGCTATAGATTCTACAGGCGATACCTTTGTAGCACCTGCAGATGGAAATTTAACTATGATATTTAAAACTAATCATGCTTTTGCTATGACATTAGATAATGGAGCAGAAGTACTAGTTCATATAGGTCTCGATACCGTTGAACTTCAAGGAGAAGGTTTTGAAAGACTTGCTACTGAAGGTAGTGATGTAAAGGCTGGTACTCCTATAGTTAGAGTAAATAGAGATTTTATAAAAGAAAAAGGATATTCCCTTATTACTCCTATACTATTAACAAATCCAGATGCAATAAAAGAAATGTCAGCAGTGAAAGATATCAATGTTGAGGCAGGAAAAAATAAAGTTATAGAATACAAAACAAAATAAAAAAGGGTAAATAAATGCTAAAAGCTTCTCATAATCTAGATTATGAGAAGCTTTTATATTTTTCATTCTTATATAGTATTTAATTAAAAATGCTCTGTTATTTCCTTCTGTATCCTTTTTAAATCCTTTAATCTTAAGTTCGTAACTTCTCTTATTCTATCCCAGTCTTCTCCTGCAATAAGCATATCTCTAGCCTTGTCTCTAGCATCATTAGGATTATTCATTTCCATAGTTATATGTCCCCTTCCATTTGATTTTTATTTTTTATATTTATACTATTATATTTAGCTATTTTAGTTTTATTATGAATTAATTTTTTAATATATAATAAACATATATTGCCAACTTAAAATAGTAGTACCACCTGAATGAAAATATTAATATATAAAAAAGTCTAAAATATTAAATATATTTTAGACCTCTTAAAAATATTACTTATTTCTAAAAAAAATAGCAAATCAAACTAATAAGTTCCTCTATCCATTGAATATATAATAAATTTATCATAAAATAAAAAAACCACTCCAAAAGAGTGGTTTTTGGTGACTCACCGGGGAATCGAACCCCGGACACCATGATTAAAAGTCATGTGCTCTACCGACTGAGCTAGTGAATCATGCTAACCTGGCGACGACTTACTCTCCCACAAGGCCTCCCTTGCAGTACCATCAGCGCTTTAGTGCTTAACCAT
>NZ_JAHLQL010000059.1 GCF_018919175.1 Clostridium simiarum | reverse complement strand
CATTTTATTGCTACAAGCATGGATTATTGAAAATAATAAGACATGGATTTGGATATTTCCCTTCAACTTCGCAAGATTATTTATTTAAATCGATTCATTGAAGGGAATTTTCCGAAGAGAAAATGGATTATGGGAGTGTGTGACTTGAACTATTGATTCGTCTGTGTAGATATATGTCTGCCACATTGCAATTCACAACAAAATGTGTCTTTGTTCCAACCGTCCTGCAGTCCCTATACAGAAGATAGGCTGATTCGACGCTTGAAGAGAATCTTTTCTATGATCAGATCCGAGTCATGTTGTACATGAACAGGCTCCGTAAAATCTAGTATAGTTAAGTGAAATAGATAAAATAAAGCAGAATCTTTATCTATTTCACTTACTTAATTTCCTACTTAATGCTTAAAAGGCAATAGTATGTAGATGCATTCATTTCATCTGCATTGATATCATCGATAATATTATCGGAGTGAAACAGGAGATCTAAAGAAAAAAATATAAGC
>NZ_JAHLQL010000007.1 GCF_018919175.1 Clostridium simiarum | reverse complement strand
AGTGAGACTTTTTCAATTATTTTGCCAAGGTTAAATAGATTCATTAATTTTTAATAAGAAAATGAAACTCCCTCTCTTTTCATCGAAGGAGTACTCGGAGAGTAAGGGACTCACATCAGATCACAGATTTGGGTTCTCTGCTTAAATACATCCTATGTTAAGGTTGAATTCTATTATCGGTCGCCCTTAATGGTGGCGAAACACCATCTAAATACATCATATGTTGAGGTTCAACAATACGGTATTGAGATAATTAGCATAACAGAACCATTATTTAAATACATCCTATGTTAAGGTTCAACAGTCTCCATTTCGATTAGCTATTATAAGTGCCTTATCATTTAAATACATCCTATGTTAAGGTTCAACTACCTGCAATAGATTCTGTGAAAAATTATATAGACAAATTTAAATACATCCTATGTTAAGGTTCAACACTATATCAGAAAAGTTTACAATGGTGTAGTGGATAAATTTAAATACATCCTATGTTAAGGTTCAACCACTGGAGTTAAGCCATTCTTTAATTTCATTATATCCTTTAAAGTGTTGAAAATAAAGGGTTTCTTTGAAATTTTTCCAACCGATTTGTGTTTTTAAAAAAGTTGATAGAAAACACCCTTTAAACCTTGTATTTTCAATGACTTAGGGGGTGTCTTGTTTAATTGGAGGTTGGAAAAATATAATGCTAAATTGAAGGCTTTTGGGGTTATGTTCCAATAGGAGTTTGGAGATCAAGAGTTGATTATAATATGAAACTCCTTCTCTTTTCATCGAAGGAGTAAGCGATTCACACCAAATCGCAGATTTGGGTTCTCTGCTTGAATACATCTTATGTTAAGGTTTAACAACCCAGATGGTTCCATGAAAACTGGTTGGCTTTAATTTAAATACATCCTATGTTAAGGTTTAATAAAAGATTTATCAATTGATTTTGATGAAACTCCTTCTCTCTTTGTCGAAGGAGTAAGCGACTCACACCAAATCGCAGATTTGGGTTCTCTGCTTAAGGTTCAACCACTGCAGTTAAGCCATTCGCTAATTTCATTATAGCCTTTAACCTACCGAAAATAAAGGCTTTCTTTGAAATTTTTCCACCCGATTTGTGTTTTTTGAAAAATTGATAGAGCATGCTCCTTAAAGCTTGTATTTTCAATGGTTTAGAGCACATTTTGTTTAAGCCACGGTTGGAAAAATATAATATACGACATACAATTGCTTATTTTTGTAATTTATGTTTATTTGTTGCTTTCATTTTATTAGTTGGGTTTGGAATAGAATTAAATCCATTTAATATTAAGGCAGCAGGAAATCTTGTGCTTTCCATTATATTTTTCTGGTGTGCCTATAATAGTCATAAAAAGATCAAGTTAAACTAACCATGAAGTAGAGCTTGTGACTTAATCTAATGATTAGTTAGATTTTCCTAGACCTTTAGCAGAGCTCATTTCCATTTAAGGAGGGTCAATATTAATAGTGGTAGTGATGATATAAAAGAAACCAATTAATATATGTTTTCATTATAAATGTCAATTAAAGAGGGGAGAGTTTATGAAAAAGAAAGTGAGGTTTATTGTTTTAGGTGCAATGGTTATTTCACTATTTTTAGCAATTAAATTTAAAAGTGGTGTAAAAACAATAGAGGAAGCAATAACTACTGCTGATTCAAAGCCAATAAATATTATACATGAAGAGGAAACTGATGGAGGGAGTATAGTATTTTTTAATAATTTAAGTGAGGATAATTTAATAACTGCTTTTGTAAAAAAGAATATAGGTGGTTATAAAACTGTTTATAGTGGTTTCCAAGGAGATATAAAATTGGTAGCCAGTACATTCGGTGTATCTTATAACTATTTTCCTAACATAGAAAAAACCTCATTACCAATATACTTTGGTATTATTGGTAATCCTGATATTAGTGAAGTAAAGATTGTGGAAAAGAAAAGAAATATAGAGGGTGAAGCCAAAATTATTAATGCGGATGATACAAGAATATGGCTTGTATATATGAATAAATTTCAAGGTTCGACCTTTGAGATCATTGGGATTTCAGCGGATGGTGAGGAATTAACTAAAATAGAGGATGATATATCACCCTACTATGCAGAGCAGAAACCATTTAAGAGTAACTACTAATAATTACTACAGTTTAATTTGAAATATGAAAAAGATATAAGCTAAAGGAAGCTCAAAAGGGCTTCCTTTATAATTTAGAAGATTTATACTTATCGGGTGTTAAAGGAAGCTTTCCCTAAGGCTTTTCACACAGCACAGGTCTTCTTTTAGTAAAGCTAATCTTCTTTTTATGGCAAAAGCTATACCATTATGACCCTTGTGACCTTTAGGGGTGGTTTGGGTTATAGTTTTATATTCTTCAATGATCTTTTCCAGTTTTTCTATTCTTTTATCTAAACAACATATTACTTTTTCTTTTGGTAGCTTATCTAAAAATAAAAATGCAACATCGCCAGAAAAGTTGATTTCATCTACATTTTCTAAGCTGCTTTCCATTAATTCTAAAAATAAGGTCTCACCTTTTTCTGTTATAGAAAAAACTTTTTTTGTGGGGCGGTTTTCTGTTTGTTCTTCCTTCATTTGAATATATCCTTCTTCTTGAAGCTTGTTTAATATGGCATAGGCAGTGGGCTTCTTTAAAGGAAGTATGCAGCTCATATTATTTTCAATAAATTCGTTTATTTGATAACCGTGTTGACTTTGAAATTGTAATAATCCTAATAATAAAAGATGTCTATCATCCATAATTTATATTTAATGAGGCATACTATTTATTAATAAGTATAAAGCTCTCATTAAAATTCAACTCCTTTCTATATTGTATAACTTTTCAACATAAGGTGATTCTAAGACTTAGATGGAATGAATAGGGTAATACCCTACTGCATATGAGTCTTAGAAGAATTTATCCAGCTTATGTCTACTGGATAAATGATTTAATTTTTATTATAGTCATACTTGACTATAATGTCAAAAGTGCTATAATGAAATTAGTCAAGAATGACTAGTCAATAATAATTAGTTTCATTTAAAGGAGATAATAATATGATTAAAGAAAACTTAATGTTAAATATACGTGAAAATACAAAGGACCTACATGCTATGGCTGAATCTACTGGTTTTATTAAGAGATTATTTGCTGAAAAGGCATCAAAAGATAGTTATGCAGAATATCTATTCAACTTATATTTTATTTATAAGACCATAGAAGAGGAGATGGATAGGAATAAAGATAATGAAGTGATAAAGCCATTTATTTATGAGGAATTAAAAAGAGCTAAGGCTATAGAAAAGGACTTAGAGTTACTTTTAGGTGAAAAGATAAAGGAGATGGTTCCATTAAAATCTACTGGAGTTTTTGTTAATAGATTAAAGGAAGTGTCTAAAAGTCAACCAGAGCTACTAATAGCTCATGCTTATACAAGATATTTGGCTGACTTATTTGGAGGAAGACAGATGTATTCTCTTATGGAAAACTACTATAAGGTTCATAGGGAAGCTTTAAACTATCATGTTTTTGAAGAAATAAAAGATATAAGATCTTTTGTTGGGGTATACCATAATAAGCTTAATGAAATTAACTTAACAGAAGAACTTCAGGATAAATTTTTAAATGAGGTTAATTTAACTTATTTATTTAATGTAAGTGTATCTGAGGAAATGGAGTTTAAGTTGAATAAATCAGAAAAATAAAGAAGACTGGTTTAATCAGAAGGATTATAGAATTATGATAAGGAAACCCCTGTTGGTTCTCTAAAGTTAATTCACCACCAAAGTCCAAGCTAAACAAGGTACATCAAAAGTAAGAAACTTATAAAAGTTTCTTACTTTTTTGTTATCTGTGTTAACTTTTAAAGGACTTACATTTATAATATATAGTATAAGTATTAAAAATAATAAGTTTCTAATTAATAAGGGGGAAATGAGAAATTTCATATTTATTATAATTTTAGGGGAGGGGATTGAGTTGAAGAGTATTAAGCCTGGAAGAGGGCCGTCTGCAATGAATACCATAGGGAGTATCGTGGCAGCAATTTTTGGTGTGTTTTGGACTTTAGGTGCATTTCGAATAGGATCGCCAATGCCTCTTCCTTTATTTGGTGTGATTTTTATAGTTATTGCTATAATTCAAGCCATATATAATTATAAAAATGCTACAGGAAAGGATAGGATGTCTTTATATGATATAACAGACCCTGAGGAGGAATCTGACCCCTTAGATAAGTATTTAAAAAATAACAGTACTGGATCTAATAATTATGAGGATATAGGGATTAAGCCAGATATAGATGTAATATACTGTCCTTATTGTGGTAGCAAAACTAAGGAGGAGTTCGCCTATTGTCCTAGATGTGGTAAGAAAATTAATGATATATAGAAATGTGAAAGGGTTATAATAACGTTAGATTAAAGTTAAATTTGGAAAATAAAGATTTTTTAAAATCTCTAAAGTGAAAAAAGGTAGCAAGTTCCCCTTTAAAAAAGGTGGTTTTGCTACCTTTTATTAATTTCCTTAAATATTTATCAGAGTCTTTGCAAATACTAAGAAGAAATATAATAAGGAGGATTTTAATATGTCTATAACAGGAATAGTAAAATGGTTTGATAGTGAGAAGGGGTATGGATTCATATCTGGAAATGATGGAAAAGATGTGTTTGTCCATCACTCTCAAGTTAAGGAGAAGTCTAATAACAAAGATCTTCATGAAGGTCAACAGGTTACCTTTGATGTGGTAGAAGGAGAAAGAGGACCACAAGCTATAAATGTACAAAGACTAGAGTAATATATGTGGATACTAAAGATCAGGGTGATGATTTAGTCTTGGAAGATTAGATCTGCATATATCAAATATATACTTTTGTATCACATGGGATTTATTAATTATTAGCTTAAACATGATAGTTAATAGGTGCCAGATGAAAGTATTATGGTAATTTCATAATTAATATCATTTAAACCCAAAGGTTCATCTAATATGAGTCTTTGGGTTTTTTTGATATAATTATAATCAAAGGATTTTTAGATTTAGACAAAGTAAGATTAAAGGGAATACTACATATAAATCTTAGAAGATGAGTTTTATTCTGACTTTAAAGAAAATCACTAAATCCATAATTTGGTGATGGTGATTTTTATAAGATACCATAGGATGCTAGCTATGTTAGTGATGGAAAAAAAAAGTATCAAGGAAGATGAAGAGATTAAAAACAGTATATTAAATAGAAATCATAAAATGTGAAAGTTTAAAATTACAAAATAAAAAATAGAAAGGAGGATCTAGTGGGAGTTTGGTACTTACACTACACTCTCTCACTGAAGATAAGTAATGGATAAAGATTTAAATAAACATAAAGTAATAAAGAAAAGAAAAAAAGCCATAACAAAAACCTATATTCCAGAGTTTAAAAGTGTTTACTCTAAGATATTTTATTTAGAACTTGAAAAAAAGAAAGAGTATGAAGACTTTGAAATATCTTTAGAGGAACTTAAATATATATTAATGGTACCAGAGCTTGGATATATTTATTCTCATTTAAGATTAAGGGTTTTAGATACCATAATTAAGGAGTTTCAGGAGGTAAACTCACCAATTCAATTTAACTATGAGGTTATAAAAAAAGGGGAAGTGGAGTTGGTTAAATTTAAGGTTGAAAATGAATTAAAGGAGAAAAATTCTATGCTGTTTGAAGTTCTTTATTATATTGGAGAAAAAATAAATAAAGAAAATATATTATGGGCTGTAGGGGGATCTATAGTTTTAAACCACTATGGACTAATACAGTGTCCTAATGATATAGATATAATTGTTCATAACAAAGATATAGATCTTTTGGACAGTATATTAAAATCTCTGGGAGATAAAAAGCCAATAGAAAGTTCCGGAACTTATTCAACTAAGTATTTTTATGAATATAATATAAAGGGCATAGATATTGATGTGATGTCTGATTTTGCTATAAATCATAGTTGTGGTGTTTATAAATATCCCTTTGATAAAGAGTCTATAACAGACTTTAAAGACATAAAAGGCATTAAGATTCCTATGTCTTCCCTGGAGGATTGGTATATTGCTTACCAACTGATGGCTAATAGAGAAGTGAAGGTTAATTTAATTGAAGATTACTTAAAGACCCGTGGGGTGAAAAATCCTAGTTTACTTAAAAGAGCACTTCTTCAAAAGTTACCAGAGCAGGTTGAAAAAAATGTAAAGTCCATAATAGAGTGTAGTGAAAATCTATAATATAAAGCGTAGTGAAGATTTATAATATAATTGGTAAACAGAGCTTTTGACTTAAGATGGAGTTTTGACTCCCTCTGAATATTTGAAATAGTTATTAAAGAATATAAATGCTCTTTATTCCTACTTAAGTTATGAAGAAGAGTTTTCTTAAAAAGGAGCATTAGAAATTATAATCAACAGAAAAATAAAGGGGGATTTGGTATGGAAGGAAATAGAATTTTAATATTAAAGGAAAAGATAAATAGTGAGGGAAAACTATTGGCAAAACTAAAGAGAGCAGAGGATGATATAAAGCTACAGGAAGATAAGCTAAGGGATTTAGAGAGGATATTACAAAAAGAAAAAAAGGACGTAGAGAATTTAGAAAAGGGTGGATTAGCTTCATTTTTATACTCTTTAATGGGTAAAAAAGATGAAAAGATAGAAAAAGAGCAGTATGAATATATGATGGCTAAAGCAAAGTATGATGAATGCTCTAATATGCTTGAATTTTTAAAGTCCGATAAAAATAAGATAAGAAGAGATTTAAGGGAAATAGATAATTGCAAAATAGAATATGAGAAAATAATAGAGGAAAATAAAGAAAAAATACTTTCTAAGGGTTCAAAGGAAAGGATGGAACTAGAATCTATCCAAAATGAAATAGGTTCATCAAGGGGTGAACTGAAAGAGATTAGGGAGGCTATAAGTGCTGGAGATTCATTACTAAGTAGCATGAGCAGGCTTATAGAAAACCTTGATAGTGCCAGTGGCTGGGGAGTTATTGATATGGTTGGAGGCGGATTTATAAGTACCGCTGCTAAACACAGCAAAATTAATGAAGCCAAAGACTGTGCCTATGATATAAAGCGTTATGCTAATAAGTTTAAAAGAGAGTTAATGGATGTAGGGAGTGACTTAGATTTTAATATAGATATAGGTGGATTTACTACCTTTGCAGATTACTTTTTTGATAACTTTTTTGTAGATTGGTGTGTCCAAAATAAAATAAACAATGCTTTAAATGATGCCAAAGATGGCTATGATATGGTAGAAGGTATGATAAATAAATTAGAAAATAAAAGATCTTCTAGTGAAAGCACTATAAAAGAGTTAGAAAGTAGATATTTTAAAATACTAGAAGATTATAATGAATAAATCAAAATAATTATTAGAATAAGTAAATGAATCATGCAAATAAGCAATAGATGGGGGACTTTAGAGTAACCTCCATCTATTATTTTAGTTAACTGCTAATAGGCTTATCTTCTACCTAATAGGAAAAGTTTTTTATTACAAATCATATAAAATCCAATGATATATGGTAAAATATTGTTACTATATAATTATCATTTATTAATTCTAAATTTAAAGGTAAGGTGGAGGGATTTTGATGAACAGATGTCCATGGTGTGGTGAGGATGAACTTTATGTTAGATATCATGATGAAGAATGGGGCGCTCCTGTACATGATGATAAAAAGCATTTTGAGTTTTTAATATTAGAATCGGCTCAGGCAGGTTTAAGCTGGATTACTGTGCTTAGAAAGAGAGAAGGTTACAGAAAAGCTTATGATGATTTTGATCATATAAAGGTAGCTGAATATGATGATAATAAGGTTAATGAACTGCTACAAAACTCTGGTATAATAAGAAATAAGAGAAAGATAGAGTCTTCAATTAATAATGCTAAGCAGTTTATAAAAGTGCAGGAGGAATTCGGTAGTTTCGATAATTACATATGGAGTTTTGTAGAAAACAAAACTATTGTTAATGCATGGGAGGATATATCACAGGCTCCTGCTAAAACAGAACTTTCTGATAAGATAAGTAAGGACTTAAAAGCCAGAGGATTTAAATTCTTAGGTTCTACAATAATTTATGCATATCTACAGGCTGTAGGTATTATTAATGATCATTTAACTAGTTGCTTTAGATATAAAGAGGTATAAATAAACATTAGGTATCTTTGATGACTCTTGAAGAACTTTTTATGTAAGGGGTTCAAGCTTTGAGTTATGAAGGATATCTTTTTTTATAACATAAATTATCTTTATTGAGGATTTGGTACTTAATCATCAATACCTTATTTTAAAAAATTGTTATAGAAGGTTGAAAGAGCAAAATGTAAAATGTTATTTGAGGTGATTTAGTGAAAGCAAAAATTTTAATAGGAGAGATGGCGAAGTTACATAATATTTCAGCTCAGACTCTTAGGTACTATGATCAAATAGGACTATTTAAGCCGGATTATATAGATGAAGTTAATAATTATCGTTACTATGGCATAGAGCAGTTTGCACAGTTAGATTCTATATTATTTTTAAAAAAGCTTGGGGTACCCTTAAAGGATATTCAAAAGTATTTTAAGGAAAGAAATTTAAACTCCATGATAGATGTATTAAAGCATAAGGAGATTATGATAAAAAAAGAGATAGATATTTTAAACAGGCGATGTAAGAGCATAGAGGATAAGGTAAGGTTTATGGAAGAATATATGAGGGAGGATATATTTGATAAATGTACCATAAAGACACTTCCTTCTAGGAAAATAGTTTACCTTGACCTTGAAGAGGGAGATAGCGTAATCCATTTTGAATATGGACTAAAGGAGTTGACTGCCCTAGTAAAGGATGATTTATGTCTTTTTAATGGGATTATATCTTGTATAATAGATAGAAATCAATTAAAAAACAAAAAATATAATTATTATAAAAGTGTAGCCCTCATATTTGAAGAAGAGGATTTAGACAAAAATCTTAAAACTTTATCAGGAGGGAAATATGCTACCATTGCCTTTAAAGGAGACTGTGAAATAGGGGAGATTCATTATAAAAAATTGTTATGCTGGATTGAGGAAAATAATCTAGAAATAGTTGGAGATGGTATTTTTCTAATTATTACAGATTCAGCCTTTTCAGAGTTTAAGCAGGAGTATATAAATGAGATTCAGATTCCTATTAAGTAAAAATATCTTGACATTATAGTTACTATAACCTTTAGAATACATCTTGTGGCATTTAAAAACTTTACAATATTATGAATTAGCATAAGGGGAGGACAGGATATGAAGCATAAAGTAGATTTTTTAAAAGATGATGTATTCAGGCTTTTTTTGAGATATTTAGGTCCAAGTATTGCAGCCACTGCTGTGGCATCTATGTATATTTTATTTGACACTATATTTATAGGAAGAGGAGTAGGAAGCGATGGGCTGGCGGCTCTTAATATTGCATTACCTGTTTATAATGTAATATTTGCGCTAGGTTTACTAGCAGGAGTAGGTGGAGCTACTGCCATGGCAATAAGTATGGGACAAAAAAGGCTGGATATGGTAAACAAAATATTTACTCAATCTATGATAGTGGCAATAGTATTTGGAACATTAACAGCTGTTTTAGGAAGTGTTTTTATAGACGAGCTATGCATATTTTTAGGTGCTACAGAAAGTAACTTTAAGCTAGTTAAGGATTATTTAAGTGTAATCATGATGTTTAGCTTTTCATTTTTAATTTCAAATGCTCTTTCAGTATTTATAAGAAATGATAAAGCACCAAAACTTGCTATGTGGGCTACTGTTATTGGAACAATTATTAATATAATTTTAGATTGGTTATTTGTAATGGTATTTCATCTAGGAATGAGAGGGGCGGCTATTGCAACTATTACTGCATCTCTTATAGGTTTATTTATATTAGTATATTTTCATTTTATAAGAGGAAAAGGAAGTTTGAGATTTGTAAAGACAAAAGTTCAAGGAAGTACATTAAAAAGAATATTAAAAAACGGAGTACCCAGTTTTATAATAGAAATTTCTTCTGGTGTAGTTATATTTGCTTTTAATATGGTATTAGATAAGATAACTGGTACCATAGGAATATCTGCATACAGCATAATAGCAAATATATCCCTAATGTGTGGAGCTATTTTTACTGGGATTTGTCAGGCTAGCCAACCTATAATAAGCGTAAACTATGGAGCGAGAGAAATGAAAAGAGTTAATAAGGTGTTAAAGCTTGGAGTCACTTTTGCTTTTGCTTTCGGAGTAATGTTTTTTTTAGTGGGGATGCTTTTCCCAAGACAAATAGTTTCACTTTTTAATAAAGATAGTCTAGAACTTATGGAGATTACTTCAAAGGGAATACAACTTTACTTCATAGCCTTTATTATTATGGGAGTGAATATAGTTATGGGAAGCTACTTTCAAGCCATTGAATATTCTATGCTTGCTACAGTTGTATCCCTAGGCAGAGGTGTTGTATTTATACTGCTAGGCTTATTTATTTTACCTAATATGCTAGGGGTAAGTGGAGTATGGCTTACAGTACCCTTTGCAGAAGTTTTATCCTTAGGGATAACCTTGATATTTTTTTCAAAGTTAAAGAAAAATTTAAGTATGAAGCAGGAAACCAAAATCCCTAATGTTGTGTAAGGATTTAAGCAGGTATCCCAAATCTACGATTTGGTGATAATCGGTTAAGCAGATACCCAAACCTATGGTTTGATGGTAGTCGCTTACTCTTCGAGTACTCATATGAAGCTATGAAGATGAGTTTCCTAAGCAGAGAACCAAGATCTATGATCTTGTGTGAGTCGGTTAAGCAGATACCAAAAGCCTATGGCTTGATGGTAGTCGCTTACTCTTCGAGTACTCATCTGAAGTCATGAAGATGAGTTTCCTAAGCAGGTATCCCAAATCTATGATTTGGTGATAGTCGGTTAAGCAGATACCCAAACCTATGGTTTGATGGTAGTCGCTTACTCTTCGAGTACCATCTGAAGTTATGAAGATGAGTTTCCTTTAAAATACCATCACAACGGATGATCATAATAAAAATTGCTGTATCAAAATTTTTGATACAGCTTTTTTCATATCTATTATTTATAAAAATTGCTCTACAATTTTTACACCTTATTTTCTAACTGAGACCCTATGTATTTCCATACAAGGGATAAGGTTATTATTTCAATGGGTAACATTATTAAAGCTTTTATTATTCTAGGTTGAGTTATTAGAATAAAAGCTTTATTAAATAGTACCGCTAACCAAACAGTGTTTAAGAATATATTTACTATAACACTTATAAGTAAGGATGAAATTATGAACCTTGTTATGGTTTTGGGCTTTTTATAAAGTATTAATCCATAAATAAGTCCTACCAAAAAAGCACTTAAAGTAAAGCCTGGAAAAAATGGTCCTTTAGGCACTAAAAATGCACCTATAAGATCTTCAATAGCACCTACTAGCCCTCCGTATACAGGGCCAAAAAGCATGGCGCTTAAAGCTATAGGCAAAAATGCAAAACTAATTTTAATTGTAGGTAAAAATTGGATAGACAAAAATCTTGATAATACGAAAGTGATGGCTATAAATAAGGCCATAGTGACAATTCGACGTGATACGCTCATTTTAGACATTTTAATTACCGTTGCCAGAACTTTATAAATATCCATAAAGTTTGTTTAATTCCCTGTTCAACCTACCCTATCTTGCCATTTATATACTTAGGATTTGGATTAATAAGATAGTCCGAGGGCTTAAATTCCCATACAACGCATGGTACACATATATTATTAAATATATTTTTATAGATTTTATTAGATATTCTGCAACCGTACACCTCCCTTTTAAATAAAGTAGGTTATAATATAACCCCTTAGATATAAATATATAACTTATTAGGACAATAATCAATAAAATACTCGTTATATTTTGCGTGGAAAATAATGAATATTCTAAAATTTATGCCATATATTTATAAGTTTTCCATTAAAGTTTTTACATTTTTAAATTAACCTATTCAAAACCTAGCTATATCAAAGCCTCGCTATAGTTATTATCTATAGAAAAGGTTTTCATTATAGGTTTTTTCGATTAGAAGAAAAAAAGTGTATAAAGTATAATGAAATTGTCGGAGAGACAGTATTTTTGTAATAGTTTGTTAAGACTGTAACCAGATACCCCAAATCTACGATTTGGTGATAGTCGCTTAAGCAGAGAACCAAGATTTAAAATCTTGTGAGAATGGCTTACTCTTCGAGTACTCCTTCGATAAAAAGAGAAAGAGTTTCTTAATCAGAGAACCAAGATCTATGATCTTGTGTAAATGGGTTAAGCAGGTACCTAAGCCTATTGGATTGACGGTATTCGTTTATTCTTCGAATACTCATCTGAAGAGATGAAGAGGAGTTTCTAAATCAAGTACCCAAGCCTATGGCTTGATAGTAATCGCTTACTCTTCCAGGATAATATGAAGATGAATTTACGAATATTGAAATTATGAAATGTTTGAAATTAAGAGAAAAATCAGTAGTTAAGATTATAAATTTATTACAAAGGAAAGATGAAGATGTATTATGTGGGCATAGATATAGGCTCAACAGCTTCTAAGGTAGCTGTATTTTGTGATGAAGCTTTAATAGAAAATTTTATGCTTCCAACAGGATGGAGCAGTGTGAAAACAGCAAGGGATATAAAAGAATATCTAGAAAAGAAGAATTACCTGGAAAATTCATATATAGTGGCTACAGGCTACGGGCGAATTTCTGTACCTTATGCAGATAAAACCGTAACAGAAATAACCTGCCATGGAAAGGGTGCTAACTATTTAGTAAATAAGGACTGCACTGTAATTGATATCGGTGGACAAGATACCAAGATAATAACCATAGAGAATGGAAAGGTTACAAGCTTTACCATGAATGATAAATGCGCAGCTGGAACAGGTCGATTTTTAGAGATGATGGCTAACACCTTAGGTCTTGATATTATGGAAATGAGTGAACTCTCTAAGAAGGGATCTGGAGTAACTATTAGCTCTATGTGTACGGTTTTCGCAGAGTCAGAGGTTATAAGCCTTATAGGTAGTGGTGAAAAAAGAGAGAATATTGCTTTTGCAGTGATTGAATCTATTTCTGGTAGGGTAAATTCCCTATGTCAAAGGCATGGTAGAGCAGAGAATTATTTTCTAAGTGGAGGTCTTTGTGAGAATAGCTATTTAATAAATAGCTTAGGAAAAAAGCTAGGAAAGACTTTAGAGACTAATCCTAAAGGAAGATATGCAGGAGCTATAGGCGCTGCTATTATGGCAAAAGAAACTAGCGATAAGTTAAAGTAATATTTAAAACTTAGGGCTTACTATTAATATTAAAAATTAATTCTTTTGAAGCTATATTAGTAATCTAGAAAAATAGAATTTCAAGGAGCCTTATATTTTTAAAAAGGTGCTTTAACAAAGAAAACTAGCATTAAATAACTTTAATATATATTTAATGATTTTTAATATTTAAGGAGGATTCATTATGGCAGACTATAGAGAAATGTGGAAAAACTTAGATATGGATTTAGAGAAACATGATCAACTTTGTGCAGCTTTACCTGAAATGTTTGGTAGTGTTTACTTAACTCAAAAAAACAGACCAGAGGGAATGAATTATTTTAATTTTGTTTTCTCAGAGGTTCACGGTCTTAGGATAAAAGAACTTGAAGATCATAAAAAACAAGGTGGAAAAGTTCTTGGAACCTTCTGTGTTTTTGTACCAGATGAGGTTATATTAGCAGCAAATGCTTTATCTGTAGGGCTTTGTGCTGGTTCACAGTTCTGGATTGAAGATGGAGAAAAACATGTGCCAAGAAATCTTTGTCCTCTTATAAAAGCTTTTGTTGGTGCTAAGGTAAGTGGGACATGCCCTTACTTCCAATCCTGTGATATGGTAGTTGGTGAAACTACTTGTGATGGTAAAAAGAAGGCGTGGGAAATACTAAATGATTATGTACCTGTACATGTAATGGACCTTCCACAAATGAAGAGAACTAAAGATTATAATATGTGGATGGATGAAATAAAGTTATTTATAGATGAAGTAGAAAAACTTACAGGAAATAAGATTACTGTAGAAAATTTAAAGGATGCTATAGAAGTCTGTAACCAAAAGAGAAGAGCACTTAAAAGACTTTATGATTTAAGAAAGGTAACACCTTCTCCAATAACTGGGTTAGATTCTCTTTTAATATCACAAATTGCTTTTAATGATGATCCAGTAAGATTTACAACTCAAGTAAATGAATTATGCGATGAATTAGAAGAAAGAGTAAAGACTCAAAAGCCTGAAGGAAAGAAAAGAATTATGATAACAGGAACACCTATGGCTATTCCTAACTGGAAACTTCATAGCATAATAGAAAGTCTTCCAGCAGAAGTTGTTGTAGAAGAAACTTGTACAGGCACTAGATATTTTGAAAATGAAGTAAAGGCTGAAGGAGAAACTATAGAAGAATTAATAAAGAATTTAGCAGATAGATATTTAAACATAAACTGTGCTTGCTTCACACCAAATGAGGGAAGAATAGAGGATATATTAAGATATGTAAAAGAATATAACATAGACGGAGTTATCTATTCAAATCTTTCATTCTGCCATACATATTCTGTAGAAGCTAACAGAGTAGAAAAGGCATTAAAGGAAGCAGGAGTTCCTATGATAAGCATAGAAACAGATTACTCCACAGAAGACTCAGGTCAAATAAAAACTAGAGTTGAGGCTTTCTTAGAAATGATTTAAGGTGATGAGTTTTAATGGACAACTATGAAAATAGAAATATAAAAAACTATGTTTTATTTCCTTCTCATAGCAGTGGACTTGCTCTGGAAGGGGTATTAAAAACAAATAAAATAAAATATGTTATAGTACCAACACCCAGGGAACTTTCAACCTGCTGTGGTATATCTATGGAATATAGTAAAGAAGATGAAGAAGCTATAAAAGAATTAGTAGAGAAAAATAACATTAAAGTTTTAGGCTTTTATAGTATTGAAAAAAAGTATAAAAATATTTATGGGTAAACATCTCTAAGTTTCCGGTGGAGTTTAAAACTCTACTGGAAACTTAAAATTATTTTATTTTACTCTACTGTAATCTTATTTCTGCCACTTTGTTTTGATTCATAAAGACAGGTGTCAGCCCTACTTATCAAGTCATCTATATGCTCACCTTTATAATGAGAATAGGCCACTCCTATAGATATGGTAACTGGAAAATTTGAGTCCTTAAGGATTGTATCCCAAGGGTAGGTTTCAACAATATGGCGAATTTCTTCTGCTACTTTTTCAGCAGAAGATTTATTAGAGTTCTTTAGCAAGAGAAGAAATTCTTCACCACCATATCTTATAGCACTAGCATTTTCATCAGAATTGTTTTTTAGTATATTTGCAATAACTATTAGCACTTCATCACCTATTTGGTGACCAAAATTATCGTTAATGGACTTAAAATGATCGATATCCATCATTAAAACACTGTAATTTTCTGAAAAGCTTTTTTCTAAATCTTTATAAAACTTACCAGAATATCGTCTGTTATATAAATTTGTAAGGGCATCTCTAACCACCATTTTATTTAATTTTCCATTAGATTCTTTCAAAGACCTATAAGATTTAATTAACTTTTCTGTAGATTGGTTAAAGCTATTAATTAATGTGGCAATTTCTTTTATATTAGATTTTATTGAAGTGATTGGAGACTCCTTATTATCCTCTGGTAATAAATGAGGGGTTGCATCACTAAGCCTTTTAATTGGTGTGGCTATTTTTTCGGAAACAAGTGTACTTAAAAATATCATAGTTATAAATATGACAATTATAGATAAAAAATATAATATGGTTTCTTTATTTAAATAATAAAATAAGTTTGTAGCTGATGTGGCAGCATATACTATATATTCCTTATCATTAAAGATAAAAGAATCATTTTCTATAAAAATATTATTAGAAGCTTTAGATACTTTAGATTTTAAATTTGCATTAGTAAAGAGAGCTTCTATTTTATCTAAAGAAAAATCTTCATCTATTAAATCATGTTTAGAAGACCAGACTATTTTATCGTTATCTAAAATGAAAATAAGATGATCTGGTTTTTTTATGTTATTAAACTTAAAGTTTTTAAGATTTACACTATCTGAATTAGGATTTTTTATAAAGTAAATATTTAATTTATTGCCTAAGTCTTGTATATAACTGTTAAGGTCGTTTTTTATGTTTAAAGTGGATAGGTTATAAAAGCTTTTAATTCCTACTAGAGATAAAGTTAATAATGAGGCTAGAGTTACAGCAAGAAAAAAGTTCTTTATGACATAAGTTATAGGAAAAAAGTCAAAATCTCTTTTAAAATCTTTTTTGAAAACCTTATCTATATTTACCAATAATAAAATATTTACAATAGAAATGTTCATTAACTCATTTAGTAATCGCTTAAGAAGCACCATTTGGATTAAAACTAAATCCCCATTTAATATATATCTATAGTATAAAAAACCAAAAGGACATCCTATTAAAAACCAATAAATAAGAATGCTCTCCGTAGTATATTCATAATTTTTCTTGAAAACATAGCCAACAAAAAGTGCTTCTAGAGCCATAGTAATCATTGCATAGGGGTCATGCCATAAAAATATTGTTATAGAGTTACCTAGTAACGAAGAAAAAAATCCAACCCAAGGGCCGAAAAGTACAGAGGCTAGTAGGGAAGCTATATTTCCAAAGATAAACTCCACTGAAAAATAAAGGGAAAGGGGGAATAAGTTTAAAAGGAAATTCAACATCCCAAATATTAATATAGCTATTAAAGACTTCTTTTTAATAGGAAACATAATATACCACCTTACTTTATAAAAAAACAATTGTGTGTATCTTAATTTTATAGTTAAATTCAACACTTTACAACAAAATTTTCACAGCTATATAAAAGGTTTTCATAAATGTATTAAATTCTATTTAAATAGGCTCTTTAATATGTAAATATTTTCTAATAAAATACAGATTTATTAAATAATTTTTATGAAAACCATTTAATAAATAAAAGGGATTAGGATAATGACATATTGAATTTTATGCTATTAAGTAGTATAATGTAATTGTTTTGAAATTATGACATAAGACTCACAATTAAATATTAATTTAACTCTATGAGGGAGTAATTGGCAGGAATTCCTGTGGCATAGTCAACATATTGACTTTATAAAGTCTGGCTTGTCTTAAATAATGAGACTCATATATAGTATTTTTGTGCTATATATGAGTCTTTTTTTATTTATAAATAGTACTTGCACTTTATATAAGCGTTAAATATGTCTATGGTCCATTAAATCTAAGTAAAGAATTAAAAAGCTAGATGGATTGGCATCATAGACACTGTTTTTTTTAGAGTATAATTACAAAACATTAATTTAATAAGTAATCTAGTTATTTAAATTAAAAAGTATCTTAAATAATCAGATTAAATAAGGGGGATTTTTAAATGAGTTTATTAACTATTATAGTCACGGCTTTTGCCCTGTCTATGGATGCATTTGCGGTTTCTATTACTAATGGCATTTTGCTTGGAGATGCTAATGGGAAGGAGGCATTAAAAACTGCAACCTATTTTGGACTTTTTCAGGGGGTTATGCCACTTATAGGTTGGCTTTTAGGAATTAAATTTCAAGATTACATAACAAAGATAGATCATTGGATTGCTTTGATTTTATTAGGATTTATAGGGGCTAAGATGATTTATGAATCTTTTAAGGATGAGCCTATTGTCTGTGAAAATAGTGAAAATCCTAGGGAGTGCTTAAATACTAAAACCATGATTATGCTTTCCATAGCTACTAGCATAGATGCTTTAGCTGTAGGTGTTGGTTTTGCAGTTTTAAGGGTTTCTATTGTTCAAGCTGTCATAATAATAGGACTCATAACTTTTGTAGTCTGTTTTATGGGAGTGTTCGTAGGAAAACACTGCGGATTACTCCTAAAGAAAAATGCAGAAATACTGGGAGGGGTTGTGCTAATTTTAATTGGAGTAAAGATTTTTTTAGAGCATACCAACTTACTAGCTAATATTAAAATTTTTCATTGATAGCTCTTTAAAATACATATAGACTTATACTATAGAAATACTTATCTTAGGGTTTAATATGAGGACAAGATATTTCAAATATTAAAAGATGAGATGATTTTAGATAAGTATCCTACCCTTTTATAGAAAAAGGATAAAAGGGTTAGAATTATAGTATAATTTAAATTAAAGCAAACCTTGGTTGCGTATATACATAAGATATTTAAAGGAGTGAATATAAAATGGCAGATATAAAATTTGAAATTAAAGAATCTATAGGTTCTCTTTCAGAATCCTCAAAGGGTTGGAAGAAGGAACTAAACTTAATATCATGGAACGATAAAGAAGCTAAATATGATTTAAGGGACTGGGACTCAGAGCATAAAAAGATGGGTAAGGGTGTAACTTTAAGTGCTGAGGAACTTAAGGAACTTAAAGAGTTGTTAAATGGTATGGATATTTAGTAAACAAAGGATTCTTATAAAAAAATAAATTAAAGGTGGGTCTAGATGAGAAATTTAAAGATGACTATAGAATATGATGGAAGCAGATATAAAGGATGGCAAAAACAAAAGGATAATGTTTTAACTATACAAGATAAAATAGAAACTGTATTATCCAAAATGACGGGAGAAGATATACAGGTAATAGGCTGTGGAAGAACTGATTCAGGAGTCCATGCGGAGAATTACATAGCAAATTTCCATACTAATTGTGATTTAAGTGTAGATTTGATGCTAAATTATTTGTATGAATATTTACCAGAGGACATAGTTGTAAAATCTATGAAAGATACCAGTGAAAGATTCCATGCAAGATATAATGTAAAGGCAAAGACTTATGTTTATACAATAAATAACAATAGATTTAGAAGCGTATTTAATAAAAAATATACATATCATACTGATGATAAACTTAATTTGGATGAAATGAGAAGAGCATCAGAAGTTTTACTTGGAACTCATGATTTTCAAAGCTTTACTAGCTTAAAGCCTAATACTAAGTCTACTGTTAGAACTATTAACTATATAGATATAAGAGAAGATAAGGGCATCATAGAAATAGAAGTCAATGGAAATGGATTCCTACTAAATATGGTAAGGATTATTACTGGAACCCTTCTAGAAGTAGGTAAGGGTAATTTAAAGCCTTTAGATGTAGAAAAAATACTAAATGAAAAGAAGAGATCAGAAGCAGGTCCTATAGCTCAGGCAAAGGGATTATGCTTAAAGGATGTTAAATATTAATTATAAGAGTAAAGATTTACCCTAAAACTGTGTCAGGTACCAATAAGATTCACAATCATATTATAAGTATGAGGTGATTTTATGAAGGTAGATATGGTTTTTGAAGGTGGAGGAGTTCTTGGGATTAGCTTTGTTGGGGCATTGGCGTCTCTAGAGAAACATGGCTATGAATTTCAAAGGTGTGCGGGAACATCTGCTGGAGCCATAGTAGCTGCATTGGTTGTTGCAGGGTACAATGCAGATGAATTATATAAGCTTATGAAGAGTTTAGATTATTCCTTTATGAAAAGTGGTAAATGCTATGAAAAGTTTCCTCCCTTTAGAGGTGTTAAGCTGCTAAGTGAAAAGGGATTATACAATGGAGATAACATAGAAAAGTGGATAACTCCAATGCTTGAAGCAAAGAAAGTTACAAAGTTTAAGCATGTTATGAAAAATGGTAAGAGTAGGCTTAAGATTATAGCATCAGATATAACAAAGAGAGATATAGTTATATTTCCAGATGACCTAAATAAATATGACATAGACCCTGGAGAGTTTGAAATTGCAAAAGCTGTTAGGATGAGTGCAAGCATACCCCTATATTTTACACCTTATATTTTAAACTATGGTACCTCTAGGAGCTGTATTGTAGATGGTGGACTTTTAAGTAACTTTCCAATATGGATTTTTGATGTTGAAGGGGTCCCAAGGTGGCCTACCTTTGGGCTAAAGCTTCAGGATAAACATAGTAAGACCAGCACAGGTAGCTGTAATTTTTTTAGATTTGTACAAGATGTAATCCATGCGCCATTGTATGTTAATGGAGAAAGGTTTATTAGAGATAAAGATTTGGTGAGAACCGTAATTATTGATTCTAAGGGTATAAAATCTACGGACTTTGATATTGCATATAAACATGCTGAAAGCTTGTATGATAAGGGATATAAGGCTACAGAAGAATTTTTAGGTGGATGGAATTTTCAAAGGTATGTGGCTGATAATAGGATGGTTAAGACAACTTACTACCTAGCTAAGAATTAAGGCATTTTAACTTAATGGTAATCAGAGGGTTAAATAAATTTTCTAAATTAAAGACACTGGATCTATATAGAAATTTAACTATATAGATCCAGTTTTATTTTTTACTTAGGCTTTAGGATGCTTTCCCCTCCATAGATATAGTTTCTTTCCTATATAAAATAATGAAAATAGTTAATAGCAAAGAGCCTAAATAGGACAAAATAATATTATTTTTGTAGAAATATTTCAGTGCTTCTATCTAATATGCCTGTTAGATATGCAAGGATTATTCCATAGTTTGTTATAGGTATATTTTTTTCTTTGCATAATATTATTTTTGAATTCATGGCTTTTTTATTCACCATGCAGGCTCCACAGTGGATTATTAAATCGTACTTTTCTACATCTTCTGGGAAGTCTGCTGCCATTTTAAACTCATAATTTAATTCCTTATTTAGTAATTTATTTAGCATCTTTGGTATTTTAACTCTACCTATATCCTCATGGGAATAATTGTGGGTACAGCTTTCAGATACTAGTATTTTTGAGTTTTCATCTAGATTTTTTATATGCTTAGTTCCTTCAATAAAAGTTTTTATATCTCCTTTATGATTAGCAAATAATATGGAAAAGCTTGTGAGAGGTATATGCTTTGGAACTATTTCATCTACCTTTTTAAATGCTTGGGAGTCTGTAACTACCAAATCCACATCTTTTATATCAAGAAGGGCAGATTCAAGTTCAGTATCCCGTACTACATAACTTTTTATTCCATGGTCTAAACAGTCCCGAAGTAGCTGAACCTGTGGCAATATAAGCCTTCCTTTAGGAGCCTCCGAGTCTATTGGTATTACCATAATGACCTTGCTGTTATAGGGTAATAAGTTGCCTAAAATAGTATCTTCATCCTTTTGCTTATTTAAGTTTTCTATTAGTTTATTTTTAAGGTTTAAAATGCTGTCTATGTTCTTTGAGGAAACAAAAATAGCATCTTTTATATGGCTTTTTATTTCAGACAATTTATCTTCCTTCACTGAATCTATTTTATTTACTACCACCATATGGGGAATATTGTGTTTATTAATTTTTTCTAGAGTTTTTTCATATAAGCCATAATCCCTATCTTTTGCATCCATAACATAAATTACAAAATCAGTGCTTAGCATAGTTTTGAAGGTTTTTTCTATCCTTACCTGTCCAAGAGGGGAGTTATCTTCAAGTCCTGCTGTATCTGTAAATAGAACAGGCCCTAGAGGTATAAGCTCCATGGCTTTAGTTACAGGATCTGTAGTGGTACCTTCAAAGGGGGACACAATGGATATATTTTGACCTATAATAGCATTCATTAATGAAGACTTACCAGAGTTAGTCTTGCCTAAAAATGTTATATGAACTCTATTTGAATTTGGTGTACCATTCATAATAACGCCTCCTAGAAGAATAAATCTCTTTCACCCTTTTTAATTTTCTCTAAGTTTTCAGTTACCTTATTTTTTATATCTTCTCTTTGTACATTATTTAATTCTGCTTTAATTAATTTTTCACCTTTTTCTTTTAATTCTTCGTCACCGTAATCTTCTATAAATTCTTGTAATGTCATTATAGCATTTGGTTGGCATACATGCTGTATTTGGCCTGATTTTGCAAGGCTCATAAATCTGTCACCTACTCTACCACTCCTATAGCAAGCGGTGCAGTAGCTTGGTATATGGCCATCATCTATAAGACCTTTTAGTACCTCTAGAGGACTTCTTTCATCTGCTATGGAAAATTGATTAACATCTTTTCCTTCTTCTTGTTCTTTGTAGCCACCGACCCCTGTACAGGAACCGGCACTTACTTGAGATACGCCGTATTCAATAGCTTCTTTTCTCATATTTGCAGATTCTCTTGTGGATAGAATTAACCCTGTAAATGGAACAGCGATTCTTAATATTGCAACTATCTTTTTAAAGGTTTCATCATCTACTAAGTTAGGGAATAACTTAAGATCCATACCCTCAGCTTTCTTAAGCCTAGGCACTGATATAGTGTGGAAACCTACGCCAAATTCATCTTCAAGATGATCATTATGAAGCATTAAAGCTAAAACTTCAAATTTATAAGGAGCAAGTCCAAAAAGAACACCAGCTCCAACATCATCTATGCCAGCTTCCATAGCTCTATCAAAGGCTGTTAGATGATATTCATAATTACCTTTTAGGCATTTAGGATGCATATTTTCGTAAGTAGGTTTATGATAAGTTTCTTGGAAAAGTATATAAGTTCCTATCTCAGCAGCTTTTAATTTCTTATAATTCTCTACAGTAGTAGCTGCAATGTTTACATTAATTCTTCTTATAGCTCCATTTGAATTTTGAGTGGAATATATAGTTTTTATACTTTCTGTAATGTAGTCTATATCACAGTTTACAGGGTCTTCTCCTGCTTCTAGAGCAAGTCTTTTATGTCCCATTTTTTCTAGAATCATAACTTCATTTTTTATTTCTTCTTGGGTAAGTTTTCTTCTATTAAAATCATTACATCTCTTGTAACCACAGTAAACACAGTTATTTACACAGTAATCACTTATATAAAGTGGGGCAAATATTACAATTCTGTTTCCATATATAGATTTTTTTATATCACCTGCCACCTTAAACATCTTACTTAAAAGATTCTCATCTTTTATTTCAAGCAATATAGCTATATCTTCATGGGACAGCTTTTCCTTCTTACAGGCCTTGTCTAAAACTTTCTCTATGTCTTCATTAGTAGCATTTTCAGCATTTCTTAATAAATTTTCGATATACTCATGATCTATAAACATTTAAAAATTCCCCCCCAATTAAATTTTGATCTATAAATTATTTTTATTTTTGATATTTTTTTGTATTAATAAGCTAATAGTTATTTCCGCTTATTATTTATTCTTATTTTCTGCTCCACAGGTTATTATCTCCTCTAGATAAATCTAAAGAAAACCCTGCGCTGACTATTCTATTTTCTATACATTTTCTACACTCAGCAGCCTCATCGCCTGTACAGATTTTATTATCATAAAGCATGTATTTTTCTCTAACTGTGGTAGGAGATAGGTTTGGCATTACTACATTACCACCTGCTTTTAAACCTTTTTCACGTCCCATTGGGCTAATAGTTCCTAAGGCTGTGGTTGATGGAAGTAAAACATCAGGAAGTAGCATTCTTACAATAGCCAGTAAGGTTACGGTAGTTTCCACAGTACCTGATTTTTCATCCTTAAATATAGTGTCCTTATGTGGTATAAAAGGTCCTAATCCCACCATATGAGGTTGTAGCTCTTTTAAAAACACCAGATCCTCTACAAAATCCTCATTGGTTTGTCCAGGAATACCTACCATAAAACCAGCTCCAACCTGATAACCTATTTCCTTTAAGTTTCTTAGACATTGAACCCTATTTTCTAGTTCCATATTAGGGTGAAGCCTTTGGTACAACTTTTTAGAGGCAGTTTCGTGCCTTAAAAGGTATCTGTCAGCTCCAGCTTCATAATACTTTTTGTAGGAATCATAACTTTTTTCACCTATGGACAGTGTAATAGCACAGTCAGGGAAATTAGTTTTTATAGCTTTTAATAGTTCTACCAATTTATCATCAGTATAATAAGGATCTTCGCCACCTTGAAGCACAAAGGTTCTATAACCTAATCTATACCCAGAATTACAACAATCCAATATATCCTCTAAAGATAATCTATATCTTTCTGCATTTTTATTTTCTCCACGGATTCCGCAATATAGGCAGTTGTTTTTACAGTAGTTAGTAAATTCTATAATCCCTCTAAGATAAACCTTGTTTCCATAATGCTTTAGTCTTTTTTCATGGGCTTTAGAAGTTAAATACTCACGACTTTTTTCATCTATGTTATTAAGCAAATATAAAAGCCTATGTTCGTCAAGGTCATTTTTTTCATATAATTCATCTATAATTTCTTTTATAGCTGTATCTATATTATTTATAATGTTTTTATCATTGGACTCTATTTTTCTTATAATTTTATCCATAGTTATATCTCTTTCTTTGATATAGAGGTTTTTACATAGACATTATCTATGTTTCCAAGCTTACCGGTAAGACTGTTTATTTCATCTAGTTCACCTACAACGGTAATAGAGATTACAGAAATACCATCCTCCTCAAAGGGGATACCCATTCTTCCTTTTATAATGCCTTTAAAGCTAGAGATAACCTGATTAAATTTTAGCTGACAGCTTTGAGGTTCCTCTAAAATAGCACTAATAACAGCAATTTTGCTCATAAAAACCCTCCTAAAAATTTACCCTACAAAATAAAAAAACTTTCCTCTGAAAGGAAAGTAATGTAACACAAATAAAGGCAAAATGCCACTTAAAGATAGTAAAATTTCTATCTAAAAATATCATATGTTATTTCCCTTTCAGATCAGAGCATTCTTTACTGTTAGGTAATTTATTTTTATAAACAAATAATAAAAGAATTAACTTAAATTATTTGAATATGGATATTTTAATTTTACTTTAGGGAAAAGACTTTGTCAATTAATCTACAAAGTTTCTAAAGTGAAATTATATTTAAGATAAAGGCACAAAAACCATAAGATCCAAGAGTTACTTGAAATGCTTATTTTAAAACAAAGTTTTCACTCTAATATTCCCATCTTCTTCAAAATGGGAATAAAGAACACACATGTCCCTGGATAACGATTTCTAAGCTTTAGAAGGAGTAAAACTCCTTCTAAAGGCAAGAACTCTGTTTATATAAATCCCACTTGAAGGTTTCAAAATTATATTCCATTATTGAGATGTTATCAAAGCTCACATTAAATTCTGGACTATAGTTATTTACATAATCAAAGGCTTCTTTGAACTTATGGCTTATCCTTCTACTTACAATAGTGCAATGAAATTTAGTGTTTTCTCCTTCATTTTTACTCCACTGAAGATTAGAAATACCTTTTAATCTTTTTATATAATCCTTATGGAGTGTGGACAACTCCTTAGAGTAAGGTATATCCATAAATATCACATTATCTCTAAAGTGTCCAAAATCTTTAACTATAAAGTTAAATCTATTTTTATGGGAGCAAAAATCTTCAGTGATCTTATAAATTTCACTTACATCTTCAATTTCAAAGGGGGCTTTTAATGTTATATGCATAGGAAGCTTTTGAGGACGAAAATTAAACCTACTACATACATCTCCTACCAGCTTTTCATGAAATTCTTGGGCTTCCCCATGTATTAAACACACAATGACATATCTTTTCATAAACTCACCTGCTTACCATATCTAGTGTAGTTACTACGCTAGATTCCTTACTTTTTAATATATATAAATTCTTTCAAGAAAGTTGTACTTATATATTAAATTCTTTTATTATTTTCTCCCCTACTTTAGTTTATTATTATGAAATAAGAAATTATGTTTAAAATCTTACTGTGTTTTCAAATAAAGTTTTGATAAGGGTTACTTTATTTATTAAAAAGCGTGAACTTTTGCATTGAGTATTTAATTTAATATATATGAATAGAGTAACTTTAAAAATACTATATTAAAAGTAATATTTTGTCTAAATATAGAAAAAATCAAACCTATGTGTAAAAAGGAAAAATAGGGATTATATAGAATATACATGGTATAAGCTTACATATATTCAAATTATATTTATTTTATAATATATAAATATTAAAAACTACGAAAAAGTTCTAACTTCTAATATTACAGTGTTTTATTTATCCGATGACTACCCCCTTTAAAGGCAAGAATTCTGTTTATCCGATGACTACTTGCTCTAATATTCCCATCTTCTTCAAAATGGGAATAAAGAGCTCCTACATCCCTGGATAACGATTTCTAAGCTTTAGAGGGAGTAAAAACCCCTTCTAAAGGCAAGAATTCTGTTTATATAAAATATTAACCATAGTTACTAGAATATACTTTTCAAAGGGTGTGATTAGAATAAATAATATAATGTCAATGGTTTATTTGGAACTCAAACTACTTATGAAGTCTTTATGGAGTATTTTATACTATGGCATTGTAATAGCTCTAAGTATTTTCATGCTTAATGTTTCTCAAAGGTTTAATATAAAGAGCATTGGTGTTTGGATAGATGGAGCTATATTTATAAATATATTTTTTATTTTATGTTGTATAATTATCGGGATAAATGTAGCTCAAGATAAAAATGAGCTTATTAAATCTTTAAACATTACCTCTATTCAGGCTTTGGTTGGTAAACTAATAGCTGTGTATATCTACACAACTGTAATAATAATAGTACCTATATTAATTATTATTGGTTACTCATTTTATAAGGTGATTAGTATAAAGCTTATGATTAACCTGATATTATATACATTAATTACATGGATTAGCTCCATAATAATTAGTTCAACATTAGGAGTATTTATAGGAAATTTTATTAAAGGATTTAAGGCATATCTTATAGGAGCTATAACTTTAATAATACTTACACCTTATAATTCTATGGTTTTTATGAGGATATTTAATAATGAGGCAATAATGGATTTGTTTAGTACTATGAAAGATAGACCAGATTTAATATATAGCACATTATTTGGCTTTTCATTCAATCATGGATTTATACTAGACAAAATATTTTTAGTTATATTAAGTATTTTTGTTATAAGTATTTCTATTCAATTTACTAAAAAACAATATTGTAAAAAAGCTATGGCTAGTAAATTAATTATTAGCTTAGTAACACTGTTTTCTTTTCTTGGAATTTTAGTTGTGTTTAATAGATACAATTCAAATAAAGGAATTTGTCTAGATAAGCCTGAAGGTAAATTAGTTATTTCTAATAATAAAAGTGATAGTAAAATTCAAGTATTAAATTATAATATGGAAGTGATTTTAAAAGAAAAGCTCTTATCAACTTGCATAATGGAAATTAAAAATACCTCAGAAAATAATAAGGAAGATATAGATTTCAAATTAGATAGCTCCTTAATAATAAAAGATATTTTTAAGGGAGATGAGAAATTATCTTATACTAGGGATAAAGATATTGTAAAAATAAAGGACTTAAACTTAAATCCTAAGGATACAACTAAAATCACATTTAAATACGGTGGGAGAATAAATTATGTAAATGGTGCAGGATACAGAACATTTTTTGTAGACAATAATTGTGCTATGCTTCCTCCAAACTTTGCATGGTATCCTACATTGGAAGAAGATAGATCAAAAAAGGATTTTAATATAAACTTAGTTTGCAAAAATAAGGTTGTAAGTAATTTATCAGATAATAAGGTTTTAAATAATAGTGATTATTATAACCTACAGGGTAGGGAAGATAAAGTATATTTACTTTCTGGATTTTTAGATTCAAAAAACATAAATGGAACTAATGTGGTGGCATCAGAGGAGATAATAAATAATAATTCATCAACGTTAGTTAATACTTTTAATAAATTAGCAGATATAAAATATAATAATTTCAATGTGGATTTGGGTAATTATAATGATAATGAAATTACCTTAAAGGAGTCTATAAATAATCGTTCCTTAATTATTATGCCCATAAATTTCAGGATGGATATACCTTTTCTTGTATTTGATAATTATATCATTATAAATGAAATTTCTATACTTTAACTTTAGGAGTGATTCTGTGAAGGATAATTTAAAAATAAGTAATTTAAATTTTAGTTATAAAAACAATGAAATTCTAAAGGATATAAATTTAGAGCTTAATACTGGAATAAATGTTTTACTTGGTGAGAATGGAGCTGGAAAGAGTACATTAATGAAGATTTTAGCAACAATATTACCCTATTCATCAGGAAATATAGAGTTAAATCAGCATAATTATAAAGATATTAGTTTAATAAAAAGTAATATAGCATATTTACCACAAACCTTTAATTTATATGCTCAGTTAAAGGGAATTGAATTATTAAAGTTTGTTGCAAAAGTAAAGTTAGGTTCAAATAAAGAGACTATAAATAAGGAAATTAATAGAGTAATTGAAGTTACTGATATTAATGATTATGTATATAAAAATATTAAATCCTATTCAGAAGGAATGAGAAGAAGGCTTGGAATAGCGCAAAGTCTTATAGGAGATCCTAAGCTTTTGATTGTAGACGAACCTACTGCTGGACTAGATCCGCAACAGAGAATAAACTTTAATAAGATTTTATCCTCAATTTCACAGGATAGAATTATACTTTTATCAACACATATTATAGAGGATATTGAAAGTTTTTACAAAAGAGTGATAATTTTAAATAAAAAACAAATAAGATTTAGCGGTACTTATGAAGAGTTTTTAAAGAATCCATCAGAAAGCTTTTTTATAGGCAAAATTAAAGGTGACAAATTAAAAGATTTACAAAGTAAGTATTTAATAATATCACAAGATTTAGAAGAGGATGCTATTAAATGCAAGTTTTTTGGAGAGGTAGATAGATCTGATTTCATTGAAGTAACTGAGGCTACACCAACACTGCAAGATATTTGGACATATTATCAATTGATATAGAAGGTGATTTAATTTTGAACAAATGGTCCTTGAGTTTTGATTTAAAGTTAATTAAAAATATAGTTATTTCTACTTTAATTTTATATCTTATATTCAATATAGTTGTGTTTAAGAATAATAATATAATTTGTTATATAGGTGGTAATAGTACTAAAATTGAAACCAGTATTTTTAAATATGCAGAGATATTCTTACCATTACCTTTTATTATAATTATCATGAATTTATTTATTAATGATTTAGATTTTAACTCATTTCAAATATTAATTACATTACCTATTAGCAGAGCTTATATGATTATATATAGATACATAAGAATTTTTATAGTATTCTCTTTGATCTATATTCCAACTGTAATAAATATGACTTATACTCTCAATTTAGATTTGACCAATAGAGGTTTTGGACCAATGAGTTCTTTAAAGGTATTATTAAAAACCTTACCAACAATTTTTTTTATGGGATCCTTTACTTTATTAGTAGTAGTTATCACAAGAAAGATTTTTTATACCTTATCAATTGCTTTAGGGTATTACTTTTTTGAACTTCTATCAAGAGGCATGTTTACAAAGAAATTCATGCTTTTTATAAATAACTTTAGTGGCTATAGTGATGATACTATTATAAGAAGTAGGATGGTACTTTTTATAATAGGGGTGGTTTTCTTGATTGTGAGTTTAGGGGTTATTAAAACAAAGAAATATGTAATATCAGGTTAAAAATAAGGAGGTAAACAAACTTGTATAAAACAAATTTGTTTACCTTTATTATTCTACATATTCAGTAACTAGATCAGTAAAAAGAATACCTTCTAAATGGTCGATTTCATGGCAGAAACATTTTGCTAAATCTCCTGTAGCTGTTAACGTAATCTCTTCACCATTTTCGTTTAATGCTTGTACAGTGACCTTTGCTGGTCTTTTTAGCTTTCCCCATGTATTTGGTATACTTAAACATCCCTCTAAGACTTCTTGCTGACCTTCCTCTTTGATTATCTTTGGATTAACTAGTTTTATAAGTCCTTCACCCATATCTATTACAACTAATCTTTTTAATATACCTACTTGTGGAGCTGCTAAGCCTGCTCCATTTTCTGCATTATACATAGTATCCGCCATATCATTTAGTATTTGCCTTATTCTATCATCTACCACTTCAACTACTTTACTCTTTTTCCTCAATATTGGATCATCAAAAAGTCTAATTTGTCTTAATGCCATTTAAACCACCCCTTTACTTCTATTAGATCTTGATTTTCTTTCACTTTGTTCAAAAAGAAAAACTTCCTCTATAGAACAGTTAAATACTTTAGAAATATCATAAGCTAACCATATGGAGGGTTCAAATTTTTCAGTTTCAATAGCATTGATAGCTTGCCTTGAAGCCCCCACAAGTTCCCCCAGTTGCTCTTGGGTTAATCCAAGAGATTCACGAAATTCTTTCAACTTATTTTTCATTAATAATCACCTCTGTAAAGTTTACCTTACACTATAAATATATTATTATTTCATTTGCCTGTCAAGTAAACATTACATAAGCAGAGAACCAAGATCTACGATCTTGTGTGAGTCACTTAAGCAGGTACTCAAATTTATGATTTGGTGATAGTCGGTTAAGCAGAGAACTAAGATTTTAAATCTTGTGTGAATCGCTTACTCATCTGAAGACATGGAGATGAGTTTCCTATAAAACACTAACCAAGGAATAAAAACTCTTTATTAATAATTAAAAAAATGGTATAATGAAGTTTCGACCCAAAAATTAATAAAAAGTAATGAGGTGATGAAAGTGATTGCAATGAAAGGCATATCAAAATCTTTTAAGGTCTCTAAAAGAAGTCCCGGACTTACAAAGGCAGTTAAAGCTCTGTTCAAGCGAGAGTATGAGGTGATTAATGCTTTAGATGACGTATCCTTTAATATTGATGAAGGGGAGATGGTAGGGTACATAGGACCTAATGGAGCAGGAAAAAGCACTACTATTAAAATAATGAGTGGAATTTTGTATCCAGATAAGGGACAGTGCATTATAAATGGTAAAACTCCTTGGAAGGATAGGATAAGCCATGTAAGGGATATTGGCGTTGTCTTCGGTCAAAGAAGTCAATTGTGGTGGGACGTTCCTGTTGCAGACTCCTTTGAACTTTTGAAGGACATATATAAAATACCAGACAATAAATTTAAAAATAACCTAAACATGCTTACCGAACTACTCAATATTGGAGAAATCATTAAAGTTCCTACAAGGCAATTAAGTCTTGGCCAGCGTATGAGATGCGAAATAGCAGCCTCTCTTATACATAGTCCTAAAATATTGTTTTTAGATGAACCAACCATAGGACTAGATGCAGTATCTAAAATTGCAGTTAGAGATTTCATAAAAACCATTAATAAAGAAAATAAAACTACAGTTATACTTACAACTCATGACACTCAAGATATAGAGGCTTTAACAAAAAGGATTATTCTTATTGGACGGGGTAAGGTTCTACTTGATGGTAATTTAGATGAGCTAAAACAAAGATTTAATAAATCTCGTACAATAACTGTAGAATATTCAGGGCATATTAATGAATTACCAAAGGGAATGTGTATTATAGAAAAGTATACAGGCCGTGCAGTTATTTCTGTTAATACAGAGGTACTTTCTATTTCAAAAGCTATATCTCATCTAGCAGAAAAGGTTGAAATTAATGACTTTAGTGTAGGATCTGTTACAGCAGATGAAGTAGTTGTAGGGCTTTATAAGGAGTATGAGATATGAGAGCCTATGTATCTTTTTTTAAAATGAAATTTATACATGGACTTCAATATAGAGCAGCTGCTTATGCTGGAGTTGCAACACAGTTTGCTTGGGGTTTTATGTATATAATGCTATATAGCACTTTTTATAGTAGTAATCCTCAAAATGCACCTATGGAATTTTCACAGCTTTCAAGCTATATTTGGCTTCAACAAGCTTTCTTGGCACTTTTTATGACCTGGTTTTTGGATAATGAAATCTTTGATTTAATAACCGAAGGAAATGTGTCTTATGAATTGTGCAGACCTCTTGATATTTACAATATGTGGTTTGCTAAAAACTGCGCTAATAGACTTTCAAAAGCAATTTTAAGATGTTTTCCAATACTGATTATAGCCTATCTTCTACCAAAACCATATAAATTTAATCTACCAAGCTCCTATGCATCAGGCATTTTATTTATTTTGTCTATGGTTTTAGCTTTTATAGTAGTTATTTCCTATAGCATGTTAATATATATTTTAACTTTTTATACCATCTCGCCTATGGGAGTTAGACTTACCCTTGTTATGATAGCAGATTTTCTTTCAGGAGGTCTTGTACCGCTACCTTTTTTACCAGAATGGCTTACTAAATATATTTATCTTTCACCCTTTGGATCCATGCAGAATGTTCCATTTAGAATCTATAGTGGCAATATTTCTTTAAAGGAAGCCTCTTTTGCTATGGTCTTACAAGTATTTTGGGCAGTAGTACTTATTGTGATAGGTAAAGTTATGATTTCTAAAACTTTAAAACGTGTAGTGGTACAAGGAGGTTAGAAAAATGAAGTTATATATGAAATATTTTTCCATTCATTTACGTTCGGCTATGGAATATAAAACATCATTCATACTTACTGCCATAGGTCAAGGATTAACAACATTTTTTTCCTTCTTAAGTATGTATTTTCTTTTTAATAGATTTGGAAGCATTAAGGGCTATACTTTTAATGAGGTTTTATTATGTTTTAGCACCATGTTCATATCCTTCGCATTGGCAGAATGCTTTGGAAGAGGGTTTGATACATTTTCAAGTATAATATCTAATGGTGACTTTGATAGAATTATGGTAAGGCCCCAAAGTGAAATACTACAGGTACTTGGGTCAAAAATTGAACTTACTAGAATTGGAAGGCTTATACAAGCAGTTGTTATATTTGCTTATGCAATAATTACCTGCGGTGTTGAGTGGAACAAAGAAAAGGTATTAACCCTTACTTTAATGATATTAGGAGGGGTTTGCGTATTTTTCTGCCTGTTTGTGATATATGCTGCTATATGCTTTTTTACCCTAGAAGGACTTGAATTTATGAACATATTTACTGATGGAGGCAGAGAGCTTGCTCAATATCCTTTAGATATATATAAGGACTGGGTATTGAAATTTTTCACATTTGTTATTCCGCTTTCATTTATAAACTACTATCCATT
Source organism: Clostridium simiarum (assembly GCF_018919175.1). Classification (GTDB taxonomy): domain Bacteria; phylum Bacillota; class Clostridia; order Clostridiales; family Clostridiaceae; genus Clostridium_L; species Clostridium_L simiarum. Next base: position 111,529 of record NZ_JAHLQL010000007.1, on the reverse strand, counting down.
TTTATTTATCATAGATAAGTATGAAGGAAGTAAGAGTTTTCATATGCTATCTCCTTTGGTTTCTTTTTTATTCTTTATTCCAAGTTTCCTTCTTTGGCGCTTTGGTGTAAGGCATTATAAATCAACAGGATCTTAAAATAAGACCCTTGGGATAATGACAATTCCCAGGGGTCTTTAAATTTACATTTAGTCAAGTGGTTTTTAGATTTTAATGGAACTTTAACTTAAGTAATTTCACGATGTTGTTATTTGAAGTTATGAAGATGAGTTTCATTTAAAAATAATATTATGGCTTTTAATTAAGTAATCTTTCCCATACTTACAATCTCTTTAATTATAAGAGTGATTCCTTCCTCAATATAATCTTCACCTAGATTTGATACATTTAACTTTAGCATTGGCTCCTTTTCAAAGGAGGTTAAATAATGCCCTTTTTCTGTGGCAACCATAATGGATTTCTTTTTTAAGCTATTTACAAGTTTTTCGCTGGATAGGTTATCAGATAATTTTATGTATGTGTGAATACATGGAGTTTTAGGCATTTTATATTGAAAAATATCCCTATGGGTTTTAAATTGTTTTTGTAAGGAAGAAGCTAAAGACTTGCTTCTTAAAGCATAAGAATATTTAATCTTTTCTTTGTGACGCTGAAACATACCACTTTTAATATATATTTCTAAGGCGGCTTGTGAAATCATAGAACTATCTATGGACATAAGTGTTTTATACTTACCAAAAGTTTCAATGAGCAGGCTAGGTATAACAGCCATACCAATGCGCAAGCCTGGGAACATGATTTTTGAATAGCTCTTTAAATAAATAACTTTAGAGGAATCATCATAGGAATATATGGGATCAGCCTTAGAATCTTCTTCTAAATCAGCTAAGTAGTCATCTTCTACAATAAACACATCATATTTTGATGCTAGTTTTGCAATTTTCTTTTTTTCCTTTTGAGAATAGGAAGTTCCTAAGGGATTATGAAATCTTGGCATGGTATAAAAAAATTTAATACTTTCTGTTTTAAATAATCTCTCAAGTTCAGATAAATCAATCCCTTCACCGGTTCTTTTTATACCTATGGTAGGAATTTTATAAGTTTCTAGATAATCTATAAATAAATGATAGCTAGGTTGTTCTATTAAAACAGTTTCTTTTTTATTTGGAAAATCCATTGTGGTTAATATTGATAGTGCCTGCTGAACTCCAGATGTAATAAATATGTTATCTTTATTAGTAAAAACTTGATAATTAGCCAGTTTCTTTTGTGCCACATCAATTAAAGAGGGCAATCCTTTAGAAGTTCCATATATAAATAAATCATTTTTATATATGTCAATTGCTTGATTAATGCAATGCTGAAAATCTAAATAGGGAAAAATCTCTGGGTCAGGTGAAGATGATTCAAAGTCCAGTAAGGTTTTTTTATTACTATTTTTATTACTTTTTCCATTCACAACATAATATCCACTTTTAGGAATAGAATAAACCATATGTTGTTTTTCTAATTCCTCTAATGCTCTTATAACTGTGCTTTTATTACATTTATAGTGTTCAGTTAAATTACGAATAGAAGGGAATTTATCTCCAGATTTGTACTCTCCGCTTTTAATTAAGTTCTCCATATTATTTAATAGCTCTAAATATTTGTACATATCATCACCTCTTCATTGAAATCTGTCCCGGTATAGATGTAGTTTATTTATATTGTATCATATTTTACAATCCACTAATATATAAGTGTACCTTATGGTAAGTTTAAAAGATTTTCTTTAGGAGGAATGTATAAATGGAATTTTCACATAAAAAAAAGGCTTACATTGCCGCTATAATATACGCTTTTATTATAGGTTTTTCATTTTTATTTGCAAAACTAACTTTAACTGTAACAGAACCTCTGGATGCATTGGCTCATAGGTTTACAGTGTCCTTTATATTTATTTCTGTGCCGGTTTTATTAGGTTGGATAAAGGTAGATATAGATAAAAAGGATATACCTGTTATTCTTCTATTATCACTATTTTACCCAACTATGTTTTTTACTTTTCAAATCTTTGGACTAGTCTATATTTCATCTTCAGAGGCAGGTATTATTCAAGCAACAATTCCTATTTTTACAATGATATTTGCAGCAGTTTTTTTAAAGGAAAAATCCAGTACTTTACAGAAAGCATCACTAACCTTATCTGTAGCAGGAGTTATCTATATCTTTTTTATGAAGGGTATAAATCTTAAAAGTGATGTTTTTATGGGGGTAGTATTTATTGTTTTATCTGCTCTTTCCTCTGCTTTTAATACTGTACTAGCAAGAAAAATGACGAGAAAATATAAACCTATATGCTTAACTTATATGACCACTGTTATAGGATTTTTATCTTTTAATGTGATGTCTTTTATTAATCACAGTTTAAAGGGAACCCTCAACCTTTATTTTAAACCCTTCACAAGTCCAGTATTTGTGGGATCCATACTCTATCTAGGCATATTGTCATCCCTTGTTACTTCACTACTACTAAACTATTCATTATCTAAAATAGAAGCATCTAAGATGAGTGTGTTTAGCAATCTTTCTACATTAATAACTATGATGGCTGGTGTAATATTTTTAAAAGAGAAGCTAGAGTATTTTCATATTATTGGAGCAATCATGATCATTCTTGGAATAATCGGGACAAACTTTTTAGATAAGAATAAAAGCTCTTTAGGTAACAAGAACACTCTTTAGATAGCGGTAAACTCTTTAGCTAAGAGAGGAAATTTTTCACATAAGAGAATAACTCTTTTAGGTAACAAGCGGAATTCTTAGGATAAGAAAGTAATTTTTTAGATTAAGAAGGTAAACTCTTTTAAATAAAAAGGAAACTCTTTAATTAACAGAAGAGGCTCCTTACATAAGATGAAAACCTTTTAGTAAACAGGATAAGTTTTTAGGTATATGTAGGAAGGGAAGCTTTTTAGGTAAGAAAACAACTCTTTTAGATGAGAAGAGAAAGTCTTTAGGCAACAGGAGAGGTCCTTTTTAGATAAAAAAGAACTATTGAGATAAGCAGGGGAACTCTTTTAGATAAGAAAAAACTTTAAGCAACAGGAGAAGTTCTTTTTAGATAAGAGGAAAAAAATTTTCAGAAGTTAGAATAGGTTTATAATAGATAGATAAAGAACTCAGGGATTCAGGGATTCAGAGGTTCAGGTGGAGTTTCATTATAAAAATTATTTTTATTTGTCTAAACAGGGTACTTTAAAAATTATTAGAAATGGTAGCAATGGGATAAAGCAAGTTCCAAAATCATATCTAAAGGTGTATAATAAAAAGTATAGTAGTAAAACTACTATAAATAGATAAGTAAAGAGCATTAGATTAAGGAGAGGTAAAATGACTTTAGATAGAAATAGCAAGTGTTGGTGCGGAAGTGGATTAAAATATAAAAAGTGCCATTTAAACTTTGATGAGAAACTAGAATCTTTAGAATTACAAGGCTATGAAGTGCCTTCAAGAGATATTATTAAAAATAACGAGGATATTGAGGGCATAAAGAAAAGTGCCGAAATTAATAACGGTGTTTTAGATTTAGTTGCTGAAAATATTAAGGAAGGTATGAGCACTGCAGAAATAGATAAGTTAGTTTATGAGTATACAGTATCACACGGTGCAATACCAGCTCCTCTTAATTATGAAGGTTTTCCAAAGAGTGTTTGCGTATCAATTAATGATGTGGTATGCCATGGAATACCAAGTGAAGATAGGATTCTTAAAAGTGGAGACATAGTAAATGTTGATGTATCCACTATACTTAATGGATATTATTCAGATGCATCAAGAATGTTTATGATTGGTGATGTGAGCGAAGAGGCTAAAAAGTTAGTTGAAGTTACTAAAGAATGCTTAGAGAAGGGGATAGAAGCAGTTAAACCTTGGGGGTTCCTAGGTGATATAGGAGCAGCTATACAAGAGCATGCGGAAAGCCACGGATATTCTGTAGTTAGAGATTTTGGAGGTCATGGAGTTGGACTTCAGTTCCACGAAGATCCTTTTGTCTATCACTATGGAGAAAGAGGACAGGGAATGATTTTAGCTCCAGGGATGGTATTTACCATTGAACCTATGATAAATGCAGGTAGATATGAAATATTAATCGATGCAGATGATGACTGGACAGCTTATACAAAAGATGGATCTCTTTCAGCCCAATGGGAGCACATGTTGCTTGTAACTGAAGAGGGAGTAGAAATAATAGCTAAATAATTAAAGCCCTTTAAAGGTAATTTCAGAGTGTGGACAATAAAGTCCACACTCTACTTTTTTCGTTATTTTAAGCACGAATTTTGTAGAAATACATAATATGTATAGAGGGGCTTTAGCTAATTATTAATATACTTTCACATTTAATTTAGTAGTTGTGTATGTTATTTCATTATATTATTAATTAGTGCTACCTTATTTAGATTTAATTTAAATTTAGAGAGGTGTATTTATTATGACATGCAATCAAGCAAGACCAAGTAGAGGTTATCCACAACAAAATGATGAAAATTCAGCAAAAGTAATAGCAAAAAACATGGCAGAGCAAAAGAATGAAGCTACCAATTCTAATTTTAATAATTGTGCAATGGCTCAATTTAATAATTCTACTCAAAGTATTAGTCAGGCAGGCATTGCTCAGGATCCAGATATATATGCTTATAGAACCATGAATGGTTTAAAAGATATGGCAGTGGAAATAACAAAGGATGGTATTAAGGTTAATGGTAAGCCAATTGATTTAAAAGAGAATATGGAAGATGTAAAAGATAAGGAATAAGTTTATTAAACCTGAAAGTATAAGCTCTTTATATTAAGTTTCAAGATTAAGCTTTAGGTGGTTGTACAATTGTGCGCCACCTAAACATTATTTAATAAATATATTAATAGATTATTTATAGTAAGAAGAGGTGTTTATGTATGTCAGTATCTTCAGATGGAAGGCGTACAAATAATTTGTCAAAAACTGATAGGGATTGTGTAATTAATATTGGAGGAGCTTTAGCTGAAAACTCTGCAAAGGGAAGTAATGAAGCTAATTATAGTAATTTTAATGAATGCGATGGTCAGAGAATTGAAATTGCTCAGAGTGCTACTGCTATTGTTAATAATTACACAGTAGTTATGATAGGTACACAAGCTCAGGCTAATTTAATATTAAATGATGCAGACAAGGTGATAAATATTGAAGTTACAGAAGATGGAGGGGTAAGTCTAAATGGAGAAAAGATGGATATAAAGGAATTAAAAAATGGGGTTAAAGTAATGCTTATAAACAATGAGTTTAAACAAGAAACAATTAATAAAAAACAGTTTAAAAATGAGATTAATGGTGATAAGGAAAACAAAGAAAGCATAGAAAACAAAGAAAGCATGGAAAATAAAGAGAGTAAGGAAAATGGTGGGGGAAGTAAAGAAAATACAAATTAAAAATATATCGGGAAATACACCCCCGGGGGTCATTTCCCGATATATTTACCATTGTTAATTCACTTAAATTTTTGTACCAGTTGTATCTCTCACTTCTATTTCATCTACTATATCTAGTATTATTTTAGCATCTTTTCGACCTATTATATGAATTTTGTAGCTTCCTTCTGGCAGGAGTATATCCTCATCTATAGCATAACTCACCTGAAAGTATTGATCTACCACTTTTTCATCAAAGTAAACAGGAACTTCAGCAAAGGCTTCTCCTTCAAAGTACCAAGTGCATATGAAGTCTGTACCTTTAGAAAGATTATTTATTTTAAATGAATAATACATTATGTCTTCATCTGAATTAAAATGATCTACTTTTTCTAAGGGTTCAAAAGTATTTATGTCTATTTTTGTTGCAAAAACGCCTTTTTCTACAGAGATGGAATCATTAGTACTTACATTATATTTAATATTTTCACTGCTGCTATCGGTATCTTCATCTAAAGAAGTCAATACAGGAACTGAAGTTGTAATCAAAAATGTACCTAATAAAGCAAATATAAGTAAAGCTTTATTGACATAAAGTTTTTTTCTTAGAACTATTAAAAGAATAAAAATTATAATAGATATTACAGCACCAGAAATGCTTTTGCTACCAAGTAAAAGTAGGAAATTAAAATTTGCTATTACCACAAAAAGTATCCAGAAAATCACAGCTGAAATGGTTGTTTTAGATTTTACATTCATATTTCTACGATAAAACCCGTTAGTAGGGCTATTTCCTGGAAAGTTATAACCTTTATATTGATTATTTTTTTCGTAGTTAAGATTATTAGGTTGTCCGCTATTTTCATAGTTAGAATTATTAGCTTGTTCATTATTTTTATAGTTAGAATTATTGAAGACATTACTTCTTTTAGAATTGATGGTATTATGCATATTTGTTTTAGTAGCAGCATTATCATAGCTGGAGCCCATTGAGTTATTTTTTATATATTTATTCCCTGAGTTTTCAGAGTATCCTGGTACGCTATTTTCGGTATCTTGTACATTGTTATGTTGAAAAATTTTACTCACGCTATTACCTCCTCTAGTAAATTAAAGTATATTGTTAGGTTTAGTTTATGGACTATATGTGTATATATGAATCTAAAAAACTTTATGTAAATAATATAAATTCTTAGTCTATATCTAAGTACATATGAAGTATATTTAGTTATGATTATTATAAGGATTATACCACAAAAACCCCCATATATCACCAAAATTTTACTTTTAATATGTAGAAATTTATATAAACAGAGTTCTTGCCTTTAGAGGGAGTTTTTTCTCCTTCTAAAGCTTAGAAATCGTTATTCAGGGAGGTAGCCGCTCTTTATTCCCACTTTGAAGAAGATGGGGGTATTAGAGCTGGTAGTCATGGGATAAAAAATAGTTATATGGTATATTGCTTAAAGATAAAAATATGTGTATAAAACATAGTTTTATCACTGGAGAATTTAAGCTTTGTAAAACCTTAAAATATCCTTACAGAATTGTTATATATAATTGTTATATTGTAATCTACTTCAATGGTTGAAAAACTTACAAACCACTATAATTAAAGCATAAGGTAACAGAACAGAAAAAAATTAGAGGAGTGGTTTAGATGTTAAAGAGATTAGGAAATATTATAGATAGATTATTTGAGGCAAGAGAAGAGGACTTAATTGCTATAGAAAACTTAACTAAAATAGATGGAACATATGAAAGAATGGTTTCTGAAATGGAGCTTTCAATGCAAAATAGTCTAGCTTTTCAAGAGTTAAACAGTGTAGCTTGGTAATTTTAGAAAAGAAGAGTTAGCAGGTAACCAATGGTTAGATATTCAAGATTATTAAGGAAAAAGTCTTATATTAACTGAGAATTAATAGTTAAATAGTCTTTACGTAGAAGGTTTAAAGGTATAATTACAATTAGGTTTTCCTATAGTATTAATAAATAAAAATTGAGGATAGTGAGTTAGGTGAAAAAATGATTTTAAAAATTAAGTCATAGATAAGTGTGTGGTAGACATGAGCCATGCACTTTTTTTATTTATAAAAACTATTTCTAAATAATTATTCTAAAGGGCTATTTTTAAAGGAATGCTCCTAAGTGATCATTTTTTATGAGTAAAAATGGTGAAAGTACATTTTGGTCATAAAAACTTACCTAAGTAGAGAAACTATTATATGGTAGGAAACAAGCCATTTCTATTGAAGTTTAAGTTTCTAGGTGTGATACTAATAAGTAATGAAAGCAATGATAGACCCCCGGGGGTCATTTCCCAAATATATTTCCCAAAGTTATTTATAGTGAAACAAAAATAAAGTAACATCAAGTTATTCTAGGGTTAAGATGGAGTTTGGCTATGAGGAATATACCTTTAGCTGAATCTTATGAGAACTTATCTAGCTGTAGATATCAAATATTATCCCTCGGGGTAGTATTATGGATTATAGCCATGGAACAGATATGAGGTTAATTAGAAAATATATAGTATAAATATTTATTGAAAGGAAGTAATTTAAATGGAACGAAAAAAGCAAGTGGTAACCATAGTAGGGGCAGGGAGCACTAGAATTCCAGCCTTAATAGGTAGCTTAATACATTACAAGAAAGAGTTTCCTTTACAGAAGTTAGTACTATTTGATATAGACATGAATCGTATAGAGGCTCTAAGACATTACATTGAGTTAACTATGGAAAAATATTATGAGGGTGTGGAGTTAGTATTTACAGATAAGGAAGATGAGGCTTATATTGGAACTGACTATGTATTCTGTAACATGCGTGCTGGAAATTTTGAAATGAGGAGTCTAGATGAAAAGATTCCATTAAAATATGATTTAGTTGGACAGGAAACTTGTGGTCCAGGAGGCTTTGCTTATGGTATGAGATCCATAGGTGCTATGATAGATATGGTTAAGAAGGTTAGAGAGCATTCAAAGGATGCTTGGATATTAAACTATACTAACCCTGCAGCTATAGTGGCTGTAGCTTTAGATAAGGTATTCCCAGAGGATAAAAAGATATTAAATATCTGTGACCAACCATACTCTATGATTAGATCCTTCGCTAAAATTTTAGAAGTAGACATGTATGATATAGAGCCTAGATACTTTGGATTAAACCACTTTGGATGGTTTACTAAGCTATATTATGCACCAACAGGAGAGGATTTAATTCCAAAGCTTAAAGAGTTTTTAATTGGAAATGAGTTCAGACCTTATAACGCAGAACAAAGGGAGCAATCTTGGTTAGATACTTATAAAAATGTAAATAAGATGTTATCATTTTTCCCAGAGTATCTGCCAAATACATATCTTCAATATTATTTCTTCCCAGAGGAGATAGTTAAGGGAAGTAATCCAAACTATACTAGATCTGATGAGGCTTTAAATGGAAGAGAAAGAGAAGTACTTGAATTATGCAAAAAGGCAAAGGAGCAAAATTCTTTAGATGGAATTCCTTTATTAGCTGGTGCTGTTCATGGAAATATGATGGTAGAGGTAGCGGAGTCTATAGCTTATGACTTAAAGAAAGTCTTTGTTATAATGACAAGAAACGAGGGTATAATACCAAACCTTCCAAAGGATGCTATGATTGAGGTTGCTGGAGAATTAACTAAAACAGGTATAGATCCTTATGAGGTAGGGGAAGTGGATACTTTCTACAAGGGATTAATAGAAGGACAATATGCTTATGAAAAACTAACTGTAGAATCTGTTTTAGAGTGTAATTATGAAAAGGCACTACAAGCGCTTACTCTTAACCGTACAGTAGTGAATCCAGTTAAGGCAAAGGCTGTACTAGATGATTTAATGGAAGCTAATAAAGACTATTGGTATTTAAAGTAATGATAGACCCCCGGGGGTCATTTCCTAGATATATTTCCCAAGGTTTTTTAGCATATTGCTAGAAGCATTAATATTCCCATCTTTTATAAAAGTGGGAGAGGAGCACTGCTATGCATCTTTATAAGTTGTTCTAAGGATGAGGAATATCAACTTTATTTATGATGATATTTCTTTGCCTTAACCTTGGAAAAAATTATACAATGAGTATTACAGCCGTAATATCCGACTAAAGTTAGATATTACGGCTGATATTAGTTGTATAAATTACTTTTCTACTACTATCTCAGAAGACATACTTGGAGCGCTTGTTATGCTATCATATACAGGACAAGTAGCTTCTATGAATTGAATAAATTTTTCTATGTCTTCCTTTGAGGAAGTTGATTTTATATGTATTTTACTTCTTATTGATTGAAATCCAATTTTAGCATCTTTGTTTTTACCTAAAAATCCATCTGGATCAAGGTCGCCTTCAAGTTCTATCCAGAAATCTTGAAGATCTATTCCTTTTGCTTTTGCAAAACATTTAGCTACGATACATTGGCAAGCACCTAAGGAGCATAATAATGCTTCCACAGGATTCATACCAGTATCTGATCCACCTAAAGGTTTAGGTTCATCCATTATTATTTTGTGATTTCTAGATGAACATTCAATTCTCATGCCTTCTGTTACTTTAGTAGTACTTTTGAAAACTTCTATTGCCATTTTAATACCCCCTTGTAAAATTAATGTAAATGTATACATCTTCATTATAATATTGTTAAAAATTTAATCAACACCCCCGGGGGTATATTTCCCACTGGGGGTTTGACATAGGATGAGTGAAATTCAGGGGTTATCTGGGATTTTGTTGCGGGAAATAAAAATATAAAAAATAAAAATATAAAAATATAAACTATAAAAATATAAAATATAAAATATGCAAATATGACTTCAAATGATTTTTACATTTAGATGTAAGTGGTTTAAACCTAGTATTAGGTGTGTTAGTTATTGGATAAAGGATAGTTATTGAGCTATTTACTTAATTCTTCCAATATTTTTTTAGCAATAGCATCTTCATCAATATTTTCATCCACTTCTAACCTTACATATTGGCTTTTTCCGGCGGCTTCTCCTGTAAGATACAAAATCTCTCCAGTAGTATCATCAATTTTCTTTAATACTTGAGCTCTATCTCCTTTTCTTACAAGAGCTGTACCGCCACTTTTAACATTTATTTTATGATCAGTTTTGAATGTTATTATCTGTCCTATTTTTGCTTTCATGTAAGCATCTCCTTTATTGTTTTTTCCTCTGTTAATTATATCGATATTAATTAATGTAGCTGTAGTGTTTAAATTAATAATTCTTTCAATGATGTAAGACCTTGATTAAGTCTTTCCTATCCTAAATTAAGTTTAAACTAAAAATGCTCTTTTAATAAAGTAATTTTTGAATGAAAAATCTAATAAAATAATCCCTATAAATGTCTAAAAAACCCCAATGGTCTGTTGAAAAATTTTCATAGGTTTTTAAATTGTTAATTAAGGTTTATATGGATAGCTATTTACATAAAAGATTTAATGTGCTATTATAAATATATAAACAGTATAAAATACTACATAAAGCAGTTTATAAAATGAGATAACTTGTAGATTTTTATTAAAAAGATATAGATTTAGATTTAGATATAGATATAGTGTTAAGAAGATTATTATAAGAAGTTTGTATTATGATTTTCTTATAGGTTCATATAATGATATAAAAGGGAGATAGGTTTAGTATGGATAAGAAAATAGTATATTTAAAGATAAGTCCCAGTGATTATGAAATATTAACAAAGATAATGACTTTAGCCTTTAACGAAGATACATCTATGCATACTGATCTAAAAGAAGACGGACCTACAGGGTACAATGATGGTAGCCTAATTAAATGGCTTAATGAACAGGAGAATTTTGAAAGCTATAAAATAGTTTATGGAGATAAAACCATTGGGGCTTATACTGTTGAAATTAAGCCTAACAATGAATACAGCTTGGAGATGTTATTTATTAATCCAGAGTATAGAAAATATAATTTAGGAAGCATAGTATGGAAATACATAGAAGAAAAATATAAAGATGCAAAAAAGTGGACAGTTGAAACTCCTGATTATTCAAAAAGAAATCATCATTTTTACACAAAAAAGTGTGGATTTGTATTTCAAAGGGAAAATATACATGACAACGGTTCTAAATCTTTTGTTTTTGAGAAATAGAAGTAATGTAATAAGAATTATTTATTAGAAAAAGGGGATATAATTATGGATGTTTTATTAAAGAAAAAGGTAGACTTAATGGTAGAAAATTATTATGAACTTAAAAAAGCTTTCAAATGGGAATATACTTTAGTGCATCATTTTGGGGCTATGGTTAATGCCATGGGGGAAAAGGCTGTTGACAAGGATAAAATTGAGGAAATAAAAAAGTATATAAAAGCAGAAACTAAGTGGTCATCATACTTTAGGGGAGTTAATAGTTATATCATTGCTAATCTTTTATGCTCTGAAGAGGATTATATGAGGACTTTTCAAAATATATTAGAGGTGTATGAGTATATGGAGAGGATAGGCTTTAAGAATAGCAACTACTTACCTTTAGCTGCCTATACCTTAGTTAAAGAAGTTCCAAGAGATCAGTGGAATTATAGGATTAAAAGGATGAAGGAATTTTATGAAAGCATGAAAAAGAACCATTTTTGGTTGACTTCTCATGATGATTATGTTTTTGCGGCAGTATTAGCTACTACAGATTTAGAGGTAGCTAAGACTTCAGAAAAAATAGAGGACTGTTATGGTACTTTAAATAAAAAAGGTTTTTACAAAGGAAATGATCTTCAAACCCTTTCTCATATACTAGCGCTTGGAGAGGAAGGAATAGAGGAAAAGTGTAGTAAAGCTATAAAATTGAATGCTGCGCTATTGGATAAGGAATGTAAATTAAAATATACTGGATTAGCTACTTTAGGAGTACTAACCCTTATAACCACTGATATAGATAAGATGGTTTATGAAATAAAGGAAGTTTATGATTATTTATATGAAAAGGATGGGTATGGTTTCTGGAGCCTTGATAAGTCTATGAGAACAGTATTAGCGGCAAACTTAGTGGCTGACTTTTATGTAAATGGCATTAAAAATGGAATTTTAAAAGTTACTTTAGGTAACAGTATAAATGCCATAATAATCGCTCAGCAACAAGCAACTATAGCGGCAGTTTGTGCAGCAAGTGCGGCGGCTGCTTCATCTTCGAGTTCATAATGCTTATTAAAGAAAAATAGAGCTTCGTATTAAAGATATCAAGAAAAAACAATTATAAAAATTCTTTCCATTGAGAATATATACCTTATATGAAATAATATAGTTGACCGGTTAAATAAATGGAAAGGGGATGATCGTTTTGAATAAAAAGTGGAGGTGTCTATTAGCCTAATAAGGGTTAATGGATGACTATAAGAAGTGAGAGGGCATAGCCCTCTCATATTATTTTATAGGATCACCCTAGAAATGTAGAAATTAATATTATAATTATCATATAGATAATCTGTAATTTGATATATAATTGAAAAATATTTAAGAGGGTTATGAGGGGGAATAAAATAATGAAGATAGGGTTTAAAGAATTTAAAGATGAAATTGATATTCTTGTAGAGTTTTTAACATCAGATACTTGGGAGTTTTATGGAACACCCAACTTAAATCCAGAAAGGATTAGAGCAAGTTATGAAAACCAGTATTATACTGGGGATGACTGCAAAACATTTTGGATTATTTTAGATCAGGATACAAAAGTGGGAATGATGAGAATTTATGATTTACAAGATGGTACACCATTGTTTGATATAAGAATTTTACGCAAGTACAAAGGTATGGGGATTGGGACAAGTGCTATAAATTGGCTTACTGATTATATATTTAATAATTACTCTGATAAGGATAGGATAGAAGGTAATACAAGGCAGGATAATTATGCTATGAGGTGCGTATTCCATAAGTGTGGTTTTGCTAAAGAAGCACACTATCGAAAAGCATGGGTGGGTCAAGATGGGAAACCATATGATGCAATTGGCTATGGCATTACAAAAGAGGATTGGCAAAATGGAAAAACTACTTCAGTAAATTGGAATGACTTTAAGTGTTAAGTATATAGAAAGAGTTCTTGCTCAATTAAACAGTGTTGCAATATCAACACTGTTTTAAAGCATAGGCAGACTAATGATATAGATGGCACAGGACAGTATTTAATAATTTATTGAGATGGAGTGAGAAGAGTGGAGAAAGTATTTAATAAAGCACAAAGTTATAAATATAATTCAGTTATGTATAAGGACTTAGAAGATATAGGGGATATTCATGAAGAAAATATAGTAGAAATAGCGGATGCAGTATTTATTATTAAAGAAACCTTTAAGGAAGTAATAATCTATTGGGGAGCTCAAACAAAAGAGAGCTTTTTTCATGGTTTTAATAAAGTTATTAACATTATAAGTAATAAAAATATTAAACAAAATAGACTTTTTATAGAATTTATTCCTGAAGATTTTATTGAAGGAATGGAAGATTTAGGATTTAGGGTGGTTAGTGAATGGACTGATTACTGGGTAGATAATTTACAAAGCATAAAAGTGCCAGCATCTCCTTTTGAATCAGTTAGACTTTTAAATGCTGATGAGTTTCATAGTGCAGCAAAGGTACTTCAATCTTGTGAAGGATATTCTAGAGAATTTACGGGCGAAAGTGATGAGTGGGTTAAAGAGTGGAATGAGGATGAAAATTCTTGCGTACTTGTTGCAGAAGAAAACAGCGAAATTATTGGGGTATGTTGCTTAAATATATATGGGTTTTATAGTGAAAAAGGTCCAGTGTTATGGTTAAGGGAGATAGGGGTAATGCCAAGGTGGCAGGGTAAGGGCATAGGATATGCTCTTATTAATAAAGCTTTTAAGTGGGGAGAGGAACATGGTGCAAAGCGAAGTTTTTTAGCTTGTGACATAGAAAATTGCAATGGAATAAGGTTATACGAGAAGTTTGGGTATAGGAAGAAAGAAGGAAGAGGCCAAATTAATATGGCCAAAGAGAATAAGTGAGCTATCTCAGGGGTATAAAAGTTACTAGGGGCAAAATAGTAGAAAACAAAGAATTAAACTTTCTGTTGATACCATAATATAAATAGAGTTTTGCTTAAGATGGAGGTTTTACTCCATCTTAAGATAGAAAGATGAGATTTCTTAAAAAACATTAGGACAGGTAGTGGTAGTATAAAAATTAGGTTTAGAAAGGATATAACTTATTAGGATAATATTGACAAAAACAGTATTATAGCATAAAATTAAATTGTATAGAAAATTCAGATGAAGGAGGAATTATATAATGATGCATTTAATATTTGATTTAGAGGTAAGTAATAAATAATTGAATATCTTCGAAAGTGACATAAATTTATATGATAACTTGATTATTTTGAGGCCATAAAGTTTAAATTATGTACTTAGGGCTGTTTATTTGTTGTGCTTTCGAAAAATGGTAAAAATAACCGTCATCTGAAACATTAAAATGGATTTAAAGTGTGGAATTATGCAGGAGGTTATCCTGTATTTTTTATTGCTTTTTTAAGATCCCGTGGATGGTTACTTGTCCACGGGATTTTTATGTCCAAATTTAATATAATCACAGATTATAATGTGTATTTTAATAATTAATAGGGGGGTGTATTTTCAATGAAAAATTCTGAAATTTTGGTAAAGAACATTGAAAATAAAGGAGAGGATTTTAACATTGTGTTACAAGAATGGGAAGGATATATTACCAGCAAAGCTGTTAAAAGAACTTCAAAACTATATTCAAGGGGAGATAATATATATACCTAAGTCTGAAGGAAGAAAGGCTTGGGGGGAAATGAACGGAACCCGTGAGGCTATTAGGAAGCGAAATTTAGAAATATATAAGCTCTATAAAGATGGTTTTAAGGTTATGGAGTTGTCAGATAAGTTTAATCTTTCCGAGGACAGTATTAGAAAAATAGTATTTAAAATAAATACTATGATTAAAAGAAATGATGAGGAAAGAAAGATACTAGAATAATTTAATTGATAGAATTCTAGTAAGGAAAACTTTTACTTTAAGTTTTATAGTGAAGAATTAATGTCATTCATAAGCATTGATATAGATTTCATAATTATTAGAGATTGTATTTAGGGTATTTCAAAATAAGCTTACTGCAAGGGTAAGCTTGTTTTCTTACTAAAACATTAGTAAATTCAAGTATTAGGTAAGGTAAAATTTCAAAATATTAAATAGTGATATTATCCTTACAAAACTGTAATGGTGAAATCTATAATTGTAATCTAAAGAAATGGTTAAATCACATTATAGGTACTATAATTAAATCATAAGGTGAAAGCAAACAAAAACAAAAACAAAAACAAGATTAAAGGAGTGGTTTCAATGTTAAAGAAATTAGGAAATATAATAGATAGATTATTTGATGCAAGAGAAAATGAAATAATAATAGAAGATGGATTCATAATGGACAAGGACTATGAAAAAGAAGCTTGTGAAATTTTAACTTCAATGCAAAGTAATATAGTTATGTAGGCAATAGTTATAAGTATTATATAGTAGGGCTTATTATAAATATAGCTAAGTATTATTTAATATACTAAGCATTATATGATGGATATATATTGTAGAGTAAAGAAGCAATAAATCTGTTAAAAATTTATATAATTTAATAATTCATAAAGTGAGGAAGTTAAATTGAATAAAGAGTTATAAAAAAAGTCTGTGGTAGAAGATTTGCCATGGGCTTTTTATTTTTAGTTAATATAGTTTCTTCTAAATGTCTTATTTGTGGCTTAGTTAGTTATAAATCAAAAATTAATTCCTTAAAAAAATTGTATATTGATAATTCATAAATGTTTTTTTATTTTACTCAACTGTAAAATTATTCAAGCATTTTTGCACTATCATAGTAATATAAATATACTTATGCAACTATCTCACATTATGGTATTGCTATGAACTTTATAGTATTTTAGACCATGCTAGTTATATGGATAATATGGACTTAAGCAAAGATATATTCAAAGGTAAAATTTTTACGGAAAATAATTGATAACTTAAGTATATAGATTAATGTTTGATTTGGTTTAATAATGTATATTTATAGTGATTAAATTATTATAACTCATCTATAATCATATCTTGAGAAAATAGAAATAATGTATAAAACTGTCTAGGGAAAATGTTTCTAAAAATTATATATAATAGCATATAATGTAAATATACACTTTCAACTTGGAATAACAATGCATGGGTTTAACTTTATATGAGCAATGTAAAAAGATTATTAAAAAGAAAGTAGCGTTAATATTACTGCTATTTACCATAGTTTTAGTACTTACAATAAATTCTCGATAACCTGTTAAGCGCATTGTTGAGAAGTATCTTACCAGGTTGATTAGACACTGATTACAATAAACATACACAATTGATTTTATAGTATTCCTTTAAGAATGATAGAGGCGTAGTAAAAAGGAAAAACATTAATCAAGAATATGAAATCTGATTTATATTTTTAAAAACAGTGTTATGCTTTTTACTATATTTATTTTCATATAAGTCAAATAAATATTAAAATATAAAATTTATGAGGTATATGAATTAATAAAACAAGTTTTAGGGGGAGTTTTGATGTCATCTTATAAATTAGCGAAAAATATTGCATGGCAGATACAACCAACAATAGAATTAGTTTATATATTAAACATTACTACTAATGAATTTATATATTTTGACGGGGTATCTAAGGATATTTGGCTTCTTTTAGCCAATAACTATCATACGGACTATATAGCAGATAAAATAAGTAACGATTATAATGTTGATAAATCTATGGTATACAATGATATTCATGATTTCTATAATCAGCTATTAGAAAAGGGGGTAATAATGCAAAATGATTAACTCTATAGATGATATATACAATATATCTAAGGAAAATAATGATTTAACTAGAGCTACAATAGAGTTGTTAACTAAATGTAATTGGAGATGCAGACATTGTTACATACCAGAGCATAATAATAGTGGATTAGAGATTGAAATTATATTTGAATTATTTTATAAATTAAGAGATATGGGCTGTTTTGAACTTGTTTTTACTGGGGGAGAGCCGTTCTTTAGAAAAGATATACTAGATATTTTAAGAAAGGCACGTGATATGCATTTTAGTGTAATAATATTTACCAATATATCTTTACTTAATGAAGAAATTATAAAACAATTATCTTCGTTGAATATTTCATTGATTTCCTGTAGCATTTTTTCACTAGATAATAATATCCATGATTATATCACAGGTGTTAACGGATCATTATTAAGTACACTAATGAACGCTAACTTATTAAAAAAGTATAATATTCCCTTGCAAATTAAAACAAGTCTAATGAAAGACAATTATAAATCATATAGGGATTTGAAATGTTATTGCGATAAAAATGGTTTTTTCTATAAAGCAGATCCAGTAATATTCAATAAAATTAATGGAAATTCAGAACCTTTGAATTTTAGGATGTCCACAGAACAGCTTAGTAGTGTTTTAAAAGATGTAGATACTTTAAGTGGAGTTGAAACAAGAAAACATAATAATCAGAATTTAATTTGCAGTGACACTAAACATTCTATTTATATCGATTCTAAAGGGGATATATATCCGTGCAATCGTTTACTGATAAAGACAGGAAGTGTATATAATAATGACCTATCTGATATTTGGAACAATTCACCCATATTAAAGATCTTTCAAGAAATGACATGGTCTAGTTCTCCAGATTGCGTTGATTGTGAGTATGAGAGTTCGTGTGTTCGATGCCCAGGCAATGCACTTTTTGAAAATGGCTCAATATTTAGCAAATCAAATATTTCTTGTGACATTGCTAAAGAGCGATTTAATTACCATAAGGAGATATACAGTAATGAAGAAATATATTAAAAGCATAAAGAAGTATTTATTTATTCAAATAATCTGTAGTACAATAGCTACTTTGTCATTGGCGTTATTGCCATATATACAAAAGGAGCTATTTGATTCTATTATACTTGAGGAACAATTTAATGTTTTTTTCTATGTACCAATATTTATTATAGCAACTATAATAAGTTTATTATTTGATTATTTAGAGACAATTGCTACATGGAGAGGGAATATCAAATTTGAATTTAATTTGAAAAAGGATTTTTTTTCATCAATAATAAATCGTGATTATGAAGATTTTATTAGTAGAGATATTGGGGAATATATCTCTTTACAGGGAAATGAAATAACACAACTAGAGATGGATTATTTAAATCCAGCAGTTGCCATTATAAAAACAATTATTACAGTACTTATTTATTCTGTCATATTATTTGTTTTAATAGATTGGAGAATAGCTATTACAATTATAATAACTTCAATTATGGCAACTGTTATCTTCCCAAATATTACAGCTAAGGAGTTATCCAAACGTAGGAAAAACTATACTACTAAAATTGGAACCTATGTAAGTTTAATAACAGATCTACTTCAAGGATTTAATTTAGTAAACCAAAACACCAAATACAATATTTCAAAAAAACATAATAGAGTGTTGCAACAAACTGCTGATTCTAGATATACCTTTGGACATTTAAAAACAGTTACTGGAATAATCAATGGTTTTTCTATTTACTTAATAGATATAATATCTTTTGGATTAATTGCATTTTTATTGGTTCAAAAAGAAATTACTATTGGTACTGCTGTTGCTACTTTAGGATATGTTGGTTCTTTTTTAGATCCAATCCAGTGTCTGATTGCTGATATTAATACTGTCAAGTCAACAAAACATATTAAAGAAAGAGTATTATCTATTATCAATTATAATGATTCTAAGGATTTAATAGATAAAAGCACTTTTGATTCTAATATCGTTTTTGATAATGTTAATATTCATTATGATAATTTCAAAATAAATAATTTTTCTTTTACCTTTGAGAAGGGAAAAAAATATGCTTTAATAGGACATAATGGATCTGGAAAATCTACAATATTAAAGGCTTTGGCTAAACGCAAATTATTTTATGAAGGTGAAATTAGAATTGATAATATAGAGATTTCTAAATTAGATACTGATAATATTATTTATTATATGCACCAAATAGACCATATATATAAAGATGATTTTCTTAATAATGTAACAGTATTCTCATCCTATGATTATAGTTTTGAAAATATTAAAAATCTAGAGATAAAGAAAGAGAAATTAGATAAGATCATGGATATAAAAGATACCACATTGCTTAGTGGAGGTGAAAAACAAATAGTTTCAATCATTAGACTATTGTTATCTAACGCAGATATATGGTTATTGGACGAACCATTCTCGGATGTTGATAAATCTACAACTCAAAATATCATTAGAAAATTGCCTCAAACTGACAAAACTGTAATTATGGTTACTCATGATATTAGTAGCAATTTGTCTTTATTTGATGAGGTAATTTTGTTGGAGAATGGATCAATAGTAGCTACTGGTACGTATGATACCATCTGCAATTTAAATTCTTTTAAGACATTAGCATCATAAAAAATGGAGGGTTTAGATTTTGAAAGTAGACTTATATCAATTGGCTAAAGATAACAACATTTTAAATAATGCGACTATAGAGTTGTTAACTAGATGTAATTGGAGATGTCAGCATTGTTATATACCAGAGCATAATAATAGTGGACTTAGTACGAATGAGTGGTTTAACATTTTGCATCAACTTAGAGCTATCGGATGCTTTGACATATTATTTACAGGAGGGGAGCCATTTTATCGTGATGATATAATTTGAATAAAGAGTTATAAAAAAAGTCTGTGGTAGAAGATTTGCCATGGGCTTTTTATTTTTAGTTAAACTTTTATTACCTTTGCATATTTAATGGGCGAAAGATATTTTTTATCTTTACAAAAGCCTAATTAAGTATAGTAAGGAGAGTTTTATAATGGGTTACACAAATATAGATAATAATATAATGAATTATAATATATCAGGGGGAGCTTTTAAGCTTTATTTCTTGCTTCAAAGCATGTGCTACAGTGAAAAGACTCAATGTTTTCCATCTCAAAAGTATTTAGCTGAAAGGTTAAACAAATCTGTTAGAACTATACAAAGATATTTAGATGAATTAATAAAGGCAAGGCTTATAGAAAAAAAGAGAAGAGGCAGTATCTCTAATCTTTATACTGTAGCTTTAAAGGTTATATCTCAAAAGACAAATGACCTGCTAGATAGGGTAAAGAAGATTAAAGATAAGAATTCAAATCAAAATAATGCTTATAATTCCAGCAATAATTCAAAGGGTTATAGATCTTACAATTCCTATAATAAAAATACAAATAATTGGAATATAGAAAGTAGAAATTATGATTTTCAAAACTTAGAGGACATGCTTCTAGGTTATGAAAGATATGATGCCAATAGATTATATAAATGAATCATATAAATAAATTAAGAATTAGCACCCAAAAGATTTTTAAAGGAAGACACATTACTAATCTCCATAGAAAATAGGTTTCTATGATTTTAGTGATTAACAAGGTTTGAAGGATATAGGTACTTTGAGGTTATTGACAGCCAAAGTAGCAATATTTTTTACTTAAAGCTTTTCCTTTAATCAAAGTGTTTTCATCGGTGAATCTTAACCTAGTGGAGCTTATGCTTTATATTACTAAATATTATTTTATCTAATAAGGTTGTGAAGCTTAACCTAGTGAGATTATGCTTTATATTATAAGGCGTTATTTTATCGAATAAGATTGTTAAGCTTAAACCTAACTGAGGTTACCTCTTAGATAGGTAAGTTCTGGTGCTTGACTTTAAGGGTGCAGGTAAAAAATTCTTGGTTAAACTTTAATTTAAAAAACCCATTGATGGGTTTATTTCTGATTCCTAAAATCGCTGAGATTTTTTAAGGTCTTGGTGATTTTTTATTTTTGCCTATTAAAATACCAAGTTATTAGTTATGAACTGTCCCTAATCTTAAGTAATAGTTATGAACTGTCCCCTAAATTTTTAAATTAGAGTTTTAGAGGTGAGATTTGAACCTATATTAGTGAGAGATCTTTAACAGAGGGCTTAATTATTAAAGGGATGTCGCATTAGATGAGACATCCCTTTAGTTTGTTATAAGACAGGGCAGGCCGCCTAATAACTAAAAGATAAAGAAATAAAAGAATAACAATATTATAAATAGTAACTTCTCTTGCAAGTTGAAGGTTACTATTGTTTATATGATAAAATATAGTAATACCCTTTATATAAGAAACTAGAATTATATATTATGGAATATTACTAAAGCTCTATTTTTAATTTAATTAAATCCATAGTGGTAATACCTTTAGATAGAAAAAGTAAAGTCTTCATATTTGCTTATAACATTTCATTAGCTTTAAACCATCTTAAATATCACTATAAAATATCACTTAGCTTATTTTTTAGATTTTAATCTCATCTACACTAATCTATTTAACTTAAAGGCAATTAATTATACTATTAATACACTGCTCATAACTTTCACTTTTAAGGATATTATTAGCATTGTTCTTTTCTAGTAAAAGAGTAATTAAATTATCAAATACATCATGAAAAATATTTAAGTCATCACTATTAATTGCAAAAAGAATAACTATATTAACATGGCTACCACCCCAATTTATGGGTTTTTCGTTTAATAATATAAACATACCCGTTTTTAATGAATTTGCCTTCATTCCATGAGGTATAGCTATATAATCAAAGGCTGTAGAGGAGCTTTTTTCTCTTTCTATTACATTATTATAAAAATCTTCATCTACATAACCAAGACTATGCATCTTATGGCTCATATACTTAATGGCTTCCTCTTCATTATAAAACCCATAATTTTTAATAAAAAAATCTTTACTTGATATCTGTAATAGTTGCTTTTTTAAATGGATCTTCTTTTTATTAAGCTTTATAGCCTCAACTTTGCTACTTATAATGTTTTTATCCTTTGTGAAGAAAAATGGATTTATTAAAACATATTCCTTCTCTATTTTACTAGCTAATGGAATAGTAGATATTACTAAGTCATAATCTTTTATAAATTGAAGCTCTTCAAAGGTAGTTATTACTCTTGTAATATTTAAACTAGCACTAAACTCTTCTTTTATTTGCATTGCAAGCTTAGAGGCAAAATCATAATATTGAGGAAATAATAATACAGCTTCCACTTTGTCATCCTCTGCCTTTTCGTGAACTAAAGCACTTCCTATATGTAAGGCTATAAAGGCTATTTCATCATCATTTACCTTATAGCCCACTAGCTGTTCTAATTTATAGCTTATTGCCACTGCACAATCAAAAATTAAAGGACAAGAGTTCCTAATTTGTTCTACTAATGGATTTCTAGTGCAATTCATACTTTTTAATCTTAAGATTAAGTTTTTAATATGGAGAGCAAATCTAACTATAAAATCTGAATTACTAACATCTAAAAAGTGATATTGCTTTAATTCTTTAATTAACTGATTTATTATATCTAAGTCTTCTTTATTTATGAATTTGTGTATATTAGCTTCATTTATTAACTGAAAATCAGCCTGTAATAAGTATCCTATAAGCATTACCTTAAACTGTTCTAGCTCTTCACTATTATAATGAATACCATACTCAGCTTCTATTTGGTTTGTTATATCTATAGAGAGCTCATTTTCTCTAAAACCAAAGCAAGATTTAGACTCATCACTGATTTTAAAGGTAAAGTTTTGCTTTATTCTATCCATACTAATCATTATGGAAATTATTAAATTATTTAAAGAATATTCATTTATAGTATAATTGTATCTTTTACAAGAATCTAATAAGATATTTTTAATTACATCAAAATCATAATCTGGGAAAGGCTTTTTTAGGAACTCTACATTTAAAATATTATTACTAAATTCTTTATAAAGTATATGGGCAAGGAGCTCTCTTTTATTTTTTTCAGAACCTAATAGATATACTTTATTTTTTTCAATGACTATTTCTAAGCCATATTCTTCAATGACCTTTTTTGCTTTACTTATATCCTTTTTAATAGTTTCATAGCTTACAAAAAGCTCTTCACTTAAATCAAACAACTCTATTTTATCAGAAGTATCACTACAGTTTGCTAATCTTTTTACTATATAATTTATACGTTCTCTTGGACTTTCAGGCACTGATGGATTTAAGTCTTTAATTAGCTTTATAGCCAATGCCTTGTCTATTTTATAGCCGTTTTTAGAGGATTCTATTAGATTTTTATAATTGTCATTAATATCATTTATATAACTTTTAATACTTCTTGTAGATATATTCATTCTAATAGCTAATTCACTACTTTTTACCCAATGTTCTTCATTTATCAATATATTAATTAAACTTAAAGCATTCTCCTTCACTAATATTTCCTCCAATTATCTTTAGTCTATTTTAAATGTAATGTTATTATACGTATATCAAACTAGAATCATACAATTCCTATTGGAAAAGAGACTCCTAAAAAGGAATCTCTAAAATTTATTTATAACTTTTCACCGTTAGATGCTATTACTTCCTTATACCAATGGTAACTATCCTTTAATATACGGTTGCCTGTGCCATTACCATAGTCATCTAAGTCCACATAGATAAAGCCATATCTCTTACTCATTTCTGAAGATGAACAGCTTATAATATCTATAGGTCCCCATGCATAATAAGCTCTTACATCTACACCATCTAAAATTGCTTCTTTTATTTCAGCTATATGCTTGCTTAAATAGCTAATTCTCTCAGTATCATGAACGGTACCATCTTCATTTAAAGTATCAAATAAGCCTATACCATTTTCCGTTACCATAATAGGTTTTTGCCAACGATCCCAATAGTTATTTAAAGCGGTTCTTAAACCTAAGGGATCTATAGCCCAGCCCCAAGGATTAGCTTCTAAGTAAGGATTTTTATAACAAGTCTTGTTTTTCTTTACGCTTTCAGCATCACTAATGGATGTGTAATAGTAGGAAAAGGACATGAAATCAGCTGTATTTTTTAATATTTCCTCATCACCTTCATAGAACTTTATATTTAAATTATTATCCTTGAAGAATCTAAGGGCGTATCCTGGGTAATAGCCTCTAAGCATGACATCTCCAAAGAAGTATTCCATTTGATTTCTTCTCATAGTAGCAAATACATCTTCTGGCTTGCAGGTAGCCGGATAGCTTACAAAGTCACAAAGCATCATTCCTATTTCCATGTTTTTATTTATTTCATGAGCGATCTTAGTAGCTTTAGCACAAGCTACCATCTCATTGTGAACTGCTTGATATTTAGCTTCTAATAGATTATCTACCTTATCGGCACAAATACCTAGATGATTGAAGGATTCATAAACTATTAAGTTTATTTGGTTTACTAAAATCCAATACTTAACCTTGTGACCATAACGTTTAAATAATACTTCACAGTATTTCACAAAGAAATCTATAGTTTCTCTTGAGTACCAGCCTTTATAGTTAAGAGTTAAATTTAATGGAATTTCATAATGAGATACTGTTATTAACGGTTCCATACCATTTTTTATAATTTCATCTATTAAGTCATCATAAAATTTTAAGCCATCTTCATTAGGTTCTTTATCATCACCATTAGGGAAGATACGAGACCAATTTATTGAAGTTCTAAAGGTTTTAAAACCCATACCAGCGAGTAACCTTAAGTCCTCCTTGTAGTTATGATAAAAATCTATGGCTGTTCTTTTAGGATAAACACCTTCTGTATCCTCCATAGCTTTTAAAACATCTTCAGAGGTCATTTCTTCATTTGATCTTTTTTCAAGAGGTATATCTCCTCTGAATTTATTTATATCTGCTACACACCAGCCTTTTCCACCTTCTTGCCAAGCACCCTCTAGTTGATTAGCCGCCACTGCACCTCCCCAAAGGAAATTATCTGGAAATCCTTTTATATCATTAAAATTCTTCATTACATCCCCTCCATTTTCCTTTCTAATATAGAAATTCTATCTTCATAGCTTTTAAATACCTTAATTAATTGTTTTGCCATATTAAGCTCGCTATTTATAGTCATTAAAGTGTCTTGTGCATGAGCGAATAGCACTGAATATCCAGTAGATTGTCCATTTGCTTCTTTTTGCAGTACACCTGTCTGAGCCCCATGAGCTAAAGTTATCTCTTTATGAGCTAGCTGTAACTTTTCATTAGCAAGGTCTATATTGCCCTTTGCTACCTCTTGTAATGCTTCAGTTATATGAACTCTAGCATCACCAGCATTCATTATAATTTCCATAGCAACTGCTATTATTTCTTCATTTATATTTGTATTTTCCTCCATATGCTTTTCTCCTATATCTTTATTATTAATCTTCCATAGCAGCTTCTAAAGCCACTTGTTCTTTTTCATATAATTTAAAGAATGGATACCATATTAAACATGATAATACAACAATTACAGCTAATAGTATTAAACCTCTTAAGTCTTTAGATACAAGCCAAGTGGAAATTGGGAAAGGACAATACCATAGGCCAAATACACTGCTAGGAATAGTTACCATACCCATACTTAATACTAAATAAGTGATAATAGGGATTATAATACCTTGTAACCACATTGGAATCATAAGTATTGGATTCCAAGCTATACAACCAAATACAACAGGTTCATTAATGTTTAATATACCTGGAATCATACAAGCTGCGCCTAGGGATTTAAGTCTCTTTGATTTTGATGTAGCTAACATTATTACTAAAGGTAAGGTAGCTCCGATACCTCCAATAGCTATCCAACCTGAGAAAATAACCTCGTTTGTTGCTATGTTAGTAGATGCATTACCTGCTAAAATTGCAGCAGCATTAGCTGTGATTCCTGCAAGGAATATAGGCTGAGTTACTGGAGTTAAAACCCAAGTACTTATACCCATAGAATATAGGAATACACATAAGAAGTTTATTAGAACAAAACCTGGTAAGGACTGAGCAAAGTTTGCTATAGGTGCGAACATACCAGATATAAGCACAAAAATATCAAAATTTAATATATAAACTAAAAGCCAACCTGATGTTATGATTAAAGCTATTGGTAGCATAGAGTCAAACCAAGCTCTAACAAAGTCAGGAATAGCACTATCTTCCTTAAAGAAAGAGAATTTACCAAACAGACCCATTATTATAGAAACATATACTCCAACTATAATAGCCACAAACATTCCACCGGCTCCAAGGAAAGCAAAATCTAAGGTAGCCGTTTCTTGCATTTTAACTACTATAGCAAATAGTGATACTCCCCCCATACCAGCTACTATTCTCATTTTATTTAGTTTTTTCTTTTCCATATAGTTAAATGGTACTAAGAAGGAAATAAATAAAGATATAAGTCCCATAGAATAACTACTTATTGTCCATAAATTAGGCATACTTGGAATAAAGTCTTGCAGTATAGCGAGTATTGTAACTAAAGAACCTACAAGTATCATTGGCAATGTCTGCATTATGGAATCTTTTAAGGTTAAAATCCAAACGTTTCTGTTGATTTTATTCATTTTAGGGGCAAAATTCGTTTCCATCCAATTTAAAAATTTTTGCATAAACTCACTACCTTTCTTTTCTTTTGTTTTTTATTCAAATAAAGATAAAATATGCTTTAAAGCTTTTTCGCCATCTAAAAGTGAGTAATAACTTCTATCCATTAAAGCTACCTTTATATCTTTTCCTTGAACCTTTTCTTGAACCTCGTCCACTAGGTACTGTAAATGTGGTCCAATCATTAAACAATCTATGTCGTTAATATAGTTTTCAATTTCAGCTTCACTTCTAGCTAAAACTGAACATTGAACACCTTTTTTAGTGGCAGCCTTCCTTATATTAGTAGCCATAAACCCACTTGACGCACCGGACCCACAAACTAATAAAACTCTTATATTGTTCATAATGAAAACCTCCGTTTATTATTTAATCTTTTGTTTTTCTTTTAGTAAGTTTATTATAATTTCTCCTGAAATCCTTTACAAATAATTAGTTGCACTTTAAAGGTGAATAAAATTACTTATGGTAATTTATTTGCCCTGTGGCAAGATGATATTCTACAAAATACCATTAGCAATGTTGGTAATCAGATAAATAAAGTTATCCGAAGAACTAGAATACTTAGAAAGACTAAAAAAGGCAGGGTGGGAAAGGAATATATCCTTAATAAATTTATATACAGAGTAAGGTTTTAATTTTTGTCTTATAATTATTTTTGCCAATAATAAATTAAAAGGATATGTATTATAATACCAATACAGGTGTTTTGGTTCTAAATTATACTTTATTTTGTCGTTTATCCTGTTATTTGATAATTTTATGTATACAAATGGAGAAAAAGGTATTATAATGATAAGCATGACATTTTTAATTGAATATATGGGCGAGAGAAGATTTTAAAGCAAAATCTTACAGGGGAAACGGGTAAAAGCCCGTGCAGAGCCGCTACTGTAAAACATATCTTATTTTAATAAGTACCTAGGGTATTCTAGGAAAGTAAAAATAAGAATTAATGTTAAGCCAGAACACCTGACTTTCGTTTACGCACAACAAAACTTCTTCGTCACTAGGAAGGTGCTTTAATGAAGATTTCTTTTACAAAAGGAAATTGTTATTGTGTGCTGCGTTCGAGAGGATGGCAGCTTTTTTGTTTTTTTGAAATGTATGATGGAGATGAAATGTGATATTTTTATATCTTCAAATGTGTATTTAGGGCTGATTTAATTCCCTGATATAATTAGGCGGTTTTAAATTTATTTTAAAATATATATAAAATAAGAGGAGGATTTAATATGAAAATTTTTTCTAAAATCAAGCTTAAAAGGATGGTGCCCTTTTGTTTAGCTATGCTAATGGTATTGTCCTTTGCTGGATGCACTAAAACTGATGGTAAATCAGATTCTAAAGCTGTTTCCACTGTAGATATGGATGCAGAGATTGTACTTGGAGGTTATAGAAATCTAGCTCCAGGTGAAAAGGACGGCTACTATTGTAGCAAAATTATGTATGTTTGGGAGCCACTAATTACTCAAGATGATAATGCAGAACCTATTCCAGCCCTTGCAGAAAGTTGGGAGATGTCTAAAGATGGCAAGGAATGGACTTTCAATTTGAAAAAGGGAGTAAAATTCCACGATGGAGAGCCATTTAATGCTGATGCAGTTATTGCTAACTTTGATCGTATGAAATTAGGAGTAAAAAAGTCTTCCTTTTACCCATTGGATATTAATTCTCACTATCCTGAATTGAAGGAGTATTTAAAAGTTGATAATGACACTATTAAACTTACTTTCAATAATCCAGCACCTACACAAATCTTTAATATGGTTAACTTTGGTAGTGCTATATATAGCCCAAAATGCTTTGATGCAGAAGGAAACTTTAACGGTATTGCTCAAGGGACAGGCCCTTTTAAAATTGTAGAAAATGTAAAGGATCAGTATGTTTTATTAGAGCGTAATGAGGATTATTATGGTGAAAAAGCAAAAGCTAAGTCCATGCGTATCAAAGTTATTCCTGATGCAGATACTAGATTATCAGCTCTTAAATCTGGAGAAATTATGGGTGTAATAGACTTAAATGCAATTCCTGTATCTTTGGCAGTGGAACTTAAAAACAATGAAGATTTTGCTTTAACTACTTCAAAATCTACTATGATTCGTTTCCTTGGTGTTAATGGTACTAAATTCCCATTTAACGATGTGCGTATGCGTCAAGCAGTTAGCTTTGCTTTAAATCGTCAGTCTATAGTGGATGATTTATACTACGGTTTTGGTAAGCCAACTACTAATATCCTTAACTACGGCACACCTTTTTATAAGGATATAGCAGTTGAAGAAAATATGGACAAAGCTAAAACCCTTGCGAAGGAAGTACTTGGTGAGGAAAGATGTGAAATTACATATTTGATTAATGGTGCTGAGACTTCACAAAAGACTGAAGCGGAATTAATAGCAGCTACTCTTTCTGAAATTGGTTTAGATGTGAAGATTCAACCTATGGAATATGGGGTTATGAGAGAAGAGATGAAGTCTGGAAAATATAACCTTTCTCGTTTGCAACAAGGGCTTTCTAATAGTGAGCCAGCAACTATTTTCCGTCGTTTTATGCTTACTGCTGGTGATCATAATAAAAACTACAGTCTTGGATATGAGAGCAAAGAAGTACAAAGTCTGATGGATGAAGCTTCAGAAACTCTTGATATGGAGAAACGCAGCAAAATCTATAATGAGCTTCAGGAAATATCTTCAAAGGATTTACCGGTAATTCCATTGTTTAATGATGTGACTTTGTTAGCTTATAATAAAAAATTAACTGGATATCAAGCAAAACTTTACGGGTTAGATCTACCAAATGTTACTTGGGTAAAATAATCTATGTATAGATATATCCTTAAAAAAGTAGCATCACTAATTCCAGTTCTCATAGGTATTTCTTTAATTGCATTCATACTTGGGGTTATCTCTCCTGGAGATCCAGCAGAGATAGCCTTGAGCCAAGGAGGGATGTCTCAACCTACAGCTGAGCAGATTGAAAGCTTGAGGGAGGAAATGGGGCTTAATGACCCACTACCAGTACAATATTTAAGTTGGATGAAAAATGCACTAAGAGGTGACCTTGGAGTTTCTTATGTATCCAATGAACCAGTAGGGAAGGAATTAAGAAGACGACTACCAGTTACCCTTAAGCTTGCTTTATATGCTATGGCTATTACTTGTAGCTTTGGCATATTGCTAGGCATAGGCTCTGCAGTATGGAAGGATAAACTGATTGATAACTGTATCAAGGTGATTACTAATGTAATGCTTTCATTTCCTGGGTTTTGGCTTGGAATTTTGATGATACTACTATTTGCAGAAACCTTAAATTGGCTACCTACCAGTGGAACTGGAGGGGTAAAGCATATGGTGATGCCGGCCGCTGTACTTTCTTGTGCTACTACTGCTACAGTAGCAAGATTAACCCGTTCTGCACTACTAGCGGAGTTTGGAAAGCAATATTTTATAGCAGCAAATGCTAAAGGAATAAGCAAATATAGACTAATTATACGCAATGCTCTACCTAACGCTATAATTCCTGTGGTAACGTTACTTGGAAACTATTTAGGAGGTATCCTTGGTGGTTCGGTGGTTATAGAAACCATATTTGCTCTTCCAGGGGTAGGGAGCTATGCTATTAATGCTATTAGTGGCAGAGACTATCCTGCTTTACAAGGATATGTTTTGCTTACAGGCTTCCTGTACGTTGGAATTTCATTGGTAGTGGATATGATTAACATAGCTTTAAATCCAAGGATTAGGATTGGAGGGAGTAACCTATGAAAAACAAGGGAAAGGTTCAACTTGTAATAGCCTTATTAATTCTAGGAATTATTATAATTTCTAGCATCTTGGCACCTTTATTAGCTCCTTATGACCCAAATCTTACTAATATGGCCTCACGCCTTCAAGGACCATCTATAAAGCATTTATTAGGAACAGATGCCCTAGGGAGAGATATGCTTAGTCGTGTGCTGTACGGTGGTCGAGCTTCCATGTTACTAGCTCTAACGGCAACAACTTTGTCCATGTTAGTTGGTATGGTACTAGGGGTTATTGCAGGCTATTATGGTGGCGTTATAGATTGGTGTATAACCATTTTAGCTAATATTTTTCAAGGGATTCCTGGGACTTGCTTTATGATTGCCATTGCAGGAGTATTAGGCCCTAGTATACAAAGTTTATTGTTGGCCTTGGTGCTCACATCTTGGGCAGGATTTTCACTTATTGTGCGTACTGAGGTGTTGTGTTTGAGGGAAGAACCCTATATTGAAGGGATGCGTTGCCTTGGTAGCAGCGATTTACGATTAATTATTTATCACATTATTCCTAACATGATAAATAACACTATAATTCTTTTTACTACAAGGGTTGGGAGATGTGTTCTCTCTATTGCATCTTTAAGTTTTTTAGGACTAGGTGTACAGCCACCTACTCCAGACTGGAGTGTTATGATTAATGATGCTCGTATGCATTATCGTAGTGCTCCTCATCTGATTATTGTACCAGGACTTTGTATATTTTTTCTATTACTATCTATTAACATGTTAGGAGATGCATTGAGGGACCGACTTGACGTTAAGAACCAGGAGGTGCTTGAATGTTAGATGAATCTACCTATGATATAGTTTTGCAGAATACTACAGTAGAATTTGATATTTCTTCTGGTGCTGTAAAGGCAGTAGACAATGTTACTGCCACCTTTTATGGAGGACAGATTACTGGATTGATTGGAGAGAGTGGTTGTGGAAAATCAGTATTAGCCCATGCAATTTTAGGAATGCTTCCATCTTATGCAAAACTAGAGGGTAATATCTTATATGGAGATAAAAATATAGCTAGTGCATCTACTAAAGAAATGCGTTCTTTAAGAGGAAAAGAAATAGGCTTGATTCCCCAAAATCCAGGTGATTCTCTAAACCCGGTGAGGAGGATTGAAGCTCAATTAGATGAGGCATTGCTTGTAGCAGATGAAAATTCTAAAAGGCGTAAGAATAAAGCAGAAAGCTTACTAAGAAGTTTTGGATTTGATAATGTTAAGAGAATTTTTTCATCATATCCCTTTGAATTAAGTGGAGGTATGCAACAACGTGTGATATGTACCATTGGGGTTGCTTGTTCCCCACGGTGGGTACTAGCGGATGAACCCACTAAAGGTCTTGATATTGATCTTAGGAAGCAGGTTTATGATACTCTAGAGATGATAAAAAATAAGAGTGTTCAAGGAATGATAGTTATTACCCATGATCTTGTTTTAGCAGAAAAATTATGTCAGTGTATAGCAGTGATGTATAGTGGAGAGATTGTTGAAATGGGTAAGGATGTTTTAAAAACACCACTACATCCCTATACTAAAGGGTTTCTTGCATCCCTACCGGAGAATGGTATGCATCCTATGAAAGGTATTTCTCCAAAACCTGGTGACAAATCCTTTGGGTGCAAATTTGCTCCTCGTTGCAGTTACTGCACTGAACGATGCATAAATGAAAAGCCAGAGCAATATGAATATGAGGGAAGGACTGTGAGGTGTTTTCTATATGCTTGAAGCACGTGAAATCTGTAAAACATTCCGTAAAGGGTGGCGGGGAAAGTCCTTTTCTGCACTTCAGGATGTGAGCCTTACAATTAAAGAAGGAGAAACTCTTGGCCTCATGGGACCCAGTGGATGTGGCAAAAGCACTCTAGCACGTATTTTGTTAAGACTGATTCCCGCGGACAGTGGTGAGGTATTATATAAAGGGAAGAACTATAGGGGACTTAGCGGAAAACAAATGCTTCCTTTTAGAAAAGAGGTTCAGCTGATTTCCCAACGACCACAGTCATTTTTTGATCCTTCTATGAAATTGGGGAAAAGTATGATTGAGCCTCTAAAGATTTTTGGACTTTATGAAAAAACATATTCTGAAGAGATTATTGCACAGACCTTATATAAGGTAAAACTGAATGATTCCTTATTGGAACGTTACCCTCATCAGGTTAGTGGTGGTGAAATCCAGCGTCTTTCTATATGTCGAGCACTGCTATTGAATCCTAAGGTTCTAATCTTGGACGAGGCAACATCTATGCTAGACATTTCAGTACAGGCACAAATTTTACATATATTAAAAGACTTAAAGAAAACCCAATCTATATCTTACCTTTTTATTTCCCATGACCGTAAGGTTGTAGAGTGGATGTCCGACAGAGTACTAGAGATGAAGCAAGGGAAGATTATTAAGTGATTTAGAGGATACTAATGCATTTTCTAAAGAAGAATGTTTTAGTTTAGATAATGAATTTTCTAGTATATCTAAATCTAATTTATCCACATCAATTGAACATTTATACATAATTGATGTGGATAAGTTTAGCATTGATTCTTGAATAGAGTAAATTTGTTCTGCAGTTGCGGTTTTTATTAATAAGCTTAATCCAGATTCTATATTTGATATGGATAAATCATCATATTCAATAAGGTCATTTAACTCATCTATTAGAAGCTCATTTCTACCTACTTCTAATATTTTTTTGTATAGATCCATTATTACTCTCCTTTAATTTCAAAATAATCATTTTTAACTGGGATATAATTATTTTATACCATTCAATCAGGAAAAGAAAATCACGAAAAGAAATTATCATGGAATTAAAAAAGCTTAACTTGGCAATAATTGCTTATAGAGGTGATAATTTTGAATATGTTAAAAGGTACAATAATAATGTTACTCTGTATCTACGCAGTTAAGGGCATAGAATATATAGTTAGTAAAATAAGTAAATACAAACATAAGGATGAGCAGATTTTAATAGACATAACTAAGGAAAGAATTGAAAACATGACAGGGTATGAGTTTGAGGCATTTTGTAAGTGGCTATTTGAGGCATCTGGGGATTATTCAAGTGTTGAATTAACTGAATATAAAAATGATGAAGGAAAAGATTTAATTCTTACTTGTGATGATGGTGAAGAAATATTTGTTGAATGTAAGAGATATAATTCTGAATCAGAGGAAGAGTTAAAACATGTGGAGGAAGAGGATTTTGTTATAGGGAGAGTTATATGCCAGAAGCTTGTGGGTGCTATGGTTTCTGAAAGCATTAAAAAGGGAATTATAATTACTACTGGTAGCATACACAAAAACGCTACTGAGTATATAAATAAGTTGCATAAAAATAGTGATATAAGGATTAGCATAATGACTATGGAGGATATAGTTAAACTTATGGAAGAAAACAAAGAAAAGGGAGCAAGTGTTACTATTACCGTATAATGTTTTTTGAAAGGTACTTTATCAAATAAAAATCCAAGTGTGTTGCCTTAAAGATCTAAAATAAATATATATCAACTGATTATATTTTTGGAAGTTATTATTTAAATATCATAAGAATATGAAGGTGTTTTAAGGGTTATTTAGTTATAATCATAGAATTAGCTTTGACATAAGGCTAGTGCTTAAATATAATATATAACAATAACCTTCGTATAAGCTAAGCAATATGGGTTTAGCGTTTCTACTATACTACCGTAAATAGTATAACTATGAAGAATTTAGTCCACGGAGGTTAAATATTTTTACAAGGTGGATTACTAGATGAATAAAAAAACTTTTATGGAACAAATAAGAGCAGCGGCAAAGCATGAAGTATGCGATTTAGTTATTAAGAATATAAATATTGTGGATGTATTTCAAAGTGATATATTTACTGGTGATGTAGCCATAAAGAATGGATACATTGTAGGTCTTGGAAATTATAATGGGCAAGTTACTATAGATGGTACGGATAAATATATATGTCCAGGCCTTATTGATGCTCATGCTCACATAGAATCTTCTCTAACAACCCCTAATGAATATTATAAAGTAGCACTTCTTCATGGGATAACTTCCATGATTACAGATCCTCATGAGATAGCAAATGTTTTAGGTACTAAGGGTATAGAGCTTATGATGAATTTAAGTCATAAGCTGCCTTTGGATTTTTACTTTATGCTCTCTTCGTGTGTTCCTGCTACAGCTTTTGAAAGCTCAGGTGCAAAGCTAGAAAGTGAAGATTTATTGCCTTTATATGAAAGAGATAGGGTTTTAGGACTAGCAGAGGTTATGAATTCTCCAGCAGTTTTAAATTGTGATGAGAATATGATTAATAAGATATGGGATGCAAGAGAAAAGGGATTAGTAATAGATGGACATGGTGCAGGATTTAGTGAAGATATGATTAATACTTATACTACGGCTAATATTACTACTGATCATGAATGTCATAATGCAGAGGAAGTTATAGATAGATTAAGAAGAGGTATGTATGTACTTATAAGAGAAGGTACTGTGGCGAAAAATCTTAAAGAATTAATTAAGGCTACTAATATAGCTAATTCTAGAAGGGTTTGTTTTTGTACAGATGATAAACATATAGATGACTTAATTGAAAATGGAAGTATAGATCAATCAATTAAAATGGCTATTGAACATGGGTTAAAACCTGAAACCGCTATACAAATGTCTACACTTAATACGGCGGAATGTTATAATTTAAAACATAAAGGTGCCATTGCTCCTGGATTTATAGCTGATTTTATAATATTAGATGACTTAGAGAGTTTTAAAATAAATTCTGTTTATAAAAATGGCCAGTTAGTGGTAAAAGATAATAAGCTTTTACATAAGATGGAGAAAAATAATTATATATATGATTTTAAGAATAGCATAACTCTTCCAAAGATTGATAAGGAGAGTTTTAAAATCAACTTAAAGCATAAGAAAAAGTTAAATGTTATTGAGATTATACCTAATAAATTAGAGAGTAACCACTTAAAGATTAATATTGATGAATTAAATAACACTGAAGAATTCATTGGAGATATAGAAAAAGACTTAATTAAAATAGCAGTTATAGAAAGACATAAAGGTAATGGAAACATTGGACTTGGAGTTATTAAGGGATTAAATATTAAATCCGGTGCCATAGCCACCACTATAGCCCATGACTCTCATAATATGATTGTTAGTGGATGCAATGATGAGGATATGGTTTTTGCAACAGAGGAACTTCAAAGGATAGGTGGAGGAATAATAGTAGTTAAAGATAAGAAAGTTCTTGCATCTATACAACTAGAGATTGCAGGGCTTATAACAAGCAGAGGCTTAAAGGAAGTAGTTTCAGAACTTAATAAGTTACATGAAGCTATAGGCGAAATAGCGCCTAGTATTAACTTTAATCCATTTTTAACTTTATCTTTTCTGTCTTTACCTGTAATTCCAACCTTAAAGATAACTGATAAGGGTTTGTTTGATGTTACTAAGTTTGATTTTATAAATATTGTAGAATAATAAGGTTAAATATAAATGGCTTCCAGTTTTTGTTTTGCTGAGGTTTAAACAAAAACTGGAAGTTTATTTAGGTTAGAGAATTGCTGTTATCCAGCCATTTCAATGTTACCTTCTGAATTTTTCTGTATTTGTTCTGCCAAGTAGTTTACAAGATCTACGATTCTACAAGAATATCCCCATTCATTATCATACCAGGAAACCACCTTTACCATATTGCCTTCCATAACCATGGTGGAGAGCCCGTCTATTATTGAAGATCTTTCATCACCTTTGTAATCTATAGATACTAGAGGTTCTTCTGAATATCCAAGTATGCCTTTCATAGATCCTATAGAGGCTTCTTTGAAAGCGTTGTTAACTTCTTTTACAGTTACTTTTTTTGAAAGTTCACAAACTAAATCAGTCATTGAAACTGTGGCAGTAGGTATTCTTAAGGAGAATCCATTTAGTTTACCATCAAGGTTTGGAAGAACTTTACCTACAGCTTTTGCTGCACCTGTAGTAGTTGGAATTATTGACTCTGCTGCAGCTCTTGCACGTCTTAAATCCTTATGATTCTTGTCCAATAGTTGTTGGTCGTTTGTATAGGAATGTATGGTGGTCATTAACCCCTTAACTATTCCAAATTTATCATCTAAAACCTTTGCAAAAGGAGCAAGGCAATTTGTTGTACAAGATGCATTGGAAATTATAGAATGTTTTTTTATATCCAAATCCTCTTCATTAACCCCCATAACTACAGTTATATCTTCATCCTTTCCAGGAGCTGTTAATATAACCTTTTTAGCTCCGGCCTTTATATGCTTCATAAGGTTTTTCTTATCCTTGAAAACTCCTGTGGATTCTACAACTATATCTATATCCATGTCTTTCCAAGGTAAATTTTCAGGATCACTTTCTCTACATATTTTTATGCTTTTACCGTTTATTATCATTGAGTCTTCTTTAGTGTCTATGTCACCGTTAAATCTTCCGTAGCAAGAATCGTATTTAAAAAGATGAGCTAGAGTTTCGCTAGTGGCTCTTGCATTAATAGCAACTATCTCCACATCATCACAAAGCCTATCCTGAGCGATCCTAAGCACCGACCTTCCTATTCTTCCAAATCCATTAATAGCAACTTTTATAGACATATTTTTTCCTCCCATTAATATTAATTAACATTATGTAAAAATATAAAACAATCATATTGGATTAATTAGTGTAGCACATATATATTATATAATATATATGTGCTACACTATATATAACAATAATATGCATATATGTCAATAGAGGTTACAGTATAATTAAAAGCATTTAGCTTTGATTTTCACAGACTAGATAACGTTTACAAGGTTTTTCTAAATAATCTAGTATGGAAAAATTTTAGTGAATCTTAATGGTAATTGAGGTGTATTTATTATGTTTATTAATGTATAAAACAACACTTTTCAAAGGATTTGTGGATCTAATTTTTTTATCTTAGGTATAAATTTTCTATTTTTAGAGATTTATATAACTAAAGGGTTATATATAAAAGCAAAGAAGGTGTAGCTATGACACTTAAAAATAGAAGGGTTTTTGAAGAAAAAGGTAATAAATCTATATTTATTAAGGGTAATAAGATTATTAAAGAGGATCACTTATATAATGTTAAGGAGCAATGTGAATTAGAGGGAATACCGGTGATTGAAAGTGAAGATAATTCTTTAATTATTGGTTATGGAAAAAACTCTATCTTCTTAGATGAGAACATATTTAAATGCAAATATAGTGGTGATATAGATAAGATATTAAGTGAATTTAGCGGCAAAGATAAAGGATTTATTCCAATAATATCTGTCACAGGAACCAATGGGAAAACTACTACGGTAAGATTAATTCACTGTATATTAACTAGACTTGGCTATGTATCTGGATTAGCCTCTACAGGAGGCATATTTATAGGAGATAATAAAATAAAAAGTGGAGATACCACAGGTTATTATAGTGCCAGAATGGTTTTAAGTAATGAAGATGTTCAGGTTGCGGTACTTGAGACTGCCAGAGGAGGAATAATTAAAAGGGGGCTTGGATACAAAAAAGCTAGCGTAGCAGTATTTACATCTATTTCAGAGGATCATATAGGTATGCAGGGAATTAACCATATAAATGATCTTATAAAAATAAAGACCTCCATATTTGATGAGCTTGATCCTAAAGGGAAGATAGTTTGTTTTAATAGCCCTTTGTTATTAGATTCTATAAAACATAGAAAAAGAGTATGTCTATTTGGTATAGATTTTGATGTTAATATGAAAAGTCATATGGATAGAGGGCAGGAAGGGATGTTTCTAAAAAATAATCATATTATTTATTTTAATAAAAATGAAGTCAGGAGCATAGCAGATGTTAGAGATATTCCCTTTACTCATAATGGGTTTTCTAAGAGCAATGTTAAAAACCTCATGGCAGCCATAGCAGCTGTAATGGAAGTACATGATGAATTGGATGACATAATAGACATATTAAAGAGTATTAAATGTGACTTATATAATAACCCAGGAAGGCAGAATATATTAAACATAGGAGAGTTTAATTTATTATTAGATTATGGACATAATTCAGAAGCTTTTACTGAGGTTTTTACTATAGTTAAATCCTTTAATCCTAAGAATATAACAGCTATAATAGGAGCGCCAGGAGACCGGCAGAACAAATACATAAGGGAGCTTGGATATATAGCTACAAAATTTAGTGATAGCATAATAATAAGAGAGCAGGAGGATTTGAGAGGGCGAATAAAAGGAGAGGCGGCTAGACTTCTCATGGAAGGAGTTATGGAGAATAAGGACTTTGATATTTCTAAAGTGAAGGTTATATATAAAGAAGAGGATGCTCTTCTTTATGCTCTGAAAAGTGCTAGAGCAGGAGAATTTATAATATTATTTACTCAATGTCTTGAGGTTGTAATCCCAAAGGTGGAGGAGTTTAGCTCTATAAAAGGATAAAATAAAAAAGGTAAATTAATATTAAAAGCCATGGAATTTAGATTTATTTATCTAAATTCCATGGCTTTTTTAGTTAAAACCATTGAGCTTTGAAAAATGATTCTAATTAAACTCTGCTTAAATTTAAGAACTATTTTATCCCATGACTTCCCGCTCTAATACTCACATCTTGTTCAAAGTGGGAATAAAGAGCGGCTAGATCCTTGTGGGATAAGGATTTCTAAGCTCTAGAGGGAGTAAAAACTCCCTCTAGAGGCAAGAACTCTGTTTATTCCATCATTAAATGACTTAAGCTTTAAAGATCGTCTTCTATTATAGCTGCTTTTGCATAAGCGGTGGATTTTGCCTCAAAAAAATCTGTCTTAACTGAGTTAGCATCTGCGTACAAATCCACCCAAGGCATTGGATTTTCTGTTATTTCATACAAAGGTTCCATATCCAAGTCCTTTAGTCTAAGGTTTCCTAGATACTGAATGTACTCTGTTATTACTTTTTTGTTCAACCCTTGGATTCTATCCCCTATTACGTATACTCCCCAATCTATTTCATTTTCAACTCCGGTTTTCATC
Organism: Clostridium simiarum; assembly: GCF_018919175.1. Taxonomy (GTDB): domain Bacteria; phylum Bacillota; class Clostridia; order Clostridiales; family Clostridiaceae; genus Clostridium_L; species Clostridium_L simiarum. Next base: position 71,720 of record NZ_JAHLQL010000007.1, on the reverse strand, counting down.
ATGTTTCTTAAGTCCTCTAAGGCTTCTTTAGTAAATAGTTCTGGTTCTTCTTTTCTTAATTCCTTAATTATATTTCTAAATAGCCATAGATGTGTATTTTCATCCCTATTTATGTATCTTATCTCTTGAACGCTACCAGGCATTTTTGAGTTTCTTTCAAGATTATAAAAGAACATAAAACCTGAATAAAAATATATTCCTTCTAGTATATAATTAGCCATTAAGGTTTTTAATAAGTTTTGTGGAACAGGGTTTTCTAAAAACTCATTATAAAGATCACCTATAAATTTATTTCTGCTTAAAAGTATAGAGTCATCCTTCCACTGGTATAATATCTCATTTCTTTTGTCTGGGGGACATATAGTATCTAGCATATAGCTATAGGATTGAGAATGTATGGCCTCCTGAAAAGCCTGTATTGTTAGGCATAGGTTAACTTCACTGGCTGTTATATAATTATTTACATTGCCGAGATTCTCCATCTGAAGGCTATCTAGGAATATTAAAAATGAAAGTATTTTGTCATAAGCTGTTCTTTCTTCTGGGGTAAGAATCTTATAGTCTTTAAGATCTTGAGCCATGTTTATTTCCTCTGGTATCCAGAAGTTGTTCATAGCTTGCCTATACCAATCTGAAGCCCAAGTGTATTTCATATTATTAAAATCATTTAAATTTGTAGTGTTACCATTTATAAGTCTCTTTTTAGAAACTTCTGTATCTCCAAATTCATTAAATAAAGGTTTCCTATTTAAAGTTTTCATAATTATAAACTCCCTCCTATACAGAACAGCTCTCGCAGTGTTCTACCACTAAAGATTTTGATCTAACATAATATATACTTTTAACTCCTTGTCTCCAAGCATCTATATAAAGATTTAGTATTTGTCTCATGGTGTATTTTGTTGTTATATATAAATTAAAGGACTGGCTTTGATCTATGTGTTTTTGCCTTGCAGCATTGGCTTTTATGCACCAATGTTGATCTATTTCATAGGCTGATTTATAAAGATGGAAGTTTTCTTCATTTATATCTGGGGCTACTTTAGGAGTTATTATCCCTCTTTTTTCTTCGAAATAAAATCTATCCATTATAGGATCTATGCCCTCTGTGGTTCCTGCAATAGTAGCTGTAGAGCCATTAGGAGCCACTGCTAAAATATAGGCATTTCTTATAGAATTTTTATTTACATCTTCTTTAAGCTTTATCCAGCGATCTGATTTGTATCCTCTTAAATCGAAGTATTCTCCAGTTTCCCAGTCAGAACCTTTGAAGTAGCTGTAGCCACCCTTTTCTTTAGCTATATTCATACTTGCTTTTATAGCAAAATAATTTATATTTTCATAGACTTTATCTACAAAGTCTATATGCTCATCACTTTCAAAATCTATATTATTATTAACAAGCATATGGTGATATCCGCTAGTTCCAAGCCCTATGGATCTATAGATCTTATTGGTAATCTTAGCGTAAGGAACTGAATAGTAATTCAAATCTATTACATTGTCCATGGCTCTAATTTGAGTTTCTACTATGTGCTCAAGTTCCTTAGTGTCTGTTACATCAACACGACCTAGCACTATGGAAGAAAGATTACATACTACAAAATCGCCAGGCTTTGTCTTTTCCATTACTATAGTATCTCCATTTTCATCTTTTATCTCTTCTTGCATAAATTCCAGTGGGCTCATGTTTTGCATTATTTCAGTACAAAGATTTGAAGAATATATCATTCCTTTATGTTTATTAGGGTTTAATCTATTTGCAGTGTCTCTATTGAAGGTAAAAGGAGTTCCTGTTTCAGAGGCACTCTTTATTATGAGTTTTATAATGTCTTTTACTATCATCTCTCTTTTTTCTATATTAGGATCTTTAACACAGTCAAGGTATCGCTCTTCCCATTCTTTCCCGTAAAAGTCGCATAGCTCATAACCTTTTACTTTCTTTATTTCATGGGGACACATCATGTACCAAGTTGCATTTATATCATTTTCTGCAAGTTCCCAAAATAAATCTGGGTAGCATATCCCAGGAAAGACATCGTGGGCTTTTTTCCGGTCATCCCCATTATTGGTCTTAAGCTGCAAAAATTCAGGAAAGTCTCTATGCCAAACGTCTAGCCATATAGAGACGCTGCCAGTTCTCATGCCCAGTTGATCTACGGCAATAGCAGTATCATTAAAAAGCTTTATCCAAGGAATTACTCCACCAGAGGCTCCCTTGTAATTTCTTATGTCAGAACCTAAGGCTCTAACCTTACCCATGTATATGCCCATTCCACCGCCAAATTTTGACACCTTCGCAAAGTTATCTAAGCTTTTATAAATTCCCTGAAGGCTGTCACCTACAGTATCTATAAAGCAAGAACTTAGTTGATTGTAAGGCTTTCTAGCGTTAGACATAGTAGGGGTTGCCATGGTAGCTTTTAGACTGCTAAGCACATCATAAAATCTTTTAACCCAGTATAATCTGTTGGATTTATCTTCCCTCATAGCTAGATGTAAGGATATGCCCATAAACATCTCTTGAGGGAGCTCTAAAACTTTCCTATCCCCACTTTGTATTAGATATCTTTTGTATACTAAATTTATACCGCTGTAGGTAAATAAATAGTCTCTTTCAGGTACTATGTGTTTTTCTAATTCATCAATTTCTTCTTTGCTATAGTTTTCTAATATGTACTTACCATATAAACCTTTCTCTGTAAGGTCCTTTATTAAAGTATATAAATTTCCGTAACCTATAGTTTCATTATTTATCCCTCTATTTTCAGCCACTTCTCTGTACATGCTATGCATATAAAGTTTTGTAGCAGCAAACTCCCATTTAGGTTCTAAGGCATTAGTAAGCTCTAAGGCGCATTGTATTATGGATTTTAATAGCTCCTTTTCGCTCATACCTTCTCTTATTATATTTTCTAGAGATTTTAAAAGCCTCTCTGGATTATATACCTCATCATTTTTATAAATATCTTCACAAGCGAATTCGCATATTTCTTTTAATCTATCAAGTTCAAAACTTATATTATAATTCATGTTTGTAGCCCCTCTCAGTAACGTGTACTACATATTGTGATGTGCTTTTATGTAAGCACAACATATAGTTGCAATTGTTATTATAAATTACCTTAGATACTTTTGTAAACTTAGGAAAAGTATAAAATAGCTGAATAGATTACTTTACCTCCATATCTTTATATAACACTCTTAAATATAATAATAATTATAAAGAAATTATTATCACCAAACTATTTTTAAAACATAGCTTAATAGACTAGAAACATGAGTTAAAGATTTGAATATTCTAAGTTTTCATAAGCAATTTTTAGAATTTTAAAATATTTTGTTACATATAATTATAAAGTCCATTATAATTAAGTTATGACAAATATTAGAAAGTGAGAGGATATACTTGAATATATACATAACAAGACATGGACAAACCCAATGGAATAAAGAGGGAAGGATGCAGGGATGCCAAAATTCAGATTTGACGGAAAGTGGGGTTTATAATGCTAAAAAGCTTGGGGAGAGTTTAAGGCATATGAACTTTGATGTAATTTATTGTAGCCCTTTAGGACGAGCTGTTGATACAGCAAAACATATTAGAGGAAATAAAGATACAGAGATAGTAATAAATGAGGCTTTAAAAGAAATGAATTTTGGAGTCTGGGAAGGTATGACTTACCCAGAAATAAAAGAAATTTATCCTCAGCAGTATGAGAATTTTTGGAATAAACCGCAGTTATTTGAAGCCATTAATGGGGAAAGCTTTGATGAATTAATACATAGAATAAAGAACGGATTAAATGAGCTCATTAGTAAAGAGTGCTATGAAAACATTCTAATAGTTACACATACCTGTGTTATAAAAGCAATTTCCTTAATCGTTAAAGATCATTCTATAGAAGGTTTTTGGGATCTTCCTTACATAAATGATACAAGTCTTACGGTACTGGAGGTAATAGATAAAAAAATGAAATTTATTCTAGAGGCTGATGTTTCGCATTTAGATTAGATGTTAGAGATTATAAAAGATGTTTTGTATTTAGATTAGACGTTAGAGATTATAAAAGATGTTTTTCATTTAGATTAGATGTTAGAGATTATAAAAAAAGATTAAAGCTTATAAAAAGGTTAGAGATTATAAAAAAGATTAAAAATTATAAAGAGGTTAGAGATTATAAAAAAGATTAAAAATTATAAAGAGATTAAAAAGTACAAAAAGAGATTAAAGAGTATAGAGAGGTTAAAAAGTATAAAAACAGATTAAATTTCCAAGAAAACATTAGAGATTATAAGAAAAAATTAAAAATGAAAGATTAGTATCCCGGGTGTGGGAAATAAGTTGGGAAATACACCCCCGGGGGTCAAAAGAATGGGGGGATTTGTATGGGTGAGATAGCTATAAAGGTTGATGGTTTTACTAAGTATTATGGAGACTTTAAAGCGGTGGATGGGATTAGCTTTAAAGTTAAAAAGGGTGAAATATTTGGTATACTAGGTCCCAATGGTGCTGGAAAGACAACTACATTAGAATGTCTAGAAGGGTTAAGAACTATTGAGTCAGGAGTTATGGAAATTTTGGGGTTAAATCCATGGAAAGAGGCTAGTAAATTAAAAAATCTTGTAGGGGTTCAACTACAATCTTCATCACTGCCGCCTAACATAAAAGTCAAAGAAGCCATGGAATTATTTTCATCATACCATGAAGTTAAACCTAGATATGGCTTGTTGAAGAGGTTAAATATTGATAATAAGCTTAACACACAATATCATGCTCTTTCTGGAGGAGAACAAAGAAGACTTGCTATAGCCTTAGCGGTAGTTCATAATCCGGAGATTCTTATATTAGATGAACCAACAGCATCCTTAGATGTGCAATCTAGAATTGTGCTTCATGATGTTATGAAGGAACTGAAGGACTCTGGAACAACTATAATCCTTGCAACCCATGATATGTCTGAAGCTGAAAAGATGGCAGATAGAATAGCAATTTTACTAAAGGGTAAGATTGTGGTTATAGGTAGTCCCAAGGAGATAACAGCTTCAGGATCAGCTTTAACAAAGGTATCCGTTAGAACTGTAGGTAATAGTCTTGAAGGAACTGAAAGTAAGGTTTCTGATGAGTATTATGTTTTTTATACAGATAATCCTGGGCATAAGGTAACTGAAATTATCAATTTAATTGATTCAAAAGAAGATACTTTGATAGACCTTAGGGTAGAGAGACCATCATTAGAGGAGAGATTTTTAGAAATAACTTCTGTAGGAGGGGTAAGATGAAATCCTTTGCAATACATTTTTTATTTGATTTAAAAACAGGCATAAGAGACAAGACTTTATTGCTTATGAATTATATATTTCCACTTGGTTTTTACTTAGCTATGGGAGGCATAATGCCTCAATTAAATCCTCAATATAAAGACATACTAATCCCATCTATGATATTTTTTACTCTATTGGTAGGTACAGTTTTAGGCATGCCAAACACATTAGTTACATCTAGAAATAATGGAATCTTTAGAAGTTATAAAATCAATGGCATACCTAAATTTTCTATGCTGGCCATACCAACCATCTCAACTATTTTTCATACAGTTATAGTGACTATAATTATACTAATCAGTGCTCCTACTTTATTTGATGCAAAGCTACCAGAAAACATTGGGGCTTTGGCACTGATATTTGCTACCATGGCAATTGCCTGTTCAGGATTAGCTCTTCTTATTGGAATGATATCAAATAATACATCTGTTACTGTAATTTATGCACAAGTATTATTTTTGCCTTCTATGCTTATTGGTGGGCTTATGATGCCCTTAGATTCATTACCTAAATCTATTAAGGGATTCAGTAAATTACTTCCTACAACCTATGCTATGGATGCCTTTCAATCCTTAGTTGTTCAAGAAAAGTCAGCTTTTAAACCAGTATATTCTCTTAGTATATTGCTGGCTACAGGTGTATTAAGCTATCTATTAGCCGCATATCTTTTTAGATTAGATAATAACAATACATCTAAATCCAAAAGTGCATTTATAGCTTTAGTAGCTATAGTTCCATTGGCTTTAGGCGCATTATTTCTTTAGAATCTGGGAAATAACCCGGGAAATATACCCCCGGGGGTCAAAGCAAATTTACTAGGATGGTTATGACTATAGAGTTGGCAAAGTCTATTAAAAAAGCACCTACAATGGGGAGGATAAAGAAGGCTTTAGGAGCTAGGCCGTATTTTTCTGTAATGGAGTTCATATTAGCTATGCCATTAGGTGTAGAGCCCATGCCGAAGCCACAGTGACCAGCTGAAATTACTGCTGCATCATAATCTTTCCCCATAAAAGTAAAGGTTATAAAGTATGAAAAAGTAATCATAAGTATTGATTGACCAATTAATATTATAAACATAGGACCTACCATGCCTTTTAATTGCCATATTTGAAGGTTGATTAGTGCCATAGATAAGAATATATTTAATGCTATATTTCCTAAGGCATCTACACATTTTTCATTTATATGCCATCTGCCACTGCTCTCTCCTAGGTTTAAAATTATAGCTGCTATTATCATGGCGTTAATGTAAGAGGGAAGGGTAAGATTTATGCTTTTTAATAGTGATTCTAATACTGAACCCAATGCCATAGAAATTGCTATTATAGAAAGGGTTCTAAAGAGTTCAGTATAATTAATGCTGTCGGTATCATCTTTCCCATGAACCATAAACTCATCAGGTTTTGGGGTTAAATTGTATTTTCCTATAAGATTTTTTGCTATAGGGCCACCTATTAAACTTCCAACTATTATTCCAAAGGTAGCAGCAGCCATAGCTACAGTTGTAGCTCCACTAAAGCCTAAATTTTTTTCAAATAAAGCTCCCCAGGTGGCACCAGTACCATGACCGCCAGTCATGGTTATTGATCCTGCGATAAGACCTAAAAGAGGGTTTGCGTTAAGAGCTTTTGCTAAAAATATTCCCAGTACATCCTGGAGAATAACTAGAACTAGAGCTAATATGAAAAATACTATTACTTGAAATCCACCTTTTTTTATAAGCTTTAAACTAGCGCCTAAACCTATAGTGGTAAAGAACATAATCATAAATGGATTTTGAAGAGTGGTATCTAAAGATAATGTAAGTAGGTTATTTTCTCTTAATATTAAGTTAAATAATGCAAAAATAATTCCTCCTATTAATGGAGCGGGTATACAAAGCTTATCTAATAATCTTATCTTTCCTCTTATCCATAAACCTAAATAATATGTTGCAATAGATAAGGCTACAGTTTGAATCATATCTAATTTTATATCCATAGCTAGCCACCTTTCAAATTTACTATATGCAAGATTATATATTAAAACTTGCAAAAAATAAATAGTTTATTATAAAAATAAATATATTTAATAACTTTAGTATTTCAATTTATTAAATAATTATTTAGATTAATAAAGATAGGTCTTATAATCAAATGATTCTTATAAAAACTCTTAGCAATATTACACATGGAATACAATGTAAGAATAGATTGTTGTGGCAAGGGTGTGAGATAAGTTTTAGTTGGAAACAAACTCAAAAGAAAGCTAAAGGAAAGCTGGTAAAAACAGAAAAATGAAAGTGAGGCATTGTAAATATGCAAAAGTGCAAGTGATGCACCAGTAGTGTTTTTGGATTCAATGATATGAGAATGACTTATAATTGTATAAGAATTCATATAAGATATGAAAGTTACAAAAACTAATGTCTAAAACTATTAGTAATAGATTTATCAATTGAGTTTTATGAAAAAAAGTCACAAAAACTAATGCCTAAAACTATTGGGATTTTTTTATATTATAGCGGCACAGCAACTTATCATTCATACTATAAAGATTCTATAATTCCTAGGAATGTATCTGATCTATTTAATTCCTTCTGTACTTTATAAAATCACGATTATATTTCATTTTCATATTATATAATTACGGGTAATACCTTAAACAACATATAACAGGAGGAAAATTATGATATGTCAGTATTATCAATGTCCTTATTGCTATTGGATGTCATTTTATTGTTATGGTAACACTTTTAGTAGACAGTCAGCGCCATTAAAGTGGTTACCAACAGAAACACACACTTGTCCTAAATTTGCATCTACTAGACAGTCATTTCTTGAATTAGTTAAATCATGTAATGGTAATTTTATTTGGGTTTGTTTTGTTAAAGAACTGCAGTTCAATAATGGTTGGTGGAGGCTTAATGGGGTTAGTAACGATGAGAAACGTATTATTCTCACACTAGAAAGACCTAATAATAACGTAGAAAACTTTGAATGGATGGTTGATATTATAAGTGCAGGACCTTGTTTTCCATATAAAGAGAAGGAAGAGGAAGGACAAATACCAGGTCCCCCAGTAGGTTCACCATCAGATCCCTGTTTGATTCCGCCTTCTGGTTATTATACAAAGGAGGATAATTACAATTTTGCCATGAAATATATAGGAAGAATTGTCTGTGTAGCTTTTTCAGATAATCAAAACAAAAATGGCTATTGGCTTTTAGGTAGTGTATCTGGAGATAAAAATAAATATGTTGTTACATTACAAAGAGCTAATAACTATACAGAGGTTTTTCAAGATGAAGATATAGATTACTTAGGATTACCTAGTACTATAAGTTCTGGTTTTTAAGATTAAATAAGGGGAATGCGCTATGTTTTTCGTGTCACAATGAATGAGATTTCCTCTTTTCATGTGTAATGGATATAGGGAAATGCCTATATGTCTAAAAAGCTCTAGAGAAGATTTATCCGTGTCCAGTTAATGGTATAATCTGGGGCGTTTTAGCTCTATGTATTAATTTGCAGGGTTTTGACTATAACTTTTATTAGTTTAGTATGAAAGATTCCAACAAAAGGTTTGGGATTAAGAAATAGATTTTTAATTATACCTAATGTATAGCTTTTATATTTTGCTATCTAATTAAAAGTTATGATGAAATAAGAATGTTATCAGATATAGCTAAGGATAAAGAAATATTTTTAATTGCTGATAAACTTTATAGAGAATTCATAAATGAATAAAAATTAAAATTACCGTATTATTCAGTATGATATGCTCCCCTTTCCAGCAACAGATTTTTATTTTTTAATCTGTCTAATTTAAGGGGAGCATACCAGTAATGAGTTTACGGTATTTTTTAGTTCATAATTTCCTTATTATCATCATTATTTCATAGCAATTTTTCATATAGTCTAAACAAATTCAAGTCGTAATTTCAAAGTTCCAAGTCAACTGTATCAATATATTTAAAACCACATTTTTCATAAAGGCTGATGGCAGGTATATTTTTTTCGTAAACATCCAAAGGAATTGACTTAAAATAATGGAACCAAGGATGTCTCAGTTATGATTTGCTTTTGCTAATTCAATAATAATATCAATATGTACTCCTTCAATCAACACAAAATACAAAATAATTTATAGATATTTTCTTTAGTGCAGTATCTTCTATTTTATTGTAATCTATATCTAAACCTTCTTTCTACTGTAAATTAACCCAATTATATAATTGGCATTGATAATGAAAAATATACAAACATACATTCAAGATATGAATATTTTTACTTAAAACTGTTAATTTCTTTTTTAATATAATTAGTAATGGTATACTAATTATAAGCGTAAATAATGGTAAAATTATAAAAAGTAGGGATAATTTATACTGAATAAAGGAGTAAAAATATGAAGGAATATAATTTCTCTCTTTCTGAGGAAGATTTAGATGTTATGAAAGTTCAGGAAGGATATTTGAATGGATTTCACCTAAAAAAGAAGGAAACAGAATGCAAAGGTAGTGTTATTACATTTGGTGGGTCAGAGGGGAGTTCAAATTACAATATGGCAAAAATGATGGCAAATAACGGCTATGAAGTTTTGTCATTATATTTTTTCGGAAAAGACAATCAACCTAGTCAAATACGCAGAATACCCATTGAATTTTTTAGTAATGTAATTACATATATAAATAAACATTTCTCTTCACTTCATCCATTAACTTTATTTGGAGGTTCAAAGGGAGCAGAATTATCTCTGATCTTATCAGAGTACTATAGTGAAATAGATAACCTAATTTTAATAGCACCATCAGCGTACAGATTTCAGGGGTGGGATATGATGAATGATGTATCATCTTGGACATACAATAATAAGGATTTATCATATATTAGTTTAAAAAATGCATCTATCATTGAGAAAGTAAAGATTAATTTACAATATGCTCTTAGGTTGACAGTAAAAGAAAAATCCTATCACGATTCCGCTATAGAAAATTCTCCAAATATTGAAGAAGCCAGAATTAAAGCAGAAAAATTCAAGGGTAATATTTTAATTTTATTAGGTAAAGAGGATGGAATGTGGAATTCTTACAGTATGGCACAGAAAATAAAAGAAGCAAAGCCTGATAATACTGAGGTTTTAGTTTATGAAGGGGTAGGACATGCTTTTGGAGTGGATAGAGTATGTGGAAAGTATTTTATGGGTGGACAGAATGACTTAAATAAAATAGCACTAACTAAAAGTTGTGAAAAGATATTAGATACTTTGCACATCTGGCATAAAAAATGAGAATTAGATTAGTTTAGTTTTTAGCAAAGTTAAATGGCAACAATTATATTATTGTTAATAAAGATTTCTTATATAATACAAAAAATCTAGTATAAAACTTGAGGGAGGTAACAGTAATGGAAAATAAAAAATATTCACAAGAAAAAATTGATATGTTTTGGAAGGCGTTTTTGAGAGAAACAAACAGAAATAAAACAACAAAGTATTTAGAGGTATTCCATTTTGAACTAACTGAAAAATGGGCAAATGAACTATTACGTTTGGTGTTAATTGGGCAAAAGAGAGCTACAGCAAGTAGTTTATTGGGGTATGAAATTGAAGGTGAGCGTATACCACAGGTTGGTGATTTAAGTATTGTCACTGATTGGGAAGGTGTACCACGATGTGTTATTGAAACTACTGAGATAACAATTATTCCATTTTCAGATATTACTTATGATATTTGTAAGCGTGAAGGAGAGGATGATACATTGGAATCTTGGGTTAAGGGTCATGTTCGTTTCTTTAAGGAAGAGGGGAAACAGCTAGGGTACGAGTTTAGTGATGACATGCCAGTAGTTTTTGAAGATTTTGAAGTAGTATATCAAGTATAGATATTGTATAAAGATAAACCTAATCTGTAATGCTATAGTTGGGATAGAACATTAATATGTGATGAGTTATTAAAGCAAATTGATTAATATGTTATATATAAAATAGTATAACATGAAAGGATGTGGAATCTAGTGGGAGTCTAGTACTTACGATACAATCTTTCACTAAAGATAAAATATGAAAATATATATTATGGGTTCAGTTGAAAATGATATCACGTCATAGAAATGGTAACATTAACTGAAAAAGAAAACCATCCAATAAGTTTATTTTCTAATATAAATTCATCCAAATAAGAAGTTTAGGAATCAACAAATGAGATTATTTTTAGAGGGTTGAATAAAAGAATGGGAATTTCAGGAAGCAAATGAAAATATTATTCCATGTGTTTTTCTAGATGAAGATCTAGAGAATTGCAGAATTTGTGACGAGAGTTTGAATATCATGAAAAAAAGCATAATAGATATCTGGAATAATAGTAAAATGTTTAATTATGTTAGAAGTATTGGAGTATCTGCTGAATGTGAAATTTGTGATTTATATAAAAATAATAATTGTAGTGGTGGTTGTCCGGTTTCGTCAAAATATTTTACAGGAACATTTGAAAGTAAGAATGAATTCTGTTATATAGAGGTGTAAAATGGAAATCTCATTAAATAATTTATCAAAAAAATACAGAATAATTGAAAAAGGGAACTCTCTGTTTAAAAGAAAGAAAAGAAGTATTCAAGCACTTGATGATGTTTCTTTTTCTATAAAATCAGGTGAAATATGTGGATTAATAGGACTTAATGGAGCGGGCAAATCCACATTAACAAAAATATTATGCGGAGTACTGGCAGAAACTAGTGGCAAAATTGAATTAACTTTAGATGGTAAAGAAGTTTTGGGTGAAGAATTCAAAAAAAATATGAGTGTTATATTTGGACATAGAGGACAGCTATGGGATAATTTACAGGTTGTAGATTCTTATGAAATTATCAGTAGAATATATGATATACCTAGAGATGAATTTCAAGAAAGATTAAGATGGTTAGATCAAATGTTAGAGTTAAATGATTTATTATATAGACCAGCAAGACAATTAAGTCTTGGACAGAGGATGAAATGTGAAGTAGCTGGTAATTTACTATGTATGCCAAAGTTGTTGTTATTAGACGAGCCAACTGTTGGATTAGATATTTTAACTAAAGAAAAGATACTTAATACTATTCTAGAGATACATAAAGAGATTGAGAATACTATTATCTTTACATCTCACGATTTAAAAGATGTAGGAAATTTATGTGAACGCATATTGATTTTAAATAAAGGAAAGCTAATTTTTGATGATTCAATAAGTACGCTTTATGAAACATATGCAAATGAGTATATAATAATTTTAAAACATCCTAACAAATTATTGAGTATAGATGAGTTATGGAAAATATTAGATGATTATCAAAAGAATATTAAAGATATAGAATATAAGGAAAATAGTTTATCAATACATGTTAATAAAGAAGATAATTCAATACCTTTTAAAATTATGGAATTATTAGATAAGGAATTGGCACCTAATAATTTCAAATTATCAACTACAAACTTCGAACAAATAATTCGAAATATATATGAAGGGTAATTATGATAAAATGAATACTTTTAAAAAGCATGCAATCTGGATAAAGATGGGTTGGAAAACTCAATTTCATGATATTGGAATAATATTTGATCTGATTGTAAGGGTTGTCTTTAGATATATATTTTTAAGTTTTCTTTGGAATAGTATTTTTAAATATAATGAGATAGCTAATTGGACTATGAATAGCTATAAAATTTATATAGGTTCAAGTGTATTTTTATTATGTTTAATATCATATCCAAATATTTATTTTATTAGTCTAGATATGAGAAATGGCAATATTGTAAATTATTTAGCAAAACCCACATACTATCCCTATCATGTGATTTACAAAAATATAGGTATAGCAGCAAGTAATATATTGATATTAGCTCCTGTTTTTATTATATATTTATCTTTTTCAAATACAAATATAACAGGTGAGAACTTATTTTGGTTTGTTTTATTAGCTATTATGGGAGTTTTTACTTATATACTATTTGATATATTAATGGGGATATTAACTTTTTGGTTTGAGAATAGCTGGGGACTTAACATTGTAAAGCAATCGATTTTCACATTTTTTTCAGGAAGTATGCTTCCTTTAGACTTTCTTCCAAGACAATTAAATAATATTTTAAAATATAGTCCTTTCCCAGGAATCATTTATAGACCTACCACTATTTTAATTAATGGCAGTTATAATAATCTATTTTTCTTATTTTTACAAATAGCTTGGATTTTAATATTTCTTATACTAATTAGAGTAATTTTTAGAAGTTGTGAGAAAGATGTGATAATATATGGTGGTTAAAAAAGTATTATATAATATAAGAATAATATTTGCTTTAGTTAAATATAATTTCAAAAGTTTAACCAATTATAGAAAAGATTTCTGGATTGGACTTTTTATGGTTATAATAAATATGGCAATTAGCTTATCTTATATAGAAATTCTTTATAATAACATAACTAATATAGCTAATTGGGGTAAATATGAGGTAATGTTAATATATGCCGTATCATCTTTAAATATGGCCATTTATAGTATTTTATATGGAAACTATAGGAATTTAAAAAGATATATTTTTAATGGAGAATTGGAAATGATGCTGACTAAACCATTAGATATTGTTCTACATTTAAGAATGAGAGAAGTTAGTGTACAACCACTTGTAAATATCATAGTTTATATAGCTTTATTCTTTTTTTGTTTAAAACAACTTAATAAAAGCATTACTTATATTGTATTATTAAAGATAGTAGGGTTGTCTATTTTAGGAATTTTATTTATATCTTCAATTGCATTAACTTCGCTTAGTATATTATTCTATACAAGATATACATATACCCCCTATGATTCTATAATGATTACATTAGAATTGGCAAACTATCCAATAAATATTTTTTCAGAAATAGTAAAAAATATAGTGTTGACAGTTTTTCCAATTGCTCTAATAGGATATTTACCAGCTAATACTATATTATTAAAAGATAATGTAGTTATTAATAAAATAGTAGTTATTATCATATTAATATATTATTTTATATCAAAATCAATATTTAAAACTTCAATAAAAAGATATGATGGGTTAGGTAATTAAGAGAGTAAATAAAACAAAGGCATCATAATATAAAACAATGTATTTATAATCCACCATACGAAATGCTTAGGTGTATGTTTAAATGGCAAAAGAATACGATAAAGGAAAAGATAAATTGAAGGATAGAATTTCTCCATATAAAGAAAAGGTTATTATTTTAAGAAACAACAGAGATATTAATGAATTTATTGAAACATGTATTAATTCAAGAAAATAAGTATAATTTTAGTGTTTATTTTTATTATATCATGACGAAATAGTAAACTAATACGCTATAAAAAGGGAAAGTTTTAATTTAAAAATACTTTCCCTTGAAGTGTTGTAAATATAGAGTCATCATAGAATAAGATTTACTATTATTATTTTTATAAGACAAAAATAATTTAGAGTAAATCATTCATAATAAGAATAAATAAGTATAGGAGAGATTCAGTGATTAAATTAAATAGTAAAGAATTTAAAAAAATCGCCCATTTAGTTAAATCTCAAGATGAATTGTCTGTATTTTCTGTTATAAGTGGTGTTATCTCTGGTGAAATCTATGTAAACAACATTAATAATCCAACGGCTGCTTTGATACAGTCTAGTGAGTGTAATCTGATTGCTGGTAGTCCAAATGATGAAGTTTTTAATTCAGAGGTGTCTTCAGAATTGGATTTTTGGGATCAATTAACCCCCGATTCTCATGAATGGATTGATAAAATACCAGGTATCCACAAGAATCATTTTGTTAGAAAATATAAAAGAAGACATTATGTATTGGCTAGTGATGATTTTATGGAATGCCATGCTAAGTTGAAAGAAGGATATATCTTAGAAAAAGTAGATATATCTTTATTAAGACAAAACCTCTTTGAAAACTCAGAGAAATTACTAGAGTGGATTGAGGGCTGGGGTGATGATAAAAAGTTTCAAAAATACGGTACAGGCTATTTTGTACGTAATAACAAGACAATTGTGAGTTGGTCGTTGAGCGATTGCAGTTTTGAAAAGAAAATTGCAATTGGAATACATACAGATGAGAGATACAGAAATAATGGCTTTGGAAAAATAGTTGTATCTGCCACCGTTAAAGATTGTTTTTATAAGGGATACGAAAAAATTGATTGGCTTTGTGTAGATTCTAATAAAGGTTCTATAGCAATAGCTGAAAAGTTAGGATTTAAATATAACAATGAATATTATTCTTTTTCCTCATATCCTCCAATTGAAAATTTAAAGGATTTATCTGAAGTTGAATGGCATGAATGGGGAGAATATTTAGAAAATGCATCTAAAACTGAAACCCCTTTGCTATGGGAATGTCTTTATTGTTATATAAAATCTAATGATGTTGAAAAAACCATTGATATTATGACAACTATGAAGCAGAAGAAAATTACCATAGATTATTCAAGATTTAAAGATTATATTATTAAACTTCAAGACTATGGTCTGTGCTCTAATTTTACTAAAAAGGTTTGGATTGATTTTTTAAATGAAAATATTCCTTGTAGTGATTAATGAATAAACCATACTGTTTTTGCGGCATAATATTTTTAAAATGTGGATTCAAGGAAGGCAACTTTGGCTTCTCTTGAAAAGTGATATAAACTTTACTTTATATTAAAAGAGCTAATAGTATTTGGCTCTTTTTGTTTACAGTTATAACCAGTAAAAGGTATAATATTTATTATATAAGGCGTATTTGTAAGAGATGATAAAGATTATTTATATAGTATTTTGATTGAAAGGATACATAGATGGACATTACTATTGAATACAGTATTAAGTCACAGGATAAGTAAGTTCCCTTGGATGCTTATGAAAGAAATATACCTGTCATCATGCTATATGAAAAATGAGACTTTAAGTATATTGATACAGTTGACTTGGGACCTGGAAACTATGGGTTGGATTGGTTTAGACTATATGAAAAATTACTATGAGATAATAAACATAATATTTAGATATTATTAAGCAGAAGTTAATTATATTAGTTTTAGTATAGGAGGGGAATATGAAATGAACAAGCAAAGTGAAATTAATAAAAAAGCATGGGAATACAGAGCATATGAATACTGGTTAAAAAATGATGGATTACCAGAAGAACGGGCTAAAATTATTATGGAAAATCCAATGGCAAGACTGAAGCAACATGGAAAATACTTCTCTAATATAAATGGTTTGAAAATTGCAAATCCTTGCGGCTCCAATGGTAGACGAGCGGTAGCATTAGCACTTTTGGGAGCAGATGTAACCATATTTGATATATCAGAAGAAAATAAAAAATATGCTTTGGAATTAGCGGATTGTTCTCAGGTTAAACTTGATTATATTGTTTCTGATTTATATGATGTGGATATGAATGTGTATGGAAATTATTTTGATATGCTATATCTTGAAGGTGGAATACTTCATTATTTTCATGATATAGATAAGTTTATGGAAACACTATTTTCTATGTTGAAACCAAATGGGAAAATTATATTAAATGATTTTCATCCCTTTAGAAAAGTAATGCCAATTAATTTTTTTAAGTCATCAGTTGAGGATTACTTTGAAACAAATATACATAATAGTAATGTAGCATATAAAGATTTTTTGGATAAAGCAGAAAATGAAGAATTTCCTAGTTGTTCTGTCCGATTATACAATATTAGTGAAATTCTTAATTCAATGATTAAGAGTGGATTTACAATTAAAGAATTTAATGAAGAGCCTAGTTGGACAAATAAAAAACTACCAGGAGAAATTACTGTTTACGCAATTAAAGAGGAGTTTTAAAGATTACTGGAGCAATGAGTAACTCACAATGTCAAAAGAAAAATCCATTAGGAAAGTGCTGCCATGAAATAATCCAGGATGCAATAGATATAGGACTATCAATGAAATAGTGAGAATTTTATAATAACACATGTTTTGAAGTTTTTACCTGATTATACGTTTAATAATTGCGAGGTGAAAAAATGAATGCAATAAATATAGAAAACCTTAAAAAATCCTATGATGGAAAGACTAATGCTTTGAACAATATAAGTCTAAGTATACCAAAAGGTGAGATCTTTGGATTTCTTGGTCCTAATGGTTCAGGGAAAACCACTACAGTTAGAATTCTTAATGGAGTTCTTTCAGCAACATCAGGATATGCTGAAATTTTAGGCATACCTGTGGGAGAAAATAATCTTGAGATTCATAGATTATGTGGAGTTATGACCGAAAGCTCCTCTTGTTATGAAAACCTTACTGCTAAGCAAAATCTAATGTTCTTTGGAAAAATGCATGAAATGGATGAAAAATCCCTTAATGAACGTACTAATTTTATATTGGAAAGACTAGATTTACTAGATGTAGGAAATAAAAAGGTAAAATCCTTTAGTACAGGAATGAAAAAGAGACTTTCCTTAGGCTTGGCATTAGTTCACAATCCTAAGGTTTTATTCCTTGATGAACCCACTTCTGGTTTAGACCCAGAAAATGCAGTGAATGTTACAAGGCTTATCAAAGAGCTTGCAGAGGAAAACCAGGTTACAATCTTTCTTTGTACCCATCAATTAAAATATGCTGAAGATATTTGTACACTATATAGCTTTATAAATAAGGGCAAAATCCTTGGACTAGGTACATTTGATGAACTTGCTTCAAGGAAAAATGCCACCCTTCTATTAAAAATTAGAGGGAAAAATATATCTAAAGAATTTGGATTTATTCATGAAGGTAATGATATATATAGCAAATCTATTTTAGGAGACAAAGAGGTAAATACTCTAATGCAAGGCATACTGACAAATGGTGGAGAAATTTATGAGGCTGTACAGGAGAAATGGTCTTTGGAACAACTGTATTTTAAATATATAAAAGGTACATCTGATGATGTAACTTTATAAGTCTGGAGTGGTTAGGATATGAATAGAAACGAAAAAGCATTGATATATAAAGATATAAATGAAATAACAAGTTCGAAACGGGTTATTATGCCTATGACTATTGTACCCATTGTTCTGACTGTAATTATACCCATAGGAATATTGATAGGTGCGAGCTTTATTACAAATGATTCAAGTATGCTTACAAAGATGGATCCTCTTTTAAAAAAATTACCTTATGAATATACAGCATATACTCCAGCCCAATTATTAATAAAAGTAATGATAAACTTTATGTTTCCATCATACTTTCTTATAATTCCAATAATGTGCTCAGGAGTTATTGGAGCCAGTAGTTTTGTGGGAGAAAAGGAGCATAAAACTCTAGAGTCTTTGCTTTACACACCAATATCCATGGAACAACTGCTTAGAGCTAAAATTTTAGGCGTTTTTGTGCCGTCTTATCTCGTGACTTTGATTTCATTTATAGCCATTGGCATCATATTTAATATAGGTGGTTTTATGTATTTTGGAGGATTTATTTTTCCAGATATAAAATGGCTCATAATCATATTTTGGATTTCACCTGCAATCAATTTATTGTCCCTAATATTTACTGTGATGGTATCGGCAAAGTCAGAAACCTTCCAAGAAGCACAGCAAGTAAGCGGCCTTCTTGTTATTCCAGTGATTCTTGTATTAGTGGCTCAAATGACAGGTGTATTTTTGCTCAGCAAAGGTGTAATGTTTATAGGCGGCAGTGTTCTCTTTATACTTGATTATATATTAATAAAGAGGGTTTCCTCTAAGTTTATTCCAGAGAAACTGATTTAAATATCTGTTATGGACATTTCAATTTTCTTCCTCAGGTAATGAATTTTTATGGTTTTGACCACAGAGGACTAGTGAATATATTGTATAGATATTATGGGATGATTTTCATGAAAATTAGATAGTAAAGAATCTAATAAAATAGCCCATTTAGTTAAATCTCAAGAAGAATTATCTGTATATTCTGTTATATACGGTATTACCTCTGGTAAGATATATGTAAGCTTTTTATATAAGTAATTAAATTAAAAAGGGGAATGTAAATCTGCTTACGGAAGAAGAAAATTTAAGAGTAGCAATACATGGTGAAGATGATTCACACTCATTTGAAGGGGTTGAAAAACCACTATCAAGAGTAATAAAAGATTTTAAATTTATATTATTAAAAGATTGTGGTCACATTCCTTGGAATGAGATTTATGCAAAAGACGAATTTTATGAAATAATTTTAGAAAAATTGGCATTAAAATAATCTTCACATATAAAAATTAGAGACTTTAACAGGGGATTGCAGAATAGCAAATCAATATAAAACATTTAAATTTGGGAGGTAGAATTATGGGAAAAGATAAAAGATTTGAAGTTGTATCTACACAAGGAACTTTAGAAAGTTATAGAGTAATAGTTGACAAAGAAACTGGAGTAAATTACCTATATGTCAGCAATGGAACTTCTGGTGGACTTACGGTGTTATTAGATTCAGAAGGAAAACCGATTATAACAAAGGATAAATAAGAGATATTATTATAAAATTAATGAATAATTTTATTATGCTGTGACTTAATAGTGAAATAAGTCAAAGAAAAAATTATTTGTATAATATATAGATAAGTAGGAGTTTGAATAGAAGAGTATTTATATATGGTAATGGAGGTATATTATGAAAAGAGCAATGATGCAAATTTATGTAAAAGGTAGTGGAGAGGCTGTAGAACTTTATTTAAAAGCTTTTAATGCCATCTTGGGGTTTAACGTAAAAAGCTCTGAGCACACATTTTATCATGCAGAACTTGATATTTGTGGTCATATCTTAGCAATAGCTGAGGCTAATGATGACATGCATAAAAGTATTACAGGCAACACAATGCAGTTTTGCTTTCATTACGGCGAAGGAAATGAGGATATGGTCAAACAAGCTTACGAGATACTTAAAGAGGATAGTGAAATCTTATTTCCGTTAGGTCCTTGTGATTTTAGTCCGTTGTTTGTAGATTTTATTGATAAGTTTGGCGTTAGATGGTGTCTTTTTGTATAACTGATACTACAGGTTATAAGCATAGCATAAAAGAGACAAATTCCAATCTATAGATTTGAGGTAAAATAATTTTAGTTTCAATTCAGTGATATCTTTCTTAATTAGTGACGGAGTTGTGAGAGTATGTTTAGTAAAGATTATTTATTAAATATAATAATATTATTAATCAAGCCTTTAAAAGCAAGTATCCAATAATTAGATCACTAAATGAATTGACCATGCTATAAATTTAAAATAAATGATTATAGAAAGGAACATTTTTATGGGAGTAGATGTTAGTAAACTAGAGGAATTATTAAATAAATGGCAAGAGATTTTAAGATTAAGAGATTGGGATATAAAGCTTAAAATTGTAGATAAAGAATGGAGAAAATCAGGAGATATAAAAATTGATATGGATGACAAAAAAGCGGTTATGTTGATTAATAATAATCCCAAGTTTGAAAACATGGAAGAGTTAGTAGTACATGAGTTATTGCATCTAAAATTATGGGGAATGGATCAAATGCTTGAAGGATTTATAAATCAAGTGTTTGGAGAAGATGAAAAGGATTTAAAAAAAGAATTTGCAATGAATCAGTTCTTTATTATGCTTGAATCAACAGTGGAGGATTTAACAAAAGGTTTTTTAAAAGCCAATGGATGCAAGGAAGAATTAAGTTTTGGAAGATTGCAGAAATTGATAGATGATGAAATAGGTGGTTAGCATGAGCTAAATTATTATGGTAAAAAGCATCAAAGAACAGATGAGATGTAAAGATATGTTTTACTGCAAAAAACACTATAGTTCAAAACGGAAGGAAATATCAGGGTGATGTGTGAGATTAGATTAGCAGAGAAAGATGATATAGGAATAATAGTTGAATTACTAAACAAAGTAACATTAAACTTACATCAAAAAAGTATAAATCAATGGAAATATCCTTGGCATTTTGAAGAAATAAATATAGAAATAAAAAATAGAAATGTCTATGTGATAACAATAGACAAGCTCATAGTTGGAACATTTTCTTTAAAAGATATGGATATTAATGAGGGGTTTCATATCAGCAACTCAAATAATTTGTACTTTTATAGAATAGCAGTACTACCAGAGTATCAAGGAAAAAATATAGGAATTAAAGCTATTAATTATGCTTTGGAGATTTCAAGAAATTTAAAAAGAACACTATATTTGGACTGTTGGGCTGGAAATATAAAATTAAAAAATTTTTATTCTAAAGCTGGCTTTAATTATTGTGGAGATTTTAAGGAAGAGGATTATATGATTAGTGTTTTTAAATACTTATAATATTTTTATACTTTGTGCCTGAATTTTCATATATTATGAAGTAAGTTTTATAGTTATTTAATGAGTTCCCGAAAACATCTGTTTTTGTGGAAATATTAAAATTATTATATCTTATTGTGTAGAAGACTATTAAGTTATTCTATAATAATACTTAAAAGTTATTTAGGAGGTAAGTATGCAGTATATTAACTTTGATACTTGGAAGAGAAAAAATCATTATAGTTTTTTTGAAAAAGTAGATAATCCACAATTTAATATATGTTCAAATATTGATGTGACTAATTTTCTGAAATTTGTAAAAGAAAACAAAATTTCATTTTACTATAGTATGGTTTATGCCTCTACATATGTAATGAATGAAATAGAAGATTTTCGTTATAAAATTAGAGATGGAAAAATTATTCTTCATGATAAGTTACGACCATCTTTTACAGACATGAGTCCTGGTGAAGATTTGTTTAAAATTGTGACTTTAGACTTAGGAGAGTGTATTATTAAATTTTCAAATAATGCAAAAGAAATGTCAATTAATCAAATAGAATATTTTACTGAAACTGATGTTGAACAAGATGAATTAATATATTTTTCTTGCATTCCTTGGATATCTTTCACGAGTATATCAAATGAGATTGTAATGAATAAAGAGGACTCTATTCCAAGGATATCTTTTGGAAAATACTTCAGTCAGAGTGATAAGATCTTATTACCATATTCTATACAAGTTAATCATATGCTTTTGGACGGTGTTCATATTGGAAGGTATATGGAAAGATTGCAACAATTTCTTAATGAATTATAAAAATAAAAGAAGGAATAAGCCTGTTTTGTTAAGGACAGTTGTTTTAGGTAAATCTCATTTTTATAAATATAGTTAACTAAATAAAGTATTGTTTAAGAAATTAAAGTGAGATTTTCCTTAACAAAATATTGGGGATACAATTCACAATTTTATTATTCTGGGACACAATGGTAAGATATGAGGAGATTAGGGGGATAAGGATGTTTCAGTTCAAAGATTTTGATTTTTTAACAGATGGTGAGATTGATTTAAAGATCGAAGATAAAATACCGCCTAACGAGAAAAAAGGTTA
This sequence comes from Clostridium simiarum, assembly GCF_018919175.1. GTDB lineage: Bacteria > Bacillota > Clostridia > Clostridiales > Clostridiaceae > Clostridium_L > Clostridium_L simiarum. Next base: position 49,010 of record NZ_JAHLQL010000007.1, on the reverse strand, counting down.
TGTACCTGCATACAAATATAGGATTACCATGCACAATTCAAATGAGAGTATAGGTAATATTGATATTCGTATTGGATATAATGAGAATACATATTATGGTGGTAATATTGGCTATAGAATTGAAGAAGATTATAGAGGAAATAATTATGCGGCAAAGGCTTGTAAAATTATCAAACAGATAGCCATTGCTCATGGAATGGATAGATTGATAATAACTTGCAATCCAAATAATTTTCCATCTAGAATGACCTGTGAGAAAGCAAGTCTTAAACTTAAGGAAATAGTAGATTTACCACTTCATAATGATATGTATCAAAAAGGGGAAAGGCAAGAGTGCATATATGAATGGATTTTAAATGAATAGTTCTTCATGGTCTTCTTATATAATACAAAAAATCTAGTATAAAATTATTTAGTATAAATTATTAAAAAAAGCACAACTATTCTTGCTGGGATGGAGTGCTTTTTTCTTTGCCATTAAGTTCTATATCAAGACCTAAAAAGCATAGAACTTCACTTTGATAAGAAAATACAGAAATAGTTCATAAATTAAGGAGGGAGAGTCCTCTGATGATGGGGTTCTTCTTCTTTTCTGTTTTTATTATAAGAATATAGTGATTAGGAAAATCAAAGAGATTATAAAAATAACCACAAATTGAAATATACAAATTTATAATATATACTATAATTATTCTGGCAAGTAGTAATTACGGTTAGCTGTTACGCTTTAGTAAATTATAAATAAAAATATGGAGGAGTAACATGAATATAGAGTTAGACGTTCATACACATACCGTAGCAAGTGGTCATGCATATAGTAGTATTCGCGAAATGGCTAAAGAAGCTTCAAAAAAGAAGTTAAAGCTTTTAGGTATTACAGAACATGCTCAAGGTATCCCAGGAACATGTTCTAATATATACTTTGAAAATCTTCGAGTAGTTCCAAGAGAGATGTATGGAGTAGAATTAATGCTAGGTGCAGAGATAAATATTTTGGATTATAGTGGAAAACTTAGTATGGAAGATAGATTAATTGACAAATTAGATATAAGAATCGCAGGAATCCATAATCATTGTTACACACCTGGAACAATAGAGGAAAATACAAATGCTGTAATACAAGCTATCAAAAATCCAAGAATTGATATAATTAGCCATCCAGATGATGGTTCATGTCCATTGGATTATGATTTAGTTGTACAAGCTGCAAAAAAATATAATACATTATTAGAGATAAATAATAATTCTATAAACCCCATAAACCGCCGCATAAATGCACGTGAAAATAGTATTTATATGTTAAAGTTATGTAAAAAATATAATGTACAAATTATTCTAGCAAGTGACGCACATGTTGATACAGATGTTGGTAGATTCAACCTTGTTTATGAAGTATTACATGAAGTGGATTTTCCTGAAGAACTTATTATTAATAACTCACTAATAGATTTTAAAAATAGAATTAAACTAAATAGATTTTAAAATCTTACAGTATTTTTAATTCATAATCTTCTTATTTGACGTCGTAAACTTCTTCAATGAAAATTTTATAAATATAGTGTGCAAGTTGGCTTACATAAAATAGTGTAAGCTTATATTTATTTTCAAGATAGTTTAAAAAGCTACGTTATACCCGTTACGGTGAACCGTACAATAAGTAAGCCTCCAAATTTTATATTTGGTTAGGCGAACTTACTCCTTCGAACAAATGTGAGAAGGAGTTTTCTTATAAATAAATGCGGTTTTTAGCCTTGGGCATTGATATAACTTGTCTAGGGCTATTTTTACAGGTGGAAATACCGTAACATAAGTAAGTAGGTAAAATAATTTTAGTGTACAATATTTATAAAAAAATATTAATATATACGATAAGTAGCGTGAGGTTAATATACATTATAAATAGTAAATTTGACTATAAGGTTATTTTGAGTTGGAAATGGTTGCATTGTTTTGTGCAATAAGTAATGATTAATACAAGAAAGTAGGTGAGTTTATGAGAGCGCCGTATCAAGTTTTAGTATTTCCTTATCATATTAATGATAAAGGTATAGAATATGCGATATTTCATAGAAGTGATTATGACTGTTGGCAGGCTATTTCTGGTGGAGGAGAAGATGGAGAAACTACAATTGAATCTGCTAAAAGAGAAGCATGGGAAGAAGCAGGAATTTCTATGGAGTCTCTTTACATTAAGTTAGATACAGTTAATTCAATTCCTGCTGAAGAGTTTGCAGATAGCATATATTGGGGAGAAGATATCTATGTTATACCAGAAAATTGTTATGGAGTTGAAATTTCAGATAAACAATTAAAGATTTCACATGAACATACAGAATATAAGTGGATGAATTATACTGATGCTATTTCATATTTAAAATGGGATGGAAATAAAGTAGCACTTAGTGAACTTAACAAAAGATTGAATAAGAAAATTTAATCATAACCAAACTATTAATAGATTATAAAACAAATTCTAATTCATATTATTGAGATTAAAATTTAAAATATAAAAAATTATATGGGTTTAATTTTTATAAAAGTTTGATATAATATAAGGAATACTCTAAATCTTTGATTTAGTAAATCGAACTTACACTGTAGGTGTAAATAAGAAAAGCTTAGTGTTGATAACACTAAGCTGAGTCTTAGAACATTTATTTTGTTTTAGGGCTATTGGATGAATTTAAATTAATATTTTATTCTAGAGTGAAGCACTAGTCTTTGGCGGATGGGTGCTTTTTTTCTTTGCCATTAAGTTCTATATTAACAAGGATAAAATGGAAAAATATGATTTAGAATAGTTATGGTGAACCGTATCACAAATAAATGAGGTTTATAGCCTTAGCCAAGTAAAATCAAAGGCTAAGGCTATATTTATAAATAAAAATACCGTATCGTAAGTAATAAAATATAATAAGTTTAGCATTGGATATTTACAAAATATGTTATAATAAAACAGTAAAGAAATTTTTAATGAAAGATAAAATAGGAATTTGTTGAGAAAATAAAGGGGGATAAAAATGGAAAACAATAATACTAGTTTAAAATGGCTACATAAAAAAACAAATATTTTTCTTGATGAAAGAATTGAAGATACTAGTAATCCTGTTAGAGGTATTTATGGCATTTTTATAAAAGATGAAAATAAAAGAGATGAAAATAAAAGCTGTGTATATGTAGGTCGTTCAAAGAGTGTCTATGGAAGAATGTTTGACGCTAAGAATGGACATGTAGCTATGATGAAGGAAAAACAACATTTTATTCCAAAATTAAATGAAGCAAGAGACCACGAAAACATAAAAGTATTTATAAAAATATTAGAAGAAGTTCCTTTTGAATTTGATGATTATTATAAAGATATGCAACGTTTAGCATCAGCAGAAAATTATCATATCAATAAATATCAAAGTATAAATCAGTGCTTAAACCAAGTCCCTGAAGGTAGAAATACGAGTAAAGAAGATTGGGAAAGTAGGAAATATAAAAATTATAATCAATAAATTGGGATTTAGAAAAGTTGCAACAAATGTGGATGCATGGAAGAACCAACTTGGTGAGTGGCAAACATCAATTGATTATGAAATGTCCTTAGAGGATTATAGAAAAGCGTGCTTAATTTAATTCACAATGTTCTCATATTATGAGTTAATAGTTAAATGTGAGAAACTAACAATTTTTATTTATCCGATGACTACCCACTCTAATACTCCCATCTACTTCAAAGCGGGAATAAAGAGTGGTTACGCCCCTGGATAACGATTTCTAAGCTTTAGAAGGAGTAAAACTCCCTCTAAAGGCAAGAACTCTGTTTATCCCATGACTACCCACTCTAATACTCCCGCCTTCTTCAAAGTGGGAATAAAGAGTGGTTACGTCCCTGGATAAGGATTTCTAAGTTCTAGAGGGAGTAAAAAACTCCCCCTAAAAGCAAGAACTTTATTTATAAGGAGGAAACCATGGATAAGGCGATTTTATTTTCAAAATTTCCCTTCATTCAAACAAGTGAGATAACCCTAAGAAAAGTAGAAATAACTGATTTAGATGATCTTTACTCAATATATAGTAACGAAAAATTATTTAAATATAGACCAGGAATAGTAAAAAAGAATAAATCTACAGTTGAAAATATGATTTCTCATTTTGAAAGAGATTTTGGTAAAAAGAAAATCATATATCTTGGAATTTGTATTAATGAAGATTTAAAAAGAATTATTGGTGTTGCTGAAATATTTGATTTTGACGAAAAGGTAAATATGGCTACCATTGGATACACTTTAAATGAAGATTATTGGGGACATGGTTTTGCTACCAAAACAGTAGAGGTATTAAGGGATTATTTGTTAAATGCTATAGGAGTAAATCGGGTACAGGCATTTGTTATGCCTGATAATATTAAGTCAAGAAATGTGTTAGAAAGAAATAGATTTACAAAAGAAGGAACAATAAGACAAGGAGCAGTTTGGACAGGAAAAGGTATTGTTGATTTAGATTTATTCTCATTTTTAAAATCGGATAACGCTTAGAATTTATTTTAATAATACTACTGGAGGTAATATATGATTATTGACAACATAAGAATAGAAGGTAAAAGTCTAGCATGGATACTTCGCTGTCCAACAAAACATGATGCAATTGAGTTGTCTCAATTAAGGGTTAAAATTGATGGAGAAACAGAAAACCTTGATAGAGAATCCGGTGAGGATCTATTAACACCAAAAGACTTTGAAAAACTTATTTATGAAGATTCAATAGCGGAAAAAACTCTATTTTTAGTGGCAGAAGTTGAAGGTAAGATTGTTGGATTTACTCGTTGCAAAGGAAGTAATCTAAGTAGATTTAGGCATAAAGCAGAATTTGGAATATGTATATCAAAGGAATACTGGGGTCATGGAATTGGTAAAGTATTACTAGAAAATATTTTGATGTGGGCAAATACTGTGGGGATTGAAAAAATTTCATTAACTGTGGTGGAGACAAATACAAAAGCAATTCAACTATATAAAAAATATGGATTTGTAGAAGAAGGATTATTAATAAAGGACCGTATTCATAAAGACGGAAACTATTATAATACAGTTATAATGGGAAAATTATTAGATAAATAGATAGTAAGTGGGGAATAAAAGAATAAACAAGTAGATAGCAGGGGGGATATACATGGATTATATAAATCAGATTATGGATTTTATTCCTGCCAATGAACAAGAAAGTCAAGATAAAAAGATAATTCTTGATTATATAGAAAAGTTTCCACATAATATTTTGTTAAGAGAAAATGAATTTGCGCATATTACAAGTTCAGGATTTATAATGAACAAAGAACTAGATAAAGTGCTAATGGTTCATCACAATATACGAAATACTTGGGCTTGGACTGGTGGACATGTTGATGGAGATAGTGATTTTTTGCAGGTTGCAATTAAGGAAGCAAAAGAAGAAACAGGTATAAATGATGTGACAGCTCTTACAAAAGATATTGTGTCTATTGATATTTTACCTGTATATGGCCATGTGAGAAGAAATAAGTATGTTAGTGCACACCTGCATCTTTCGGTGGCATATATTCTTATGGCAAGTGAAGAAGAAACACTTATAGTAAAGGAAGATGAAAATAGCGATGTAAGTTGGTTTTCTTTGGACAAATTTACTGAAGAGTATTTTGATGATAGAGATGTTTATTTATATAATAAGCTAATTCATAGGGCTAATCAGATTAGAAAACTAGATGATATATAGATAAATGAAACCTAAATCAGATGGAATTTTTATGCCATCTGATTTTTTAGATATATGTAGATCATTCATTTATTTTAAGTAGATTTAATAATTTTTGAGAGTTTTCTTTTGATTGTAATACTTGTAATGCTGGAAAATTTGAGTCCTTATTTTCTATGAGAATCATATTATTATTAATACCTATATTAAATGCATCATTTAGAGGATAAAGGATTCTTGTATATGGAATCTCAGATGTGATTTCAAGTTCCGTATACTTTAGTATTTGATCTTCATTAAATAAAATTTCTAATATGCTATTGCTATTCTTATATGAATTTAAATTATCTTCAGAAATTAAAGTCTTCACTTGTCCTTCAGTTTCAGAATTTTTTAATTCTGTAAGTTTCAGTAATTCTGAATAGTTTTCTTCAGAAATTTCCTTAACATTACCCTTTGTATGTAATATTATACTTTTTACATTAAGGTCATTACTTATAGACTTCTCATTATTTAAATGGCTTGAGTTAGGTTCAGCTAGTACATCTTTATTGTTACTGGTTTTAGAATTGACTATATAGTCGTTAAATGCAATTAATCCCATTAAAATCATTAATGAGCTTGCAAATATCACAATTAATTTCCTAGTCATATAACTATTTCCTCCTAATTCTTTATTAGACTATCCCATGATTACATAATTTCACCTTATAATATAATCATATCATAACAAAGATGGTACGTAATCCTATATATATTCAATATTTATAATTGTGTTTACAGGAGAACTATGACTCTAAAATAATTTACTTACTTCAGGAATTCTTTTTATTCACCTTTTTAAAATCCTCTATTATTCTGGCTTATGAATAGTAGGGGATTTTTATGTTGTACTGTAATGAAACAGAGTCAAAATATAAGATTGTAAACACTTTTAGACATAAGGATTCTATTGTGCTAAGAATAGTTGATATGAAAGACCAAGGGAATATTCTAAAGCTGAGGAACCTAATTTAAAACAGGGTTTTTCTTTAGCGTTTTAATGAAAAGGCAGAAGTGTTATGATAGAGTTAGTTAAATTTGAATTTAAGAAAATTGATTATAATACTGGTCATATTAGTTATATTACTTTTTAAGTGCTTAAAGAAATATATATAAAGAGTTCTGCTTTTAGAGGGAGTTTTTACTTCCCTAAAGCTTTTTGCAAAATTAAAAGGAGAGTCCTTTGTTGGCAAAGCTGATTATTATGGTAGGAAAGGGAGAAGAGCAAGATTGAATATATTGTGGGAAGAAAAGGCCTTTTATGGTAATAATATCACTGTGATAAAAAGAGATGAAGAGTGTACTGTATATAAAATGAAAGATAGCACTGGAGAGGGTACCATGACATGCTATAAAGTGTTTCCTGGCATTGATTTGATGTATAATGACTTTCATTTAGAGAATTGTTCTTCGGAATTTTTGCCAAAGGTGGAGATGATGGGTATTGATCATTGCAGGGAGGGGCGTATTGAATGGGAATTTCAAAGTGGGTCATATATGTATTTGAAAGAGGGAGATTTGCAGATTAATTCAAGAAATCATCATGCCATTGGATTTGGACTTCCTCTAAAGCATTATCATGGAATTACAGTTGCAATATATATTGAGGAAGCATCAAAGAACTTATCCACTATTTTTCAGGGGCTTTCCATTGATTTGCCAGCATTATATGATAAATTTTGTTCTGGGAAGTCTCCATTTATCATGCGTGCAAAGGATTCTATTGAGCATATTTTTTCTGAGCTCTATACTGTACCTGATAATATACGTATAAATTATTGTAAAATTAAGATTTTAGAATTGCTTTTGTTTTTAACTGTAGTAGATGTAAAGACAAAGGGGGAAGAGAGACCGTATTTTCCTAAAAATCAAGTTGAAACAGTAAAAGAAATTATGATGCATATCACTGATAATGTAGACAAGAACATAACCTTAGAAGAACTGTCTAACCAATTTGAGATATCACTTACCTCTATGAAAAAGTGCTTTAAGGGGGTATATGGGGCATCAATACATACCTATATGAGATCTTATCGCATGCAGATGGCGGCGCTAATGCTACGTGAAACCAATGAAAGCATTACCGCCATTGCAGGGAAAGTGGGTTATCAAAATTCTAGTAAATTTGCCTCTGCATTTAAAAAAGTCATGAATGTCTCACCTTCTGAATATCGAAAAACATTTGTCTAATTGGAGCAGGTTTAACCTTTGTGGAGTGGCAGGCATACTTTTCAGCCATTAAAATAGGGATTAGTTAGTTATAACTAATCCCTATAATTATTATTAAAAGACTAATGTATACAATAACTTTTCCCCTTAATAGGAGAAGGATAATAAGAATATATAGTCTTTAAAATTTAAAAATCGTTGAGAGGTGAAAGTATAAAATGAAAGAAAAAAGTTGGGTAGGAACAGTCTTCTCCTTTGCCACGGAATGCAGGTCAAAAATGATCCTTTCAGTAATATGTGCAATAATAAGTGTTGCAGGTGGAATTGTGCCCTATGTGGGAGTTTATCAAATCATCATTTCGTTTTTTGATGGAAAGCAGACGGTAAAAGGAATATTATTTTGGTCAGCAATATGTCTTATAGGGTATGGGATAAAACTTATCTTTTATGCTATATCTACTATGTTAGCCCATTTTTCTGCATATACCATATTAGAGAATATGAGGCTTAAAATAGCTGATAGATTAATGAAAGCTCCACTTGGAACAGTGTTAAATCAGCCTGTAGGAAAGTTAAAAAGTGTAATTGTAGATCGAGTGGAAACTGTAGAACTTCCACTGGCTCATCTAATTCCAGAGGGAATCTCAAATCTACTTTTACCTATAGGCGTACTTATTTATATCATTATGATAGATTGGCGTATGGCACTTGCATCAATGGTTACAGTACCTATTGCACTTGTAGCATACTCAATTATGATGAAGACCTTTAGTAAACAGTATGCAGATTATATGGAGTCTAGCAACTACGTTAATAGCGTTATTGTAGAATATGTAGAAGGAATCGAAGTTATAAAGGCCTTTAATAGATCTTCCTCTTCTTATGAAAAGTTTGAAAAGGCAGTAGAGTCTTTTAAAGCATATACATTAAACTGGTTTGAAAGTACTTGGAAACTTATGAATTTTGGTGGAGCGGTTTTACCATCCACTATACTTGGTACTATGCCTATGGGAATGTATTTGTATATGAAGGGCACCTTAACTCCGGCAGATCTTACAATGTGTATTATATTATCTTTAGGAATTGTAGCGCCATTAACCACCTTTACGGTGTTTATTAATGAGATTAAAGCTATAGAATATGCTGTAAAGGATGCAGATGAGTTTTTGAATTTGAAAGAGCTTGAAAACCAGTTAGAACCGGTAAACATTCATAACTATGGTATTGAACTTAAAGATGTATCCTTTTCCTATGATACTGATAATGATGATAATTTAAATAGTACAGAAAATCATGTGTTAAATAACATTAATCTAAAACTTCCTCAAGGAAACTTTGGGGCACTAGTAGGTCCTTCAGGAGGAGGAAAGTCTACCGTTGCAAGGTTAATTGCACGATTTTGGGATGTAAAGTCTGGAGAGGTGAAAATTGGAGGTATTAATATCAAAGAGATTCCTTTATCACAGCTTGCTGACACAGTGAGTTTTGTAACTCAGGACAACTTCCTTTTTAACTGCTCAATTATGGAGAATATAAGACTTGGTAATCCTAGTGCAACGGACAAAGATGTAATTAATGCAGCAAAAGCAGCTTGTTGTGATGAGTTTATTCAAAATCTTGATAATGGATATGATACCAATGCTGGAGAGGCTGGAGGAAAATTATCTGGAGGGGAAAAACAAAGGATTGCCATAGCAAGAGCCATATTAAAAAATGCACCTATTGTTATTATGGACGAAGCAACAGCCTTTACAGATCCAGAAAATGAAGATAAACTTCAAAAATCCATTGCAGCCCTTGCTAAAGGGAAAACCTTATTGGTAATTGCTCACAGACTTTCAACTATAAAAAATGCAGACCAAATTATAGTTATGGAAAAAGGGACTGTAGTAAATACAGGTACACATGAGGAACTACTTAAGGGATGTAAACTTTATAAAGGTATGTGGGAGGCTCATATTGGTGCAAAGAAATGGGCAGCTAACAATGAGAGAGGAGGCATGAAGAAAGATGCTTAAATCAATAAAACGAATCATTGAGTGGTCTGGACAGCGAAAAAAGCGTTTATATATAGGATTTATATATTCCTTCTTTAATACTATGTTTACAGCCATGCCTATTATGGGAGCTGCATATGGATTGAACCTTATTATAGAGGACATGAAGGGTAATAACCAGATAACAATAGATCAGGTATTTTATATGTTAGGATTTATGATTTTTACTGTAGCAGGCAGATTTTTATTTTCTTATCTTCGAGCATCCACTCAAGAGAGTATTGGACATGAAGTATCTGCAGAACAAAGAATTGAAATTGGTGACATATTAAAAAGGGTATCTTTGGGCTTTTTTAGCAAGAAAAGTGCTGGAGAAATTGCATCAGCTGTAACAACAGATCTGTCCTTTATTGAAATGTATGGGATGAAGATGATAGATGTTGTGGTAAATGGATATATTAGTGCACTTACCATGGTACTTTGCCTAGTGTTTTATGATTTACGCATTGCCCTCATTGCAGTAGCAGGTATCTTATTATCCGCTCTATTCTTAAAATTACTTGGTAATAAGAGCAATGAAAATGCACCTATACATCAAAAGGCTCAAGATAGCATGGTGACATCCACTATTGAGTATATAAGAGGAATGCCTATAGTTAAAGCATTTAAACGTGATGGAGTTTCAATAGAAGGTATTCGTAGTGCTTATAAGATGAGCAAGGATATAAATATAAAAATTGAAAAGAATTATGTACCTTATAATTGTCTCCATTTATTTGCCCTTAAGGCGGCATCTGTGGGCATTGTTCTTGCATCAGCAATAATGGCTACAAATGGAGAGATGGATATACCAACTATGCTTATGATGGCTATCTTTTCTTTTGTTATCTTTGGACATATAGAAGCTATAAATAATGCGGCTCATGTATTGGAAATTATTGATGTCACACTGGATAAACTAGATGGTATAGAAGAGGCAGAATTTATTGATAGAAACAGCAAAGATATAGAGTTATCCGCATATGATGTTCAGTTTAAGGATGTTACCTTTGCCTATGAAAAGCGGGAAGTATTAAAGGATGTGTCATTCACTATACCAGAGAATACCACTACAGCAATTGTAGGTCCTTCTGGAAGTGGAAAAACCACAATATGCAGTCTCATTGCTAGATTCTATGACGTTGATAAGGGAAGTGTAATGGTAGGAGGTGTGGATGTAAAGGAAATGACTTGCGACAGCCTTCTAAAAAACATCAGCATGGTGTTTCAAAATGTATATTTATTTCATGATACGGTGATTAATAATATTCGATTTGGAAAACCAGAGGCAAGCTTTGAAGAGGTGGTAGAGATAGCTAAAAAGGCTTGCTGCCATGACTTTATTATGAGCCTTCCTGATGGATATGAAACAGTGATTGGAGACGGTGGGTCAACCCTTTCTGGAGGAGAGAAACAACGTATATCTATAGCTAGAGCAATGCTGAAAAATGCTCCTATCGTTATTTTAGATGAGGCAACTGCCAGCGTAGATCCAGAAAATGAACATGCAATACAAAAGGCAATAAGTGCCTTGGTACATGGGAAAACTATAATAATCATTGCACATCGTCTTGCTACCATTGAAAATGCAGATCAGATACTTGTAGTGGATGAAGGGCGTATTGTACAGAGAGGAATTCATGAAGAGTTAATAACTCAGAAGGGGGTTTATAAGAGATTTTTAGACATAAGAAAAACAGCAGAAGGATGGAGCATTTGATAATATTTGTGATGCAATTTTAGGGATACTTGTGATGCAATTTTGGGATATCCTTTGACATAATAAAATAACCCACCTATGAGTGAAGTACGCAAAGCTATTTTCATATATTCTAAACAAGAAGCTATATCAGTAATTGCCCTTTACTTTGCTAATGTTTGAGGAATATAATGATAGATGTAGGACAAGTTAAAGATTAACTAGTTTAAGTAAAGATATTTTTAAAAAATAAAAAACATTAATAAAGTAAATAGAAGTATCTATTTATTTCGTATAAATGTAATAAAATGGGGGTTATTTAATGAGTGATTTTTTAAAAACTGTTAGAGAGAGAAGATCAGCTAATAAATTTATTGAAAATATTAAAATACCTAGAGAAGATTTTAATGATATATTTAGAGAACTATCATTGGCACCATCTGCATTTAACCTACAACATGCTAAGTACTATGTTGTAGAAGATAAGGATCTTACAGAAAAAGTTTATGAGGCTTCCTTTAAGCAATATAAAATTAAAACTGCCTCAGCAACCATAATAATTACAGGAGATAAAAATGCTTACTTATCAGCAGATAAAATTTACGAAGGATCTATGATGCTAGGAATGCTTGATAAAACTCAGTATGAAATTATGATTAATACTATTAATAATCTTTATGAAGGTTGGGGAGAAGGATTTAAGCATGATGAAGCCATCAGAAATGCATCTTTATCAGCAATGTTATTTATGTTACTAGCTAAAAATAAAGAATGGGATACATGCCCAATGATATATTTTGAAAAAGATAAAATTAAAGAATTATTAAATATACCAGAAAGTGAAGTGCCAGTTATCATGATTACAATGGGTAAAATGGATAAAAGCAGTAGTAAAATAAGAGGTTACAGAAAACCAACTGCTGAATTTGTGAAGTTTTATTAATTTAAACTGATAATAATTAGAATCTGTTAAGCTGATATGAAAAACAGTTTAAAAGATTGGGATTTGAGATAGTAGATAGATTTGTAAAAAGAAGCATCCGTAGATTTCTATAAAAAACCTACGGATGCTTCTTTTTTAAATATATAGCCAATAAACGTAAAAATAACACATACCATTTACTCACTATAAATGGTATAATTTGATAAATTCTGTAAAGTTATTTTTATATGTGCAATTGCAATATTGATTACGGCTATTATAGCTGGATATTTTAACGAAATCATATTTTGGACTTTAGTAGGATGTAGCTTGTTCTTGTTCATTACAAGAAAAGTATTAATGCTATATTATTCTCACAAATTATAAGGAGGTAAGGATATGAAAACAGAAATGAGAAAAGAGCTAAAAATAGGTTGGGGAGCATTTACTATATCTCTTATACTTAACTGCTTTTTTGATGTACCCAAGATGGTAATGGGTATATTAATGGGGTTATCCATTAGTTTTTTCATTGTTGGTGCATTGCAGGAGAGAGTATATCAGGGATTAAAGCATCGGAAAAAATCTTTTGTAGAAAATACACTAAGTAAAAAAAGCTAAGAGTTATTAAGTACATTTCATGTTAATAGTTAAAAACTCCATTCATATGTTTTTTCATAATATCTTACTTAAAAGTGCGTACTTATAACTTCACATCATATTAGGTTATAATAAATGTATAATATAACATACATTTAGAGTGGAATTAAATAAAAGTAAATTAATAGGGAGAGTTTAATATGAATGAAGTTTTAAAAACCATAAGAAATAGAAGAAGTACTAGAAACTTTTTACCAGAGCAAATCAAAGAATCAGAGCTAAATGCTATATTAGAAGCTGGTATTTATGCACCTAGTGCCACTAATAAGCAGCCTTGGCATTTTACAGTAGTTCAGAATAAAGATCTAATAGATAGATTAAATTATAGCTTTAAAGAGTTTGGCAAAAAATCCGATAATGAATATCTTAGAAAATTTGCAAACAATGAGAACTTCCATGTGTTCTACAATTCACCAACGGTAATTTTAGTTTCTGGAGAAATAGATAATAGATATTCTCCAATTGACTGTGCAGCAGCGGTAGAAAATATGTTAATAGCTGGAGAGTCTTTAGGGATTGGTTCATGCTGGATTGGATTCATTGAATACCTATTAAACAGTGAAGAAGGAAAAGATTTTCTTTATGAACTGAAGATACCAGAAGGATTTAGACAGATACACGCAGTAGCACTTGGATATAAGAAAAATAATTCAACTAATGGACCTATAAGAAGAGAGAATACTATTACCTATATAAAATAGAACACCATAAGAAAAATAAGATGTAGCCTATGATAAAATAGAGCATTATAAATAAAAATAAAATGCTACCTTATAAGTTAGGTAGCATTTTACTTTATAGAAAGACTAGATAATTTTGTATAATTAATAATCTTACTTTAAGATCTTACTGAAGTTTACCGCCTTCAATAATAACTTCTTTAGGATCAATATCCTTTCCATAAGCAGGAAGCAATGTTTCATCGTAAGCCTTTTGCATAAAATTTTCTTCTCCAAGCTTTGTTAATTCATCATTTACCCAATTAAGAAGTTCTGTATCTCCTTTTTTTACAGCAGGTGCAATTGTATCTAGGTTTCCAAGGCTAGTGATACCTGTTGTGTAGCCTTTGTTTTCTTTAGCCCAAGAAAAAAGTAATGTGTTGTCATGGGCAAGTGCTACACCACGACCATCTTTTAAGGCCTGGAATGCTTCTGTGTTTTGTTCGTATTTTAGTAATTCAATATCAGGATGGTTTTTTGTAAAATATGATTCAGCAGTTGTACCTTTATTAACAATAAGTTTTTTACCTTTTAGTTGATCTATATTAGTTATAGGTTCACTATCAGGAGAAACAATACCTAAAGATACTTTCATGTAAGGGTTAGCAAAGTCAACTTTTTCTTTTCTTTCATCGGTTACGGTAAAGTTTGCAAGAAGGATATCAACTTTGTTTGATTGCAAATATTCAACTCTACTTGCAGCTTCTACTAATACAAACTCAACTTTGTTTTCATCACCAAGTAGATCTTTTGCAAAACGCTTTGCAATGTACACATCAAAACCTTGGTTATTGCCATTAGAATCTACATATCCAAAAGGTGGCTTGTCACTAAATACTCCAATTTTAATCTTATCATTTTTCTTAATTTCATCAATCTTACTTGAAGTATTAGGCTTTGAGCAAGCAGCTAATACACCCATTGTAAGAATAAGGGTAGACAGTATGTACAAAATTCTACTAGATTTTTTCATTATAAAGCACCTCTTTCAAAATTAAATATATTTAAAAATCTTTGTGCACGCTCCGTTTTAGGGGTAGCAAAAAATTCCTCTGGACTTGATTCTTCTGCGATTTTTCCGCCATCAATAAATATAATGCGGTCAGCTACAGCTTTAGCAAACTCCATTTCATGGGTAACAATAATCATGGTCATTCCTTCTTTTGCAAGTTCTAACATAACATCAAGAATTTCACGTACCATCTCTGGATCTAAGGAGGCAGTTACCTCGTCAAATAGCATGATTTCTGGGTTCATACAAAGGGATCTCACAATAGCTACTCTTTGCTTTTGTCCACCAGAGAGCTGTCTTGGGTAGGCATCTTTCTTATCTAGTAGCCCTACTCTTTCTAAGAGCTTTAATCCTTGACTAGTAGCCTCTGATTTGTTTCTTTTCTGTACCTTTAAAGGACCTAAAAGAATGTTTTCCATTACAGTCATGTGAGGGAATAGGTCATAGTTTTGAAAAACCATTCCAATTTTTTGTCTAACCAGATGCCATTTTGTATCATTTTCATTAATTATTTCACCATTTAATTTGATTTCACCTGATTGGATTTCCTCTAGCCCATTGATACATCTTAATAAGGTACTTTTACCACAACCGGATGCTCCTAAAAGAACAACAACTTCTCCCTTATGTACATTGAAAGAAACATCAGATAACACCTTTGTATCATCATATTGTTTATTTAAATTTTGGATTTCTAATAATTTATTTTGGGATGTCATAACACCACCTCCTTAGTTTTGCCACTTTTTTTCTAGTGTTTTTGAGAAAAGGGATATAGGATAACAGATTATAAAATACAGAAAAAATATAAATCCATAAATCCAAAAGGAAGCAGATGGATTCTTAATAATTGATGCTTCTATTATCTGTTGACCAACTTTCAGTACCTCAACAACTCCGATAAGTACCACTAAAGATGTAGTCTTTATCATACGAGTAGCAAGATTGATAGCTGTAGGGATTAGTCGACGTAATGCTTGAGGGATAATAATATAAAAGTAAATTTGATTATCGGTAAGACCGATAGATTTACCACTTTCCTTTTGATGCTTTGGAAGAGAGGTAATAGCACCTCTTACAATATCACCCATTTCCGCTGTGCCCCATAGGGTGAACACGATTATAGAAACAAGTTCACCAGCTAAGTGAATGTTCAATACTTTAGTAAGTCCAAAGTAGAAAATAAATAGCCATACTAGTATAGGAATAATTCTTACAGCTTCCAGATAAACTCTAGATAGGACTCTTATGAGTTTATTATTAGAGGTCATAATAATTCCAAAAATAATACCCAGTATACAAGAAATAGTAATAGAAATAAGTGCAATTCGTGCAGTTACCCATAGTCCAGAAAAAAGTCTAGATAAATTATTTCCTTCAAAAAGTATATTAATTCCCAAGTTCTGCATAACGGACCCTCCTTTCAATTAATGTAAGTAGGAATGATAATGGTAATAAAATAATAAGATAAGCTCCTACAAGCATAACTAGGGCTTCCGTTGTTTTATAATACATTCCAATTAAATCCTTAGCTACAAACATTAAATCAGCAAGGGCAATGGCACTGACAATTGATGTTTCTTTTAATATAAAAATTGCATTAGCACCTAGGGCAGGCACTGCAACTGAAAAGGCTTGTGGCAATATTACATATCGAATCAGTTGTATCTTTGTAAGTCCAATACTAAGACCAGATTCAATTTGAATTTTGCTTACTGCTTCAAATCCACTACGAAATGCCTCAGCCATATAACTTCCACCAAGAAAGGCAAGACTAATTATGGCACAGGTGTAGGATTCTAGCTTTATACCCATCTTAGGCAACCCATAATAAAGGAAAAACAGTTGAATTAAAAGAGGGGTATTTCGTGAAAGTTCAATATAAAAACTAACAATATGCCTTAAAATTTTTACTCTATAATAAATGATTAAGCTACAGATAAATCCTATGAAAACTGATAGTAAAACGCCCCAAAAAGCTAGAGTAAGAGTAAGCTTTGTAGCTTTTATGTAAAGAGGGATGTTTTTTAAAATAAAGTTAATATCCATATAACTTAGCTCCTAACGTTAAAATATACAATACATATATGTTTAGTATGATATAGATTGTAGCTCCGTATAAGTAAAAAGTCAATAGATTTTCAAAAACTATTTTCAATACATATATGTTTAGTATGATATTGACTTTAATATTATTTATATGTAACATATAAATAATATTAAAGAACTATGAAATGGGTGAGTATAGTGAGAGTATCAGCAAAGGGTCGTTATGGTTTGGCAGCAGTGATTTATATGGCACAACTTCATGACAATGGAGAATATATTACAATTTCAAAAATATCAGAATCACTTGGCATATCAAAAATTTATTTAGAACAGACATTTTCTTTGTTAAAAAGAGCAGAAGTAGTTACTTCTATTAAGGGTGCACAAGGAGGATACAGGTTGGCCAAAATGCCTAAATATGTAACAGTATTTGATGTTTTGTCAGCTATTGAAACTTCTTTATTTGAGAAAGCAGAAGAAACTGTTCAAAGTAAACTACCACAACTAGAATCTACCATGCAGATATCTGTTTTTAAACCCCTTGACAATGTGATTGAAACCAGATTAAAGGAGATCACATTATATGAATTGGTAAATCAATATGAAAAGCAAAAGGAAGATGGAGATTATATGTTTTTCATTTAATTATGGAATAAAATAAAGTTTTAACAGACGTATGATGGAGGTTATATGTCTGTTTTTTTATTACACATCAAATCTAAAGTTTTTCTTAAATATTCTAATAAGCCTTGATTTTACCTTCACTGTTGATAGTATAATATGGTATTACCGTAGATAATTAGATGGTTTATGTAGTATTAGGTAATGTGCTTATAGGATAAAAAATATCAATCCGCTAAAACTAAAATTAAACCTTATGATTAACATTAACTCTTACAATATTGTAAGATAAAAAACAAGATTGTAATCTAGGTAGATGGATAGGAAAACTTTTAGTAGATATAATTTATATATATGAGGTGTTTAGAGGTTAAGGTAGAACTTACTTTTGAAGAATACATTTTTTTACATGAGAGAAAGCTATCTTTTATGGGAATATGTGATAAAGGTATCTCTGACATAAAGAGAGTTATTACCTTTATAGAGGTTTTTACAATAAATAAAGCTTAGAAATACTTATTCAGGGACATAGCCTTTCTTTATTTCTACTTTGAAGAAGATGGAAATAGTAGGGTGGATAGTCATGGGATAAATAGAATTCTTGTCTTTAGAGGGAATTTTTCTCCCCCTAAAGCTTATAAATCCTTATTCAGGGATGAAGCTTTTCTTTATTACCACCTTGAAGAAGATGGGAATATTAGAGCGGGTATTCATGGGATAAAAAGATCTATGTCGTAAAGAAATCTTCAGTATGGGTTTTATTTTAATTTTAAACATATTTAAAGCTGTTTAGAGATAGGACGTAATTCCATTGTTACAGTTTTTTTATAAGATAATTTAAAATTCTAATGTAGGTTATAGTAGTAACATAAGCCTATTGATGAAACTTAAAAGGATATTAGAAAAGAATAATGATTAATTATGGCTTAGAAGGAGTTAGATGGGTATTATAGAGGAACTTAGGTTAGGAGAGGATAAAATGCTTAATGATACTGCTTTATCCCTTAGAAAAGGGTTAAAGAAAAAAGCTCAAAAATCAACTGGAAAGCAGGAAGTATATTCAGGGTTAAGTGATGTAGAGGTAAAAGAGCGTGTAAAGTCAGGCAGGGTTAATAAGAGTAAAAATGCTACTTCAAAGTCAGTTAAAGATATAATAAGAAGCAATGTATTTACACTGTTTAATGCTATAAATTTAATATTATTAATATTGGTTCTTTTGGCGGGTTCTCCTAAAAATGGTCTATTTGCAGGGGTTATAATAACAAATTCTCTTGTAGGTATTGTGCAGGAGCTGAGGGCTAAAAGGATAGTGGAGAGGATATCTGTTCTTAATGCCATTACTGTTACAGTTATTAGGAATGGTATTAGAAAAGAAATTAATGTAGATGAAGTAGTAGTAGATGATATCATTTTTCTTGGAGAAGGACAGCAGGTAGTGGTTGATTCCGAACTTTTAACTGGAGATTATATAGAACTAGATGAATCTCTTCTTACAGGTGAATCTGATGCCATGAAAAAGGAAAAAGGAGATATGATTTTTGCTGGAAGTTTAGTTCTTGGTGGAGGCGGTTATGTTAGGGCTAAAATGGTAGGAGATGATACTTATGCTGCAAAACTTGCTAAAGAGGCAAAGAAGTTTAAGCTTGCTAAATCTGAGCTTCAACTGGTAACTGATAAAATATTAAAGCTCACTATAAAATTTATAATACCCATTGGAATTTTACTTATAGTTACACAGATTATTAATACAAGTAAAGATTGGAGGCAGGCTTCTGTAAGTGCCATATCTGGTATAGTTGGAATGATTCCAGAGGGGCTTGTACTTCTTATAACAGCAGCCTTTATGGTGTCTGTAATTAGATTATCTAAATGGAAGACCTTAGTGCAGGAATTACCTGCTACAGAAATATTAGCTAGGGTGGATACTTTATGTTTAGATAAAACTGGTACTATAACTGAAGCAAAACTAAAGCTAGAGGAAATAATCCCTTTAAGCAGTTATAATTTAGAGGAAATAGAAGAAATTTTAGGTTCTCTATCAAAATCTTTTGCTACCTCTAACTCTACCTTAAAAGCTATTAAGGAAAAATATGAATCTTATAAAGCTATAGAGGTAAAGAAAACTATTCCCTTTAATTCTGCTAGAAAGTGGAGCGGAGTTGAATTTTCTACAGGAGAAAAATGGGTAATAGGAGCTCCTGAGGTTATATTAAGAGATTCTTATGATAGATTAAAAGATCAAATAGAAATTGAAGCTAAAAAAGGTAGAAGGGTTTTAATTCTTGCTAAGATAAACAGTGGAGAATTAGCTGATGAATTACCAAAGGATATGGAAGGTGTGGCTTTAGTTTTATTTGAAGATATAATAAGAAAAGATGCAGCAGAAACTTTAGGCTATTTTAATAAACAAAAGGTGGATATAAAAATAATTTCAGGAGATAATGCTGTAACTGTTTCTTCTGTGGCTGAAAAAGCAGGGGTAAAGAATGCTGAAAACTATGTGGATGCTAGATATCTACCAGAAGATGAAGAGGAACTTTTAAAAGTAGTAAGAGAAACCACAGTATTCGGGAGAACCACACCTCATCAAAAGAAAGCTATAGTTAAAGCCTTGCATAGAGATGGAAAAACTGTGGCTATGACTGGAGATGGAGTAAATGATGTATTAGCTTTAAAGGAAGCAGATTGTGGTATTGCAATGGCTTCAGGAAGTGATGCTACAAAGGCAGTGGCGCAGTTGGTGCTTTTAGAGTCTAATTTTAATGCTTTACCCCATGTGGTAGCCGAGGGCAGACGAACCATTAATAATATAGAAAAGGTTTCTAACCTATATTTAAGTAAGATGGTATATTCAATTATAATGTCTATAGTATTTTGCTTATTGCTTTTACCTTATCCTATAATGCCTATACAGCTTACATTAATTGGAACTGTAGGTATAGGAATACCTTCTTTCTTTTTAGCTATGGAACCTAATGAGAATATCGTAAAAGAAGGATTTCTAAAAAGGCTTTTAGAAGAAACTGTGCCTAATGGAATAGTAATAGCCATAAGTACTATTATTATATTTCTTTCCGCTTATTATAATAATCTATCCATAGAGCAGGCAAGAACCTTAACACTTATGGTTATGGGCGGAATTAGTTTAATAGTTTTGATTAAGGTTTCTATGCCCTATACAAAATTTAAAGCCTTATTAAGTGGAACTATAATAGGAATTTTCATATTAAGTTTTATAATTCCTATTTCAAGAAAATTCTTCATCATATATGCTGTGGATTTTTATTATTTAGCTATGGCATTAGGTCTTATAGCGCTATCCCCACTTATGATGAGATTTACAAAAGTTATAATGAAAAAACCTTTAGATAAGTATTTTAACAAAAGAATCCATTAAAATTTTAAAACATCTATGATATATTGTATTTATAATATATCATAGATGTTTTAGTAAAATTTAGATTACTTTGCATTAATATATAGAAGAAAAATTATTAGGTATTATAGAATAAATAACTAGTTAAAGATCCCTAAAAATTATTAGGTAGAGCCACTGCTATTAACTTATCTTAGTTATGAGTTAAAGTAGAATGTCTGTTATTATCTGATGTTACTCGGGAATTAAAGTAGAGCTGCTGCTATTAGCTGATGTTACTTGGGAATTAAAGTAAAACTGCTGTTATTAAATGATATTACTTAGAATTTAAAGTGGAACCGCTGTTATTAGATGACATTACTTGGAATTTAAAATGGAACCGCTGTTATTAAATGATATTACTTAGAAGTTAAAGTAGAACAGCCGAGAATAACTGATCCTACCTAGGAATTAAAGTAGAACTTCTATTAATAAGTGATTGTACTTAGGAATTACAATAAAATTACGGTTATTAGATAATTCTACTTAGAGAGGATAGTAAAAAAAGGAAAGAATACTTACTAGTTATTTATTTGAAGGTACCTTAAAAGGAGTAGGATAAAATATATGATAAAACTTATAGCAACAGATATGGATGGAACTTTATTAGATGAAAATGGAGAAATGCCTAAAGAGTTTTATAAGGTTTTTCAAGATATGGTAGATAAAGATATAAAATTTGCTGTGGCAAGTGGAAGGCAGTATCATCAATTAAAGTATTCTTTCAGAGAACTTAATCATGATATAATTTATATAGCAGAAAATGGAACTATAGTAATGTATGAAGACGAAGAGCTTTATGCTAATGTTATTGATAAAAGCTATGTAAGTGAGATAATAGAAGATGTTAAGCCTATAAAAGATGCTTATTTAGTTCTTTGTGGTAAAAAATCTGCTTATACAACCACAGATAGAGAAGATATACTTAAAGAGATGCATAGATATTACCATGAACTTAAAGTGGTGGAAGATTTGCATAAAGTAGAGGATGATATATTAAAAACTGCCATATTAGACCTTAAAGGCTCAGAAGATAATATAAACAAGATTCTTTCACCTAAATGGAGTGATAGGCTTAAGGTTACAGTATCTAGCTTTGAGTGGCTAGACATATATAATAAAGATGCTAATAAAGGAGAAGCTGTAAAGCTCATACAAAAAAAATTTAATATAGACGAAATAGAAACTGCTATATTTGGAGATTACTTCAATGATGTAGAGATGTTAAGTGCAGGATATTATAGTTATGCCATGGAAAATGCCCCAGAAGGAGTTAAAAAACACGCTAGATTTATAGCTAAAAGCAATAAAGAAAACGGAGTTTTAGAAAAAATAAAAGAGTTAATATAAAAATCTGTGGCTAGGTTTTGGGAAATAGTAAAAGGTAATCAAAGTTTAAAATAAAGTATTAGAGATTTAAAAGTATATAAATATTAGTATAGATATAGGATGATAGTTTGATATGACTATTATCCTATATCTTTTTATATATAAAGATAAGCTTATAATAATTAATACATAGTTGGGAAATAACACCCCCGGGGGTCCAGTTTTCTATTGCTATTGTTCTCAATTGAATATATAATAAATTGGAAAAGAAAATATTGTAAGTTTTAGGTGCTTTCTGTTGAAAGCTTAAAAGGGAAAGTGGTGAAAAGCCATTGCAGCCCCGCTACTGTATACGTGGACGAAATTCTATTGCCACTGAGGATATTATTATATATCTTTGGGAAGGAGGATGGAGGATGAAACGTGAGCCAGGAGACCTGCCTAGAGACTTTTCGATTAACCTTCGAGGGGAGGGGAGATCATGCTTTTTATTAATATTAGAAATGGCTAGTATCTTCCAAACTTTTTGTGTTGGAAGATTTTTTGTTTTGTAATAAATCTAGTTATTTAATTTATTGCAAATTAAAAAATCATTAAAGTTTAAGCTATTTAAAGATATTTATCACAAGCAATGGTTATATTTAATGCATATTATTATCAAAATCATAGAAATTCAATGAATTTTATTACTAAAACCACAGAAAATGGAGGGACTAGCTATGAAAAAAAGTAAAAAACTTTTATCCTTATTTTTAATATTTATATTGTCAGTAACCTTTTTGTACGGATGTGCCAAAAATGGTGAAACTAAACCCGCGGGAAATAATTCTAAAGAGGAAACTAAGATATCTATAAAAGATTCCACAGGAAAGGACATAGAGATTAATTTACCCGTAAATAAAGTAATAACCTTAAATAGACAAACTTCTGAAGCTTTAAAGGTATTAGGAGTAGGAGAGAAGGTAATTGCAACTGGAGATAATACTGTTAAATATAATCCTTATCTAGGTTTCAATGAGCTACCTGATCTTGGTGTGGATAAGATAAATATAGAGGAAGTGTTAAGTCTAAAGCCAGATATAGTCTTTGCTCACACAAATAGAAATACGGAAGTTTTAGAAGAAAAGCTTGAACCTGTAGGCATAAAGGTGGTTAGAATAGATAACTATCTACCGGAAAAAATGGATGAAGAGATGAGATTATTAGGGAAAATATTTAATAAAGCTGATAGGGCAGAAGAGTACATAAAGTGGAAAAATGATCTTGAAAAATTGACAACTGAAAGGGTAAAGAGCATACCAGATAATGAAAGAAAAAATGTTATGGCTCTTTCTTCAGGAGCATTAAATTCTAAAAATACCTTTAACATATTTCCAAGTAAATCTCAAGGAGGAAAGCCTGGTGTAGGGGAAGGGTATGCCACTATACTTGCAGGAGGAATGGACGCAGCAGGTGAACTAGAGTGGGACCCAACTAAGAAAAGTACTACAATAAATGTTGATAGTGAGTATGTTATAAGTAAAAATCCACAGGTAATTACTCTTAATGGAACTTGGCTTGGTGGATATAATGAAACTGATCCAGGTAAATTCAAAGAAGTTGTGGAAAACATAATGAAAAATGAAACTATAGCAAAATTAGAGGCAGGAAAAAACAAAGAAATGTATATTTTCCATACAGATATGCTTGGGGCTAATAAAAGATCCATAGGATTACTACAATTAGCTAAATATTTATATCCTGAAAAATTTGAAGATGTAGATGCTTTAAAATATGCTAAAGAATACTTCGAAAAGTGGATAGAAACAGACTATAAGGGCATATGGTTTTACTCTGTAAAGGATGATTTTAAATAGGAATTAGATTAATGGAAATGGGGTTCTTTCAAGAGAGCTCCATTTCAAAATAATTATTAGAGGGGCGCATATGGAAAATAAAAATAATTACTCTATAGAAAGTTTTTATAAGGAATTTATTAAAAAGAAAAAATTTATATTAGTTATATTAATAGCATTAACCTTATTTACTATGACGTTTTCTATAAGCATAGGATCTATGAAGTTTACCTTTAAACAGGTTTTAGTAGCCATATTTGGGGATATATTAGGACTTCAAAGTGAGGAAATGACCCAATATGTTATATTATCTATAAGATTTCCAAGAGTTATGTTAGCAGTAATTTCAGGTATGGCTTTAGGGGCTGCTGGGGCAGTTATGCAAGGGATATTAAGAAATCCTCTAGCAAGTCCCTATACCTTAGGAGTTTCAAGTGGAGCGGCCTTTGGAGCGGCCATAGCCATTGTTATGGGAAAAAGTATATTTGGGTTAAAGCTTGTACAGACCTCTCCTTTTCTAATTGCTTTTAATGCCTTTGTATTTGGAGCCTTGTCTCTAGCCTTAGTATATTTGATAGGAAAAATAAAAGGAGCAACTACAACTATACTATTATTATCAGGAGTTGCTGTAGGAAGTCTTTTTTCCGCAGGAATTTCTGTGCTTAAATATTTTTCCAATAATGAGGCTTTAAGAAATTTAGATCTTTGGCTTATGGGAGGATTTTGGGGTGCTAATCTTAAAAACATAAAGATATTATCACCTGTAATACTTCTTTGCTTTATAATTCTCATTAAATATTCTTCGGATATAAATGCTTTGTCCATGGGAGAGGACATAGCAAAGACCCTAGGGGTAAATGTTAAAAGAACAATACTTTTAACCCTTATTACGGTGACATTTATGGCTTCAGCAACCATTGCTTTTAGTGGGGTAATTGGTTTTGTAGGTCTCATTGCTCCACATATTAGTAGAAACATTTTAGGTTCAGATAATAAGTACCTAATTATTGGCTCAGCTTTTGTAGGGGCTTTGCTTTTACTACTTTCAGATACCTTAGCAAGAACCATAATATCTCCTATAGAAATTCCAGTAGGTATTGTGACTTCATTAATTGGAGCGCCATTTTTTATCTATATATTGGTTAAAAAGGATAAAAAACATTGGGAGTAAAAGGAGAGAGCATAATGAAACATAAGAATTTAGAAAAGCCGCTACTTGATATAAAAGACTTAAGCTTTGCTTATTCTTCAAGGGAGATATTGAAGGATATAAATATGGAGTTATTTAAAGGGGATATTGTGAGTATAATAGGGCCAAACGGGGCGGGTAAAAGTACTTTATTAAAGGCCATTGCCAATATTTTAAGTGTGAAAAAAGGCAACATAACTATAAAAGATATGAATTTAAAGGACATACCTCTAAAGGAACTAGCAAAGATTCAGGGGTATGTACCCCAGAATTATAATAGCTCTTTTAAGATAAATGTAATGGAAGTTATGCTTATGGGGAGAAAGCCTCATGTGAGTTGGTCTGTTACTAAAGAGGACTTGAAAGTAGTGGAGAGGGTAGCTGAATATTTAGGACTTCAGTCTATGATTCAAAAGGATATAACAGAGCTTAGTGGAGGAGAAAGACAAAAGGTTATGATGGCTAAAGCTCTAGTTCAAGAACCAGATATATTATTGTTAGACGAGCCTACCTCAGCTTTAGATATAAAATATCAGCTTGAGGTATTAAACCTTTTAAATAATCTATCTGAAAAGGAAAATAAATTAGTGATAATGGTTATGCATAACTTAGAAATGGCAGCTAGGTTTTCTAATAAACTAATACTTTTAAAGTCCGGAAAAATCCATTCTTTTGGAGAGGCAGAAGAGGTTTTAACAGAAGAAAATATTAGGGATGTATATGAGGTTGAGGTTAAAATCTTAAAGGATGATTTAGGGTTTAGAGTGGTTCCTTTAAAGGGTATTTAAAAATTTATATAATAGAGTTTTCGCCTTTAGATGGAGTTTTTACTCTCTCTAAAGCTTAGAAGTTGTTATTCATGGACGTAGCCGCACTTTATTCCTACTTTGAAAAAGATGGGTCTATTAGAGCGGTTAGTCATGGGATAAAGCCTATTTAAAAAACTTAAGTTTTCTAAATAGGCTTGGGAAATACACCCCCGGGGGTCAGAAATGGAGATAAATATGTATTTAGGTTGCAAGTTTAATTTAGATTTTAATAAGCTATGGTTAGAAGGAATGAAGGATGGAGAGGGACAGCTTTCAGAAAGGATGAAAAAGGACGAAGAAGAGGAAAAGTTCTGGCAGGACTTTTTTAACAAAAATCGAAAAGGTGCCTTGGGTGATAAGGAAATAGCTCCTTTAAGAGAGAGATTAGTAGGACTTCTTAATAAAGACTATAATGTGTTAGAGATAGGACCTGGGTGGGGTAATTATAGTTATGCCATTGCAGAAAAAGTAAAGAAGTTAACCTGTATAGATATATCTAAAGCTGTAATTAACTTTGTAGGCAGTGAAGCTGAAAAAAGAAATATTTTCAATATGGAATTTATACATTCTAAGTTTGAAGATTTTCATGCTAAAGATAGTTATGATGTGGTTCTTGGGGTAAATTGTTTCTACAGGATGAAGGATATGAGAAATGTGATTCAGAAAATGACTAGCTGTGGTAAAAATTTACGTATAATAGGTATGACCTCAGGGCCAGATAGACCACACTATTTAGAGTTACATGAAAAGGTTGGATACGAAATTGATTCACCTAGAAGAGATTATATCCACATATATAATATACTTTACGAAATGGGGTTATATCCCAATGTAGAAGTAGTTGATTTAAAGAGAGATTTTGTTTATGAAAGTCATGAAGAATTAATCAAAGATAATGTAAAGAAAATTCTTGGGAAATATGATTTGAAAGAAGTAGAAAAATCCATATTGAAAAGGGTTAAAATTAATGATGGCAAGTATGTATATGCCCATGAATTCAAAGGTATACTTATTTATTGGTAAGAAGATTTAGACAGGAAACACGGGAAATAACACCCCCGGGGGTCTTTGCCCCCCGGGGGTGTTATTTCCCGTGTTTTCAGGGTTATTTCATCAAGTTTTGTGGAGTTCCTTGTAGCCATTTTGAAATATTTTCAAAGGTTATGTTTGCTCTTCTTACAATAGCTTCTTTAGTAGCAAAGGCTATATGTGGTGTAACCACAGTATTTGGAGCTTTTAGCATTGGATGATCTTCTGAAAGTGGTGGTTCTATGTCGAACACATCTACGCCAGCGGCAGCAATAAGCTCATTTTCAAGGGCTTCACATAAAGCTTTTTCATCTACCACAGGACCTCTAGCTGTATTTATAAGTATGGCAGAAGGCTTCATAAGAGAGAGCTCTTCTTTTCCAATTAACCCTTTGGTTTCCTCTGTCAAAGGAACATGAAGAGATACTATATCACTTTCGGAAAGAAGTTCTTTAAGAGTTACATATTTAACTCCTAAGTCAGAAGCCTTGTCTCTTTTACTTCTACTATAAGCTAAAATATTGCAACCAAATACTTTAGCTATTTCCGCTACCTTCATTCCAATAGCACCAGTTCCTACAATACCTAAAGTTTTTCCATAAAGCTCATTTTGACTAAAGCCATCCTTAGTTTTGCTTTCACGAGTAGCTTTGTCCAAAGGAACTATATTTCTAAGAGTTGAAAGTATAAGTCCAAAGGTTAGCTCAGCTACGGAAAATGTGCTATATCCAGCAGCATTACAAACTACTATGTTATTTTCTCTGCAAGTTTTCATATCTATATGATCAACTCCTGTAAAAGCAACAGAAATCATCTTTATATTAGGATTTGAAGCTATAGCATTTCCGCTAAGAGGCATATTAGCAACAACTAGTATCTCAGCACCTTCAATCCTTTCAAGAAGCTCTTCTTCGTTACAAGGTCTACTTGCATAAGATATTATTTCATGACCTAAATCTGTTAAAGAAGATCCAATTTCTAAAAGTTCTTCTCCTGATATTCCTAAAGGCTCTAACACTACGATTCTCATTAAAACGTACCCCCTATGTTTTATTAATAAAAAGTTTTACACTTAACATTATAACCCTAAAAAATAAAAAATGAAAAGATAACAAAGGGTAAATCATGGACAAAATATTTAATTTGAAAGATTAAATTGAAAGTTTAGTATAGATTGAAAACTTATGATTAACATTGTGTAAAATTTAAGAGAAACTATTACATTTCATATAAGCTTAGGGTATAATTGTTGCTATAGTAATTTACGGTATGAATTAATTTACCTCAAGAATAGGAGGGGCAATTATGAGAAACAAAGAATATAATTTAATTCAAAAGATAGGGCTTGGTATTTTAATACCTGCAGCATTTGTTTTCTTTACAATCTTGGGAGATCCAGTGGCCTTTAAGGATTTGGTTATGGAGATTTACGGTGTAAAACAGCCTGTTAAAAATAAAAGATAAGAAGCTTATGAATTAGGAGTGCATTTTAGCGCTCCTAAAATTTTAGGGAAAATTATCATTAAACCTAATCCTAGAAGAGTAGTATGTTAAAATAAAATCTTAAATATGAATTCCTTAGTAGGTGAATATTTCCTTAAAGTAATATTAATATTTAAGTATCTAACGAAGAAAAAGGTTCTTATGGGTAGAGTAGTTAACATTAAAGATGGGAAATAAAGATTTTAAGGACTTTAAATATTTTAGCTAGTATTTAGCTTGAATTTTAAATGCTTTAATAACAAGTCTGTATTACCTTTAAAACTTAAAAATATAGTTCTATCCTTATTATCAAAAACCAATAGGTAAGGGTCTTCCTGCTCTGGAAAGATAACAATAATTTCATCTACAAAGGCATTTATCCATTGATTCTTTATCATTGCAGGTGTTTCAAAAGGAATTTTAATCATATAGCCACTATTAGGAATGGGATTAAATTTGGCATATACTCCTGTTATTCCTTTAATATAATTTTCGGCTTCTCTTTGTATTTTGGAAGTTAGGGGAGTTCTTTTTACAACGGATTCTTGATTTATATGAAAGATTTCAACATGTATACTTTCTGCAGCTGAAACCTTCATAGAAAATAAAAGTAAACTAAATAAAACAATAGCTATTTTTTTAAACATAAACACCACCTCATAACTAGTGTTCCCAAAAGGTTATCAAGCTATTTTAAAATAAGCCTTTTTAACAAAGAATATTTTGCCATAACATTTTGGATAATTATCACATTGTTTATATACAGTAAACAGGGTGTGAATAATATGTGAATGTAACTGTGGACAACCTGTTGATAAGGTCACTTTTCTGTGGATAAGTCTTTATATTTGGAAATACATCGGGAAATACACCCCCGGGGGTGTATTTCCCAAAAAGGGAAGGCAATATGCCTTCCCTTGATATATTAATATTTAGTTTAAACAAGTGGACTATTTATTTGAGTAGTAAATTGGAACTGATGGAAGTGACCATCGTCAATAGTAGTTACGCCATTTACAACGTGAACATGCTTATTAGTACCAGGGATAGGGATATCAGGACCAGTTGTTACACCTATCTCATGGTGATGATCAAGAAAATCTGTATTAGATAATATAGCATGAACGTGTCTACCATTTCCTATTGGAATGACTTCACTAGTAACGCCTGCAAGACGATGATTATGTCTATCGTCTCCAGTTTCAGCTAATTTAGTGCTTTGCTCAAATTCGTGTACGTGAGTTTGTGTTGGCATGCATCTTTTATTATTTGAGTTTACGCAATTATCCAAACCATTCACCTCTTTATAAATTTAGAAAGGCTATATTCTACCTTTCTTCTATATAATATGAGAAATGTCGAAAAATGCTCATAATTTTTACTAACCAATACCTTAATATTTATCTTTGATACTAAAACTTTTATTTAGAATTGTGTATTTTTCTAACTTAATAATATAATATAAAGTAGACAGAATTTCTGGTTTGAGCTGAATTTTAAATTTCATTTGAAATTTAGGCTTGGTTATTCAGAATATTAGGATGGCTACGCTAGAGTGATAGTCCTGTCCTAAAACAGACAAAAAGGGGATGAATAAATGGAAGTACAGGTTTTTTTAAAAGGTAAAAAGGAACCCATTATTTACAAAGGTGATAGAATAGATGTATTAGATTTTGAGATGAATGGAATTAAGTATAAGCAGATTCGTTTCTTTCGAAAGGGATTTAGCAAAAGCGAATTAATTGAAGATACTATAATTAATAAGATAGTTAAAAAATAATTTCAAATAAACAGAGTCATTGGGTTAATAAATAGCTTTGCCACATTTTGAACCTAGAAATCCTTATTCAAAGATGTAACCGCTCTTTATATTTACCCCCACCTTGAAGAAGAAGGGAGTATTAGATCGGGTAGTCACGGGATAAAAAAAGTTTTGATTAAAATGTATTTTTTAGATTATTAACATAAAAATAAAAACAATCCACAGCTAAAGCTATAAAATTAGCAAGACTGTGGATTGTTTTATATTTGTGAAATATTTTTCTATTTAACTATATAGGATTTCTTTTCTCATATTTTGTGCATAGATATACTAGAATAAGAATCTTGGATTAATCATAACAACTTCATTAAAAATATGGATTGTAATAATTCTACGTAAACACAGTGAAACTTTAAAATCTTCTATGATTTTGCAGTTAATTCTAATAAGGGGGGTTCTTGACTTAAAGTGGAGTTTTGGCTCTTGTGAACCTTAGAAATCTTTATCTAGAGCTGTAACCTTTCTTTACTCTAATCTAAGCAGATACACAAATCTACTCTGCTGATTGAATTGCTTACTCTTCTAATACTCTTCCAGCACTCTTCAAGTATTTTTGACTACTCATCTCAGATTATTAAGAGGAATTTCATGAACAGATACCATCAATCTATGAATTGGTGATAGTGGCTTAAGTAATTAGCAAAACTTATCATGTTTTGTGAAGTGCTACTCTTTTAATATTCATATGAGGCTATTAAGAGGAATTTCCTAAACCGATATCCTCAACCTATGACTTGGTGATAGTGCCTTAAGTAGGGAACCAAGATTTGTGATGTTGTATGAGTCTTTTAAAAGGAGAACCAAAATTTATAATCTTGTGTGAAGTCCTTACTTTTTAAATACTATTCCAGTGCTCAGCTGAAGCTATCAAGATGGGTTGCTTTTAAAAAACTATTAGGATGAGACTTGTAGGATTAAAATTTATTAACAATCTATTAATAATGATAATTATTATCAGTTAGTATTCACATTTTTGTGTTTAGGTGATATTATGAATATAAGTTAGGCATACCTAAATTAATTTTGTATGATGTTTGGAGGAAGTTATGACTAGAAATAAAGAGGATTATTTAAAGGTAATTTATGAGCTTGGAGGCCATCTTACTCAGGTTAATAATAAAGATATAGCTAATGTTTTAGGAGTTTCTGCTCCATCTGTTAGCGAAATGATTAAAAAACTTTTAGAAGAAGGATATCTTGAATACACGCCTTATAGAGGAATAAAGCTTACGGAATACGGTATAGAAGAAGCTGTAAAAATACTAAGAAGGCATCGGTTATGGGAGGTTTTTCTTGTGGAACATCTTGGATATAGCTGGGATGAGGTTCATGATGAAGCGGAAAAACTTGAACATGTAACTAGCTTGGAGTTAGAAAAACGTCTTGATAAGTATCTTAATTACCCAAAGACTTGTCCTCATGGTGGTCCTATTATGCGAGATGAAATAGGTGTCTCTAAACATAGAACATTAGATTCAATATCTGTTGGAGAGAGTACCACTATACGTCGTGTGGTGGATGAAAAAGAACTTTTGAAATATATATTTAATTTAGGGTTAAGTATAGGAGCGGAAATTACGGTTATAGATCTAGCGCCTTATAATGGGCCTATTACTTTAAGGAATAATGGAAAAAATATAATTATAGGGCGAGAGGCTGCAAAGAATATTTTTGTGGATTAAAGGAGGAATTTTTAATGAAAAAATATATAAGTTTTGTACTTATTTTAGTTATTACAACAATTTTTATTGCAGGTTGTGGTTCACCAAAGGATAAGAGCGTAAATTCTAACAAGGGTGAAAAATTTAAGGTAGTTACTACTACTACAATGCTTGCTGATGTTGCAAAGCATATAGGTGGGGATTATGTAGAAGTTAAGGGATTAATGGGACCTGGAGTAGATCCACATTTATATAAGGCTAGTGCTGGAGATGTTACATTAATGCAAAAGGCTGATATGGTAGTTTATAATGGCCTTCATTTGGAAGGGAAAATGGGAGAGGTATTTGAGAATTTAACAGGTAGTGGAAAGTTAATTGTATCTGTGGCTGATGGAGTAAATAAAGAAGCTTTAATGAAATCAGAAGACAGTGCTAATGCCTATGATCCTCATATTTGGTTTGATGTGAACATTTGGAAAGATGCAGCGGTAGAGCTTACAAAAGGTCTAAAAAATTTGGACAAAGATCATGCTGATGAATTTGATAAAAATTTAAAAGCTTATTTGGCAGAGTTAGATAAACTTAATGAATATATAATGCAAAAAACAGCAGAATTACCTGAAAAGAGCAGAGTACTTATAACTGCACATGATGCATTTAATTATTTTGGAAAAGCCTATGGATTTGAAGTTAAAGGGCTGCAGGGAATAAGTACAGCCTCTGAAGCTGGTACTGCTGATGTTCGTGAACTTGCAAACTTCATTGTAGATCGTGAAATTAAGGCAGTATTTATTGAATCTTCAGTACCTAAAAAAAATATTGAAGCGCTTCAAGAAGCAGTAAAAGCTAAAGGTTTTGATGTGAAAATTGGAGGAGAGCTTTATTCAGATTCAATTGGAGATGCAGGTACAGAGGCAGAAACCTATATAGGAACATTTAAAAGTAACATTGATACAATTGTTAATGCTTTAAAATAACCACAGTAGGGTTAGGAGGAATTTAACATGGAAAATAAACAGGATTATATAATAGAAGTTGAAGATATGACAGTAGCTTATCAAGTTAAGCCAGTTTTATGGGATGTGGATCTTAAAATCCCAAAGGCTGTTTTAATGGCAGTAGTAGGACCTAATGGAGCGGGAAAGTCCACATTAATTAAGGCTATGCTAAATTTAATAAAGCCTATTTCAGGAAAAGTCTTATTTAATGGACAGTCTTATAAAGAGCAAAGACGTCATATAGGTTATGTGCCTCAAAGTGGAAGTGTAGATTGGGATTTTCCAACTAGCGTATTAGATGTAGTTCTTATGGGACGCTATGGAATGTTAGGATGGATAAAAAGGCCTTCATCAGAGGATAAAGCTAAAGCTATGGAGGCTTTAGAAAAAGTAGGCATGAAGGATTTTGCAAATAGACAAATAAGTCAATTATCTGGTGGGCAGCAGCAAAGGGTATTCCTTGCAAGAGCCTTGGTTCAAGAGGCGGATATATACTTTATGGACGAACCCTTTCAAGGAGTAGATGCTAAAACAGAAAAGGCTATAATTTCTCTTTTAAAGGAATTAAGAGAAAGAGGCAAAACTGTAATAGTTGTTCATCACGATCTTCAAACTGTTCCAGAGTATTTTGATTGGGTAACTTTATTAAATACTCAAGTTATAGCTAGTGGTCCTGTAAGTGAGGTCTTTACAGAAGAAAATCTAAATAAAGCTTATAAAAGTACAGGACAAATTTTGAAAAGGTAGGTGAGGAATTTGAATGTGGTAAAGCTTATTTTAACAGATTATACTTTGCAGATAGTAGCTCTAGGCGCTGCAATTTTAGGAATAATAAGTGGAGTTCTTGGAAGCTTTGCAGTTATTAGAAAAGAGAGCCTTTTAGGGGATGCGGTTTCCCACTCTGCTCTACCAGGTATTGCATTAGCATTTTTAATAACTCAAAGTAAGAAAACAGAAGTTTTACTTTTAGGAGCGCTAATATCTGGACTTTTATCTACCTTTTTAATTCTTTCTATAGTTAAATACTCAAGAGTTAAATTTGATAGTGCACTGGCACTTATATTATCAGTTTTTTTTGGAGGAGGAATTGTCCTTTTAACCCATATTCAAAAGATTCCTAACGCAAACCAGGCTGGGCTGGATAAGTTTATATTTGGGCAGGCCTCCACTCTTCTTAAAAGAGATGTTTGGATAATGGGGATTTTAGGAATTATATTAATAAGTTTAGTTATAATTTTCTGGAAAGAGTTTAAAATGGTGTCCTTTGACTCCGAATTTGCTGAAAGTCTTGGATTTTCCGTAAAAAAGGTAAACTTATTGTTATCAATTATGATAGTAACAGCCATTATTGTAGGGCTTCAAACTGTAGGGGTTATACTAATGAGTGCGATGCTTATAGCACCAGCGGTGGCCGCTCGTCAGTGGACAGATAAACTTTCTCTTATGGTGATCCTTTCATCAGTATTTGGGGCTGTATCAGGTATTATTGGAACAGTTCTAAGTTCAGTAGTATCTAAGCTACCTACAGGGCCTATGATAGTAATAGTTATAAGTATAATTGTAATTTTTAGTTTGATTTTTGCACCTAATAGAGGCTTATTGTGGAAGGTCTTTAGAAATTACAAAAATAAGAAGGAAATAAAAAGTTACTTTAATAAAAGAAATAATGGTAAAAAAGATATAATATCTTTAGAAGACTATACTAGGAAGGAGGGGGTATAAATGTCTCCACAATTAGAAATTCAAATTATAGCAGTAATAGTAGCGGTAGCTTGCTCACTTCCAGGAGTGTTTTTAGTTTTAAGAAAGATGTCTATGATGTCTGATGCAATAACCCATACTATCTTGCTTGGAATTGTAATTGCATTTTTTATGACACAGAATTTATCATCGCCTCTTTTAATAGTAGGGGCAGCTGTGGTGGGAGTGTTAACTGTATTTTTAACTGAAATGCTTAATAGCACTAAATTAGTTTCAGAGGATTCTGCTATAGGAATTGTGTTCCCACTGCTTTTTAGTATAGCAATAATAATAATTTCAAAATATGCAGGTTCAGTGCACTTAGATACTGACTCCGTACTATTAGGAGAGTTGGCATTTGCCCCTTTTAATCGTATGAAGGCATTTGGAATAGATATAGGAGCTAAGGCTATTTATTCTATGGGGGCAATACTTATTATAAATTTATTATTCATAATAGTATTCTTTAAAGAACTTAAGATAGTAACCTTTGATCCAGCCTTAGCAGCGGTTTTAGGCTTTGCACCTGCTCTTATACACTATAGCTTAATGACTATTGTCTCAATAACTGCTGTTGGAGCATTTGAATCTGTAGGTTCTATTTTGGTAATTGCCTTTATGATAGGACCACCAGTAACAGCGTATCTACTTACAGATGACCTAAAATCCATGATTATTTTAAGTGCCTTAATAGGAGCAATAAATGCTATAACAGGCTATCAGTTTGCAGCATTTTTAGATGTTTCAATAGCTGGTTCCATGGCACTTATGACAGGAATAGCATTTTTAATAGTATTTGTATTTGCTCCTAAGAGAGGGCTTTTAACAACTATAAGAAGACGTAACTTCCAAAAGGTAGATTTTGCAGAAAAGTCTATGGTTTTTCATATATATAATCATGAAGGCACTTATAATGAGGAGCTAGAGTGTGGATTAAGTACTATTCATAATCATCTTCATTGGGAGGATAAATTTTTAAATTCCATAGTAGAAAAACTTAAAGAAGAAGGAAAAATCTATATAGAAAATGACATTATAAAACTAACAGACTCAGGAAGAGAGTATGGAATAAGAAGCTATAATGAAATAGTCTCTGGATTAGAGCATTAAAGATATAGAATTTAAGGTTACTTTAAAATATTCCCTATAGAATAGACCATTTTTAAAGTGTCTATTATATAGGGGATATTTTTTAATTTGTATAAATTTTGTATTTTTTTACCTTTGTAAATTTCATGTCTTTTTTATCTAATCTCATTAATTTTTGGTGGAATCCATTTGCCACAATCTTAGTTAAAGCTTACTTTTGAACATGGAGAAATTTTTTACTTGAAGCATGAAAAAATTTTGTATTATTTACTTAGCTCTCATATGTTTCTTTTATATATTTATCTATTTCAGGATACCAACTTTTATAAAACTTAGGTTCGTTATCCTTTAGAGCCTGAAGGAAAGTATCCAATACTCCTAATTTGTATAGACCCTTTGAGAGATGCCTTGGAAAGGATCTTTCTTTAGTGTAAAATTTCTTAGGATCAATAACCTTTAATATGCCATTTGGTTGCACGAAAATATCTTTACAGCGTATATCGATTTTTGTAAAATTAAGAGATATAAATTCTTTTAAAAGTTCTATAATCTTTAATGAAAGTTCTTCATCTAGCCCATTTTTGGCTATGTAGTGACTTAAAGACTCACCAGGCACACATTCTCTTATCATGTAATTCCCGCCAACCTCATAGAGTCTTGGAAAATATTTATTACCATTTACCGCCTCTAAGATAGCATACTCACGTTCAAAGCTTTTATGCTCAAAACAAATCTTAATAACATTTCCATCTGGTAGTAAGTATACTATCCCATTATTCCCCCTGCCTAAAAATTCGCAATCCAGCAAGTTTATGTCGAAATTATGGTATGGACCTTTTACACTCTTATGGTCTGATGACATATATACACCTTCCAAATATTAATCTTTTATAAATACTATGAATATAGCCATTAATATAATACGAGTTCTTAGCTATGTTTATGAATATTATAGGAATTTTCTAGCTCCAATATGGTTTTATAGTACTTTTTAGGAGATAGACCGAAGCTTTTTTTGAAGGCGCGTACAAAGCTAGAATAATCTTTAAAACCGCATTCTATAGAAACCTCTGTTATAGATAGCCCTTTTTTTATAAGAGCTATGGCGGAAATTAGCCTCTTTTGCTGTATATAGCTATGAAGTGTATAGCCCGTTTGATCCTTAAATTTGTGCATTAGATAATACTTGTTTATATAGAACCTTGAAGATATACTTTCTATAGATAAATCTTCAGTAAGATTTTCATTTATATAACCTAAGATAGCTTCTATAGTATGATCATATTCTACATCTATTTCATTTTCATTAATATCTCTTGTAAGAAAAAGCCTATTAAGATAAACCATAAGTTCAATAAATAAGGCATTTTTAAGTATAGAACTTCCAAAATCTTTACTATTAATTGCATTTTCAAGAGAAAATAAAGTGTTTTTTATGATTTTAATATTTTCAGCATTTAAACGAAG
This sequence comes from Clostridium simiarum, assembly GCF_018919175.1. Lineage (GTDB taxonomy): Bacteria > Bacillota > Clostridia > Clostridiales > Clostridiaceae > Clostridium_L > Clostridium_L simiarum. Next base: position 11,501 of record NZ_JAHLQL010000007.1, on the reverse strand, counting down.
AAGATTAAGTTTTTCTTTAGAAGACAGCTCAAAGCAGCTAAGCAAGTTGCTGTTACTACTATTATGCATCTCAAGAAATCTAGAGTTTACCCATAAAACTATCCTTTCATAAGGTTCTTTGGCACTTATTACAGGCCTGTGAACTTCATTACTACTTATAAAAAGTAGATCCCAAGGTTTAAGTTTATAGGATTTCCCTTCTATAAAATAAGTTACAGCTCCAGATATAAATACAACTATTTTATTAAATTCATGATAGTGTGATTCAAAATCCATAACCTTTTTATCTTTTAAATGGAAAAATTCAAAGTCACCATGGAGATATCCTCGCTTGATATTTAGAATTTCTTCCTTATGTTTCATTTTATCAACTCCTTTTATCCAAGGTCTAACAGCTCTATCACTTCATCTTTTATAAGATTGACATAAGAGACAGAATAACCCTAGATAAGTTCTTTTAACATCCAGCGGAGTAAGATATTAATCTTAATCAAACTCTACCTGAGGCTCTGAATTACTTAATAGGTTGTAAATTATAAGCTAAATCTATGATTTTACTTGTTTTATCCTATGGATACATGTGAAGTAGTTCAAGCCATAATTTTACTACATTTACATTATAGCAGTTTTTGCAATATTTAAAGCAGTTTTAGCTATAAACATTGTAAAAATTATAGATATAATAATATTAACTACTAAAAGGAGTGAAGTAAATGAAACTATATGAACTTTTAAATGAATTATCTTATGAAATTATTCAAGGAAGTACAGATAAAGATATTAAAAATCTATGCTGGGATTCAAGAAGAATTAAGGAAGAATCCCTATTTATAGCTGTGAAAAATAAAAATGTTGATAGACATGTTTTTATAAAAGAGGCAATAAAAAAGGGAGCTATAGCTCTTATTGTAGAAAATGAAGTGGAGGATATCCCTAAAGATATTACAATAATAAAGGTTAAAAACTCCAAAAAGGCAATGGCCATTATTGCAAATAAGTATTATGGTGAGCCTTCTAAAAATTTTAATCTTATTGGAGTTACAGGAACCAATGGAAAAACCTCTGTAACCTATTTTATTTCAAAGATTTTTAATGGTTTAGGCAGGAAGTCAGGAATCATAGGTACCGTTGAAAATAGTATAGGGGGAAAGAAGCTCACAGTAGAAAAACTTAATCCTACAACTCCAGATTCCATTGAGCTTCAAGAATCCTTTTATGAAATGCTAAAAGAAGGTGTAGAGCATGTAGCTATGGAGGTGACATCATCAGCCCTTGGAGGAGAGAGGGTATATAAATGTGATTTCAATATTGGTGTGTTTACTAATTTTACTCAGGATCACCTTGAAGAGCATGGAACCATGGAAAATTATAAAAAGGCAAAGATGAAATTATTTAAAATGTGTAAAAAAGGAATTATTAATGCAGATGATTCAATTGCAGAAGAAATAAAGGAAAACGCAACTTGTGATATTGTAACCTATGGCATAGATAAGGAAGCGGATTTTAGGGCTTTTGATATAAAATATTCCGCTACAGGAGTTAATTTTTCTCTGAACTATAAAGGGCTTATAAAAAATATAGTTCTTAATGTTCCAGGAAAATTTAGTGTGTATAATGCACTAGCAGCAATTAGTGCCTGCTATTTATCAGGACTTAATTTAGATGAAATAATACTTGCCCTTCAAGGGATTCATGGGGTACCAGGTAGATTTGAAGGGGTACAAAATAATGAAGGTATCTTGGCAGTTGTAGATTATGCTCATAGCCCAGATAGTCTTGAAAATATTTTAACCTCTTTAAGGGAAATCTCAAAAGGAAATATAATAACTATATTCGGATGTGGAGGAGACAGAGATAAAACTAAGAGACCTATAATGGGGGAGATAGCAGGGAATTTATCTCACTTTTGCATTATAACCTCTGATAATCCTAGAAGAGAGAATCCTATGACGATAATTAACAATATAGAAGAAGGTATGATAAAAACCCAATGTGAATATAAAAAGATTGAGAATAGAAGAGAGGCTATTTTTATGGGACTTAGAAGAGCAAAACCTGGTGATGCAGTTATTATAGCCGGTAAGGGACATGAAACTTATCAAATAATTGGAGATGAAACTATACATTTTGATGATAAAGAGGTTGTTAGAGAATTCTTTGAAGGATTAAAGAGGTAATTGATATGAAATTATTAAAAGCATACAGATCCTCTATTATATTATTAGGTTCTATAATTATGGGAGGAATTATAGGAAGTGTTATGGGACCTAAAGCCGTGGTACTTCAACCATTAGGAGATTTATTTTTAAATTTAATGTTTACTATAATTGTTCCCTTAGTATTTTTTAGTGTTACTTCAGCAATTAGTAATATGTCTAACATTAAAAGACTGGGCAAAATTATGCTAAGTATATTTTTAGTGTTTACTATTACGGCTCTCATAGCTGCAGTAATTAGTGTTATAGGTGCCTTAGTTATAAATCCTACTAAAGGGGTGGAGATATCCACCATAAAGACATTAATAGATCAATCAATAGGTGAAGCAGAGCAAATAAAGCAAAAGGGATTATTAGAGCATCTTGTAAATACTTTTACAGTAAATGACTTTATGGCTTTAGCTTCTAAAAGAAATATGCTTCAACTTATTATATTTTCAATAATCTTTGGTATTTCTACAGTAATGGCTGGAGATAAGGCGAGGCCTCTTATTAATTTTTTAGAGGCTGGATCTAAGGTAATGATGAACATGGTGAAAATAGTAATGTACTATGCACCTATAGGATTAGGAGCTTACTTTGCTTCTATTATTGGGCAGCTTGGTTCTCAAATACTTCAAGGATATATCAGAGCTTTTATTCTTTATTTGGTTCTTTCTTTAATTTATTACTTTGGATTTTTTACTATATATGCCTTTATAGCAGGAGGAAAATCTGGCATTAAAATATTTTGGAAAAATGCCATATCACCTTCTGTAACAGCACTTGCCACTTGTTCTAGTGCTGCATGTATACCTTCTAATTTAGAATATACAAAGAAAATGGGAGTTACAGATGACATAGCAGAAACCGTAGTGCCACTAGGAGCCAATATTCACAAGGATGGTTCTGTTATGGGAGGGGTAATAAAAATTACATTTCTTATGGGCTTGTTTGGACAGGATATAATGAGCTTTAAAGCCATACTTGGCATAGTCCTTGCATCCTATTTAGTTGGAGCTGTAATGGGAGCTATCCCAGGAGGAGGTATGATCGGGGAGATGCTAATTATAAGTGTTTATGGTTTTCCACCAGAAGCATTACCTATAATGGCAGTTATAAGTACTATTATAGATGCACCTGCAACTGTACTTAATTCTGTAGGAAACACAGTGTGCGCTATGATGATAACAAGGGTAGTTGAAAGGAAAAAGGTAAGTTAAAGATCAAATATATAGGTTGAGGTTTTCATGAAAATATTTTATAATATCTATATTACAAGTCATATGGAAGGAAAATTATTATGATTTATAAACATGAATTAGGATCTCAAGTTACTCCGTGCGAAGGCCATAAGAATAATGTCGGCTATACTTTGGGCGGAGACTGTTTATTAAAATAGCTGATGCTAGAAAGATATGGCTACATTTGGCTCCTTTATAATTTCCTTAAAAAAGCATTATAAAGAGCTTGGTTTAGTGTACCTATTTTTAAGCATCATGTGTTTTAATAAAATGGGATTGTAGATTTGTTTCTTTAATATAGAATCAGAGCTGCCACAAATATAGTTTTTGTGGCAGCTTTTTTATGGTTTTTGCTTCAAACCAAAATAAGTTTTGGAGGAGTAAGACTATGAAATATATTAATGCGAAAAATGTGCTACCGGATGAAATAATAAAAATAATTCAAGAATATGTGAATGGTGAATATTTATATATACCTATAAAAAATGGAGAAGAAAAGTCTTGGGGAGAAAAAAGCGGTGCAAGAGAGAGTTTAAAGAGAAGAAATGCTGAAATTTATAGTAGATATAATAATGGTGCTACAGTTTTAGATTTGGCAGAGGAATATTATCTTTCAGATAAAAGTATAAGGAGAATTATTGGTGCAGAGAAGAAGTTATATGAAAAAACTCTAAAGAATAAAAAAATAGATTAATTAACTTTTGATAAACATTATACTAAGATTAAAATTTAGAATAATACTTTTTATGAGCCTCAGACTAAGATTTAGAATAATATTCTTGATGAACCTCAGACTAAGATTTAGAATAATATTCTTGATGAACCTCAGACTAAAATTAAAATTTAGAATAATATTACAAAGGAGCTAGTTCTATTTGGCTCTTTTTATTTATCTTAAAAACCAATAGGGGTATAATTACAATATAAGGCATATATTGATTATATTGATAAATATATTAAGACCGTGTTATAGGGGAATCAGCTACTATTTATAGCTTTAAGACGATTTAGTTACTTAGCATTTTTCATATTAAATGAAGGGGGCAGGAAAATGAATTATAAAAAAAGAATGGTATTAATAACTATGACAATTATGATAATTAGCTTACTTATGGGATGTGGTAATAACATTATGGATAAAGTTTACAATAATAACAGTAAAATAGCTAATGAATCTGATAGTTTTGGATTAGATAAAAGTGAAGAAACAGTAAAAGAGGAAAGATATAAGGGAAAGCTGAAGTTAAGTGGCAGTGGAACTATTTGGACATATGAAAGTGATGAGGATTTTGATTTACAAATTCCATATACCTTATCAGTAAAAAGTGGAAAGGCAAAGATTGTTTTAATATCACCTGACAATACAGTGGTCACTCTTGTAGAGAATACAGCTAAAGCTAATGTAGAGGGAAAAACAACTATAACTGCACCAATTAAAAAGGGTACTAATCGTATAAAATTAATAGGTTATGAAAAAGCAGATATTGATGTTGAATTAAATATAGATAAAGGCACATTTAAAAAAATAAGTTTTTAATAAGATCTTTAAAAAAGTTTAAATTAAGTGCTCTATAAAAATTAAAATGAAGAACAGTAAAATAAAAGAAATATAATTTAAAGTTAGTAATTAGGGGGGATATAGGATGACTATTTTAGACACAGAAAGATTAATATTAAGAAGGTTTTCTTATGATGATTGGAAAGATATACATGAATATTTATCCGATGAAAAGGTAGTTCGCTTTGAACCTTATGAACCCTTTTCAGAAGAAGAAAGTAAAGAGGAAGCCTATTACAGAGCAAAAAGTGAAGCATTTATAGCAGTATGTTTAAAAGAATCTGGAAAGGTAATCGGCAATCTTTATTTTGAAAAGCAGGATTATGAAACTTACGAATTAGGATATTTATTTAACACTGATTATTGGAAAAATGGTTATGCCACAGAAAGTGCCAAAGCTCTTATAAATTATGCATTTAAAGAATGGAAGGCACGACGAATCATTGCAATGTGTAATGCAAAAAATGAACCATCCTGGAAGTTGCTTGAAAGACTGAACATGAGACGTGAGGGACATCTACGTCAAAACATATATTTTAAGACTAATAGCAATGATGAGCCTATATGGCAAGATACCTATGAGTATGCAATTCTTGCATCAGAATGGGAAGAACTTGGGAAGTAATATTATTATTAAGTAAAGGGTCGGGGAGTAAACGGTGTTAATAACAAGAAATTATAGTATTTCGGCTGAAGATTATGTAAAGGTGAAGAGGTTGTGAGGTAATGGTTATATATTATGAATCATAGGTGAGATAAAAATGTTGTGAGGTAATGGTTTTATATTATGAATAAATAGGTGAGATAAAAATATTGTGATGGAACAGTAATTTTAGAGGAACTAAAGATTATTCATATAATAGGAGAGAGAAAATGAATATAGAATTTAATGTGATTGCTGCTTTTCACAGCAATAGAGAGCATATTCTCATGTGCAAGAGAAGAAAGAATCCCTATAAAGGGTTATACAATTTAGTGGGAGGAAAGATTGAAAATGGCGAAGATGGACTGAGTGCCGCTTATCGAGAATTGGAAGAGGAAACGGGTATTTCTAAAAATGATATTATATTAACACATTTAATGGATTTTACATATTATTTACACGGTATTAAGGTTGAAGTGTATGTTGGGCGTTTAAATAAAGAGATTGCTGTATATGGAGATGAGAATGAGTTGGAGTGGGTAGGATTAAATCAGAATTTCTTTGATGCTTCAAGGTTTGCTGGAGAAGGCAATATAGGGCATATAATGGAACATATATATTTATCTAAACAGATACTTTTAAAATAGATTTTATTAAATTACAAAATTATAAAGGAGATTTAAAATTTTGATAAATTATGATTTTATTAAAAATTTTTATTGTTTACTATAGTAGGAATAATATTTATTAATGTAACACATATTTTATTCTCTTCAAAAGACACACGTCAACTAGGTGCAATTACATCTGCTATCTTATATTTAGCATCAATATATGGCTCTATTAATCTAACAAAAAATAGAAGTAAATTGTGAATTAAACCATATTCTTTTGTACTTAAAAAATAATGAACCAAATTAGGAAGATGATTTCTGTATTAAGCAGGAGTCATCTTTTTCGATGTTTATTGATTATTTTTTTATAAGTATGGCAATAATTTAAACAGCGATTCAAAAGGAGAGGAAACATGGTTAAATATTTTCAAAAGAAAAATTTAATTATTATATTTTTAATTTTAATTATTGTAGTATACAGTATTCTTTGTTTAAATTTTTATAATAACAACTTGTTAAAATTCAAGAAATGTTTTGATAATGGGGAGTATATAAAAGCTAATTCAATTATTTTAAATGAAGGAAGTTTTAATCTTATAAAAAAAGTTAAAATTAATAATGATTTGAATGTATATTTTTCGGATTTTATTGAAGAATTAAAAACTAATCATGAGAACAATATGGTTTCGGAAGAGCATGTAGCTTATATACTAAAAGAAATTGAGAGATATAACAGAGATAATTCTAAGGTTAAAGAGTTAGAAGAAGCGCTCCCTTTATTAACAAATTCAAAAAATGAGTTTGAAAAAGGGGTAGAGTTATTTAATAATAAAGATTACGCAGATGCTATGAAAAGTTTTAATAAAGTAAGTCCATTTTTCCCTGAATATCTAGAGGCTTTAGATTACGAAAAGAAATGCCACCTTTCCATAAAAGAGGATACTTTGACTAAAGCTAATGAATTAGCAAGTGGTAAATACTACTCTAAAGCTATATCCTTAATTAAGGATAATTTAGATTTACTTAAAGAGGATAAAGAATTATCAGATAAAATTAGAGAATATGAAGATGAAAAAAATAAATATATTACTTCAAAAGACAACGAAGACTCGCAAGCTGTATTTAAAAACCAGAGAGCTTTTTCAAAGGATACCATAAACACTTTTGGTATAGAAAGTGGGACTAATTATCTTGTTTTTGTGAGTATAAATAATCAAAAAACCTATGTGTACAAGGGAAGTAAAAATCAATGGTCTTTAGTTAAAGAGTTTTTATGTTCTACTGGAGTAAAAGGAAATGAGACACCTAAAGGATCATTTACCGTAAAAAATAAAGGGGATTGGTTTTATACTCCTAAATATGAGCAGGGAGCTAAGTACTGGGTAGGATTTAAGGGAAATTATCTTTTTCATTCTTTACCCTTTGATAAAGAAAAGAAAAATGTGGTAGACACTACCCTAGGTGAACCAGCCTCTCACGGGTGTATTAGGTTAAAGGTTGATGAGTCTAAATGGCTATATGATAATATACCTATAGGATCAAAAGTTGTTGTTAATTAAAAAGTAACTACTGGATATTAAAAATAGTAATTATAAATAATTAAATATCCCTAGGTACTACAAATTTACTTGGATAGGTAATCAGTAAAATAAGTCTATAAAATAATAGGATAGAAACTTTTAGTTTCTATCCTATTATTTCTCTGATGTATAGCAACACCAGAGAACTTTTTTTAAATATTAGAAGTAGTCTCTAATCCCATATCAAATATACCCTAGTATACAAGGAAAACTTTTTCTAAACTTTAGGGGTAGGACTTAAATTTTTAAGTAAACACCATTTAAAGAATTATTGATTTTATGAAAAATACTATTATCTTCTACAAGCTAAATGTATGTGAGAATTGGATAAAGTAAGTTATACAGTGATTAAATATTATATCAAGTTGTGCTTGCAGATAACAGATTTTATTGCCATATAGTCTATATCCTCTGGCAATATATCTTTTATAGGTCTCAACTTTTCAGCGCCTACTTTTTTTATGGCTTCTAATATGGCTTCTTCACTATGCTTGGGTATGAAGTCATCTAGATTTACATCTAATCCTTCTAGGACACAGTCCATAATATGTTTTTGTATAGTGGTGGAAGTTAAATTTCTTGACTTAGCTATTTCTTCTAAGGTCATGCCTTCTTTGTATAAATTATAGGTTTCATAGTAGCTTTTTACCTTCTCACCCATAACAGTTTCCTTAGCAGATGATTTTGATGAGGCAGTGCCTGGATTTCTTATAATCCCATTTTCTCCAACATAATTTTTTATTACTTCTAAAAATCTATCTCCGTACTTTTCTAGTTTGTTTTTACCTACACCTTTTATCTCTGAAAACTCTGTTTCTGTTAAAGGCAATCTACTGCTTAATTCCTTAAGAGTGGAATCAGGGAAAATAACATAAGGTGGAAGATTTAGCTCTTGAGACATAGATTTTCTTAGAGCTCTTAGTAAATTAAATAGGGTTTCATCTTCTTCTCTCACTTTTTCAGCTTTTCTTATTTGAATAAATATGCTTTCTTTATTTTTTAGAGCTATTTTTGCTTTAGAGGTTAACTTTAATAGGGGGTATTGCTCACTAGTCATTAATAGATATCCATCTGCAATGAGTTTATTTACTACTTCCTCTAAAAACTTTCGATCATAATTTACCATTAAGTTATAGGTAGATAATTTATTTAAACCTAGTCTTAATATCTTTTGGTTTTGAGAGCCCTTTAAAATATCTATAATGGTATTAACTCCGTAACGCTCTTCAGCTCTATATACACAGGAAAAAATCATTTGAGCCTCTGTGGTTATTTCCTTTAATTCATTTTCATTTATACAGTTACTACAGTTATTACAGCTGTCTTCTGTTTCTTTTTCTCCAAAGTATTCTAATATAAATTTTCTAAGACATTTTTGTGTGTAACAATAGTCCACCATGGTTCTAAGGTTATTATAATCCTGAGATTTTTTGTATTCATCCATGGGCGAGTTATCTATGAAATATTTTTGAGTTTGAATATCTTTGTTATTAAATAATAAAACACATTCACTAGGCTCACCATCACGACCAGCACGCCCGGCTTCTTGGTAGTAGGCCTCTAAGTTTTTTGGAATAGCGTAATGTATGACATAACGCACATTGGATTTATCTATACCCATGCCAAAAGCGTTGGTAGCAACCATTATATTAAAATTATCATACATAAAGTTTTCTTGCATTTCGGCTCTTGTGCTTTCATCTAACCCAGCATGATATATTCCAGATTTATATCCCTTTTTGTTTAATAAATTAGATAACTGCTCTGTCTCTGCTCTAGTGGAGGTATAGATTATTCCACTTTCATCTTTCCTATTATCAATGTAATCTAAAATAAAGTTATCCTTATTTTCTCCCCTAAATACTTTAAGGGTTAGGTTTTCCCTGTTGAATCCTGTAAAAAATACATTAGGACTATTTAGGGCTAGTAGATTTATTATATCCTTTTGAACTAAATCTGTGGCAGTAGCTGTGCAGGCTAATACTGTAGGTCTTGGGTTAATATTATTTATAAAATCATTGATTTTTCTATAGCTAGGTCTAAAATCATGACCCCATTTTGATACGCAGTGAGCCTCGTCTATTGCTACTAAGGGAATTTTTATATCTATATTTCTAAATAAATAATTTATATTATCTAATCCTTCAGGAGCTAAGTATACTAATTTATATTTATCGTTAGATATATCTATAAGTCTTTCAGAAACTTCAGCTTTACTAAGGGTGCTGTTTATAAAGGTGGCTCCTATGCCTAAACTGTTTAGTCCATCAACCTGATCCTTCATAAGGGAGATTAATGGAGATATTACTAAAGTTACACCATCTAAAAGTAGTGCTGGAATCTGGTAACATAAGGATTTACCTCCACCTGTAGGCATAATTACAAAGGTATCATTACCAGATGCTATGCTATTAATGGCCTCACCTTGACCTTTTTTAAAGTTTTCGTAGCCAAAATAATTTTTTAATAAACTTAGGGTTTTTTCTCTGTACATTTATATTCCTCATTTTAATTTATATTTAGTTTAATTATTGACCTGTTTTAATAAAGTAATTCTTTTTGTAATTGATTTTTAAAATCACTATATTCATTTTACCACAGTTGCAATTTTGTAAAAGACACATTTTAGCATCAAACACATTACGTTTGCCCTTTTAATAATTTAAATGTATAATTTATGTAAAATAAATTAGGGGGATATTTAATGTTTGATTTGGATTGTTGTATTGGATTTTTAACTAATGTTCAAGCAAAAAAGCTTTCTGATGCCTTCAATAATAGATTGTCAGACAGAGGGATTACTAGAGTTCAGTGGATTACAATGTACTATTTAAATAAATATAAAACTTTAACTCAGATGGAGTTAGCAGATAAACTTAACATAAAACCTTCCTCTGTGGTTAGGCTTATGGATAGGATGGAGAGAGACAACTACATTCAAAGGCTCAAAAATCCAGAGGATAGAAGATCTTATAATCTTACTTTAAGTGAAGAAGGTAAAAAATTTTGGAGTGAAGTAGAAGGTGAAGGAGAAATAATGAATAAAATATTTACAGAAAATATTTCTCAAGAGGACCTAGAGGTTTTTAAAAGGGTATTGGAGCAGATGGTGGAAAATACAAAATAAAATTTTTAGGGAAGGCTGTTTCATAGAGGAGATATGGGTTAGCATTTGAACCTTCCCCAAGGGATATCATTAGGGCTTACACGAAATTATATAAAGCAGTTAAAGCTATAAAGGTTTATTTATAGAAGATATAAGAAGACCTAGGGTCTTAATTAAGGGTTATTTATAGAAGATATAAGAAAATCTAGGCTCTTAATTAAAGGTCTATTTATGGAACAGATAAGAAAACTAAGCTCTTAATTTAAGGTAATGAAGATACTTAAATCAAAATAATATACATGATTTAGCAGGATGAAAGCACCTAGAGTAGAAGAATATACATATTAAGATAAGAAAAATAGCTATAAGGCTATTTCTTTTTTTGCCTATTTTATCATAGATAATATTTAAAGTCATAACATATGAAATAAACAGAAATTTTGTCTTAAAAGGGGGCAGTGCTCTCAAAGGTTTAAAAATACTTACCAAGGTTATAGGTTATAGGTTAGGGGTTAGGGGTTAGGGGTTAGGGGTTAGGGGTTAGGGGTTAGGGGTTAGGGG
>NZ_JAHLQL010000058.1 GCF_018919175.1 Clostridium simiarum | reverse complement strand
TGAAGATTCCTTATACAACCGTTACATATACGATACTCAATCTAGTTGGAATAATCACATTACTAGTTGCATTGACGGTTATCTTCAATCTCAAATCTGTATTGATACATCCATTGTAAGTGATAGTAGTAATAGTTACATTTCTAGGTGCGTTTTTAGAATTCATAGTGAAAGTGGGAAGTCTGGTCTACGAACCCGGAAGAAAAGCAATGATTTACTTCGAGGAGAAGGGTCTACTGATCTCGATGTAACTCAAAACTATAAGCGGTTGTGGATTCAATGCGAAACTTGTTATACATTAAATTATAAGAGATTTTTGAAATCAAAAATGAATATTTGTGAACAATGCGGATATCATTTGCAAATGAGTAGTTCAGAAAGAATCGAAGTTTCGATCGACCCCGGTACTTGGGACCCTATGGATGAAGACATGGTTCCTCTGGATTCCATTGGATTTTATTCGGCAGAGGACCATTATAAAGATCGTCTTGCTTCTTATCAACGA
>NZ_JAHLQL010000057.1 GCF_018919175.1 Clostridium simiarum | reverse complement strand
AGAGTATTGGAAGTTACAGTTAACACATGTAAACAAACACTATAAAGAAGATTAAATCCAAAGGGAGAAAACTATGCCGAGAAAAATCAATGAATCAGACTGTGTAGGTTGTGGAACTTGCCAAAGCGTATGCATTATTGGCTGTATCACAGAAGAGAAAGATAGAAAAAGAAAAATCAATGAATCTGCTTGTGTTGACTGTGGTGCATGTCAATTTGCTTGTCCCAAAAGATGCATTTCAAGAAATTAACTAAAAAGATATGAATTTAAAGAGAAGTAGTTAAATTATATCTTCTTAATTTAGTTTGTGTTATTTTATAAATAATGTATAGTAACATATAAAATATATAATGAGGTGAAAGATATGAAAATATTACACATTAATTGTCATCCAGACTTTAATAATAATAGTACTACAAATATGTTAATGAAATACGGATTACAATTAACGGAATCAATTGAAGATGTGCAAATATTAAACTTATATGAGAAAAATGCTATTCCAAGGTT
>NZ_JAHLQL010000054.1 GCF_018919175.1 Clostridium simiarum | reverse complement strand
TAGACGCATATAAGTACGCATTTAAGCATAAACACGCACTATGCCGTTCTTCTCATGTATATATATATACAGGCAACACGCAGATATAGGTGCGACGTGAACAGTGAGCTGTATGTGCGCAGCTCGCGTTGCATTTTCGGAAGCGCTCGTTTTCGGAAACGCTTTGAAGTTCCTATTCCGAAGTTCCTATTCTCTAGAAAGTATAGGAACTTCAGAGCGCTTTTGAAAACCAAAAGCGCTCTGAAGACGCACTTTCAAAAAACCAAAAACGCACCGGACTGTAACGAGCTACTAAAATATTGCGAATACCGCTTCCACAAACATTGCTCAAAAGTATCTCTTTGCTATATATCTCTGTGCTATATCCCTATATAACCTACCCATCCACCTTTCGCTCCTTGAACTTGCATCTAAACTCGACCTCTACATTTTTTATGTTTATCTCTAGTATTACTCTTTAGACAAAAAACTTGTAGTAAGAACTATTCATAGAGTGAATCGAAAACAATACGAAA
>NZ_JAHLQL010000053.1 GCF_018919175.1 Clostridium simiarum | reverse complement strand
TTCATCAAATTGGTTAGATCTAAAATAATAACATTCCCTTCATAGGATCCCAATATCCCAATATACATATGGATCCACCAACTTTACATTTTATTTTAGGCATCCACAAACCCTCATCGATCTGAAACTAATTAGGATTCATTTATCCATAGATCATTTTCTGCAGGTTTTTTTCTTTTCTGTTCGGTGGAAATCACACATTATACTATATTTCATGAACTAAATATCTGGGTTATGCTACAATTTCAAAAAAAAAAACAGCCGAGGTTGCATCCTCTCAGATCTAAACAATCTTATTTTTTTGAACATGAAGAAATAAAGAAGCCATTGCAATTGCCGGAAATACTAAGCCCACTAAAGGCACAAGAATAGGGGGAAGGTTGAAAGTTGTCATAAAATGGTACCTCGATTTACTATATTGTACCTGTTATTATTATTTTTTTTGAATATTTTATATTTATACTAATTATAATTTATAATTCAGAATTGTGATTATTAGGAATTCGTAGTTATTATT
>NZ_JAHLQL010000052.1 GCF_018919175.1 Clostridium simiarum | reverse complement strand
TTTCTACTTATGATCGACACGAATTAAATTATAATCAAATTGCTTTAGGTCGGTTACCGGTGTCCATAATTGACGATTACACAATTCGAACCATTTCTTCGAATTCACAAAACCTAGAAGATTCTTAATTCAAAAACCATTTTCAAATTGCAAATCAAAAAGCTATTTTGATTTGCAATTTGAAAATGGTTTTTGCTTGGTCAAGAATGGCGAGAATCGTGATTTCGTTTTGATTGAAAATGATTTCTATTCGAATAATGATTTCAAAATGGATAATTTTAACCTTCATTTTTAAGCAAAAGTCTAGCCTACGAATTAGATTTACATCAATTCACACCACCCTCCATTGAAATTTCATTCAATTAAGAAAGATCCTAATATCTTTATTTATTTTTCCTGGTCAGATCAACAAGGACATGAATTTTTTTTTTATTTTTTTCTATAAAAATGGATTTACCTGGACCAATACATGATTTTCTTTTAGTCTTTCTGGGATCGGTTCTTATATTAGGAAGTCTA
>NZ_JAHLQL010000051.1 GCF_018919175.1 Clostridium simiarum | reverse complement strand
AGCATCTTGTATTTCAAAAAAATTCGGGGCAATATAATCCTTACGTAAAGGCCACCCTAGCCAACTTTCAGGCATTAAGATACGTTTCAAGCGCGGATGATTATCATAAGAGATTCCCAACATATCATAAGATTCTCGCTCTTGAAAATCCACACTTTTCCAAACCCAGAAAGCGGACGGAATTCTAGGATTCCTCCTTGGGGCAAATACTTTTATACAGACCTCTTCTGGTTGATCTACACCATACTCTATTCTGGTAAGATGATATACACTAGCTAACAGTCCACCAGGTGATACATCATAAGCACATTGGGAGCGTAGATAATTGTAACCATATACATATAAAATGACAGCAATGGAATGCCAATCCTCGGACTTTATTTGTAAGGTCTCTATTCCTTGGTAATCAAAGCCCAAAGATCTATGAATTATTCCGTGCTTGACTAACCAAGCAGACAAACGACCCTGCATCTTTTTTATCTCCTTTATCTCCCGATTATTATTTAGAATATTCCACATT
>NZ_JAHLQL010000050.1 GCF_018919175.1 Clostridium simiarum | reverse complement strand
CCTGTAAATCCGTCGTGGAGCGTGGAAGGTTTCGATCCTTTTGTTCCGGGAGGAATAGCTTCTCATCATATTGCAGCAGGTACATTGGGCATATTAGCGGGTCTATTCCATATTAGTGTTCGACCGCCACAACGTCTATACAAAGGATTGCGCATGGGAACTATTGAAACCGTACTCTCCAGTAGTATCGCGGCTGTCTTTTTTGCAGCTTTTGTTGTTGCTGGAACTATGTGGTATGGTTCAGCAACTACCCCCATCGAATTATTTGGTCCTACTCGCTATCAATGGGATCAGGGTTACTTCCAGCAAGAGATCTATCGAAGAGTTAGCGCCGGGCTAGCAGAAAATCAAAGTTTATCAGAAGCCTGGTCTAAAATTCCGGAAAAATTAGCTTTCTATGATTATATCGGCAATAATCCGGCAAAAGGAGGATTATTCAGGGCGGGCTCGATAGATAATGGGGATGGAATAGCGGTTGGATGGTTGGGGCAACCAATCGTTGGGGATAAAGAAGGACGTGAG
>NZ_JAHLQL010000049.1 GCF_018919175.1 Clostridium simiarum | reverse complement strand
GTGTAACGGTATAATTACAACCAAAACAATTAATTCGTACGAGTACGTCATTATAGGTTGGGACTTGATTTCACCCAGACCTAAGTATAATTTCCAGTGATCACTTTTCCGAAAAATCGCATCGATCATTGAGACGCACACTTCGTGAGGTGCGGTAGTGTATCCTCACTAGCCCGTTGGGACGTGATGACTCCGGAGTATTGGTACCTATATTATTTTGCGTAGAGATGTTTACATCGGCTTGGCGGGACTAACCGTCTATTGGTTACGATTATTATGATTTTTCTCACACGTGCTCTACGACTTGGCCAAGTAAAATAAAATGTTACAATTCCAAATATTGAACTAAAAGGGTGACTTTTATTATGTTTGTTCGAGATGTTTTCGTCAATAACCGTCCACTATTCAATTAATTGAAATTGCCATTCTTTATTTGAGATTATTGTAAAAGTAAAGATTTCCAAGTATTAATTCTTTAAGTAAAAGATATTTCAAAGTATCTCATGGTTTAAATACCGGAGAT
>NZ_JAHLQL010000006.1 GCF_018919175.1 Clostridium simiarum | reverse complement strand
GAACGTTTTATCCTCCTTATGGGCTATTGGTGAATTACTTCACTGTAGCTTAGGAGGTGGTATTGGATATGTTTGATACTTTTATAAAGTGTATATCAGTTGTTTATATAATTAGATTAATTCTAAAACATAATCTTTTTATACATCATTTAAAAATTAAGATTAAATTTCTTGGTCTTGATATAGAAGTTAAAAGCAAAGAAAAAAGTGCTCCATCCTCACAAGATTAGCACCTTTTCTTAATTAAACTTATTAATTTCATCCAATAGCCCTAAAACAAAATAAATGTTCTAAGACTTTGCTTAGTGTTGACGCACTAAGCTTTTCTTATTTATATTATATCAAATTCTTATAAAAAATAAACCTATAAAATTTTTTATTTAAAAAATTTTAATTTCAATAACATAAATTGGAATTTAGGTGACGCTCTAAATCTTTGATTTAGTCAGCGGAACTTACTCCTACGAAGGAATGTGAGTAGTGAGTTTCCTTTAAATATAAGTAGTACCCTTGTATAAATAAGGTATAATAATACTTTCTTTATCTGAATACAATAAAAATCAAAACTACTCAAAAAACTTTCCCTTATAAAAATTCTCATTTTCAAGTTTCTTTGCCGTAAGCCTGAACATGACACAACCATCTGGACATACAATATCTTTGCTATATTTACTAGTTCCGCCGATATTCTCTAAATCTCCACCACTTCTGACAGCCTCCATTATTGGAAACATAATCATCATGACTTTGGAGCAAATACCCTGTCCATCAGCATTAACAGGACAACCATAGGTGCAAGTATACTTATCTCCAATTTCCTCGCCATTTCGGCAATAATGCTCTGTGTGGTCGCTACACAGAAACCCTATTACCTCGATTTCCCATTCATACTCCTCATCATACCATTTTTTCATAATAAACCTCCAACCTCAAATTTGTTTTCTCATTGTTTATAAGTAATCTCCGATACAAATTCGCATTTGTCTTGCACTTAAAAATTAATTATTTTTATTATAACATATTTTGTAAAAATAAGATTACTTGTAATACAGTTTTTGCAAATAAAAATAGCCTTAACCAAGTAAAATGAATGGTTAAGACTAATTTTTGCATTTATAAGTAAACTCCTTCTTACACTTGTTCAAAGGAGTAAGTTCGCCTAGCCAAATATAAAATTTGGAGGCTTACTTATGGTATAGTTCACCTTCCCGTAAGTAAAAATCGACACCCCTCCAATATGTACTATAACCAGATTATTCTCCATTGCAAATTTTCATTATATTTTCTTACAAAAGCTAGTAATACCTCATATCTTTTACTAACTATTTTATAATTTAATAAATTGGAATCTATCTACTTTGTATTATGCTTATTTTCTTTATTTCAATAATGCCATTACAATATAAGGAGGTGATACCATAAAACACAATCATCATAGCTGTTCCTGTATCACCTATTATGGGCGGTAATATAGATAACTCTAGTATATTCCATTAATGCTTTTATTATTAACCTTAATGCATTATAATATTTCTCTTATATTACAGCAAGGACAATTCCGACGGTGAGTACACAGACCATTTTCACTAATCCCTTTAACCATTTATTTTTCTGTATCACTGGAAGTTTTTCCACAACAAAGCACAATACTAAAAACCCAAGGGCAAGCCAAATCGGAAACAATTTGTAAATCACTGATCCACTAGTAAAATAAGCTATTACAAGCAGGGAAATAAAACAACCGATACCAGCAGCTAATATAGCAGTTTTATATATTTTTTCATTAACTTTATTCCGCATTTGAATGTACCTCCTCCAGATATTCTTTTATATACTGTTGTACTATATTAGAACCCCAGAATTCATTATGTTTGATGTCTTCAATGGTTTCAAATCTGACACCGCATTGATAAGCTTTTGACAACCGTACTGAACTTTCATACCTTACCATCTCATCACTTTTAGAAGCAAGTAACATGGGCTGCACAGTTATCTGTTCTGCAAACTGAACTGACTCCATAGGAAATGCAACCAAAAGCCGCATTGGCCCATAAAAAACACCTGCAAATTGATTATAAAGATCATATCCATCTGCATAGGGTGCTATTAATAAAAGCCCCCTACTATTTCGCTCAGATGCCACATAATTTGCTACACCAGTTCCAATGCTATAACCCATAAGCACAATGTTATCAGCATCTACATCCTCTCTCTCTGAAAGGGCTTCAAAAGCTGCAATTCCCATTTCTTTTAATGAACTTTCTGAAGGAGGAGTACCTTTGCTCTTTCCATAACCTGGATAATCAATTATTGCAATATTATATTCTGAAAACAGCTCTTGTAAATTCTCCTTTTCCAAAATCGTAAGCATTCTTGTTGATGCATTTTCTCCATTTCCACCATAATAAATGACAAGTGGTGCTTTACCAGAACCATTATGTAGAAACCAACCACCTAACTCATAACTTTCTTTTTGAATTTTCAGCTCTTCTACCTGTTCATATTTCTGCAATTTATCATATGATTCTTTATCAAAATGAGGGTAAAACAACTGAGTGGGTGCTAGTGTATAAATGCTGGCACCGCCAAACATAATCCCACTGACTACTGCTAGTAGGATACTGACACTAATTTTGACTTTCTTTCCTTTGTGTTTTATCATATTGAGGCTAAGGAAATATATTGCCGCTACCACAATTGATATGATTAAAATTCCAAATGCAATGTTTTGTGCCCTCTCACTTCCCAGATAACTTATAAGTATCGCACAGTCAGTCATAATAATTCCACAAATCACGTTATTCTTTATATTGTTCCATGATACTTTCTTTACATTAAGAAGTTCCATATAATCCTCCTTTTCTGAATGCAACGTCAAATAAATATTCCCATATTTTCAGCCTGAAATAGCATTGTATCATCTGCTATATTGTTTATAATGTACATCTGAAAAAGGTAATTCTATAATACTATTTAATTTTTTCTTATATCTCATCAATGCAGTATCTTTAATAATCTTTCTAGTTGAGTAATAATCAAGTTCATACAATTCAATCTTCTCTATTGGAATTCCTGTTGAATCACAATACTTCTTTAGAATATTATTGAATCTCTCAGAATATTTAATATATTCATCAGGATAAAGAAATTCCTTCATCTTAGTAAATTCACTAAACTCACTATTTAAAAATTCTATTTATTTCATAAATGCTAAATATATTTCTTTCTATTTAGAAATAGTAGTTACACCCTAACAATTTAAATTAATATGTAAATTATAACATATTTTTATTGATTTTTATATTATATCCAAAATAATACAGAGCAGAATACTCTTTCGTTTTTTCTTCATAACGTTAATATGAAAGTGAAATTGACATTTACAGTTTGTCCCGCATTTCAATCTTTTTCAAGCAATCTTCTCTCTATGATCCTTTTTTACAAAAAGGCATGTTCATATACTTTAAATTGATATAGGAACGTACCTTACTTCATGCTACTAGATATATTACTATTTTCTCAAAAAATTATAATATAAGCCAATGATTCTTATAACCTCATTGGCTTACTTCCTAGTTTTATAATTATAACCTATTTATTTTAGTTCTCCACAGATACGCTTCTCCGTAACTACTATAAGTGGAATTTTTCCATTTTATTCTTGTGTATATATTCTACATAAAAGGAAACTCACTATTTACATAGGTTCAAAGGAGTAAGTTCAATTAACTAAATCATAGGTTTAGAATTTCACTTATGGTATAATTCTAAAGTATTATTTAGTAAATTCTTAATGGGTGGCTATGGTCAGGAAGTTAATACAAAAGAAAAGAAGCACCTCATTAAAAATTAGTGCTTCATTCTTAATTAATATCCTACAAAAATAAATTTATATATTATATTTTAAAATAGAAACTCATTTTCCCAATCAAAATCTCCAGATTCTTCACAACATAATGGCCAATGGCTGCACCATTCTGGAACACTAGGCTTTTCTACTCTGTCCACGCTTGGAGTATAAGGTTTCAAATCTAAAATACTACTATCATTCATCGCATCAATGTAAGTAATATAAACTATCCCTTTTTCATAATCTATATGTGTTACTTGAGTAATAGACAACGCTATCGGATTAGGTCTTTCAGGTGATCTAGTTGAAAAAACCCCCAACTTTTCAGGTGCCTTTTTATAAGGTTTATTCACTTCTAAAATGCTTCTGCTACTACTGTTATCACATTTATCAAACCACCACAATACATCAATGTGACTAAAAGATTCTAATCCCTGCAATCCTTTTATATACTCCTTGTTAATTTGAAGAAACATATTTTCTCCTTCAATTTTAATCTTACCAATTTCTTTTAATTCCATAATTAATACCTCCTATTTATCTTATAAATAGATAATAAGCCCTCACATAATGTGAGAGTCAATATAATTATTTTAATGGAATTATTACAATGTATTTAAAATTTTTTTCTTCAAATTCTTTTATTGCACTATCTATCTTATCTATTCACTGTTTTTCTATAGCTATTTCTTTATTAATCTGTATTTTCTTTTTTTCCAATTCCTCTAATATGTCTACCTAATTACATCTTTGTATTATATCTTTTATTTCTAATGTAGTGAATTTAGTATCTCTTAATAAAACAATTTTTTGAAGCACTGGTATCTGTTCTGCAGAATACATTCTATATCCTGTAAATAAATCGACCTTTACAGGTTTTAATAATCCAATTTCATCATAGGCTTGTGTCAAGCAATAGACTAAACTTTTCTAAACGCCTTGCAAATACGCCAAAAACCCAACAATAAACTGCTTAATGTTGGGTTTCAGAAAACTAAGTTGAAAAATATTGATAATAAAGTAGTAGTGTTTTTGGGCTATCGAGTTAGAAAGTGCTTATTCTCTACGGGTATATTTGGCGGAATTATGTTTTTAATATATCTCGCCATATCACTTGCATTAATTCACTCCTCATTTTTGTTACTGTACTTTGCTGTATACCATAGGGATATATCGTATCTCGTTTGTGGTTTCTTCAGGAGCAATGTCCACAAAACCTAATCGGTGATACACCTCAACTGCATAAGGCGACGAATTCACTGTGATTTCTTTTGCGGTGCTGTTTTCTAATACAATCTGAAACAGCTTTTTTCCTATTCCCTGTCTATGGTGCTTTCCATCCACAAAGAATAGAGCGATATGGTTCCCCTTATTTCTCGTTGCAATTACTCCTAAAAGGGTTTCACTATCATAAGCACCATACATATTCAAGCTATCTAAAAAATCGTTATTATAGATTGCCGTGCGCTTGAAGGTCTCCACACCTTCCACGGAATAATCAGGGGCTTCAAACTGCATAAATACAGCCGAAACTAATTGAATGGCGGTATCTCTTTGATTTCTATCTATCTTTTTAATTTCCAATACAAGACCTCCCTGCAGATGCAGATTAGATACTAGACACTGCTATTTATTTGTAAACAATACAATTAACAAAGTAGTACTCATAAAAATCTTTTCCCTCCGTTATGTTTATGGTTTTATTTTAGTCTGGCTTTCATTCAAACACAAAACCACAAAATGCTATATGAACCGCCCAATTTAGTGTATCCTTCCCAAAGCTCATGGCTATCCTTGCAGGCGTAGTATTGTTATATATAATTATATCTTACATAAATCATTTGGTAAATCATTCAAATTCAAAAATTCCTCAACCACATTATAACTTATGGCAGAGGAACTTTATATTCTACGTATTATCTCTTATTTTCAATTATCCAATTTTAGTAAAAATCTCATTTACTTATAGCAAACTCCTTCTTACATTTGTTCAAAGGAGTAAGTTCGTCTACCCAAATATAAAATTTGGAGGCTTACTTATGGTACAGTTCACCGTAACTACTATAAGTGGGATTTTTCCATTTTATACCCCTATATTTATTCTACATAATTATGGTATAATTCTAAAGTACAAATTAAGAATTCCGTAGTGGATGGCTACGGGGGTTTTGAACGTTTTATCCTCCTTATGGGCTATTGGTGAATTACTTCACTGTAGCTTAGGAGGTGGTATTGGATATGCTAGAATTAACTATAAAAAGCTTTGTTACTATTTATATTATTAAATTAGTTTTAAAACATAATCTTTTTATTTCTAAGTTAATTATCAAGATTAAATTTCTTGGTATTCATATAGAACTTAATGGCAAAGAGAAAAAGCACCCATCCTCCAATGATTAGTGCTTTAACTCTTAATTAAATATCTATTTAATTCATCCAATAGCCCTAAAACAAAATAAATGTTCTAAGACTTTGCTTAGTGTTGACGCACTAAGCTTTTCTTATTTATATTATATCAAATTCTTATAAAAAATAAACCTATAAAATTTTTTATTTAAAAAATTTTAATTTCAATAACATAAATTGGAATTTAAGTGACGCTCTAAATCTTTGATTTAGTCAGCGGAACTTACTCCTACGAAAGAATGTGAGTAGTGAGTTTCCTTTAAATATAATGATTAATTACTAAATCACATATTTTATTATACTATTTGGAAAGTAATCTTTTATATGCAAATGAAAAAACTCCTTCATTTCAGATAACTGCTCCTTAGAATATATATATTTACCATACCCAAATTGTCCATATTTAAACTTTCTATCTTCATCCTTCATTGGCAAAGTAGTTTCGGGAAATATTTCAAGTATTCGATTTTTAGCCTTAGTTGTATATCTATGAGAAATAACCTCAAATATAACTTGTTCATTAAATTCATTAGGTAATTTATATTTTATGCTTTCAATTAAATCCTTATATTCCTTTTGCCAATTATTATAAAGAAAAACAGGAGCAATTATAAATCCTATTTTGTACCCAGCCTTAGCTACCTTTACAGCAGCTTCAATTCTTGTATCACTAGAGGCAGTATGGTGTTCATAAGTATTTATAATTCTAGGTGTATTTATACTAAACCTTATCTCAGTTTGATTATTATGATTTGCATCTAATAAAGTATCTACATCATTATATTTAGTTACAAATCTGAATCTTCCTTTTTCTTCTTTTCCTATAAATTCTATTGTCTTTTTTAAAGCATTAGTATACGGTTCAAGTGGAATAGGATCTGATGTAGCGGCGCCTTCAAAAATAGTTATTTGAGGTAACCTTTCATCTATATATTGTTTTGCTTTATCCAAAATATCATCAATGTTAGTAAAGACCCTTACAAAAGGTTTATCTCCTAATTGTGTATTTAAATAGCAATATTCACAACTTCCCATACATCCACTAACTAATGGTAATTGATAATTAGCAGATGGTTTACAAGTTTGAAATTTCAAACTTTTACGCTCACCTACAACTAGTGTTTGTTTTCCAGATCTATACTGTTCAAATAAATTATCTCCAGGTATATGAGTTTTAATTTTATTAGAACTTGTATTTATAATTTCAACATTTTTATTATCTTTTAATCTATTATAAATATTTTTACCAATTTCAGTATCTAATGATCCTTTTTCAAAGATAACTCTTTTAGGAATAAACATTTTTCACCTCATAATTTTATATTTTTAATCAATTTATTTTTAGGTTTTGCAAATCTTGAATAAAAATACATGATTAAACAAAAAAATATTGTTTAAAAATAAAGGTTAAAATGGATGAAATGATAGACTACTTATAAGAGATGATAATTATGAAAAAATAATTATTAATGATTCAAAAATAATAATTACTCATATTAATATAAGCATTGATATAATTCATTTTATTGATACCATACTCACCTGAAGTATTATCTTGAAATAATGGTATATGTGGGGGATAAAAAGTAAATATCATAAACATAAATATTAATACAACGAAAAATACTATAACAATGCTTGAGTTAATACCTTTGCCATACTTATAAAAGTGTAGAGCAAGTAATTGACCAAATATAATTGCAAGAAATAAAATTATAATATCTATTACCAAAAGTTCTATTCCAAATGCTTCAGTGTAAAAATAGTAAAGCATAGGAATTGTTAATAATGAAGTAATAAGAGCTACAAATGCACTTTGAAACCATTTGTTTTTGTTAATACAATGCTGCCTACCTTTAAAGCAGTAATAAAGTACCCACCACAAAATTACAGGTATTAACACCATTTTCGAATGTTCCCATATGCTTTCATTTACAGGAGTAAATAGACCTACTATAGGATTATTTTTAGATAAATCATACGCAAAGTGCATCATTGATCCTATAATAAATAATATAGGTATACCTTTTAAAATATATTTTTCTGGAGAGGATAAATCTCTATACTTCATATTTTGCCTCCTTATGAATTTATATTATATAATATTCATAAGATTTTATAATAGTACAACTAATAAATTTTCACTTTAACTTTAACATATATCCTCTATAATTTTAAAATCTATAACATTATGAGCAAATTCATAACTATCCTCATATAACTCTTTGTTTAATTTTGCAAGTAACTTTACATTATCAAGAGTACATTTAATAAGCTCCATTAACCCCACTCCTTTTGGATGTCAATACTATTTATATTATTAGATTAGTTTTGAAACATAATCTTTTTATTTCTAAGTTAATTATCAAGATTAAATTTCTTGGTATTCATATAGAACTTAATGGCAAAGAGAAAAAGCACCCATCCGACAAAGAATAGTGCTTCACTCTTAATTAAATCTTTATTTAATTCATCCAATAGCCCTAAAACAAAATAAATATTCTAAGACTTTGCTTAGTGTTGACGCACTAAGCTTTTCTTATTTATATTATATCAAATTTTTATAAAAAATAAACATATATAATTATTGTATTAAAAAATTTCTATATGACTAATATATAAATTGAAGTTTATCAAATTACATAATATGCATTTGTATCATCCATTTTAATTATTACATTACATCATAGTGTATCACTGTAGTTTTTCAAATTGATTTTATTGCTTCTTCATATGTGATTTCAAAAATATTATCTGCTATTTTATAATAAAAATCATCTTTCATAACACCAAAGAAATATTTTACAGCATCCTCATATGTCATCCTTGAAGTTTCTTCTAAATCACAATTTTCATCTGTGTAAGAACCATTTCTATTATTCCATTGAAGAAATTTAGTTATAGCAATACGTCCTTTATTTTTATTCATAGATCTACATAACCTCCATCATAATATATCTCATTCAATATTATAATATATATTTATATACTGCTTAAGATACGCAATGCATCCAATGCCATTGCCTTAACATGAGGTTTTATATTATCATTGCTCTCTATTTCTTCTTTAGTAAACCAATATAGTTCTTTACTTTCGCCTTTCTGTGGCTTAACTTCATTAGTTAATGATTTTGAAAAATATATAAAATCTATATTTTCAATTTCATGCCCTACATTCTCAAGAAGTGTATGCATAGGAGTGTGTAATTGTACTACTCTTCCTAAGCTTAATTCAGTATCCCTATTATACAATTCAACTCTAAGCCCTGATTCTTCATATACTTCTCTAAGTGCAGTTTCATGAGGAACTTCATTTTCATTCATCTTTCCACCTAAAGGAAATAATGTGTTGTAGTTTTTATGTTTATGTAATAAAACTTTATCCTCATAAATTACATAAACTGATGATGTTATTGTTCTATTTATTATCATTATTTTCTCCTTAATCTCTCAACTTTAAATATGTACAAGCACTATTATTTTAAATATAATCTAAGTATACTTAAAATTAGGGGGGATTACTATAAATACATTATTTGAAAAAGAGATTATTCAATCAAGTCACCAATATTATATATCAAAACTGTCAAATTCCGTTGAATATTTTTTTCACCTAAATCCTGATTTAAATAGAATACCTAATTCAATATCGGACATATTGTTAGTTTTGGAAAGGTTATTTAGCAGAGCTATAGAAAATGATTTTACTTCTCTTTCTATAATAAACTATATGCACAACAATTTAACTGATGAAGCTAAAGCCAAACGTAAAGTAACAGCTAGAGACATTGAAGATTTTATAGCTGACCTTTTTTCTGGTACTGTTACGGATGAAGAAGTTAGGCGAAATTTCCCTACATATCCAATTAATGAAAATTCTTCTGCAATGGAATTTGTAAACTCATATGTTGCAAGTAACTATAGAGAAAAATGTGATATTGAATTTGATAATTCTTATAAATTATCAATAAAAAGTTTTGTGATAGATACTAAAGAAATTAATTGTGGTTCTTTTGCTAGAGAAGCTTTATTTAAAGACATAGTTACAAATTATGGAGGTGAAAGAAAAAATGGTTTAGGCTCTAAAGGTCAATTTTTATCTCTATTTGAACAAATCGAAAATGATGGAAAATGGAATGACTTTACTAAACGTTTTACTTATATGACCGAAAACATATTTAAAGATGATTTGTTAATATTTATAAAAGGTGGAAATAGTGTAGATGTTTATCTAGTTGATAGCTCTAATTTTAAAAATACTTTAATTTCAGCAGTTTCAGCAGGTCCTAAATATGCAGTTTCTGTCTTAAATAGATATGAAGGGAATTCTCTAAGAATTGAACGTGATATATTTTTATCACCTGAAATTAGTACTCATATTGGCTTGAATTTCAATAAAACAAATGAACACATTTTAAATAAAATTGATACAGACTTCCAGAATCTTAAAGATTCAACATTAAATTTTGTATCATCCACTGATGCATCAATAGATAACTATGATAATTTAATTTCTCTGTTTGATTTATCATATAGAAAAACTATTTTAGAGTTATTATCTATAAAGTCAGCACCTATTAATACAAATGCATTAACTACAGATTTTCATACAAATATCATAGATATGTATACTTCGAATAAATTATCAATTATTGAAATGAAGCAAAAAAAACATGGAAAATCTTATCAAATAGTTAGAAATTTATAATTAAAATATTGGTTATATATAACACTATTTTAGCATAATAACTCTACATTATTATTAGATTATTCTAATATTGAAATAATATTTCTAAACTTAATAGGACAAGTATCGTATACTATTTATTGAAACAAGTGTTAAGGGAGGAAATATTATGGCTAAAAATTCAATTAAATTAAATGACCTAATCGGTCTTTCACTTAATCACTTTATTGAAAAAACAGATGGGATGTCATATTCTAAACGAGCTCTTTTATGGTTTAAAGTTAATTTAAATAAAAAAGTAACATCTAGTGAATTAGCTCAAATACCAGGTAAAGGTGGAAATCCTATTTCTCATAATATGAGAAGGATATTTGAACTTAGAGACGAACAAGGATATGATATAGTAAATTGGAAAGATAACGAAAGAACTAATCTAAATCTTAAAGTAGATGAATGGGTTCTTTTATCTCTTGAGCCAATTGAAGAAAATATTCGTAGTAGAGGGGTAAATAAACGAATTGCTTTTGAAGTGTTTTCTAGAGACCATTTTACTTGTCAAACATGTGGTAGAACACCTCAAGATGACGACCCATTTAAACCAGGTCATAAAGTAACTTTGCACGTTGGTCATATTATAGCACATAAGAGTAACCACAACGGAGATAATAAAGAATTAACAGCTGATGATTTTATTACAATGTGCAATGTATGTAATGAAGGTGCTAAGAATAGTGATATACCTACTATTACTTTATTAGATAGAGTTAAAGCGTCTTCCGTAAACGAGAAACAAGCTATCTATGATTTCTTGAAGAATTCTCTTAATTAAAAAATAGAGACACAAAACTGCGTCTCTATTTATATTAATTCTAGTGGTAATATTTTAGCTATGTTATATGCCATAAGTACAGGTACTGCATTACCTATTTGTCTGTAACATGCTGAATTTGAACCTAGAAAATGAAAGTTATCTGGGAAAGTCTGTATTCTTGCAACTTCCCTTACTGATAATCTTCTATGTTGTAATGGATGTGGAATTATTAATGGTCCACCTGTACCACTACCTCTTCCCATTATTGTTGGTGCATATCTATCCCAATCAGTTGCTCTATTACCTACTCTATTATTAATATTTACTCTACATAAACTTCCAGTATGATTTAATACTTCTTGATTATCAGGTTCAAAATCTTGTGGTAAATCACTTATAGCATCTCTTAATGTTTGTATCCTGTATAAAATATTATCATCATTTCTTAAGTAATGCCTATTTCTATCCAAATCATTATTAAGCCATAGATTATATAAGCGATTGACTTTTTGCCATGATGTTACATTCTCTTCAATATTACTATCTTTTGAGTGTGTTGGAGCTACATATAATGTTTTCTTAGATTTTCTTGCTGGTGCAACTTGTTGTGGTATTATATATATATCCGTTAAGTCATTTCTTACTCCAACAATTATAACCCTTTCTCGATTTTGAGGAACACCAAAATTATAAGCATTTAATACATCATAACATACAGTATATCCAGCTCCTTCTAAGTCCTCAATAATCATATCTAAAACTTCTCCACCCTCAATATTTTCTAGTCCTTTAACATTTTCTAAAACGAAAAAACTAGGTCTTTTTATTGTTATAATTCTTAACAGCTCTAAATATAAAAAGTTTCTTTCATCATCATTCATATTTCTATTCACATTAGCTATTGAGAAACCTTGACAAGGAAATCCTCCAATAACTATATCTCCATCAGGTATAAGTTGATTTATCTCTTCATCACGTATATTCAATATTTGTGTTATATCTCCCAAAGTACTTTCATGCCCTAAGTGTCTACCTATATTTTCATTATAAGTATTAACTGCATCTCTATCAAAATCATTAGACCAAACAACCTCATGTCCTGCTAATGTAAATCCTAAATCCATTCCTCCTGCTCCAGAGAAAAATGATATAACTCTCACTTTACATCTTCCTTTCTTGCATCTTTTTACATTAATAATAAGTTTATCAAACATTAGTTCTATAGTAAATATTATTTTATTTAATATTTATTTTTCGACATTCTTTATTATATACTAATTAAATAAAGATACCAACCCAATGCCAGTACCTTTAAAACTTTACTCTATTATATCATTTTTTATTAATATTTCTTAATCCTATCTTATCCAAAACCTCATTTATTTACGATACGGTTCTCCGCACCGTAAGTCAAACACTTCCCCTCTTACAGTGTAAATATTTTAATTTCCATTTCAAATTTTGATTATATTTTTCTTTAAAAATAAGATAGGCTTTTAAAACTATCCTGTTATTTGTATCTCTTAACTCCCTATACATATAATAGTTTTTATGCCATCATCATTTCTATCCTATCGCTTTCAATATATTCACCTGCACAAATTGGAATTTGTTTAATTAAGCGTTTCAACTTTACTCATACTCAATATCAAAGGTTATCGGATAATGGTCTGAACACTCTATTTCCTCATGTACAGTACACCCTGTATATTTAGACACACCTTTCATATTCACAAATATGTGATCAATAGGAGTAACCCGATACTTACAACGCCTAGTATTTTTGTTACAAATGCATGTATATTCTTTCAGTATACCGTTGAACACATCCCTATTCTCAGATTCTTCATAATCACCGGCGTTGAAATCACCTAAAATAATATTTGAATGACAACTATTTAATGATTCCAGATAATTTTTGTTGTCTTTGCCATTGAATGCATGAATGCCCGTTATTACTATGTTTTTATCTTTATATCGTACAGTGACTGTGCGATTGCTATTAAAGCAGTCACAATACGACTTGGTTATTAAACCTTTTTTTGCTATTGCGATTGTCATCATTATTTGTTTACCTTCGTTATATATGACATCATATTCAGCATTTGGAAAATCCTTATTTAATTCAGAATAAAGAGTATGTTCCTTCCAATTTTCATTACTCAAATATGGTATCTCTTGTAAAAAACAAATTGCATTCCTTTTTTCCAAAAATCCCTTAACTACATTAATTACTGACCTGTATTTCTTACATATTGGCATTAAGGTCTTTTCAACATAAAGTTCTGTATTCCACGTCATGATATATATTTTTTCCATTGACTCGCCTCACAAATTCTGATTTGTACATTGCATTGTTTATAAATTTTCTTCATAATTTAATAATAAGCAACTCAATAAATTAGAATTTTCTGTTCTAAAAACAAAAGTTAGTTTACTTACTCAACCGTATCTTCGTTAATAAAATCCATCCTATTGTCAATTAGCATTTGTAAATAATCATCAAAACTATCTGCTATCACTTGAATTTCATCGGGATCATGCAAAAATCTTACAACTTGCCCCTTAATTCCTTTTACAGAAGGTGAAAAATCAATAAACAGCTGTGATGTGCCACCATTATTCATACAATCTGAAAAATGTAACCATTTCATGTTATTTGCACAATCTGTAATTCTTTCATCTCCTTCAACATCATCACTATATTCACGATTAACGTAGTCAGCATAGAAGTCGACTGCCTCATTCTTGCTCTCCAAAATTTGATTTACTGAAAGCAGATAATATGGATACTCATTAACATCAGAACCAAGAATATAAAAAGTAATTTTTTCTCCTTCATATTCCCTCCAATACGTTCCATCCACATATTCAAGAAGTTTTACTAAGGAATCTGGAACATTAGGATACTCCTCTTTCAATTTGTTAATATCTTCTTTGCTCGCACCATGCATAACTCTTTCAAAATAATCCCAACTCTTTTTTCCATCATTATCATAGTATGCTTTTTTTAATCTATTTACATATTCTTCAATAATTTTCATTGTATTTTTCTCCAATCACATATTAATTGATACTTGTTAAAAAAATTTATTTTTCAAACCAACAAATTACTATTTACCTTATAATTAAAAGTTTAATTATCATTTATTTGAGTCTTTTAATTATAACATATTTTGGATTTCAATGCCTAAGGCTATAAACCTCATTTACTTATGGTACGCTTCACCTTATCAGTTGCAAGTTAGGTTTTTTTAATATAAGTCAAATCCCCCATATTCTTCAAATGACTCCATGATTAATTCAACATACCAATTTCTCTTAATCTCATTCTTACTAATAGCTAAATTAAATTCTTCTGGGTAATTATATGCAAAAATAGTAATTGCACTATTTATAGTTTCTTCTTCTAAATCTTCATTTTTAATTATTTCTTTTAATAATTTATCGCTATTATCTATACTTGCTATTATAGCTTCTACACATTGTCCTATTGTTCCACGTTCAATACCATTTTCATCGATTACATTTAATATTTTTATTACTTCATTAATATTTAATTTATTAATTATATCTCTAGCATACTCCCTTGTTTCCTTTGAAAAATTCAACTGTCCCCATAAATCACCATGCCCCGGTATATATGAAAGATAAAATATAATTTCACTTATTAAATCATAATCAGTAGTTTTTCTAAACACATCAATTAACTTATCCCAAGTTTCCTTTTTATAAGCATACCTTTTAGCCAATGAGTTAACTCCAATATATATTTCATCAATATTTTCAGTTTCTAAAAGATTACTGGCTTCCTCATAACTTATTTCAGGCAATGTATTTTTGACATCACATTTAAAATATTTATTAAAGGATTCCATATCAAACTTATTAATAGATTTTATTTTAAATTTTATTATATTTAACTTTCCAGATTCTATATTAATTCTATTCTCATTTAAATATTGTTTTATATCTACCCAATATGCTACATTATCATTTAAAATATATACTATACCATAAACAGGCATGCAATAATTTTTCCAATATTCATAATGATTTTCAATAGGAATAATACACTCATTTTTTCTTCTATTTACATAACTTTCTCCTGTTTTAATTTGTACTGCTATACATTTCCCTATAGGTATCCTATTCTCTGTAAACTCGATTATTGCATCAATTCCCATATCATTCTCTTGCTCTATTTTGTTAAAATAGCAATCACATCTATCAACGATATCTGTTACATAATTAACTCCTAATTTTCCTTTCTTAATTTTATCATTGTATTTTATCATTAAATCCCCATCCACTATTAATTCTCAATAAAGTAATCACTGTCTATCTTTTTAACTTCATATATCATTTCTGTTGATACTCCAACATTAAATTCAATCATGTATTGTGCTAACTGCATTCCATCAATCAAAACTATATTTTTTGTATTTATAGTCTTAACATACTCTCTAGCTTCTCTTGTAAAATTTGAAGTTGTTATAAAAACTCCTTTGTTTGCACCAGGAGTATCTAAAGCTCCAGAAAACTTTTGAATCTCTGGTCTCCCAACAACAATATCTCTCCATCTTTTTGCTTGAATGTATATGTTATCTAGACCTAATCTATCTTCATTTATTATTCCATCTATCCCCTCATCACCTGTTCTTCTAGTTGCTCTTCCTGCTTCTTCTCTTGAACCACCATATCCCATTTTTATTAATAATTCTATTACTACTTTTTCAAAAAACTCAAATGAACATGATTTTATTTTTTCAAGTATTTCGTCAGCTAATGAAGCCCTCAAACTTTCAAATGCAACTGCCATCTCTTCTGATGGTGTTCTTTCGTTTAATAGACCTTCATTATTTTCGCTATTACTCTCATTTCTATTACTAGCGTTAATAAAATCATTGAAGCTATTATATCTTAATAAATCTTTTGACTTTAACTCTAAAGGACTTTCCTGTAATAAATCTAATCCTAATTGAGTAATCTTTATTGTCCCTCTTCTAGGTGCTTCCACTAATCCAGCTTTTTTCATATAAGTTTTAGCCCAGTTTACTCTATCATAAAATATTTTCTTTTTACCACTTGGTAGAAGCTCCCTTAATTCTTCTTCTGTAACATTTAACCTCTCAGCTAATCTATCTATACATTCTCTATTTGTATAAGTATTTTCATCTCTTAATAACTCCAACAAAGGTAACATTAATTTTTCATAAGTGGGTATTGCCATATTCATTCTCCTTTTATCAACTTTCATATATATTTACTTGACTCTTAACTATTACTATAATTATACCATTTTAGATTATACATTTAGGGTGTTTAATTAATTTACCTACCAATAATTATCATCATCTTTAAAATCAATATCATATAAATTCTCACTATACTTTTCTTCAAGAATTTCATCATTTTTTTGTTTAATTGGATTTAACCAATCTGATTTTTTCTTTGCCCAGTCTATATATTTTAAAACTCTATCCTTCTTATTATTATCTTCAATATTTATCACTACTTCTTCTAGTCCTAATATATATTCATCTATTAGCTTTGAAGCTCTATAATTTTCTGCACATTCTTTTAACTCATTTAATTTCTCCAACTCATATTCCTCTCTCTTTTTTCTTTTCATTCTCTCAATTTCTTTTTTGCTTTGTTCTTCCGCTTCTAATTTTCTTCTCTCGCTAATTACTCTGTAAATTTCAGCTGTATCTATAATTGTAATTATAAAGTCACCTATCATTTCCTCTATTTTTTTATTCTCTAAATCTCTCCAATTCTTTTTTGGTGCTCTATACTCATCTATAAATAATGATAGCTCTCCTGAGTATTTATAATCATACGTTGGACTCCAATAGGACTCATTATTAGATTTTATATGATTCGTTCTAATAAGCTTTTCCTTTAATCCTATCTTTACTTCCTCCCCATTTATACAAACTTTAGTATACTTATGTCCACTTTTAATTTTATATCTTAACCCTTCAACAGTTTTTAGTATTACATCAAAAATCCTTAATGCTCTATTTTGATTCTCTTTTGATACTTTTATATTGACATTATTTGCTCTACCATCACTAAGCATATCCCTATCATTTCTATAAATTTTGCACTCTTTTATAAGATAATGTGGCTTATATAATCTTTCTCGCACTTCTATTTTTTCACATACACTCAACACATTATTTTTATCTTTATCTATCATATGTTTCAATCTATCTTCAATTTTATAACTTGAATTTTTTCTAAGTTCATTTTTTTGTATAATCACTTTACCCCTACCATCAAATTTGGGTAATGGAATTTTTTTAGGATTAGAGCCATTTCTAACTTTCATCCAAAATCCACTTTGAGGAATTGGGACATTTAAACTTCTGCAATGTTTCCTAAGTGTAGCCTCTGATAGTCCATATTTAATAGCCAATTCTTTCATTTTAATACTCCATACTTCCTCATATAATTTTTCTCTTTCCAAAACTATAGTCATCATCATCTACCACCTTTAAAAATATTTATCCCAATTAATTTTTAAACTATAATAATTACCATCTTCCCATTCCCCATTACAACTCTCTATTCCTATCTTAATCATATCATCTTTACATAATTTTCTAAATTACTACATTTAAATTTAATGTTTTTATTCCAATATTTCTTAACATAAATGAAGAAGGAGTATCTTTCACAGATACTCCCTCTTCATTGCTTAAATAGTTTATTAAGTTATCATCTAATTTAATCTTAATTGAATCAATTTCTCTTAGCTCATTAACTGTTATTTCAGAAATTATTATATGTAGTAACTTATTTTATTGCTCTCTTGTTGAACTTTCACTTAATACCTTAATAAAGTTTTCTAAAACACTTTTAATTAACTCTTTTAATAACATTAATTGTTTGCGTACCTAGATGCATCTATATTTATTGTGGTACTAAAACTTTAATACTTAATAATTTAAGTCTATTCGCAAAACTGGAATTTAAGTGACGCTCTAAATCTTCGATTTATCTAGCGGAACTTACTCCTACGTAGAGTAGCGAAGTAGGAGTTTCCTTTAGTTTATGATACTATAAATGCCTATATATCAAGTTTTTTATCATTATTTATAAATGAAACACCTACTCCATTTCATTACGTAGGTGTAAGTTCGACTGACCAAATATAAAATTTGGACTCTCACCTAAATTCAAATTTACATATAAGCCCCTTATAAGCCCCTTACAAGGGCTTTCACAATAATAATAATAATAATAATAATAATAATAATAATAATAACAATAAGAAGAAGAAGAAGAAGAAAAAAAATATCCTTATTAACATTATGGATTTATAGATTTAATTTAATTTAATTTTAGTTCCTTTTCCATAAAGTACTTTTCATTTGTTATGGGATAGCCCCTTTGCACATATACTGTTTTGTATCCATGTTTTGAATAAAATGGTTTTGCCTGAAAGTTCATGGTAGTTAAAAATGCCATGTTACATTTATTTTCTAGTCCTATCTTTTCAGCTTCATGTAATAGTTTTTTACCTAAACCTTTTCCACGCTGTTCATCCTTAATCCATAAAAAATCAATTTCTAACCATTGTCCAACAATTGTACATACAATTCCTCCAACTAATTCCTTATCTTCATCAATTTCTGAAATCGTAAAATTTGGTTCATCTTTTATTTCAAAAAACTTGGAATTATAATCTTGCAATTTTCTTCGAATTTTTAGTATATCTTCTTCAGAGGGTGTTAAATTTAATATTTGAGTCATAATATTCACTCCTTATATTATTCACAAGTAAGCTTAATTTAGCCTAATAACTGTTTTATATGGTAATTATATCATATATTTCACTCTCAACATTATCACTTATTTAATAACTATTAGCTGATCTTATTTTTAACTTTTTCCTAAAATAATTTTTATAAAAGCAATGATGATTATAAAAGCAACAGTACTAACTAATATATTTTTTATGACATTTTTTATTTTTTATATTTTTATGTGAAACTTTTTTAAAAGGCGCATACCTAATAGTTAAGAACTTTACAAATTGAGGAGGTTTTTAACATGGCTAAATATAGAAGTTTTCAATTAAATTTTTGGCAGGATAATTTTGTGGTGAGCTTACCTTTTGAGGAGAGAAACTTTTATCATTATTTAATCACTAATCCAAGGACTAACCAGTGTGGTATATATGTTTTTTCTCTTCCTTTTGCATCCTTAGAATTTGGTTTAAGTAAGGAAAAAATTAAAGAGTTACTTCAAAGATTCGTAGATCATGGAAAGATTCTTTATGATGAGGCTACTGAAGAAATAATGGTATTAAACTGGTACAAGTATAACATAAATTCCAGTAGAAATACTCATATTTGCATAAACAAGGAACTTAAAATGGTAAAGACTAAAAGCTTTGTATCTAAGTTCTATGAACTTTGTAAATCCATGAAATTTTGTTTGGACATTATGTTTGATGACATAGAAATAATAAAGGAGTCTTTAATAGAAAAACCGCTGGAAGACAAAGAATCACAAGGCTTCCAAGAATCCCAAGAACCGCTGGAAGACAAAGAATCACAAGGCTTCCAAGAATCCCAAGAACCCCAAGAACTTCAAGAATCCTTAGAAAAACCTAGTGACAATAAAGAGCAGAAGAAAGGCATAAAGGAAGTAATAAATGCTTTTGATAATAATATCCACTTAGCTACTTTTATGGAGATTGAAAGTCTTAAGAGTTGGTATGAGGAAATGGGTGGGGAGCTTATGGTTTTAGCCATAAGTGAAGCTGTTAAAAACAATGTAAGAAATATTAAATATATAAATGGCATATTGCTAAACTGGAAAAACAATGGATTAAAAACTTTATCTGATGTGTCTAATTACACGAAAAACTTTAAAGCTTCTAAATATAGCGACTTTAAACCTCAAAATGCCGCTGCCTATGAAGTGGTAACAGAGGAGGTATAGGCTATGAACATGGAAAAAATCTTTAATAAAGAAGCTGAGGTTGAGGTACTATCTTCCATACTTTTAGATAATAAATCTTTAGCTAATATAGTAGATTTTTTAGAATATGATGATTTTTATATGGTAAGCCATAAAATCATATATAAAGCCATGCTAGATCTTTATAGCAAGAACGAGAATATAACTGCTATAACCTTATTTGAAAACTTAGGTTCACGTTCTGAGGAAATAGGTGGTGTAACTTATATGTCTCAGCTTATAGCTAGTGGTACAAGCTCCTTGCTTATAAAACCCTATGCAGACATAGTAAAAGAAAAGTCTAATAATAGAAAGCTTATAGTGGAACTTAAAAAAGCTCTACAAAACCTAGAAAAAGGTGATGGAAAGTATATAGATACCTTAAATTCTCTTCAAGACTGTTTTATGGGTTTTAACTCAAATAAAAAAAACACTGACACTATGGACACTATACTGCAAAACTATTTATCTCTTCTAGAAAAAAGACTTAAAGGGGAAGACCAAGGTATGCTTTTAAAAACTGGTCTTAGTTCTTTGGATAATTTTATAGGAGGTTTTGAAAGACATAACTTAAATATATTAGCTGCCAGGCCTTCTATGGGTAAATCCTTAGTAAGCCTTACCATGGCTATTAATATGGCTGTTAAAAGCAACCTTAATGTAGCATTTTTCCACTTAGAAATGGGCGAAATACCTACTATTGAAAGGATTTTATCAAATACAGCCACCATATCCATGAAGACTTTAAAAACTGGCAAGTTAAAGGATGATGAGTGGAGTAGAATACTTAGGTCCTGTGATAAGATTTCTAAATCAAATTTTCATATGTTTAATAATATCTATACCCTAATAGGCATAACTGCTGAATGTAAGAGATTAAAATTTCAAAAGGGTCTAGATGTAGTATTTATAGATTATCTTCAGCTTATAGAAATAGGTAAATCTAAAGAAAACAGAAACTTAGATATATCCTTTATATCTAGAAAGTTAAAACTTCTAGCAAAGGAGCTTGATATAACCATAGTTGTATTATCACAGCTCTCTCGTGCTCCTGAAGCTAGATCAAATCATAGACCTATGCTGTCAGACCTTAGAGAGTCAGGCTCCATAGAACAGGATGCAGATCTTGTGATTTTCTTATACAGAGATGAATATTATGATTCAGATACCAAGGATAAAAATTTAATAGAATTTATAGTTGGAAAGCATAGAAACGGTACTGTAGGCACCGTGAAAATGAGATGGAGCGGTGAATATCAAAGCGTAGGGCCTTTAGTAAAGACTTATTAAAATCTTTAAGGAATTTTTAAAGATTTTCTATAAATAAACATAAGGAAAGGAGAAAATTTACCATGAAAGACAAAGGCTTTGAAAAGATCTTTCAGATTATGAACCTTATGGCCTTTCTAGAAATATTGATTTGGAAGGTTCATTATGACACTTACATCAATGAAGATGGAACCTATGTCCTTAGAATAAATTATAATAAGTGCTATGATAAGATATTAGATTACTCTAGAGTCCATCATATAAATTACCCAAATTTAGATATAAAGGCTTTTAAATTTACATTAAAAAGTAAGCCCTATTGTCTATGCTACAATGCTCCCGCTTGGTTTAAAAAAGAGACAAGCTCTAAGGAAAGTCAAGTTGTACGTGCTGCTTTTATAGATATTAAAGCCCTTCAAGCCATGGGAATATTTATAGATAATCTGCTCTGTAATAATACATCAATGGAAATTAAAGAAGGTTGATGTTATAATTATTGTAAAATTAAACTAAATTTTATAAATAGGAGGTTTAAAGAAGACTATGCAAGATTTATTAAACAAGATATTACCTATATTTCCAATGCTTTTAACCTTAACATTAAGCCAAATTATTTATCTTAAAATGGATAAAAGATATGGGCTAACAAATAAGATAAGTGCAAAACTTCCAGTAAAACAAGATCAAAAAGAATTACTTTGTATTTGCTGTTTTATGATAAGTATGTTAATTATAGGCATACTTGGTATATATGTTATTGATATTCCTTCAACTATATACTTTGCATTAAGTGGAATTTTATTAGGTATAGGTATAAGTGTTACACATAAAATATCATTAATAAAAATAAACTAGACTATATTTTTATATAACCATTTTCAACATAGGTTGTTCCTTTATTGCCTATAGATAAGTAATAAATTATTTCTTTGTTCTTTATAAACAAGTGCTAGTTTGTTTCTTTATTATCTATGGATAAGTGCTAAATTATTCCCCTTGTGTAGTGCGGAATAATTTAGCACATTAAAGTTAAATTTCTATCCATAGAATAAGCATTTCTAAGACTCAAATGTACTTATGTATCTATTAAATATAAGTGTGTATTTCATTTAATCCATGCATAAATGATGGCTCAAATGTACTTATGTATCTACTAGATGTTACTGTTATTAATCTCTTTAAGTACATGATTTGGCTCTTATGTATTTATGTATTTCTCAAAAGCAAACTCCATCTGAATCTCTAAATCCCCTTATCCTTCTTTAAATCTCTTTAAGTACATGATTTTGCTCTTATGTATTTATGTATTACAATTGGCTCTTGTACACTTTTTCCCTTATTCTTCAT
Source organism: Clostridium simiarum (assembly GCF_018919175.1). Taxonomy (GTDB): domain Bacteria; phylum Bacillota; class Clostridia; order Clostridiales; family Clostridiaceae; genus Clostridium_L; species Clostridium_L simiarum. The sequence goes on along the minus strand of NZ_JAHLQL010000006.1, from coordinate 140,790 downwards.
GATTTGGCTCTTATGTATTTCTTAAAAGCAAACTCCCTCTGAATCTTTAAATCTCTTTATTCTTTAATACTATTATAAACTTCCACAGTTTTATCTATTAAACTCTCAATAGATGCTGCATCTGAAAGCACTACATCCATTTCATGTTTTCTTGCTTCTTTTGCTGTTTCCTCATCCATACAAACTGCTTTTATATTTTTACAACTCATATCTTTTATTGTATTTACAAAACCCTTAACCCTAGATGGGCTTGTAAATAGTGCAATGTCCTCCTGCTCTAATTTAAGAAAATCATTTTCCTCATAAACTGTAGTATAAAGGGGTATAACATCACAAGAAAGATTTTCTTCCTTCAATGCTTTCACAGAAGGTTCTTCCCTATCTGATTTAGTAAACACAAGGATGTTTTCATCTTTACCTGCAAGATGTGTCAGTGCTTTTCCTAAATTCTCACCCTTATATTCTTCTGCCATATAATCAACTAATAAGCCTCGATCTTCTAGTGATTCTTTAGTAGCAGAACCTAGAGCTAAAAAGGATACATCCATCAACGTTCTAATATCAATTCTATGCTCTTTTAAATAATCAAAGAAAATTTCAACAGAGGTTTTACTTGTAAACACAATCCACTTATAGTTATGTAGTTTATCATGAAGGTTTTTATTATCTTCAATAGCTAGAGTTTCAACAAAGGGTAGCTCTACTACTTCTGCTCCTAAGGTATGTAATTCTTCTATTAATTTTGATGCTCTTTCCTTTTCTTTTGCTACAATAATCCTTGCTCCACCAAGTACTCTGTCCTCTGCCCAATGAAATTTTTCTGCAAGGGAACAAACTCTGCCAACTACAATAATGCCTGGTGTTCCTATACTTGCCTTAGTAGCTTCCAAAGGAAGAGTTTCTATGGTTGCAACCACCCTTCTCTGACTTGAAGTTGTTCCTTTTTCCAAAATAGCTGCTGGGGTATCTTTATTCATTCCTGCTTTGATTAGCCCATTAGATATAGTCTCAAGGGAACTAACTCCCATTAAAAACACTAAGGTAACTTCTCCTAAGGCAACTAATTTATCATAATCAATAGGTTCATAATTTCCTCTTTTTCTATGTGCTGTAATTATATGAAGAGATGGTGAAAAGTCTCTATGAGTCACAGGTATACCTGCATAGGCTGGTACAGAAATAGCAGAAGTAATTCCTGGAACTATTTCAAAGGGAATCTTTGCCTCACATAGTAACTCTAGCTCTTCTCCCCCTCGCCCAAAGAGAAATGGATCTCCCCCTTTTAAGCGAACAACTTTGTTTCCTTTTAAAGCCTCTTCTAATAAAATTTTATTAATGTCTTCTTGGTCCACTTTATGATTGCCTGCTTTTTTACCAACATCGATTTTCTTAGCCTCTTTAGGGATCATGCTCAGTATTCCCTGTCCAACTAGTTGGTCATATACAACTACATCTGCTCCTTCTAACACTGACTTTCCTTTTAAAGTAAATAATCCTGGGTCTGAAGGTCCTGCTCCTACTAACCAAACCTTTCCTTTATTCATCATTCTAAATTTCCTTTCATTCTTAAAGCTAATTCATATCCTAAGCTCTCTGCTTTTTTTACATCACCAATAATAGAATCAACAGCATGCTCCTTTGTTTCTTCATCAAAATATAATCCCATAAGCTTTAATTCATTGCCACTTACGGTAGCATAAGCTGCAATAGGTGATGAGCATCCTCCATTAAGAGTTCTTACAAAGCTACGTTCTGCCGTTGCTGCATAGGTTGTAACTTCATCATTTATAGTTTTTAAAAAGCTACAGTCTAGATCTCTCCTTGCTTGTACAGAAAGAACCCCTTGACCTGCTGATGGAATTATCTCTTCCACAGAGAAATATTTGCTTATTCTATCTTCTAATCCAACACGCAAAAGACCAGCAGCTGCCAGAATTAAAGCAGAATATTCTCCTCTATCTAATTTTGCTAAACGAGTAATAATATTTCCTCTTACACTGCTAGTATTAATGTTTTCATACAAATCTTTTAATTGCAATTGTCTTCTGTAACTAGAAGATCCTACATTACTTAAAAAGTGTTGATTTAAATTATTATTTGGTAAAATCAGAGCATCTCTTGGGTCTCCACGTTTTGGAAGAGCCACAATGGGAAGATCTTCATTTTCTTCCATAGGCATATCCTTCAAGCTATGAACCGCAATATCAATTCTTCCATCAATTAAAGCTTGGTCTAATTCCTTCACAAACAATCCCTTACCACCAATTTTATCTAAAGTTTTATCAAGTATTAAATCCCCAGTGGTTTTTAATGTTACTAGTTCTAACTCAATTTCTGGATTTGCTTTTTTTATTTCCTTCATTACAAGCTCTGTTTGCATTACTGCAAGCTTGCTATCTCTACTTCCTACAACAATTTTTTTCTTAAGCATAAGCTCTCTCCTATTTTAATAACTATTTATTTTTATTCATTATTAGCAGCGCTAATTACATTCTTCTAGCTGCTGCTTCTAATGCTGTAATACATTCACACCATTTTTCTTTTTCTAAATGTTCTCTTAAATCCAATATTAATTTTGATACTGCTTTTTTTGTAGCTGTTTGAATATTTTTCTGTAGCTTCATTTGTTCTTCTTTTGTTATATCAATGGATCTATAAGCCTTTGTTAATTTGGCATCTGTTAACTCACCAGTTATTTCACTAATATCTTGAACCCTTGGTATCCACTCTCTAAAATAATACCAATCCACAAATTCCTCTTTATATTTATTTAAAATTACCTTAGCCATATTAATTTTTTCTGTATTAAAGTTTCCATCAACACCCAATTGATCCATATCATAAACTACAACATTTTCTAGTTCACTAATGGTTGGATCTATATCTCTTGGCACAGCTAAGTCTACAAAAATATACTCTTTATGAAGTAATTTACCTTCTAATTCTTCTTTTCTTATAGTAAAATGAGGACTTAAAGTTGCACTAAATATTAAATCCTTATCTGCCACATTATCATATCTTTTTTCATATAATATAACTTCACAACCCTTTGGAATAATGGCATCTTGTCTTTTATATTGCCTTAAGGTCATAGAAACCTCACATCCCCTATTAACTAAAATTTCTGCCATTAATCTACCCATCTCACCGTTGCCAACTACCATACATTTCTTACCTTCTAAAGAGCCCATACTCTTTTCTAATAAGGTTACAGCTCCTTCTGGCACTGACATATTTTTAGCTGTTAACTTTACCTCAGTTTTAACCTTTTTTGCTGCTGTAATGCTCATACGAAATAAAGTTTCAAGCACAGAATCTACATGTCTATTTTCTCTTCCATTTTCAAGGGCTGTTTTTACTTGGGTTAAAATCTGGTCTTCCCCAAAAATTTGAGAGTGCATACCACAGCTTAATTCCAGTAGATAATCAGTAGCCTCTTCTCCAAATCTTTCTGTGAAAAACTTATTATACTCTCCAGGTTCCATTCCCTTTTCCTTTAAAAACACTTCCATAGGAGATCCCTTTAGTCCACTAAACCAAAGCTCCGTACGATTACAGGTAGATAAAATAATGCAGCCTTTTGCATTGTAATCTTCAATTATCTTCTTTGCCAATTCTGCTCCATGGCATGTAGTCAGGGCAAACTTTTCTCTATATTCTATTGTTGCTTTACTATAATCTATGCCAACCATGGAAATATCCATTTCCTCCATCTCCTCTTTCATCCGTAGTATATTACAGCCTTTAAAATTTTATCATAATGCTATATTGTTGACAAATACAAATCTATAAAGACTTTCATTAAATTTACCTATGTCAGCCCTTTATAAGCTTCCCTGTAGAAATTCCTTGGAGAACATCTGTATCTTTATAATTTTTCACAACTCCCATTAGATTTTTCATTGCTTCACTTATAAATTTATTTTTATGATATACCATACTGAAATGCCTGTCCCATTCGCATTCTGAGTTTTGAATTACATAGATTTCACCATTTTTAATTTCCTCTTCCACTAAGCGAACAGAAATAACCGCTAAATATTGATTTTGCATCACTGCATTCTTAATAGCTCCAGGACAATTACCTTCCCATACAGTTTTGATGTCCACCCCATGATCTGATATATAATTTTCAAATAGCTCTCTTGTCCCACTTCCTTGCTCACGCATAGCAAAACTCACATTAGAAAGCTCTGTTAATTTAATCTTTTTCTTCTTAGCAAAGGGATGGTTCTTACTACAGGCAAGAACAAGATAATCATCCACCGCTGGAAGGCAGATTAAATCTGGACTTTTAATTTTTCCTTCTACAATAGCAATGTCAAGCTCAGACTTTAATAGTTTTTCTTGTATAATCTTTGTATTACTCACATAAGCACAGACTTCAACCTCTGGATTACTTTCTTTAAAGCTATTTATGATATCAGCAAGAATACAGTTCCCTACTGTAATTGTTGCCCCAATTCTAATCTTCTCTCTGTGATTTGTCTCAAGCATCTTTTCTTCCAAATTATCGAATTGACTTACTACTTGCCTTGCATAAGAAAGTAACTGCCTACCCTCTTCTGTTATGTAAAGTTTTTTTGAAAGACGTTCAAATAAAAGAACCCCATAATGTTCTTCTAACTCTTTAATGGTTTGACTTACTGTGGGTTGAGATATAAAAAACTTGGATGCTGCTATACTCATCTTCCCACTATCTGCTACCTCAATAAATATCCTCAAATGTCTTATTGTCATAGTTTCCCCCCCTTTATTTAAGCTGTAGCATTAAATTCACTTTTAAATTATCCATAGGTTTTACCTATGATTATGATAAGATATTATCACTTTATTAATAACTAAACAAGTGATATATTAGTGGTGTAAGGAAAGTGTTAAAAAAAAGACAAGGGGTGTGAATAGGTGAAAGTTCTTATTATCGGTGGTGTAGCTGCTGGTACCAAAGTAGCTGCAAAGCTAAAACGTGAAAACCGTGGTATAGAAGTTAAAATACTAACAAAAAGCAAAGATATTTCTTATGCTGGATGTGGTCTACCATATTATGTAGGCAAGGTAATTCCAGAACGTGATCAACTAATCGTTAATACTCCAGATAGCTTTTCTAAATTAACTGGTGTAGAAGTATTAACAGAAGTTGAAGTAACAAAAGTTAATCCTAAAGAAAAAACTGTAGAATCCCTAGATTTAAAAACAAATGAAACTTCTAATTATAAATATGACAAGCTAGTTGTTGCATCTGGTGCGGAGCCCATTAAACCTCCAGTAGATGGTGTAGATTTAAAAGGCGTATTCTTTATGAGAACTCCAGATGATGCTATTTCCTTAAGATCTTCCCTTGAAGCTGGTGAAATTAAGAGGGCTGTTGTAGTTGGCGGTGGTTTTATTGGGCTTGAAGTGGCTGAAAACTTAGCAGTTCAGGGGGTTAAAGTTTCTGTAATCGATATGGCAGACCATGTATTACCTGGCTTCGATGCTGAATTTGCAGAATATGCTGAAAATCATTTAGCCGATCATGGTATCATGACATTTACAGGAACAAAGCTAGAGGCTATTCTTGGTGAAGGAAAAGTTGAAAAAATTAAAACAGATAAACGTACTATGAAGGCAGATGCAGTTATCCTTTCAGTAGGTATACGTGCTAATACCTCCTTCTTAGCTGATACTGGTATCGAATTAATGCCAAATAGAACCGTTAAGGTAAACGAATTCTTACAAACTAACCATGAGGATATTTACGCAGTTGGTGACTGTGCTTGTATAACAAATTCAATTACAAAAGCACCTCAATGGTCTCCAATGGGATCCTCAGCTAATATTGAAGGTCGTATTGCAGCTAAAAACATTAATGGTGATAAAATCAGCTACCGTGGTGTTCTTGGAACAGGGGTGGCAAAATTACCTGAACTTAATGTTGGTAGAACAGGTTTAACAGAAACTGCTGCAAAAGAGGCTGGTTTTGATGTGGTAAGTGTTGTAACAGTTGTAGATGACAAAGCTCACTATTATCCTGACTCCTCACTTTTCATAGTTAAAATGTTAGCAGATAGGAACACTAAAAAATTATTAGGATTGCAAGTGCTTGGCAAGGGTGCTGTAGATAAAATGGTAGATATCGCTGTAACTGCAATTGTTATGGGTGCTACTTTAGAAGATGTTGAAAACATGGACTTAGCATATGCTCCACCATTTTCAACTGCAATCCATCCTTTCTCACACACTGTAAATATTTTATTAAATAAAATCAGTGGGGCATTTAATACTATAACACCTAGTGAGTATAAATCTTATGAAGCTAAAGGATATACAGTAATAGATGCATCTATTACTCCAAGCATAGATGGTGCTCCTTTTGTAGATCTTACAAAGGTTAATGGCGAATTACCTGACCTTTCTAAGGATGAAAAATTACTCTTAGTATGTGCAAAAGGTAAGAGAGCATATATGCTACAAAACCGTTTAAAATATTTTGGATACACTAATACATTAGTTCTTGAAGGTGGTTCTACTTTTAATGAGGTAGAATTATAAAATAATAATTTTAGTTTAATGGAGGGTTTTAAATTATGGCAACTTTAACTATTAGTGCTGCAGATGAAAAAAAAGTAAAAGCCTTAGGCTTCCTTAGCAATAAGGGAACTGACAACTTCTCAGCAAGAATCATTACTGTAAATGGTAAAATTACAGCAGCTCAAAACAAATGCATATCAGAAGCAGCTGAACTTTATGGAAATGGTATTGTGACTCTTACAACTAGATTAACATTTGAAGTCCAAGGTGTTCCATATGATAAAATTGAAGATTTTAGAACATACATAGCTAAAGAAGGCCTTGTAACAGGTGGTACTGGTTCTAAGGTACGTCCAGTAGTTTCTTGTAAGGGTACAACCTGTCAATATGGTTTAATTGATACTTTTGGATTATCAGAAGAAATTCATGAAAGATTCTTTAATGGATACGCAAATGTTAAGTTACCACACAAATTCAAAATCGCTGTAGGTGGATGTCCTAACAACTGCGTTAAGCCTGACTTAAATGATTTAGGAATCATAGGTCAAATGATACCTAACTTTGACGAAGATGCCTGTAATGGATGTAAAAAATGTTCCGTAGAAGATGCCTGTCCAGTAAACGCAGCTAAAGTTGTTGATGGAATGTTACAAATCAGCGAAGATGAATGTAACAACTGCGGACGTTGCGTTGGAAAGTGTCACTTTGATGCTATAGAAGATGGTAAAGTAGGATACAAAATCTACATTGGCGGTAGATGGGGAAAACGTGTTGCTCATGGTATTGCTCTTAACAAAGTATTCACAGATAAAGAAGAAGCTATGAATGTAATTGAAAAGACTATTCTTTTATACAGAGAACAAGGTAAAACTGGGGAACGTTTATCTCAAACTATCGAAAGAATTGGTTTTGAAAATGTTGAAGCACAATTATTATCCAATGAGCTTTTAGATAGAAAACAAGAAATCATAGATTCTAACCTTCACTTAGTTGGTGGAGCTACTTGCTAATCCTTAAAATTTAGTCCATAACTATGAGACCTTTTAAAAGGTCTCATAGCCTTGGATAAATTCCTATAATATTTAGATTAAGAAAGGAGTTTCTCTTAAAGAAACTCCTCCTAATTCTATGAATCACTGGATCCAGAAGAAGGATTAATTTTAATACTTCCTTCTAGGAACAATTATTTTTTTTAGTTATTTTGTCTTTTTTTTAACAAGTGATGTTAATTTATTAAAAGTTTGAGGAAATGTAAAACATCAATATGAATTAAAGGGGTAACTCACTTAGCTAAAGGTGATAAATAAGCTTCTACAGAAATGAAAGATTTCTGGTAGCATATTAGCCTATAAAGAAAGGGGATATAAATCTTGAATACTAAAAAATTCTTTGCCATTGGTCTTTGTATTGTAATCGGTATTATAGCAACTTTTTTAGGGGGATTACAAAAATTAGTTGGTGCTCCTATGATTGGTTTATTTATAAGTATGCTTATTGTAAACTTTATGCCAACTGTGGATAAAGATTTTAAATCTGGAACTACTTTCGCAGGTAAAAAGTTTTTAAGTCTTGGAATTATTTTAGCTGGTGCAACTCTTAACTTTAATGAAATCTTAGGTTATGGAGCAAAAGCTTTGCCATTAATTATTTTTAATATTTGTTTATCCTTTACAGTAGCTTACCTTGTAGGTAAAAAACTGGAACTATCCACTAATACTTGCACATTAGTAGGTGGAGGTACTTGTATCTGCGGCGGTACTGCAATTGCAACCTTGGCATCCATTATTAAAGCAAAAGAAACTGAAATTGCTTATGCCATGACAGCTATCTTTTTATTTGATATTTTTGCAGCTTTAATCTACCCTTATTTGGCAGGAGCTCTTGGTTTAACCGCCAACCAATTTGGTTTTTTAGCCGGCTCTGCTATCAATGATACTTCTAGTGTTGCTGCAGCTGAAGCTACTTACAATGTTTTAAATAACCTTGATTTAAACTTAGCAATTACAGTTAAACTTACAAGAACTACTATGTTAATTCTTCTTGCTATTATTTTCACTATTATAACTGTAAGAAAGGAAGCTAAAGGAAATGCTAATGCAGCACAAAAAACCTCTGTAGGAAAAACTGTTATGAAGGTTTTCCCATGGTTTATCCTTATTTTCCTAGTAATGGCTATCCTTAATACTGTAGGTGTATTTAGCAACATTAAAGGTGCATCAGCCTTCTTTAAAAAGGGCTATAAATTCTTAATCACTGTGGCTCTAGCTGGTGTTGGATTTAAAATTCAGCTAAAAGATTTATTTACAAAAGGAATTAAGCCTATTATACTTGGTGGATGTACTTGGGCTGCTGTTGCTGCCTCATCTTTACTATTTATTAAAATATTTGCTGGATATGTAGGTTAAAATAATATATCCTGCATAGTTATCAAGTTTTTCTAAGGATATTTCCTTTTCTATAAATAGTTTAAATGTCTTTGATGTAGATCAAAACAGATGTATATCCAAATGAGATTAAATTTATGGAAATGTTATAATGTAAGGTTATATTTTTCAAGGGAACTCTTTTTTAGAGTTCCCTTGATTATCTTTTAATAAGATTATAAATTAATCAAATTATAATTATGTTCACATAGTTATAATCTTCTGATTGGGAAAAATAAATACAATTGTCCACTTTCTTCAGCACAATTATTATCCAATGACATTTTAGATAGAAAAGAAGAAATATTAAACCTAATTTAGCTTTATAATATACGAACCCTAAGCTAAATTTAGGATGCATAAGTTGATATTTTATTATAAAAGAAGAATTGAAAACATCTATGCCTAACCTGGTTTAAGATGTATAAGTTAATATTCTATAAGTTATTAATATTTAAACTCTATTTTGAAACTTCTAGAAGTCTATTAGCATATATAAGCTAATATTAATGGAGTAGGAAGAAAATAATTATTTTATTTTCCTTCTACTCCATTGTCCTCTAGAGTACTATGGTAAGTATATTTGAGATAAGAGAAAAGGTATAGATTTTCAAAGTAATATAAAGGTAATATTAGTTAAATTAAATTAATGCAATCATAAAACATATGGAAATGTTTACAAAATGAAATATTTGGAATATTATATCTTTAAAGCTGTTAATTGGAAATTTATAAAAACAATGAAGTCTTGTATATTAATTAGATTATATTTTTATTGTTCAAAAGTTCAGATCTAAATAAATAATTTTAGACTGTTTAATATTTAAGTTAAGTGCACTTAATTAATAAAATATAAGGTTATATTAGGTAGTTATGAAAAAATAGCTTAATATTTGCTATAAATCCTTGCCCTTTGAAAATTGTACAGGGTTAGATAATTTTATAATTAGTGCTTAGGAGGAACGTTATTATGAAAAATAGTTTAAAGATAACTTTAGTTTTAGGTTTATCAGCTATTATTTTAGCAGCTCCTTTTGTAAAGTCTAGATTTGTAAATAATAAAACAGAAAGTAAGATCCCAATGAAGATTCACAGTTTACCAGTAATGTATAATACAACTGAAGAGCTAGTAAAAAATTCAGATGCAATAGTTGAAGGAATAGTTGAGGATTTAGAGCCTGAATATTTAAAACCGGTGACTAGTAGCGGAAGTAAGACAAAGCATATAATTTTTTCAAGGAGCCAAATAAAAATTAATAAAATCTTTAAAGGAAACATTGAAGATAATAGAAATATAATAGTAAATCAAAGAATTGGTGATAAAATAAATGATGATAGATTTATAGAAGATAGTATATCACCTTATAGAAAAGGTGAGAATGTGATATTATTTTTAAAAAAAGATAAGGATAACTTTTATTCAATAAGTCCATATCAAGATAAAATAGAAATTAATAATAATGAAAATAGAAGTTTTAATAGCTCTATATATAAGGAAGCTAAACAAGATCCTAATATTTTTCCAATGTTTAAAGATATGACAATCGATCAAATAAAAGAAGATATAGAAGTAACAATTGAAAAATTAAAATAGCATTAAGAAATAAAGAAGATAGGTTTACTATAATAGAATAAATACTATAAAAAGCTTGCACATTTTATTTGATGCAAGCTTTTGTTATAATTATTACATAAGTGGGAAAGTAGATAGTTTTGTGTAAAAACAAAACTATCTACTGTTTTTTTCTCTTAAAATCTAAGCCTCTTTTCAAGTTCTAATATTAATTCCTTTATAGTTATAGTATTTAGGTCAATTCCTTCTAAAGACACTTCCTTTTCTATAAATAATTTAAATGCCTTTGATATAGTAATATCAGCAATTGAAATAGCTCCCACTATCTTAGAATCTTTAATAAATACTCTAATGTACTTCTTATCTATTTCTTCTTTTATACTATTATCATAACTTCCTTCATTTACATCTCCCATAGAAAATAAGGAAATATTAAAGCCATTAAATACAGTCACAGGAACTGAAGTCTTATAGCTTACATCCTCTCCTGCCATATTTGCTCCAGCAACTCCCCCTTGCTCCGTAGCCTTAATCCATAGCCCTTCTATATTATCTTTAAACTCTGCCACATCTCCTGCCGCATAAATCCCTTTAATGGAGGTTTCCATATTTTCATTAACTATAATTCCTTTATTAATTTTAATAGAAGTCCCCTTTACTATTTCAGTATTTGGAATCATGCCTATAGAATATATTACACTATCACAAGGAAGAATCTTATTATTATTTATGCTAATTGCCTCAACCTTATGTGATCCAAGAATTTCATCTACCTTAGCATCACAAATAAACTTTACTCCTGACTCTTCTATTTTTTCTTTCAATATAAGGAATGCTCTTTCATCTAGTAATCTTGACATAAGTCTTTTACCGGATTCAACAATAAATACTTCTTTACCCTTAGAATGTAGTGTCCAAGCAGTTTCAATACCTTGAACCCCTCCACCTATATGAACCACATTGTTTTTATCTTTAAGATAATCTTTAATATTCTTTGCATCTAATATGCTTCTAAGGGTAAATGCCCCCTCTTTATCAGAACCTATAACAGGAAGTTTTCTATTATGCGAACCTGTTGCAATGAGTAACTTATCATAGGAGATTTCTTCTCCTTTTGAGGTCATTATAAGCTTATTTTCTGCATCTATTTTTGAAACTCTTGTGTCTCTAAAAAACTTTATATTATTTTCTTCATACCACTGCTGTTTCTTCAAAAGAATTTTATCATCATTTAAACCCTTAAGTAAATCCTTAGATAGCTTTATCCTTAAATAAGGAAGATTTTTTTCATCTCCATATATAAGTATATGTCCATGTTTATCTCTATCTCTAATTGCCTTAGCAGCGCTTATTGCCGCAATTCCGCTTCCTATAATAACATAATTTTTCTTCATACCTTCTACCCCACTTATCTATAATTAGTATCAATTCATTATATATACTTCTAAGTCATCCTGAAAATATACTTTTTTCCATTATAAAACATTATTTTGCTACACTTAACATCTAAATTTATAAAATCATTTTCTACTTCTTCATCTTCCATATCTATTTTTATAAATAATTCTTTTTTCCCTATGTTGCTTATATTTCCTGCATGATCACTTACAACTTCATACTTAACCTCTGGATTACTATATTCTGTAAGCATACTTATGGTTTTCTTTTCAAAATTGAACATAACTTTTTCATTATCTTCTTGTTGCTAACTTCAATTATATCAGACTGCTCAAAAATATTTTTAAATAATTTTTCATTATTAAAGCAAATCTTATTATAATCTTTTGCGTTTTCTATTACTAGTTCTGGCTTTTTATTATTTTTTATTAAAAATACTTTATTATCTTGTGTTACATAGGCTAACAAGTCTTCCTTTATTAAGAAGTTTTTTACCTGTCCTGCTTTCCTCATCATCAGTTTTTACATATAGGTTTTTCATCCTTATCTTTCCTATAAATAACTGTGTTACCAATGCAATAAAATTTCACTGTATCACTATCTATTTTTAAGTTTTCTTCCTTATTTTTATATAAATTACTATCTTTACCTATATAATAAATCGCTTTATCTTCATCATTACTAATATTATAAGTTAAAATATCAGAAGATATATCCCTTTTTTCACCCTTTTCATTTATTGAAAATAAGTTATCTTTTTCATCTAATATTATATACTCCTTAGACTTTTCTTTATATTTTACATTCTTTGGCTTTATTGATGTATCTAGTAATTTAGATGCCTCATTTTTTCATTTAAACTATATAACTCTCCACTTCAGTATCCATAGTAAACAGTGCTTTGCCATTGGTTTTACTCTTTTCGTAAATATTGTTGGTAAAATAATTGATTTCTAAATTGAACCTGTATATAATATAGAAATATACTAAAAAAAGGAATCTAATAAAAATATATTTAATAACGAAAGGGGAAATTTTATGGTAAGTAATACCTTTATATTGTCTATGGCAATATCAGCAATCATATGTTTACTATTTCCGCTAATTATATTTTTGTATTTCAAGAGGAAAGAAAAGTTAAATTTAAAACCTTTTTTTATAGGTATGATAGTTTTCTTTGTGTTTACACAAATACTTGAAAAACTTCTTCATCTGGTGGTAATAGGAAATAATTTAATTTCCAATCCCATAGTGCTTTCTATATACGGAGCATTGATGGCAGGTTTATTTGAGGAAACTGGTAGATTTATTGCTTTTAAAACGATTTTAAAAAATAAGCATGAATGGAAAGATGGTCTCGCTTACGGAATAGGACATGGTGGTATAGAGGCTTTCCTCATTGGTACTATTGCAAATATACAATATATAATTTACAGTAGTTTAATAAATAGTGGTTCATTTGATACTGTATTAGCTTCAAAAGTTCCTTCCTCTCAAATTATACAACTTAATCAACTAAAAGAATTACTAATTCAATCAAATTCACACATTATTATAATTGGTTTGGCAGAAAGAATATTTGCTTTTGGTATTCAAGTAGCATTAACAATGGTAGTTCTATATGCAGTAAGATACAGAAAGAATATATACCTATTTATTGCAATACTATTACACGCATTAATGGATATTCCTGCGAGTCTATACCAAACGAAAATAATAACAAACATATTCGTTGCAGAAAGTTTCATAGTTGTATATTTTATAATAGCAATAATATTTTTGTCTAAAACAAAGAAAATTTTTAGTAAAGAATTTTGTAATATAACATTGAATGGCTAAACAAGAAAAATGCTGTAGAAATACTTCTGTTAAAGCCTTTGCTATTTTAGGTAGTGTTGTTCCCTCAGCTATAAATTGAAGATACTATCCCCATTTTTGAGGATGATGTGTTCCTGCCATTGGACTACAGTAATATCATTAAAGGTTTTGCCACAATCCTTACATTTATAGCGTTGCCTACTACGGTATTTACCATGTCCCATAATATGTTCACTTTTACAATGTTATTCACTCTATCAAGAAATGAATACTATTCTTGAAGAGCATAAAAAAAATTTAAAAAGTAAACTTTAATTTAGAATTAAAACTATTTATCCCATAAAAATAGCACCTACTCTAATAAGTAGGTGTATTTTTAATATCCTATTTAAATATCTTTACTCTCTCTTCTAATGGCATAAAGCTCTTTTCATCTGGAGCTGCTGTTGGATTTCCAAAGGGCATTTGTGCAATTAACTTCCAACTATTTTGTATGTTCCATTGCTTCTTTATCTCATCTTCAATAAGTTCATTATAGTGTTGCAAAGATGCTCCAAGTCCCTCAATTTCAAGAGATGTCCAAACTACATATTGAAGCATACCTGAAGATTGCTGTGACCAAATTGGGAAGTTATCTTTATAAAGTGCAAATTTTTCTTGTAATGATTTAATAACATCAGTATCTTCAAAATACAAAACTGTACCATGACCACTTTTGAATGAATTAATCTTTGCTTCAGTAGAACTAAATTGATCTGCTGGAACAATCTTTCTTAGGGCCTCTTTAGTTATATCCCATAATTTATCATGACTTTCACCAAATAAAACAACAACCCTTGCACTTTGAGAGTTAAATGATGAAGGAGTATGCTTTACAGCATATTCTATTACTTCTTGAATTCTTTCATCAGAAACAGTTACCTCTTTACTAATTCCATATATAGTTCTTCTTTCTTTTACAGCAGTACAAAAATCTTTTGTCATATAATCGTCCTCCTTATTATCTTTATAGAGTCCCATAGATTTTTTATATTACATAATTACTTTCCTTATTAGTATTGCTCTTAATTAATATTTATATTTATAAAAGCTTTAGTCCATATAAAATATTCTCCTTAATATATCTTTTCTAGTATCTAAACTTATTCCCTTTTAACTATATGGATTTTAAGGCATTATTATTTTATAAAGTTCCTTAAAGCTATCAATTGCATAATCATATCCTGTAACTTCTCCAAAACCGTATCTTGCATAAATAAAAGGTATTGAGGCAAATCTTGCTGCCTTTAAATCCCCATCAGTATCTCCAACATATATTGGACTTTTTAAATTGTTTCTCTCTATTATTAGTTTTATATTTTCACCTTTAGTAAGTCCTGTTCTACCTGGATTTTCATAATCCTTGAAATATTTACTTAACCCATGTGCCTTAAAAAATGCCTCTATATAACCACATTGACAATTACTAACAATAAATAGTTTATGTGTACTAGCTAATTTTTTTAGAGTTTCCTCTAAACCATCATATAAAATTCCACCTTTGTTTTCTAAATGGCCACACTCTTCCTCACAACAGCATTTAATTATTTCAAGCCCTTTTTCCTTATCTAAATAAGGGAAAAACCTTAGAGCAATATCCTCTATACAAAGGCCCATAATACCTTTTATATCCTCTATTGTTAGCTTGTCTTTCACTTCATTGTACTTACTTATTGTTTTATTAAAAGATTCCATAACTCCCTGTGTGGAATCCCACAAAGTACCATCTAAATCAAATATAATACTGTCTAAATTCACTACTCTTCCTCCAAGTCTTTGTATTTATATAATTTAATTATACTGCCTAAAATTTTGTATTTATCCCCACTTCTAATACTTTCACCTTCTATGAAATTAAAAGATAAAATTTCTCTAAATCTTTATAAATTCTTATAAGGCTCAGATAGAGCTTTTATATAAAAACTCCACCTGAACCTCACAAAAGCTATAGTTTTATTATCCTTCAAAACATATTAAAAATCAATATTATTACCCTTCATCTGAAAAATTATAAAAATTAACTGTTCTCCATTATGTTTTGAAGTATTTTTAACTCCTTTAGAGAAATTTTCTGTACTATATATGTTTTGTAATATCTTTAAGCACCTTAGAGGAATTTTCTATGCTAAAAACTTAAAATCTCCCATTATGCCATGTATAATTTTTATCATATTTTCACTATATTAAAATCTAATTAAAAATACTATTTTCTACCTTTGTCTTTGTTTCCACCCTTGCTTACATTATCTTTTCCTTCACTAGGATTTTCCTTTTTTTCATTACCCTTATTTTCCTTAGATTTCTCTTCTTTTCTCTCAGCATTTTCTTCTTTTTTTACTGAAGCTTGTGATGGATTGTTTTGCTTTACTGCCTCTGATTTTACTTGTCCTTTATTTGCTTCTTTTGGTAGAGTTTCTTTAATCTCTTTAACTTCTTTAGTTTCTTCTGCTTTTTCTTCTAGGTTTTCTTCTACTTTACCCTGTTCTTTATTCTCTTCTAATGACTTGTCTTCAGTTTTTACTTTATCTGTACTTTCTTCCTTATCTTTTTTATGTTCTTTCTTTGCCTCTTCTGCCTTCTTTTTAACTATCTGCTTTTTATTTTCAAAGGCTTCTTTATACTCCTGTTTTTTTAAATTTAATGCATCCTCAGAAACCTTTAAAGCTTCTTGTGCTACTTTTATAGCTGCTTCATCTCCAGAAGCTTCTGCTTTTTTAAGATTTGATTTAGCCTCATTATAAACTTTTTTCACATCATTTAATTCATGCCTTTTTGTTACCATTTCTCTAACAGCTTCTTTTTTAGCCTTTTGCATTTCTATAACCTGTGCTAATTTTTCTTGAGCCTTTTCTGGTAACTTCTCTTTTACATTCTCTAACACTTTTATAGATTTTTCTGTATTATTTAAAACTTTATCTTCTATATTTTTTATCTTATCTAATTTAACACTATCCTCTGAATCCTTATTTTCTTCAGCTATCTCAGCTAATTTATCTTGAGCTTGTTCTAAGGTTTCATTGTACTCTTCAATTAATTTATCCGCCTTTTCAATTTCTTCTTTTTCTACCATAACCTCACTTTCCCCTAATCTTTCTTGTGCCATATCTAATAATACTTCAGCCTGCTTTTCATTAGAGCACAGCTTTAATTTTAATGCTTCTAGTGTTTTATCCACCTTGTAAAATACGCTACCCGGAACTATGCCTGCTTCTGACTTAAATGTAGTAACCTCCTCCGCTCTAACAGTTACTCCTAAGGCTATAATAGCTGAAATCGTTAATATAAATATTTTTTTCATAATCTTTTTCCTCCCTATGTATCAAATTATTCTTATAAAAATTATTAATAGTGGCAACCATGGGATAAATTATTTTATTTATTATAATATACGGGTAGCAAAAAATTTTTAGAGGGGTACCTATAGAAATATTAATTTTTTAATATCCCTTAAAAAAAATATCTTTTTTCGTATATAATTATATAAATATATAAAAGTGCATACTTTTATATTGCGAGGTGAATAAATGGACTTAAATTTCCTAAAAAAAGAGAATAGAGATAATTTCATAAGTGAAAATATTAAATTTATATATAAAATAACTAATCATGTATGTAAAAGAAGTGTTAGCATTGAAAATGATGAGGAGCTTAGCATAGCCATGATAGCCTTTAACAAAGCTTGTGACAGCTATAATAATGAAAAAGGAAATTTTCTATCCTATGCTTCTATTATTATAAAAAATTCACTAATAGACTTTTTCAGAAAATCTGCTAAAGTACCCTATGTAACTTTTAGTGAGGAAGAGGATAATTTTGATTACCTAGACCATAAAATATCTATGGATAACTTCAATTCTTCCTATGAAAATTCTATAAGAGCTGAAGAAATAAAATTATTTACCAAGGAGCTAAGCCTCTACAAATTAAATTTTGGAGATTTAGTAAATGCTTCTCCTAATCATAAGGACACTAGGGACAACCTTCTTAACATAGCTCTAGCCTGTGCACGGAATGATCTTATATTAAATAAGGTAAAAACAAAAAAACAACTGCCAATTAAGGATATTTGTTTACTTACAAATAGTAATAGAAAATTAATTGAAAACTGGAGAAAATACATAATCGCTTTGATAATATTATTATCTAGTGGAGAGTATCCTTATTTGAAATCCTATCTTAATCTAAAAAAAGTAGGTGAAAACAATGAATAAAAAAGGAATTGTTATGGAACTTAAAAAGGATAAAGCTGGAATATTAACTTCCAGTGGTGAATTTGTATATATAAAATTGTCTTCTAATCCCACAACCTTAGGTCAATGTATTGAAGGCTCTTTAATAGAAAATAATAATAAAAGTATTATAAAAAGGCTTTCTCTTTTAGTAGCCTCTTTACTGTTAATATTTTTAGGTAGCGGAGTATTTATATATAATAAGCCTGTTTCTGCGGTTACAATAAGCATAAATCCTGCTGTGAAGCTTGAAGTCAATAGATGGAATAGAATCATTTCTATAGATTTTATCAATGAAGACGGTAAAAAAATCCTAAGCAATTTAAATCTTAAGAACTTAGATATAGAAAAAGGCTTAAATATAATAGTGGAAGAAGCCAAAAAAGAAAATTTTATAAATGAAGATTATATAGAAAATTCAAAAGTAATTTCAATAGAAACAGAGGGTAACATAAAAAACTTTAACATAGATAATTTAAAAGATACCTTAGATAAAAATGGCTTAAAATACATGATAAAAAACGGAAAAGAAATACAAACAAATGTAGAAGATAATAAGTCTACTGAATCCAAAGAACAGCCTAATTCTCAAATTAATAGTAAGGATAAGCCTGAAAATTTAAGTGATCCTAAGAAAAACCCCTCTAAGGAAGATAATGAAAATCACAAAGAAAATATAGATAAATCTACTAATTCAGGTAATAAACCTAATGAAAATACTAGGGGTAATGATAAAACTAATGAAAATATTAATAATAAACCTAGTGAAAATATGAAAAAGAACAATAACCAAGATACCCCTTCTAAATCTGAAAATAAAGGTAACTCCACTGAAGAAACTAAGGAAGACAATAAGCATAATAATGGAAATAGTAGAAATAGTAATAACAATATAAGTGGCAATAGTAATGGTAGTAACAAAGAAAAGAAAAAGCCTTAACCTTAATTATTTTTATTCAGTTTGCACAAAATTTTTTACAGAGCTTTTTTAATAACCTTAAAACTAAAAAAATCTGGTACCTTCATAAAAAGGTGCCAGATTAAAACTTAAATCCTCTTTTGGAAGGTTAAAATCAAAATATTATAAGTTACAACATAGATTTAACATATTTAAAGTTTTAACATATTCAAAGATTTAGCATATTCTAGGTAATATTTGAGCCTCTAGCGGTGTCAATATTCTTTTACCTCCAAAATCATTTTCAATATATACAAATTGATTTTCCTCTGTAAATTCGCCTATAATACTAGCCTTTAAGTTACACTTTATTATTAAATCCTCTAATACCTTCATAGAAACTTCTTTATCTACTACAATTATCATTCTGCCTTCCGAAGCCAGATAAAGAGGATTAATTCCTAACATATCATTTATAGCTTCTACTTCCTGCCTTATTGGAATCTTACCTTCAAAAATATGTATACCTAAACCACATTGTTTAGATATTTCATTTAATACCTGACCTACACCACCTCTAGTTGGATCTCTCATAAACTTTATATGATCATAATAGTCCTTTAAACACTTTAAAATATAATTCAAAGGCTCACAATCACTTTCTATGTGTCCTTTAACCTTTAAGTTATATCTATCTACAGCTATTGCTGTACCATGCTCACCAATGGTTCCCGTTATTATTACCTTATCACCACATACTATATTTTTAGGTTTATACCCATTAACAACTCCAATGCCTGTTGTATTTATAAATATCTTATCAACCTTACCCTTTGGAACCACCTTGGTATCCCCTGTAACTATATTTACCTTAGATATTTTAGAGGCTTCCTTCATAGAACTTACAATTTTAATTAAATCTTCTACAAGGAATCCTTCTTCTATAATAAAACCAGCACTTAAATATAAAGGCTCTGCGCCGCAGGCTGTCAAATCATTTATAGTTCCACAAATAGCTAATTTCCCTATATCCCCTCCTCTAAAAAATATAGGATTTACAACAAAGGAATCCGTTGTAAATGCAATGTTTTTTGAAGGAAGGGTTATTAATGCAGAGTCTGTATTTTTTAATAAAATATCATTGTTGAAGTTTTTATAGAACACATCTTCTATTAATTGTTGTGTATGCTTCCCTCCTTCACCATGAATAAGCTCAATAGTATCTATATCCACCTATATCCCCCCATTACTGTGTATTTAAAGGAAACTCATCTTCATAACTTCAGATGGTACTCGAAGAGTAAGCGATTCACACAAGATCGTAGATCTTGGTTCTCTGCTTAAGCGACTATCACCAAATCATAGATTTGGGATATCTGCTTAGGAAACTCATCTTCATAACTTCAGATGGTACTCGAAGAGTAAGCGATTCACACAAGATCGTAGATCTTGGTTCTCTGCTTAAGCGACTATCACCAAATCATAGATTTGGGATATCTGCTTAGGAAACTCATCTTCATAACTTCAGATGGTACTCGAAGAGTAAGCGATTCACACAAGATCGTAGATCTTGGTTCTCTGCTTAAGCGACTATCACCAAACCATAGGTTTGGGATACCTGCTTAGGAAACTCATCTTCATGACTTCAGTTCATATATACTGTATTTATAGTGTGTAGCACAGGTTCCTTCTGCTGATACCATGCATGGACCACAGGGATTTTCAGGATTGCATACATTTTTAAAAAGCTTACACTGAAAAGGATGGATATTTCCAAGTAAAACATCCCCACATCTACAGCTACCTTTATCTTTACTACTATAAGTGTCTTTACTAAAAAATTTCTGTAAGTTAAACTTTTTTACTGCATCAACAAAAGCATATTTGTCATTAATAATTAATGCTGAATCTCTAACATTTCCAATACCTCTCCATACTACATCTTCTACTACAAATACATCTTTAATTAAATCTTTAGCGATCTTGTTTCCCTCATCACTTACCCATTTTCTATATAGATTTTCAAATCCAACCTGACTTTTATCTTTATTTTTTCGATAAATATCTTTAAGTAAAAAACATATACCTCCTAATATTTCCTCTGGATTAAAACCACATATTACTGAGGGTATTTTATATTTTTCATAAATAAATTTAAAACTTTTTTCTCCTTCTATTACCGCAACATTTCCTGGACATATTATTCCGTGGATATTTCTATTTTTATTATTAAAAATCTCTTCAAGTATAGGTGGCATTGTTTTTATAGAGGTGAAAAAATATAAGTTTTTAATTTTTCTTCTGTAAGTTTCTTTTATAACAGATGCAATCAAAGGAGCTGTAGTTTCAAATCCTACACCCAAGAACACAGCGTTTTTAGGATATATTTCTTCAGCTATATTAATAACTTCACTAATAGAATAGATTATTTTTATATCCCGTCCTTTTGATTTTTCAATAGATAGGCTAGAATTACTTCCCCTTACCTTTATTAAATCTCCAAAAGTAATTATAGTTATGTATTTTGAAGCTAAATATACAGCAGCATCTATATACTCTTCATTAGTAACACATACCGGACAGCCTGGCCCTGCTAACAAATTTATCTTATTAGAAATAACATTGCTTATTCCATATTTTGCTATTGAGTTTGTGTGAGTGCCACACACTTCCATGATATTTATATTTTCTTTTCCTATATACTCTGCATATTCATTTATTTTATTTATTAATCTTCTGGATTTATTATCTTTAATATTCATCATCTTCTTTTAGCATTTCCTCTAAAACACTATCTAAATAATTAAAATACTCTTCATCTATCTTCTCAATAGCAAATCCAGCGTGGACAAGTACATAATCTCCTTTTACTGGCTCCTCTACAAGTTCCACATTAACTAAGGTTTCTATTCCTTTAATATCTATTGAAGCAAAGGGCAAATCCACAGTTTTTACCCTTCCACAAACTGAAAGGCACATATTATATCTCCTTTTCCTTTAATATTTCATCTGCTACAGCAACTTGTCCTACAGAAATTCCACTATCATTAGTGGGTACGCTTTCATTAAAAAACACTTCAAAACCTTTCCTTACTAGAGATGTATAAATATTTTTTAGAAGGTACTCATTTTCAAAAACTCCACCACTTAAAATAGCGATATTTATTTTAAACTCTTCTCTTATCCTAGAAGCCATTTCAACTGTTATATTTACAATGGTGTTATGAAATTTAGCACTTATCTTTGAAATACTTACTCCCTTTTCAATGTCATCTAATATATCCATCAGCATAAAAGAGTAATCTACTATGTTCATATCTCCTGTTTTCTCTATTAAATAACTATAGCTTTCCTTAACATTCTCCTCTAAAATATTTTCAAGTTCTATGGCACCTTGTCCATCATAACTTATTGTCTCTCTTACTCCTAAAATAGAACAAACAGCATCATATAACCTGCCTACACTTGATGTTTTATAACAGTTTAAATCATAGTCTAGGGCACAGCATAGATTTACTATATCCTCTTTTGAAAAACTTTCAATTCTCTTTAATCCAAGGTTTATCCTATCTTTATCTTTAAGGCCTTTTAAATAACTTACCCCTATCTTCCATATATGCTTTTGAGCAGAATCTCCTCCTTGAACTTTTGTATATTTAAAATGTCCTATCCTTTTAAATTCTCTTCTATTGCCAATTAAAAATTCTCCTCCCCACATATTTCCGTCCCTACCAAAGCCTGTCCCATCATATATTATTCCTATAGCATAATTCCATATATCATGTTCTAACATACAACTTACCATATGAGCATGATGATGTTGAACAGGCACTTTAATACTGTTTAAACTCTTTCCATAAATAGTGGACATATAACTAGGATGCATATCAAAAGCTATAA
Organism: Clostridium simiarum; assembly: GCF_018919175.1. Lineage (GTDB taxonomy): Bacteria > Bacillota > Clostridia > Clostridiales > Clostridiaceae > Clostridium_L > Clostridium_L simiarum. Next base: position 118,002 of record NZ_JAHLQL010000006.1, on the reverse strand, counting down.
CTCTAGGTTCAAAATCAAAAATACTTTTTATATTATTTATAGACTTTATATATTCACCATAAGCATTTAATTCTTTTAAATCTCCAAGATACTGGCTCATATATACAATTCCATCTAATGCAAAAGAAAAAGTACTTTTATCCTCTGCACCACATGCTAATATGTTATTTTTTATTTTTCCATGAAAATAATAAGGACAATACCCTCTCCCAGGTCTACTTACCATTACTTTTTCTTCTACTACTTTAACTACAGAATCATCCACTGGTGTATTTATATCTCTATTATTAAGTAAAAAATAATCCACCAAATTAGAGATATTTTTTAAGGCTCCTTCATTGGTATATTCTATTGGACTCCCACTTACATTACCGCTAGTCATAACAAGAGGAGGTAGATTTTCTTTAAATAGTAAGTGATGTATAGGGGTATAGGGAAGCATTACACCATACTTTTTTATACCTTTAGTAGCAGCTTCTGATATATACTTTTCATTGTTCTTCCTTAAAAGTACTATAGGTCTTTTATTACTAATGAGAACTTCTTCTTCACTTTTACTAACTTTACAATACTTTTTAACCTCTTTAATATCCTTCATCATTAAGGCTAAAGGCTTATCTATTCTCTTCTTCCTCTTTCTAATCTCTAAAACTGCCTCATTATTTAAAGCACTACATACTATGTGAAATCCACCTATACCTTTAATCCCTAAAATTTTTCCATTTTTCAAAAGCCTAGCACATTCCTTTATTTCATCTAAACACTGTATTCTTTTTCCTTTACTATCTGTTAAAAAAAGCTGTGGTCCACAATCTATGCAGCATGTAGGTTCAGCGTGAAACCTTCTTATTTCAGGATTTCTATACTCTTCATTGCAAAAATCACACATTTTGAAATCCTTCATGGTAGTGTTAAATCTGTCATAAGGAAGGGATTTTATTATGGAATATCTTGGACCACACAAAGTACAATTGGTAAAAGCATATCTATATCTTTTGGAGTTTTCATTAAATATATCTTCAACACATTTATCACAGGTTGCAACATCAGGAAGAATAAACTTTAATTTTGTATTTGAAACTCTACTTTCTTTTATAATGAAGTTTTCATATCCTTCTATCTCTCTTTTAATCACTTCTATTTTTTCAATTTTTGCAAGGGCAGGAGGTTTTTTCACCACATCTATAAGGAATTGTTCCATTTTACTCTTCACAGCTTCAGCATTAATAATTACAGAAGAATCACAATTATTAACCCATCCTTTAATATCTAATTCTTTTGCTTTCTTATAAATATAAGGTCTAAAACCTACTCCCTGAACAATTCCATATATTTTTACTATATAACCTACTCTATCCTCTCTCATAGTTATATTATATTTTCTCTCCTTCAACCCTTTTAATAACAGCGGTAAGATCATCTATAGCTTCATAGTTTACCTTTATCTTTGTATTTTCATCTACAAAATCCCCATTTAAATCCTTAAGATGGTCTAAAAGATTTTCCTCCGTTAAATGACTGCTGGGAGCAACTGAAATTTCTATCATACTTACAGCCTTTAAATTATTTTTACTACAAATTTCTTTGATTTCCTTTGAAATATTTTGCATTAAGAAAGAATCATGCATTTTTAATCCTCCTATTTTAATAAATTTTTTAAAATTAGCTGATATAATTTGATTTTTAAGTATACTTAATCTGATTTGCTTCTTAAAATTATAGTATTATAAACTTTATTTTTTATGTCATTAAATTTATCTAAAAGTTCCCTGCTAAGTTCTGCGCCATAGTCGATATCTGCACCTTCTATGCCTATAATATAGCCTGTAACATCTTTAACATTATAGCTATTTAAAAGTTTTATTAAACTTAATTGATGTTGTGAATACCCCTTTTCAAAAAAACCTTCCTTCTCTTTAATATCTAAAAGAGAAATTTTACCTGGCTCAACACCGTAAAAAGTGCAGTCTAAAATAAATATAAAATCTCCTTCTTCCACAAAACTTAAACAGTAGTCAACATCTGTTTCTCCTAATATAACCTGAAATCCTAATTCTTCTAAATTATTTTTTAATTCTTCTGCGATTAATACTCCAATAGCATCATCTCTCATTATCCTATTTCCTATAGCTAAAACCTTTTTTCTCATTTTAAACCACCCTTATGTCCATAGTAGAAAAATCCTTACTTAAAACATGGGTTGCACAGGAAACACAAGGATCAAAGGACCTAACTATTCTTCCTATCTCAGTAGGATTCTTAGGGTTATCAACATATGTGCCCACCAAGGCTTCCTCTAAAGCACCTGAAATTCCATTAGAATCTTTTGGAGACAGGTTCCAAGTGCTAGGTGTTATTATTGTATAATTTTTTATTTCTTTTTCTTCAATATTTACATAATGACCAAGTGACCCCCTTGTAGTATCTATAAATCCATATCCTACAGCGTTTGGAGATAAGTTATAAGCTTTATTAGTACTGTTTTTAGGAACTATTCTATCTAAAAGCTGTAGCATAATGTTTGCTATTTTATTAGCTTCTAATGCTCTGGCTACAATTCTATTCATAGTTGAAATTCCCTCTCTATACTCTCCACTTATATACATTCTTGCAAGAGGTCCTACTTGCATTGCATGTCCCTTATATCTTGGAGCTTTTATATAGCTATACCCTTCCTCTTTAAAAGGATCTACCTCCCAATTATTGTTTTCTATATTAAGGGTAGTATCTTCAGCCTTGTACCATGCTCTATATATATTTTCATTTATTTTTGTAATATCTAAGTCTTCTTTCTTTCCCTCTATAATAACTCCAGGAGATACATAATAAATTTCTTTGCCGTAGCTATCAAATACCCCATAGGTCATTAAATTCTTAGGTCCTTGGCCTAGGCTAAAATAATCCTTATAATATTTTGATATTATTGAAACATCTTCTAACATCTTATTTATAATAAAGTCTTTAATTTCTGTAACAAGAGCTTTTATTTGAACAATTTTTTGAGCTGTTATATTAACAGTAACGCCTCCAGCAAAAACCCCGTGATTATGAGGTGCTTTTCCCCCTAAAACAGCTAATATTTCATGGGCTTTTCTACTGTAGGTTAAAGACTGAAAATAATGCTCTACAAGCTTTTCGCTTTCTATTTTTGGTATTCTAAAATCCTCATGTGTAACTGAATATATTGGATTTATATCAAAGCCTCTAACGTAATCTGGAAGCACATACTGATAAAAATGCCTCAGGTGATTTTGCAAAAACTCACTTCCATGGAGCACATCTCTAATCATTTCTTCATTTTTATCAACCTCTATATTAAAAGCTTTTTCAAGAGCTCTTGCAGAAGCTACAGAATGGGCTGTAGAGCATATTCCACAAATCCTTTCAGTAAAATAAATAGCATCAAGAGGTTGTCTTCCCTTTAACATCTTTTCAAAGCCCCTAAAAAGCATTCCCTGACTTTCTGCCTTTATAATCTTATTATTTTCTATATAGGCTGTTATCTGCAAAAATCCGCTTATCCTAGTTACAGGATTAATAACCACCTTATCCGCCACACGATCCCCTCCAAATTATAGATTTATAAATGGTTCCATAGCATCTGGAAAACCTTTTTGAGCACAACCTATACATGGTGTGTTATCTCCAATAGGCCAATTTACATAATCATTCCACTTTCTAGTAGGACAGTCTGTCTTTGTAACAGGTCCTCTACAACCTAATTTAAACATACAGCCTTCCTCTCCAACGGATTTGGCAAATATCCTTTTTTCAAAATAGGATCTTCTAGGACATATATCATGTATAGTTACTCCGTAAAAAACAACAGGCCTCCTATCTTCATCCAGTTCCATATCTCCAAACAATATTAAATGAGCTATAGTTCCCATAACCCAATCAGGATGTGCAGGACACCCAGGTATCCTTATAACCTCACGATTAATCTCTTTTTTTATATATTCAGCGGCACTTATACATCCAGTAGGATTTGGCTTTGCAGCTGAAATTCCTCCATAACAAGCACAAGTACCAACGGTAAGTATATATTTGGCTTTAAGAGCAGCTCTTTTCACCTCCTCCATTCCTGTTATTAATTTCCCTTTATAATTACCTACAATGTTGTAAATTCCATTATCTTTAGTTGATATAGCTCCATCAACTATAAGAATAAACTCCGTATGAAGAGCAGCTAATAGCTGTTCCTGAGCCTCTTCTCCTTGAGCTTTCATAATGCTGTTGTTATATTTTAAATTCACCATATCCGTCAAAAAATAACCTACATTAGGTGCACATCCATTTAGCAAAGAAATTATATTCCCTGAACAGCCTGCTGCTTCAATCCATATTAAATTCATTTTTTTCTTATTTTCCATCCTTATTTCAGAAACTGCTGCTTCCACTAGACCCTTAGCCGTAGAATATTTAGACTTTACTACAGGACACCCATCATATGTCACTGCTCCTCGCCTCCATTAATTACTTTTAAGTATTCCGACTTGTTCTAATCCTTTCAAAATTAGCTCCTTATTATGACAAGAGCTAATTTCATTACTTAAATCATTACCTGCCTTAAGCCCAAAATGAGTTCCTGCGGCCCAAGCTGCATTATAAGTTACATCATAGACTATACCATCAATAGCTATATAAGCCTTATTGCCATTTTTGCTATCATATTTTTTAAGTTCCTCTAAGGTAAAACTTTGTTGTCTCATATTTTTATAATCTATATCCATTTTTTCTACTTCTTCCATATTGCATAGAAATTTTTTTAAAACGTTAATTTTCTGTTTCTCCATTCTTATTAAGTTATCATAAAATATTTTTTCATACATATTAAAGCTCATAACCCTAATACTTTCAAGATGATATAGGTTATGCTCCATTCTATTTATTAACTCTCTACAATTCTTTAAATCCATGTGATTATTCTCCTAATGAAATCCTACATTTAATACTATGATTAATTTTATTTTAAAATACTAAAATTCCTATGTTTTTATAGGAAACTCATCTTCACAAGTTCAGATGAGTAAGCGACTATCACCAAATCACAGATTTGGGATATCTGCTTAGGAAACTCATCTTCACAAGTTCAGATGAGTAAGCGACTATCACCAAATCACAGATTTGGGATATCTGCTTAGGAAACTCATCTTCATGTCTTCAGATGGTACTCGAAGAGTAAGCGATTCACACAAGATTTTAAATCTTGGTTCTCTGCTTAACCGACTATCACCAAATCACAGATTTGGGATATCTGCTTAGGAAACTCATCTTCATAACTTCAGATGAGTACTCGAAGAGTAAGCGACTACCATAAAGCCATAGGCTTTTGGTATCTGCTTAAGTGATTCACACAAGATCATAGATCTTGGTTCTCTGCTTAGGAACCTTTTACCATTAATATACATAAAATGTATAAAGTAAAAATATGGAGGTCACTGATGCTCATATATGTAGTTAAATCTGGGGATTCCCTTTGGAAAATCTCTAATTATTTTAATGTTCCACCTTCTAAAATAATTATTGTAAATGGACTTGAATATCCTAATAATCTTCTTATTGGTCAATCCTTATTAATCCCTACAGAAGATATACTTTATACTGTAAAGGCTGGAGAATCACTATGGCAAATTGCACGAACTCTTGGAACTTCTGTGCAAACAATTGCTAGGGCAAACCCAAGGATAAACATTAATAATATTTATCCTGGGCTTCAGCTATATATTCCAGCAACTAGATATCAAGTAAAGTATGAGGAGTCTTTACAAGAAATTGCTGAAAGATACGGAGTTCCTCTAGAAAGTTTAATGGATGCTAATAATATTAAAAATCCAAGTCTTGTGTATCCAGGTACTATACTCATCATTCCACTGAGAAGACCAGTTACCTATGTAAATGGATATATCTATGATATTACTGAAGAGTCTGTTCCTGTAGTTAGGGAAAGCGGCCCTTATTTAACATATTTAAGTCCTTTTGCATATAAAATTAAAGAAGATGGTAGTCTAGAACCTTTAAATGATTCTCAAGTAATTAGTGCTGCCTATGCTGAAAAGATTGCTCCTATGATGGCTGTAACGAACTTCACTTCTACTGAATTAGGTAATAATCTTGCACATACAGTTTTATCTAGTGCTGAAATTAGAGAGAAGCTAATTAATAACATTCTAAATGTAATGAAAGAGAAAGGATATTTAGGGGTAAATATTGATTTTGAAAATGTACTACCAGAAGACAGAGAAAATTATAATAGATTTCTAGAACTTACAGTAGAAAAGCTACATGCAGAAAATTACTTTGTGTCTACTGCTTTAGCTCCAAAGACAGGAGAAACTCAACAAGGATTATTATATGAAGCCCATGATTACAAGGCACATGGAAGGATTGTTGATTTCGTTATACTTATGACCTATGAATGGGGATATAGACTAGGACCTCCTCAGGCTGTTTCACCTTTAAATCAAATAAAAAAGGTTCTTGATTATGCGGTTACTGTTATTCCAAGGGATAAGATTTTCTTTGGTTTTCAATTATATGCTAGAGATTGGGTTATTCCTCATGTTCAAGGCATGGAGGCTGAAACTTTCAGTATGCAGGAAGCCATAGCAAGAGCAGTGAAACATGGAGCAATTATACATTTTGATCCAATTAGTCAAACACCTTTTTATCGCTATACAGATAATCAAGGAAAGCGCCACGAAGTATGGTTTGAAGATGCTAGAAGTGCTCAAGCTAAATTTGATACAGTTAAAGATTACAAGTTAAAAGGTATTAGTTATTGGGCATTAGGGTTCCCATTCCCACAAAATTGGGTTTTACTTAAAGATAATTTTAATATTAAAAAGATTATTTAAATCAAAGGGAGCTTAAGGATTTGTTATAATCTATTTCTTCATTTGTAAATTGTCATTTAAAACTATGTTTAATATAGGGTTGAAATTAAGTAAATAATTAAAGGAGGTATATTTTCCTCCTTTAATTAACAAAGCTTTAAACTATACTACTATATAAATATTTTTAAAAAACCTAATTTTACACTTTTTACATTTGAATATTATGATTCCTGGCGTCAAGTAATTCTGGGTTTAGATGGAGTTTACTTTTGAATAATCTCTCTCCATCTCCGCTTTATAATTCATTAATTATATTTGCAAACTTCTTAGGATTTAACTCATGGGTGATAAACTTTCCTTTATAAAAAAGAGAATAATTGGTATAAGGGCAGTGACTAAGCCTAGCCTCTTCTCTATTAACTAATTTAATAGATTCATATACACAATTATTATCCTTAGCTATGCTCTTTTGAATAACATTTACATAATAATCTGTAAATGGACAGGCATCAGAATAGTAAATTTTAAATCCTCCATTATCCTCACAAAGACCCTCTTTTACAGAAGGTAAAAATCTAGGATCATGAGGACTATCCTTAAGCTTTAGATATAGAAGTTCAAAGTATGGATAAGCCTTATCTATCACTGAAAAACCATGTTTTATAAAGAATTTTTTATCACTTATATAAGGTCTTTTCTTATCACTACATAAAACAACTATGCCCTCCCTATGATCTTTTTTTGCAGCATCTATACATTGATGTAGTAATTGCTTTCCATAGCCTTTTCCTGAATATTTACCAGATACCCAAAAGCAATTCACCACCATGTAATTTGGAGCATCTATTGGAAGATAAGCTATTTCTGAAGGACAATATTCTATAAATACCTTAGCCCTCTCATCTAATTTTGTAAATACATATCCCTTATCTATCTGCTCTTTAAGCCACTCCTTTTTATTTTCATATCCTTGTTTACATTTTTTATCTGAAATAGCACAGCATATATGTTCACTTTCTATATTTTCTTTATCTAAAGTAATAAAGCTCATTTTACTACTCCTCTCAATATTAAAAATATCAATAAATCCTTATATTCTCTCAATAGGCTAAAGGATTATTGTATAATCCCTTTTATTTTCCACAATTTCTTCCTTCTTACCAATGCTCATTTAGATTTAAATCATACTTTAATTATAACTAGATTAATATGACAATAGCCTGTCATATTACTAAATGATTATGGTGAATATTAAATAATTTTATCTTTTTTTATTTTATAATAGCCTATGATATCTGCTAGAGCCCAGCCAATAGGAATAGACCACCAAATACCTAGAACCCCAATAGAAGGTACGGAAGAAAGCACATAAGCCAGAGCCACTCGAGTTCCAAGGCTGGCAATAGTGAGGACGATGGACATACTTCCCTTACCAAAGCCTCGATATAAACCATAGAACATAAATAAGTATCCAATTAAACAATAAAAACTTGCCTCAATGTATAGGTACTGCACCCCAATTCCAATAATTTCTGTTTCATTCCCTTTAATAAAAATACTCATAAGAGGTTTTGCAAATACCACCACCAGGATAGAAATTGTTATACAGGAGATAGTAATAATTTTTATAGCAGAATGAATCCCATTCCGTATCCGTTGTTGCTTTTCTGCCCCCTTATTCTGAGCTATAAAGGTGGAAAATGCGTTACCGAAATCCTGCACTGGCATATAGGCAAAGCTATCAATTTTAACTGCTGCTGCAAAAGCTGCCATTGTAGATACACCAAAGCTATTAACAAGACCCTGTATCATCAAAATACCAAAGTTCATAATGGATTGTTGAATGCTAGAGAGAAGGGAATAGTTTGCAATGAGTTTTACAATGCTACTTTCAAAGTGCAAATGTTTACGTTCTAGGCGTATCTCAGGTACCTTTCTAAAACTATAAATAGCAATACTTACAGCAGAAAACCCTTGAGCAATAATAGTTGCAAGAGCTGCCCCACTAATTCCCATACTTAGTGGTACCACAAAAATAATATCTAGCACAATATTTATTACCGCGGAAATAATAAGAAATATAAGAGGCATAACCGAATTACCAATGCTACGTAGCATAGTAGCAAAATAGTTATAAATAAATGTAGCCGGTATTCCATAAAAAATAATCTGTAAATATTTCTTTGTATCATATAAAACCTCTGCAGGAATCTGAATGAAGTGAAGAATCTCATCAATAAAGACTAATGCAAATACATTTATTATAATGGTAATCAGTGCAATAAACCAAAAGGAAGTAAAAACACTACTTTTTAGTTTGTCCTTCTTTCCTGCACCAAAAAACATAGACACCACTACCCCACTACCCATGCAAAGCCCTAGTATAATAGAGGTCAAAAAAACCATCAACGTATAAGAGCTGCCAACTGCTGCAAGGGCACCAGCACCAATAAACTGTCCTACAATAATAGTATCAGCTACATTATATAGCTGTTGAAATAAGTTTCCAATAATCATTGGAATAGCGAAACGAAGCATTACCTTTGTCTCATTACCAGAAGTCAAATCTTTAATCATTGCTAAATCTATCTCCTACTCCTATAGTAAATACTAGACTGATTTTAAGTTTTCTAAGTACACTTTTATTAATTGCTTTCATTGTAACACCCTCCCATTGTTTCATAACGTAATTTCAAACTTTACTTTTGTAATTTCATTTAGTTTAGCATCGCACTTACTATTTGTCAATACAAGCTTAACAAAAGGCAACCCACCCTTGATTTTCATAAACAAAAGCTTTATTATAAATACAACATAGAAAAATAGAGGTGATGTATTTGTACTTAAAAGGTTTAGATGAAATAGATAAAGCCATCATTAAATTACTAACACAAAATGCTCGCATGAGTTATGTAGATATTGGCGAGGCTGTTGGTCTCTCTAGGGTAGCTGTAAAATCCAGAATCAGTTCCTTAGAGGAAAAAGGTATAATTGAAGAATACACCACCATAATCAATCCACAAAAAATTGGTAGTGCTGTATCCTCTTATTATGAAATTGAAGTTGAACCAGTAAGCTTTCAAAAAGTTGTGGATATTTTAAATGCCAACGATACAGTAACACAGATTTATCATGTATCTGGTAAAAATAAACTTCACGTCCATGCCATTTCTGAAGACAGTGAAGCCATGGAATCATTTTTAAAGGAAGTAATCCATAAATTACCAGGGGTCTTATCGTTAAGTTGCAACATTATTCTATCAAGAATAAAAGACATTAAAGGCTTAAGGTTATAGAAAAAATCTATACTATTTACTTTAATTTTTCCTCTAAAAAAGAGCAACCTTTTGATTGCTCTTTCATTAGTCTTCTTTTGTCCATGCCATTATATATTCCGTAATACCTGAATCCTCATTTAGTTGCTCTTTTTTCACTATAAAACCACAATGCTTATAGAAATTAACTGCGGCTGTGTTTTTTTCATAAACTCCTAATTCTAAATTTGAATATAAAGATTTACAATGATCTAAAAGCTTTTTACCTATACCTTGCCCCTGATAATCTTCTAAAACAAATAAGGCACCAATAAATGAATTCTCTATAATGCTTATAAATGCTTTAATTGTATCATCTTCTTTGTAAACAAAAGTTGTGGAAATCGGCATGTACTCATCTTTAACAACATCATAATTTTTAATCCAATACTCCTTTGGTATAAAATTATGAGCTGTAATATTAGTCTTTAACCAGATATTCATAACCTGTTCCATTTCAAAATTTTCTAATTGCTTAATCATATTTATTTTTCTCTCCCACCTCTAAACTCTCTAAGTCCTTAATCATATTTATTTTCATACCCCATCCCCATAAATTACTTAGTTAAATCAGATTAATACACAAAGTTCTCTCCTTTAATTAAGTCATCCCCATTTATAGCATAAGCACTGCTAGTACCTAAATACGCTTAACTAATCCTTATATGGAGCTACAAGCTCTACCTCAGATTAGCTTTCACTTAATGATTAAATTAGTTGAGATGATCTTTTTCTAAGTTTTACCTAATAATTAAATTAGTCTGAGATAATCTTTTTCTAAGTTTTACCTAATAATTAAATTAGTCTGAGATAATCTTTTCTAATGATTCTTTAATATTTTTAGTATATATGCCACCATGGTAACATATAATTTTATCTATTTCATAATTTAATAACTTTCTTATAGAATTTTTTGCTTCAACAATATCTAAAGTATACTGTGGATTTGCAATGACTAATTCCTCATTTTCTATTACTAAGGCATCTCCTGAAATCAACGTTTTACTATTTTTTATATAAATTGAAATATGCCCTGGCATATGTCCTGGAGTAGCAATTATTTCTACACCTTCACATAAAGGCAATAAATCCTTATCCTTTAAGCATATATCCACTGGAACACTTTCTATTGACTCAATAAACCTTTGAAATTTCTTTGCCCCCTGTTTTTCCTCCTCAGGAAGCTCATGAAATATAGCTTCTGCTTGCTGCAATCTTAAAGACTTTTCCTTACCACTAATATATTTTTCATCCTCACTTGATGCAAGAACCTTAATATGTGGATACTCTCTTTTAAATTCTGCCAAAGATCCCATATGGTCAAAATCATGATGTGTTATAATTATTTTTGTTAATTTACTAATATCAATTCCCTGTTTTTTTGCAGCAGCCTTTATTAAAGGTAAAAAATTAGGGTATCCGCAATCAATTAAAACAACTTCACTTTCATCACTTAATATAACTGGAAAAATCACATTTGTCTCCCCATTAAAATCAAACTTTATTTCTAAAACTGTTAACTTATTCATTAGTTTACTCCTATATAATTTATTTTTATAATATATATATTCATTAATAAAGCTACATCCATATTATGGTAACATATGAATAGCTATTATTCTAAATAAAGAAATTTTATTAAATCTATATATAAATATTATTTACTTTCATAATTATTTTTTATAATACATTAATATTATTTACTTTAAATCTCTTTCTAACCATCCTATAGCCTTCTCATAAATATATTAACCCCATTACCTGTGACTTCTCAAGTTCCTAAATGATTCTATATTAAGTTTGTTCATATTTCACCACTAAATCCCAAGCTAAAAGTCTTCTATTTTAATAGTATAAATTATAAATATGAAACTTAATATTTGCTGATTTAATAATAAAAATTATAGATATAAAACTTAGTATTTATTAATTTAATAGTAGAATTTATAGATATAAAACTTAGTATTTACTAATTTAATAGTAGAATTTATAGATATAAAAACTCGGTATTTACTAATTTAATAATAGTAAATACCGAGTTATATCATATATTTTCTTTTTCTTTTCTAATTATCCTTCTAATACTATGCTCTGTAAGATAATAGCTCTCAGCAAGTTTTTTTACAGATATACCTTTGTTATATTTATTGAAAATCTCTGTATTTCTTTTTTTTAAGGCATCTTTTGCACCGCTATTTTCTCCCCAAAGCTTTTTATTCTCATATTTTATTGGTATATATAAATATCCACCTTCTATATATTCTTGAATCAATTGAAGAATATATTCTGGTAGTATCTCTTCAGCATTTTCATATTTCATGGTCTTTGCTCCTATCCACTTTATTATTTGTAAATAATAAAGCAAAGATCACACAAAACAATTTTCACTAAATTAATCTAATAAATTAGGCTCTGAACAAATTCTTGTTCTATTTGTTCCATGTAATCTTTGCCCAGAGCTAAAACGAGAATAAATTTTGTTGTATAACCCATTTATTTTCCCTCCTTATTATATCTTTAGTAAGTCCATATATAATAAGCTATTAATATCCTACTATATTATTGTTTAGTAAAATATGATTTACAGTATATTATATGTTATATCACTCTTAACTAAAAGTCAGTTTTTCTTTTTTGAAATATATCTACTATTATTAAAACAAATAACGAGATTATCAATATATGCAGTATTATATGATATAAATCCGGTATCAGTACACTATCAGAGGGTGGAATAATATGAAATGTATTAGCAAAATATTTATTATACCCTGTCAATTTTCTTTCAGTTACCCCAAAGATTGTGTAATTCCAATGTGAAAAATATTGAATTATAATCCAAGCTGTAAGAAATACTGATAACACATATTTCCCTTGTTTTTCTTTTAAGAAAAATAATATAAAGCAACATACAAAAATTATCCACCAAACAGTATCACCACTTAGTATACCAGGACTTTCAACTAAGCAAAAGCTTCCTAAAGAAAACCCTGTAATGTCTAAGGTAAACCAAAAAAGTAAAGCACCTAATAATATATTTATACCTCTCTTCATAAACCCTCCATTTAATTCATATTTCATTATTCATAACATATTCCCTCTAAATCATGTTTCAATATAAATCATTAATGGTTTTAAAGAAATTTCTTACTTATCCTTTATTATCTATAAGTGTGCTTTTATGGATAATATCTCAGGTTGTTTACAGTATATCTGTTCATAATACTTACCATTAGTAATTAGCTTTGGTAATATATTACCAAAACTATTGTAAATTGTAAATATTTTTTATTAACTATTATATTTTTAAATTATATGAGCATACTATATATGTGCCAATATATGTGTAAGAAAATTTTATAAAGGAGGAATCTTCATGGGAAACGAGAAAGAACATGAAAAAGAACGTTCAAATAATGGTTTTTTAGGTTGGATAATAAGATTAATATTAGTTGCAGTTGTTTTAGGGATAACATCCTTTTTCACACCTGGTTTTACTATTAACGGATTATGGTCATTTTTGTTAGCTGCAATTGTAATAACTGTATTAGATTCTTTAGTAGAATCCTTTATGGGAGTGGATGCATCCCCTCTAGGAAAGGGCATCAAAGGATTTGTTATTGCTGCTATAATAATATATTTAACACAATTTTTGGTACCAAATATGAGAGTATCTATAATAGGTGCATTATTAGCAGCTGTAGTTATTGGAGTCTTAGATGCAATATTACCTGGAAGAGTAATGTAGCTTGACTATTTTATCAAATACTTTCATAATACTATGTTCAAATTTTTATCTAAAGAAACATAATAACTATATATGTGAAAATTTAAATTCTATTAAAAATAATATTTTTAGGGATTAAGGTAACATTTCCTTAATCCCTATTTAACTTCACTCTTTCTTCTATATAATTCCTTTGTTTTATAACCTTTCTTTAAAATTTCTTCCATCTATATCAATAGTTTTTGGATTATATCCTGTTTTTTCCCTCTACAAACAGAATTCTTGTATTTATAGGGAATTTTTACTCCCTATAAAGCTTAAAAATCTTTATCCAAGGACGTAGCCCCTCTTTATTCCCACTTTAAAGAAAATGGTAGTATTAAGAGCGGGTAATCATCGGATAAACATATCTATCTAAATTTTTTTCATGCTTTTGTGTTAGCTCTTCATAGAGTTTAGAAACCTGCGATTACCTTTAAAATCATTCCAAATAATACACTTCTGCCTTAATTATTTCTGCTTTTTCACTAGAATTTTTAATCTTCGTCAAGGTCAAATCATCTCCCAAGTCTCCATAAATCAATAATAAATCCTCTTCATATAGAATCTCCTTTTTGCCATTTAGAAAATTCACTTCAACCTTTCCCTTTACCATATAAAATGCTACAGCCTTTGAAGAAACTATTTGGGAGTTATCTAGATGCTTTTCCCATACAATGTCTATATTTTCATTTTCATTAATAAAGATAACTTCTAGTTTCCCACAATTGCCCTTTTCCATCATTAAATTAAAATCTCTAACCTTGCCAAAGCTTCTAGTTATCCAATGTCCACTAAAGCTATCCTGTTCATATTGCTTCAAGTTAACTGTATGATGTCCTTCATGCTTGAGTAATAATTCTCCCTGAATAACCATAATAATTCTCTCTACCCTTGGCAAAGATGTAAATACTGATTCTTCAACATCCACCACCGCTGAGCTTAATCTCCATTTAAAATTACCTTCACTATATATTGCATCCTTTGGATATATAAAAAGCTCCCTAGTAGTACCCCCAGACCACTTACTTATTTTCTGATTATCTTTCCTAACTATTTCAATACTATAAGACATATAAATTAACCCCCACTTGATTCCTTATTTCATGAATATTAATATCCAACTAAATATTTATTTCTATTCTTTTGTTATTTTTATTAATTTTTCCTCTTTCATGATAACACATCTATTTCTCTATTATTTCTTCCTTAAAGTATATTTTATTCACTTATTAATGCCCACTTTACAGATTACTTATAGTAAAATAAATAACAAGCCAAAAATGCCCCGTACATTGACTTATTATTTAGATTCATCTTATATTAATTATATCCATGTTTAATTTTTGTATCAACAAGTATCTATAGCTTTACCTTTTAATCCTACACATATCTATACTTTCCACTGTTTTTTTATATTAATATCTAATGCAATGATTAGAGGTATCTTACTCTAATTTTTAAGATCTACCTTAATTAATAACTTCTTACATACCTATAAAAAACCATCTTAAACTCCATTTTCTTTTTCATTATCCTGTGAAATAGAATATATTAACTATATCTCATATATATTTCTCTATAAAGTATAAAAACCTAGTTGCATTAAATTACAAAATATGGTAAACTGATGTAGAAGTAAAAATTTAGGAGGTTTTCAAATGAAAAAATTTAAAAAACTTTTATTTTCTGTTTTGGTGTGTGCTTTAGTTGCTTCTACTTCTACTATAACATTTGCTAGTACACTTCCTAATGCATCAAAAGATAAGCATACCTGCATGAGTGAAGTAAATAGGTTATGTACTGGTCATAAATACGTTTATAAGTACTCCTATGTTGCTAACGACGTTAATTTAGGAAAGGTAACTATCTATGTATATCAATGCACTAATTGTGGTTACTTCCTAGAAACTCCAACAAGGTTATAAGACTATTCCTTCCTTTATATATAAAGAAATAGCCCCGAGTTAATCGGGGTTATTTCTATTCTACAATTAATCCAACAGTAGATTTATGAGTTTGCATTGCTTCTGTAAGTGTTTCTATAGCTAAATCGACTGTTATATTTGTAGATGACTTACTTGCCATAATACTTCTATCATGTTTGTACATCATTTTACCATTAGATGAGTGCATATATGTACAATCTGTACACCAATGGTTGCCGTATACTTTATGAGGTAAGAATGAGATTCATTACATCCATTTAATATTTCAAAACCTTAACTTTATTGGTTAACGTCATTAGTAACCCATCTTATAAGCTTTTCACCATAATTTCACTTATATATAATATTGTGCCTGTGCACTATACATAACCTCATATTGACTTCCTGTTTTTTTAATTAATTCATTATGAGTTCCACACTGAACAATCTCACCCTTATCAAACACAGCTATTCTATGGCAGAATTTACAGCTTGATAGTCTATGAGAAATATATATGGTAGTTTTATCACCAATTAGTTTATTAAAACTGCTATAAATTTCAAATTCTGAGATTGGATCTAATGCCGCAGTAGGTTCATCAAGTACTACTATAGGAGCATTTTTATATATTGCCCTAGCCATTGCAAGTTTTTGCGATTGCCCTCCTGAGAACTCAATACCATCCTTATCAAAGGATTTATATATAGAGGTATATATTCCTTTGTCTAGCTTTGAAACAGCTTTTCCCAATCCGCATTTTTCAAGAACCTGAAGTATTTCCTCATCTTTAGCAGTTTCATGCTGGTCTAGAGCGATATTTTCCTTAATAGAAAATGCCATAAGCTTGTAATCCTGAAAAACTACTGATAAAAGCTTCATATAATCCTCATAGAGATATTCCTTTATATTTACTCCATTAAGGAGTATTTCACCCTCTGTAGGCTCATATAGTCTTGTTAAAAGCTTTATAAATGTAGTTTTACCCGCACCGTTTAGACCTACAACAGACAGCTTTTCACCATTACTTATGGTAATAGATACATTCTTCAATGTATAGTTTGCACTTCTAGGGTATTTAAAGGATACATTTTTAAATTCAATTATGCAAGAATCAATATTCTCAATCTTTTTTCCCCCTATACTTCTACAAGACTCTATCTGTTCAAATTCAAGATATAAATCTAAATATCTGCACATCTGTCTAAATTCTATAAAGGTTTTAAAAAAATCAGATATGGAATTACTGAATTTGTTAGTAGCGCTTATATACATTGTGAAATTACCTATACCAATACTATCCTTTAACACTTTATAAGTCATATAAGCATAAACAACTATCATTTGAATTTGCATATTAACTTCATTTAATCCATTATATTTACCCATTAATTTAAATATTTTTTCAAATCCATCAATACTTTCTTTATTATAATCTTTAATTTTCCCCATAATAAGTGGGTGCATATTATATAATCTCACATCTTTACCCATAGAAAAATCCGAAGTTATCTTTGAATAATATGCAAATTTCCTATTAAGAGGTATTAAACTCCCATAAAATTTATACTGGGCTGCCTGAGATTTCTTGTACAAAAAAGAATTTAGTAAAACTATTAATATAATTATAAAAACTATAAGTAAATTCAAGGTGGATATTACTGCCAAAAGTGCTATTATAGTAATAAATCCAGAAATGGAATCCACTATACACCTTATCATACGTTCTAAAACTTGTTGATTACGCAAAGGAAATATAGCCTTATCTTTTAAGTTTAAAACCTCTGGATCTTCAATTTTTTCAAAATCCATATTCATTATATTTTTACCTACAAGCAAATCAAAGCCATTTAGTACTTCCATATTTTTTATATCTACTAAGGTATCTAGCCACCTATTAGTAAGATTCAGTATAGCATTTGCTATTACAATTATGGCAACTAACATAATAAATACTTCTATTCTTTTCTTATCAAGAAGTTCATCTATAATAAATTTAGGCATAATGATGTTAATAAAAGGAGTTATCGCTTTAAATATGGATGACATAAATAAAATAGGAATATACTTTTTAGATATTTTAGAAGATAACTTTAAAAAATGCATCATAACTCCAAAGTCCTTTTTAAATCCCTTTATTCCGTCAACTTTCATCTATAAAACCTCCTCTAAAACTTCTTCTTTATAATAATTTGCTTGTACATTAAACATTTTTGCATATCTACCATTTTTCTTTAAAAGTTCATCATGAGTTCCGTATTCTTTAATTTCTCCATCCTCAAAAAATGCTATAACATCACAAAATCGTGTACTTGCAAGTCTATGAGAAATATAGATTGCAGTTTTGTCACCTATCATTTCATCAAAACCCTTGTAAATATTGTATTCTGCAATTGGATCAAGTGCTGCAGTAGGTTCATCAAGTACAATAATATCCCCTTCTTTATACAATGCACGTGCTAGGGCCAGTCTTTGATTTTCTCCTCCTGAGAATTCTATTCCAGTTTCATCAAGTATCTTTAAAACACTTGTATCAATACCTTTTTCAAGGGAATTAATTTTCTCACTCATTCCTACTTTATCAATACATTTAATAACCTTTTCACGGTGAATATTATCCTCCTCTGACAGTGCAATATTTTCAGCCACTGAAAATGCAAGCATTTTTATCTCCTGAAATACAATTGAAAACTTATTATAATATTCCTCTTTATCAAAGTCAGCAATATTTACACCATTTAATAATATTTCTCCCCCTGTAGGGTCATAAAGTCTTGTCAAAAGCTTTACAAAGGTAGTTTTACCTGCCCCATTTACTCCAACTATGGCAAGCCGCTGACCAGCTTTTATTTTTAATGATAAATTCTTATAAATATAATTTTTGCTATTTGGATATTTGAAAGAAATATTTTTAAGTTCAATTTCATAAGGTGTCTTATTTGGAATAGGTTTTGTATTTTGACTTATATTTTCATCATCAAGCTCTAAATAATCACGATAATCATTTATATACAAGTTCTGAGCTCGAATGTGTGCTAGGTCAATCATGATTTTCTTCATCCAGGCTGCAAAGCCTCCTATTGTTGCAAAATACATGGTGAAATCTCCAATTCCCATACCTTTATCTACTACTCTAAAAATTAGATAACCATAAATTAAACCTTCTCTTAGTAAAAGAAGAACTACATCAATCACTGAAACAGTAAAATATTTATATTTTATTTTTGTATTTATTTTAACCCTATCATCCTTAAATTTTTGAAACTTCTTTGAAAGCCAATGGCTAAAGCCATATATTCTTATGTCTTTGCCATAGGAAAAATCATACATTATATTATAAATGTAATCTGATTTCCTGTTAGATTCAGATATTTCATCTTTTTTGCTGTGTTCATATTTTTTAACTCTCAACGTCAAAAAGTATGTAATTATAACATTAGCAATAAGGTATATAAGTATTAAAGGATTTAGTGTGGCAACGATGGCAACATATCCTATAAAAGCAATACCGCTTCCTATCAAAGAAAAAAGTTTGTGAAATACACCTTCTATTCCATCATCATTGTTATTAACTGCTCTCCATGCACTTTCCAGATCATTTAAAGTTTTAGGATTTTCAGTATGTTTAAAATCCATTGTCATGCTTTTTTTTTGCATTATAGATATAAATTCAAATCTTATTTTAACCATTTTAGGATAATATGCTCCACCTAAATAAGCTACTGAATACTTTATAATCACTGATAAAATAAAGAATGTAGATAAAATTATTAGCAAAACCTCTATTCTTTTTGAACCCATTAATTCATCTAGCAAAAATTTAGGCGCAAGTATACCTATAAAAGGTGACACTGCTGTTAAAATTGTATATAATCCAAAATATACAAACAATCCTTTGTCAAAGATCCATGCTTTTTTAACTAAAAAGGTAATATTCGTCATAAGACTTCTTTTATCTTTTTCTTTAATTCTTCCCAAAATAATCCCCCTCAATTCTTTGTTTACTTTAAAAAGTAAAGTGACAGTAGCTAACCCTAGCATGTACACAGTAGGTGTTTTAGAATACCAATTATTTAATCTGAACATTGAAAAATATAGCTGGCGATGACTTATAAAGAATTAATGTGTCATCACTAACTATATTTTATAAGCAATATTAGGTATCATAGTTTTCTGAACAGGTCTATAGAATATAGATGATAATTGTGGCAGTATAGTTAATATATACTTGAATTAATATCATGCTCTCATTTACATAAAATAAAACAGAAAATGCACATATGAATATACTTCAAATAAAATCTATAAATACTATGATATTTTTGATTTGATCTATCAATTATAAGTGGATAACTAAGTTAGATATAAGAGATGTAGCTAAAACTGAAGCAAATCTTATTGCTGTACCGATTATCTTTAGTGTATATAAAAATAATTTTTTTCCTTTTGTTGTAAAATAAGATTTGTTTTTATAAACCAAATCTTATGAGTCTACTTGAAATTAAATCTATTTGCTTTTTCTGTTATTTAAATCTTTGTTTTTACTTTAATACATGTTTAAAATGTTTATCATTATAAACATGAAGTTTCATTCTATCTTGTAATGATAATCCTGCGGTTTTAGTACACTTACCTTTATTTTTAAACCTGGTAAACACACAGGTTCCCATACACATAGGTAGTTCAATGCAATCATTACATATTTCAGTATCAAAAGGGTCCACACTATAAAAATTATAATATAATTCTTTGTTAGTTATTTTAATACGCCCATCGGAATCTAAGTTCCCAAAAAAATTACCCTCTTCTGCAGCGAGTGAGCAAAAAGTTAATTTTCCATCAGGATATATTGTTACTGCATTGGGGGTTGCTGCTTCACATTTAATTAATCTATTTGAACTATCATTAAAAGAAAATCCATTATCTATAATCTTTTTATATAATAAATAAAAGTTTAGATTTTCTTTTTGTTGAAATAAATTGCTTGCTTGAAAATTTACATTTTTTTTATAAATATCAGGTATTACATTAAATAAATTTGAAATATCTTCATAATTTTCCTCATCTATATTTACTCTTAATGTTAATTTAATATCATTTTTCAGAATATTTATACAACTCTCTTTTACTTTTTCATAAGTTCCTTCACCATTTTGTAGATGTCTTTTTTTATCATGATATTCCTTCGTACCATCTAAAGTAATTTGTGCATTAGTAATATTTAAGTCCTTTAATTTTTTTATATTTTTATCATTAAGTAAATATCCATTAGTTATAATTTTAGCTTCATATAAGCAATTATTGTTACTACATATATTTTTAAACATATCTGTAAGATGCTTTATTTTATCAAATTCTAACAATGGTTCACCACCAAACCAAGCAACTTGAATTTTATTTTCTTCACTGCTCTTTCTTTCAACTAATTTAATTATGCGATTCATTATTTCTTCGTTAAAACTTTCAGTTTTATGCTCTTCATAGCAATAACTGCATCTAAAATTACAGTTAAGTGTTGGATTTAAAATTATATGAAATACATTATTATTAAATTTATATTGATTATATAGAAATTTCAATTGATTTAATTCAATATATTCATTAGGTATTATTGAACCTATAGTTGCTAGTTTTTTTAAATAGTCAGTTTCCTCCAAATTAAAAGTTTCCCTTTCTAAATTAGTTAATAAACTATCGACCAAGTATTTATCTTCATTATTTAAAATTAAATATTTTCTATGTAACGTATTATATAAAACATGCTTATCTTGATCTAAATCATCTAATTCAAAAAAAGTATTATATTTAGATTGTTTCATAAACTAAACCTCCACATTATTATATATATCATAATTATTATATATATAATATTTTTTAAAATATAACTTTAATATAGTTATTATTGCATCTCTGTGCCTTTGCAGGCACAATTATTACCAGCAACCTCAACATCTGAAAAATTTACTTCTAATTCTTCAAATATTTTTTGTAAACTTAAATCCATCCTACAACACCTCCTTTTTATGAATTATTAGATAATTACTTACATAATTATCTAATAATTCAAAATGTTCATTTTCCTTCAGTGTATTTGCTGGAATATTTGAATTAATATCTTATTCGCATTTTTAAAATATATTAATCAGTCTATTAGAGTTATGTGTACTAATTATACTAAAATGATTTATGCAAAATATGACTTTAGTATAGTGATTATTGTGCTTCCTCTGCGCCTTTGCAAGCACAATTATGACCAGCAACCTCAACATCTGAAAAATTTACTTCTAATTCTTCAAATATTTTTTGTAAATTTAAATCCATCATACAGCACCTCCTTTTTATGCATTATTAAATAATTATTTGCATAATTGTATAACTTTTTTAAAAGGATTCTTTTCCTTTAATGTATTCGCTTGAATATTTGAATTAACATTTTATTCGCATTTTTAAAATATATTAATCAGTCTATTAGAGTTATGTGTACTAATTATACTAAAATGATTTATGCAAAATATGACTTTAGTATAGTGATTATTGTGCTTCCTCTGCGCCTTTGCAAGCACAATTATGACCAGCAACCTCAACATCTGAAAAATTTACTTCTAATTCTTCAAATATTTTTTGTAAATTTAAATCCATCATACAACACCTCCTTTTTATGCATTATTAAATAATTATTTGCATAATTGTATAATTCTTCAAATCATTTCTTTTCCCTTTAATATATTTGTCAGAATATTCAAATTAACATTTTATTCACAATTTTTGGAATCTATTAATTAGTCTATTAGGGTGGTGTGTATTAATTATACGTACAGGATTCATGCAGAAATAACCTCCATAATATATCAAAGTTATATTTGGATATGAAATTCCACTTTCCCATTTTGATACTGCTACTGCTGATACCCCAATGAAGTTTGTTAATTGTTCTTGAGTAATTCCCTTTTCTTTTCTTAATCTATAAATAACATCACCTATTAATAACTTTTCCATCTATTATCACTCCATAAATCTAGTATAGAATCCTATAGCTTTAGTATATAGTTCTTTATCCTAGACACTAATGGATTAATAGTTGAATATGCTACAGAAAACTTAACTTATAGTTAAGTAAGTGATTCTTGGTTCTAGGTGGAGTTTGCTTTAGCTTATATTAATAGGTTTCATACCATTTTTCACAAAATAATTGTCTTTTTACACATTATAAAGTATAATTTTCATTCACTTATTTTATTTACATTTGTTTTATTATATAGTAAATTTTGCTTATAGATATTTAGGGGGGGATAAAAGAAATGAAAAAAATCAAAAAATTACTTGCTTTAGCATTAACAGCCTTAACTATTTCTAGCCTTAATGTACTTACTGTACATGCTGAAACAAATACCCCAGAGGAGAATTGCTCTACCGAAATGCTTTTCTATGATCCCGGTTTATCAGGATATGAATATGTACCAAGTAGAAAAAGCTTTGCTGATAACGTTAACTGGAGACATGAAGCTAGCAATTGGGTTTCAGGAACTACAGACAATATTCAGCGTTCCGTATCTAGAACTGTATCCACTTCTCTTAGTTCTAGCCAATCTGCCACAGTTAATGGTATGATTGCTCAAGCCAATGTAGGTTTTGAAGTATCAATTGGTGCTAGTGCAACTTGGTCCACTACTACAACATTTTCAATCCCTTACGGCAGATATGAATGCCAATATGGAAGTAAGTATGTCTATACTAATGGTACAGAAAATTATTGGAGTATTGGTAAATTACAATCTTCCAAATATGTAAATGGAAACTGGTCATATATGTCATTTAGCAATAAAGTAAAACTATAATTAATATAATAACCCCTAATAAATATAGAGAATAAATTTTAATTATTATAATTTATTCTCTATTTTACTAATTAGAATTTTTATTATGCTTAGAAAGGATCTTAACAATGAAAAAACTAATGCCTTTTTTAGTTTTAATACTTTTAATTATTTCCACACCCTTATTTTTACTATTTAAATCTAATAAAGATAAAGTTAAATTTCCTCATTTTAAACAAGCACCTATGGAATATTTAGGAACAGTTTACGGAACAATTAATAAGGAGTTTCAACTTTCATTTAATTTTCTTGACGAAAATACCTTCAGTGAAATGGCTCAAGAAAATAATATTAAAGAAATGTACATCATAGATCATAAAGAAAGAATCATTCCTGCTCATACTTGGCAAATAAATAGTACTTCCTTTGTTGATTATGAAATTAGAAATATCCATACCAAAATGCTTTTCAATGAATTAGATACTTTTATTTTTAAAAAACTTGTTATTAAATATATGGATAATGTTACTGAAGAATTTAGTGTTGGTTCGCTAAATATAGTAATAGATAATGAATATACAAAAGAATCTATTATATACAATTCTTCTCAGGAACTAATAATGTGCTCAGATAATACTTATTCAAATTTTTCTGGTATATTAATTACTTTAGGAAATGTTACTGATAATGCTAATGAAAATAATATTGAACTTATAAACATAGATTTAGGTATTGAGGACTTCGGAATAGATGGTGATAATATAAAAATTATAAATAAACATATATCAGATATTAACATTGATGAAATAACTCAGCATGTTAAATATCCAAAACCTGTAGAAGAAGTGACAAAATCTATTCCAAGCACAAAGATTAATTTTAAGAATAGTGATATAGTCACACTATTGATTCCATTTACAATTCCCCAAAATAAAATAAAAGAAAACAAAATATATGTATTTAATCCTAAACTAACTTTTAGAATAAATGGAAAAGAATATGACTTAATAGGAGATCAAAACCTAATTAGTACTCCTTCTTTATCCACTAAAAACTTTAATGGAGATATTGATGGTAAAAAAATAATTGAGGAGTTTGGGCTATGAGTTTAGAGTTGAAAAATGTTTATAAAGCATATATGTGACTGTATTAATTACTATAACCTCATTATTTTCTATTTTATTGGAAAGGATATTTGGGTGCTTTAATTGGACTTGTAATCTTAGTTTTATTTAATATACATACCTATTCAATAATCCCATTAGTTAATATACCCATAAATTTATCTGAGAATCTAAGAAGAGTTTTAGTAAATTTATCACCTATAAAAGATATTCAAGTTTCTTCAATAATTTCCACTGGACACGCATTAAATATTAAAATACCACAGCCATATATAATAACTAATTTCACATTATATCAGTTAACATTTATAATTGTTATAATTCTTTTAACTTTATATTTATTTAAATTCAAAGACCTTTAAAAAACAATTCCTTTCATTTATTGCCACCATTCCCTTTAGTATTGCCATGAAGTTAACAACAGGATTTATCTATGAAAGCTAGTACTAGCAGGTCTTTTAACACTTAATGATTAGCAATTACGTCAACTTATTTTAAAGTGTAACACTTTTTAATTTTTACCCATAAAATATATGGATATAGGTTTGAAACCTTAAGAAATTTACAAGGAGATTTTCATGTATAATAATCCATTTTTTTATTGCCTTTACTGCACAAATCAAAATAATTGTTGGTTTAGAAATGACTACCTAAGAAGTTTTGATAACTTTAATGAGTTTAATGACTATGATGATCTTGATGCTGTTAATCAGTTTGAGGAGTTCGAAGACTTTAATAGTTTTAATGATGAAGAAGAAACTGATTCTTACTTAAGTAACGCTAGAAGCTATGAGACCCCTTGGGAAAGATCTAATGTTGTAAACCCAATGGTTTCTCCTCCAAATTTGGGCAATTGGAGTAATTGGGAAAGCCTTGGTGGAATTTTAACTTCCGGTCCTGCTGCTTCTTCATGGGCACGTAACAGACTTGACACCTTTGTACGCGGCACTGATAATGCTCTTTGGCATAAATGGTGGAATGGCTCTCGTTGGAGTGACTGGGAAAGCCTCGGTGGAAGACTTACTTCATCCCCTGCTGCAGTTTCCTGGGGAAATAATAGAATTGATGTATTTGCAAGGGGTACAGATAATGCAATGTGGCACATATGGTGGGACGGTTCTCGTTGGAGCAACTGGGAAAGTCTTGGTGGAGAATTAACCTCCTCACCAGCTGTTTCTTCATGGGCACCTAATAGACTTGATACCTTTGTACGTGGCACCGATAATGCTCTTTGGCATAAATGGTGGAATGGTTCTCGTTGGAGTGATTGGGAAAGCCTTGGTGGAAGACTTACCTCCTCTCCTGCTGCAGTTTCCTTTGCCAACAATAGAATTAATGTATTTGCAAGAGGTACAAATAATAACCTTTGGCAAATCTGGTGGAATGGTTCCCGTTGGAGTAATTGGCAAAACCTTGGTGGAAGAATAACTTCAGGTCCTGCAGTATCTTCTAGGGGAAATAACAGACTTGAAGTATTTGCAAGAGGCGCAAACAATCAACTAATTACCATGGCCTGGAATGGATCTAGATGGAGTAACTGGCGTAACCTTAGAGGAAACATAACCTCTGAGCCTGCTGCAGTATCCTGGGGTCCAAATAGAACTGATGTATTTGCTAGAGGACGCGATAATGCAATGTGGCATATCTGGAGAAATTAGAAAAAACCTATAGCTGTATAGATAAAGTTGCTGGCAAATATATTTGTCAGCAACTTTATAAGTTAAGCCTACTTTAATTTGCTTCGTAATATTCAACTTTATAAGTCTTCTATCAGAATCTAAAGCTCTTATTACTTTTTAAGTATTTAGTTTTCAACTATTTATTTCAAATGCTTTAGACTATTAGAAAAAACTATAATCTTCCTATTATCTTTTATTCTCCAAAGATGCATTCCTGTATCACCAGTAACTAAAATACTATTATTGTTAATAGGTAGATTTAAAAAAGATGCAAATAGCATATTTATCATCCCACCATGAGAAACCATGCATATTCTTTTATCTTCGTCATAACTATAGTACTCCTCAATAAATTTTGACCAAAACATTTCTGCTCTTGCTCTAAAGTTTATATAAGATTCACTTTCTGCAAATTCATGATGTGGCTTTCTCCCTCCATCTGGCATAGGGTAAATCTTTTCAGCTTCATCTCTTAAAAGCCCAGCAAGAAGTCCATTATTCCACTCCATAATATTTTCTTCTTTTATAATCTTAGCTCCAGTTGCATCCCCAATGATTTCTGCAGTTTTATATGCTCTTTGTAAAGTACTACTTATTATTATTTCTGGTTGAAAATTATTTTTTATCCAAGTTGCTGCTGCCTTAGCTTGATTAACACCTAAATCCGTTAAAGGAAAATTAGCTCTTCCTTCGTGCCTATACTCTAAGTCGGCAATAGATTGTCCATGTCTTACAACTAAAATTTCAAGCATAAAAATCTTCACCTTCTTTTTTAGATTCTCATAATTCTATTCTATAACCACTTCTTCCTTTATAAATTTAGCTTTGGTTACCTCAAAATAATTTCTCTAGATTGCTCTTTCCGTAACCATTTCCATTACTTTTTCATTAGCAACCAAGCTAAAATAATCTTCAAACTCTTCCTCCGAGATGAATTTTTCTATATAAATTAACAGTTTAGGAATGAAACCTCCCTCTAAAAGCCAAGAACTCTGTTTATAATTGAACCATCATAACCTCTTCACCCCAAAGAATTTCTCCTGTTTTTTTAAAGCCCATACTTTCATATAACTTTTGTGCAACAATATTATCTGGTTCTATACTTGTGTAAAATTCTATATTTCCGTATTTTTCTCTTATATGATTTAATAGTTTATCTAATGTTTTCTTTCCATATCCCTTACCTTGATATTTTTTATCAATCATAAGCCTACACATTTCCCATCTATTTCTGCCTTCCTCTATGTCTAGACAATACATTAAAAATCCAACCATTGTATCTCCATCATAGATAGCTATTGGGTATAACTCTTCCTCCTCATAAAATTTTGCTTGTAATAATGAATACCAATTTGCTGCTACAAAATTTTTCTGATCCTCTGAAACCTTCAAGTCAACGCATTTTTCCCAATTATGAACATTCACTTCTTTAAATATAATTTCCATAATTATATTCTCCCTTCTATATTTCTGAATTTATAACCATTTCATTTATAATCCTTGTTAAAGCATAGGCAGAATTATCCATGTTTGATAAGATCACTAACTCAATATTATGTTTAGGATAATAAAAAGCCATTGCTTCAAGGCCTGGATCATCTCCACTAAGTTCCATACGAATTACACCATCTTCCTTTGATAAGAACCATATTCCATAACTATATTGAAAGTACTTACCATCCTTTTCAGATTCAGTAACTTGAGGTGTTAATATTGCTTTACTCATTTCTTCTGATAAAAGTTTTCCTTCTCTAAGTGCTCTCATAAATATCATTAAATCCTCTGCAGTTACAAAGGCTCCTCCATCTGGAGCTCCATAAGTAGGAATGCTATACACATTGGTTTTCCATTGAGTAACTTCACCCTGATTATTTTCTACAGGTATATAACTTTCCGCTACTTTATCAGAAACCTTATTCAGTGGAATAAAATCCGAATACTTCATACCAGCCTTTAAAAATACATTTTCTTTAACATAATCAAAATAGCTTTTGCCACTTACTTTTTCTATAGCTAGTCCTAGTAATACATATCCTCCATTGCAATAGCTAAATTTTGTCCCTGCCTCAAATA
The DNA here is from genome assembly GCF_018919175.1 of Clostridium simiarum. GTDB lineage: Bacteria > Bacillota > Clostridia > Clostridiales > Clostridiaceae > Clostridium_L > Clostridium_L simiarum. Next base: position 89,470 of record NZ_JAHLQL010000006.1, on the reverse strand, counting down.
CTGGCTCCTTATGAAGTAATAAAGGTAATAAATCTGATACTTCTTTTATAAAATAATTCGGAACCTGTCCTAAAATACATTCTTTTGCTTCCTCACTATCTTCATCAAAATAGTCTCCTATTCCTGAAGTATGCATGAGTAAATGCTTTATTGTCACATTTGTTGGTATTTTACTTTCACTAAGATCTAATAATTCTCTTATCTTTGTATCAAAATTTAATAATCCCTTTTCTATTAATTGGAGCACCGCTACTGCTGTAAATACCTTAGTAACAGAAGCTGTCCCATATCTTATATCTAAGGCATTAGGTATCTTCCACCCCCTATGTGCGTAGCCATAAGCACCTTTAAAAAATTCCTTATTATCTTTATTTATTAATACTACTCCTGAAAACTTCTCTTCCTTTGCTAAACCTTCTATAATATTTATTAATTTTTCTCTCATAATTAATTTCTCCCCTCATGAAATATTTTTTATGCTAAAGTTCAGTTTATTTATAATGGCACCTCTCTTAATCCTACAGTTAAAAGAACTTATCTACACTGGTATTTTATAAAATGTGATTTGATAAATAATCTCTTTTTAGTATAGCTAAAATCACACCATCCTCTAATTTTCCTTTAATTAAATCTCTTTCTCTAACAATTCCTTCTTGAATAAAGCCTGCTTTTTTTAGCACAGCTATAGAAGCATCATTTCCTGGTGTTATAAAAGCCTCTATTCTATTTAAATCCATAGTTTCAAAGCCAAAGGTAACTAATGCTTTTACGGATTCTGTAGCATAGCCTTTATTCCACTCTCTTCTCTTTAATACGTACCCAATCTCACTTCTACTAGTATCATCATCAAAATCTCCTAAACAGCAACAACCAATAAAAGCTCCATCCTCCTTTCTAACTATGCCAAAGGTTATTTCTTCTTGAGCTTCAAACTCCTTGTTAAAGTGTTCAATGAATGTTATAGCCTTCTCCTCTCTGTCAATTGGACTAAACCAATCATACTCCGCCACCTTAGCATCACCATATATTTCAAATATTACTTGTCTATCCTTTGAATTTATTTGCCTTAGTATAAGTCTTTCAGTTTCCAACACTGGAAAAATATCAAAACATTTTTTATTCATCATTATTTCCTCCAAAGAAATTTTTACTAATTTATTTCTTTTATATACTTCCAAAAATAATAAAAGGTTGCAAATGAACATACATTCATTTGCAACCTTAAAATTTCAATGACTAAGATAGCTACACTTATGGTAGCCTTTAAAATCTTTAAATGAAATTAAATTAAAGGATTGTAATTAATGTTGTTCTACTAACTAATAAAATAATAATTAAGCCCATCATAAATAAACCTTATAAGCATAAAAACTTACAAAATCCCTATGATATTATGACTCTATTTTTTATTAGATGTTAAAGTAGAACATTATAATCATTACATTAATCCTCCTAGTGTGATAAATTTTACCTACTATTATATTTTAGTTTATTCTGAAAATACTGTCAAGTTTTTTAATTTCTAATACCTACCAAGTATCCAACTAAGTTCTACTAGAGATCTTGCTCTTTGAAAATTTGTTAATCCGAAAGTGTATAAATTAAGAAGTAATTAAACTATTTAATACATGAAGATAGGTTAAAAGTTAGATAAAACTTATAAAACAAAAAAGATTATTAATTGAAATCTTGCATGAAAATATAGATACAATACTAAGCTTTATTATTTTTAATAAATAGTAGAAAAAACAAAGGAAAAATAAAATTTTTATCGAATATTGTAGTAATGTGAAAATAAAGTCAAAAATTAAATATGGAAAATTTTAATACCTGCACTATTAAAAAGGGGTGGAAAATCGTGAAAACATCAGAGAAAAAGTCCAAAAAAACATCAATCAAGACCAATCTCATTGTAATTCCTTTAATAGTTATATTTATATCCATTTCAATCATCGGTATAGTCTCATCTTTGTTTATTAAAAAAAGTCTTTTAAATCAGATGGAAAATGACGGAATACTTCTTGCAAAACAAATAGCATCAAAGGCGGAAAACAATAATCAATCTTTAAGAAATATAAATTTAATGTTAGAAGAAAAAATTAGAACTTCTGGAAAAATTATAATGGAAAACCAACAAAATTTAACTAATGATTTTTTAAAAAATTTCGTTAAAATTTTAGGGATAAATGAAGTATTTTGGTATTCCCCAGAGGGTGAGATTATTTATTCTACTGTGGACTCCTATCTAGGCTGGAAGACAACAAAAGATCATCCCGTAGAAAAATTCAGAACAACTGGAAAGCCTGAACTAATGGAGGAAATAAGAAAAGATACAGAATCAGAAAACTATAATAAGTATGGTTACTTAAGAAATATTGATGGTAGTTTTATTCAAATAAGTATACGAGCAAATGAAGTTGATAACTTAACTAAAAAATTTAGTTATCAAACTTTAGTTGAAGAATTAGTAAAAGAAGAAAATGTGGTTTATGCTCTCTTTATAGATAAGAATCTAAAAGCAACTGCTCATGGAAATAAGGATAGAATAGGAATAGAATGTAGTGATGTTGGTAGCAAAACCGCTGTAATAGATGGAAAAACTTATGTAGCACAATATGATTATAAAGATGATGACAACCCTAATGGTATTACTGTACAAGAAGTTGCATTTCCTATTGTATTAGATGGGGAAACTATTGGTGCAATTGATATAGGCTTTTCTATGGAAAACCTGTACTCAAGCATATATAAAAATATTATAATCATTGCGGTATCTGGACTTGTGGTTTTCTGTGTTTTAGCAATAATTTTATTTAATACCTCAAAGTATTCTATAAAGTCAATTGATAAGTTTAAGATGATTTTAGGAGCTCTATCTAAAGGTGATTTTACAAAAGAGGTCCCTAAAGAATTATTGGATAAAAAAGATGAGTTTGGGGAAATGGCAAGTGCTGTGGAAGTAATGAAAGATTCTATTAAAGGAATAATTAAAAACATAGCCAATACCTCTGAGCAATTAGCAGCTTCTTCAGAAGAATTAACTGCAAGTAGCCAACAATCTGAACTTGTGTCTAATGAAATAACAAAAGCTGTGGATGAAATTGCACAAGGTGCTAGTGACCAAGCTAAGAAGACAGAAGAGGGAACGGTAAATGCCAATGCACTAGGGGAATTTATAACAGAAAATCAGAACATGATGGGTAATTTAAATCAGGCTTTAGAAGACGTGAACCTTAAAACCATTGAAGGAGTTGAAACACTAAAAGACTTAATTGAAAAGACAAAGGAGAACAGCACTGCTATAGAAAAAATACAACATGTTATTTTAGAAACAAATGAGGGTGCAGAAAAAATTGAAACTGCCAGTGAAATGATTAAAAGCATTGCAGAACAAACAAACCTCTTAGCATTGAATGCAGCCATTGAAGCAGCACGTGCTGGAGAAGCGGGACGTGGTTTTTCAGTGGTAGCAGATGAAATACGTAAACTAGCAGAACAATCTAATAATTTTACTAGTGAAATTTCAAAAATAATTGAAGAACTCTCAGCAAAAACAGAGGAAGCCGTGAAAAATATGGGTATAGTAAAGGATAGGACATCATCACAAACTGAGGGGGTATATAGCACCAATAAAAGCTTTGAAATAATTTCAAGTAACATAGATCAAATGAAGTCAATTGTGGAAAGTTTAAATAAATCTAGCGAAAAAATGATAGGTAAAAAAGATGAATTAGTAGAGATGGTTCTTCATTTGTCATCAATATCAGAGGAAAATGCTGCTAGCTCGGAAGAAACCTGTGCAGCAGTACAGGAACAAAGTGCTACCATAGAAGAAATATCAAATGCTAGTGAATCCTTATCAAAATTAGCAGAAAAAATGAATGAGGGAATCTCTAAGTTTATCTTCGAATAATACTTAAGCCTATGGCTTGATGGTAGTGGTTTACTCTTCGAGTATCATCTTAAGCCATGAAGATGAGCTTCCTAAGCAGATATCCCAAATCTATGATTTGGTGATAGTCGCTTAAGCAGAGAACCAAGATCTACGATCTTGTGTGAATCACTTAAGCAGGTACCAAAGGCCTATGGCTTGATAGTGGTCACTTACTCATCTGAAGCCATGAAGATGAGCTTCCTTTAAAAACCTAGCTATAATAGAATTTCCCTGAAAAATTAATTGCACATAAATTGTAGATTTATATTTCAACTACAATTTTATGTGCAATTATTCTAAGTTAAATGTAGTGCCCTCAATGTTTGGTATATATAAGCTTATCCTTTTATTTACTTTATATTAGCTCTTTATTGGCTTTATATTAAATTTAATAATAGCCCCCTTTGGATTATTGTTTTCAGCTTTAATACATCCCCCATGCTTTTCAACAATAGTCTTAGCTATGTACATACCTAGACCAGAATGTCCTGTTTTAAAGGAACGGGATTTGTCTCCCTTATAAAATTTATTAAATAGATTTTTTAAATCCTCATTAGTAAATCCCTTTCCATTATCCTCAATAGAAAATTCTATCTCATCATCTCTACATAGTATATCTAATTTTACATACTCACCTTTTTCTGTATATCTAATGCTGTTGGATATAATATTATCTAATACTTGCTCTAGAGATTTAATATCAAATCTATCTATAAAATTTTTCTCTCTTAAATCTATAATATCTATTTTAAAACCAATTCCTTTTTCTTTACATAAGAGATTATAATCTTTTTCTTTTACCTTTAAAAACTCTATAATATTAATCTCTCTAGGCTCTAAAATAAAATTAGGATTTTCAATATTAGATATCTTATTCATATCATCTAATAATATTAAGGCTCTTTCATTATTTCTTTTAATTACTTCTATATAATCTTTAAACTTATCCTTCTTAACTGAACCATCTATTAGGGCTTCAGAATAAGCATTTACAATAGTTAAAGGAGTTTTTAAATCATGGGCAATACTTGCCATATTTTCTTGTCTTTTCTCCTCCATATCCCATTGTTTTATTAAAGATTCTTTAAGATTAGCTCTCATATCTTCAAAAGCATCACAAAGTTTTCCTATTTCATTATTTTCCTTATAATTTATAGAAAAATCCAAATCCTTATTCTTAATTTTTTCTGATCCTTCCATTAATAAATTAATAGGCTTTGTTATATTCTTAGTGAGTTTTTTAGAATATATTATCGTAAAGGTTACTATGTATACAAAAGGTATAAAGATTACTAAATTAAATAATTTAAATACTAAGGAATTCTTTGTTCTCTGAGTACTTTTAAGTTGATACTCTAATAGGATTGCCCCTTTAATATTATTTTCCTTATTAAAAACAGGTATAACTCTAGCAAATCTATTATTTTGTAAATTTAGATTAGAATTTAGATTTTCATATAATTCTCTTTCATTTTTAATTAAAGGATTCTTAATATTTCCATATATTAAGTTACCCTTACTATCTAGAACCTGATATAAGATCCCTTCCTTTGGTACTATTTTATTCATTTCCTCTTCAAAGCTTTTATCCAAAACAACCTCATATTTCCCATTAATCTCTTGTATGATGTTAGGTAATTGACTTTCGTAATGGTTAGCTGGATATTTAATGTATTCAAAAGTTTCAAACCAGATTATAAAACTTAGTATAGATAGAGTAAGACTTATAACAATTATCTTTATAAAAGCCCATATAAACTGATGTTTTAAACTCTTGTCTTTCACTGTCTTAAGTCCCACTTATAACCAACTCCCCAAACTGTAGCTATATATTGAGTACTTTCTTCAATTTCTGAAATTTTAAATCTAATCTTTTTAATATGCTCTGTAACAGTTGAGGTACATCCCATGCCATCAAATCCCCATATTTTTTCATATATTTGCTCTTTTGAAAAAACTTGTCCAGGATAAAGAGCCAGAAGTTCTACTATTTCAAATTCCTTTTTAGTAAGATTTAAATCTTCACCCTTAACTGTAACAGTCATTCCCTTAAGGTTTATTTTTAAATTTTTAAATTGTAAAAAATCCTCATCTTCTCTATTTAAAGCTCTTTTTTCTCTTCTTAAATGAGCTTTAACTCTCATAACTAACTCTTTTACACTAAAAGGCTTAGTTATATAATCATCTCCACCAATAGCTAACCCTTTTATTTTATCAGCTTCTGAATTTCTTGCAGATAAAAATAAAATAGGACAATTTATATTATCACGAATGGAGTTACATACATTAAAACCATCTATATCAGGCATCATAATATCTAATATTATTAAATCCGGTTTTTTCTTAGACAATTCAATTCCATCCAAACCATTGTATGCAGTTAATACATTGTATCCGTTATTTTCTAATACATCTTTTATTATCATAACAAGATCGGCTTCATCATCGATAATAAGAATAGTTTCCATGGTCCCTCCAAATTTTAATATTTAAGCCTATATAATAAGAAAGATAGAATATATAGTATATATATGTGTGCAGGATAAAATATATAAAATAAACTCTTCATAGACTTACCTTTTTCTCCATTATATAAGAACATAAAAATTAAAGCAAAAGCAGCCATCCACTCATAATACTGTGTAAACATAAGGGTTAAACTAATAGGTCTAATATAAATTAAAGGTAAACCTACCATCCAAAGCAATACAAAGATTCCATAGGATATGGCTTGTACTTTTCTATTTTTATGAAATAGATATAATATAATCCCAGTTGCAATTACATATAATCCACCCTCAGCTAAAAATGGAGAAGGCACTAAAGTAGATATTAACATATAAGCGTATGGTATCATGGCTCTTGGTAAGAAGTTAAAGCTATAGGCTATTATAAATGGTGCTAAGATAAGCGCAACACCTTTAAATATTTTTTTCTCTCTTATATAGTCTATTCCCCTAAATATAATAATTAAAATTACAAAAGTTGAGAATATACTATTTTCAGGATAGAATCCATCTCCTCTTTGAAGCTGCGGTATAATTTGAATTAAATATTTTACAACTCCCATAAATGCAGACATTAAATAAATTCTTGTAAAATACTTTTTCTTATTAGAAGTGTGAGTATAGCCTTCTACCATGGTAAATAGAAATAATCCTCCAGCTAATCTACCAATCCAGGAAAAAACAACAGGCACTTTACCTGTAAATTCAAAAAAATAATTAATATGATCAATAAACATAAATATAAGGGCTAAAAATTTAATTTGAAACCCTGTAAGTCCTTTCTTGCTTTTTTCTAATGTCATTTCAATTCCTCCTTTTAAGTTCTACATACAATCTAGCACCCAATTATAAAAAATTTATAAAGTTTATATAAAAAAATAAAAATTAATAAGTTTCAGTTAGATAATGGTTCTTATTGATTTTTACCCTATGTAACCACTGTTTTTCATAGGGTATATACCTTTATTCCCTTATTTTTATATAAAATTACCAAATGTATGGGGATTATAGAACCTAAAAACATAGTGCTTTTTTAATTTCCAATAAAAAAAGACAAAGGAAATATCCCTTGCCTTAACATAAATATAGAGAGAATATACTTTTATTTTCTATATACAAAATTTCATATCTCCATGCTTAAGCTTTTCCTCACTCATCAGCATATTGTAATATTTGCCTTTGTTTTCAATAAGCTCTTCATGAGTTCCTCTCTCTACTATACGCCCATCAGATAATACTAATATATTATGAGCATTTTGTATTACCGATAAGCTATGAGCTATCATAATCACTGTTCTGTCTTTGCTTAAAAGATTTTGTATAGCCTTTTTAACTGCTAACTCATTTTCTATATCCAAAGATGCAGTGGCCTCATCTAACAAAAGTATTGGGCTATCTTTAAGTATAGCTCTTGCAATTGATATACGTTGGCGCTCTCCACCTGACAATTGATTTCCATTTTCACCTATGATTGTATCATATCCCTTTTCTAACTTTTGTATAAAATCATGGCAATTTGCTTTTTTAGCAGCTTCTATGATTTCTTTATCTGTGGCTTCTGGTCGAGCAAATCTAATATTATTTTTAATAGTCTCATGAAATAAAAATACATCTTGATCCACCATAGATATAACTTCTAAAACCTTCTCTGGACTCTTATTTTTGATTGTAACTTTTCCAATAGATATATCCCCTGACTTAGGATCATAGAACTTGGATATAAGATTTAAAATAGTAGATTTACCTGAACCTGAGTCCCCTACTATAGCTGTAAGCTTCCCTTCTTTCGCCTTGAAGCTAATGTTTTTAAGTACTTGTTCTCCTTTTTCATATTCAAAATTTACTCCATGAAAATCTATATCATATCCTTTTGGAGCAAAATCTTCACCGCTATCCAATATCTCTTTTTCCTCTGCTAAACTTACAATTGCTTTTTTAGATATAACTAAATTTTTGTAAGATGTCAAATCTATAAATACCACGCCTAAAAGTTTAGCTAAATACATGGGAATAACTACTAGTACTACCAATTGGCTAGGTGCTAAGTTTCCATCTAACACAGCTCTTCCTGCTAATATGATGGATATTGACATCATAAGTCCTCCAAGCATATTAAATGTAGTGCCTACTGGTATAACTTTAGCCTCATAAGTGTAGTTTATATCACTAATATCTCTTAAAGATTCCCTAGTCTTTTGATTTTTTACCCCTGCCATATTGTATGCCTTAAATGTCTGCAATCCAGTAATATATTCCACTACATCACTAACGTTTTCTGCTAATATTTCATTTTTAAGCTTACCATATTTAGATACTACTTTAATAGAAAAATGCATCACCGGAATAATACTTAAAGCTACTACTAAACATATTATTCCAATAAGGAAATTATTCATCATTAAATAAACTATCATTAAAGCTATCAAAATAGAATTTTTAAGTATATCTCCTGCTTTATGAGTTAAAATAGTCTCATAGTTATTTACATCATTTGTTACAATATTTATATAATCTCCACTCTTTCTTTTGGAAAAATTAGAAAGTGGAATTCGTTTCATCTTTTGTCCTAAAAAAAGTCTAATATCTTTAGTCATATCAGCTCCACCTACATGACCTTGAGTATATCCAAAGCTATATATAACAATTCTAACCAGGTAAATACATCCTATAGAAATACTTAATCTCACCAATCTATCCAAATCTAGATTGTTTTCAAACAAGGACTGTATTGCTATAAATATAATCCCAATACTAGAGCCCGATAATATACCTTCTAGTAAGTTTAAAGCCATAGCTGTATAAAATTTTCTTCCTTTTTTCATATAATTGTTACTAACCAACATGCTCACCTACTTTCAATCCATAGGATATATTACGTGCTTTATTGTAATCAGTCCAAGCTTTTTGATAGTAGCTGTTTGTACTAAATACTTCTTTATGAGTACCTAGTGCTTTTACTGTATTGTCCTCTACTACCATTACACCATGACATTTGTTAACAATATTTAGCCTATGTGCTACTATAAGGACAGTTTTGCCTTTACATAAATTATCAATAGCCATATCTATATCATACTGATTTTCAGGGTCAGCTGCTGCTGTTGCTTCATCTAATATAAGTATAGGAGTATCTTTCAAAATGGCCCTTGCTATAGCTATCCTTTGCTTTTCTCCCCCACTTAATCTAGAACCGTAGTTCCCCACTAAAGTATTATATCCATCAGGTAGACTCTCTATAAAATCGTGTATTTGAGCTTTCTTAGCAGCTTCCTTTACCTCTTCAAAAGTAGCTTCTGTACCCATTTTGATATTCTCAAGTATACTTTGTCTAGTTAAAAAAGGTTTTTGAAAAACTATAGAAATATTATCTAGTAAGTTTCCATATCCTATATCCTTTATATTTTCATTACCTATAAGTATCTCTCCAGTTTCAATATCATAAAATCTAGCCAGTAACTGAATAATTGTGCTTTTCCCTGCACCTGACTTACCTACTATTGCTATTTTTTCTCCACCTTCAATATGAAAGTTTACATTTTTCAATACATTTACTTTTTTATCATAAGAAAAACTTACATTTTTAAATTCAATATCATGCTTTTTAGGAAATGGCCTTTTTGTATCTTCTAGCTTTGGTATATTTAATATTTCTATAACATTATGAATACCTTTAAGGACCTGAGACAAACTAGAACCCAATTCCATTAACGCTCTTAACTCAACTAAATACATGGAGCCTACAAAAACAAATAATATAAACTCTCCACCCTGTAAAGTGCCTTGAATAAGTTTATACCCACCTATTGGTATCAAAAATGCAACAGCACTTTCCAATATAACTATAAATGTGGCAAATGGAGGACCTACAGTATAGGATACTTTTTTCCATAAACTACTATGTTCATCTATGGTATTTGCAAACTTAGTATAAGAATCTTCACCTAAGTTATAGGCTTTAATAAGTCTCATACCACCAATATAATCTATCATAGTAGAATTTAGATTACCCATGACCTTACTTATATTTTCTGTTTCATTACTCATTTTTTTAAAAATATATATCTGTATTAATAGGATAATAGGTATAGGCATCAAAGATACCAATGCTAGTACCCAATTCACTGTAAATAAATATATAAACACTGCAATAGGACCTGTGGCATACATCACAAGCTCTGGCAAGTGGTGAGCTAAAAATAGTTCTAACTTTTCAATATCATCATTTATGACTCTTTTAATATCTCCAGACTCTTTTTCATTTAAATTTCCTAAACCTACCTTTGATATATGCTCTATTACCATGCAACGAACCTGATACAAGGCATTATAAGCTCCTTTATGTGACAATTTAATCCCCATAGATAAAAATATATTTCGTATCAACACACCTAAAAGTATAGTAACACTGTATTTAATCATTATCTCTCTAGTAAAATGACCTAAATATAAACTCTCTAATATTTTATATATGCCCATGTAAGGCACCATCATAGATGCTCCACTTACAAGACCCAATGCCATAGCGGCATATAGCTTATACTTCTCCTTACCAGACCAAGTAAACAAAAGTTTCAAAGGCTTTTGCTTATTTTTTTTCATGTCCTTACCTTCTTTCTTAATACCTTTTTCATGGTACCTTATTGTTAATAAACACTAGTGATACCTTTAGTATATTTAATCAGTATTAAGTTTTCAGCTCCTCACAAACAAAAATAGCCCATTTCAAAATCATATTGATATTGATATTCAGTTTCGGTTTATTTCCTAGAATTTCTATACTTTAGTGGAGTCATGCCATAGGTCTCTTTGAAATTCTTAGCAAATTTACTACTATTGGCATATCCACACAAAAGAGAAATTTCAAGCACTGTATATTGACTTTCAGTAAGCAATTCCATAGCCTTTTGCATACGATATTTTTTCATATAGTTAAACACAGTATTCCCGTATATACCCTTAAATCCCTTTTCTAAGTCAGTTACATTGGTTCCTACCATATCCGCTAATTCAGGCAATGTTATCTTTCTATCCAAATTATCTACAAGTATCCTACGAGCTTTCTTGATTTTATCTACATAATTCTTTTGAAAATACACAGCCTCTGTAGTAGTATCCTCAGCATCTGACATTAAACTAAGAATTAACTCTGCCACCTTTATCTTTAAAAAATGTTTTCTATACTCTACTGGTATCAAGTAAAAAGCCTTGAATATATTGTCTAGCTTTTCATTGCCATGACTTACTAGACATGTATTTGATCGAAAAATAAAATCGAAAAAATCCTCTTCCCTGAACTCGTCAGTGTCTAAAAAGGAGTTTAAACTATTAATAGCCTCTGGCAAATAGAGCATTACTGTAATACCTTTGCAATGTTTATCACTAAAACTAAAATTTAATATATCCACATTGTATCCAAATATGCCAATATCTCCACTAGTCATATATATGTATTTATTATTAACTAACTCTGCTTCCATATGACCTTCAAGGCAGTAATTAATCTCTATACATTTCTTATCTAACTCAAAGCCTTTTTTCATAGAACCATACATAGTAAAGTCATTATAAATAATCTCTATACCCTCCATAGGATTATAGCTAATCATATTACCAGATCCTCTATTTGGAGCTATGTTGTATACCACTGCATCTCCTTTATCAACTATGCTTCCTAGTATACTTTTAAAAAACTGCTCATCAGCATCCATCCTTCTCATTGAACAACTCCTTTTAATATTAGTAACCTCCACTTAAACAATAAAAAACTTCTTAAGTTTTTTATGATTGCTAGGACTAACCTCATATATATCACTTATTTTTCTATTCCTAAACTCTATCACCTTGTGGCAAGTACTAGTAACCAGCTCATAATCATGGGTAATCACAAAAACTATCTTCCCTGCCTTTGACAGCTTATGGATAAGTTTGGACACCCTTTTCATATTGTTAAAATCTAGTCCACTGGTAGGTTCATCAAAAATAATTACATCTTTGTTGCAAAGTATACTGGTAGCCACCACCAATCTTTGCTTTTCCCCACCTGATAAAGCCATAGGATGTTTTTCTCTATGCTTGTACAAATCTAACTCTTTTAACATATCCTCAATACTACAATTACATTCATCCTGATATCCAAGAGCACACTCACCCTCCACACTATCTGAAAATAGCTGATGATTCACATCTTGTAGCACCATATAAAAAAACTTCAACCTATCTTTAGGTTTAGTATTAGCTCCATCATAACATATACTACCCTTATACTTTTTATCTATACCACAAAGAACTCTTGCCAAAGTGGATTTTTCCTGTCCATTGTTACCTATAATTCCTACCACTTCACCACTTGATACCTGAAAATTGATGTCCTTCATAATATTTGTCTTTCCATAATAAAGCTCTAATCCCTTCACTTCTAAAAAAGTCTCTCCACAAGGCTTCAAATTATAGTCTAGCTCTACCTTTTCTAAATCCAAATGCCTAAGTCCACGTTGCTCTCTTTCCTTCTGGCTTAGACTAAAAAATTCATTACCACTGTACTCATCCTTAATAACCCCATCTTCCATATACACCACTCTATCTACTACATCTTTTAAAAAATATAGTCTATGTTCTGCAATAATTATAGTCTTCCCTTGACCTTTCAACATCATAAGTATTCGCCTAATCTCTTCAATGGTTTGTATATCTAAATTTGAAGAAGGCTCATCTAGTACATATATATCAGGTGAAAGAGCATATATAGAAGCAAAAGCTATCTTTTGCCTCTCCCCGCCGGACATCTTAAAGATACTCCTGTCATAAAACTCCTCCAGTCCCAAATCAGTCACTGCGCCACTTACTCTATCCACTATTTTTTCCCTAGCATAAGACAAATTTTCCATTACAAAAGCTATCTCACTACTAGCATCTACATTAAAAAACTGAGTCTTTGGATTTTGAAACACAGATCCTACCCTACTAGCAATGTCATGCATCTTAATATCTTTAATAGGGGTTCCATCCAAATATACATTACCCTTTAGCTCTCCACTATAAAAATGGGGAATCAAACCATTAATTAACCTAGTAATAGTGGTCTTACCACAGCCGCTCTTTCCACAAAAAAGTACACACTCTCCCTTAGCTATGTCTAGGTTTATATGTTTCACTCCTCCACCTTTATTACCACTGTATGTATATGTCACATCTTCTATCTTTATCATATTCATCACCTACATCAAAACTTTTATCAAAAGTCCTAAAAAGTAAACACCGCACACTATATCTAGTGTACCAAAACCTATTTTCTCTAGAGAAGTTCGATTCGTAGGGCTATCGATGCCACGAGCAATAGCAGATTGTGACATCTCATCAGCAATCTTAGATGCTGATACAATCATAGGCACATAAACATGCTCTATAGTTTCCTCTGGTCTTCTCAGAAACCCACCAATGGATGGAAAAATCCCTCTAACCTTCATAGCATTTTTAATATTTCCTATATCATCCATAGCCATAGGAAAATACCTCAAAGTAACTGCCATAGGTATCAAAATACTTTTAGGCACCTTAAATTTATTCATAGCAGCCATAAACTCATTGACTTTTGTAGTAGAAATTAAAGCCTTACCCAATACAGCAGAGGGAAACAGTTTCCGTGCAAAAGATGTAAAAGTCACTATTAAAATCTTCCCACCTATAGGTAAATAAAGAGCCGATAAATACTGTATCCCAATCAAAACCACGTAGACAATCCCCATCTTTAGTGCAAACTTATATACACCACACAAAACAGCAAATATTAAAGCAGAAAAGATCAATATCATCTCATATTCCATACTTGGAGCTAAAAAAATGATTACATTACAAAGAACCAAAACAAATATTTTGGTTCTTGGGTCTAACTCTATAAGGCGGCTCTTAGAGTCTCCATCCATTATTGAAATCACATTCATTATACAACACCTGCTTTTGCAAATTGTTTTTTCACTAACTTCTTACCTAAACTAGCACTTATGTAAGAAGCCAATAAGGTACCTATAATCATAGCTGGAAGCACCCATCCATAAGCATGTTGCACCATAACTTCCATATACTGAGCCTCAGTTCCCTTACCTACCAAATAATCCACATATGACTGTTTATCTAACCACAACATCACATAAGATGAAATGGGATTAAGAGAATATACCATAAATGCTACAGTATTCAGCTTTAAACTCTTGAAATTTCCTACCCTTGCAATCTCACCGGACACAAAACCCAGCACAACGCACGCAATAGCCCATATCCAAAACATACCTGTGAGAAAAAGCATACTTCCCATAATGACGCCAAGAATAATCATTGGTCCTCTTTTTGGTACCTTCTGAATTAGTAGCATATAAATAGGTCCTGTAAAAATAGCTACAGCCACAGGGGTAAAAAAAGTCAGCACAGGATTAGGTGCAAACATCACACCTCCAACCATAGTAGCTATAAAAAACAATACACAAAACACCCCAGTAGTGATTAAATCCTTTGAATCCATTTTCTCACTTGAACTAGCCATCAAACCTTCCCCCTTGTATAAAAATATCATCTGTATGTAGTATATTATCTATACAAAAGTTTTTCTGCTCTATTCATAAAGAAATAGCCTGTTTCATAATCTTTATGATAATAATTCTCATTATTACAAGAGGATTTCTGAGTTCTTCTACAACTCTTCAATTTATGTAGTAATAAGTTTTTCTGATAATGTATTCATACATTCTATACATTCAATTTCTTTATAAGCTTCACCGTATAATTTCACACACTCCTCTTTTGTCCTAAAACTAAAAACTTTTTTATCTTTACTTAGAGCATAGGAAATTAATTGTAAATTCTTTTTGTTCATATGACCTATTGGACAAGCTGAATCTATTATAAAAGGCACCTGATCTATGATGTGTTTTGCTCTTTTAATATTTTCATCTTTTATTTCTTCAAAGGCATTTTCTTTTAATATAGGTAATCCTATAGTTCTAGCTATTTCATAATCTATATCATTTTCATGTAAAACCCCTGTATAAAAACCTATATTATACTTTGTAAGTATTCTATATATAGAAGCTCCATAGCCACTACCACCTATGACAAAAGCCTTAGGTTCATTCTTATTTGAAAGCTCTATAGATCCAAGTAAATTATTAAAATTAGCCTCTTTTATGTCATAAAGCTCTTCAATAATTTTCTCATCTACCACGTCTTCTGGAGTTCCATAAGCAATTATTTTCCCCTTATTTACAAGGGCTACCTTATCACAACTTTTTAATGCCATATCTATTTCATGCAGGGATAATATTACTGTAATTCCCTTTTCTTTTGTAAGATTTCTTAGTATTTCAATAAGCTCTAATCTATGTTTTATATCTAAATGTGTTGTAGGTTCATCTAAAACAATAACCTCCGGTTCCTGTACAAGAGCCCTTGCTACTAAAACCTTTTGTTTTTGACCATCACTTAGTTCATCAAAAGCACACTTTTCTATATCTTCTGCATTTACAGTTTTTAAAGCTTCAGAAATCTTTTCTCTATCCTTTTTATCTAGGTATCCAAAAAAACCTGTATAGGGGTATCTACCCATAGCTACCACGTCAAAAACCGTCATTAATCCTCCATTAAACTTATTAGTTAAAACTACGGACATTTTCTTTGAAAGCCCTTTATTTGATATATCTTTAATATTCTCTCCCTCTATATAAACTGTTCCTTTTATAGGATTTAAAAGTTTAGCTATGGTTCTTAAAATAGTAGTTTTTCCTGCACCATTTGGTCCTAAAAGACATAAATTTTCTCCCTTTATTAATTTTATATTTACATCTTTAACAACAACCTTTTTTTCATAACCTACATAAAGATCTTCAGTATTTAGAGTTATCATAGTGAGGCCCTCCTTTTAAGTATCAGATATATTACAATAGGAGCTCCAATAAAGGATGTTATGGAGCTAATTGGTAGTTCTATAGGTGCAAAAATTGTTCTACAGATCAAATCACATAATGAGGTAACTACAGCACCTAGAATAACAGTACCTGGAATTAATATTCTATTGTCAGAAGTTCTAAAAATCATCCTTGAAATATGAGGAACAGCAAGACCAATAAAAGCTATAGGCCCTGTAAAGGCAGTTACAGTAGCTGTTAATATACTAGCAAGTAATATAATTATCAATCTAAACTTTTTTATATCAACTCCCATGCTTTTAGCATATTCTTCCCCCATTAAAAATGCATTAAGGGGTTTTACTACGAAAAATGAAGCAATAATCATGGGAACTCCTACGGTGGTAAGCACCTTTGCATTTTTCCATGTAAAACCTGAGAAGCTTCCTTTTGTCCACATAACAAAGCCATATAATCTCTCACTATCTGCAAAAGCTATCAAAAGGTTTGTAACAGCACTACAAATATATCCAACCATTATTCCAATAACTAAAAGGGTTACTACATCCCTTACCTTTACAGCAAAGACTACCACTAGCATCATTACTAATAAGGCACCTAAAAAAGCTCCTAAAGCCAATACATAAGGGGATGGATTTTTAAACCCTAAAGTAATTCCCCCAAGCATTATTAAAGCCACAAACAAAGTAGATCCTGAGGAAATCCCTAATACATAGGGTTCTACTATAGGGTTTTTAAAAAATATTTGAAGTAATAAACCTGAAAGTGCTAAAGCCGCTCCACCTATTAATGTTGCTAAAGCTCTTGGAAATCTTATATTCATAACAATATCTCTATTTGTAGTATTAAAGGCTTCCCCTTTAAAAATAATATGTATAACTTCTTTTAAATCTATTTTTACAGATCCAAATCCAATGCAAAATGCAAATACAAAAAACGTAATAATTAAAAGAGCTATTAAAAGAAATACCTGTTTAAATCTTGCCCTATCCTTACTCTCCATTTTTCTTCCTCCACTTTAAAAGAGGGCAAAACTTTACCCTCCTGTTAATTTATATTTATTACTTTGCTACCTTATAATAGTGTCTTACTTCATGCCCTTTGAATTCTTCTGGGTAAAAAATTGCTGCTAAATCCTCAATAATTTCATCTAGCTTGTCTACAGATTGAGACCACCATGGTTGTGATGACCACAATTCTCCATTTTGGATGGATTTCATATTTTCTATTATAGGTGCTTGGTTAACAAACTCCTTTATAGTCTCAGGTCTTGATTTTCCCATACCTTCAAAAACATATATATCTGCATTAGTACTCTTTGCATAGAATTCCTCAAAAGTTATTGAACTTGCTCCTGTCTTATCGCTTTCAAAATCTTTGAAAGTATAATCTCCACCAGCTATATCATACATCTTTGATTGATATGATCCCCCAAGCCTTATAGAGAACTTTCCATCGTGTATAACTCCAGCTGTAACCACAGGTTTATCTTTTCCTTTAGTTTTTTCACTTACTCTTTTAACAGTATCTTCTGCCTTTTGTAAATACTTATCAGCTTCAGCTTCTTTATTATAAAAAAGAGACATGAATTTTATCCATTCCATTCTTCCTAAAGGATGGCTTTCTAAGGATGAAGATTCAACAACATAAGGTATTCCTAATTCTTCAAACTTAGCTCCTAATTTTGCTACATCTGTGGATATAATAAATGCTACTTCTGGTTTTTTAGCTTTAATTAATTCATAGTCTAAAGCAGTATTTTTTCCTACATAAGTAATTGAGCCCTTTTTCATTCTCTCATTTATTTCATCAATATGACCCTTGTCCACATCGTATGTTGTAACACCACCTACGCTATCAAATACATCCAGTGGTCTTATTAGAGAAGTATGTATACTTGAACATAATAAAGCGTTATCTATTGGAGTCTTAATAACTGGAATATCATCATAACCTTCTGGCTTTTTTCCTTCCTTTGGTACTAACAGTAACTTCCTGTCAGCGCCATCTGTTACTAACTTAACTCCATTATCTAAATACTCCACATTAAATTTAGTTGCATGTTTAATTGAATTATCTTTACTTTTTACTTGACTTTCTTTTTTAACTCCTTTGGAATCAGACCCTGGAGTAGTATTAGTTTTTGCAGCACAACCTACAAAGGAAAAGGTTCCCACTGCTAACACAACTGTTGCTACAACTTTTCTTATTTTTAGCATATTCATAAAAATTCCTCCTTATTTGATTACAGCTTCTTTTGCTGTCATATTAAATTCTTCTTTAAAATATTTATCTAAAGCCTTTACTTCTTCATCCATAGTTTCAGCCCCTTTATATCATCTTTTTAAGTGCTTTATCTTTTGTGTAGTATGGTTATGTTCCTTACGTTCTCCCCTACTCTCTCCTTTCCTCAGGTCATAATATTAATAAAAGTCTGTCCCATGGTTGATACATAGTAATGTTTTTTAGATATATTTTTAACCTAGTCAATAGGAAGAGTCCTTATTTCTTCCTTAGATTCAGGTATTAATTTCACATTTTTTAAAACTCCTGAAATACAGACATATTTTTCACCTAAATCATACAAAATGTTTAAAGGATTTATCATGATTTTTTATTAATGCCATAAAATCATCCATATGCCTTTCTTTTTCTTTTGAGATTGTATTAATACAAGTAAATATATAAATAAAAAAACCGTTTAGTAAATTACTAAGCGGTTCCCCATTTCAACGCACAAAATTAACAGTTAACATTGACACCCTATTAACCGCTTCATAAGATATAGGCAGGTATTCTGGCTTACAGATCATCCTCTTCTCAAGCCTTCCCATGAATGTTTTCACAGTGGCATATTTGAGATTCGTAACTGAATACAGCAATGGGTTTGCACCGGATTCTAACCGGTTTCCCTATTAATCTTCTGTGTTATCACAGAAGAACCTATATCTCTATTTTATTCTATTGTAAAATAATACTATGTATTCCATACAATTATACTTTTTAACAAAATTTTAGTCAATGTATTATTATGTTATAAATTAACCTATTATGCTAAAAGATAGGTTTTTATGGAAGGCATATATAGCTAAATTACTTATAAATTCAAACCATTACAAGGTTTAATTAAGAATGTATAAATATTATTTGCTCCTTAGAGGTAATGAAAGATACTAAAGATTAGGTTTTTATAATAATTCTAAAACTTTATTTAAGAAAGTATTATAACCTCATAGTTAATCATAAAAGGATTTATAGGCTCTGTAAGGATCAAAGAGTTACTGCTCATAAAACAAAGGTACTGAGATTTTACAACCTTAGTACCTTTGGATTTTCTTATTTCAAAATAAAATTATCAACTACGTAAAATTATCTAGGCCCTCTTTTAAGTTCTATGTAGCTTAAAAAATCACCCTAATTCTTTTTAAAGTAAAAGTATATCTTAAATCTTAAACTTCTGAATCATTTCATTTAATTTCTCAGCAAGTTCTGCTTGGCTTTGTGCGGTTAATGCCACTTGCTCTATAGCTTTTGTAGTTTCATCTATACCTTCTTTTATTGTAAATGCTTCTTCACTGGACTTTTGTGCAGAAACAGCCATATTTTGAATTGCTTCACTTACCTGTCCAACTGTTGCTGTAATTTCTTCAGACATAGCAGCTATTTCCTCTGACATGTTACTTACAAAGTCCGAATCATCATAATACTGATTACCTGTTTTTCCATAAGCATTAAATTGTTCATGAACATTTGTATTTATGAACTCTAATATATCACTTCCTGTATCAATACTGCTTTTAAATGCTTCTTGTACTTTTACAATAGTTTCTTTAATATTTGTTACTGCCTGTCCAGATTGTTCTGCAAGTTTCCTAACTTCCTCTGCAACCACTGCAAAACCTCTTCCTTGTTCTCCAGCTTTTGCTGCCTCTATAGCTGCATTAAGTGAAAGTAAATTAGTTTGCTCCGCTATACCTGCTATAGTATCTGCCATAACTTTTATACTATCTACTACTTTTCCATCTTCTATAGCTTTTTTCATCATTTTTTCTTTTTCATCATATAATTTTCTTGTTTCTTCTATAGCTTTTTCACTGTTGATCTTAACCACTGTAGCTCTTTCTTTAAATTCATTTGCATTATTACTTCCTTCCATAGCCTTTTGAGAAAGTTCACTTATACTAGCATCAACTTCCTCAGTTGATGCACTGATTTCTTCTGTGGTAGCGCTTGTCTCTTGAGTACCAGAGGTAATAGAAACTATTGCCTGATCGATGTTTTCTGCCTTTGAGAATAATTCTTCCGCTGTTGCTGAAAGTTCTTCAGAGGATGCACTTATGTCCTGTGAATTTTCCATAATAACCTTCACTAAAGCCTTAACATTTTCTTGTGCATTATTTAAAGCCATACCTGTTTGTGCAAATTCATCTTTTCTTGTTAGATTAATTGGAGTTGATAAATCATAGGATGACAACCTCTCTGCTAAATCTTTTATCTTATTTAATGGCTTTTCTATATCTTTTGCTGTAAGTATGCCTATTAAAATTCCCATTAAAACACCAAGTACACTTAAACTAATCATAACCATGTTAGATCTAGTATATATGGAATTAATATTATCTTTTGCTAACTTAGCTTCATTTCTATCAATTTCTATAAATTCATCAAGATTATTTATCATATTTTTTTCAACAGCTTGCATATCGTCATACAGCCTTTTTGCCTCATAAGAATTATTAGCTTTTACTTCAACCATTACACCTTTTCTTAAAGCTCCACTTTTTTTAACATCAATTTTAAATCGTTCTAATATTTCTTTTGATTCAGATGTCATAGGTAGTTTTTCATATTCTTCTAAATATCTATAACACTCTTCTATCTTATTTTTAATGTTTTTTTCTGCTTCTATAACATCAGATGGATCCTCATCATACATCATAGTTAAAATTTCGCCTTTCATTTCTCCTAAATTAGACTTTATTGACAATAAATTATCTATGCTTTGAAGATTGTTATTATACATTTCTTCAGCATCTTTATCTACATCTTTAAGCGAAAGTCCTCCTACCACTCCTACTATACCTATAAACATAGATACTATTAAAAAGGCACTTATTAATTTTGTTTTAACTTTTACATTTTTTAACATTGTATATTTTCTTCCCTTCCTTTTACATAATATATTCTTTAAAATCCTTAATAGAAAGCGGTTCCCTATAATATTAATTTTGTACTACATTACAAGCTAAATTAAGAGCTACATTCATCTTCTCTTTAGTTTTTTACTCCTTTAGTAGTTATCTTATAACTAAAAGTTTATCCTATAACTTTTCTGTAGTACTCAAATCTTATTTAAAATTTCATCAAAAAGCGGTGACATCTTTGGATAAAGCCTTCTAAAGTTCAGCCGCGGTAGAAACTTTCTCTAAAGTAAAAAACTTTTTTATGACAGATTTACTACGCCTTTTGTTAAAATTTTGGTTTTATGATTTTTAATGTTATCTACAAAGACCTTGTCTATCTTTACTAAATCCAAAGGAGTATTAATCAAATAACTTAAATAAGAACAAGCTGTAGCAAACTAATCTCTAGGCTATATTAAAACCTTCTTCTATTAATTCATTCCACGCTTTTATTTTTTCATTAGAAATATCAATTAAAAATCCTTTTGTTGTTTTCTTATCCACTACATGAAAAGAATTCTTTAGTTAGTTTTTAATTCTATAATTTCAATTTAAATACTTATTCCTCATTCAATTGTACATTATAACATAATTCGATAAAATATTAAAATTTACGTTGATTTTTTATATAATTAAATATTTTCCTAAATAATTAAAGTTTTTTTATATTTATATTTGTATTTATCTTTATATTAAAAATATAAAAAAGCCAATTGGAGTAATTCAAAACTACTCCAATTGGCTCTATAAAAAGAGTTCTTGCCTTTAGACACAGTGATTTTTCCTTTAATATATATTCTCCACAACACTTTGCCTTATTAATAAGTTATTTTTATAGGCTTATATTTCCATTATAACAGGCAATATTAATGGTTTCCTTTTTGTTTTCTTGTATAAAAATTCCCCTAAATCATTTCTAATGGTGGTCTTTATTACTGACCATTCAATAACATTATTGCTAAGACATTTATCTAATGATACTTGAATCAAACTTCGTGCTTCTCTTAGTAAATCCTCGGACTCTTTTATATATACAAAGCCTCTTGAAACAATGTCTGGACCTGCCATAACACTTACTGTTTGCTTGTCAATTGTCACTACTACCGTTATAATTCCATCTTGAGATAAGTGTTTTCTATCTCTTAAAACTATATTTCCTACATCTCCAACTCCCAATCCATCTACCATTATTCTTCCTGAAGGAACTTTACCAACAACCTGTACACTTTTAGATGTAATTTCAAATACTTCACCTATATCTAAAATAAAAATATTAGATTTATTTAAGCCTAAGTTTTCAGCAATCATAGCGTGTCTTTTTAAATGCCTATATTCTCCATGTATAGGTATAAAATATTTAGGTTTTAAAAGTCTGTGTATAAGCTTTATCTCCTCTTCACAAGCATGACCTGACACATGCACATCTTCTAATGAATGATAAATTACTTCTGCTCCTTTTCTATATAATTCATTTATTACATTAGAAATTGACTTTTCATTTCCTGGTATAGGAGATGCTGAAATAATGAATAAATCTCCTTTTTCAATCTTAATTTTTCTGTGAGTAGCTGTGGCAATTCTAGTAAGGGCAGACATAGGTTCTCCCTGGCTTCCAGTTGTTATAATAGTAATCTTATTATTAGGGTATTTATCAATCTCCTCTATTCCTATTAATACTTCACTAGGTATATTTAAATATCCTAGTTCTAATGCAACTTGTGATATTTTTTCCATACTTCTACCACTAAAGGCAATTTTTCTTCCTTGCTTTATTGATGAATTTGCAATCTGCTGAACTCTGTGTATATTTGATGCAAAGGTAGCAACTATGACTCTACCTTTTGCTCCCCAAAATATATTGTCTAATTTTTCACCTACAGTCTTTTCTGACATAGTATATCCTGGGCGTTCTGAATTTGTACTATCTGCCATAAGTAACATTACGCCTTGCTTACCCAGTGTAGCGTATCTTTCTAAATTTATGATTTCTCCATCAATTGGGGTATAATCTACTTTAAAATCTCCTGTATGAACAATTAATCCTAAAGGAGTCCGAATTGCTAATGAGCAACTATCTGCTATACTATGATTTGTTCTTATGAATTCTACGGACATCTTTTCTAATTTTATAACATCCTCTGGTTTTACAACATTTAACTTGCAATCTGATAGTATATTATGTTCTTTCAGTTTACTTTCCACTAATCCAAGCGTTAATTTTGTTCCATATATAGGAACATTCACTTGTTTTAGAATATATGGTAGTCCTCCAATATGATCTTCATGTCCATGAGTTATAAAAAATCCTTTTACCTTATCACTATTATTTATTAAATAGGTTGCATCCGGTATTACAATATCTATACCATACATTTCTTCATCGGGAAATGCTAAACCACAGTCAATTACAATAATTTCATCATCACATTCAATGGCGGTCATATTCTTTCCAACTTCACCAAGACCTCCTAGTGATATAACCCTTACTTTGCTTTTACTTTTCAATAAATTCACTCCTTATTATTTATTATTTCTATATGCTACTAAATCCAAAATATTTTTGAATACCCTTATTTTAATTTCCTTTAATGTGACCTTTTAAATCATTTACTAAGTTTAAGTGGTCCATATCAGCTAAAGTAAGAGAGTATGCATTTAACCAAATCCACTTAATATGCCCTTTTCATAAGTCTTCCCAGAAACTAACTTTATAAACACATACAAAAATCTCTACATTATATTAATTCATCTATTTTTGAATCCCTTCTATATATACATGATAAAGTATAAACTAATAAATTGCATTATATTATTAATAATTATAAATAACTTTAGTATATAAATTATAATGCTACATATATTCTTAACTACAACCTTAAAAGAAAAATGCACCACCTAAAATTAGGATGGTGCGAAATTATTTAAGTTTTTCTATGACAAATACCTCATTATGATAATATTACTCTTTAAACCAGCCTCTTGTATTATTTGCAATCTTAACAAGGGTTAGCATTATAGGTACTTCTGTCAAAACACCAACTACAGTAGCAAGTGCTGCTCCTGACTTTAATCCAAATAAGGATATTGCAACTGCAACTGCTAGTTCAAAGAAATTACTGGCTCCAATCATACCTGCTGGTGCAGCAATATTATGAGGTAATTTCCATAGTTTTGACCATCCATAAGCAATACTGAATATTAAAAAGGTTTGAATTGTGAGTGGTACTGCAATTAATAAAATATGAAGTGGATTATTTAATATGATTTCTCCTTGGAATGAAAAAATAATAACTAAAGTTAAAAGTAATCCTATAATAGTTACATTATCAAATTTCTTTAAAAACACATCATTAAAATATTCTATGCCTTTATTTTTTATAACAGATTTTCTTGTTAAATACCCTGCTGTAAGAGGTATGACTACAAATAATATAGTTGATAAAATTAATGTTCCGTAAGGAACTGCAACATCACTTACCCCTAGTAAAAATGCCACAATAGGTGTAAAAGCTATTAATATAATCAGGTCATTTACCGCTACTTGAACTAAGGTATATGCTGGATCTCCTTTAGTAAGATAGCTCCATACAAATACCATTGCTGTACATGGTGCTGCCCCTAATAGTACTGCACCTGCTAAATATTCCGTAGCAAGGTTTGCTGGAATAAATCCTTTAAATACAACTTTTAAGAAAAATGCTGCTATAAGATACATTGTAAATGGTTTTATAAGCCAATTAGTAACACAGGTAACTATTAACCCTTTAGGTTTTTTAGTTACGCCTACTATGCTATTAAAATCAATTTTTAACATCATTGGATATATCATAAGCCAAATTAAGATAGCAACTGGTATTGAAACATTATAGTATTCAAATTTATTCAAGGTTTCAGGTATAATAGGCATAAATTGGCCTATAAGTATTCCTACTACAATACAAAGTGCTACCCATATAGTAAGATACCTTTCAAATATTCCAAGGCCTTTCTTTTCTTTTTTACTTTTTAAAGGCATAATTAATCCTCCTTTATAAAAATTCATAGTTTATAATATAAATTATTCCTTTAAATTAATTTCATTGTTTTTAATTCTTTTTGATAAGTCCTTAATTTTTTCTTCAATAGTCTTTGCTATTTTAATAAACTCTTCATAACCTTTACCAGTAGGATCTTCTAATCCCCAATCTTCTGTATGCTTAGCAGGTAAAAAAGGGCAAACAACATTACACCCCATTTTTACAACAATATCAACTTCTGGTATATCCGTTAATAATTTAGATGTATGCTCTTCATTCATGTCCACTTCATACATATCTTTTATAATTCTTACTGCATCTTGATTTATTTGTGGTTTAGTTTCTGTTCCAGCGGAATATGAATCAAAAACATCAGATGCAAATAATCTTCCTAATGCTTCTGCCATTTGAGATCTACAAGAATTATGAACACATATAAATGCTACCTTTGGTTTCATAAAACTATCCTCCCTATAATTACTTTTATATAAGTAAGTGTATCTATAAAATTCCACTACAAAATTTATGTTGTGACTTTGTAGTGGAATTATACCTAGTTTATTAAATGGCCAAGGTTTTCACCCTTAACTTCTTCAGCCATCCACTCTATAACTGCAAAATTACCTTTGGATATTTCATTTACCTTATTAATCCACTGTACTTCATTGCTTGCTTTTACTTTTAAAATATCATTAGTTGTATTTGCTGCATAAAAACTTGAATTGATAACCCACCATTTACTGTGAATATCAGCTCTATTCAAATCTTCCTGAAGCCTCATAGCCTCATAAACTGGAGTTGTTTCAGCTAATGTTACAATAATGACTTCTGTGTCCTCTTCATTCCTAAGCTTAGGTAAAAGCTTCTTAACTGATTCTGGAATATCTCCTTGTGAACGCTGAATTTCTTTATGATAACTTTGAGTGGAATCTAAAAGCAGTAAGGTATGGCCTGTTGGCGCTGTATCAATGACTACAACCTCATGCTCTGATCTTTCAACTATTTCCGCAAAGGCTCTGAATACTGCAATTTCTTGAGTACAAGGTGATCTTAAATCTTCTTCAACATAAGCAATATCATCTTCACTCATTGTTTTCCTTGCTTTACTTAATACCTCTTCTTTGTATTTTTCAAGTTCTTCTTTTTCATCTATATGGCTTAAAGTAATTCCATAATCTTCATCTAATACAAACTTTAAATGGGCTGCTGGGTCAGTAGTTGTTAAATGGACTTTCTTCCCTTTTTTAGCCAATGCTACTGCTATTGCAGCAGCTATTGTAGTTTTACCTACCCCACCTTTACCCATTGTAAATATTACTTTTTTATCAGTATTATATAAATCTTCTATTACATTATTTAGTTTAGGTATACTATTAATATTTAATGTTTCATTGTTATATTTAATATTGTTATCCCTTAAAAGTGCTCTTACATTTTCAATGCCTGTTACATTATAAGGTCTTAATGGAATTTCAAAAGTCTCAAAAGTTTTGAGTGATTCTGGTATATCCTTTAATGCTTTTTGTTGCTTAATATAAATAGCCTTAGAAAGATCATCTTCATGTTCTTGGAGTACACCGTTAATAACTAAAACTTGATTATTTACTCCTATATCTTGAAGTTCCTTAGAAGCTCTTTCAGCTTCTTTTAAAGGTGATACTTCTGGGCGTGATACTAGTATAAGCGTAGTTTTTTCTTTATCAGCTAAAGTACTTACTGCACTTTTATAAATTTCTTTTTTGCTTTCAAGTCCTGAAAGCTGTCCTAAACATGAAGCCCCATGTGTACTTTCACTAATAAAATTACTCCAGGCTGATGGGAGCTGTAACATTCGTAGCGTATGTCCTGTTGGTGCTGTATCAAATATAATATGATCATACTCCTCTGCTGCTTTTTTATCAGTTATAAATGTGGAGAATTCATTAAATGCAGCAATTTCCACAGTGCATGACCCTGAAAGCTGTTCCTCCATGTTTTTCAGAACTACTTCTGGTAGTTTTCCACGGTAAGGAGCTATTACACTTTCCCTATATTCAGCAGCAGCTTTTTCTGGCTCAAAGTTTGCCACCACTAAATTAGGAACTTCTTTTATAGAAACTCCCTTATTATTTAATTCTGTATTAAAAACATCCTGAAGATTTGAAGCTGGATCTGTGCTAATAAGCATAATCTTTTTACCCATATCAGCTAGAGTTACTGCTACAGCACAGGCTGTTGAAGTCTTACCAACTCCACCTTTTCCAGTGAAAAATAAGTATTTTGTTAAGTTTAAATCTTCTAAAATGAATTTTTTAAACATTAATATCCCTCTTTTCTGTTTTAACAACATCCACCTTTACATCCACAACTACTAGATGGTTTTTTTATATTAGCTTTTAAATCTTCTTCTGCTATACCTAAAATTTCACAAAACTCTTTATTAGTTGGATAGGCTTTTGTTTTTACAATAACCCCATCAACCATTGTAACTGGAAGTACCTCTACTCCCCCTTCATTTAATATCTTGTTTATTTCCTTGTTGTCAACAAATATTTGTGGGTTACTAGTTAAGTTATGTCTTTCAACTAGTATCCCATTATTCTTTAGATTATTTATTACTGTAGAAACTCTTAACAGTTCACGGTCCACAGAGGGTCCACAAACTCCTGTTGAACAACACATAGCTGGATCAAAAATTATCATTTTTTTCATATTCATTCACTCCTTTTTATTTACATTCACATTTATGTTTATCTTTACAGATACAATCATCTGTATCTGTCATAAGATTCATAAGAAATAAAATAAGCTTGTTGCAGTTAGAATTATTAAGGGAATAATAACTCCATAATCCTTCCTTTCTAGATTCTACAAGTCCACAGTCCATTAAAACCTTCATATGGTGGGAAAGTGTTGGCTGAGTAAATTCAAAGTGTTCTAATATATCACAAGCGCACCTTTCTCCACAGGACAATATATCAATTATTTTTAATCTATTACTATCTGATAGTGCCTTAATAATTTTTGCATTATCATCATAATTTAAATTCATTTAATCCCTCCTATATAGATAATCATCTATATATTCAGTATAGTTAATCAGCTATATAATGTCAATACTTTCTATGTTTTTTAACATTAATTTAGTACTTATATATAAAGCAATATATATACTTATCTATATAGCCCTATATTATGCAGGTAAAATATTAAATGTGAATATATTTTATATTTACCTCATTTTCTTGTTAATATAATATTGTAGCCACAGAAAATCCATCATCCAGGGATGCATATAGTAGTAAAGATTTTTCAAATCATTTTTTTATAATGTAAATGAATAATTAAGTCTAACAGAGCCATATAAAAGAGGATACCAAGATTTTTTTCATCTTAGTATCCTTGAATTTTCTTATTAAATTTATTTTAACTTTAACAAAGCCTATGATCATAATCTCACTGGTTAAATTAGCTGACTGTTTTACCAATCAGAAAGGCGCTCTTTTTAGATGCAGATACCCTACCAGGTGATTCATCAAACTTAATTTTCACTTCTCCCCATGTGGTTGCATTACCAATAAATGAAGAAGCATTGCTAAGCTAATTTATACTTTTCCTCTTCCTAATTTTTATTTCTGCACCTATAAATAAGATAAAGAAAAGTATGATTTGAAAAAATATACCATTATAAGTATCAAATTGTGTCATTTCTAATAATTCTTTAATATTATCATAAAGGAGATATGAAATGCTAACCACTAATAAACCTACTGGAGTAGAGATAAGAATATAGTCTTTTAAATTAAAAAGAGTAGCAATTCCTTTACAGGTGGCTATTAAATAACAGGTAGATTTAACAAAAACCCCGAATATAAAACTTAAGATTATAGTTACTTCTATTCTTTCTAAAAAATTTCCTACTTCAATTCTTTTTAAAGCTGTATATGAAGGAAAATAAGAAGTAATTAGAGTATTAGTTCCTAAAATCATAATATCACATATAGCCATAATAAAAAGCAATATACCTGCAAATAACACACCTTTAGTTAAAACTTTCCCAATTGAAGATTTATTTTCTAGTGAATCAAATATCATTATAAAAACAATACTTTCTGTAAAAGGAAAGCTTATGGAAGATAACGTTCCCTCAATTATAGGCCTTATACCATCATACATAACGGGAAGTAAATTTTTAGGGGACATATTATTTAAGGATAGAATATAGCCCAATACTATCATAAAAACTACCAAAGGAAGAAAAAAAGCACAGAATCTTCCCAAAACAGAGACACTTTTCTTTGTCATATATATACACAATAATATTGTTATGGTCATTGTAAAAACTTGAGATATTTCTCGTATACGTACTACTCCAATTATGTATATAAACTCCCCAATATCTCTTATTATAAAAGCATTAATAAGTAAAGAATACCAAATAAATAGTATAATAAATATCTTCCCTAATATTTTTCCAAAAACAATTTGGCATATTTCAAAGAGATTTTTACCATGAAAATTGCTAAACAATCTTGCATAACATAATCCCATAATTAAAGATATTATTACTGCAAAAATAATAGAAATCCATGCATCTCTGCTCGCAGGCCTTGCTGTTCCTAAAACAAGTGTGGATCCCAGTGTCGCTAGAAATATAATACTTATCCCTTGTTTGTCTGTTATTTTTTCATTCATATCTCACCTTACTTATTTTATATAAAAAATTTTGATATAGCTTTTATAAGATGTCTTGGAACCAACTGAAGATATTCTAAAAAAGAAACCGTTAATAAAATTATACTTAGTATAATGTATACCTTTAGTTCTTGTTTTTTTTGAGTTTTATACAAGGTTATTATTTCAGTAATTATTAACAATACACAGAATACAATCACTAAAAATAGCATATCTTTAATCCTCCACCTTAAGTTGTTCTGATATTGATGCAGTTCCCTTAATCTCAACATCAACACTTATGTTGAATTGGATAGATACAAAAGCATTAGACCAATTATTTTCATATTTCTTCCATACATTTGGATGTTTTTCTTTAATATTTTTTCCAATACCAATAGCATCACATTCAAGCTCATGTTGAAGTTTAAACAGGAGAGTTTCAATATCTTTTTTAATTTTATTTTCAGCTTCCTTTTTGAGATTTTCTCTTCCATTCTCCTCTAAAACATCTATTTTATAATTCATTATTTCTACAATTTCTGTTATACTAGTTGTCTTAATATTTATGTTAAGGTTCTTTTCATCATATAATAATTGAAGCTTTGTTTTACTTTTTATAATTCCTAGAGTTACATTTTGCTGTTCATTATTTTCAGACCATTGTACAATCAATGCTCCGCCTTTTTCTTTATTTTTAATAAGTCTTAAAGTTTTACTTTCATTTGAATCTAATATTCCCACCATTTTATCTTTTTTAAATACTGCAAGGCCGTAAACTAATGGAATTTTCTCATCTTCCATAGAGTCCATATTAATTAAAGGTAAAACTAGATTTTGTCCTTCACTACTTATATCATCTATAAGTTCATAAAATTTAACATAATCATATTTTGAAACCTTATCAACACTTTTAACGGTATCATTAAGAAAAATTGATACAGGTTCTTTAAGTTTTTCCTTTCCCTTATAAAATATATCGTATGCATTTTCATCGTTTGCTATAAGTACTGGAAACTCCTTTCTTATATGAGCATTCCTATTGAACATATCTAGTATAGGAGAAATGCCTTCATCAGCAATATTTTTACTAATAATAAAAACTTTAAGATGAGTCCAATATGCTCTTTTACCAAGTTTAATAACTAAATTTCTAATTGCATCCAAAATAGTTAGTCCTTCTGCTTGTAATATTTCAGTATTTATTTCAGTATTTTTTTCCTTTGAAGATACTGCTGGTTTAAAAACCTCAACGGTTAAAATATATTTATCATTATTTTTTTTATCAATAGAGACTCCTAATATTAATGGAAGATTATTTATTTCAGTGTAAACAGTACATCCAGTAATATTTAAAAGAAGTGTTAGCAATATAAAAAAGCATATTTTTTTATGTTTCTTCATTGTAAGTCCCTTCTTTTCTGATGCATTCGTATTCTGTTTTTCACAATAAACTTAGGTCTATATTTCATAAGCCAATGTGGAACTCTAATAGCTGTATCTCTTATATTTTCTTTACTTATTATATCCGTATATTCCATATAGTTTACTCCGAAGGATTTCATTGACATCAAGTAAGTAAAAAGTCCAATTATAGCAAAAATATAACCATATAATCCTAATATAAAGGAGGCAATTAAAAAAAGAAGTCTCAAAACTATTACAGATTCCAACATAGATGGAACAGCAAAACCTGATACACCTGTTAATGCAACTACAATTACCATTGGTGCACTTATAAATTTTGCTGACACAGCCGCTTCTCCAAGTACAAGTGCACCTACTATGCTTATTGCCTGACCTATTTGCTGTGGAAGTCTAACTCCTGCTTCTCTCAATATTTCAAATGTTAAAAGCATAAAAATAGCCTCAACTATTGTTGGAAAAGGTAATCCTTCTCTTGAAGAGGCAATACTCATAAAAAGGCTGGTGGGTATCATTTCTTGATGGTATGCAACAACAGAAACATAAATTGCAGGTGTACTAGTAGTTAAAAAAAAGCAAATGATCCTTAAAAGTCTATTAAACGAAGAAAATAGATAATTATTATAGTAGTCTTCACTTGCTTGAAATAATTCAATAAATAAACATGGAAGGGATAAAACAAAGGGAGTACCATCACAGATAATTACAACTCGCCCTTCTAAGAGCTTACCCGCTGCAACATCAGGTCTTTCGGTATTGGCTATAGTCTTAAAAGGAGATAGAGGTTCATCTTTAATAAATTCTTCAATATACCCTGATTCTAAAATTCCATCTATATCAATATTATCTAATCTCTTTTTTACTTCATTAACAATTTCATCCTGTGCAATATCTTTAATATAAACAATACAAATTTTAGTTTTAGTTCTTCTCCCTATTTCATTAAACTCAATCTTTAAATTTGGATCTTGAATCCTTTTTCTTATAAGATTTATATTTACTAGAATACTTTCTGTAAAGCCTTCTCGGGAACCTCTTACTACATTTTCAGATGGCGGAGTACTAATAGCTCTTGTTGGTGCTCCTTTAGTGTTTAAAATAAGTGCTCCAAAAACACCATCTATAAAAAGAGCTGTTTTACCGTACATAATAGAAGTAATTATTACATTTACATCTTTAGTTTTTTCAACTTCATCACATAAAACAACGCTCTCCTCAATATAACTACATAATTCACAACTTTTTAGAGAATTATGATTTTTAGAATTTACTATAGGTTTTATTACATTTTCATTTATAATGGTTTTATCAGTCAATCCATCTATAAAAACAATACCACATCGTATTTTAGAATCTTTACTATTAAAAGTTCTAAATTTAACAATATCATCCTTTTGGAATAATGCTTTTAGCTGATTTAAATTTGTTTCTAACTCTGAGTTTAAATTAAACATAATATATCCATCCCTGATATCATTTATATTTTTTTACATGTATGGAGTGTTTTATATAGTATTACGCAAATTAATTTAAACTATACAAGTTCTATACTTTAACTAATATAATTATTCTGGAATCCTCCACTGCTAAACTTATTATATTTTATTACTTATGATAGGGTATTTTTACGTGAAAAAATAGCCTTAAGTATGTTATTTCAACTCTTAAGGCTACAAAGCTCATTTATTTATGGTAGGGTTCTCCATAACTACTTCAAATGAGGTTTATAATCTTCTATTAGCAATGAACAAATATATCTATCAACTAGGGTTCCCTTATTTTTAACACTTTTTCGCATTAACCCTTCTACTTGAAACCCTAAATTAGTTAATAAAGCTAAAGATCCTGTATTCTCCTTTTGTAAAGTTGCATATATTCTAATTAACTTTAATTCTTGAAATGCATATTTAATAAGCATTTGTGTCGCTTCTTTAGCATAACCCTTCTTCCAAAATCTTTTTCTTATCCAATACCCAATTTCGCCATTTCCATAATTATGATTGATATTCTCTAAAGATACAACTCCTATAAATTCTTCTGTAAAATTATCAAAGATTCCAAGTTCAATTGAAGAATCATCACTTATAGAATTTAAATATTTCAAATAACTTTCTGCATCTTCCAAAGTATATGGATATGGAACTGTATACATATATTTTGTTTGTTCAATATCATTTATGTTTTCTTGAAGCATTTTTGCATCAACTTTAGTTGTAAGAGTTTCTAAATAAATTCTTTTACCCCTTAATAAAAGTTCCCTCAAAATCTCTACTCCTTCTCAAATTTTTACCAGCACTTTCTAAAAAATATTCCAATGCATCAATACTAACTACTAGTCTTATAATCTGCATTTTTTGCTTCTTCATATTCAACACCTGCAATACCATTTTGAAGTAGTGACACTCCATTCACAACCTCCCTTTTGTATGTCAATAATTAAAAAAGCTGACTTCATATTTACACATCCCTCTTATAATAATAAGTAATCAATTTTTTTATTTAAAAATTCGGTTATCATAATTATATTTGATTATACTAGTTTCTCTCGCTCCCTATGGTCATTTGTAATATCAGGAATTTTTTTTCTAACCTCGCCTACTAATCATAAGTACAAAAAAAGAACAACATCAAAACTTACTTTCATATCTTCTGAAAAATTCATAATATGTGCGTACATTTTCTAATTCTGTCCACTTTTTAACATCCACTGGATCTTCATCAAGATCATATATTTTTGCTCCATCCATGGCAAGCAGAAATGGCGAATGTGTTGATATAATAAACTGACAGCCTAAAAAACGTGCCGAATCCTCAATAAACTTCATTAATTCCATCTGACGTTTTGGAGAAAGACTGTTTTCAGGTTCATCCAATATATATAGCCCGTTTTCATTAATTTTTTCAATAAAATATTTGAATGCACTTTCCCCATTTGAATATTCTCTCACATTATCCATCAATTCATTTCTTATAAACCGTGACTGCGTTTTACTTCTAGCAGTATTTACTTTTTTTAGTTGCTCGTAATCTGCTATAGACTTCATTTGGAAATGGGAATATTTAGCCTCCAAATATTCTTCAAAAAGCTTTTCCCTCTTTTGGTCAATTCCTTCGTTAAGGTTACGGATATTCAACATATAATCAAATACATCATCACTTGTTATAATTCTGCTATTTTTAGGGATGCCATCTTCAAGCTGCATCTCACACATGTTCACATAATCTGAATAAAAATTAGATTTATTATAGATAGAATCTGGATTGATTCCTGCCTTTTCTGCTATCACATTTAATGCCGTTGATTTTCCCGAACCATTTCCACCATATAAAATCGTAATTGGCTCAAAGTCAACTCTTTCAAAACCATGTCTCGATAATATCTTAAATGGATAAAAAGAGTCATAGCACGTTCTTTTTTCCTCTATTAAAAAGTCAAATTCCATATCATCATTTGGAAATGTAAAAACATTTAAATAAACCATTATCATCTTCCTTACCTTTTGTCTTTAAAATAATTATATAATCATCTATAGCTTATATAATACTTCATTTGGATCTTCTTATTTCAAATTTTCAAATAAAGAATATGCTCATTTTGCGTGGCTAAACCTTTTATCTTGTTTGAATGCTTTTCGTGAAGGATTTCCTTCTACTCTAAAAATTGTACCATCTGTTAAATCATAGATGATGACCAAACAGTATCAAGTCCTTGTTTACGGTCATGTTGAATGTTACATAATTTCACTCTCCTATTTTAAATTTGAGAGCTAAGGTTAACTCATAATATAAGGCTACTTTAATAAAATTTTTATGTCAAGAATTATATGAATTTTCTGTCATCTCCTTAATACAACAAAAATAATATGAATTTCCTCAACTTAACGGATTAGCTAATATAATTTTTAAGATTTACATAAAATAATTTACACATTCTTAATTTTAATGCGATTAAACTATCAAACAGTAAATTCTTAATGGAGTTTACTGCTTTTTATATGAAAAAAATTACTATTTATTTAAAATTTATAGTATTTTATATAACTAGTCTTATGTTTTCTCTTAATTTGAAAAGACTTGAAAGACCTACTTTTATATTTATAAGTAGATCTTTCAATTCTTTTTAATTTATTATACTTTCTATGGCATAGGATACTCCATCTTCATCGTTTGACAATGTTATCATATTACAAATTTCTTTTATTTCTTCTTTTGCATTCCCCATAGCTATACTATATCCAGCTTCTTTTAGCATAGGAATATCATTTTCAGAATCACCTATGGCTACTATTTCCGATTTATTTATTCCATAATAATTCATAACATCTTTAACAGCCCGTCCTTTATGGATATCTTCACTAGTTATATCTATACTTATATCCATATAACTACTAATAGTTAATCCTTTTATGTTTTGTAGTTTTATACTAATCTTATCAACTTCTTTTTTATCATAGGAATATACTAAAATTTTAATAATATCTTTAGCATTATGTGCTATTTCATCCCAGGATAAATTAGTATATGACTTTACTTTTAGTTCATCTGAAACCTTATCATTAATATTGTCATATAAAAATCTATCATCATAATCTTCTATTGTATAAAATAAGTTTTTCCCTTTGAAAAAGCTCTTACAATTAGAATGCTTTAGTATATCAATAGCTTCAATAAGCGCCTCGTTACTTATATAATTTATAATTATATCTTTTCCTTTATCATAGAAAGCTCCGTTAAAGGATATAACTTCTATATCTTTATGAATTTCTTTAGCTAAATATTTTGAAAAACAATAGGGCCTTCCAGTAACTATAAAAACTTTATTTCCTTTATTAATTGCTTTTCTAATGGATTCTTTGTTAACATCACTTACCGTTTTATCACTTCTTAATAATGTTCCATCAAGATCAATACAAAAAGCTTTCATTAAAATGTTTCCTTTAATATTCCTTCTAAATATTCTCTTGAACCAAATGGTAAGTGATTAAGAATGGGGGATTTTAATATCTTTTCAAATTCTTCTTCTTTAACACCTAGATCAGATAACTTCTTTCTTATTCCAATAATTTCCAACAACTCACATATGTAGTTATAAAGAACATTATCCTCATTATCTAATTCTATATTTGGATTAAATAACTGAGCTATCCTATTAAATTTTTCTTTATTTTCTTTAAAGGATTGTTTTATATAAGGAGGAAAAACCACTGCTAAAGCTTCACCATGAGAAACATGAGAAATTCCTCCTATTATTTCTGATAATGGATGAGGTACAGCTGCACCTGAATTTGCTAAAGCTCTTCCTGCTAAAGTGTCTGCCATAGACATTTTTTCACGGTATTCTATGTTACTTGGATCCTTCATTACTTTAGGTAAGTTTTCGATAACTAATTCCATTGCTTTTAATGAATCCATTGAACTAAATAAAGAAGCCCTCTTATTTATAAAGCTTTCAAAGGCATGAGTAAACGCATCGAAGCCTGTTGAAGCAGTGATTCTTGGTGGTAATGTTAAAGTTAATTCTGAATCTATAATACATTCCTTTGAAAATAAGTCCTGGTGAAAAAATGTTATTTTTTCATCCCCTTTTGTTATTACTGCAGCTTGTGTTACTTGTGAACCTGTTCCTGATGTGGTGGGAACACTAATTAAAGGTAATATTGTATTACTGTAAGAAGGATAATCTTCAAATGGAGAGCTAAATTTATTAAATATATCCTCCCAATCTATTTTTTCCAATCCATTTGTAAAGGCAATAGCCTTTGCTGTATCAATACTGCTACCACCTCCAACTGCTAGAACAAAGTCTACTGGATTCTTTTTTAACATATGGAATCCTTCTTGTACTATTTCTACTTTTGGATTTGGTTCTACTTTATCAAAATGAAAAACTTCAATATTAGCACTTTCTAGAATCTTCTTTGTTCTGTTATATAGGCTTTGTAGTGGAGCATCCGCTGTTGTAACCAAAAGACACCTTTTACCATATTTCTTGCAAATCTCACCTAGTTCATTTAATCTACTTGCACCAAAATGTATTTTGGTTGGTTGATAATAATTAAACATAATAAATCCTCCCTTTAATATTTATATTTTAAGTATAATGATAAATTCTCTTATCCTCTACTTACCAAAGTATAAATTCAAATCCATATCCATACGGCAATCTATAAACATATGTCTATAATTTTACATTTTATTTATTATTTTTCTATTATAAATAAACGTTATATCTTCACATATCATTGTGGTAACAATCATACGCTCTAACCTGTATACAATGCCATTTTCAGAAGGATATAATATAGTGGAAAGTAAGGGAGGTTATTTAATGATTTATATTATAGATACAGCTAACAATGAAGAAATTAAAGACTCTTTATCCCTTGGAATTAATGGAATTACCGCAAATTCTTCAATGTATTTAAAAAACAATGAAAATTTTTATAGCTTCTTAAAGAAGTACTCTTCAACAAATCTTGATTTCTTAAGTGGTGAGGTTATGAGTGCTACCTTTGAAGATATGGTTGAAGAAGTTAATAAGATTCAAGAAATAAATAAGAATATTGTAATTAAGATAAACTTTTCAAAAGAAGGCTTAAAACTTTGTAAATACCTTAAAGAAAAAGGTATTAAAAGTGCAATGACATTAATTTTTAATGTTGCTCAAGCTTTAGCATCTATTAATGCTGGTGCTGATTATCTATTTGTGTTCATTGGTAGAAATGATGATAATGGACATGATGGACTTTCAATAATTGAGTCAATACAATCTATTGTTAAAGATAAAAATTACAAAACAAAGGTGGTAGCTGCCTCTATAAAAAATTTATATCAATTAGAAAAATTATCTACAATGGGCATAGATTTTGCAGCCATCCCTTATAACTTATATATAAAATCTCTTTATCACCCTTTAACTGAATCAGGTATTAAAACATTTAAAGAAGACTGGAAATCCCTAAAAAATCTTAATAATTTATAGTTTCAAATCTATGGAAAACTTATTTAAATTTGGTTTCCATAGTTTTTTATTTTATATTTAATTAATATAAAATAAAAAGACAAGTACTCTATTAGCGACTGTGTCGTGTGGTACAACTTAAAATTTAATGATTTCTTGCATTGTGGCAGACAGTTTTAGTGAACTGTCTGCCTTTTGCTGTTCTTAGGCTATTTTTAGTTTCTCGGCTAACGCTGTTGTATCTGCCAAATCCATCAGCCCAATCTCACGATAAACAATTTTAACTTTCTGTGGTGCGGTACGTGAGTATTTTTCTTCTTTCTCAGAGACAATGATTTTGCTAATGAACAGATGTAAAATTTCTGCTGTTAGCTCCGGTATTTCAGGATATTGTTTGGCTCTCTCAATAAAAGCATCGATGTTGGTAACACTACTTTTGAGTTTTTCAAGCTCTTTTTCTTTTATGGGAATGGTAGCTTGTAGTTCTTTTTGCTCGTCAAGGTAATCGTCGCTAAGACTTCTGAATACCTCATTTGGAATCTTGCCAAGAACGTTGTCCTCATATAATCTTTTGAAGAGTGAACGCAATTCGGCATCACGCTTTTTTAGAATATCAATGTGCTTTGTCAACTTACCGATTTCCTTTTGCACCTCCGAATTACTCTTATTTCTGAGGTATCTGCCGAATAGATCACTGTGGTTTCTTGCAATGTGTAGCACTCTACGAAGGTCATCAAGCACCATTGTCTTGATGGTTGCTTCAGTGATATATTGAGCGGAGCAAGCTTCTTTGCCATTCTTATTATAGCTTCTGCACTTGAAATTATTGTAATTGTTACCCTTGGTGCGTGTACGAAACAAGTCCATTTTGCTACCACAGTCCGCACAGTATACCATTCCTGCAAGGATATTGGGTTCATCTATTGGCGCAGGTTTCACCTTGCTTTCTCTCAATTTTTGCACAATATCCCATATTTTCTTTTCAACCAATGACTCGTGCGTATTCTCAAATTTCACCTGTTCTTCTTTTGGGCGTACCACTCGTTTTTTGTTTTTATAGGATTTTGTGGTATTCACAAGGCTAATGGTGTGACCAACATAAACCTCATTTTCTAAAATTCTGACGATGTTCTCTAAGTGCCACTTGTATGGTTTATCAAGATTAAGATTGCCATTTTTAATACCTTGCCTTTGATACTCATAGTGGGCAGGGGTTAATATTTCTCTTTTTGTAAGCTCTTTTGCAATTTGGTTAGGACCTTTACCTCCGACACAAAGTGCAAATATTAGTTTTACAATCTCAGCAGATTCAGGATCGGGTACGAGGTGCCTTTTCGGATCTTTTGGGTCACGCATATATCCATATGGCGGTTTTCCACCCATCCAAGCACCTGTTTCAGCTTTCGCTCGTTTGGCAGCACGAATTTTACGTCTGCAATCTTTTGCATAAAGCTCGTTTATTATATTTTTGAACGGGGTGAAATCATCGTTTCCGTAGAGGCTGTCTATGCCATCGCCGATGGCGATGAACCGAACATCATAGTTTGGAAATACAATTTCAGTGTATCTTCCTACCTCTAAATACTCTCTGCCAAATCGACTCATATCCTTGACGATAATGGTTGCTACCGCATCGTTTTCTACAAGCTCCATCAGCTTCTTGAAGGCAGGTCGGTTGAAATTGGTTCCCGAATATCCATCATCATTTAGGAATTTTAGATTTTCAAAACCATTTTCCTTTGCGTACTTTTCCAAGATTAGTCGTTGATTGCTAATGCTGTTGGACTCTCCTTGGCTGCCATCGTCTTGACTTAGTCTTGCATATAAAATTGTGTATTTATTGTTTGCCATTGCTACGACTCCTTTCTTTCATGGCAAACCGAATACGATGTGTGCGATTTTCGCAACAACATCATACTCTAAAGGTTTGCCTAAGTCTATTGCAATATCACTTTTTAACCCACTTTATTATTTAGCTCCAGTTCCATAAGCTCGATAATTTTTTCAGTAGGTGTACTTTCTGAAAAAGTTGGGAATATGGAAGTCACATAATAAGGTCTGCCATTAATTTTCATTTGTCGTTCTGTTCTGATTTCATCGTCTGTAATGTACACTCCTGCATCACGATAAATCGGCAGGACTTTACCGTCTTTTTCAGCTAAGAGTGGCATTGTTTCTCCATAAAAACCTGTATTCAAATTTTCTGTATTCTTCATATCATCAATCTCATTAATACATTCTCATATCAAAATCTTGTTCTTGCTCGCTTTGAATTTTGTGACCTGCCGCAAGTTTTTTGAGATTTTCACGCTGTTTTTGCTTTCTGTCCGTCCAACCCTTTTGGGTAAGTGGTAGCGGAACATCGCCCATACTTTCAAGGTTTTTGCCCAGTGAAATGACATCTTTGGTAAGTCCATAATAGTTTTGCATTTCACCCAACCATCCCTCCGGTGGCTCATAGGTTATAGGTTTAAATCCTGTTTCTTGTCTGAAATCAAACAGTTTTTGTAAATTTTCCTTGAGATAAGCGTCATCGTGAAGCTTATTATCTCTGCATTTATAACCCTCGGGAGTGGTGTAGGTAATGTATTTTCTTGTGTCACTCCAGTTGACTTGATAACCCTCGTATTCCATATTGTGAATGAAACTTTCCCTGTCGGTGGAGTATAAAAGAGCATCTTCAATGGCGGCAATAAGTTGTAACTTCCAACTTTGGCTTCGCTCGGCTGCACGATATTCTTTTTGCTTTATAGCTTGTCCTCGTTTCAATTTTTGGTATGGTTCCAAAACATTAAGCCCATGAGCCAAGCAAATTTGGTCATTGACCATTCGCTGCTCCATTAAAATATCATGGTTTTGATGTAACTTTTTGCCTGTTTTGAAGCTTACAGAGTTTACCACAATGTGATTGTGTGGGTACTTGGTGTTGCAGTGAGTAGCAACCATAACTTCAAAATCAGGGAAAAGCTTCTGCGCAAACTCCAAACCAATTTGATGAACCTCTAAAGGAGTAACCTCGTCTTTTTCAGAAAATGACTGCACAAATTGATAAAACTGTCTGCCATCATCTTTCTTGTACGTACTGCTGTTTGGTGAGTCACATTTCTGCAAAGCCACTGTAATAGTTACAGTTAATCCCTGTGCGAAGCGGAATGTCATTGTAGTAAACCTTGTTGCTGTCAGAGATATAATTGAGCACCCCAGCCATTGCACCCTTGGTTTGTTTCTTATTTTTGACCGCACTAAACACCGCCATCGCTGTCCACCACCTTTGTAAGTTCGTTAATTTTCCAATAGATTTCTGTTAATGATTCTTCAGTTTCATCAAGGTTTACTGTGTTAATCACACCTTGGTGGCTGAGCATTGTGAGCTGATTAAGATTATTTCCAATCTTTTTTAACTGACTTACTATCTCGGGCAGTGCATCAATTATAATAATTTTCTTTTCTAAGGCTGATTCTGTGATGTAGTCTGTAACCGACATTTTTGCTCTATTGGCTTTTCGTTTTATGGTATTTAGGTCTTTTTCAGTTATCCTAAATGCGTAATTCCTGTCTTTTACTTGTTTCATTTAATTCCTCGCTTTCGCTTTAAACTATGCTTCTTTCGTAAACAAGTGGCGCGGGTCTCCCGCCGAGCAGTGGCCGCCGTATAGGCGGACGCTATGCTCGCCCTACCCAAAGGGTAGGAATTCGTAACCGAAAGCTCCTCCGCTAATCTAAAATCGGTATAAATCCAAAGCTGTCCGCAACGGTGGCTTAATTTGCGGTTTTGTATCGTTTTCGTGTTACTATCCCACCATATCCGTCAAAGGCTCACACGTTGGCGAACAGGGGGCAACGGTGGCGAGATTACTCTGTGCTGACGGGAGCTGACACGTAGACGGGAGATTTTGAGGGGAATTTTCATCCGTCATCGTGTCATTGGGAATATAACTGAGAGAAAACTCTCGCCTTTCAAAGGTTCGGTTTTCAGAATAGGTAATGTTGTTTTCAGTTAAATAACTCATATGCTTAATGATTTTCTTTTTCAGTGCAGATGGGTTGCACTCCAGTTTTAAACTTTCTCCAAGCTCCGTTGCTGTTCCAGTAAAACTGCCAACCGATTTAATAAAATCAGAGAGAAGAATAATCACCTCATCAATCTTTTTCTGCTCTACATCAATTGGTTCTCGCAGTTCCCAAAGAAAAGTGGTTTTGTTAAATTCCAAAAACAATTCTCGCTGTTCAATGTCACGCCCTGTGCAGATAAGCATTGCTCGGTTCTCAATTCTTTTTTCTTTCTGTAACACAAAGTTTGTATCAGCTTCGCCAGCGATGCCACTGGTGCCAGAAATCATATTGAGTGGGTCGCTGTCACCAGTTTTTCTAAGGTGATGAACC
Organism: Clostridium simiarum; assembly: GCF_018919175.1. GTDB lineage: Bacteria > Bacillota > Clostridia > Clostridiales > Clostridiaceae > Clostridium_L > Clostridium_L simiarum. The sequence goes on along the minus strand of NZ_JAHLQL010000006.1, from coordinate 46,497 downwards.
AAAACAATCGCAATTTTATATTTATCAGCAATTTGTTTCAGGGCGTTGATGTCATCATAGTCGGCGGCATAGGGATTTATATTTGCTGATGTATTGCTGCTAACTTTCTGCAAAGTATCAATCACGATTAATCCAGTTTCAGAATGTTCCTTGATGAAGTTTTCAATCTGAATCTCTAAACCGTTTCCAATGGTGTCGCTCATAATTGCAAAGTGAAGATTTGGCGGTGCATCATCTGTAATTTCAAACAATCTGTTTTGTATTCTCGCAAAGCTATCTTCAAGGCAAAGATAAAGCACATCGCTTTTCAGCGTTTTAAATTCCCATACCTTTTCGCCTTTAGCAACCTGCAAGCAAATCCACAGCGACAGCCAACTCTTGCCGATTTTCGGTGAGCCTGCTAAGATGTGAAGACCCTGTGGTATCAGCCCATCTACAATGAATTTGAGTTGTTCAAGTGGTGTGGTCATCAAAGTTTCTGCATCCATGGTTTCAAGTTTATTTGTCATATAAAATCCTCCTGTGATAATTAATTCTGTTGTTGTCGTTCTACCTAAAGCAGTTCCTAACCGAGGTTCTCTCCGTCGTTTTCGTCGCTCGCTCTTTCGAGGTCGTGGCAACCGTATCACCTTTAGACGATCATTTAATTTTCAAGATTCAAAGTTACTGATTGATATTCTCAAATATATCTGATACAATAATGGTAACACATTAAAAAAACTTTTCAATAGCTTTTGGGGGTGTATCGCAAAGTCAGGTACATCTCAAAAATTCATCTGATACAGAAGAGGTAATTTTATGATTGAGGGAACAAAAGGAACAAACGAAAAAGTGAATACATTGCAGGAATTCACCTTGATGTTTTGGAAAAACCAAATATTAATTAACGACAACAAAATTCCTTTAGGGCAGTGTACAACCGACATTTTAAATTTAAATGATGACTATTTAGTTGAAATGAACGACAGTCGCAATGCCCTTGTAGTTGCAATGAAGACCTTATTTAATCCAAACATAAAAAAAGACCTTGCAACCGTTTCTGAAATACAGAACAAGTTAAACAAGGTTTTAGACTTGGAGATTGCTTTACCGCCATTTCATTATTTAATTGATAAGGAGTTTGGGCACTCCATGCTTGCGGATATCTTTAATACTAAGCCACAAGGGTTCGCTGCATTGACAGACAGAAACACACATCAAGGAGAGGTATTTTATCATTTTATATTTATGTTAATTTCTTTCATTGATGAAACCATAGCTTTCAAAAAGTATATTTCAGTGATGCTTGATTTGTATTTTGAAAAGCTAAATAAACGTAACGAAGAGCATTACGCTGTTGGGGTTTACAGCTTTTTCACTGACACAAAGCTTTTGAATGAAATTCGTGTGACTATGCCACCTATACTATCTTTTGATTTTACACAGACAAGAGAAGTGGGAATAGAATACGCACCTATGAGAAACCCCGAAAATGAAAAAGAGTATTTGATTGCTGAACGCATTGTATTTAAAAGCATGGGTGCATTTTTACACTTGGATTTCTTTAGAGCACTTATGAATGGTCATTGTCCACGCAGATGTCACAACTGTGGCAAATACTTTTTGCTGTTGTCGGGACATAACACTTGCTATTGTTCCAATATGGCACCTAACCAAAAGAAAGTTGGTGATACAAAAACCTGCCGTGATATTGGTGCTCACATTAAGGAAACGCAGAAAAAAGAAAAGCGTACCCCTACACAGCAGGAGTACGACAAGGTCTATAACAGACTTAAAACACGAAAGAACCGTGGCAAGCTATCTGTTGATGAATGGAACAATCAAGTAGCTGAGGCCATCTCCTATATGGAGCAAAATCAAAGAGGTGAGCTTTCTGATTTTGAGTATAAGGAATTGATGGAAAAGTTTTAAGATATTTACGATCCTCCATTTAAGTTATCAACAACGACAAGGGCTATCCAGTTTGGACAGCCCTTTCTATTCTAATCTAAACTGGTATAGAATCCATTCTTTTTATTGTATTTTTTGAAAATAGTTCGCTGATATGTTCTGTATGTAATCTTATCGCCCATACCTTTTTCTCCTGACCAGTTAAAGAAACTATTTCCTGGTTTAGTTCCATCTACCTCTTTTTTCTGTAAAAAGCTATAAACCAGATTAATTGCTCTATCTGATGGTTTAACACTTGTTATTGCGGGTTTTATTCCTTGTATTATACTATCAATTTTTGCTATAACTGGAGGGGAAATATAGGGGCAATTATGAAATATTAAAACAAACCAAAATTCTTTGTTTAACATTTTTGACTTGTCCGTAATTTTTTCCAACTCAGATTGGATAGTAATTTCTATCTTTGTTTTCATTTCATTGAAAAATGTATCATTATACTTTGAATATAATAACAGGTTAGCCCAAACGATTGGATCATTTAGCTGACAAGCCTTTTGTATTATTACTTCCTCAATCTTGATGTCTAATGTAATTCCATATTCAAACAAAAATGCAAACCAATCTATTAAATCAAAAACATTGCCGTTAGTAAAAACAAAGCTATACCTGTTGATCAGATTTTTTAATTTTTTCTTCGCAACAGCATCTTTTTTAAAATTTAACTCATTATTAATGTATACGATTATGGATATGAGTTTTCTTGTCTGTTCATACGAAGGACAAAATGCATATATAAAAAAAGCCATATCAAGTAGCATTAAAGGACGGCCGTGACCACTGGATCCAAAAAGAGTACAACCCTCTTTTTTTCTGCTAACATTATTGAAAATAGTAGAAAGCAAATATGAGACAATAGTTCTTTTATCTGACTCATGCGTTTTAATCACAACTGTGATATCATCTTTTATTCTGTCTATAAATACAAAATCTTTTTTAACTACATGCTTTTCATCATCTGACTGTTTTATATATTCTTGCTTACTGTAAAACCAATTATTTAAAACGTCTGATACATTTCTTGTTTTTGCCAACCACTCCTTAGGCAAGCAAGGGGTTTCACCTTTGAATATTTTTAATTCATTTAATTGAAGCAAGTATTCTTGTCCCACACAAGCAAAGGTATCTATTATTTTGTCAACTATGTCTTGTGATTTTCCAAAAATAAAAATATCATCTACATATCTGTAAGCTGCAAAGTCTCTATTTTGAATAATATTTTCTTTTGCTAAGGACAATTTAACTTTTTTATCTATATGTTGTAAGAGAATCTCAGCTATCATTCGTGAAAATTCTGGTCCAACTATCAAACCATTGGACGACTTACCGTTAATATTCTGCAATATTCTATCAATTGTTATAAATAAAGATGAATGATCGGCCTTTTTAGAGTCTATTACATTTCTTTCAATGATCCATTTAAATGCGTGAGTATAAATACTATCAAAACAAGACTTGTAGTCTATTTTAGCGTAATATGAGTAATGAAAATTGCTCATTCTCCATTTTAGGGATCCAGTAAAAGAATTAATAGATTCAAAAGGAACCGTTTTAAAAAAAGTTCCCATTTGCTGTATTCCCAATTTCCCGGCTCGCTTTGCTTGATGGTGAAAATAATTTACAGCTCGATCTGATTTTCCTTTATAATATAAATCACTGCTTTTTTTATGATATCTCAAAGAAAAACAATGTTCTTTTTCAAAATAGCTTAACACGTCTTTTTGATATGTTTCAATAAATATATATAAATTTACTGCCGACAAGGGCTGCACAATACTCATTCTTCTAAGAGAGTTAGAGCCTTTTAAGATTGAATATTTTAGCGGTTGAGTATCCCAGCCACCTTCAAATATTTTCTTATTATTAACAGCTTTATTCTTTTTTGTTTCTTCAACAATTTTAGTTAAGATTTTCTGGTTTTCTTTTTGATTCAAAAAATCATAGAACTCCTTGAATGAAAAAAGTTCAGATAATTCAACCGGTAATAAATCAGTAAGAATAAAGTCTAATTTATTTCGCTCTAATCCGTTCCATCCCATTGCGATATACCTCCTTGCATGTTATAATAATTGAGCAAACCTAATTAGTTTGCAGTGTTGCGTAAGCAGTACACACATCATCGGCATATTGATTAACGCCTTAGGCTACAATATGTTTATGAACATAGCTACGGCAAATGTTGCGAAAAGGTAGGGGAAACTCTACCTTTTCGTCATTTAATATCCAACTTTTGTTTTTATCAAATAATCTCGCACAAGTGTACCATAGCCTCGTCTATGACCCAATGAGTCAACAAGAGAGATATCAATTTTTTTACAGAGATTAGACAAAGCTATCTCACTATATCCGATGTGTGGCTCAAATAAAAGAGTTTTATTTTGCAACATATTATGGTATAGAGAGTACGCATTTCTACTATCGCCCTTTAGAAAGTAAGGATGCGCAAGTCCCAGACGACTAAAACTATCATATATGACGTCTTTTAGGAAGGTTTCTGTATCGGATTCTACTAATCCTGTGTTCAATAAATAGCGTAGTTCACCATAGTTAGAAATAAACCCCTTGACCTTCCATATATCCGATTTAAATTTTTTAGTTATATAAACTTCTCTACAAGAAAACGCTAAAAGCCTATGTCTAAGCAATTCTAATTTTTTATAATCTGGTGAGTTAACATCGCTAAAAAGTGTGATTAGTGTCTCTATTCTTTTCTTGTACTTATCTTTCTTTGCATCTGTGATTCCGTATTTCACCTCAATACTATTGCTTTTCTTCTCCAAAACAAATTCATAACCCAAAAAATCAACAGTATATTTTTGATTGTTAATGATATTTCTTTTGGCTATGTATTTAAATTTTTGTGCATTCATTTTGGTAGTGCAGTTAGGAGTGCTATGTATCAATTTGTCATGAAACACTTCCGCTATGGCGTTTAAAAGCATTTCTTTACATTTGCTTTCAGGCAAATATTCATTTAATACTATTATCCCATCATCTATATATCTTTCATAGAAAATTAACCCAAATGATGAAAAATCCTTTAGGACTTCCTCATCAAACAAATTCCCTATAATTTCAGCTATTACATTTGAAGTCTGTAATCCAGCGAAAGCATATTTGGTATCGGTAACAAATTTATTTATTAAATCGTTTTTAAAACGATCACTTAAATTTGATTTTATAATTTTGTCATAAACATAGACTGATGATATAGAGTTGAAATAATCTTTGAAATCAAACTTAACAATCGTAAAATCCGACATATGCTTAATAGTACCAATAGCATTAAATAGAGATTTTGATATTTTATTTCGGTTTGGATACTTGATTTTAAACTCTTTGTCGAGAATTTGCTTGATACACTGACAAAGAATGTTCTCTGTTGAAAAATCATCAACAAATCGCTTGGCTAATCTTTTCTTGGTTCCTTGTTTTAAAATAATAGGTGAAGCTTGCGAAAAATTAAAAGAGTTACTTTTGAGGTCAGTTAAAACACGTTCAGCGATGATTTTTATTTCGCCTTCATCTTTTTTATGTTCCATATCATTAATCTTTATTTGAGCATTAATATGATTTAGTGCTCTTGTAATTTCAGAAACTAACTTCATTAGACTTCACCACCATTTTTGTTGTTTTTCTACATAATAACCCCAAATATTATAACATTATTTTTTATATAATACAACAAAACAGCTACCATACATTTACATTTGGTAACTGTTTTTCCGTATTCAGTTTGCTTTCTTTAGTTGTCCCTTGTGAAACAATCGCTTTAAGAATACCTATCTTTTCATTTATAAAAATGTTAATTTTCTATTCTAAATCTATATACATTTTTACACTTTAATAATCCATCTTCTGATAATACTTCTTCATTTTCTAAAATAAGCGGTCTTATATAGTCTCTCATCTTTTCAGTAACATTACTATTTTCCTTATCAATCCAATCTAAAGGAACATATTTTACTTTATTACAAACTTCACTAACCTCTACAAGAGTTGCTAAAGATTTATAATCTTCATTATTATCACTGTTTCTTTCTATAGATACCATAAATCCACTCTTACCTTTTAGTGCACTTATAACTCCATACCTTCCTACCATTTCAGCCTCATCTAGATCTGTTTTAGATGAACAGTGCATTGCACATCTTTGTACTACTCCAGCTTCTTGTAATTTTACATTTTTAGTTACATATTCTTTAATAATATTTTGTAGATATTTTCCTACTCCACCTAGTTGCTTATGACCAAAAGAGTCAACTTCATAGCAATTATCGTCTACATTAATGTATTCACCATTACTTCCTTTAAGACCCTCAGAAGTTACTATTAAAAGTTTATTATTTTTCTTTAGACTTTCTTTCACGTCTTTTATAAATCTTTCTTTTTCAAAGGCTAGTTCAGGTAGATAGATAAGTTGATTTATACCTGGTACTAATTCTTTTAGTATTCCAGTAGATCCTGCAATCCATCCTGTATCTCTTCCCATTACCTCCATTATCATTACAGATTCTTTATCGTAACAATTTATATCAAACCATAATTCTAAAGCTGTATTACAAAGATATTTTGCAGTACTTGCAAAACCAGGGGTATGATCTGTGTTTATAAGGTCATTATCTATTGTCTTAGGTACTCCAACTACCTTTATGTCTAACCCTATTTTTTTAACATAATCATTAATTTTACTTACTGCATCCATAGAATCATTTCCACCTATATAGAAAAAATACCCTATTTCATATTTGTTAAATATCTCTATTAGTCTTTCATAATCACTACTATTAACTTCAATGTTAGGAAGTTTATATCTACAAGAGCCTAAAGCTGATGAAGGCATATTTCTAAGTTCTTTAAAAGTTTCTTCATTATAATAAGATAGATCAATCACTTTATCTTTTATAATACCTTCTATTCCATATAATCCTCCATAAACCTTTCCTGATGGCTGCTTTAATAAAAATTCACTTATTACTCCATAAAGAGACGAATTTATAACAGTTGTTGGGCCTCCCGATTGAGCTACTAAACAGTTCTTTCTCAATTTAATTCCTCCTCTTAGGTTACTTATCCATTAAACGCCAATAGTCACATGAAACTATAACTGATTCCACCATACTTATAGCTTGGGCTAAATTTTTACCAGCTATATCAAAGGCAGTTCCATGATCTACTGATGACCTTAAAAATGGTAATCCTAATGTTAATGATATAGTTCTATCGAAGTCAAAAGTTTTACAAGCTATATGTCCTTGGTCATGATAAAGAGATAATATAGCATCATATATTCCACTCTTTCCCAAATGAAAAACAGAGTCTGCCGGCACAGGTCCTACTACATTTATTCCTGATTCCTTCGCTGCTAATATAGCTGGAATTAAAGCTTCTTTTTCCTCATTTCCAAATAATCCATTATCAGAACCATGAGGGTTAAGGGCTGCTATTGCAATTTTAGGTTTTTCAATTCCTATATCTCTAATCTCTTTATTAATTAGTTTTATATTTTCTAGAACTCTTTCTTTAGTTATATAATCACAAGCATCTCTTAAGGATAAATGTCTACTTAAAAAGAAAACTCTTAGTTTGTGACAATTAAACATAGTTAAGGCGTATTTAGATTCTGTAAGTTCTTTAATTATTTCTGTATGTCCTGCTTCTTTAACTCCTATAAGCTTTATAGCTTCCTTATTTATTGGAGCTGTATCTAATATGTCTATTTCTTTATTCTTAGCTAACAAAGTTCCCTTAGCTATAGCATCATAAGCCATTTGTCCAGCTAAAGCTTGAACTTTTCCATACTCTATGCTTTGGAAATCATATTCTCCAGTTTCTATTAGATCTATAGTTCCTATTTCAAACTTTCCTTCATTAAGCTTTGATATTACATTTAATTTGAAATTACACTTTTTTATATCCATAGCTCTTTTAACAGTTCCACTACATCCTATAAGCACTGGTCTGCATTTTTTATATACTTCTTCTTTCATTAAAGCTTCAACACATATTTCTGGTCCTATTCCTGCAGGATCTCCAATTGTTATTCCAATAATAGGATTGCTTTTCTTCTTCATATTTATATCTCCATTAATATTGATTATTTTATAATAAAATTGTATTCATTTAGAATCCTAATTTTTTATATGGTAATTTATAATTCTTTATGGCTTTCAAAAAATTAGACTGCTAACTTTTAGTTTAACAGTCTAGTTATGTTGTAATTTATTTAAATCGTTAACAATTATCTAATTGCTGTTATAATAGTATAAGTTAGTAATATACAGATTAATAATGTTAAGGTTAACGATATTATAGAAGATTTTTGTCCTTCTCTTTTTATATCTTTAATTAAGTCTGTTATCTTTACATCTTTCCATTTAAAATATTTTATTAATGATAAGACTAATAATCCTACTGTTACAAAGTTAAATAAAATAACTTCTCCAACAATCATTATCATAAGCTTTAAACGGATAGTCTCTATATTTTTTGATAATTTTATATCTTGAATTATATTATTTAATTCAAACCATATGTACAAGTTTGCTACACTAGCTATGAAACCAATTACATTAGTTGGTACTTCTGTAAAAAGTCTATGGACATCACCTTTATAGTTACCAATTCGCAAACCTATATATATCAAGAAAATTACTGTAATAAACACAGACATATTTTTTGCATACACTATTAATCTAAAATCCTTAAATTCTTTTAACCTATTAGACCTTATCCTAATTTCATTATTCTTTTTCATAACTTATTAATCAATTTGTAATATATCTTTAACAGCAGTAGTAATATTACCTACTCTAACGCCATAAATTACTTGTATAGAATTTTTACCACGTACAACTCCTAGTGCTTCAAGATTGTTTTTCCAATCTTGATCTGCAATTATTAGAGAATCATCTTTTACTGTTACACGTAATCTAGTTGCACAACAAGTTACTGTTTCAATATTATCTGCTCCCCCAAGAGCTTCAATAATAAGTACTTCTAGAGCTTCTTTTGAACCTCTACTTTCAGTTTTTTCTTCACCTTTTTTAATATTGTTGTATTCTTTTTTACTCATTAATTTTACTTCCGAATCAGTATCTCTACCTGGTGTCTTTAAGTTGAATTTTACAATAGCAAACTTAAATATAAAGTAATATACTGCGAATATTAATGGTAATAACCATATTAATGACATAGCATGTACTTTTTGTGGTTGGAATATGTTTGGAATCATGAAGAATAATGCAGTACCATTAATTGATATCTTTGTTATTTCTGCTAATACGTAACATAATCCACATAAAGGAGCATACACTAGGAAGTAAAGTAATGGAGCTATAAATAAGAATGTATATTCAATAGGTTCTGAAATACCAACTAATGCAAGAGTAAATACTGCTGGCACAAGAACAGCTGCAACTTTCTTTCTTTTTTCTGGAACAGCTGAATGATACATAGCTAATGCTGCTGCTGGTAATCCAGCTAATTGGAATAATAAACGTCCATTTGTAAAGTTACGAGTGATATACCCCGTTGCTGTTGCACTTGCTGCTTGTCCGTTTATTATATTTCTAACCCCTTCGTATAACACACCATCCACTACCATTGTTCCCCCAACTTTAGAGTATTCAATTGGGAATGCTATTAAGTGATGTATTCCAAATGGAAGTAACATCTTGTCTAATGTTCCAAATACAAAGGTTCCAAATAATCCACTTGATGATATAAAGCCTGTTATTCCTTGTAGGGCACTTGCAATGTAAGGCCATATATAATAGAAAATAATAGCTAATGGAATTGATGCTAATGCAGCCATAATAATTACAAATTTTGTTCCAGCAAAGAAAGCAAACATAGCTGGAAGTTGTTTGTCTACAAATTTATTATGTAAGAAAGCTGCTACAATACCTGTTATAATACCAGAGAATATACCCATATTATAAGTAAAGATTCCTAAAGATTGTGACCATAATGAGTTAAAGTTTAAAGCAGCTTGCTCACTATAACCATTTGCCATTAAGGCTTTTACTGATGTTGTTTCTACATTCCATCCATTTAAAGATGCAAAACGTTGGATACTTGATATAAAACAAAAGAATAATATTAGTCCAGCAAAGGCTGCCCAACCTTTTTCTTTTTTGGCAAGTGTAAAAGCTATACCTACTGCAAACCATAATTGAAGGTTATTCATAAACATAAAGCCAAGATTAGTTATCATACTAAATAGTTTATATAATATTGTTCCTTCTGATAAAATATAATTTGTAAAGGCACTACCTATACCAACAAAGAAACCAACAAGTACTAAAAGAATTATTGGTACCATCATTGCTCCTGCAAAAGTTTGTAATTTTGCTTGAATATTTTTCATATTATTTAACTCCTCTCTTAATATCTATTTTTTACAACTTCATTCTATCATAGGATTTTTTTATATTCTATAAAGCACCCTATAGGTATAATTCACTAATATTATGGCAACTTTTTGACATCGTTATCATGTATTATTTGCAAGCTAATCTATATAAGGCTTCACAGTATATTTCTGTAGCTTTCATTAATGAATCAATACTCATATTTTCATTAGGCATATGTGGATTTGGTTCCTCTCCATCAAAGGTTGCTCCAAAAGCAACACCATTTTTTAAAACCCTAGCATAAGATGCTCCTCCTTTAGTAATAGTGTCTGCTTCTTCATTCATAACTTTTTTATATGCTTCTTTTAAAGCCATTATAAGTTCACTATCACTAGGGACATATAATAGCTTTTTCTCTCTTTCAATTTCTACATCAAACTTATATTCCTTAGCTAATTCATAAATCCTATTTTTTATTTTTGAAGGCTCTATGTTTTTAGGATAACGATAATCTAAAGACATTTCTCCCTTTCCATTTTTCCACTTTATAGTCATTGGACATATTGAACTCTTTCCCATTTCCTTATCTTCCCTATATAAGCCCATCTTTTCTCCATAAAAATCATCTAATAAACAGTCTTTTATAAAGTTCATCATATTTACGATTCCCTTTTCTTTGAAATCAAAATCATAAAAGTCCCCTACAAATAAAAACATAGCATTTTTACCACGCTGAGGATTCCTTGATAAAGAAACCTTTCCTTTATATATTAAAGTAACTTCATTATCTCCTAATGAAATTTCAGTTGCATTTTTCGAATAAGAAAGTATATTATCTACATTTTTTCTTTTAAATACTACTTTAAGATCATCACAAACATAGTTTACTTTATTTCTACTTTCTATATTACATATTTCTTCTTCCATATATTCCCCCTTAAAAGAAACCTTCATACCCAATATACCTTTTTCTCCATTTACTATTGGAAAGTTTCCATCGGGAGAAAATCCTAAAGTTGGTTGGCTATGAGTTTTGAAATAGTGTTCCATACATTCCCAGGTAGTTTCTTCTGCGCCCCCTACTATTATCCTAACCTTTCTTTTCCATTCAACATTCATATCATTTAAAATCTTAGCTGCATATAATGCAGAAATTAGAGGTCCTTTATCATCATTAACACCCCTACCGAAGATTTTGTTGTTTTTTATTATCATAGAAAAAGGTTCTGTTTCCCATTCTTCTATATTTTGAACATCTACAACATCAAGATGAGCCAGAACTCCTACATACTCTTCTCCCTTGCCTATTTCTGCATGGGCAGCATATCCTTCATCATTTTCACAAGCAAATCCAAGTTTATTTGCGATTTCTAGAAAACGATCAAAAGCTCTTTTAATATTTTCACCAAAAGGTGAACCTACCCCTTTAGTGTATAAATCTCTAATTGAAGGAACTTCAACCAAATAGGCAATATTATTTAACATTTCTTGTTTATATTCTTGTATTTTTTTTGTGTACTTACTCATATAAAACTCTCCTTTTTATAATAAAGTTGAAAATTATCTACCTTGACAAAATTTATACTAAACTCTATAGTTTGATTTATGGAGGTGATTATTTTGTCGAATAATAGAATCCTTAATATAGTTAATCTATTGCTACAATCAGACAATTACATTACTATTGATACTATTTCAAAAGAACTCAATGTATCAAATAAAACTATACGTAACGATCTAAAGTTAGCAGAAGAATGGTTAAAAGAAAATGATTTAAAGCTAATTAAGAAAACAGGAGTTGGCGTTACTATTGAAGGTGAACGTACCTCAAAACTCCGTACTCTTAACCTAGTTCAATCAAAAAACAAAAAGCTTATTGACTTCTCCCCAGAAGCACGAAAATTATATTTAGCAATGCGTTTAATAACAAGTACAGAAAATTGCAGGGTATATGAACTAGCAAATGAACTCTATGTAAGTAGAGCTACAATTCACAAAGATCTTCTATCCTTATCTCCTATTTTAGATAAACATAAAATTAAATTAAATAGGAAAAATAATAACGGCATTAGTATTACTGGTAAAGAAAGAAACCTTCGTAATTTATTAATTGAATTAATGCTAAATGATAATGGCTATGAAACATTTGTAAATATTGTAAAAAACGATACTTATCAATGTGATGGCTCCTTTGTTTTTTCTGGTATAGACTACATAGACGATGAATATAAAGAATTCATTAACTTAATACTACGTTCTGGAAACAAGTACATAAGCTCTCTTTTATTTCAACCGCTAATTATGGTTTTACTTCACCTTTTTGTAGCTTTTATTCGTGCACAAGATCATCATAGTGTAAATTTATCAGAAGAATTTATAAGCGAGCTTAAATATGAGCCTTTCTATAACGAAACAATGGAACTAACTAATTTATTATCTAATAAGTATAATATTACATTTAGCGAAATGGACATTCGTTATTTACAGGTTTACTTTATTTCTCTACAAAACAATCGTACTTTAAACCCAGAAGATGAGAAAGAAGCAAAAGCTCTTACAAAAGAAATAATAAGTTCTCTTAAAGATGAATTTCATCTTCCTTTTGATGAAGATGAAACATTTAAAACTTCTCTTTACACTCACTTTTACTCAGCTATAACAAGATTTCGTCATGGTATAAAAATTGAAAATCCTTTAATGACTGAAATTAAAACATTATACAAAAATACTTTTAATATAATGAAAAAAACATCTGATATAATTGAACAACGTTATAATTGTAAGGTTAGTGATGATGAAATTGGATACTTAGCATTACATTTAGCCAATTCTTTAGAAAGTATGAAAAAACCACTAAAAACAATTGTTGTATGTCATGGTGGAATTGGTGCTAGTAATCTTTTGGTAAGAAAGTTAACCGTTCAAATACCAGAAATTCAAATTATTTCTCAAGAGACCTTCTTATCCATACATGAAGCTAATTTAAACGAAATTGAATTAATTATATCTACAATAGAATTTAATTTAAATAAAAACATACCTATTTTAATAATAAATAATCTATTATTTGACTACGATATTACTCGAATAAAAGATATTATTAAATCATACTACAACAAGAAAAATGATCCCTTAAACAATATAGAAGGTGCTGTTGAAAAATAAATTAAATTAATATGTAAGTTATGATCCATAACCAATACATATCTAATTAGAATATGGAATGAACCAAAATTATTGGTGAAAGAATAGCTACTATCCCTTAGAATTGTTGATCTTTCTAAATTTAGCAAGTTAACCAAAACCCTTGGGCTAGTAGGTATTCTGATCCTAGTAATTCTTTTTTAAGTCATAAGCTTATTTAAAATATTTATTATAGCATGTTAAAATATTATTTTCTCTTTTTATACAGCCCCTTCTAAGCTTTATAACATGCACTAATATCTTTTCCCCCCTTAACTTCTCTACCAAATTCACAGGAAAAATATTCATAAGCTTCTTTATTAGTAAAAATAATCATTGTTGTTAAATCGTATCCTTTATCTTCTAAATAAGGACGATCTATAGATACTATTTCATCTCCTGCTTTCACCTTATCTCCTACACTTAAATTACATTTAAAACCTTTCCCTTCTTCTGCCACTGTATTAATTCCAATATGAACTAAGATTTCCATACCATCCTCTAAAGTTAATGCATAAGCATGATTGCTAGGGAAAAGCATTGAAATTACTCCATCCGAAGGACTATAAAATACACTTCCTTTTGATTTAATGGCAAAGCCATCCCCCATCATCTTTTCAGAAAAAACAGGATCATTAACCTTTTCTAATTCAATTAAAACCCCATCTGTACAAGCGATTAAGGCCTTACCTTCCTTTTTCTTCTTTAAAAAATCAAACATTAGCTTACATCTCCTTATTAGTTTTATTCATATATTTTATATAACCTATTATTATTTATTTATCATACTGTAAAGGTTTTATTATTACAACAATCCTATATTTTAGTATTCCTCCTTTTATTTGTGGTAAAAATTAAACTATTATTTAATGTTTATAAATTACCCTATTAATATGGCTATCTATCAGTTAACCTAGCTATTGATTATATTTTTTCCTTATCTTAAAATTAAGATGTAAAAAATAAGAACTTCAAGGAGGTACATATAATGAAACATATTAAAATTGCAGCTGGTTTAGCTCATGTAAATTATGGAAGAATAGCTGATGTAGTTAAAGAAGTTAGTGATGCAGGCGTTGATTATATTCATTCAGATGCAGCAGATATGCATGATCTTCAAAATATGAAATTAATGGGTGGACATCAAATTATTGCAGGTATTCGTCCTGAAACTGAATGCCCAATAGAATGTCACATATATACAGTAAGCATGGACAAAATGTTCATTGAACAAATATACGATGCAGGTGCAAACATGCTTATTATACCTGCTGAACACTTTATAGGAGCACAACTTGCTTATATAATTAACTGGTGCCGTGAAAGAAATATAAAGGTTGGTTTAACTCTTGGATGTTATACACCATTATGTTTTGTAGAAGAATCAATTTATGATATTGATCGTCTTCATATAGTTACTCACGGAGTAGATGAAACAGATGGAAAAGATAACTGGGGATGGAGAAAGAGTGCCATCGATTTAGTTAAAAGAGCGAGAAAAATGATAGACGAAAAGAATCCAAATTGTGAATTAGCTATAGATGGTGGTCTTAGAGCTGACAACATGGAGAAATTAATAGAATGTAATCCTGATGTTATAGTCCTATCTTCTGCTTTATTCAAAGATCCAGATGGAATTGTTAATGGTTATAAAAAATGTAGAGAAGCTATAGATAAAGCAGCAGAAAAATTTGGATTAGAATAAAAAAACTCTCTCTTGAGAGTTTTTTTAATAGGGAGGACAAATGAAAAATAAATCACTAATAAAAGATTATTTATGGATCACTCTTTCAGCTTTTTTAACTGCAATGGCTGTAAACTTAATCTTTAAATCAACAGGTTTAGCACCAGGTGGAATAACAGGACTATCAATTATATTCTCTACAATTACTGGAATTCCTATAGAGTATATGACCTTAGGTATTTCTGTTCCACTTTTAATACTTGCAGTAATTTTTCTTGGAAAGAGTTTTGGTATTAAAACATTATACATAACTTTAGTAACTCCTATTTGTATGCATATAGTTCCAACTTTACATATTACAAAAGGACTAGGTAATATTAATAGCATTTTAGAATTAATAGTGGCTGCTATTATCGGTGGATTACTTGTAGGTATTGCAATTGGAATAGCCTTAAGACATGACTGTGCAACTGGTGGAACAGATTTAATAGCCCTACTTATACAACATTTTATTAAAATTTTTAAAGTTCCTATAATACTATTAGTCCTAGATGGCTTTGTAGTAATAGCTTCAGGCATTATTTCAAAAAATATAATGATTGCTATCTTTAGTTTTATATCTTTAATGGTGATTATTCAAACCATTAAGTATTTAACAACCTCAAAAGAAAATTAAATTTATAAAATATATATCTAAATCTTGAAACGTCTTTATATATAAAACTACTTCTATATAATAAAAAATTTTCTAAAAAGAGTTGAATATATAACTTTATACCTACAGCCTAGACACCGATAAAAAAGTGTTTAGTCTGTAGGTACTTTTTGTATAGTAAAATAAGTAGGAGAAGTAACTTAAAAATATATAAAAGTAATTTCACTATTCAATGGTTTTTACCATCAATTTATGCGCTTTTAACAGATGATTTTCTTAGGCAAAGAAAGAGCAGGACAATTGCAGAGGCCAAAATAATATGTGTGACCCCTGCAATACCGGAAATTGCAGCGTTCATACCTGAGGATAAAGTGGTTCCCATAACCTGCAAAATGCCGCGTACAAAAAACATCCCCACCATCATAGGCAAGCCAATGTTGTAAACAGTAAAAAATGTTTTGAACCTCTTTTGCTCCAGCAAATCGGTTTGGATACTGAACAATGCCAAAACTAAGAAGATAACTGTGCCAAGCACCAATAGATGCAGATGGGTAAAGGCCAAGGTAGTGCGCCCCTCAAAGGCCATAAATTTAGTGAGCTCCCGGTAGAACACTCCACAAAACATCGCTGCAATGGCATAAATAAAGGCAGTGTTTATAAGCTTTTTCATAATTATTTCAATCCTTTCATTTCATTATAGCCAATCAGAACCGTCCAGACATAGGCGCAGGTTTTAGGGATCATCAATACACCTATAACAGGAATAGCATCCGCAAACAGTACCACAGGGATGTAGAAGGCGAAGCTTAAAACGATTGTCAGCCACATATACCTAAAGGACTTATCGGAGGCTTTTTTTGCACTTTTATAAAACAGCATGATCACAATGATGCCCATAGCGGCAAAGGGAATATTTCTATAGATTCCCCAAGATAAAGGCGGAGTGGGACTTGTCCAAGCGTTTTGCGGCATGAAGCAGAGTGCGATTCGAAGAATCGCCAATGCGTATACGAATATGGTTAGCCCCTGTTTACCCTCTACCTTGTAACGCAAACGCCACACATAATACAACAGGATGTAAAAGACAGTCATTGTGATTGAGGTAATGAATTTGCCAATCCCCAGCATAGCAGTATAGTTTTCCAGACCCGTGGTACAAAGCGCAAGTGCTCTGGGCACCAAATGGAAGGAATCGCCTAATCCAAGGGTAATAGCCATGCTACCAAACAGACGATATTGGGGATTTCCATTACTCTTTTTCATCATCATGATTCCAATGGTGATCACGGTGGTTAGATATAAGACATCGAATATAGTTTCCATAATTGCTTGCATAAAATATCTCCTTTTCGTAATTGAACTATGTTCAATTTTGTTTTTATGAAAACCCGCCGTTTTGGCGGGTAATCACTACTTAATAAATAGAGCGTTTGATGATTTCTGTCAACATCGTACAGGAACTTTCCTTCTTCATGAGCAAAGCTAGCAGACTAGAAAAGACAAAGTCCACAAAGGCAATCTGTGTAAACGCCTCAGAAAAAGCTACTGGCTTTACCTTGTGGTCATTCTGCAATGCGTCAAGCATCCCAGCTTTTATGTGACCGAAATACTCCATCATCACCTGGCGGGCTTTTCCTTTATCAGAACTTGCAAAGCTCACGGAATGAGCGGTAAAGAAATTAGGATATTCTGCCACTCCAACCTGGACACTTTCAAAAATCCATGTCACATATTCCGGAAAAGTAACTGACTGCTTACAAATTTTCTCCATATTAAAAATGCTCTGCCATACATCTTGTATAGTGGCGGCAATCAAATCCGCCTTGGAGGGGAAATAATTGTAGACCGATCCCACCGAAACATTGCACTTTTCTGCTACCTTGCGCATGTTCAAGGATTGTAAACCATGTTCTGCCGCAAGCTCCCTGCACACTGCGAGAATTGCTTCCTTGGATGTAACAATCTTATTTATCATCCTCACCTCCTATACTGAACATTGTTCATTATATCTCATTACCTTGTCTGTGTCAAGAAAATAAGTTCATGATAGCCTCATGAAAAAAGTGCTAGGTAAGCAGCTCTGATATGTGCCAGCATAGGTATAACTATATGGAAATATCTAAGTAGTAACACTATTTCTATTTAATAGCAACAGCCTCAAAGGTAATTATCTCTTCACAATTTGTTGGATACTTCCCAAATTTATAATCTGAAGAAATCACAATATTTTTAAAGCCTATGCTTTCAAGTATTAGTCTAAATTCCTCTACTCCATACCACCTTAATGGGAAATACTCTAATTCAGTTTGTAGAAGTACCCCTTCACGCCACTTTTCATATCGGCCATGGGAAATAGTATATTGATTTATATAGTCAACCTCTACAATTTTATTTTCTAATGTAATTATATCTCCATTAGAACATTCCAAAGTTTTTGTGGAAACTTTACCTACTAAAATGTCAGTTTGCAAAAATATATCAACAATTAATCTACCACCATTAGATAAATGCTTATAAAAGTTTTGTAATGCCTTTATTGAATCTTCTCTTTTATGTAGTAGAAGAAACGTTCCCGTTGGCACTATAATAGCATCATACTTTGTATCTTGTGAAAAGGACTCCATCTTTGCCTGAAAAAGTTTAGGATTCAAGCCTCTTTTTTTACAATTATTCTCACATATCTTTAGCATATCTTTTGAACTATCAAATCCATCAACATTTAGTCCTTTCTCTAAAAAAGGAATTAATATGCGACCAGTTCCTGTTGCAGGTTCAAGAATAGGACCCTTGCAGGACTCTAGTCTATTCATGTAAAATTCCACATCTCCAAAAGAATGACCTATAGGCTTATCCATATCATATACTTCTGAAGACAATCTACCATAATAACTTAACATCTTTTATCACCTTTCTTCCTTGATTTATTCTAAATACTTATTTAAAGCTATATCATATATTAAGCTTTTCCATTAATTACAAACTACTTTCTATATATTTAAAACTATTATTTTGCATTCATTAAATAACCCTGTTCTTTTTCTAAAAATTTCTTTTAAACACTTTCTTAAAAAAATTCTTCTTAAAAATCCTTTTTAAATTTTCTTAAATTAATTTTCTTTATAAGCAAGAAACATAACCATGAAAGCAGATATTATAAATATAAAGGGATTACTTACCTTTATTTTACTTTTTTAACTGGAACATAAATCTCCATGACAGTGTCCTGTCTGTGATGACAGCGTTCATCGTAGAATTCAAAATCAAGTTTATTTTCATCATAAACATACCCACTATCTTTAAACCAATCTTCAAAAATATATTTCCATGTGCTTCTAATAATCTTTGCAAATTCCTTTTGTTCTTTGTCATTTGTACTATCAACAGGAGTGGTTGTAAAAACGGCATACTCAGCTTCTGGAACTTCTACTGTTAGCATATTTTCCTCTATCTTTGAAAAATCTTCAACAATTACCCCTAAAAGATATATTGCATTTCCATCTTCAGATAATGGAACACACAATCCCACTTCACCATGTTTGGGTGGATTTAAAATTTCGTACATTTTTGTTTCTAAGTTTTCACCATTATAATTGCTCCAGAAGGATGCCATATCCTTTGTATATGTGGTCCCAGTAATATTGGTTTTAATTCCATAACCCGCAACCTTAAATGCAGGTCTTTTTACAATAACAGGGTTCATAATATAACCTCCAATTTTAAGTATTGTTTTTGTATCAGCATATCCAGCCATTCGTGCCATATACTGTGTGGGACTATAACCAAAGGCTTTACGAAAGGCCTTTGCAAAACCACTAGGTGTTTCAAATCTATATTCCAAAGCAATATCAATAATTTTTCTACCTTTGAATAATTCTGTGGCCGCTAAAGACAACCTACGACTTCGAATATATTCCATAACAGACACACCCTTGCATAGGCTAAAAACTCTACAAAAATGATAGAGAGAGTATCCAGATTGATTAGCAACTTCTTCAATTGTAATATTTTCTTTTATATTGTCTTCAATGAATTTAATACACTTCTCAATATCTTTCCTATAATTCAATGTCCACCTCCACCTACCTTTTCTCCATACACTAATTTTATTATAACAGCAACTTTCAAAATAAACTGTGCCTGTATTGCTAAATATTGATAAGTATAGAAAAAATCATGTTTAAAAATAAAGCCTACCCATTTGGTACTTTCAAAACCAAAAATTCTCACGGCATAATATGTAGACCAAATATTAATTAAAATATTAAAAAACATAGAAGTATTTAAAATCAAAATAAAAAGCCGTAGATTTTACTCTACGACTTCTATCATAATATCTTAGTAGACTTCATTTTGTTTACCTAGTTTCTTTAAAATTTTTACTTAATCCAATTAGGAATACTGATACAAATAAATAGGGAGGCACCTGCGGCATAAATACCATTTACAATAACGGCAATACTTGCCAATATATCACGCTGTTTTTTCTTAGCATAGAGCACCAGTGAAAAAATAAATGCAGCAATAATAAATATGGAATAAATCGCTATTGTGATTTCTGCTACAGGGGATTCTAGCGCCCAACTATTTTGTCTTATGAAAACAATTGTCCAGGGAATAAAAATAAGTATAAAGCTAATAACAGATAAGGGTGTAATTTTTTTGTTCATTGTAAATACCTCCAATATTTTATTTTCTTTCGGCTTTTCCAAATATTGCACAGGCAATTCCAAGGGCTATGAAAGTAAATGCCATTGCCACAGGTAACCAAGGAATTAAATCAATTGGAAATGTACCTAAATTTATAGCCAAGCTGTGCATTTGGGATGTAATAGTCATCATGGGATAACACATGGGATATGCAAACCAAAACTCTGTATTGATGGCAAGCACAATAGGTACCACAGATGCCAAACCAATGCCCACAGATGCCACAGGATTTTTAAGAAGCACGCTGATTAACCAATATATTGACGCCATTGGAATGGAGATCACAAATAACAAACCACATATTTTTAGCACATAAAGTGGATCAATCATAAATTCATAGTTGAATTTTTTAGAAGAAAGCATTACAGAGGGGAAGTATGCCACAAACATGATTAGAATTTCTGCTGCCATTAGAGAAAGTAAGATGCAGAATTTTGCAAGACATAACTTTACACCACTGATTGGTAATGAAAGCATTTTTAAGATGCCATTATTGCTTCGTTCGGTTTGAGAAATCAAGACAGTCATAATAACAAGGCTTGATGGCAACATAAACCCCGCGTACCCTAAAAAAGACTGAATGAAAAAGCTGTTTTCAGGGGAAATACCCTCCCTTTGCATACTGAAATTTATATCTGCGTTAATAACAGCCATAATCCAAATAAGAAGAACGGGTACTAATAAAATTAAGAATATTTTTGAACGTCGTAGCTTTTTAAATTCCACACTGAAAAGTGACAAAAAACTCATTGAGCATTCCTCCTAATTTTGGATAATATAATTCCAAAGGTGAGAAACATAATTGTTTCCGCAACAGCAATAATGCAAAGTGTTGTATCCAGGGCAATGCTTTCTCCCAAGGATGATTGATAAGGCATTAAGAAAGGGAAGTATCTGAGTATATCCACATTGTTCAAGATTTGCGATGCAAAAATTCCGATAACACCAATACCGACTGTTGTCCACATATTTTGGAAGAAGGAAGATACAGTAAGCATTATGGATAGTACAGGTAAAGATAACAGATAAGAATAGATTTCAAACTTTACCAAATCTATTATAATGTCCTCCATTACCCCAAACCACTTCCAAGTACAAAATAAGAAGGCCATTCCCTCAATGATAAAAACAACTACCAATACAACAGATAGCAAAATAAATTTACTAAGGAACAAGCTACTTGGTCTTATGGGCAAAGAATCCATACGCTGAATTGCGTTGTCAGCAAATTCAATGTGATATATGATACAAGCACCTAAAACCATCAAAAAGCTGTTTAGCATAACCATCATTGCCCAATTGGAATTTACTAATATCTCAAGGGGTGGATGTGGTAAACTTACAAAAGAGGTCCCTCTTGCAAACAAATTTATAATGGGAAATGCCGCAGATAAAATACCTCCTAAAAATAGTGCAGGAAACAAAGCAGTTCGTTTTAATTTCTTACATTCCAATACAAAATTCATCTACGAACACCTCTCTTCCTATTGTCATTTTCTACTATAGCAAGGAATGTATCCTCCAAATTATCAGTTGGATAGCCCTTTGCGGCTGAATTTTGTTTTAACTCCTCCAAAGTTCCCTGGAACAATAACTCTCCGTGATTTAGGATGCCTATATCATCTGCCATCAGCTCAATTTCCGACAATAAGTGAGATGATACCAATACCGTACAGTCAAATTGTTGTGGTAAAGAACGGATAAGAGAACGAATCTCATGGATACCCACAGGATCAAGTCCGTTTGTAGGTTCATCTAAAATCAAAATAGGAGGTCTGCCCATCAATGCACTGGCAAGTCCCAATCTCTGTTTCATACCAAGAGAATATTTTTTTGCCAGTCGCTTTCTGTGTTGGGTAAGCCCTACCAATTCAAGGGCTTCAGAAACGGAGGATTTTGGTAGTTTTAAAATCTTGCGTATAATATCTAAATTTTCTTCTCCGCTTAGGTTTCCGTAAAAAGCAGGTGCTTCAATAAAGGAGCCTACCTCACTAAGAATCTTAACACGATCAGCAGGATGTGATTTACCATCAATGGTAAAAGTTCCGCTTGTGGGTTGTGTAAGTCCCAGGAACATTTTCATTGTGGTGGATTTTCCTGCCCCATTTGGACCTAGAAATCCATAAACAGTCCCCTTACGAATATGCATATCTACATTTGACACCGCCGTAAAAGTCCCATATGATTTAGTTAATTGTTTTGTTTCAATAATATTCATTTGATTTGCTCCTTTCTGTTTACGAGTATAGTTTACGATACCAACCTTGTGATAACATTCTCTCTACCTTACATCTACCTTACATTTTTCCTAGGGTGAAAAAAACACATAAATCTATGGTATAATATCGAAAATAAAGAAGGTGAATTTATGGAATATGATTTTTTAAAACAAAAACGCATTATGTTGGTGGATGACGAACAGGCGTTATTAGACATGCTAGTGTACATTCTTAATAAAGAGGGCTATCAAAACATATATACTGCAAAAACTGTAAATGAAGCTATGACCCTAGCCACAAGTATCAATCCAGAAATAGCTGTACTTGATGTTATGCTTCCTGATGGTAGTGGCTTTTCCCTTATGGAACACTTGAAACAAATTGGAGATTTTCCTATAGTGTTTTTAACTGCGCGAGGTGAAGAGGAAGATAAATTCAAGGGGCTTGGACTTGGTGCAGATGATTACATAGTTAAGCCCTTCTTGCCAAAGGAATTGACCTTGAGGATTGGAGCAATACTTAGAAGAAGCTATAAAAATGAAAATCCCCTTGTAAATTTGCAAGCAAGTGTTATTGATTTTGAAAGAGCAGAAGTAACTAAAAAGGGAACAGTAATTCCTTTAACTGCAAAGGAACATGATTTACTTCTAACTTTATATAAAAATGCAGGGCGCATCGTAACAATTGACGCTTTGTGCCAAGCAGCCTGGGGAGATAATCCATTTGGTTATGAAAACTCATTGATGGCTCATATTCGTCGCATTCGTGAAAAGATTGAGGATAGCCCATCAAAACCTGTATCATTGGTGACCATAAAGGGACTTGGATATAAATTGATAGTGGAGGGAAAGTAATATGAAAAGTGTACCGAAACTTATCAAACGCTTTGTGGGTATCTTACTTTTAAGCAGTTTTTTAATCTTGTTTTTTAATTTTATTGCAGTGGCTGTGATAGGTTATAATCAGACAAGCATCGGTTCTCCTTGGACAATAGCAGAAGAAACCTCAAAGGGTCTAAGTCAAAGGGACAATGGTTACACTTTATCCGAAGAGGTTAATCTTAATTTAAAAGACATTGGTATCTGGGCAATTTTAATTGATAATGATACGGGAAAAGTTATTTGGCATACTGACAATCTACCAGAAGAAATACCATTGGAGTACAGCATATCGGATATTGCAACACTTACTCGTGGTTATGTAAAAGCTTATCCCACATTTACCAGCGATTACAACGATAATTTAATAGTGCTGGGCTTCCCTAAAACAAGCTATTGGAAGCATATGTATAACAGTTGGGATTATAATCTCATTGCAAATTTTCCTAAAATTGCTTTGGGGGTAATCCTTGGTAATATCCTTGTGATTTTCTTGATTTATATGGTTGCAAACACAAAGCTGCTTAAATCAGTGAACCCAATTTTAAAAGCTATCGAAGAGTTACCAAATGAAAAGGATGTCCATATAAAAGAAAAAGGTGTACTGTCAGAAATTGCAACATACATCAACAGTACATCGGATATTCTTCAAACAAAGAATTCCCAGTTAAAGAAAAAAGAAACTGCACGAGCTAATTGGATTGCAGGAGTATCACACGATATCCGCACACCTCTATCAATGGTAATGGGATATGCCGGTCAGTTGGAAGAGGCTGAACATCTATGTGAAGATGAAAGGCAAAAAGCATCCCTTATCCGTAAGCAAAGTCAGCGTATGAAAAACTTAATCAACGACCTGAATCTTGCTTCTAAACTGGAATATAATATGCAACCTGTAAATTTTGAAAAAGTTAATGCAATTGCCCTTATTCGTCAAGTAGTAGTTGATTTTATCAATTCCGATATTCAAGACAAATATCCTATTGAGTGGAATACAGAGGAAAATTTAATATGCTGTAACATTAATTGTGATGCTTCCCTTATAAAAAGAGCTGTAACCAACTTAATACAGAATTCACAAAACCATAACCTCAAAGGTTGTGAGATATTTGTTGAAGTCAAGCAAGTAAATAATCAATGTATTATAAGCATTGATGATAACGGAATAGGCATTGATGATGAGAAACTTAAAAAAATCAAGAATACCCCCCATTATATGGTTTGTGATAACAATGTAACCCATCAACAGCACGGATTAGGGTTATTAATTGTAAAACAAATTGTATCTTCTCATAATGGTAGTGTAGAATTTAATCATAGTTCTTTTGGAGGTTTTTCTACTGTTATTACATTGCCATTATCAGAATGATTATGTATAAAGAATGCCGCCTGTCTATTTGTGACAAGAGCGGCATTCAAAATCCCTTCTTCAATTGTTTTATAGTAGCCTTTCCCTCTTGTGGCATTACTAAATTAATCAAAATACTTTTGTATTAAAAAAGGTTTAACCAATTTAAAAATTTCGTAATAATATTTTAATATTAAGATAAAAATAAATATACAAAATATGTTTTTATAAAATTTTATCTTTCAAATATTTTGCCATAAACTGCTTAATCCTTGGAGTTTAGAATTTATTTTTTTGCATAAGAAACTGCACACTAATTATTTAGTGCGCAACTCTATTATTCTATTCTCTTTTATAAAAATCTTGAACTATTTCTATGAATGCCTCCATTTGTGGAGTCACCCATTTATTCTTATGATAAAGGAGCTGACTACACATCTGAATTGTTGGGATATCAGTTTCAATCCGTGATAAGGTGCCCTGCTTTATTGCTTTTTTTACAGAAAACAGTGGCAGAAAGGAAACTCCTACGCCTTCTTCCAGCATATGGATTATGGTTTCAGTGTTGCCGATTTCAAGCACTGGTCTGATCTCCATCTCCTGTGCAGCAAGCATCCTTTCCAGTTCATAGCGGTAGCTTCCACCCTTTTCAGTCAATATGAAAGGCTCTTTTATAATATGCTTCAGGTCAATCTTTTCCCCATCTATAAAGGAATGGCGGCTAGAGGTTACAAAAACAATGTCCTCTTTCTGCTGCAGAGCTCGTACCCATTCTGAACCGTATACCTTTTGATCCAATGTAAAGAGCAGGTCAATGTCATTGCATTTGATCATATCTATCAGCTCTTCTGTGGTAGCGGTTTTTATAACCGTCTCCACCTGTGGACAAAGATGATGAAATTGTAGTAATAGTTCCGGAAGTATAGCCGTACATAGGGATTCCACTCCTCCGATGCGAAGAGCCCCTGTTGGAACATCAGCATTAGATGCAAAGGTCATGGCTGCGTTGGTGACCCTCATGATTTCATTTGCATGAAGAATAAAGGCCTCTCCTTTATGTGTCAGGTTAACTTGTTTGCCGATTCTTTCAAAAAGTTGTGTCCCAAGCTCCTTCTCCAATTGCTGTATCTGAATTGTGACGGTGGACTGAGAGTAACCCAGTTGTTCTGCCGCCTTTGAAAAATTTCTTGTTGCTGCTACCCTTAAAAAGGTTGCAATATTTCTAAACTCCATGTGCACCACCTATTAATATTTTTAATATATATTATGAAATCTATTAATTTTACAAATATATGCTTACATGCTACTATAGGTAATGAGGAATGTCAAGGTTTTAGTTTGACATATCCAATATATTAGATATGTAAGGTGAAGATAGAATGAATAAACAGGAAATGACATTAAATAATCAAGTACAACGTGCAGTTGAAGATTTTGTTCAGAGATTTTGTGCTGACAATCGGGAATTAGCTACTAACAGAATCATTGAAAAAGCCGATGAAAGCCAAATTTCAAAGCTGAAGAAAATTGAAATACCCGCTAAGGGATGCCCCATAGATACGGTGGTAACGGAAATGATGGAAGAAGTTTATAAATATAGAGCCCTTTCAAATCATCCTAGATTTTTTGGCTTCGTTCCAGGACCTGCCTCCATGCTATCCTGGTTAGGTGATATTATGACAGCTGCTTACAACATTCATGCTGCAACCTGGTCCACAAGCTCTGCAGCAAGCTGTATAGAACAGAATTTGATCCACTGGCTCTGTACAAAGGCCGGCTATACAAAGAAATCCGGAGGGCTCTTTGTGTCTGGTGGCTCCATGGCTAATATGACGGCACTTACTGCCGCTCGTGATAAGATATTGAAAGAGGAAAAACAACACTTAGGGGTTGCCTACGTTTCAGAGCAGACTCACAGTTCTGTAGCAAAGGGTTTACGCATTATCGGAATTCCAAATACTAGAATTAGGAAAATACCTACCGATCCTTGGTTTCGAATGGATATAAATCAATTAAAAGCAGCTATTGAAGCGGATATAGCAGATGGACTTATTCCATTTGTTGTGGTTGCAAGTGCTGGAACTACCAATACCGGAAGTATTGACCCACTTCAAGAAATTGCCTCTATATGCCATAGCTATGACATATGGATGCATGTGGACGGTGCATACGGAGCTTCTGTTTTGTTAACAAAGAAATACAAACATCTACTCAAAGGAATCGAAGCTGCAGACAGCATCAGTTGGGATGCCCACAAGTGGCTGTTTCAAACCTATAGCTGCGGTATGGTTCTAGTAAAAGACAGATCAAATCTGTTCAACAGCTTCAATGCCCATCCAGAATACCTAAAGGATCTGGAAGCAAAGGAAGGTCAAGTAAACTATGGGGATATGGGAATGGAACTTACACGACCAGCCCGTGGCCTAAAATTATGGTTTACTCTACAGGTAATGGGATCAGATGCCATTGGTTACGCAATAGAACATGGGTTTCAGCTTGCAGAGTGGGCAGAGGATGAATTAAAAAAGAAAAAAGATTGGGAAATCCTTTCTCATGCACAGCTTGCCATAGTGAATTTCCGTTTTGCTCCCTCCGATTTAACGGAAAAGCAAATAGATGAACTTAATCAGAACATCTCTAAAGCAATCATTGATGATGGCTATGCAGGTGTCTTTACTACGGAATTAAACGGTAAAAAGGTTTTGAGGATTTGTGCACTTAATCCAGATGCTACGGAGAGTGATATGCGAAACACAGTCAATTTGCTAAACGAATATGCCAAAGAGCTTTATCAATCAATGACAGCAATGAAAATTAGCAGTTAAGACTTTTAATAACTTCTGTTTTATAAATTGGATTAACTAATGAAGATGCTACAAAGGTCTGACCCGGAAGAGAGGCTACTCTCTTTTAAGGTCAGACTTTTCTATTATATAGTTTTATAGCGTTTTTCATAGTAGTCTTTATCTTTGCTATATCTATATTTTAAGTTCTTTTCTATAGAATAAAGTTTTTCGCAAAAATTAAACCCTATGATTGCTATAGATTTCTTTAGGGCTTCTTTATCTAAATTTACTATTACCTCATGATATTTTCTTCTTATATGGGCTAAAAGGTATAGTCTTTTTACATTTCCTACCTTGTTATACCCATTATATCCATCCGTTTGAAGAAATCTAGAAAACCACTTAAGAATACCTTAGGTCAAGAGCTAAATCCTGTCTTTTGGTAGTCATATATGATGATAGGTTCTTTATCTTCGTCTTTGGTTATAAAACTGATGCCTTTTTATCTAATTTTCCTTACAAAAATTCACTACCTTTCCCTCATAGGAGGAAAATTTATTCAAGATCTCTTCCCAACTTTTATTTGTTTAATTACATTATCTACTAATGGTTCTAATCTATTTTCTATATCATTCCAATCATACTCTTGTACCGGGAATATTGACTCTTCAATTTTTTTTATACTTTTTACAGGAAAAGCAACTCCATTGTGCTGCTCTTTGCTAACTCCAATAATCTTCATCTCTACTGGATATGATAAGGCATTATAAATTGGATCTAAAACAAGGCTTTTATAATATTTTATTAATTCCTCAGTGCCTCCACCATGGCATATGAGCCCCACTGGTTTATCAAATAATGGAGAACGATAATTTTCATCATTAAATCTCTTCAAAAATGCAAGTTGCTCTACTTTTTCAAGAAAAATTGATAGTTTTGCTGGTATCGGAGCATAATGAGCAGAAACAATGAATAAGGCATCTGCTTTTACTATTGTACTATAAATATGATTAAAATCATTATCATAGACACAATTATCACTATAAAAACATTCTCCGCATCCAATACAAGGCTTAAGATCATAATCAACAAGTGAAATTATCTCAACATCTATACTATTTGCTCCTCTTTTATTTATTATTTTTTTCACTAGTTTGCATGCTTTTATTGAAGTACCATTATTTTTTGAGTGCTTTATATTTGAAGCAGACATACAGACAACACCCATTTTTCCCATCTCCTTATCTCACACTATTATTCTTGCTTAATTACTTATCCTTTATGATTCCATTCAATTATTTGTAAATTCCTTTTATACTTGTAATCATCATTGAAGAAAGCGATAAAGCTTACGGAGCACCAAGGATAAATAAGACACTTAGGGGTAAAGGTATAGTTATAAGTCTAAATAGAACTCAGCGCTTTATGAATAAGTTAGTCATAAAATCTATAGTTGTAAAAAGGTTTAAATCTGCAACAAGTAAAAGCAAAACAGAGGGTAAAGAAAACGTTTTAAAAGGAGATTTCTCTACTAACACTATTACTGAGAAATGAGTTACTGCCATAATCTACATCCACACAATTAAAGATGGCTGGTAATATTTAGCTTCAGTTATGGATCTTTATATTAGAAAAATAATAGGGCATGCTATGAAGTGAACGCTAATAGCACATCTACTATATTATATTGTTCTGAACTTACATCTATTATTAATCTTTGATATTCTTTGCCTATTGCTTGGAAGCTTGGTACCTTATATTTGCATAAGCAACCCTACTGAATCAAAATCACCTTCTTGGATATTAAAATACTCTATTATCTCATCTGCTACTTGCTCAAATGATAAACAATGATTAACATCAGCAAGTTCTAGTTGCCTATTTAGTTCCTTCTTTCCAAGTATTTTTACAATAGTTGATCTTCTATTTTTCGTCTTTCTTCCTATAAATTCTATGATTGAACAAACATAAAATAATTTATTTTTTCAGTATCATTCATTTATAATTTCAATCCTTTCAAATTTAAGACAGTCTAACGCTTTTAAAGTATGAAGGCTTATTTGATGAGTAGGATATTTAAACTTTGCTAACTCCCAAAAAACTTTTCTAGTAATGTCTCCATCTAAAAAATCATTTACATAATTCCAAACAATATCATCTGCCATTGGGCCTTCTACTATATCATAATCATGTACAAATCCACTTCTACAAGCTGCAATAAAATCTAACCATTCATCAGTCATATTCTCAAATTTTAATATTTTAACTTTAATTACATATTACATATGATTATTTACTAGCTTCTTTTTTATTATATTATTTTTATACATAATAAAAGCACCTAACATAGGTGCTTAAACTCTCCAAGTTTTGCCACATGTCTGACAAACCGCTTGACTATGTATTTTACTTCTTATTTTTTTAGGTTTAAATATTTTAATAATTAACCATGGTAATGTTAAGAATAGCCACATTATTAATTCTAACCACCATCCAATAAATAACCAATAAATAACACCATGCTTTTTATTTTTAACATGTGTTACTGCTTGCACATTAACATTTTCACTTCCACATTTAAGACATTTCATTATAATTCCCTCTCAAATGCAATATATAATATCATTATACAGTACATTAGGAATATATTACAATACTTTACTAACATCTCCACCATTTAGTAATATTTCTTCTATTTCTTTTAACTTATCTTCCTCATCATTACTTATAGCAGCATGTATTTCATAAAGCTCTTATAATGCTCCCTCTGCCCTTTATCTTTTATCTTAGCCATGTACATTTCAATCCAGTTATATCTCCTAATTTCCTTATTGTAGGCGGTATTTCATTTTGCTTTATGTAGTTATTTATTGTGTTTAAAATATTTTGCTCTTTTTTAGTTAGTTCCATAAATCTCACCTCACTATTTATATTTCCTATACCCATTATATCGAATATATATTCGCATATAAAGTATAAAAAACAACCCCGGATTAACCGAGGTTATTTTTGTTTTAATTTAATTTAATTTAATTTAATTTAATCACTATTTGTCCACTAGATAAGAAAGAACTATCAAATTCTAATTCTAATCCTGTAGTTCCTTTTGGCACTTCTACTACGTAAGCTCCTGTTAGCTTTCTCCCTGCGCCTACTGTCCCATCCATTTGCCCAGCTTTAGCCGCAGTTTGACCCATAATAGAATATTCTACAGCTCTTCCGTCTTTATCAACAACTTTAAACATAATAATGGAAGAGATTGTTTTTTCACTATCTGATATATTTTCCACTGTACAATCTACAGCTAAGAATTCATTTCCCTCTTTAGGTTTAGAAAATTCATTTCCTTCTACTGTATATACTTTATTTACAGTAACTTTAAAATCTTTTAATTCTACCACATCACCTACATTGAATACTTGTGGTTCTTTTTTCTTCTTATCATCTTTCTTTTTATCCTCTGTTTTTGCTGAAGTAGCTTCATCTACTTTTTTAGGTTCATCTTTCTTATTTCCGGCAGAACCTCCTATTCCAGCTATAACTATAACAACAATAACCCAAAACCACCATTTCTTATATATTGGTTTCTTCATACCCAAATCCCTCCCATAAATTCAAATTCACTTACATTGTAACAATAATTTTACAATTTGTCCATAATTGTGTTAAAAAGAAGATAGCTCTTAAGAAACCCTAAGAACTACCCTCTACTACTTATTTTTAATACATCTGCCCTTTCCCCAATAAACTAGCCACCTTAAACTCGTTATTTCTAGCTTTTTCGTAGATTATCATATTATTTCATTGTTAATAGTAACTTTAAATTTCTTTGAAACCTTTGATTTTATGCCATTTTCCTGCATGATACGTTCTATTCTTTTATGATTAATATGTTTCTTACTTTCTTTATTTATAGCTTTAGTAATTTTTATAGATCCATATACATCTTAAGCACAAGGATAACAATAGATCAAAAGAAAATAAGATGCTTAAAGAAAAAATCCTTGACATATACAACGTTAGTAAGGGACGTTACGGAGCACCAAAGATACAACAAGCGCTAGATGCAGAAGCTATAAAAATAAGTGTAAAAAGAACATATAGATTAATATATATCTGAGTCTAAAATTTTCACTCATTCATTTAGTGCTAAAGATTGTCCTTATGATAGCCTGTATTGAGTCTTTTAATACCTCACTAAAAAAGAGGAGGTAAACCTAGTAACATATTATGACTTTAATGTTGCCCACTTAGCAATCTTTGAGTACATATAATCTTTATATAACAGAAAAAGAATCCATAGCAGCATTAGCTATATAACCTCTGAGTGATGTGAAGATAGATTTAAGAAAGTTTCTTAACTTCGTTCGGAAAATCCTGTCTAAGATGTTGACATAGATCCAATACCTCTTATAGTATGCTTTGCTACACATTCATGATTTTTATTGAGGCATTTATTACTCTCAAATTTCCCTAACTTTTTACATTCACTATGCTCACATTATAATATATTTATTGTAAAAAATATACAAAGAAACTTTTAATCAACACCTAATCCCTTCCTTAACTTTGAGGCGCGACTTAATCATTGCACTTTTTTACATAAACAATTCGTAATTTTACTAATTTCTTTTCCTCATATAAAAATAAAATAGCCAACTAAGCAGAATACACCTACTTAATTGGCTATATTTTTCAAGTATCTACAATTACTATTATATTAAGTGATCTATATATGTTTGAAAATGTCCTTTATTGACCTTACCTTTTTAATTTTACCCTAATATATTTATTTTTGTCCATAAGACTTGAATTTCTCATCCATCAATTTCATTTCATTATTATCTAATATAGTAGGGTTACCTATGCTTTTTGCTCTATAATAAATTTCTGAACAATATTCAATCTCTTCAACTATATTAAAAGCATTAGCTAAATCTGTGCTCCCCGCTAATATTCCGTGATTAGCTAAGATTACAGCCTTCCTATCCTTCATTCCTTCATATGCATTTTCCGCTAATTCCTTACTACCAAATGTTGCATAATCAGCACATCTCACATCTTTACCTGCAACAGCAATCATATAATGAGTTGCTGGCAAATCCCATCTTAAACATGCTAGAACCGTAGTATAAGTTGTATGTGCATGAATCACTGAATTTATATCTTCTCTATTTCTATAAAATATCATATGCATGTCTAATTCACTTGATGGTTTCTTATTACCTTCTAGTATATTTCCGTCAATATCCAAAATTACAATATCTTCAGGTTTAATTTCAAAAAAATCAATTCCTGATGGTGTTATGGCTACCATACCCTTTTCCCTATTATAAACACTTAAGTTTCCACCAGTTCCTTTTGTTAAATTGCAATTTACCATCTTTTTTCCAAATTCTATAAGCTCTAGTCTTTCCTTCTCCATTAACATAGTTTTTCTTCCTTCCTTAATTACTGAAAAGATTCTATACCGTCTTTTATAGATTAGTTTTACATAATTAATCTAATTCTATTTTATACACATGTGCATATTTGTTATTATATGTATTAGGAGTTATTATAGGAGTTTTAATAATAATTTTGTTCTCATTTTGATCAAATGATATGTCTCCTTCATAACTTAAAAGCTTTATACTCTTAACGCTAACTTTTTCATTAGAATAAATAGTTACATTTTCATCGTACCATTTACTTAAAATACAATATATACATTTATTATCCTCATTCTTTGTAAAATAAATATTTGTTTCCTCAGATTTTAACACTTTTGAGGGTCTTGTTGAATAAATTGATTCTCCATTAACTTTTAGCCACTGACCTATATCATGTAACCTTTGTTGTTGTATTACTGGAATTCTACCGTCAGCTGTAGGTCCTACGTTTAATAGAAGATTACCACCTCTTGATACAATATCCACCAATTCATGTATTAGTTCTTCGGAAGTATTATAACTTTCTAGATTCTCTGCCCTATTAAATCCATATGATTTGCCTATGCCCCTACTCTCTTCCCATGGATGAATATTTTCAAATCCGTCTATATCTCTATATTCTGTGCTATAATAATCTCCATGATTTCCAGGCATACCAACACAAAATCTATCATTCATAACAACCTCATCTTTATTAGAAGCGTTGTTATAAAGCCACGCCATAAATTCTTTAACTTTACTTTCTTCTTCTGTTAAGTCCCATTCTCCACCATCTGTAAAAATCAAAGATGGTTTATAAATATTAACTAATTCTTTTAATTGAGGTATTAATATTTCATCAACATATTTTGATTCCTCTATACCATATTTCTTTCTATCCTTTTCTGGTACAAAATATCCACTATCAGGTCTATGGCTTTTATTAGTTTCCCAATCTATTATAGAATAATAAACACCCATTTCCATTCCTTTATTTCTTACTGCCTGAGATAAATCACCAAGAATATCCCTATTTGGGCCAACATCAGTTACTCTCCAATTAACCTTATGCTTGTTTGAAGTTGGCCATAAACAATATCCTTCATGGTGTTTTGATGTTAACACCACATATTTCGCTCCTGCGTTATAAAACATATCTGCCCATAATTCTGGATCAAATAATTCTGCATTGAAATTTTTAGCAAACTCTCTATATTCAAAGTGTTTTCCATATATTCTTTCATGAAAATCATCATTATTATTCTTATAATCGCTATATACGCTTGCATAATACCATTCAGCATATGATCCAAATCTTTCATCATTTAATTTTCTCCATGCAGGAACTGAATAAACTCCCCAATGAACAAAAATACCAAATTTAGCATTATTAAACCATTGAGGCATCTCCCTACCATCTAATGATTCCCAGTTAGGTAAATATTTCTTCTCTTCCATCTTATACCTCCGCTATTTATATAATGGGCCATAACTTGCACAAGCCCTATAATCTGCACTTTCTAAATCTTTCGTTCCAAATCCACCAAATGAATGTGGTCTAAATATGTCAACATCTTCAATATTATGCAGAGAGACTGGAATTCTTAACATACTGGCAAGAGTTATCAAATCTCTTCCTACATGTCCATATACTGATGCCCCATGATTAGCTCCCCATTTAGCCATAACATCATATACTGTTTCAAAACCTTTGGCACCTATTCTTGGTGCAAACCAAGTAGTTGGCCAAGTCCTATCTGTTCTATGATCTAATATTTTATGTATATCATCATCAAGAATCACAGTATGTCCTTCTGCTATTTGTAAGGTTGGTCCAACTCCTTCAACAATATTAACCCTTATCATAGTTATTGGCATTTCAGACTCTGTTTTGAAATGTGAAGAAAATCCACCACCTCTAAAGTATTCATAATTTGCCCTGCACCAATCAGTTTTATCTAAACAATCTTTTATATCTTCACCAGTTAAATTCCACCATTCCTTAATAACTCCATTTCCATTCTCATCTTTAGCTGCTCCTGTTCCATCTAAAGCTGTGGCTCCAGAGTTAATCAAGTGAATTATACCATTCTTTGCAAGTCCTGTAAGTTTTTTATCAGCAACTCGTTCTACAGATTCTGGTGACCAATATGTTCTAACATCTGAAAATAGTGGTGCTTTATTTGTTACTAAAAATCCCAGCATCATAGCTACACCGTTTAAGGTATCATTTTCCGTTGCAAAAGGTATTGGTTTTCTTGCTCCGTTCCAATCAAAACTTGAACATAATATCGCTTCAGTAAAATCTCCATTTGGAAGCCAATCAGTCCACATTCTTTGACCTTGGAATCCCCCTGCAAGTCCATTTCTTCCCAAGGCCTCTTCATGCCATCCCATTTTAGCTAACTTTGAGTTACCTTCTAAAATATCTCTCACGATAATAGCATGTTTTGCTATAAACTCCCAATCCTTCTCTGGAGCTATAACCTTTGATTTTTTAATTATTTCAGGAAATACCTTGCCAGAGTTAACATCATATCCTTCTTTACAATTTTCTTTTATCCACGCTAGAGCTTTTTCATATTCTTCATGATCATAAATTTCAAGAGTAATTCTTCTTAATATCTCTGTCATATCAACCCATTCGCATCTCATACCTAAGTACTTTTGAAAAAAAGCAGCGTCTATATTAGACCCCTCAATGCCCATAGCAACAGCTCCAAGATTTATATAAGACTTACCTCGCATAGTTCCAACAGCTATAGCACCTTTTGCAAACCTTAAGATTTTTTCCTTCACATCTTCTGGAATATCTTTATCTCCATTATCTTGTACTTGTGCCCCATAGATTGAAAAAGCAGGTATCCCTCTTTGTGCATAAGCAGCCATTACTGCTGCCAAATATACTGCACCAGGTCTTTCTGTACCATTAAACCCCCAAACGGCTTTAATAGTGCTTGGGTCTAAATCCATTGTTTCCGTACCATAGCACCAACAAGGAGTTACAGTAAGAGTAGCAACAACATTGTTAGCCCTAAATAATGCTTCAGATTTTGCTGCTTCTGCACCACCTCCTATAGTTGTCTCTGAAATAATACACTCTACCTTTTCTCCATTAGCATATCTCAAATTACTTTCTATTAGTTCTTTAGCCGCCCTTGCCATTCCCATTGTTTGTTCTTCTAAGCTTTCTCTAACACCGCCCCATCTACCATCAATTGTTGGTCTAATTCCTATCTTTGGATTATTCATAATACCCTCCTCAATTAATTCGAAATATTATTACTATTTAACATAAAAAATTCTTTCTTTAAAGTTTTATATTTTTCATACGCTCTCATCCATCTATGGTGATTTTTAGGTTTATAAATCTTATATTCAAAAGAGTTTATTATTAAATCATGTGCTTGTCTAACATCAGATATCTCACCTAATTTAATCAATTGAGTTACTACATTACCTAATGCAGTAGCCTCAACAGGTCCTGCCACAACAGTTTTATTTGTAATATCAGCAGTCATTTGACAAAGCACATTAGACTTAGAGCCGCCTCCTATAATTTGAATTGAATCATATATAGTGTTTTGACATTCTTCTATATCTTGAATTGCATCATAATATCTAAAAGCCAAACTTTCATAAATGATTCTAAATATTTCACCATCAGTTTTTGGTATATATTGATTAGTTTTTTGTGCATATTCTCTTATATAATCACTTACTTTATCATTTACCCCAACTGAATCTGCCTCCATATATATAATAGATTTAAATTCAGAACTTTTATCTACAATTTCACTAATTTCAGCATATGTGTATTCTTTTATACTTTCTAACTCTTCTATAGTTCTTTCAAGAAAGTATAATCCCGTTATATTCTTAAAAAATAAATTCTTATTATTTAACCCAATTTCGTTCGTTAATTGATTATCAAACGTATATTTATTTATAACAGGCTTATCAGTGCATACTCCAAGCAACGACCAAGTTCCACAAGATAAAAACATACACTTTTCATCATAAAAAGCTCTTGTAGTTGCCACAGCGCTTGCAGTATCATGAGAGGCTATAGAAACAACCTGAAGATCCATATTATTAAGAACTTCTATAGGTGACTCTTTTGTATTCCCTATTATTTCACAGTTTTCCATAACTTTAGGAAATATATTTTCGTTGTATCCTAAATTCTTAATTAATTCATAATTCCATGTCTTATTGTTTTGATCAAACAGTTGCGTTGTAGAAGCTATAGTTTTTTCAGCATATATTTTTCCTGTGAAATAGTAATTTATCAAATCAGGCAATAACACTACTTTATAAATTTTATGAAAAAGCTCTATATTATTATTACGAATAGCCTCTAACTGAAATAAAGTATTAATGGCCATTATTTGATTACCTGTGATTTTATATAAGCACATAGGTGATATTTTTTTTAATGTTTTTTTTAAAAATTCTGTATTTCTAGGATCTCTATAAGATAAGGGACACTCTAAAAGCTCTCCCTCTTTATCAAGTAATCCAAAATCCACTCCCCATGTATCTACAGAAACACTGCTTAAATTCTGACATTGTGAATTCAACAAAATATCAATAATATTAGATTTTATCTTGTTCCAATCCCAACGCAATCTTCCATCAACTTCTATAATACTATGTCTAAATCTCATCACTTCTTCTAATACTATTTTCTTTTCATTTATATAGCCTATTACACCTCTTATAGAAGTAGCACCCATATCAATAGCTAAGACCTTTTTCATAAAATCACCTTTTTTCATATTTAATTTATTCTGTCCTCTAAAAAATAATCTATATAACAAATTTATAGTATGCTCCTATTAAATATAAAAAGAATAAGCTAATCTAGTTAAAAATCCAATTTTGCAATTCTAGATTAGCTATATTTTAATGTATAAGTTTAAGATTCAATAATAAAAGAGTATCTATTTTTATTGATTAATTGCATTCCATAAAATTATCAGCTATAAATTTAGCATACCAGACACCACTTTTTTTGATACTTCTTTCTAATGTTTTAAAATCCACTTTGATTAATCCATATCTTTTTTCAAAACCACTAGTCCAAGATAATAGATCTATGGCGGACCAAACATAATAACCTTTTACAGAAATACCATCTTTCAAGCAACGATGCACTTGAATAATATGTTGTTTTATGTAATCTAATCTATCATTATCAATAATTTCACCATTCTCTTGTTCTTTATCATAAAAGCCCATACCGTTTTCAGTGATATAAAAGTCAATTTCACCATAATCATCTTGAATCTTACTTAAAAGTTCATATAATCCTTCTGGGTATATTTCCCATCCCCAGTCAGTATAGTTCCCATCTTTTACTCGAACATATTTAAATGTATCATCAATATTGCCAGTAGAATCAGGATTATGAGCAACAACCTTTCTCATATAATAATTAATTCCTAAATAATCTACTTTAGCATCTCTTAAAAGCTCCATATCTCCCGGTTGAATACGCGGTGATTTATATTTTCTTTGACATTCTTTAAACATTTTTTCAGGATACTTACCTGCCATAATTGGAGCAATATACCAATCAGAATGAAATGCATAGGCTTTTTCTGCTGCAACTTTATCTTCTTCTTTATCAGATGCCGGATGAATAGGTAATGGATTTAATGCTATACCTATTTTCCCCTCCATATTCATTTCTTTAAAAAGCTTAACAACTTTAGCGTGTGCCAAATTAAAATGATGAGCAACCTGTAAAGCTTCTGAATAATTTTTTCTTAATGGAGGATGTGTCCCTTGAATATAACCTTCAATAACCTCAGACGCAGGTTCATTTATTGTTGACCACAGTTTTACACGACCTCTAAAATGTGAAAATAAAATCTTTGCATAATTTTCAAAATGACTAATATTTTCTCTATTTAACCAACCACCAGTTTCCATAAGCGTCTGGGGCATATCCCAATGATACAGTGTTAAGTTCGGTTCAATATTATTTTCTAGTAATTCTTCTACTAAATCATCATAAAATTGCAATCCTTTTTTATTGATTTCCCCCTTACCATTTGGTAATATTCGTGCCCAGGAAACGGAGAAACGATAAGTCTTTTGATTAATTTGTTTCATTAATTTAATATCTTCCTTAAATCTATTATAGTGATCAGTAGAAATATCACCATTGTACTCCCTATTTGGCATATGGTAGTATTCATCCCATGATGTTATTCCCTTTCCATCCTGGTGAACAGCCCCTTCAACTTGATAAGAAGCTGTTGCCGATCCCCATAGAAAATCCTTTGGAAATTCTAATTTCATTTCACTATCTCCTTTTTAATATTATTTACTCTCTACTTCAAGCAACTGTTTTTCATACGCTTTAAAAAACGGGTACCATATTATAATATCCAACACTATAAGTAATATAATAATAATAGGTGCCTTATAATCCATAGTTGCTAAAAACCCGCCTATTGGTGATGGAGTAGTCCATGGTACTGCTAAGTACGTCTTTCCTAAAATACCCATCTTCATAACTCCATATGCTATTAAACCATTTACTATTTGAACTATAACAAATGGTATAGCAAGAATAGGATTTAAAACTAGCGGTACTCCAAATATAATTGGTTCATTAATATTGAAAATAGAAGGTATAATGGCTAATTTCCCCAAATTCTTTAATTGAGCTGATTTACTTCTTAATAATAATATAACTAATCCCATGGTTGCTCCTGCCCCACCTATTATCATAAAAAATGCTCGGAAAGGTTCTGTATAAATAAACGCAGCCTCTTTACCTAATGATACTAGATTAGCATTATTGGCTAAATTTCCTAATTCAAACACACCAACAGCACCAGTTACAATACTAGATCCATGTAATCCTACTACCCATAATAATTGAGTAAGTATAGATATTACAATAATTCCACCAGGTGAATCTACAGCACCTACTAATGGATGTATTGCCTTCATGATTAATTCAGGGATAAGCATACCTGATATTGATTCAATACCTAAACTAACAAGGAAAAAAAGAATAACAGATACGGCTAAGGGAATAATAGATTCAAAAGACGCCATTATTGCTGGCGGTACAGAATCTGGCATTTTAATAACAAATCCTTTTTGTTTCAATATACGTGTTATCTCAGTTGTTATAATAGCAATAATAATAGCGGTAAAAATTCCTTCTGCGCCAAGAAAATGCGATGGAATCAGTATGGATTGATTTTCTAAAATTTTAGCTCCAACCATGTCCTTACCAATAGTTTTAGACATTACTCCCAAATTAGATGGCGCAGCTACTACTAAAAATGTAACAGCTGAAACGATAAGAGAGCCAAGGGGATCTATATTATAGGATTTCGCCAAACTATACGAAATAGCAATAGCTATGAAAAGTGCCATTATCCCCATAGACATTCTAAAGGGCAACTCTAAATTCATCCCATTTTCCATTGCGAATTTCTTCCAAGTAATTAAAAACTTATAGAAAAAATTTGTTGGCTTTATTACCTCAAGATTTACTGGTGGAGAACTTATAATTAAAATTGCTCCTCCAAGTAATGTTAGTGGTGTTGCTGCCACCATTCCATCCCTTATTGCTCTAAGATGTCTTTGGGATGATATTTTCTCCCCTATTGGCACTAATTTCTCTTCTAAGTACTTTGTAAATTTAGACATAATAGTACTTTTTTGACTCATTTGTACATACCTCCAATTCTTTATAATTACGATATTCATATATTTATTAAAATGAGGGAAAAGTCCCTGATGAACTTATAATATTTTTCATTTATATATTTTGAATATTCTGTAAATTATAATTTCGTCTTTTCCTCTACACCCCCTACTACTTTGTAATTTACTTAGTGTCAAACCTTTTATACATTTCTATCATCTCTTTAACTAATTCTGCAATGGTTTCAGTACTCATCAATTGATCTTCAGCATGCATTAATATAAGTGATACTTGTACTTTTTCTCCATTTGCCTCCTTTTGTATTAATGATGCATGAACTTTATGACCTTCTAAAAAATATTGTTTTGACTCCTCCAATTTCTCTTCTGCTAAATTAAAATCCCCTTCTTTTGCAGCATAAAAAGCCTCCATGACTAAGCTTTTTGCATTACCTACATTACTTATAATTGAAAAAGCAATCATATCCATATTTTCGTCTACCATTGTATATTCACCCACTTACGAAAGTTTTAATTAGTAACTCTTACATATCAATTAATTCCAAAGCTTGTTCTAGTATTCTCTCTCCATTCATCATTCCATAATATTGCATATTAATCACATCCATACAAATATTTTTTTCTTTTAACTTACTTTCAAATTGATTTTTCATATATTTTACTTGTGGAGCTAACAATACTACATCAACATTTTTCTTTTCTATTGCATTATCAACTTCCGGAGCTGAAACTGCAAAAATATCTACATCTATATTTCGTTCTTCAGCAGTCTTTTTCATTTTGTTTACTAATAAACTTGTACTCATCCCACCTGCACATACCAACATAATAGTTTTCATATACATTCTCCTTATCATCTTATATTAGTTTATCTTATGGTCTTAGTATAACTTATAAATATTCTACTTTGAACTCAATGTTTTTCCGTTGAGTTGCGGAAACGTTTACCTTAATGAAATAAAAAATTTAATACATATATTATCAAGCGTATTGATTATCCAATACTTTCAACACATTATTATCCTTACTATTGTTTCTTCTATTTAGACAGACATCATTTGATTAACATTAAATGCTACATGTAGTTTTACTCCAGAACGTTGTACCCTATATTTTGTCCATTTTAAACGAGTTTCTCCAACAGTAATTGTTGTTGAATCAATAGCCAACAAATCTTTAGGTAATTTTAAAATTCCTTGAGTATCACGATTGCACTTTTTTACTAAAATATCAAGAAGCTTTTTAGTAATTATGTAATCTACATTGTTAGATTTTTTAGAAATAGTAGGATAATCTACTGTTTCTAATCCATATTTATGGCTATTTTCAGCACCATACCTAAAGCTTTTCAATTCACCAATAGCTGCCGCTACAAAAATTTAATTAAATAATATATAGTTAATTTTTCAGAAGTATCTTTGTATTCTAAGGCATCACAAACTTCCTTAACTTCTTCTTTAGTTAAAAGTACTTACATTATGTCTATTATCGTGTTGCTCTTTTTCATGAGGTTATTCTCCTTATTCTGATTTGTGTTGTGACAAATCATTTTAACATAGATGACCTCATTTTATATGTTTTAAATTTCATTTTTTGTATAGCAACACGCTTGATACATTATAAAAATAGCTATCCTATATACCAGTATCTAAAATATTAATAATTTCATCCACAGAATCACTTTTAATTATTTTTTCAACAAACATTTTATCTTCTATAACAAAAATCAACTTCTCATACATATTATTAAGATTTTCTTTTACCTCTTTAGGAGTATTCAATAAACATATAAATTGCACCATCTGATCATTCTCCCATAAGATTGGCTGTTTTAACGTACATATAGTCCAAAATGCTTCTTCTGTTACTGGTTTTATTGGATGCGGAATAGCTACTAAATTCCCAAAACCAGTAGATGCTACTGCTTCTCTTTCTAATACTAAATTTATATAATTTTTTGGTACCAATCCCTGTTTATATAATTCTTCACACATAAATCGCAAAACACTTTCCTTATTATCAAATTCTTTATGA
Source organism: Clostridium simiarum (assembly GCF_018919175.1). Classification (GTDB taxonomy): domain Bacteria; phylum Bacillota; class Clostridia; order Clostridiales; family Clostridiaceae; genus Clostridium_L; species Clostridium_L simiarum. The sequence continues at coordinate 3,587 of NZ_JAHLQL010000006.1, read as the reverse complement.
ATAAAAACCCTGGAATGATGCAAAAAAAGTGATGTTTTATGTTCTGGTCCTAAATATATTTTACTTTTAATGTTATCTATATCTTCTTCTTCTAAAAAAGTTTTAACTACTTGCACAGGTATTCCTATAGGTTCTTTGATTGGAATAGTACTAATTATAAAATCAATTGAGGATAAATTGTATTCTCTTAATTCGTAATAATTAATTGAATCTACAATTTCTAATTCATGTGCAAATATTTTTTTTAAATGATAAAACAACAATTTTGCACTCCCAACTCCAGAAGCACATACAATTATAACTTTTTTTATTTTATTTTGCGTCATCTCAATTCGCTCTAACGCAGCAGCAATATGTACAGCAATATAAGCAATCTCATTCTCCCCCACATTTAAAGACAGATATTCTTCTATACATTTACTAGCAATAATAGCCCCATCTAGTGCAATAGGATATTTCACTTTAATATCATTTAATAATGGATTTCTTATGTTCATACTACATTTCAATCTATTTATAGCAGAACGAATATGTAAAGTTAATGCTTGAATAAATTCTCTATCATCTTTTAATTGCCAATTAAATTCTGTCTCTAATTTTTTTAACATACATTGAACAATGCTTCTTGCATCATCGAATTCCTTATTTTCAATGAAATTATCTTTGTACAATAATTTAGTACCTAATAAATGAAGAATAATATAATCTATCTCCGAACTAGAAAATACTAACCCAGTATACTCCTGAACTTCCTGCACAATTTCATGAGCTACACCCTTTTCCAAAGGATACTTCTCTACTAAATAATCGTTTAAATTTTCTACAATTGAATCTTCTTCAATTCTTTTACACGCTACCATAATATGAGTCGTTAAATTATGAAGAGCTATATCTGAAATTTCCACCTCATATTTATTTACTTTTTCTATAATAACCTCCTTAATTTTTTCAAATAATTTAAATGTTTCGTTATCAACATTTAATACACCACTATCATTAGATATATAATTGGATAAACAAATCCTTTTCATATATTCATTTCCCTCAACATATGTGCCACGATAAGGTTGGTTTACTAATTTTAATTTATATTTCTTTAATATTTGCTTTACCACTTTTAAATCTTTCTGTATGGTAGATCTGGACACAAAAAGTTCATCTACCAGTTCGTCTATTTTTACACCTTTATTTTGCAATAAAAATCGCTTCACTAAGTATTCCACTCGGTTCTTTTTATAGGAAAAATCAATAGTACTATTATACTCTTCTTTACCTATAGACTTTTCAAATTTACTTTTGAATAACTGTTCATCTTCAATATTGATTTTGTAACCATTCCCTGGTATTGATGTAATGGATATCCCTATTAAAGAACAACCATCTTTCATAAGTTTTATCTCATTTCTAATAGTTCTATCACTTAAACCTAATTCCTTTGCAATCCATTTGGATGTTACTACTTCATTTGCTTTAATTAAATATAATATAATTTGCTTTTGACGCTTTGAAAACACCCTTATACCTCCTAGTATAAAGATATAGCCGCTAAGTGCTATTCTTTTCTTAATAAATTTTTAAAATAAGTAACATCTGATGAGGGATCTCTTCCTTCATCAGATGTTACTCCTACAATTTAATATATCTGATGGCTCCTGATAGACTCTAGACTTTTCATAAAGTATAACCTTCAAAGATAGATGTCTATTGCACTTTCCAACCAAACATTTGTAGGAAAACCCTTTAAAATCCTACATTCTAATTTAAATTCCTTAAACTTAGCTGTTTCTAAAATAAAAAAAGCTATCTTAATAGGCTTAAAGATTGATTTGAAAATTTCCCTTATGCCATCGTACCTTGCCCTTAATTTAAGAACTCTTTCAAGGGAATATTATGATCTGATGGACAACCATTCTGCTTATATAAATAAACTTCAAGGTGAACTCCCAATGATATTTCTTCAATATTTGAAAATTTTTTCGAAAATCACTACAAATACAGCATTAACTTTATTGGAAAAATCTACTTCTCCAGATGTGTTTTTAAATCCATCCAAAAAGTAAATAATTGATTCTATCAAGCTGACTACTCCATTTGTACTTACATATACCAATAACAAGTATAATACCATTACCCAAACAACTTTTTGTTTATTTTGATTTTGATCCATAGGCAAAACAATCTAGTAAGTTTAATGGTAGAAAAATTAGCATGTCAACCTGTACTTCCAGATTGCTATCTTTTGAAAGGTCAGAACAAGCCTAAAGTGGTGACTCTTGAAACTGTTATTCATAAAGTTTATAATATTGTATTTGCTATCCTTCGTGATGAAAAAGAGCTTGAAATCATCACACTAGGAGAACACCAAAAGAATTATCACAAAACGGAATGCGACCTAGCTGCGTAGTATAATTCTATAAAAATAACTTTATATTTTGACAGTTAGTCAAAATATTTATTAGAGTTACCCTTTTTTAAACTCATAGAAATAATAATTATTTTTTATTGACATTTATTAACTAGATTTTATGAATTACTATTTATTAAATGCTATCATATTAACATTTACATTCTACACAATAATAATTTTTCCTTCTTAATTCTTAAAAACATGCTAATATTCTTGCTTTTATAACAATATACTACATTTTTTATTTTGGAGTAACTATTCAATATTCTAAAAAACGTATAAGAAAACACCTTTATTAATGGTAAACTAAAAGATAGAATTTCAAAATCGACAATAACTACATGGATTAGGGATTCAAAAGAGAAAGACACCATAAAAGTAAAACCAGAAAGAAAAGCTTTAATTGATGGAAAAATGGCTTTAAACAAGAGATAACAGAAATTACACAAAAAAATGGTACTCTTAAAAAGATACTGGGAGAAAAGGATTTAGAAATAGCAATTCTTAAGGACTTGTTAAAAAAAGCGAACCCTCAATTAAAGATAAAATAATCATTGCTAAAAAATATATAGCTTCAAAGGATAAGAAAGCATTTATGAAGGATTTAAAGGAGGTTTATAAGGCGTCAACTGATGAATCTTTAAATAAGTGTGTTTATTTAGCTACTATGGAGATAATAGTGGAGTCAACCTACTCATAACTGGGGAGCTATCAATAATATTTGAAGATCAGCTAAAAGATGAATTAGCTTAAAAAAAGCCTGTACTTTTTATAATTTTTATGCATACTATTCGATTTAATTGAGATATTAAAAATGACAATAAAAAACATTATTAGTATTTCTTAAATAGAAAAAAATATTACTGGAAATGAAAATTTCCAGTAATATTTAAATGACAAAAATGATAATTACACAAATCTATCTATTCTCTCTTTTATGGTGAAAACTGTATTTAATAAAATTATACTTATGTTAGATTAATTTACTTTATATTACTTTAAATTAGATTTAATACAAGAAGATCTAAATTTATTTAGGTTTTCTTTTGCATCCTCAATTATTTTAGCTCTATGGTTTCCTTTAATATCTAACCCCTGAGCTTTTATAACATGTAATTCTGTTATTCCCATAAATGAAAGAACTGTCCTTACATAGTGCGTTGAAATATCAGCATTTACA
>NZ_JAHLQL010000048.1 GCF_018919175.1 Clostridium simiarum | reverse complement strand
AGGCAGTGGATTGTGAATCCACCATGCGCGGGTTCAATCCCCGTCGTTCGCCCATCAATAAATAGACCATTTCTTTCTCTCTATTCATTCACCCTTTCATTCCATCCAACCTTATGATTGCTATTAAGCTTCTTCGGTGGGACTCTTTCTTGGTCTATGGCCTTGAAGGCTAGCTGATACCAGAGGAAAGTAGCGTAGGTTCTATATAATTGACGCTTCTTCAAAGAGGATCAAACTCGAACTAGTACTAGTAAAGTAAGCAAGAATCCCGGGAATAGTAGGAACTAACAGAGTTACCAACACGAGTAATGCGTAGAGATTTACCGTCACCAAGGAAAAGACCATCATTACCAGAAAGGAGTTTCAGCTGTGCAGGATTGTGCTATATGCTTTTGACTCTCCTTTCTCTTAGCTATGGAAGAAGGAGTAAGATTGAATGCCTTGCTCTCATGTTCGCAGCACAGAAGATGCGACATTACCTAATTGATAACACCATATACCTGGTGCCTTATATCTGTCCTATCGCCTATCGG
>NZ_JAHLQL010000047.1 GCF_018919175.1 Clostridium simiarum | reverse complement strand
CAGGAGTATATTTATGCGTTTGCTCATGATCATGGTTTTGGTAGATCCATTTTGTCGGAAAATCCGAGTTACGCTAAGAAATTTAGTTTACTGGTTGTGAAACGGTTAATTACTCAAATATATCAACAGAATCATTTTCTTAGTACTCCTAATGATTCAAACAAAAACCTTTTTTTGACCCTCAACAACAATTTGTATTCTCCAATTTTATCAGGGGGGGTTGCTCTGGTTGTGGAAATTCCATTTTATTTACGATTAATATCATGTCTAGAAAGGACAAAGATAATCAAATCTCAGAATTTACGATCGATTCATTCAGTATTTCCCTTTTTAGAAGAAAACTTTCCACATCTAAATCTTGTATTAGATATCCTAATACCCTACTCTGTCCACGTCGAAATCTTGGTTCAAGCTCTTCGCTATTGGTTAAAAGATGCTTCTTCTTTGCATTTATTACGGTTTTTTCTCAACGACTATTGTAATTGGAATACTCTTATTAGCTTAAATAAAGCCAGTTCCTCTTTTTCAAAAAGA
>NZ_JAHLQL010000046.1 GCF_018919175.1 Clostridium simiarum | reverse complement strand
ATGAGAGTTAGCTGGAGTAGCTGACCCTTGTAGTCCGTTCTTGACCGGGTGAAAACAGCATTTTTATCTTTTTTTTTTAATTTCAATAAGATTTCCTCCGCTTAATGGATAACCGTTTGTTATCAATGGAGAATTGCTTCTCGTCTGAAATCTGAAATTTAGGTGTTGAGTTTGCACCAACGGAAACCATAAACTTTAGACACAATAGAGGGATCAATTTGTTTATTTTTAGATAGTGAATGGGATTCCTTTATCCATTCTATGCTATTTACTAGTACTGATCATTCATACCGGAAATTTCTTTTCTTCCTTTTTTGCGTCAGCTCATGATTTAAACGAGTCGCACATACACCCTAGTACATGTTCCTCGACGCTGAGGACATCCCCTTAGAGCGGGGGATTTCGTGAGATTTCGAATCGGCTGTCTTGTATTTCTAATAAGTTGTTTAATAGTTGGCATGTTCAATCATATACATAATGGGCAGGTTTAGATTGATCCTAACCAGATGATTATGAATTCTTTTTATTTATTTAATAGAATA
>NZ_JAHLQL010000045.1 GCF_018919175.1 Clostridium simiarum | reverse complement strand
GAGTTTCGTAGTGCATATCGGGGACCGCGAACGGGCTTGGGGACTTAATGAATTTTCTTTTAGCTTAGTTTAATTTGTTTTGGTGATGTTGGTTTGAACATGTTCACTTGTTAGTTTGGTTTGGATGGTTTGGATTAATAAATTAGTATGATGTTGTTTTTAATTTGCATTTAATTAATTAAGCCAATTAGGACTTAAAACAACTAATTGATTATTTGACATAAAAATTATAATATGTAAATTAATATTAAGATGAGAGTGTACTCTCGATCCTATAATTCCGCATTATGTGAGAGCGAGTGCCGCGATTTTTAGTAACTCGTATTTTCATATCGAAAAGGAAAATTGGTTTTACGTAGTTTTCCGATGTTTGATCGATAGTGGAACCCGTCTCGTGTTGAGAGCGTGTCGCGCCGGGGTCGCGGGGCGTGACACCTCTTTAGGTGGTATCAGAGCTATGTATCAGATCCGTATCACATCCGCATGGTATCATCTAGAGATTTGGTACTACTTTCGAGTGATACCACCTCTTTAGGTGGTATCA
>NZ_JAHLQL010000044.1 GCF_018919175.1 Clostridium simiarum | reverse complement strand
TCGAAACAGAACTTCTTTATGATTATTCGAACATACCAACTGCTTATGAAATCACGTTGATAGCCTCGACTCTTGTCCTAGCTCGTCGGAGAGCTAGATTTGCCTCAATTATTTGTCTCCTTCCTTCGGCTTTTCTCAAATTAGCTTCTGCTATTTCAAGAGCTTGCTGAGCTTCTTGCGGATCAATATCACTACCTTTTTCCGCATCATTTACTAAAACAGTGATTTCATTTTGGCCTATTCTAGCAAAACCACCCATCAGAGCCATCGTTAACCATTCGTCGTTAAGGCGTATTCTCAAAATCCCTATATCTACAGCTGTAGCAATAGGAGCATGATTTGGTAGTATGCCAATTTGACCGCTATTCGTAGATAAAATGATTTCTTTTACTTCTGAATCCCAAACAATTCGATTAGGGGTTAGTACACAAAGATTTAAGGTCATTTCTTCAAATTGCTCTCCATTTCTAAGTTCATAGCCTTCGCGGTAGCTTCATCAATATTACCTACCAAATAAAAGGCCTGTTCAGGAAGGCCATCTAATTCTCCGGAAA
>NZ_JAHLQL010000042.1 GCF_018919175.1 Clostridium simiarum | reverse complement strand
CTCATTACTTCAATTAAGATAATAAAAAAATCATTTCATCTTTTTAGTTGGAACTTTAGGTGGTTCTCGAAAAAAGATAGCGAAAAAGATTATTCCTAGAGTCGAGACTAAAAGGAATGTATAAACCAATGCTTCCATAGATTCGATCGTGGTTTACAATTATAACTTCCCTACCTATTTATTTTTTCTTTTTTGTATATTTAGTCTTTTTGGGAATCACCTCGAAAGAGCAAGAGTTAAAGAACGGTGATTCAAATTAACTCCAATACCCTATCCAAATTCCCTGCCAAAAGAAAATAGAGGCGAAAGATATCAAAGCGGTCTTGTATCAAGCTGCCTGTTTTCTTGTAGTTGGATCCCCTATTTTTTGGAATGCCCCAAACTCTACTTGAGCATCCAAATCTGGATCAATACCAGCAAAAACATCTCGGAACAAGGTTCGAGCACCATGCCAAATGTGTCCGAAAAAGAAAAGCAAAGCAAACGAAGCATGTCCAAAAGTAAACCAACCCCTTGGACTGCTACGAAAAACACCATCGGATTTCAAAGTTGCACGATCTAATTCAAAAATTGCACCCAATTGAGCACGT
>NZ_JAHLQL010000041.1 GCF_018919175.1 Clostridium simiarum | reverse complement strand
ATTGGAATTAAAAGAAGTCTATGGTATCATATGGATCCTTGTCCCTATTTTTACTCTTGTATTAGGAATTACACTGGGTGTACTAATAATTGTTTGGTTAGAAAGAGAAATATCTGCAGGGATACAACAACGTATTGGACCCGAATACGCCGGGCCTTTAGGGATTTTTCAAGCTCTATCAGATGGTACAAAATTACTTTTCAAGGAGAATCTTCTTCCATCTAGAGGTGATACTCGTTTATTCAGTATCGGGCCCGCTATAGCAGTAATATCCATTTTATTAAGTTATTCAGTAATTCCTTTTAGTTATGACTTTCTTCTAACCGATCTTAGTATTGGTGTTTTTTTATGGATCGCCATTTCAAGTCTTGCTCCCGTTGGACTTCTGATGTCGGGATATGGATCAAATAATAAATATTCTTTTTTAGGTGGATTAAGGGCTGCAGCTCAATCAATTAGTTATGAAATACCATTAACTCTATGTGTATTATCAATATCTCTACGTGCGATTCGCTGAGACATAAAAATTCGACTAGTTCTTTTCTTTCTAGCAAGAGAGTTAAATTATATCTATTTTTTTTTGATTCATCATTATCGTTGGGATGGATGAACTAAACCAGATAGT
>NZ_JAHLQL010000040.1 GCF_018919175.1 Clostridium simiarum | reverse complement strand
CACATCCTAAGTTGGCCTTCTCTATTCCACAACTGCCCTCGAAAGGAAAGAAGCGGAAAAAGAGGGACACAACAAAGAACGAAAGCAATCGTTCAATCCAAATCGAAACCTTGAATCAAAAATACAAGGTTCTCAATGCCAACAATAGTACACTATATCCCCGAGTGTTTGCCTTTATGCAACAACCAATCTTAAGCCAACCATCAAGGACATCATAAAAAGACAAACTCACAAAATCAACCTTTGCTGCCCAAAAATAAATTGAGCACAAATGTCTTTCTCGAATATTTTGGAAACGAAAGGGTCTTTCCCCTCATACGAGTAGTAGGCAACGCAGACATTATACAACGCCCAAGCAAAACTTGGAAGTTTAATGAAGAATCGATAACTCATCAGTCATCCACATTGTAGAGGGCCTGAAAAGCACTATCGATAAAAAACAACTCACATGTCGAACCGGTCACTACATCAATGCAACACTTTCGAAGGTCTCAAGCGCCAAAAACATATGAGTGACGCTCGAAACACAAGAAGTGCACAAAAATGAGGACCGTGGAACATGAAGACTTAATTCAAACCCAACAAACGGAAAAACGATTCTCATGATCGTTTACACCACCACCATCTTTCGAT
>NZ_JAHLQL010000005.1 GCF_018919175.1 Clostridium simiarum | reverse complement strand
GAAACTCACTCAGCAAAGCTGAGGAGTACGATTCTGTAAGCTAAATCAAAGATTTAGACAGAAGTCGCATCTGGTGATTATGGCTTAGTGGTAACACCCGTTCCCATTCCGAACACGATGGTTAAGCACTAAAGCGCTGATGGTACTGCAAGGGAGGCCTTGTGGGAGAGTAAGTCGTCGCCAGGTAAATCCTTAAGATTTACCTTAAGGATTACATATTCCGCGATAGCTCAACGGTGGAGCACTCGGCTGTTAACCGATAGGTTGGAGGTTCGAATCCTCTTCGCGGAGCCATTTTTTTATTTTTAATAAATTTTAATATTGAAATTAGTAAGATAAAGCTACAAAATATGTAGCTTTTTTTGTTTTTAATACCAATTATAGATTTTAATTCATATGGTTGAAAATTAATTAAATTTAAGAGATAATAGATTGATGTTTTTATAACCTTATGCAGAAATTAAAGTTGTTTTTACTAATTTGTAATTTTTTATTATCAATAAAGAGTTATTATTGTATTATAAGGTATTTTTATAGATTAACTATGTAGATATAGATTAATTTATGAAAAACATGAGGATAAATCTAAGGAGTGGGGATATGTCAAATTTTCGTTCAAGAAGGAAAAAAACTGTTTTTAAAAATCGAAAAAAGGTGAGAAATAAAAGGTTAGCTGTTAGCATTTTAGTTTTGGCTGTATTGTTAGGCTGTGTATTGTTAGGACAATTAATAATAAATAGATCTAATGAAAAGAAAACACAGGCTACTGCATTAGAAGCAGGGTTACCTGAAGCTAAAGATGAGACAAAAGATTCACCTAGTGTAGATAAAAAGGCAAATGAAGCTAATGCCAATAAATCGGACAAGCAACAGGATAAGTTAAAAGATGATCAAAGTAAGTTAGTTTACAAAAATACTTCTGATGAAGGACAAAAATATATATCTTCTGCTGAGGAGGCGGAAAAGGCAGTAAAGGGTAAAGCTCAATCAGATGGGAAGAAAATAGTTTACTTAACCTTTGATGATGGACCTTCCACCACTGTTACACCTAAGGTGTTAGATATTTTAAAAAAAGAAGATGTAAAAGCAACATTTTTTATAGTAGGTAAAAATTTATCTAAGGATGGAACAAACATCAATGAAAAATCCGGAGAAATTTTAAAGAGAACATATAATGAGGGACATGCTATTGCAAATCATAGTTATTCTCACAATTATGAGTATTTATATCCGGGTAGAACTATAAATGTTAATAGATTTTTAGAAGAGGTAGAAAAGACCAATTCATTAATGAAAAGTATTATAGGTGAGTCTTTTGAATCTAAAGTTGTAAGATTTCCAGGAGGATTGATGTCTTGGAAGGGACAAGATGCAGCATTAAAAGCTTTAAAGGATAAAGGCATTAATTATGTAGATTGGAATGCATTAAATGGTGATGCAGAAGGAAAGAAAAGGGATGCGCAAGGATTAATAGAAAGAGCTATAAGTACTAGTGGAAGTCAGGAAAAAGTTGTTTTACTTATGCATGATACTTATGGTAAAGAAACTACAGCAGAAGCTTTACCAAAAGTAATTCATCACTTTAAGAGTAATGGATATGAATTTAGAACATTAAATTAGTTAGAAATAAGCATATAAAAGTGAAAAATTAAGAAGTAAGGTTTTGTGTTTACAGAAGATGGGAACTATTACTAGTAGTCATAGGATAAATTATGGTATAATAAAAGAGAAGTTATTTAACTTCTCTTTTATTATAGGTTTATGTTTTGAATAGAATAAATAGTATCAACAATTTTATTAAGCATAACTTATTATAAATATGGAGAGAGGATATTATGGATAAAAAAGTACTTATTGTGGAAGATGAAAACAGTATAAGAGGTTTTTTAAGAATAAATTTCCAAAGAAATGATTTTATTGTAATTGAAGCTAGTTCTGCTGAGGAGGGGCTTAGAAAAGCTATATTGGAAAAGCCTCATATTGCAGTGTTAGATGTTATGTTACCAGGGATGGATGGATTTAGTCTTTGCAAAAATTTAAGAGGACGTTTTCCAGAAATGGGTATCATTATGCTTACTGCTCGAAATCAAGATATGGACAAAATAATGGGATTAGAACAGGGAGCGGATGATTATTTAGTGAAGCCATTTAACCCTCTGGAGTTAATGCTTAGAGTTAAGGCAATAATTAGAAGAATTGAAGGAAAACTCATATCCGCCGATGAAGAAATAATTCATAGGTATGATTTTAAATTGAATCTATACTCTCAAAAATTATATAAAAATGAAAAAGAAATATGTGTTACGCCTAAAGAATATTTGCTCTTTAAATTGTTTATTGAGAATCCAGGTAAGGCATTTACTAGAGATGAATTATTGAATATAGTATGGGGATATGATTTTTTTGGGGACCCTAAGATAGTTGATGTTAACATAAGAAGGTTAAGAACTAAGATAGAAGAGAACCCATCAGCGCCTAAGTATATAGAAACGGTTTGGGGTACAGGATATAGGTGGAATGATGAAAAAGAAGGATAACTTTAGGGAAAGTATTAGAATAAGACTTGCAAAAAAATTTTTAATAATAATACTATTTACTGTATTTATTTTGGAAATTTTACTTATAGGTTTTGTTCGTCAGTATTTTTATAAAAATACTGACGATATTCTTACAAGTCAAATAATTAGTGCTGCAAATTTTTATAATAGCTATTTTTCAAATGCATCTTTAGAAGAAAATATATTAGAAAATGTAGATGTATTTTGGAAGCAAACTAATGCGCAAGTACAGATATTAGATAGTGAAGGAAAACTTTTAATGGATTCCCTTGGAGCTACCTCAAAAGAGTATATAGATTCTGTAGATGTTAAAAAAGCTATTGCTGGAGAAAAGGGAAAGTGGACTGGAAATGTAAGCTATTACAATCATAAGGTTATGGCGGTTTCATATCCACTAAAGTCTCATACTGATACAGTAGGGGTTATTAGATTTATAACTTCTATGGAAGAGGTAAATAAGTCCATATATGCTATATCAATAATGTTTATATTAATAGGATTACTTGTGTTATTATTATCAGGAGTAATTAGCTGGTTTGCAGCAAGAAGTATAATATATCCAGTAAAAGAACTTACTATAACTGCGGAGAAAATGGCGGAAGGAAATTTCTATATACGAAATAATAAGGTAAAGGATGATGAGATAGGAAGGCTATCGGATACTTTAAATTATATGGCAGAAGAGATATTAAAAAAGGATCAATTAAAAAATGAATTTATTTCAGCGGTATCTCACGAACTTAGAACACCTCTAACTTCAATAAAAGGATGGACTGTTACTTTAGGTTATGATTTAGAAGATAAGAGGATGATAAAAGACGGTTTAGACATAATCGAAAAAGAATGTGACAGACTTACTAAAATGGTAGAGGAATTATTAGATTTTTCAAAGTTTGTATCTGGAAAAATAACTTTAGAAAAGAAAAAGATTAATATAATTGACTTAATTAATTACATTGATAGATATATGAGACCAAGGGCTGAAAGAGAAGGCATAAATTTCGTAATAATAGTTGAAGATAATATTCAAGAAATTTATATAGATGTAAATAGAATGAAGCAAGTACTTATAAATTTATTAGATAATGCATTTAAATTTACACCAAGTGGAGGAGATATAATCTTAAAGACATGGTGTAATAAAGAATACGTAGTTATTATGATAAAAGATACAGGTACTGGAATTAGTAAAGAAGACCTTCCAAGAGTAAAGGAAAAATTTTATAAAGGAAAAAGCAGTAAATCACAAAATGGAATTGGATTATCTATTTGTGATGAGATAATACGGCTTCATGAAGGCAAATTTACCATTGAAAGTGAGGAAGGAAGAGGAACAGAAATAAGGGTGAATCTTCCATTATAAAAGTATTTAGTTTATAAGTATTATGATTTTGTGGGTGAAAAAATGAGAAGGTTTAATATAATACTGTGCTTTTGTTTAATTTTTATTCTGTCTGGTTGTAATGCACCAAGATTTAGTGGAGCTCCTAAGATACTGTCACCTGAGAATAATGATTTAATGATAAAGGGAAAGTGGTACGTAGAGGATTATAAAAATATAAATCATAAAAGTGTACAAGGTAATAATTCTAATAAGTATATAAATTCATATATTCAAATAAACAATAATTTTTTATCCCTGGGTGGAGAACTATACTTAAATCCAAAGTATAAGTATAGAAGAGTAAATGCTCAAAATTATTTCTTAAATCACCATAAGATCGATGGAAAAGTCTTAGGTATAAATAGAGAGGAACTAGAAATATTTTCTGTAAGTATAGAAGGGAAACCTCTATATGAATTTATAAAGTATAGTCCAGATAAAATACTGTTTTTGTCAGATGGTGTATATTATTTTGCAAATAGAAGAAGCAATGATACAGATTCAAATCCTAAAGCTAAAAGTGTAAAAGAGGAATCTAAGGATAGCTACGAACCAGTAAATAAAAATGTTAAGTCAGGAATTTTAATTGGGCTAAGAAGTGAAAGAGATAAGGATGAAGATGGTAATATAGGTGAAAGTGAATACAGGACTTTGTGGATATCAGCTATAAATAAAAATATTTTTTCTTATAGAAAAAAGCCTAATATAATATTCCCAAGAACTTCTGGATTTTGGGAGTTGGAAGTAAGAAGAGAAAATTTTGATGGATATTTCAATGAGGGGATATATATAAACTCTTATGGAAATAAAAGTAATGGATATGTTAGAAATTATTCCAGAGGATTAGATACAAACATTTGTAGAAATATAAAGTTCATAAGTAACGATTATCTTGGAATGGAATTTATTGAATGGGATAAAAATAATATATCAAAAGCAGAAAGTTATGTGGTTTTACCTGTAGATAATATCCAGCAGATTAAAGGATTAAAGTTTTCAGATATTTTAGGTGAACAAGGGAAGATAGTTCAAGAAAATTCAGCTAAAGGAGCAATAGCATCACATGAATCTTTGAAGAGTAAATTAGAGACTAATATAAAGGAAGAAAATTTTACAATGGTAAGAAAAAATGGACATTGGATGTTTAAAGGTAGGATTGATTCTAAAAATGGGGAGAAGGATTTATTTTTAGATTATAATATAAATATATTGCCACCAAAGAAATTTATATTTTATGATGAACTGCAAGTACCTTGGAATAAAATCAAAGAAAGAATACCTGAAGCGGTAGATGTTTATACATCTCCTAATAATGACATAGCAGTAGTTCTTACAAAACACAATCTGTTTGTTTATGATATATATGGAGGAGAACTAGGAGAAAAACCATTAAAAAAAGTGAAACTAAAAGATGGAGAAACTGTTATAATGGCTGAATGGGCTTTAGATGATTTTGTTGATAAATGGGACAGATTATTTAAAGAGCAAAATCATTAATTTTTAATAATTTTAAGAAAATATTTAAAAAAGAGCACTATCAGTTTCAAAAAAATGCAATACAGACTTTTATAATATTTTAATAATATTATTGTGAATATTTCTATAATAGTATAAAATTGAAAACAGATACCATATGGATATCTGTTTTATTTATTTTAAATTTATTGGGGAGTGATTTAATGTTAGCAAAAAGTGTAATTAAACAGGTACTAGCGAAAGCTCTAAGTACAGGGGGAGATTTTGCAGAAATTTTTGTTGAGAATAGCATAAATAATAATATAACTTTAATAGATGGAAAAATAGACACTGCAGTGTCAGGTAGAGATTTTGGAATAGGTATAAGAATATTTAAAGGCTTTAAAAGTGTATATGCTTATACTAATGATAATAGCCTTCAAAGCATGATGGACACAGCTTATAAGGCAGCTTGTGCCATAGGAGATTTGAAAGAAAACATAGATATAAACCTTATGGAAAGAATGAATACTAATATACATCCTATACTGTATGTACCTTCTAGCATAAACAATCAAAATAAAATAGAAGTAATGAAGAGGGCATATAAGGCAGCAAAGGATTATAGTTCGGAAATAGCTCAAGTTGGAGTAAATTATCTAGATAGAGATCAAAAAGTTCTTATTGCCAATAGTGAAGGATTACTCACAGAGGACAGAAGAATAAGAACTAGGATAGCTATAAGGTCTATTGCTAGTAATGGAGTAGAAAATCAAATTGGATCTGAAGCTCCAGGTAGATTTATGGGATTTGAAATGTTTAATCATATAGATGTAGAAAATTTTGCGAGAGAAGCTAGTAAGACTGCTATTACTATGCTACATGCAAAAAATTGTCCAGCAGGAAAAATGATGGTAGCTATTGAAAATGGGTTTGGAGGAGTTATATTCCATGAAGCATGCGGACATGCTTTAGAAGCAACTGCTGTGGCCAAAGGTAATTCTGTATTCTGCAATAAACTAGGTGAACAAATAGCTTCAACTAAGGTAACAGCTATAGATGATGGAACAATGAAGAATTTATGGGGATCACTAAATATAGATGATGAAGGTACTAAAACTAGAAGAAACGTACTTATAGAAAATGGTATATTAAAAGGCTATATGATAGATAAGCTTAATGCTAGAAGGATGAATATGGATCCCACTGGTAGTTCAAGAAGAGAATCCTATAGATATGCTCCAACTTCAAGAATGACTAACACCTATATTGATAATGGTGACGATGATAATGATGCTATATTAGCTTCCATTAGTGAAGGATTATATGCTAAAAAAATGGGAGGCGGTTCTGTAAATCCTATAACTGGAGACTTTAATTTTGCAGTAGCAGAAGGATATTTAGTTAAAGATGGGAAAATCCAAGAGCCAGTAAGAGGAGCTAGTTTAATAGGTAAAGGTTCAGATATATTAATGAAGATAGACATGGTAGGTAAAAACTTAGCACAAGGACAAGGTATGTGTGGTTCTGAAAGTGGAAGTATACCTACAAACGTGGGGCAACCTCTTATAAGAGTATCAGAGATAACTGTAGGTGGAAGATAAAAGGGGGTAAGAACATTATGGATATAAAAACTTTTAAAGAAATAATATTTGAAAGAGCTAAAAAAGAAGGTTTTTCTGATTTTGAAATATATTATAGTAAAGACGAAAATCTTAACATAGGAGTATATAGTGGAGAAATAGATAAGTATAGTGTAAATACTACTATGGGAGTAAGTTTTAGAGGTCTATACAAAGGCAAAATGGGTTATTCCTACACAGAATTAATAGATGAAGAATCTATAGATGCTCTTTTAGAAAGTGCAAAGGAAAGTGCCTTATCTATAGATAATGAAGATAAAGAAATTATATTTGGAGAAAGACAAGATTATGCTAAACTAAATACCTACAATGAAGAATTAGAAAAAGTATCTACAGAAGAAAAAATAAGTTTTATAAAAGCTTTAGAGAATAGGGTGCTAAATTTCAATGAAAAGGTTGAAACTGTAGCAGGTTGTGAATTAGAAGGTTCCACTATAGAATATGGAATAATGAACTCTAAAGATATAGAACTTATGAATAGGAAAAATTTCATAGTATCTTACGTTGTACCAGTAATTAAGCATGAGGAAATAAGATATGATGGATTTAAATTTAAGATAACCCAAGATTTTAAAGAATTAGACATTGAAGAATTTGCAAAAGAAGCTGTAGAAGAAGCTATGTCTAGAGTTGGAGGAGAGTCAGTAAAATCTGGAAACTATAAAATAGCATTAAAAAATGATATTATGGCTGTAATGTTAAGAACTTTTATAAGCGTTTTTAATGCTGAAAATGCACAAAAAGGATTGTCTCTACTAAAAGGAAAAGAAGGAAAAGTTATAGCATCCTCTTTAGTTAATTTGGTTGATAATCCACATTTAGAAGGTGGATTTGCTTCAACTACATTTGATGCAGAGGCTGTAGCAACTTATAATAAGCACATGATTAAAGAGGGTAAGCTAAGCACACTTTTATATAATTTAAAGGCGGCAGATAAAGAAGGAAAGAAAAGCACAGGAAATGCATATAAAGAATCTTTTGCTTCACCAGTAGGCATAGCGCCTACTAACTGCTATATAGAAAAAGGTAAGGGAACCTTTGAAGAGGTGTTAAATCACGTAGGTGAAGGGATATTAATAACTGATCTAGAAGGAACTCACTCTGGAGCTAATGCTATTACAGGAGATTTTTCACTGGCTGCTAAAGGATTCTGGATAAAGGACGGTAAAGAGGCAGAGCCAATAGAGCAAATAACTGTAGCAGGAAACTTCTTTAAATTACTTGAAGATATAGAATATATAGGACAAGATTTAGAATTCACTATACCTATGGGAGCTAATTTTGGATCTCCAACAGTAGTGATAAAATCTCTATCCATAGCTGGGAAATAATTAAGGAAATACACCCCCGGGGGTGTATTTCCTATTTATTTCCCCTTTGGGTTATATTTGATTATCAAATAAATAAGTTAAATGCTATTGATAAAATAAATAATTACTATTTACCAATGATGTTATAATTGAATTAGTATTTTAAATAATTAAAATATTTATTATTAAATATATATGAGGTGAATAAAATGATTTATACAATTGATTGCAAAGGTTTAAAATGTCCTCAACCAGTTATAAATACTAAGAAGTATTTTGACTCTATAGATGAAGGACAAGCAGTGATTATTGTAGATAATGAAGTAGCAAAGAATAATATATCTAAATTTGCAGAAAGCAATGGATATAAATTTGAGGTGAAGGAAGAGGAAGGTTTATATAACATAGCTATAGAAAAAGAACACTGTGATTGTGAAGTTATGTCTTTTGAAAAAAAATTTGTTATAGTAGTAAGTACTGATAAGCTTGGAGAGGGAGATGATACATTAGGGTATAATCTTATGAAGAGCTACATGTATGCTTTATCTGAAAGTGATGATATGCCTTCAGATATTATATTTTTAAATGGTGGTGTTAAACTTACTACAGAGGGTTCAGCTGTTATAGAAAGTCTAAATGCTCTAAAAGATAAGGGAGTAAATATAATGAGTTGTGGAACTTGTCTTGATTTTTACAATATAAAAGATAAGTTACTTATTGGAGATATATCAAATATGTACACTATAGTAGAATTAATGAATAAGGCTGATAATACTATTAAACTGTAATCTTTAGTATGGAAGCAAGATACATGATCTTGTATAAGTCACTTAAGCAGATACCAAAATCTATGATTTGATGGTATTCGTTTACTTTTCGAGTACTATCTGAAGTCATGGAGATAAGTTTCATACTACATTTATAATTTAAAAAGTAAATAAAGAAATAAGATTTATTAAGCTTCTCAATTAAATTTGAGAGGCTTTTTAAATTTTTCTTGTGATTTTATTAAAGCCTATTTTTATATTTCTTATTTTACATTACACTATACATATTCTTATAAGATATAATTAATACATTATAGGTTATAATTAGTATTATAAGCTTAATTTTAGACTAAAGGGGAAGGTATATGAAGCACTTATTTATAATAAATCCTGTAGCTGGAAAGGGAAAGGCAGTTGGCTTTATTCAAGATATAAAAGAGTATTTTGATAAAAGAGATGATTATTTTTTAGAGGTTACAAAAAGGCAAGGTCATGCCGCTGATTTAGTACGCGAATATGTATCTAAAGATACTTATAGGGTATATTCTATAGGGGGAGATGGAACCTTAAATGAAGTATTAAATGGCCTAGTTGGTAGCAATAGTAGCCTTGCTGTTATTCCAGCGGGAAGTGGAAATGATTTTATTAAGAGCATTATCCAAGATGAAAATAAAAACTATGAAAATATACTTGAAAGAACTATAGAAGGAGAGGAACAATTAGTTGATTTAGGATCTATAAACTATAGATATTTTATAAATATATCCTCTGTGGGTTTTGATGCAGCGGTTACAAAAAATGCAAGAAATCTAAAGAAAAAGCCCCTTATAAGTGGAAGCTTGGCTTATCTTTTAAGCATTTTTTCAACTATATATAAATTTAGAGGAATAGATGTGGACATATATATAGATGGAGTGGAAATGAAAAGAAAGGCAATCTTGATTGCTATAGCAAATGGAAAGTACTATGGTGGTGGAATGAAAGTGGCACCAAATGCGGAGATTTCAGATGGAAATTTAGATATTTGTGTGGTTAATAATATGAATAGATTAAGACTTCTAAGACTATTCCCAAAACTTATAGACGGAACTCATGGGGAAGTAGAGGAGGTAGAATTTTTTAAAGGAAAAGATATTTTAATTAAGGGTAAGGAAAACTTTCCTATTAACATAGATGGAGAAATTCTTGAAGATGGTAAGGTACAGGTACAAGTGAGGGAACAATACGTAAAAATAGTTAAACCTAGGGTATAGTTACCTAAGCAGAGAACTAAGAACTACAATCTTCTGTGAATCGTTTAAGCAGATACCCCAAATTATGGTTTGCTGGTAGTGGCTTACTCTTTGAGTACTCATCTGAAGTTATGAAGATGAGTTTCCTAAGCAGAGAACCAAGATCTACGATCTTGTGTGAATCGGTTAAGTGGATACCCAAACCTATGGTTTGCTATAAAAAGTATTACATCAAGTAGTTACAGAATAAAAAGAAATTTCATTAAAACACTTCTAGAAAGAAGTGTTTTTTTAAACAAATAATTACTATAGAATTTATAGAATCACACTAAATAGTATAGTATAATACAAATATGTAATATACTATATATGGTTTACTATAATATTTGGGTGGAGGGGTATCAATGGCCTTTATGTATGAACCGTCAACTAAGGAAGTGACTAAAGACTTAAGATATTTAAATCTGTTAGCTAATCAATATCCTACAATTGCAGCAGCAAGTACTGAAATAATTAATCTTCAGGCAATACTTAATCTTCCAAAGGGTACTGAACATTTTTTAACGGATATACATGGAGAGTACGAGCCTTTTATACACGTGCTTAAAAACGCTTCTGGAGTAATAAAGAGAAAGATTGATGATATATTTGGAAACTCTTTAAGAAGTTCTGAAAAAAAGAGTTTGGCTTCTCTTATATATTATCCAGAGCAAAAGCTAGAGATAATATTAAAAGAAGAGGATAACATCGAAGATTGGTATAGAATAACACTTTATAGGCTTATTGAGATATGTAGATATGCTTCATCAAAGTATACAAGGTCCAAGGTTAGAAAGGCTCTGCCAAAGGATTTTGCTTATATAATAGAAGAGCTACTTCATGAAGAGCCTGGTAGAGTAGATAAACAGGAATACTATAGTGAAATAATTAACACAATAATATGTATTGATAGGGCAAAGGAGTTTATAATAGCTTTGTCTAAATTAATTCAAAGATTAGTTATAGATAGACTTCATATTGTTGGGGATATATATGATAGGGGACCGGGAGCACATATAATACTAGATACGTTAATTGACTACCATGCAGTAGATATTCAATGGGGAAATCATGACATACTTTGGATGGGAGCAGCAGCAGGGTCAGAGGTATGTCTTGCAAATGTACTAAGGATTTCAGCTAGATATGCTAATTTAGATACTGTAGAAGATGGATATGGTATAAATATGCTACCATTGGCTACTTTTGCTCTAGAACATTATAGAAACGATCCTTGTTTACATTTTAAACCTAAATTTGATTGTGAAAATGCTTATAGTTTAAATGAAATAGAACTCATATCAAAAATGCATAAGGCTATAGCTATAATACAGTTCAAATTAGAAAAGGATATAATAGATAGAAGACCGGAGTTTTATATGGAACACAGATTATTATTAAATAATATAAACTATGAAGAAGGTACTATAGAACTTTATGGAAAAACCTATAAACTTACAGATAATAATTTTCCAACCATAGATCCAAAAGATCCATATAAATTAACTCCAGATGAAAGAATTTTAATAGAAAAATTAAAGTCATCATTTATTAATAGTGAGAAACTTCAAAAACATGTAAGTTTTCTTTTTGCAAAGGGAAGTATATACTTAAAGCACAATTCAAATTTATTATTTCATGGATGTATGCCATTGGAAGAAGATGGAAGATTTGCTACGGTTAGATTAAGAGATAAGGAATTTAAGGGAAAAGCACTTTTAGATGAATTTGAAAGACTGGCAAGGGAAGCTTATTTTTATAAGAGCAAATCTTCTGTTAAGCAGTATGGATTAGATGTAATATGGTATTTATGGACAGGTGAATTTTCACCTTTATTTGGTAAGGATAAGATGACTACCTTTGAAAGATACTTTATAGAGGAAGAAGAAACTCATAAGGAACCCAAAAACCCTTATTATAAATACAGGGATGATGAGAATACTTGTAATATTATATTTGAAGAATTTGATTTAGATAAGGTCAATTCTCATATAATAAATGGACATATGCCAGTACAAAAGAAAAATGGAGAAAGTCCAATAAAAGCTAATGGAAAACTTTTAGTTATTGACGGAGGCTTTTCAAGGGCTTATCAAGGCAAAACAGGAATTGCTGGATATACCTTGATATATAATTCCTTTGGACTGCAGCTAGTTTCTCATGAGCCTTTTAAATCCACAGAAGCTGCTATAATAGAAGAAACGGATATACTATCTTCCATGGTAGTATTAGAACAAAATGTAGATAGAAAAACTGTAGGAGATACAGATGTAGGTGAAGAGCTAAAGATGCAAATTAAAGATTTAAAGATGTTACTTTCAGCTTATAGAAAAGGATTAATAAAAGAAAAAAGATAGAGAGAATTTTCTCTCTATCTTTTCCATTCATTAAATAATATATATAAGCCTATAGCTATTAAAATTATTGGGAAGATTATTTTGTAATTCATCCAATAGAATACTTGACTAAATAATTGATTTATTAGTGATATGGTAGAAACTAGAGTCAAGATAAACACTGGAATTAAAAGTCCTCTTTCTCTATTTCCGAACCAGTATAATTGAAATAATCCTACTGCCACGGAAAGAGGGTATAAAGGCCATATATATTGTTTAAGTTGCCAGTTTGTAAGATTTTCTAGTAAAAACAATACACCTAGAGTAGTTAATATTCCACCAGGTACTAGTATGCCTGGATCCTTTCTTGTTTCAAAATATCTTACTTCAAACATTATTCCTGGTATCAATAGAAAAAGAGGCCAAAGATTCTTAAAACTAATAATATCTATAAAGAAAATTCTATTTATTAAAGATCCTAAGCCTATAAGTATTAATACAATACCAAAGGTCATATTACTTTTTTTCATTTATTTCCACTCCTCTGCAAGATTTATTCTATATATAAATTCTATTACATCGCATAGAAATTGTAAAATGATTAAAGTAATAATTATAGTGATAACTATTATGACTACAGTCATAACTTAATAAATTTTAACAATTTATCAAAAAAGTTTTTGAATACTAGATAGTTTTTTTATAAGAGGCACTATCTATTCATATATTCGAAAAAAAAAACAAGGTTTAAAGAATATGTGGATTATTCTGAATTTAACATATAAAATATAATTGTATGGATATTTAAATATTAGGGAATATTTAAAATATTTCAGAAAGGGTGGTTTTTATGATAAGCAATGTAGATATTTCAGAAGCAATGACCATAAAGTTAGATGATGTGCTTCCGGAGATGCCTGAATTTAAAGAAGGCATAAGACGTGCTCCGGACAGAGGATTTACTCTTACGAAGAAACAAACAGAAACAGCCTTAAAAAATGCATTAAGATATATACCAGAAAAATATCATGAGGTTTTAGCTCCAGAATTTATGGAGGAGCTTATGACTAGAGGAAGGATATATGGATATAGATTTAGGCCAGAGGGAAGAATCTATGGTAAATCCATAGATGAATATAAAGGGAACTGTGTAGAAGGAAAAGCTTTTCAAGTTATGATTGATAATAATTTAGATTTTGAAATAGCTCTTTATCCTTATGAGCTTGTAACCTATGGAGAAACAGGACAAGTATGCCAGAATTGGATGCAATATAGATTAATAAAAAAATACCTAGAAGTTATGACAGAAGAACAAACTCTGGTTATAGAATCAGGACACCCATTAGGGCTCTTTAAATCAAAACCAGATGCTCCAAGAGTTATAATAACAAATGCTTTAATGATTGGTATGTTTGATAATAACGAAGACTGGCATTATGCTATGCAAATGGGTGTAGCTAACTATGGACAGATGACTGCTGGAGGTTGGATGTATATAGGACCACAGGGAATAGTTCATGGAACCTTTAATACAATATTGAATGCAGGAAGACAAAAGTTAGGGGTAGGACCAGATGAGGATTTAAGAGGTCATATATTTGTATCCTCTGGGCTTGGAGGAATGAGTGGAGCTCAGCCAAAGGCCATAGAGATAGCTGGTGGAGTAGGTATAGTTGCAGAGGTAGATTATTCTAGAATAGAAACAAGATATAATCAAGGATGGGTTGCAAAGGTATCATCAAACTTAAAAGAAGTATTTACTTTTGCTAAAGAATATATGGATAAAAAAGAGCCTATATCTATAGCTTATCATGGAAATGTTGTAGATTTGCTACAATATGCAGTGGATAATAATTTCCATATAGAATTATTATCAGATCAAACTTCCTGTCATGCAGTTTATGAAGGTGGATATTGTCCTCAAGGAGTAAGCTTTGAAGAAAGAACGAAACTTTTAAAAGAAGACAGGGATAAATTTAAAGAGTTAGCAGATAAGAGTTTAAGGAAACATTATGAACTTATAAAAGTTCTAGTTGATAGAGGGACCTATTTCTTTGATTATGGAAATTCCTTTATGAAGGCTGTTTACGATGCAGGTGTTAAAGAAATAGCTAAAAATGGGGTAGATGAAAAAGATGGATTTATATTCCCTTCATATGTAGAGGATATAATGGGGCCAGAGTTGTTTGATTATGGATATGGACCTTTTAGATGGGTATGTTTAAGTGGAAAACATGAAGATCTTATAAAAACTGATAAGGCAGCTATGGATTGTATAGATCCAAATAGAAGAGCCCAAGATAGAGACAACTATGTATGGATAAGAGATGCAGAAAATAATAAGCTAGTGGTAGGAACAGAAGCAAGAATATTATATCAAGACGCTATGGGAAGAACAAAAATAGCTTTAAGATTCAATGAAATGGTTAGGAAGGGTGAAGTTGGACCTATAATGCTAGGAAGAGACCATCATGATGTAAGTGGAACGGATTCACCTTTTAGAGAGACTTCTAACATAAAAGACGGAAGTAATATAATGGCTGATATGGCAGTTCAATGTTATGCTGGAAATGCCGCTAGAGGAATGAGTCTTATAGCCCTTCATAATGGAGGAGGCGTTGGTATAGGTAAGTCTATAAATGGAGGATTTGGTCTTGTTTTAGATGGTAGTGAGAAAGTAGATAATATAATAAAAACTGCTATGCCCTGGGATGTAATGGGAGGAGTAGCAAGAAGAGCTTGGGCTAGAAATGAAAACTCTATAAGTACAAGTATGGAATATAATAAGATGAAATCAGGAGAAGATCATATAACGTTACCCTTTATACCAAAAGAAGACTTAGTGGAAAATGTTATAGAAAAAGCTTTTAATAAGTTGAATAATTAAGGGTTAAGAGTGAAAATAGCTCTAACTCTTTAATTAAAGAAATAATTTAAATGGACAATATATAAATGTACCAAAGAAAGGATGGACTTTAATATGAGTAATGATAGAAAAATAATTGAGTGTGTTCCAAACTTTAGTGAAGGTAGAGATTTAGAAAAAATAGAAAAAATTATAGGAGCCTTCAGAGGAAAAGAAGGAGTAAAGTTATTGGATTACAGTAGAGACGAAGATCACAATAGATTAGTTGTTACTGTGGTTGGAGAACCAATAGCATTAAAGGATGCAGTATTAGAAGCTATGGGAAAGGCTATAGAAGTTATAGATATGAGAGAACATAAGGGACAGCATCCAAGAATGGGAGCAACAGATGTAGTACCTTTTATTCCTATAAAAAATGTAACTATGGAAGAGGCTATAGATCTTGCAAAACAACTGGCTAAAGAGGTATCAGAAAAGTTTAATCTACCAATTTATTTATATGAAAAGGCTGCTTCACGAGCAGAGAGAGAAAATCTTGCAAAGGTTAGAAAAGGTGAATTTGAGGGAATGAATGAAAAGTTCCAAGATCCTAACTGGAAACCAGACTTTGGTCCAGACAAGGTTCATGAAACTGCTGGAGTTACTGCTATAGGTGCTAGAATGCCATTAGTTGCTTTTAATGTGAACTTAGATACTCCAAATTTAGATATAGCTAGTAGTATAGCAAAAAATGTTAGATTCATAGGAGGAGGATTAAGATTCTGTAAAGCTATGGGCGTTGAACTAAAAGAAAGAGGAATAACTCAAGTATCCATGAATCTTACAGATTATACTAAGACAGCTATATATAGGGCCTTTGAAATGGTTAAAATGGAAGCTAAAAGATATGGTGTAAATGTAGTAGGTAGCGAAGTTATAGGACTCTTACCTATGGAAGCTTTAATTGATACAGCAGTTTATTACATGGGAATAGAAGACTTCTCCTTAGATCAAGTTTTAGAAAATAGATTAATGGAGTAGTAGGAATGAAGGATAAGGTAATAATAAAAAATGCTTCTGAGGTAGTTACGTGTACAGGTTTTAAAGAAAAAAAAGGAGAAGCTATGAAGGATATAGGAGTGATATATAACGCTTCTATAATCATAGAAAATGAAATTATAAAAGCAGTAGGTGCTACAGAAGAGATATTAAAAGATATAGATGAAAGCCAATATGAAGTTATATCTGCAGAGGGAAAAACTATACTTCCTGGATTTGTAGATCCTCATACTCATTTCATATTTGGAGGATATAGAGCAGAAGAGTTTTCGTGGAGATTAAAGGGCGATAGCTATATGTCCATTATGGAAAGAGGTGGAGGTATAGTAAATACAGTAAAGAGTACAAGAGAAGCTACAGAGGAAGAACTTTATGCTTTAGGCAAGGAAAGGCTAAACTCTATGCTTGAATTTGGGGTAACCACTGTGGAAGGAAAAAGCGGTTATGGATTAGATCTAGAAACAGAGTTAAAACAACTAAAGGTTATGGAAAGATTAAATAAGGATCATGAAATTGATGTAGTGTCTACATTCTTAGGAGCCCATGCTACACCAGCAGAATACAAAGGTAGAACAGAAGAGTATGTAGAATTTATAATAAATGAAGTTTTACCTAAGGTTAAGGATAATGCGGAATTTTGTGATGTATTTTGTGAAAAGAATGTATTTTCTATAGAGCAATCAAGACGTATATTAAAAGCTGCTAAAAGCCTTGGCATGAAACTTAAACTTCATGCAGATGAAATAGTTCAATTAGGTGGAGCAGAGCTTTCGGCAGAATTGTCAGCTATTTCAGCGGATCACCTATTGCAGGCTTCCGATGAAGGTATAGGGGCTATGGCAAAAGCAGGAGTGGTAGCAACTTTACTTCCTTGTACTGCTTTTAGCTTAAGAGAATCTTTTGCAAGGGGAAGAGAGATGATAGATAAGGGGTGTGCCGTTGCATTAGCTACAGATTTTAATCCAGGTAGCTGTTTTACTAATTCAATACCTTTATTATTTGCACTTTCTTGTCTTCAAATGAATTTAACTATAGAAGAGTCTATAACTGCTCTTACTATAAATGCGGCAGCAGCTATTCATAGAGCAGAAAGTATAGGCAGTATAGATGTAGGAAAGAAAGCAGATATGGTAATGCTGAAATACCCATCCTATAAGTTTATTCCATATAATATAGGAGTAAATACTGTAGAGAAGGTAATTAAGAAGGGCAGAATAGTTTATAGCAAAGCCTAAATTTAAAAGGATAATCATTAAATTAAATAATAAAAATCCCCACTTTAATAAAAATTAAAGTGGGGATTTTTATATATTTTTATCTCATTGCTAATAGTGTATTAAGGAAACTCATCTTCATGACTTCAGATGAGTACTCGAGGAGTAAGCGACTACCATCAAATCGTAGATTTGGTTACCTGCTTAAGTGATTCACACAAGAGGGGAGATATTGGTTCTGCAGAAATAATTTAAAAGAAATATTTGAAAGTATATAGGTAACATTGGATACTGATTTAAAGATTAAAATTGAGTTATACTATTCAGTAGTAAGTTCATGTTAAGGGGAGAGTTTTTAAATGAGTATAGATGAAAACAAAGAAAAATCTACTAAAAGAATGCAATTTTCATTAGATTTTGATCCTTTTGAAGGATTTAATGTAGATAGAAAAACTGAAATAAGGGAAGAGAATACAGAAGAATTTCATATTTCTTCAGAGCTAATGCAGTGGCCAATAAAACTAAATATTATAAGTCCATGGGCTTTAGCTTTTAAAAAGGATGAGCTACTTATAGCAGCAGATTGCACAGCTTACGCCTATGGCAACTTTCATAAGGACTTTATAAAGGGTAAAACTACATTAATAGCCTGTCCAAAATCAGAGCACAAGGAGGTTTATGAAAGTAAAATAAAAGAAA
Organism: Clostridium simiarum; assembly: GCF_018919175.1. GTDB lineage: Bacteria > Bacillota > Clostridia > Clostridiales > Clostridiaceae > Clostridium_L > Clostridium_L simiarum. The sequence continues at coordinate 259,171 of NZ_JAHLQL010000005.1, read as the reverse complement.
TACTAAGTATAAATCATATAAATGCCATAACACTAGTGCGTATGGAAGTGCCTTGTTGCATGGATATGAAGGAAATAATAGTTAAGGCTATAAATAGAGTAGGTAGAGATATATCCTTTGAAGAAATAGTAATATCTACAGATGGGGAAATAATTACAAAGTAGCATAAGTTTCATTTCAATTAAAGATTTAATTTTACATTGACCTTAAATAAAATATCCCTTGTTAGAAAAAGAATAAAGATTGAAAATTAAGGTATAACATGATTTTCAACCTTTATTTACAAATTCGTAATCCTTTAACCCTTTGTTGCGTATATAATATATATATAATATAATGTAAATATTAGTCTTAGGAATAAATTTACATATATTCCATTATAAATGATATAAATATATGATAAACATTGGGAAGAGGTGAGTATCCTTGCTAGATAACCTATTTAATTTTTTTAATGATATAAAAACAATAAATTTATGGGACAAACTATGGATTAAAAAAATAGAAACTGATGGAAAAGGCTTTATTAAGAGGGTACATGAAAGAAAATTTAGAGAAGGTGAAGTTAAGGAAATAAATAAAGATAATAAGAACAATGTTTTAACTATTAAAGAATATAGATATAATGAAGAAAAGTATTTAGAAAAAGTAGTAAATAAAAATGGAAATGGATCTATAGAATATATTAATGAAATAAGCTATAATGAGGAAAAAAACTTTAAAGAAATAGATAGTAAGGGGTTTGCGGCTAATATAGTACAATTTTGCGAATATGATAGAGAAGGAAAAAAAGTCTGCGACGAAATGATAAGAAGGATAGATATAACTTCTGATAGTGTATTAAGTAAAAGTCAATATTTTTATGATGAAACAGGTAAATTGTCTAAGATTAAACGTTGTGAAGATATAGAACTTGAAGAGCTATTTAGCTATGATGAGGATGAAGATTTGAGGGAAGTTCTTATAAAAGATTCTATAGGAAATGCTATAGGAAGAATACTTTATAATTATAAATGGATAGAATGTAGCTGTAAGGAACATAGTGATACTATAAAAGTAAAGGATAATATAGCATTTCAATTAATAAAAGAGAATAATGAATTTAAGGAAGTTTTTATAGGAGAATTTTTATATGATATAGAGGGCAGAAATATTTGTGAGTACAGACCTATAACTATAAAAGGGAGGTCTGTAAAAAATGGTATAGAAGATTTTAATATATTATTTTTAATGGAAAAGAAGTTTTATGAAGGAAATAAAACATTACCTTGTAAAACCGTGGTACAGGATGAAGAGGGAAATATTCTTCAACAATGCTACTATAATACTAATGGAAGAGCATTGAAGATAGTTACTTATAAAGAAGGAGTTATAGAGGAGACTATAGAGTATTTTTATAAGGACTTTTGAAAGATATAAAGGTCATTATTTCAAATATATTGTTAACACTATTGAATTAAAAACTATATTGTGATAAAATTAAGACAATAATTATAAATTAAATATTTCATTTTAAATTTTGGTGGAGTAGAAGAGAACCAGATTTAAGTAGTTTACTTAAATTTTGTTCTCTTTTTTGTTTTATCATTTGACAAAGAATGGAGGGTTTTCAATGTTTGATGTTATTATTATTGGAGCTGGTGTAGTAGGAGCTTCTATAGGGAGAGAATTAAGCAAATATCAATTAAAAACTTGTATTATAGAAAAAACTGAAGATGTATCCTCAGGAACTACTAAGGCTAATAGTGCTATAATCCATGCAGGTTATGATGCAAAGCCAGATACATTAAAGGGTAAGCTAAATGCTAAAGGAAATGCTATGTTTGATAAACTTGCAGAAGAATTAGATTTTCCATTTAAAAGAAATGGGTCCTTTGTTTTGTGTTTTGAAGAAGAAAGTAAATATAGATTAGAAAATTTGAAAAAGCAGGGTGAAATAAACGGAGTACCAGACATGAGGATATTGTCAAAGGAAGAAATATTAGCAATGGAACCTAATTTATGCGATGAAGTTGTAGCTGCTCTTTATGCTCCTACAGGTGGAATAGTGTGTCCTTATGAGTTAACCATTGCATTATCAGAAAATGCTGCTAAAAATGGAGTGGAGTTTAAATTAAATACAAAGGTAGAAAATATAACTAGCAGTGAAGAAGGATATGTGATCCATACTAATAAGGGAGACATAAATACAAGAGTTGTAATAAATGCTGCTGGTGTTTTCGCAGATGAGATAAACAATATGGTAAGCAAAAATAAATTAGAAATAGTTCCAAGAAGAGGAGAGTACTGCTTATTTGATAAAGCTGCAGGAGATATGATAAAAAGAACTATATTCCAATTACCAAGTAATATGGGTAAGGGAGTGCTAGTAACTCCAACAGTAGATGGAAACCTTTTAGTAGGTCCAAATGCTATAGATATAAATGATAAAGAAGATCTTAATACTTCTAAGGAAGGTCTTGATGATATATTGCAAAAATCCAGAAAAAGTGTTAAAAATATTCCTCTAAATCAAATAATAACAAATTTCTCTGGACTAAGGGCTCATAGCACTACGGATGATTTTATAATAGGAGAAGTAGAGGATGCTAGAGGATTTATAAATGCTGCAGGAATAGAATCCCCAGGACTTTCTAGTGCTCCTGCCATTGCGGAAATGGTAAGCAACATAGTAATAGAAAAACTTAAGCCTTCAATAAATAAGGATTTTAATCCTATAAGGAAATCCATACCGAGATTCAGAGAAATGAATAATGATGAGAGAAGAGAGTTAATAGCTAAGGATCCTAAGTATGGTAAAATAATATGTAGATGTGAACTTGTAACTGAGGGAGAAATAATAGATTCCATAAGAAGACCTCTAGGTGCTACTACTCTTGACGGTGTAAAAAGAAGAACAAGAGCTGGTATGGGTAGATGTCAAAGTGGTTTTTGTTCTAGCAGGGTAGTAGACATTCTATCTAAGGAGCTTAAACGTCCTATAACAGAAATAAAGAAGAATAGAGGAAATTCTAATATATTAGTAGCTGAGAATAAAGAAGGAATCTAAGAGCTTTAATAGGAATATAGAGTGGAGGTTTTAGTAATGCAAGAATTTGACGTAGTTGTAATTGGTGGTGGGCCTGCAGGAATGGCAGCTGCTGTATCTGCAAAGGAAGAAGGAATAGATAACATTTTAATACTTGAAAGAGAAGATCATTTAGGTGGAATATTAAATCAATGCATACATAATGGTTTTGGGCTCCATACTTTTAAAGAGGAACTAACAGGACCTGAGTATGCTCAAAGATTTATAGATAAGATAGAAGAATATAAAATACCTTATAAGTTAAACTCTATGGTAATTGATTTAAACAAAGATAAAGTTATAACAGCAGTAAATCCTGAGGATGGCATAATGGAACTAAAGGCAAAAAGTATAATATTAGCCATGGGATGTAGGGAAAGACCAAGAGGAGCTATAAATATACCAGGAAGTAGATGTGCTGGAATATATACTGCTGGTACAGCACAGAAGTTTGTAAACATAGAAGGATATGTTCCAGGAAAAGAAGTAGTTATACTTGGTTCAGGAGATATTGGGCTTATAATGGCTAGGAGAATGACTTTAGAAGGGGCTAAGGTTAAAGCGGTAGTAGAACTTATGCCTTATTCAAGTGGGCTTAAGAGAAATATTGTTCAATGTCTTGAGGACTTTGATATACCTCTAAAACTTAGTCATACTATCATAGATATAAAGGGAAGAGACAGGGTAGAAGGAGTAACCATAGCTAAAGTTGATGAAAATAGAAGACCTATTAAGGGAAGTGAAGAATATATAGACTGCGATACTCTATTATTATCAGTAGGATTACTTCCAGAAAATGAATTATCAAGGAAAGCTGAAATAAAACTATCTAGTGTTACAGGTGGTCCTGAAGTTGATGAAAGTATGCAAACAGAAACAGAGGGAATATTTGCCTGTGGAAATGTGCTTCATGTTCACGACTTAGTGGATAATGTTACAACAGAGAGCTATAATGCAGGTAAAAATGCTGCTAATTATGTTAATGGAAGCAGATTCAATGGGGATAAAATAGAAATAATGGCTACTGAGGGAGTAAGGTATACAGTGCCTAAATTTGTAAACCCTGACAATATTAAAAAACAATTAGAAGTTAGATTTAGGGTAGGAGAGGTTTATAAAGATTCTTATATAGCTGTGTATTTTGATGGGACTCAAGAAATGCATATTAAAAAGAGAATTCTTACTCCAGGAGAAATGGAAACCGTGAGATTAAACAAAGATATGTTGCTTAAACATAAAGATTGTAAGAAGATCACCATTAAAGTAGAAAGGGAGTAAGAGCCATGACAAAGAGAGAATTAGTGTGTATAGGATGTCCTATGGGATGTATGCTTGAAGTAGAAATAGAAGGAAAAGAAGTCATTAGAGTTACAGGTAACACATGTAAGAAAGGTGAGGAGTACGGTATAAAAGAATGTACAAATCCAACAAGAATAATAACTTCTTCAGTTAAAGTTGAGGAAGGAGATATAGATATGGTGCCTGTAAAGACAGAAAAAGATGTTCCAAAGGGAAAGATACTGGATTGCATAAAGGCATTAAAGGGGTTAAAGGTTATAGCCCCTATAAATATAGGAGATGTAGTGCTAGAAAATATAGCAGGTACAGGGGTTAATGTAATAGCTACACGTAAAATTGATATGAAGTAAAAATAATAATCTATTTATAAATAAAAGGGACTATACTTAGACTTATAGGATAAATTAAGCTAAATATAGTCCCTAAATTTTAATACTGATTTTTTATAAGAATCAAGGAGAATTTTTCTATAAAGTTCTCTATCATAATTTTATGACCCTTTTCTGAGGGGTGAAGACCGTCTATAAAATACTCTTCTTCATTTTCTTTATTCACTATATTTTCAAGGCTCTTATAAAAGTCAACATAATCTATATTATTCTTACTACAAAGCTTTATTATATTTTCCCTGTATGTATAGATTAGGGAGTTTACAAAGGAATAATCTATATAAGAGGACCAAGAAATCTTAGCCATAGAACCTATGATAAAGGGTTGAATTCCTATTATGGGAGTTATATTATTTTCATTACAATCCTTTATTAAAATCTCTATATTAGAAGTTACATTAAATAAATCTCGTCCTAATAGAAAGTCATTGCTTCCAGCCATTATAAAAGCAAAATCAGGCTTTTGACTAATTACATCACTATAAAATCTTGATAAAATACCTGTGGTGGTATCTCCGTTAACTCCTTTATTCATAACCTCAAGGTTACTATTTTCTTTAAATAACTCAATCCATCTATATCTTTTTTCTACACCATAACCAAAGGTCAAGCTGTCACCAATAAAAACAATTTTCACAATTAACCTCCTGTTAATAAATTAATTCTATGTATATAGTACAATTATAATATACACTTATTAAAATAGAAAGGAAATAAGCTATGGATAATAAGATTAAGAAGGACTATATATTGTTAGATGGAGCTATGGGAACTTTATTGAAGGAAAAGGGAATTAAAGACTATAGCCTTATTCCTAAGTTGAATCTTAATAAAGGATCTTTAATTAGAGAAATACACGAAGACTATAGAAAAGCAGGTAGCAATGTGATACTTACTAATAGCTTCTCTCTAAATAGAATAGCTTTAAAGGAAGACTATCATAGCATGAAAGGCATAATAGAAAAATCTGTTTATCTTGCAAAGTTCACTTCCATTGATGGATTAGTGGCTTATGATGTAGGACCTTTAGGAATAAATATGAAAGAGGTAAGTGAGGATTATATATATGAAGTTTATAGAGAAATAGCTAAAATAGTTAAAGAAGTTGATGTGGATATGATATTCATAGAAACAATGTATCAAAGTTCAGAGGTCTTATGTGCATTAAAAGCTTTTGAAGATATAAATAAAGATGTTTTATTAAGTTTTACTTTTAATGAGGATAATAGGTTATATTCAGGAGAATCTGTAGAGGAAATAATAGATATAACAAAGGGTTATAATATAAAAGCTTTAGGATTTAACTGTGTAAATATAGGTGAAAATGCAATGAGTTTGGTAAAGGAATTTAAAAGGTATTCTAAACTACCTATAATAGCTAAACCAAATTTAGGCAAGCCTAAAGATGACAGTGGTAATTTAAGATATGAGGTTTCTATAGAGGAATTTAGCGATAATATGGTTGAGCTTTATAAGGAAGGAGCAAGATACCTAGGTGGATGTTGTGGTACAACTCCTTCACATATAAAAGCTTTAAAGCAGAGTTTATTAAGGCTTTAAAATAGCTTTTTAAAACAGGTTGTACATATAAATGTATTTCCTTTATTGGCAGAGACACCTTCATTTTCTCCTAAAGCTTTTCCACAAATATCACATAGTTTGCCAGACTTTACTTTGGAAGCTTTTGAATTTAAAGATAATGAATGGGTGGATTTTTTATTAGAAGGAGGGGAATACTCTATGGGACTTAATGGGTCTTTCCTTTTACATATTTTATAACCTATATCATAGTGACTTTCTGAAAAAAGCTCTAGTTCAAATCGGGGGTTTTCTGGATCATAGAATTCCTCTATATATAATTTTCTTACTTGAGCATCATTTATTATTAAACCACTTTTTTCTATACCGTCAAATATACTCTTAGTTATATTATTAGTGTCAGGATGACGTTTAGAGCTCTTATAATAAACCTTTAATACTGCTATTAAGGATTCTGTAATAGTTATATTTGGGTTTTGATTCATAGCAGCATATGCAATTTCTTCCTCATATAAAGCATATCTATCGTGATATTTTCCTGAATTATAAGGTAATATAGCTCTTCCTTGAGTATTAAATAACTTAAAATTAGATTTTGAAATAGGAGAGCCTTTTACTATGACTTTAGCATAATGACATGACATAATTATTGCTCCTTTATTAGCATTGACAACTAGTTATTAGTTATATTGTTCAAATATTCAATGCTTTATATTATTTTAGTAGTCCATCATATTTATTTTATCATTGAAAACTTATGTTCTCAAGGTGAACTTATTTCTTAATAAATTATGATTTTTCCAGTGTATAACCAAACTTATTGATTATATAAGTGGTATTAAGTATAATATAATGATGAACGCAGTCTATTTATAGATATTAAGGAAGGTATAATATGGATAATAATGTAAAAATTTTAGCGATAGAAAGTAGTTGTGATGAAACTTCAGCAGCAGTAGTAGTAAATGGTAGAGAAGTTCTTTCAAATATAATTTCTTCACAGATAGATATACATAAAAAATTTGGTGGTGTAGTGCCAGAGGTAGCTTCAAGAAAACATATAGAAGTTATAAATGCCGTAGTGGAAGAGGCTTTAGAGGAGGCAAAGCTTACTTTAAAGGATATAGATGCTATAGGGGTAACTTATGGACCAGGGCTAGTTGGAGCTTTGTTGGTAGGTATGCAGTATGCAAAAGGATTAGCTTATGGAATGAAAAAACCTTTAATAGGAGTAAATCATATTGAAGGACACATAAGTGCTAACTTTATTGAACATAAAGATTTAAAACCTCCTTTCGTGTGCCTTGTAGTATCTGGAGGTCATACCTTTATAGTGTATGTTAAAGATTTTGGAGAGTTTGAGGTTATAGGGCAAACTAGAGATGATGCAGCTGGTGAGGCTTATGATAAGATAGCAAGAGCATTGGGACTAGGATACCCTGGAGGACCTAAGATAGATAAATTAGCTAAAGAAGGAAATGAGAATGCAATAAAGTTTCCAAGAGCTAATTTTCATGATGATACTTTAGATTTTTCTTTTAGTGGTTTAAAATCAGCGGTTTTAAATTATTTAAATAAGATGGAGATGACAGGAAAAGATATAAATAAAGCAGATATAGCAGCTTCTTTCCAAAAGGCTGTAGTAGATGTACTTACGAATAATGTAATTAAAACCTGCAAAATAAAAGAAGTAGATAAGGTAGCTATAGCTGGAGGAGTAGCTGCAAACTCCGCACTAAGAAATAACCTTATAAAAGAAGGAAAAGAAAATGGTATAGAAGTCTTATTTCCAGCACCTATATTATGTACAGATAATGCAGCTATGATAGGTAGCGCGGCATACTTTGAGTTTATGAAAGGAAGAGTAGCTTCTATAGATTTAAATGCAAAACCAAATCTTAAATTAGGAGAAAGATAATTATGAAGTTTTTACCTTATTCTAATAGTTTGCATAAATATAAAGTTAAAAGAGAGGTAAATAAGCTAAAAATATTTGAAATAATATTTGTGGTTTTATTTGTGGTGTTATTTTCTGGTATGTTATATGAAAATATAACTAGCCATAAAATTGCTCTCAACTCTAAAGAAAAAGGAAAGTATGTATCCATTGATGAAAGTAAGATATTCTATGATGTAGTAGGCCATGGAAAGGCTACCATAATATTAGATTCTGATATAGGTGCAGATCATTTAGAGTGGAGTAAGTTTGTAAAAAGTATACCAAAGGAATTTAGGGTTTTTTATTATGACAGAGCTGGTTATGGATTAAGTGAAGCATCTAACAAAGAAAGAACCATGGAAGATGAGGTTAAAAATCTTTCGGATATTTTATATAGAGGAGCAATTAATGGTCCTTATATCTTTGTAGGAAACTCTTATGGTTCTCTTCTAGCAACAAATTTTGCTAAGGCTTATCCAGAACAGGTAATAGGAGTTATGCTTATAGATCCTATCTTAGAGAAGGACTTAATGGTTAAAGAAAACCAAAAGACCTTATCTAAAGAAATAAGGATTAAATCCTCACAAAAGTTTTTTGCTAATGTAGGTTTTGTAAGAATGTTAAATAACTTGAAATTAGTAAACATAAAAAATGACATAACTTCACTACTTACACCAGAAAATGCGGAGGTATTTAATTCTTCTACTGTAAGTAAAAAGTATCTTAAGGCCTATAAGGAAGAACTAAATATTTTAAAAAACTATAATCTAAAGTCTCAAGAAAAAGCATTGCTTGGAGAAAAACCTTTGGTGCTTTTATTAAGTGAAAATAAAGGAGAACAGTATTTAGAAGAGGCCAAGAAATTAGCTGAACTATCATCTAAATCAGAGATAAAGGTTATTTCTAGTGTAAGCAATATACCACTGCAAGGAGAAGATGAAGTGGTATTTCATTTAAGAAATATATTAGAACAAACAGGAAAACTTAAGTAAAAACATAAGTAAGGCTTTTAAGGGATGACTTTGAAAGCCTTTTTTATTATGAATTTTATTCCATTTACACCCTTATTAATCCTGTTTTACAAGGAAACTCAGCTGAATTTAAGAAGAACTTTATATTAAGTAATCCATTCTTATTTTTTTACTTTGACATATAATTGTAACATTTGTGGCTTAATATATATATAAAGGTAAAACAAATAGGAAACAGAGGAGGGGATTTTATATGGATAATAAGTATGAAAATAATTTTAATAATAAAGAAGATAATAATTCAAGAAGTTACGAACCAAATTTTATAATGGTTCCAAAAGAGGATACTTCAAAGAAGGATAAGAATATAGGAGGTGAAAATAAAGGTATGGAATATCAAGATAATAATCCTAAAAAGATTAAGAAAAAAAAGGATAGGAGCATTTTTCCATATATAGCCCTATCTTTAGTATTTGCAATAATAGGTGGACTTTTAGGAGCAGCAGGTGTTCTATATATTGCTCCACAAAGTGATAATTTTAAAAATACAGCCTTATATAGAAGGATTATACAAGAGAAAAATATAAATTATGGACCAACCACTTTAGCTTCAGAAAAAGATGCACTTTCAGCTACAGAAATTATAAACAAAGTTGGACCCGCAGTAGTAGGGGTTACTACAAAGAGCGTTAAAGACTATGGCGTTTTTGGAAATCAGGTAGCAGAAGGGATAGGATCAGGTTTTATAATAAATGAAGAGGGATATGTACTTACAAATTATCATGTTATAAAAGGTGCTCAGGATGTAAAAGTCATATTAAATGATGGTAAGGAAGCCCAAGCAAAGGTTATAAATTATGATGCGGAAAATGATATAGCAGTAGTTAAAATAACAGAAAATATTACAATGCCTGGTATAGCTGAATTAGGAGATTCAGATTCTGTTCAAGCAGGAGAATCTGTAGTTGCTATAGGTAATCCATTAGGAAAAGAGTTTTTAGGAACAGTAACTTCTGGTATAGTAAGTGCTATAAATAGAGCAATAAATATAGGTGGTAAAGACTTAACACTTATTCAAACTGATGCAGCTATAAATCCTGGTAACAGTGGAGGACCTTTATTAAATTCCAGAGGTCAAGTAATAGGAATAAATACCGCCAAGATAAATTCCCAATCTGCAGAAGGTGGAGTAGAGGGTATAGGTTTCTCAATTCCTATAAATCAAGCTAAAAATAAATTAGGAGATTTATCTAAGCCAATATTAAAAATAGGTATTGGTGGTAGAGACTTATCAGAAAAGTTAGCAAAAGAGAATAAATTACCTGCAGGAGTATATGTAATACAAGTTGAAGAGTTTAGTTCAGCAGAAAAAGCGGGCATAAAAACTGGAGATGTAATTATAGGCTTCGATGGTAATAAGGTTACAACAATGGCTGAACTTAATAAATTTAAATCACAAAAGAGTGCAGGAGATAAGGTTAAAGTAGAAGTTTATAGAGAGGGAAAGAATAAAACTTTAGATCTTACACTAGAAGAACAAAAGTAATAAAAAAGACGATTAAGTTCGTCTTTTTTATTATGCTTAGAATACCAAAGGTTACACCTCTGCTTAAGAAAAGTTTACTATAGAAACCAAGCTTCATTTGGTATGTTTGTTGCTATATAATATTAAGTAATAAAAAACATTAGAAAATTTAGAATTTTTTATTTATGGGAGGGTAAATTATGGATCAAAGTATTACATTAAAATCAATAAAATTACCTAATGAAGAAACTATGAGCTATAGAGAAGCTGGTAAAGGCAATAAAATCATGATTTTAGTTCATGGAAATATGACTTCATCAAAGCATATGGAAATATTAATGAAAGAGTTTTTAGACCAGTATAAAATATATGCAGTAGATCTTAGAGGATTTGGACAATCAACTTATAATAAAAGGATAGACTCACTTAAAGATTTTTCTGATGATATTAAATTATTTGTTGATGCTATGGGCTTGAAAGACTTTCTTATGATGGGTTGGTCTACAGGTGGGGGAGTAGCTATGCAATTTATAGCGGATTACCCTGGTTATGTAAGTAATCTAATACTATTAGAATCTGTAGGAATAAAGGGGTACCCTATGTTTAGAAAAGATGAGAATGGACAGCCTATACTTACAGAATTAATAAGTTCAAAGGAAGATATAGAAAAGGATCCAATCCAAGTGGTACCAGCGCTACAAGCCTATGCTACTAAAAATAAAGAGTTTATGAGAACTTTATGGAATATGGCTATTTATACAAAAAATAAACCTGAAGATAATCTTTATGAAGAGTATCTTGAAGATATGATGACACAAAGAAACCTTGTAGATGTAGATTATGCCCTTGTCAACTTCAATATATCTAATGAGCATAATGGAGTAGTTAAAGGAAATGGTCTTGTAGATAAAATAGATATACCAACTCTAGTGTTTCAAGGAGATAGAGATTATGTAGTTCCAAGAGAAATGGGAGAGGGAATAGTAAGAGGAATAGGAAAAAATGCTAAACTAGTTATTTTAGAGGATTCAGGACATTCGCCATTAATAGATTGCATGGACAGGTTGGTTAAAGAAATAAAACAGTTTTTAAGATAGTATAAAGATTCATTATAAAACTATGTCACAAAAATAAACAATATTGTCATAAAATAAATCCTTACCTACAGGACTTTAAATTATATAGGAGAAAAAATATTCTTTTAATATTAGAAATAAAGAATTCTAAAATTCATTTAATAAATAGTAAGCTGATTAAAGGCTTTAAGATTTTGATGAATTAGAATTCTTTATTTTTTATGTAGTATTTTACTTGTTAATAGAAGTTTTAGGTATTTATACCTTTGATTATAAGAATATTCTATATGTTGGCATGAAAACTGCTGTGTAATATGGCAAGTAAATAATTTTTTAAGGAGAGGATATATGCTGAAATAAAAGATAAATAAAAGCTAACAGCACTGTGCACTTGTTATACTTTTATGAAAATTAAGTAAAAAGAATAATTTAGTGCATGTATTAAAAAAATACAATGTATCATTTTATTACATAGGAGGTGGACTTATGCTTCAAGTTATTATCAGCGGTCTGATAACAGGAAGCTTGTATTCATTGGCAGCACTTGGATTAGTTATGATTTTTAAAACTTCAGATATAGTTAACTTTTCTCAAGGTGAAATGGCCATGTTTAATACTTTTATTGCATTTACATTATTAACATCCCTTAAGGTACCATATTTTTTAGCGATGATCATTACTATGGTATTTGCGGCTGTCATGGGACTTACTCTCCATAGGATAGTAATAAAGCCCCTTGAAAAGGCTCCATTAGTAAGTTCCATGATAGCTACACTAGGACTTATAATGATATTAAATGGTTTGGCAGGTAATCTGTTTGGATTTGATACAAAGCAATTTCCTAAAATGTTTAGTGGGAAAAATGTAGAGTTTTTAGGGGTATCTGTAGATCCAAATAGTATACTTACTATAGCAGTAACTGTGGTAATAATGCTTGCACTATTTTATTTTTTCAAATATACAAAGACTGGACTTGCTTTAAGAGCTGCCTCTCAAAATCCTGAAGCAGCTGAACTTATGGGTATATCAGTAAATAAAGTTATTACACTTACTTGGATTATAAGTGCTGTTTTATCATCTATTGCAGGTATGTTAATAGCACCTACTACTTTCCTTGATATTAACATGATGGCTGACATTCATTTGAAATCATTTTCAGCAGCGGTGCTAGGTGGCTTTACTAGCTTTGTTGGACCTGTAGTTGGAGGATTAATTCTTGGAATTTCAGAAAACCTTTTCGGAAAGTATGTTTCTTTATCATGGAAAACAGTGTTTGCTTTCGGTTTAATAATTGTAATGTTGGTAATAAAACCAAATGGTATCTTAGGAAAGACTTATAGAAAGAAGGTGTAATCTTGAAGGGTTTAAAAGAATTTTTATTAAAAAATAAGGTAAATATTATTGTATTACTTATAGCCATAATATTTCCAAATATAGTCCCTCTAAAGACAAGCACCATAACTCTTATAAACTTAGGAGGAATATTTGTAATTGCTGCTATAGGCTACAATATTCTTTTAGGATATGGAGGACAGATATCTTTAGGACACGCAGCTTTTATTGGCTTAGGAGCTTATATAACAGCTAATCTATCAATTAGATTCAATGTCCACTTTATAATAGCTTTAGTTATATCAATACTAGTAACAGCGATATTAGGATTTATACTGGGACTTCCAGCCCTTAGGCTTGAAGGAAACTATCTAGCTATAGCAACCTTAGGATTTGGAGTTGCTTTTGAGCATGTATTTATGGAGTTTGAAAAATTTACTGGAGGTTTTTCAGGTCTTAAAGGTATAAATCCACCTAAAATTTTAGGTTACGCATTTAAAACACGCATAAGCATGTATTACTTTATTCTATTTTTTATAGTCATTGCAGTTATAATAGCTAAAAACCTTATAAATAGTAAAACTGGAAGAGCCTTAATGGCTCTTAGAGATAGCGAAATTGCAGCAAGTTCCTTAGGAGTTAATACTGCAAAATATAAAACTATAGCCTTTGTGATAAGTGCGGCTTACGCTGGGGCAGCAGGAAGTTTGTTTGCATATCTTTATAGGCAAGTTTATCCTCAATCCTTTGGCATGGCGGTTTCACTTAACCTATTGGCTATGATAGTAATAGGAGGATTATCCTCAATATCAGGTTCTATTATAGGTGCTATGTTTATGACCATGCTACCTGAATATATTAAAGCTATTCCTATAAAAAACGGCGCAACTATAATCACGGGAATACTTTTAATATTAACGGTTAGATATTGTCCATATGGAATAAATCAAATAATACAAGCTATAAAGGGTAAATTATCAATGAAGAGTTCAAAGAGTAATGCTTCGATACAGGGAAAGGAGGCTTAGCATGGGGAAAAATCTTTTAAATGTAGACAATATTTCTATAGCCTTTGGAGGATTAAAAGCTGTTGATAGTTTAAGCTTTTCTATAGAAGAAGGGGAGATCTATGGACTTATAGGGCCAAATGGTGCGGGAAAGACTACTGTTTTTAATCTTATCAGTCAGTTTTACAAACCAGATCAGGGTAAAGTTATATTTAATGGCATAAATGCTACAGAGTTAAAGGTTCATCAAATGGTGGATATAGGAATAGCTAGAACTTTTCAAAATGTGGAACTCTTTAAACATATGACTGTGCTAGATAATCTGCTAGTGGGGGAACATTCCACTATAAAGTATGGAACACTTTTAAGTATGTTTAAGCTTCCTAAGGTTAAAAAAGAAGAAGAAAGTGCAAAAAAGAGAGCCGAAGACATCTTAGATTTTTTAGAAATAAGAGAATATGAAAATAGGTTAGTTTATAACCTACCTTATGGAGTCCAAAAGCTAGTAGAGCTTGGAAGAGCTCTTGTAGGAAATCCTAAGCTTATAATTTTAGATGAACCAGCAGCAGGGATGAATGATACTGAAACCAATATATTAGCAGAGAGAATAAGAAATATAAGAGACAAGTTTGGTATAACTATACTTTTAGTAGAACATGATATGTCATTGGTTATGAGCATATGCGATAGAATGACAGTTATAAACTTCGGTAAAAAAATTGCTGAAGGTACTCCAAAGGAAATACAAAGTAATCCAGTAGTTATTGAAGCATATCTAGGGGAGGGAGAAAAGGATGTTTAAGATACGAGACCTAGAGGTTAATTATGGATATGTAAATGTTATAAAGGGTATTAATTTAGATATAAAAGAAGGTCAAATAGTTAGTATCTTAGGAGCCAACGGTGCCGGTAAAACTACCACCCTTAAATCTATTTCAGGGCTAGTGCCAATTGCAGGAGGGAGTATAGAGTTTCAAGGAGAAAAGATTAACTCTCTTTCTCCAGATAAAATAGTTTCAAAAGGTATAGTTCATTGCCCAGAAGGTAGAAAAATATTTCCACAACTTACTGTAGAGGAAAACCTAAAAATTGGAGCTTATTTAAGAAAGGATAAAGAAAAAATAAAAGAAGATTTTCATATGGTTTATGAATATTTTCCAAGATTAAAGGAAAGAAATAGACAGCTAGCTGGTACCTTAAGTGGAGGAGAGCAGCAAATGTTAGCTATAGGCAGGGGACTTATGGCTGCACCTAAACTATTTATAATGGATGAACCATCATTAGGACTCGCCCCTATAGTGGTTAAAGATATCTTTGAAATAATAAAAGAAATCAATAAAAGAGGAGTGACTATACTTCTTGTAGAACAAAATGCTTTCCAAACAGTTAAAATTTCTGATTATATCTACATACTAGAGACAGGAAATATATCTTTAGCAGGAACAGCTGAGGAAATAGGAAAAAATGAAAGCATAAAAAAATCTTATTTAGGTGGTTAAGCAATATATTTCATATATATTAAAGGAGGATTATTTATGAAAAAGAAAATATCAATGCTTCTAGCAGGTATATTATCAGTATCTCTATTAGCAGGTTGTCAAGGTGGTTCTAATGGAGAAAAAGAGGGAGAGAAATCAAAAGGGGAAGTAGCTCAAGGGGTAGAGGGTGATACTATAAAGGTAGGTACTATAGCTCCTACCTCAGGTGGTGTAGCTGTAGTTGGAATACCTGTAACTCACGGTATGGAAGCATATTTTAAAATGATAAATGAAGAGGGAGGAGTAAATGGCAAAAAAATAGAACTTGTAGTGAAAGATGATGGATTTAAGCCAGACGTTGCTCTTCAAAAAGCAGAAGAATTAGTGGAAAAAGATAAGGTTTTTGCTATAGTTGGACAAACTGGTACACCAGGAGCCCTTTCGTGCATAGACTACTTAAGTGAAAAAGGAATACCAGCAGTATATCAAGGAACTGGAGCAAGCAAATTATCGCAAGTTAAAGGGAATTATTTCCCAGTTCAACCTAACTATATTTTTGAAGGTTCTTTAATGGCAAAATATATGATAGATGATTTAAAAGCTAATAAAATAGCTGTTATATACGAGAATAATGATATAGGTAAAGAAGGATTAGAAGGAATAAAAGGAAAACTTAAGAAAATGGGAAAAGAGTCTGCATTAGTTACAGAGGTTCCATATAATCCAGCAGACGTTGACTTCTCTGCTCATGTTCAAAAGCTTTCTGAAAATACTCCAGATGTTACTGTGATTTATGGAAATGCTAAACCAGCAGCTGGTATAGCTAATGAAGCTAAAAAACAAGGCTTTAAAACTCAATTTTTAGCTTCTTATATAGTTGCAGATATTACTTTATTCCAACTTGCTAAAGATGCATGGGATGGAGCTATAACAGCGGCTTGGGTTCCAGATATAACAGATCCTAATAATGCTGAAGCAAAGAAATTTAACGATACATTTAAAAAATACTTCCCTGATGAAACTCCGAATGCATATGGAGTAGCAGGATGGGTAGCAGCACAAGTATTTACAGAAGGATTAAAGAGAGTAAAAGGCGATTTAACTTGGGAAAACTATATTAAATCTATGGAATCATTAAAGGACTACAGTGAAGGTATAGCAAAAGGTATAACCTATACTGAAGACAGAAGAAATGGTGTTGAAAAAATGTATTTCATGAAAGCTAAATATGTAGATGATAAGAATTTTGGTTATGAAAAAATAACTGATTTTATATCAGCTGAGTAAGAATTCCAATAGGAGATGATTATATGAACAAAGTTACCATAGGGGAATATGAGTTAAATTATGAATGCTATGGAGAGGGAGAGCCAGTCATATTTTTAAATGGTATAATGATGAGTAGCTTAAGTTGGAGGCCATTCATAGAGCATTTTAGAGATAATAAAGTTATATTTCTAGATCTTATAGATCAAGGATCTTCTAGTAAAGGCAAAGAGAGTTACACCCAAGAATTACATGTAGATATGCTAAATGATTTCTTAGATAAGCTATCTATAAAAAAGGCCCATATATTAGGAATATCCTATGGGGGAGAAGTGGCGATGAGATTTGCACTAAAGTATCCTAAAAGGCTATTAAGTCTAATATTAGCAAACACTACAAGCTATACTACAGAAATAATGAGGGGTATAGAGAAACTGTGGGATTACGCTGCAGGAACATATGATGGTGAAGTATTCTTTAATGCCACTATGCCATATATATATTCACATAAATTTTATGAAGAAAATGCAAAATGGCTTAAGGTAAGAGAGGAACTCATAATAAATAGTTTTAAAAAAGAGTGGTATGAAGGGTTTAGAAGAGCTATTAAAAGTGCTTCAGATCTTAATGTAACTAATAGATTGCAGGAGATTCATGTACCTACTTTTATTATAGGAGCAGAATATGACATCATAACGCCTGTGATCTATCAGGAAATTATTCATAAAGGAATTAAGGATTCTAGTATGGTAGTTATAAAAGAGTCAGGGCATGCTTCTATGTACGAGAAACCCATTGAGTTTGCAACTTTAGTTAGTGGATTTCTTAGAAACTATAATAAAAACATAAGAATACTTTAACGAAAATATGAATAGCTGGAGAAATCCAGCTATTTATGTTCTATTTAAAATATTTCTATAGTACTTTAACTTAAGAAGTATGAAAAAATTATATTTTGTGAAGATTTTAAATAAAACCCTTTGATATATGTATTAATTTTGTATAATAATACTTAAGGGAGTTGATGATTCGATGAATAACATAATGATTAATAAAGAGTTTATACAATTTTGCTACGCGGTTTTTGATGAGCTTCCTATAGCTGTAGATATATTAGACAAGGAAGGAAAAATAATATACATAAATAAAACCTTTAGCGATTTTTTAAAAAAACCTAGAGAAGAACTTATAGGAAAATTGGTTACAGAAGCTAATCCTACCTCTAAGTTTTTAGATACATTACATAGAAAACAAGCTGAAATAGCATGTAAACATAGATTTGATAATGGTAATGAGGCAATTGTTCATCGTATACCTATAATGGATGATGATGGGAAACTTATGGGTGGCTTTGGTATGGTAGTCTTTGAGGATATTAGTAAGCTTCAAGAAGTTATGGATAAATACAGAGTTTTAGATAAAGAATTAAAACTCTATAAGAATGAAATAGCAAAATTAAACATAGCAAAATATAATTTAGATGATATTATAGGAAGATCCCAAGAAATATCAAAATGTAAAAATAAAGTTAAAAAGATGGCTAGAGTAAAGTCTAACGTATTAGTAATAGGTGAAAGTGGAGTTGGTAAAGAATTATTTGCTCATTCTATACATAATGAGAGTAATAGAAAAGATAAGGCATTTATAAGTGTTAACTGTTCAGCCATACCAGAAAATCTTATGGAATCCGAGTTCTTTGGATATGAGGATGGCAGTTTTACTGGTGCTAGAAAGGGTGGAAATATAGGAAAGTTTCAATTAGCTAATGGAGGGACAATTTTCTTAGATGAAATAGGAGAAATGCCTCTACATCTACAGGCAAAGCTTTTAAGAGTTCTTCAAGAAAAAGAAGTACAACCTATAGGAGCAAAGTCGCCACTTAAGGTGGATGTAAGGGTCATAAGTGCTACTCATAAAAACTTGCTTCAGTTAGTTAATGATGGAAAGTTTAGAGAAGATTTATATTATAGATTAAATGTATTAACCTTGGAGATACCGCCTATAAGAGAAAGAAGAGTGGATATTCCAGAGCTTATAGACAAATTTTTAGGGTTATTCTATAGAGAAACTGGAATGTATAGAAATGTACCTAAAAATATAATGGATATACTAGTTAATTATGATTGGCCAGGAAATGTAAGAGAACTTAGAAATATAGTTGAAAAAATATGTGTAAATGCAGATGATGTAAACATTTCCATAGCTGATCTGCCACCTTATTTAATAAACAGATCTATGAAGAGTAAGGTAGTTAACAAAACTAGTGGAAATTTAAAAGATATTTTAGATTCGGTAGAAAAAGAGATAATTATAAATACACTTAGAGAATGTAATTACAATAAATCTGAAACATCAAAGAAGCTTAATATACCAAGAGCTTCTCTTTATAGGAAATTAGAAGAGTACGGTATAGATGTGAAAATGTAATAAAGGGATACACTGTTTAAATTTTTTACAGTTTATATTTATAGAAAGTTTTATGATAATATAACTAAATATTAAATTTTTAATAAAAACTGTTATAGCAAAGTTTTATAAGATTAAACTTATTGAACTTATTAGGCTATGACGGTTTTTTTATTTTAAATAGGTTAATAAGCATATTATTATTAAATTTATAAAGACTTTCAAACTATGGCATGGTTATTGCTTAATTAAACAGTAAAAATAATTGTTAAGGATTACATAATTGAAATAGGTAATTACAATATTTGTTTGGAGGGATTTTTGTGCATAATCATGTAGGAGTAGTAGGATTTGGAACTTATTTACCAAAACACCATATGACGGCTAAAGAAGTAAGTAAAGCTACTGGAGGAGTTTGGGCAGAAGAGGCAGTTATAGAAAAGTTAGGATTTGTTAAAAAGACTATTGCAGGTCCAGAGGATGGGACTCAAGAAATGGGATATCTTGCAGCTAAAGACTGTATAGTTAGTACAGGGGTAAACCCACTAGATATAGATGTTATCATCTGTATTGGTGAGGAATGGAAGGAATATCCTTTAACAACTTCAGCTATGTATATTCAACATAAATTAGGAGCTATTAATGCTTATGGATTTGATATAGCTCAAAGGTGTTGTACTGCAATAACAGCTATGAAGATAGCTAAAGATATGATGCTTTCTGATGAAAGTGTAAATACAGTTTTAATCTGTGGCGGATATAGAAATGAAGATTTTATAGACTATAAAAATAGCAGGGTAAGCTTTATGTTTAACTTAGCTACTGGAGGGGGCGCAGTTTTATTAAAGAAGAATTATGGTAAAAACGAATTACTTGAAACTTCCATAATAACAGATGGCTCATTTGCAAGAGATGTAGGAGTTGTATATGGTGGAACGCTCAAACCAATAGATAATGGAAATCTAGGTGAAGCCTATAAGTCTTTAGATGTTATGGATGTGGAGGGTATGAAGAGTAGGCTTAATGAAAAATCTACACCGAACTTCTTAAAGGTTATAAGAGAATCATTAAGAAAGAGTGGATACAGTCAAGAGGACATAGATTATATTGCAATGATACATTTTAAATATTCTGCTCATAAATTTATATTATCAGAATTAGGAGTACCAGAATCAAAATCTATATATTTAAAGGATTACGGGCACCTTGGACAAATTGACCAAATACTATCAGTTAAATTAGCTCTAGAACAAGGAAAAATAAAAAATGGAGATATAGTAGTTACTGTAGGAGCAGGAATTGGGTATGCTTGGGCGGCTAACACTATTAAGTGGGGAGAGATCTACGAATAATAGTTAGGAGGACAGTTATATGGATTTCAGAGAAGAATTTAAAAGAAAATTAATAACTGTGGATGAAGCAGTAAGTAAAGTTAAATCTAATGATGAAGTAGTGGTAGCTATGGCAGGTTCAGAGCCAAGGGCATTTCTTAAAAACCTCCATAGAGCTAAAAATAATGTTGAAAATGTATCTGTGGTTACATGTTTAAATATGGAAAACTATGAGTTTACATCATCAAAAGACATGAAGGGGCATTTTACTAACGAAACTTGGTTTTATAGTCCCTTAACGAGAAAGTCACATGAATTTAAGACTACTACATTTATACCAAATCATCTTCATCTTTCTGCAGTAAAAAGGTTAGATTATAAAAAGCCAAATATATTTGTAGGTACTGCTACACCTATGGATAAACATGGATATTTTTCATTATCTTTATCTGTAACCTATGAGAGAGAGTACATTGAAAATGCAGATATAGTTATATTGGAGATAAATGAGAATTTACCAAGAGTATATGGAGATACTTCTGTCCATATAAGTGAAGTGGATTTTATATATGAAAATCATACAGATGTACCTGAACTACAAATTGTTGAGCCAAGTGAAAAAGATATGATAATTGGAAACTACATTGCAGAGCTTGTGGAGGACGGTTCCACAATACAATTGGGTATAGGTGGAATACCTAATGCAGTTTCTAAAGCCTTAATGAATAAAAAGGATCTTGGTATCCACACTGAAATGATAACAGATGGAATGTATGACCTTTATAAGGCTGGGGTTATTACAAATAGAAGAAAAACTCTTCATAAAAATAAATTTATTGGAACCTTCGCTCTTGGAACAAAGAAATTATATGATTTTATAGATGATAACATGGGAGTAGAGCTTAAAAGAGGAGGATACACTAATGATCCTTATATAATAGGACAGAACTATAAAATGGTATCTATAAATACCACTTTGCAAGTTGACCTTACAGGACAATGTGCCTCTGAATCTATAGGATTAAGACAGTATAGTGGAACAGGAGGGCAATCAGATACTGCTGTTGGAGCTTTAAATAGTGTGGGAGGAAAATCAATTATTGCTTTATATTCCACAGCTAAAAAAGGAAGTATATCTACTATAGTACCTTTTCTTACACAGGGAGCTGCAGTATCACTTTCAAGAAATGATGTAGATTATGTAGTTACTGAATATGGAGTGGCTAATTTAAGAGGTAGAGGATTAAAAGAAAGAGTAGATAATCTTATCTCTATAGCCCATCCTGATTTTAGAGAAGATATAAAAAGAGAAGCTGAAAAGAACTTATTATGGTAATAAAGAAAGGTGGTCATTAATATGATGGGTAAAACTATTGAGGAAATAAATTTGGGAGACAAGGCTTGTTTTGAAAAAACAATTTCTGAATCAGATGTATATCTTTTTGCTGGTATAACTGGAGATTTAAATCCAGCACATATTAATCAAGTAGCTTCTGAAAATACAATGTTTCAAGGCAGAATAGCTCATGGAGTGTTGGTTTCTGGATTAATATCTACAGTTCTAGGTATGCACTTACCTGGTCCTGGAACTATTTATCTTGGACAAGAGTTAAAGTTTACAGCTCCCGTAAAGATTGGAGATACAATAAAAGCGGAAGCAGAAGTTATAGAAATGATAAAGGAAAAGAATAGAATTAAGTTGAAAACTATTTGCACAAACCAACATGGAAAAGTGGTCATAGAAGGAATAGCAACTGTAATGCCTCCAAAGGTTTTATAGTATTAGAATGTAAATTATAATATATAATAAAATTAAAAAATGAGCATGGATTGAAATATTAGAATAGATAGAAATAGATAAGTTCATACTTAAAATGAACATGGAATAAAATTTAAAAAAGCTGATATAGTTAAACTATATCAGCTTTTCCCACTGTTTATATAAATCTTCCACATTTTGCTCTAGTTCAGAAATTTCCCTGTGGATAGATTCGCTTTTTTCTGGATTAGAGTATACTTCTTCTAAACATAAAAGTTCTTGTAGTTCTACTATATTAGATTCTATGGTAGCTATTTTTTCCTCTATAGATTTAACTCTTTTTACTTCGTCCTTTGCCTTTTTATCTGCTTCTCTTTTTTTACGTCTTTCCTCGGCTATTTGAGTTTTACTTTTATTTTGAAGCTCTTCTAAGCCTTCATACCTTTGAGGATTTTTTTTCTTCTCTTGAAAATAAGTATAGTTTCCTAAATACTCTTTTATTCCATCAGAGTTAAGCTCAAAGATTTTATCTATTACTTTATTTAAAAAGTATCTATCGTGAGATATAACTATAATAGTGCCATCATAGCCACTTATAGCTTCTTCTAAGGCTTCTCTTGACATAATATCTAAGTGGTTAGTAGGCTCATCTAATAGTAGGAAGTTAGCTTTTGATAACATAAGCTTTAAAAGATTTATTCTACACTTTTCCCCACCGCTTAGCTTGCTTATATCCTTAAAAACATCATCACCAGTAAAGAGGAAGGAGGCTAAAGCGTTTCTAACCTGAGTAGTAGTCATATCAGGATAGTCATCCCAAATCTCATCTATAATAGTTTTTTCCTCATGTAGGTCAGATTGCTCTTGATCATAGTATCCTATAAAAACATTTTTACCTAGAACCTTTATTCCTCTATCAGAAGGTAATTTATCCATTATTATATTAAAAAGAGTAGTTTTACCCCTACCGTTTTCGCCAATAAGTGCAATGCGCTCTCCTCTTTTCACATCGAAGTTAACCTGTTCAAATAGCTTATTTTCTCCAAAACTTTTACTTAGATCTTCTACATGAAGTACATCATTTCCACTTTTTACTAAGGTTTCAAACTTTATTTTGGATGCCTTAGGATCTTTATCCGGTGCTTCTAATCTTTCTATTTTAGCTAAGGCTTTTTCTCTACTTTCAGCAGCACGAATACTTTTTTCTCTATTAAAAGATCTATATCTTTCAATTATATCCTCCTGCCTTTTAATTTCAGACTGTTGAAGATTATAAGCCTTTAATTTTGTTTCAAACTCTTTTTTTCTAAGATCTATGTATTTTGAATAACTTGCATTATAGCAATCCACATGTCCATTTATAAGTTCAAAGGTATGGGTGGTTATAGCATCTAAGAAAAATCTATCATGGGATATAATAATTATAGTCCCCTTATATGCCTTTAGGTATTCTTCCAGCCATTCTATAGCCTCTAAGTCTAAGTGGTTTGTAGGCTCATCAAGAAGCAGTATTTCAGGCTTTGTAAGAAGAAGCTTACAAAGGGCTACTCTAGTTTTTTGACCTCCACTTAAAACTCTTATAGGTTTATTATAATCCTCTTCTAAAAAACCTAAACCTTTTAAGACTCTATTAATGTCACCTTTATATACATATCCACCTTTATTATTATACAAGTCAGTGAGTGTAGTATATTCTTTTATAAGCTTATCATGATAAGCAGCTTTATTAGGATCATAAGGTTCATTTAATTTTATCTCTAACTCTCTTAATCTTTCTTCCATATTAAGTATGTCACTAAAAACAGAAAGCATCTCATCATAAATACTATTATAAGACTCTAAAGACAGATGCTGAGAAAGATAACCTAAGGTTTTGTTTTTATCTATAAATACATCTCCACTATCTTGAGATAATTCTCCGGTTAATATTTTAAACAAGGTAGATTTACCAGCACCATTAGCCCCTATAAAACCTACTTTGTCACCTTCATTTATAGAAAATGTGATTTTATCTAATATTACATCTATACCATAACTTTTATGTACATCTTTACAACCAATAACAATCATTTTTAATACCGCCTTGCCCTTTTTATTTTATATAGCTTATTGCTAGAATCTTTCCTTATTAATATAAAAACAAAGTTTATATATTCACCCTACATTATACTATATTATTAATTTCCATATCAAACAGAAAAAAACATCATTTTATCAAAGCTTAGATAAGCAAATTTTATAATTTACACTAAAATGTATTGAAGAATTTTATTGTATATTTGATATAAAATAAAAGTATTTAAAATTACGCATAATAATGAACAAATGAAACTTAGTGCTTTCAAGGAAGTAAATGTATACACTTAAAATTTGTAAAATTTAGTTCAAATACCCTTCAAATATTGTTAACAAAATAGTTGGTAAAAAAATATTGACTATTGGTCATTTAGTTATATAATAATATATGTAAATTAAATGACTAATGGTCATTAATATTAATTTTGATCAGGAGAGGATGAGATGAGAGAAGTAACAAAAGAAGTTCCAAAGAGAGGTAGAGCGCAAGATAAAAAAAATATGAAAGAAAAAGATTTGTATAGTGCTGCCTATGATCTCTTTACCACAAAGGGAATTCAAAATACGGCAATAGATGATATTGTAAAAAAGGCCGGAGTGGCAAAAGGAACCTTCTATCTTTACTTTAAGGATAAGTATGACATAATAAACAAAATAATACTTCAGAAGAGTTCAATGGTTATAAAAGAAGCTATGGAAAAAACAAAGGAAAGAACTTTTGATAGCTTTACAGATATGTTTCTGTTTAATGTGGATTATATAATTGAGTACTTTAAAGATAATAAGCTCATGCTTAAGCTTATAAACAAGAACTTCTCTTGGGGGGTGTATAGAAGGGCTATAATGCAGCCAGAGCAGCATGCTGACATGAGAGAAATAGTAGCTGTATTCATAACAAATATGAAAGCTTTAGGAATAGATGAAGAGGAATGTGAAAAGACTCTTTTTATGATTATAGAGCTTATAGGAAGTGTTTGTTATAGCAGCATTATACTAGAAGAACCTTATGGAATAGATAGTATGAAACCAACGCTGTTTAAAACTATAGAGAAAATGTTAAAAGCTTAAAAGCTAAGAAAGGGATGAAATGACTTGAAAAAATTTGGTGAATTCATAGCTAAGCACAGAAATATTGTGCTTATAGTAGCAATAGCACTTTTACTTCCTGCTGCTTACGGTATGATAAATACTAAGATAAATTATGATATACTTACCTATTTACCACAGGATTTAGATTCTATGAAAGGACAAGAAATACTAGATAAGAATTTCGCTAGTGCATCATTATCCATGCTGATTATTGAGGATACAGAGTCTAAAGATGTGGCAAAAATAAAAGAAGATATTCAAAAAGTTGATGGTGTAGATAGCGTATTATGGATAGATGACGTTTTAGATATCACCATTCCAAAAGAGATATTACCAGATAAAATAAAAGATTCACTCTATAGTAAAAATTCTACAATGGTGATAATAAAGTATGAAGAAGGTAGCTCATCAGAAAAGACTCAAGAAGCTATAACTTCTATAAGAAAAGTAATGAATAAACAGAGCTTTTTAAGTGGTTTGTCTGCTATTGTAAAAGATACAAAGGATCTTTCTGATAAACAGACTCCAATATATGTATTGATTGCAGTAGCATTATCCACTGTGGTACTAGCACTTACCATGGAATCTGTGCTTATACCATTTATATTCTTAGCATCCATTGGATTTGCTATTTTATATAACTTTGGAACTAATATATTCTTTGGACAGGTTTCCTATATAACTAAAGCATTAGCAGCTGTATTGCAGTTAGGAGTTACCATGGACTACTCCATATTTTTACTTCATAGATATGAAGAAGAAAAATCAAAGGTAGATGATAGAGAAAATGCTATGGCGGAGGCTATATCAAAAACCATAGTAGCTATATCAGGTAGTTCACTTACAACTATAGCTGGATTCCTTGCACTCTGTGCTATGCAGTTAGCTTTAGGAAAAGATATAGGAATTGTAATGGCAAAGGGAGTTTTATTAGGAGTAATATGTACAGTAACAGTTTTACCAGCTCTAGTACTTTATTTTGATAAGGCTATACACAAATTTCAGCATAAGACTATATTACCTGAATTTAAGAAGGTTTCAGAATATGTAACTAACCATTATAAAGTTTTTGTAGCTATATTTTTAATAGCCTTTATCCCAGCAATTTATGGGTCTAACAACACAAAGGTTTATTATAACTTAGATGAATCTTTACCAAAGGATATGGAATCTGTAGTAGCTACAAGCAAACTTAAAGAAGATTATCATATGACTACTACACATATGGTAGTAATTAATGATGATATACCAGCTTATAAAAAGAAAGAAATGGTAGATAGAATAGAAAAGGTAGATGGAATAGAAAAAGTTTTATCCTATGATAAATTAATAGGAGGCTCCATTCCAGAAAGCTTTATACCAGAAGACATAAAAGCAAACTTTAAAAAGGATGGATATAATTTAATAATTGCTAATTCAATATATAAGGCGGCTGAAGATGAGGAAAATGCTCAAATAGATGAAATAATAAATATAGTAAAAGAGTACGATAAGGATGGAATGGTTTCAGGAGAGGGACCTTTAACTAAGGATCTTATACAAATTGCAGATCAAGATTTTAAGAGAGTTAATGTAGTATCTATTGCAGCTATATTTGCAATAATATTTATGGTATTTTTATCTTTCTCTTTACCAGTTATCTTGGTTTTAGCCATAGAGCTTGCAATATTTATAAATCTAGGTATTCCATACTATACAGGAACTTCAATTCCATTTATATCAAGTATTGTAATAGGAACTATTCAGCTAGGAGCAACAGTAGATTATGCCATTTTATTAACTTCAAGGTTTAAGGAAGAGATAAAAAATGGACATGATAAATTTGAAGCTATGAAGATATCTGTAGAGGGATCAGCAAAATCTATAGTAACAAGTGCTCTTACTTTCTTTGCAGCCACTGCAGGAGTTGCGCTTATTTCAGATATGGAACTTATAAAGAGCTTATGCTTTTTAATGTCTAGAGGTGCTCTTATAAGTATGCTAATTATAATATTTATATTACCATCTATTTTAATAGTTTCAGAAAAGTTTATAGGTGTTACAACAAAAGGATGGAGAGAAAAAACAGGTAAAAAACAGGACGTTAAGTTATCTGCTTAAAATCATAGGAGGGAAAAATTATGAAAAATAATAGATTTAATTATATGTCAAAAACACTAGTTAGTCTTGTAGTAGCAGCTTCAATAATAAGTCCTAACTTAGTACAAGCAGCAGAGTTAGTGAAAAAGGATGAATCAGTTTATATAACTTTAGATAAACAAGGAAATGTTCAAGAAAAAATAGTAAGCAATTGGCTTCATAATCCTAATGGTGGAGAGGTTAAAGATAAATCAAACCTAAAGGATATTAAAAATGTAAAGGGTGATGAAAAGCCAGAAATAAATGGACAATCAATTACATGGAAGTCTAAAGACAATGACATTTTTTATCAAGGAAAAAGTGATAAGGATCTACCTTTAGATATAAATATTTCTTATTCTTTAAATGGACAAAGTGTAAAACCAGAAGAGCTAGGTGGAAAATCTGGTAAATTAAAAATGGTTTTAGATATGAAGAATAAGGATGCGCATAATGTTACAATTAATGGTAAGGAAAAAACTATATATACTCCATTTACAGCTATAGCCTTAGTTAATCTGCCTCTAGATAACTTTAAAAATGTTAAAATAAACTCAGGAGAGGTAATATCTGATGGAAATAATACTGTAATAACTTATATAGGATTACCAGGATTAAAAGAA
Organism: Clostridium simiarum; assembly: GCF_018919175.1. Taxonomy (GTDB): domain Bacteria; phylum Bacillota; class Clostridia; order Clostridiales; family Clostridiaceae; genus Clostridium_L; species Clostridium_L simiarum. Next base: position 230,881 of record NZ_JAHLQL010000005.1, on the reverse strand, counting down.
AGTTTAGGACTTGATGGAAAAGATATTAATATAGGAATAGAAGATAAACTTGAAATAGAAGCAGATGTAGAGAGCTTTAAGTTAGGACCTGTTATGATAACAGCTACACCTAATCTTCCAGAAGTAGAAGCATTAAAAAAATCAACAAATCTTTCAGAATTAGTTGATGGAATAGAACAATTAAAAGAAGCTAGTAGTCAATTGAGAGATGGATCTACAAAACTTTCAGAAAGTGAAAGCCTATTTGCTGAAAAGATGGGAGATTTAGTTTCTGGTACAGATAAATTAGGTTCTGGTTCTAAAACTTTAAAGGAAGGAGCTTACCAATTAAAGGAGGGCATAGGCACTGCAACAAAAGGAATGGCCTTAGCACAAACTGAAATGGCTAAGGCAGAAAATCAGAAAAAGATTGCTCTTATAACTGATGATCATAATGTTCAAAGAGAAAGAACTTTAATTGAAGATGCTTACTTTGCAAAAGATATGGATGTTTCATCAATACAAGGTTTAATGCCTTATATTAACGAAAACAACATGAACCTTATGGGAAAAACTTTTGTGGATTATAGAGCTATAGGAATATCAAAGATCTTAGCGAGTCCTATGATAGATCAAATAAAAGCTTTAGGAACACCAGAAAACATAAAAAATATGGAGGCTTTATTAAATACTACTGATGCATTAGGCAATTTAGATGTAGATATGAATAAATTACAACCTTTACTACAGGTTATGAAAAATATAGATAAATTAGCGCCTTTGATGGGAGAGTTAAACTCCCTAGCTGTTATGGATTTATCTATGATAGATACTTTAGCACCTGTATTCCAAAATGCATCTGCATTTAAAAATATATTGGATTCAGCTTCAGCTTTGCAAAAGGTAAATGGTAAAGAGATGGAGGGTTTCTTACTAGAACAACAAAAGACAGCAGAAGCCTTTATAAAAAATACAGATCAATTAGTTAAAGAAGAAAATGTTAATGCTTTAAGGACAGCGGTGGATAAGGCTTATCCTTTGGATAATGAGCAAACAGCAGTGATAAACAAACAATTAAAGGGCTTAATAGAAGGATATAATAATGCCATTATAGGTGCTAGAACAGGTTTTATTAATTCAAAGGGAAAGATGCAAGCTATGTCAGAAAGCTTACAAAGACTAATAGGCCTCCAAGGAGCTCTTGGTGAAAATAAAGAAGCTTTAGAATCTATGGCAAAGGCATTAAATCCTGAAAATATGTCCAAACTAAATGAAATGATTAGTACCTTAAAAGGAGCTCAAGCAAAGATACAAGATCAACAAACACAAGCTATGTTAAAGGGATTAAATGAAGTTTTAACTAACAAAGATGTTATGGGAGAACTTAATAAAGTAAATCAAATGCTTCCAGCTATACAAGGAATGAAGAGTACATTAGAAGTTAATAAACAAAATATAGCTGTAGCAAAAGAGCTATTACAAATGAGCGATACAAAAGAGTTTAAAGAAGCTATGGTGAAACTTAATGCATTAGAAGAAGACATAAAAGAATTAACTCCATTAATTACTGCTTTAGAAAATAATATGACACCAGAAGTAATGGAGAAACTTAAAACTTCACCAGAGGCCTTAAAACAACTAGTTATTATGCAAAAGCATCTTAAAGATAGTGAAGATATATTAGCTATCATGAAGGAATCTCTAGAAGAAAATAACATAGTTAAAACTAGAGAAGCTTTAGCTAAATTGCCACAATTAACTCAAGGAATAAATAAGTTACAACAAGGTGCTTCCATGCTTTATGATGGTACTGTAGAGCTTAATAAAGGGTCAGAGGACTTAAGCTCAGGAGCCTTAAAATTAAAGGATGCATCTAATGAGTTAGCTAAAGGAGCAAATGATTTAAAAGAAGGAATGATTCAGTTTGATGAAGAAGGAATAGGCAAACTTAATGATAAGGTAAAAGAAAATATAGGAGATATAGATGACATACTTGCATCTAAGGATGAAGTTATAAAACTATCAGAGAATTATGGAACCTTTACTGGACTGGAAGAAGGCATGGAAGGAAAGGTTAAGTTCATAATGAAAACTGAGGAAATAAAATTACCTGAAGTTAAAAAGGAACAAAAAGTAGAAGTAAAAGAAGAGAAAAAGGGATTTTTTAATTGGGTAAAAGGATTATTTAATAAATAATCTTTTGGAACTTAAATAATTAGTAATATCCATAAGGTGTAAATTAGGAAAATTAAAGTTTAATAACTAAAAAGGTCTATTTAAGGACTGTAATTACCATAAAAGTAATTACAGTCCTTAATATTTTTTTAAATAATATTAAGGGTAATCAAATGAAACTTCACCGTAGATGAAATTTGTAAATATATATGAAGGTTAGTTGAACTTATGATGACTTTAGAAGTGTTTATTTTTGAGTATTAGGAATGGTAGTAGATGGATAAATAAGGGTGTTATGTAATAAGTTAAATTAATGCAAATTAAGTATAAACACATTGATAATGTAATATAAAAAGGATAGAATAATTTATATGTGTAGTAAGAAATGTAATAAAATATTTGTTTTAAGTAAGTATATGTTAAAAGTTTTTTAATTATTTGAAATATATATTTGATTAAAAGTAAACTAATAATTAGAATTTATTTTGTAGAATAAGGAGAGGAAAAATGAAAAAAAAGGTAGTAATTTGGATAGGTATTTTAGTGGTAGTAAGTTTAGTAATTTCCATTCCCCTAACACTTGGAAAAAAGAAAGATAAAATACCAAGGGTTAGAACAGCAGCTGTACAAAAGGGAGATATAAGCTCTTATCTTACAACTACAGCAGTGATAAAGTCGAAAAATATAAAGGAGTATTATGGTTCACAACTTAAAGTCACTGCTGTTAATTTTAAAGTGGGTGACAAGGTAAAAGCTGGTGAAACCATAATAAGTTATGATGTACAGGATTTAAAGAATGCAGTAAAGCAGGCAGAAATTCAATATAATAATTCAATTCTTCAAAAGCAAGAACTTTTAAATCAAAAGAAAAGCCTGGAGGAAAAAAAGAGCATAATTAATAATCAATCTGTAGAATCTTATGTGGAAGATATGAATATATCTAACATTCCAAATTCAGAAGAAGCAGTGAAAGCTGTTCAAGGTACTATGGTTCAAAATACCAAAGTTACTGATATACCTGAAATTTCTGAAGAAAAAATAAAGCAAGCAGATAATGCAATAAGTCTTACTAAGCTTTCCTTAGATTCAGCAAAGTCAAAATTAAATTCTGTAAGTGAAAATATAACATCGGAATTTGATGGAGTAATAACAGCTATTAATGTGTCAGAAGGATCTGTGGGAAATATGGCTCAACCCGCTGTAGTTGTTCAGGATATAGACAATTTAAAAGCAGTAATATCCTTAGGTAAATACGATGCTGCAAAGATAGCTATAGATCAAGAGGCTCAAGTTATCTCTGATGGTAACAGAGTAAAAGGTAAGGTATTCCATATAGATCCAGTGGCGAAAAAAATTGCTTCAGCTACAGGTTCGGATGTTATATTAAATGCGGATATTGATATTTTAGAAAAGCTTGAAGGTATTAAACCAGAATTTGATACAGATGTAGAAATATTATTAGCTAAAAAAGAGTCAGTACTAAAGGTACCAACGGAATCTATTAAGTCAGATAAAGAAGGAAAGAATTACGTTTATTTGCTTATGGGTAACAAGGCTGTGGAAAGAGAAGTATCTCTTGGACTGCAATCTGATATAGATGTTGAGATAGTAGAGGGTGTAAATGAAGGAGAAAAAGTAATATTAAACCCTACTGGTATTATACAAGATGGAACTCTTGTAGAGGAAGCTCAATCAGGTGATATAAAATGATAGAAGTTAAAAATATAGTAAAGATATACAAAACTGGTGATATAAATTTTAAGGCCTTAAAAGGTATTGATCTTAAGATAGAAGAGGGAGAATTTACATCTATTATGGGACCTTCTGGGTCAGGGAAATCTACATTTATGAATATTCTAGGATGCTTAGACGTATTTGATGAGGGGCAGTACATTCTAAATGGAAAAGACATCTCTAATCTTAAGGATAATGATCTTGCCTACATAAGAAATAAAGAAATAGGATTTGTATTTCAAGCTTTTAACCTTTTACCTAGAATGACCATATTAGAAAATGTAGAATTACCTATGGTATACGCAGGAGTTTCTAAAAAAGAAAGAAGAGAAAAGGCTCTTAGTGCTTTAGAAAAGGTAGGGTTAATAGATAGGATAAAGCATAGACCAAATGAAATTTCTGGAGGACAAAAGCAAAGGGTGGCAATAGCTAGAGCAATAGTAAATTCACCAGCAGTTATAATGGCGGATGAACCTACAGGAAACCTAGACTCTAAATCTTCAGATGACATAATAAGAATATTTCAAAACTTAAATGATGAGGGGTCTACTATAATAATGGTAACACACGAACCAGAGGTGTCTAAATATACAAAGAGAATAGTAAGATTTAGAGATGGAGAAATTGTAGCAGATGATATGGTAAAAGATAGAGTAATACTTGCTCAGAACAATTCTGATATGGATTTATTCACTGAATAGGAGGGATGAAATTGAATATTATTGAAAATTTCAAAATGGCCTTAGACAGCATAAAATCAAACAAGCTTAGATCCTTCCTTACTATGCTTGGAATAATAATAGGAATAAGTTCAGTTATAACCATACTTGCCTTAGGGGAAGGTGGAAGAAATAGCATATTAGGAGAATTTGAAAAAATAGGAGCAGCTACAGTTAATATAAAAGTTAATAGTCAAAAGGCTGAAGCTTCAGATTATTTTAATTTAGAAGATATAAAGCAAATTAAGGATAAAGTAGATTCAATAAAATATATAACTCCCATAGTTCAAAGACAAGGAGTAATAAGAACAGAAGATAAAAACAAGAGAAGTTTTATAACAGGAGGAACTCAGGATATAAATTATATTCAGAGCTTAGAGATTATTTACGGAAGATTTTTTAATGAAAGAGAATTTAATGAAGGAAAGCCTGTAATTATAATAGACGAAGTAGGGGCGAAATATCTTTTTGGGTATACAGATGTGGTAGGTAAAACATTAACTTTAGGACAAAAAACCTCTCCTAAAAAAGCAACTATAATTGGTGTTTATAAGTCTACTGGATTCCTATATGGTGGAGAAGATGAAAATATGCCTATATTTACAGTAGTTCCATCAACTTTCTTAAAGACATTATTCCCTAATGATTTTATTATGGATAACATTATGATTATGTCTAAGGATAAAGATAAAACTGAAGAAGCGGCAACAAAAACTATAAATGTATTACAATCAAGACATAATAATAGAGGGAGGGAGGTTTATAAAGCAGAAAATACTTTAAAACAATTAGATGAAATAAATAAGGTTGTTGGAACTTTCACTACTTTTATAGGAGCTGTAGCGGCCATATCATTACTAGTAGGTGGCATTGGGGTTATGAATATAATGTTAGTTTCTGTAACAGAAAGAACCAGGGAAATAGGCATAAGAAAGGCTATAGGGGCCACGACTAAAACCATATTGATGCAATTTTTAACAGAGTCAGTGATAATCTCCTTGTTAGGAGGAATAATAGGGATGACCATAGGTATAACAGGTGCTTTTATAATAGGAAGTTTTGTTGATATAACCCCGGTTTTATCATTAGGATCTATACTAGGAGTTATATTTTTCTCATCAGCTGTAGGAATATTCTTTGGCATATATCCTGCAAGAAAGGCTGCAAGATTGGATCCTATAGAAGCCTTAAGATATGAATAGTAATATATATAATCAATAAGAAACCTTTTAGAAAATTCTAAGAGGTTTTTTTATTTGGAAAAAACAAGATAATATTTACAAACATTAAAAATAAGTATATAATATAATCAATAATGAATTTCAATTTCAATTACAATATTGAGATTTGACATATGGGTAAATAAATTATAAGGAGAGAGAAGGATGAGTGTATTAGTTATTGGTGGAGATAAGTTGGGAAATATAAAGGATTACTTAAAGCAGAATGGTTTTCAAACTATAAATCATGTTACAGGAAGAAAAAAGGGAGATTTAAAGGTAGATATACCTGTAAACACTGATTTGGTCTTGATCCTTACTGATTTTATAGGGCATCAATTAACTAAAACTATAAAAGGTAGGGTGAAGGAAAAGGAAGCTACGGTTATATATTCTAAAAGATCCATAAGTTATTTAGATCAAAATTTAAAAGAATTTTTGAAAAATAAGCAATAATAGTATTAAGGAATTAAATAATATAAAGGGTTGATGAAATTGATAAAAGATATTACTTGTAGCTATATGAATAAAATAGAATACTTTTCAGATATAGATTATATTAAAGCAAAGATTTATTACCACATAGCACCTACGCTAAAAGGATTAAAACCCTCATCAATAGTAACTCTTACTAAGGATAAAAGGGATCTTTGTAGCTTATGGGATTTATATAAAAATCAAATATTATTGGACTGTGGGTTAGATTACTTTGAATTAAAAAGAGATGATCAGAGCATTAATGTTATGGTTTATAATAAGTCCTATCTTATTAGAACTATACATAATTCTAATAACTTAGATTTTTTATTTCAATATGGATATTATAAGTCTATGAATCTAAATGAGATCTTAAATAGATTAAAACAAAGATTTGTTAATGTCTGTCCTCATGAAGTAGGTATATTTTTAGGATATCCCATTGAAGATGTTAAGGACTTTATAAAACATCCTAAAAAACCTTGCTTAATTACTGGTTATTGGAAGGTATATAATGATTTGGATTATGCAGAGAAGAAATTTAAAAGTTTTGATAAGGCAAAAATAAATGTTATGATGGATATAATGAATGGTTTTAATTTTACAAATAAAAATTATTTAAATTAAAACTAAAAGATAAAAAAAGCCCAGAGAGTATATACGTTTTAAACTCTCTAGGGCTTTTAGTTTTATCAGGTTTTTAGATAAGAAGCTCCATCTAAAGGAACTAATATTTGCAGTGGAGGAGAAGAATTTAATAGCCCCACCGTATATATGGTATAAAATTTATTAGGAAGTAATTTCACGCTAGGTATAGTAAGTAAAATTCTATCTGTTAAGCTATCTCTTATTTCAAGCCAATGGTCCTTAGGTACTACAGGGATATATGATGTAGTCTCCTGGAACTCAACATTTTTAAATAATTTAGTGTTATCTCTATAAGTTAAATCTAGCGTAGGAGCATTAGGTGAAAGATTAGAAAATCTTAACATGGAGAAATTAGGTTTACTCGTAGTTGCAGGTTCTAGTATTGGTAGAATTTGCAAACTATCTAAAGTGTTAACTGCAGCTATAGTATATATGGAATTTGGATTTAATTCGATTTTTTCAGTGAAAACCGCTTTGTCCATACTTCCAGCTGGATATATTTTAATTTCATAAGAACCAGAAGGAACAGAAATATAAGGCGTAAAATTTTTATAAGATAAATTTCTTGCAATAGCTGTTCCGTTGGCATATATGTCTACAGCAGGGGCATCAGGAGAAGCATGAAGTATTCTTATATAAGTTTTTATTTTAGGAAGAGACTCTACTCTACTAAAATTTTGTAATCCATAAGGGTAATAAAAACCATGATTATAAAAGTTTGAATTCATCATTATAATTTCACCTTTTACTAATTAATCATCTTCATACATAAGTGTAATTCTTATAATTTTTCTAATTATATTTTGGGCAACAGGATAAGGTATTCTGTAAGCCATTAGAGTTTTTATTATACTAGGATGAGAGGTTTCAATTTTTATTAATATCTTTTCCACCTTTGCATCTATGTTTCTAGAGTCTTCTTCTAATAAAAACTTGTTTTTTTGGCTTAACTCATGAGCTAGTGAATTCAGCTCTGGAACTTCCATATCTATTCTTGTAGTAGTAGGTTTTTTTGTTGGGGTTGATGGATTTACCATAGGAGCTTTTTCTATAGTGTCTTTCTCCATCATAGGCATTTGATGCATCATGTCTGGTTGCATCATGGGATTCATCATAGGCATTTGCTGCATCATGTCTGGTTGCATCATAGGGCTCATCATGGGCATTTGCTGCATCATGTGTGGACACATCATGGGATTCATCATAGGCATTTGCTGCATCATGTTTGGATCCATCATGGGATTCATCATAGGCATTTGTTGCATCATGTTTGGATCCATCATGGGGTTCATCATAGGCATTTGCTGCATCATGTTTGGATCCATCATAGGGTTCATCATAGGCATTTGTTGCATCATGTTTGGATCCATCATGGGGTTCATCATAGGCATTTGCTGCATCATGTTTGGATCCATCATAGGGTTCATCATAGACATTTGCTGCATCATGTTTGGATCCATCATGGGGTTCATCATAGACATTTGTTGCATCATGGGGTTCATCATAGGCATTTGTTGCATCATGCCTGGCTGTATCATAGGATTCATCATAGGCATTTGCTGCATCATGTGAGGACATATCCTAGGCTCCATTTTATCAAAGTCCTGAATCAACGGAACAAATTTAATGTCATCATCCTTATCCAGATTTCTATCCGTGAAATCTTGCTCTTCATACATAAATGTAACCTCCATTTATAAAATTACATTAATATAATATGTAAGTAAGCTCCTTTTGTTGCCATATTGTGTAAAATAAAAAATATATCACAATTAGTAACAATTACTAATAATATTAATAATATAATAAGGAGGGGTTTTTATGTTTATAGATTATAGGGAGCTTTTTTCTGAAATAAATCATTATATTACTTTAGATAATGGCAAGACAGTTAAAACCATAAATTTAGATAATGCGGCCACTACTCCCCCTTTTAGATATGTAATGGATAATATAAGATATTTTTCATCCTATTATGGATCTATCCATAGAGGGGTTGGGTATAAATCAAGCATATGTTCTAATTTTTATGAAGAAGCTAGGAAAGTAATATTAAATTATTTTACAGCTCCAGAAGATAAATATACTGTTATTTTTGTGAAAAATACCACAGAGGGTTTAAATAAACTATCTAATAGATTAATTTCCAGTAAAGATCAAATTGTTCTAACATCTCATATGGAGCATCATTCTAATGATTTGCCTTGGAGAGGTAAGTGTAATTTAGATTATATAGGTATAGATAAGGATGGTAGATTATCTTTAGAAAGTCTTTATGATAAACTTCATTATTATAATGGTAAAGTTAAACTTGTAACTATAACTGGAGCTTCAAATGTAACAGGATTTATAAATGATATAGATACAATATCTGAAATATGCCACAAATATGGGGCAGAGCTTGTAGTTGATGGTGCACAATTAGTACCTCATAATAAGGTGAAGGTTTGGAAAGATGATGGTAAGAAAGCTATAGATTATTTAGTATTTTCAGCCCATAAAATGTATGCACCTTTTGGGATTGGAGTTATCATAGGGAAAAAGGATGGCTTTGATGAAAGAGATCCAGATTGTACAGGAGGAGGAACTGTAAAGGTAGTAACTGATAAGGAAGTAATATGGGATGAAATTCCTTTTAAAGAAGAGGCAGGGACACCTAATTTTATGGGAGTAGTGGCTCTTTTATCTTCACTAAGATTATTAGAGCGTTTAGATATGGAAAATATAGAGAAAAGAGAAAGAAAACTTACAGAATATCTTCTAAATAAATTGAATCAGAGAGAGTATATAGAAATATATGGTAGTCATAAGATGGACAAGGATAGATTAGGTATAGTAAGCTTTAATATTAAAGGAATTTATCACGAAAAGGCTGCAGAGATTCTTTCAAAGGATTATGGAATAGAAGTGAGAAGTGGTTGCTTTTGCGCACACCCTTATGTACAAAAGCTTTTAAATCTATCCATGGAGGAGATTGAACACTATAAAAACAATACAAACTCAATGAAACCAGGAATGATTAGGATTAGTTTTGGCATATACAATACGGAAGAGGAAATTGATAAATTAGTAGAAGCTTTAGATTATATTAATTATTCTTTTCAAAAACAGTGATATTAATTTTAAAAAGGAGGGTTTATGAGTTATACAACATTAAGACAACCTCAAGGAGTGCCAGTTTCCTATGTAAATCTTATAAGAGAGGCTTTAATAGCAGAACTTATAGCTATAAATGATTATTATAAGCAAATAGTAAATACTGACATTAAGGAACTAAAGGAGATATTACAACACATAATGGAGGAGGAAAAGCGACATTATGGTATGTTTCTACAACTTATAAGAAAATATGATCCAGAACAATATGGTAAATATATTGAAGCAGATAAAGACGTAAAAATAAGTACTAATATTAAGTTAAGTAATCATGATTCTAAAATGCAAAATCAAATTATACTAAATAATATAAGAGATGATATTAAATCAGAGTTAGAAGCCGTAGTATTGTATGAACAGCATATTTCAATGATTCCTATAAATGAGATAAGGGATGTATTTAAAGAAGTTACGGCAGATGAAAAAGAGCATATAGAAGAATTGACTTCAGTTTTATTAAAGTTAGATAAGGATAGCTATGGACCTATAAGTAAATAATAGTTTTCAATCTAAAAATTTTCAATAAAGAAGAAGTAATATAGAAGATTTTAATCAGTGATTAGTGGCTTTTAGAATTCACCTTGAACAATAAAAAGTAGCCATAGGTCACTATATTAGTTTTTACTTTATGTAAAAATTAAGAGCTTTAGGATATTACTTCTTCTTTATTATTGTTATTATTATTTAGTAAAAATAGAATAATCTATAAGGTCATTTTCATAGAATAATTCAACATTACCTGCAACTAGAGGTTTTATATAATTATAAGCTTTTTCATTAACTCCATTCCCTTCAGCATTTATAAAATCTTTAGGAACATACTTAACATTATTAGCTACATCACAAGCTTTAACAGAGAAAAATTCCGTATTATATAAATTCCCGTTAAGTCTTTTAATAGCTACCATGTATCCAGAGGAACCTTTGAGGTAAAGTTTAATAGCAGCGGCACCCGCATTGTAAGCCTCTTCTACATCTGTACTAGAAGATATATGCATAGCACATCTTTGTAATACTCCAAGCTCTAAAGATTTAACTCTAGTAGTTATTTCCTTATTTAAAATAAGATTTTTAAGATAATTTCCTACTCCTCCTAATTGAGCATGTCCAAAGTTATCATGACATCCAGTAGTTTTTAATGTGGATAAGAAATTACCAGTATTATCTTTTAATCCTTCTGAGGCTACGATATAAACATGGTTTTGCTCTTTATACTTTTTCTCTACGTCTTTAATAAATTTCTCTTCATTAAAAGGGACTTCTGGTAAATATATAAAATCTACTATAGGTTTTTTATTAAGGGTTGCTAAACATGAGCTAGCAGCTAACCATCCTGCATCTCTACCCATGGTTTCTAGTATAAATATACCATTGTTAATATATACAGAAGAATCTAAATAAGTTTCTAAAGTAACGGTAGAAATAAACTTAGCTGCGCTACCAAAGCCGGGAGTATGATCTGTTATAGGAAGATCATTATCTATGGTTTTGGGGATACCTATTATTTTAACATCTATGTTTTTGTTTTTAGCATACTCACTAAGCTTGGACACAGTATCCATAGAATCGTTACCGCCTATGTAGAAGAATGCTTTAATATCTAATTTGTTAAAGATAGAAAAAATTCTTTTGTATTCACTTTCATCTTTATTAAAATCTTTCATTTTATATCTGCAAGATCCAAGTCCAGAAGAAGGGGTAAGTTTAAATACATTTAATTTTTTTTCATCACATTGTGATAAATTTATTATATTTTCATTTAATATTCCTTCTATACCGTTTAATCCTGCATAAACATTTTCAAAGGTTTTTGATTTTTTGTTTTCATCTACTAATCCCACTACACTTGAATTTATAACGGAAGTAGGACCACCGGATTGAGCTATAAGACAATTATACATTATAGTTATCTCCTTTCGACATATATTATATGCTATATAACATATGTATGGGTAAAATTATACGCTATTTAATAATATATAATAAAAAATGAAAAAAATAAAGAGGTTTTAGTAAAAATGTATAGCATAATAAGCTATATAAGATTTGATATACATATTATTGAATATATAGTAAAAATGGCATTTAAAATGAAAATGGATAATATAATTATAAGGTAAATTTCATCTTTAAAATGTTTTAACTCTTCTAAGGTTCAGATGCAGAAGATATTCCTTTTAAGCAAACTACATCTGAAGGAATAATCACTTCATATGAGAGGGGATCACATATGACATTTTTATCTATATTTATAATAGCTTTAGCATTATCTCTAGATGCATTTGGAGTGGCATTAAGTATAGGTCTTAATTGTAGAATTAAGATTATAAATAAAATTTATTTTTTATTATCCTTTGCCTTTTTTCAATTTTTATTTGCATTTATAGGGGCTTATTCTGGTACCATATTCAATAAATATGTAACTTGTATACCTTCTATTGTGGGGGGGGCTATTGTAGCTATGGTTGGAGTTATGATGATAAAAAATGGTATGGAGGGGAAAGAAGGCTATTTGCTGTTAAATCCTAAGATGTATGTAATATTAGGAATATCAGTTAGCATAGATGCATTAATAGTGGGATTTACTGCTTTAAGTGCTATTGGAAATATTATTATTCTTATGGAAAGTAGCTTATTTATAGGATTAGTTACTTTAATTCTTACATTTATAGCTTTTATAATATCAAAATTTCTTCATAGAATAGAATTTATCTGTAAATACGCAGATTATATAGGGGGTATAATTTTAGTGATTTTGGGATTAAAAATGATGTTTTGGACATGATATTTAAAAAATTCCTACCTTAAATTATAAAATAATTTCTTGATTTTATAATATTATTTGCTATAATATTAGTGCATTTACATATAATAAGTGTAGATGAGGGTGGGAGAGGGAAAAGATGAAAAGGAAAGATAAAATTGAATAGTTTATTTGATTTAAAAGCCAATGAGACTACAACAAGAAAAGAGATAATAGCTGGATTAACCTCATTTTTTGCGGCGGCTTATATAATAGCAGTAAATCCGTCTATTTTGTCAGATGCGGGTATACCTATGGAAGCAGGAGTTATAGCTACAGTATTAGCAACCTTTGTAGGATGCTTATTAACTGCATTTTTGGCTAAAGCCCCTATGATATTAGTTCCTGGTATGGGAATTAATGCTATGTTTTCTTATACTATAGTTAAAACTATGGGATTATCTTGGCAACAAGCATTAGCAGCAGTTTTTATTGCAGGTATACTGTTTTCTGTAGTTGCATTTACAAAACTTGGGGCAATAATTACAGAATCTATTCCAACTTCTTTAAAGGAAGCAATAAATGTTGGAATTGGCCTTATGATTACGTTTATAGGACTTCAAAAAAGTGGCATAATAGTTTCTAATGAAATTACCTTTGTTACTCTTGGAGATCTAAGCAATCCCACAGTATATATAACACTTATAACTCTTGTAATTGCTCTAGTATTATTTATAAAAGATGTTCCAGGAAATTTTCTTATAAGTATGATAGCAGGTACTCTTATTTCCGCAGGTTTTGGACTAGTTGATTTAACTAATGTAACCTTAAGTGGTTTTTCTTTAGAGAGCTATAAAGATGTTATTGGGCATATAGATTTTAGCAATATGTTTTCAAGTTCCTTTATTGTAGCTACATTTTCTATACTACTTGTACTTATATTTGAAAATCTAGGATTGATTCATGGACAGATAAATGTAATGCTACATAAGCCTGAAAAGTTTAAAAAGTCTTTTCAAGCTAGTGCCATATCTGTTATTAATTGTGCATTGGTTGGAACGAGTCCAACGGTAGTTTCTATAGAAGGAGCAGCTGGTATTGCAGCAGGTGGAAAGTCTGGATTAACCTCTTTAGTGGCTGGGATATTATTTTTATTAACTATAGTATTTATGCCAGTTATTAAGATTATACCTAATAGTGCTATAGCTCCAATTTTAATAATAATTGGTAGTTTGATGATTAAAAATGCTTTAAATATAGACTTTAATGATTTTACAGAGGGGTTTCCCGCTTTTTTAATCATAGTTATGGTACCGCTTACTTTTAGTATTGTGGATGGAATGGCCTTTGGATTTGTGGCTTATCCTATAGTAAAGTTTGCAAGTAAAAAGCACAAAGAAGTATCTTTACCTATGTATATAATTTCCATTATGTTTTTAATTAATTTTATATTACATGCTATTGGATAGAAATTAATTAAAAAATTAAGGTAGATTTTAAAAGGATATCCTTTTAAAATCTACCTTTTTAAGTATGGAATTATTTCACTTATGTTTTTTACACTGATCACAGATACCCTTCATTTTTAACTCATGCTCAATTAAAGTAAAACCTGTTTTATTTTTTACAAGTTCCTCTATTTGCTGCATAGGGCACTGAAGTTCCACTTCTTTATGGCAGAGACTACATTCTAACACATGGTTATGCTTATGTTTTTTTAGAACATAATTATACTTGCCTTCTCCAAGATCGAATTTTTCTATTATATGCTTATCTTCAAATAGTTCTAGGGTTCTATATACAGTGGAGAGATTTATATTTATTTTATTTTCTAAGCATTTACTACGAATATAATCTGCTGTAAGCACATCTTCGCTATCCTTAATTATATTAAATATTACTACTCGTGCCTTAGTTACTTTTATAGAGCTATCTTTCAATAAATCTATTGTATTCATAATCCTCACCTACGATATTTTCCTATTAATAATATTATAGTTAATACTAGCACAGAGGTCAAAGCTATGGTTCCTCCTGGAGCTGTGTTTAAGAGAAGAGAAGTAGCAAGACCTACAAATATGTCTATAAATCCAAATATTATGGAAAATATTAATGTCTTTTTAAATCCTAATTTTAACTGCATGGCTGTAGCTACCGGAACTACAATCATAGAGGAAATTACAAGAACTCCTAATATCCTGATGGATACAGAGATAGTGCCAGCAACTATAAGAGTAAATATATAGTTTATTAGGGATACATTTATACCAGAAACCTTAGCTCCTTCTTCATCAAAAGTAACATAAAGTAATTTGTTATATAGAAAGTATATAAGGATTAAGGATAGTATACTTATTGCACCCATCCATATTAAATCAGACTTTGAGACTGTAAGCATGTTTCCAAATAATATAGAGTTTACGTTAGAGCCTGCTTTCCCAGTACTCATTATTAAAATAGCAATACCTATGCTAAGGGTAAGTATTATTGACATCACTAGCTCAGAATATCTTTTATAATAAGTCCTTAAATACTCAATAAGTAATCCGCAAAGGGAAGTAAATGCAAAAGATATAATAAGGGGATTTAATTTTGTCATAAGGCCTAAAGCAATACCTGCAAAAGAGGCATGAGATAAGGTATCACCCATCATTGAGTATCTTTTTAAAACTAGGAATAATCCTACAAAAGGACAGAGAATAGATACAAAGACTCCCGCCACTAATGCATTTTTTATAAATTGATATTGTAACATGTATATTCTACCTTTCCTTATAAACATTTAAGATTTTATTTTTATATTCTTTACAGGTATATAAAATACCATTTCCTGAGCTTAATTCATAAACATTAGTGGAGTTTTCGAGTACTGCATCTAAGTTATGCTCTACAGAAATAACTGTTATGTTTTTTTCTACATTTAATTTTTTTATTATAGAGTATATTTCCTTTTGACTTTGAAGGTCTATGCCTGTAGAGGGCTCATCTAATATCAGCAACTTGGGAGATCCCATAAGAGCTCTTCCTATGAATATTTTTTGTTGCTGTCCCCCAGATAAACTCCCTATTAACTTATTTTTGTATGCTCCCATAGAGACTATATCTAAGCTTTTTTCAATAGAGTTTGCATCATCTATCTTAGATACCTTTTTATGATTAATTAACAGCTCTTTAACGGTAATTGGAAATTGGGAATTGAAGCTATCAAGCTTTTGAGGTACATAGCCAATATTTGAAGTACCTAATTCTATTGATCCTTTAACAGGCTTTAATAATTTTAATATAAGTTTTATCAAGGTGCTTTTAGCGCTACCATTTTCACCTACTATTGAAAAATAACTACCCTCAGGTATATGCAAATTAACATTATCTAAGATGTAAGGCTCAGAACCTTCATAAGAAAAACATAAGTTTTTTATTTGAATCAAGTTTTTCATCTCCTTGTGCTTATAGGTTTAAATAAACATATAAATTTCTATATTAATTTAGGTTAAATAATTCTAAAAGTATAAAAAAGCAATATATTGACAACAATTAACTCATGTATTATTATATACATAATTGCGAATGATTTGCAAGAAATTAATACATATTTAGGAGGGAAAAATGAAAGGTAAATTATATAAGATTATGATTCCGTTATTTCTTTTAGTATTTTTAGTGGGATGTGGAAGTACACAGGATACAGAAAAAACGGATAATAAAGTTGATAAGAGAGTATCTGTAGTTGTAAGTTTCAATGCTATGGCTGAACTTACAAAGGCTATAGGTGGAGATAAGATTGAACTTACTACTATTGTACCAAGTGGAGTAGAAGCTCATGACTTTGAACCAAAACCAAGGGAGATAGCTAGCCTTTCTAAGGCAAGTTTATTTATATATAATGGACTAGGCATGGAGCCTTGGGCAAAGGATATGTTAAAAAGTATAGATAATAAGAATTTACAAATAATAGAAGCTTTTAAAGAGGCAGACTTAATAAAAAATTCAGGAGATGAAATCGGGGAACATGGAGAGTTTGACCCACATGTTTGGCTAAGCCTTAAGGAAGCAAAAGTTCAAGCTAATAATATTAAAGAAGGACTAATTAAAGTTGATTCTAACAATAAGGATTACTACGAAAGTAACTACAAGGAATTTTCTAAAAAAATAGATGACTTAAAAGCAGAATATGAAAAGAAAATAACATCTCTTGAAAGAAAAGACCTTGTAACAGGTCATGCTGCATTTGCATACCTATGTAGGGATTTTGGTCTTCAGCAACATAGTGTAGAAGATGTATTTGCAGAAGGAGAGCCTACTTCTCAAAAGATAAAAGAGTTAATAGATTTAAGTAAAAAAATAAAAATAAAAACAGTTTTTATGGAAGAGAATGCTAGCCCTAAGGTGTCAGAGACCATAGCTAAGGAAGTTGGAGCAAAGGTAGATACTATTAATACCTTAGAGTCAGAAGGAGATTATATTAACACCATGAAAGAAAACTTAGAGAAAATATATAATAGTTTAACGTAAGAGATAATGATATAACAAATGATATTTTAGGATGTTTTAAAATCATAAATAATATATAATAAGTATAACCTTGATAAATTTATCATACTATTCAAGGTGACTTGTTAATTATATTATTTGTTTTAAGGCATCCTAATATTTGTTTTGCAATTAATACATAATAATTAAGTAATACTTTATATTATTAAGGAGGATTAATATGGATTTTTCATCTTTAGTGCTTATGGAAAGAGAAAAAGATACTAATTTATTTTTAAAAGAGTTAGGTAGTTATGAAGTTGGTGAAGGAGCTGTCTATGTAAGAAAGTTGTATTGTATAGATGGGGAAGTCAACCTTTACTTTGATACTAATAAAGATGTAGAGGAGTGGGAGTATTCAGCTATATTTGATCTCTTTGACACAGAAGCTTTTGCTGAAAGGGGATATACAATTGAAGATAAGGATGATGACTATAATCCAACATGGATTGTAAAGTTTCCTTATGACAATGAGCATGAAATAATGGCGGATAAGATAAATGAACTCTGTGATATTATAGATGAGACTATGGAAAAAGTATTTAAAGATATAGAAGATAAAAAAGAAGAGTATATTTAATATTTTCAAATAAATATTAAAACAGAATTTATGAAAAACATATACAGATTTTAAGAATCTTCGTACAATTTCAATGGAAATTAAATATAAGCTATGATACATTATTAATATATAAGCTTTTGTAAGGAGGGTTTTTTTATGGCAGAAGTAAAAAAGTTAAAAACTAGAGACGAAATAGAATCAAAATATAAGTGGAATATAGAAAAAGTTTATGAAGATGTTCAACATTGGGAAAAGGATTTTGAAAAATTAAAAAATCAGGCTCTTAAGCTAAAAGAATTTTCAGGGAAGCTAAAAGATCCTAAAGAATTATTGTCTTACTT
The DNA here is from genome assembly GCF_018919175.1 of Clostridium simiarum. Classification (GTDB taxonomy): domain Bacteria; phylum Bacillota; class Clostridia; order Clostridiales; family Clostridiaceae; genus Clostridium_L; species Clostridium_L simiarum. The sequence continues at coordinate 212,597 of NZ_JAHLQL010000005.1, read as the reverse complement.
AAAGTTAAAAGAAGAGGTTTCTAGATTAGCAGAAATGATATTTGTATATGCACATTTAAGAGCAGACGAAGATACAGCTAATACAACCTTTCAAACTTTAAAAAATAAAATTGATGGATATTTAGCAGAGCTTGGTAGTATGAATGCTTTTTTTGTTCCGGAAATATTATCTCTACCTGAAGAGGAATTAAGAAAGAATATAAAAGAGATAAAAGAATTAAATATGTATGACTTTATGATAGAAGATATATTATTAATGAAGCCACATGTACTTTCTAAAGAATTAGAAGAGGTACTTGCTTCTGTATCAGATTGTCTTGATGCACCATCTAATATATTTGGAATGCTCACTAATGCAGATATGACATTTCCTGTTATAAAGGATGAGGAGGGAAATGAAGTTGAGCTTACAGAGGTTAATTATGGTACATTTATAAGATCAAAAGATAGAAGGGTAAGAGAAGAAGCATTTAAGGCTTTATTTGACACCTATGGTAAATTTAAAAGCACGTTAACAAGCTCTTTAACTTCATCAGTGAAGAATTTCATATTTTCTTCAAAAACTAGAAAATATGAGTCTGCATTAGAAAGTTCATTAAAGCCAAATAATATACCTGTAGAGGTGTATCATAATGCTATAAATACTATAAACAAACATATTGATTCACTACACAGATATGTTAGAGTAAAGAAAAAGTTACTAGGATTAGATGAAATACATATGTATGATCTATATGTTCCAGTAATAGATATACCTAAGGAGCACATCGAGTTTGAAGATGCAGTAAATATAGTAAAAGATGGACTTAAGCCTCTTGGAGAAGAATATTTAAATATATTCCAAGAAGGAGTTAATAAAGGTTGGATAGATGTATTTGAGAATAAGGGAAAAAGGGGAGGAGCATATTCCTGGGGATGCTATGATAGTATGCCTTATGTACTTCTTAATTATAACTATAATATAAATGATGTTTCAACTTTAGCTCATGAAATGGGTCACTCTATTCACTCATATTATTCAAGAAAAGATCAACCATTTATATATGCTAATTATACCTTGTTCTGTGCAGAAGTAGCTTCTACAACTAATGAAGCTCTTTTAATTCATCATTTAATAGATAAAGAGAAGGATGAAAACAGAAAACTTTATTTAATAAATCAAGAATTAGAACAAATAAGAACTACAGTGTTCAGACAGCTTATGTTTGCTGAGTTCGAGCTTGTGGTTCATGAAAGCATTGAAAAGGGAAACCCGTTAAATAACAATGATTTATGCACTATATGGCATGATTTAAATGTTAAGTATTTTGGACCAGACATGATAGTAGATAAAGAAATAGATATGGAATGGGCAAGGATACCTCATTTTTATAGAGATTTTTATGTTTATCAATATGCTACAGGTTATGCAGCTGCAAGTGCTTTTGCTAAATCCATATTAGAAGATGGAGAAAAGGCAGTAGAAAGATATAAGGGATTCTTAAAGAGTGGAGGAAGCGATTATCCTATAAATATACTTAAAAAAGCAGGTGTGGATATGACTACTCCAAAACCTTTAGAAGCAACTATAAATAGATTTAATGAATTATTAGATATGTTAGAAAAATAGATTTTATTGTAAGAAAAAGTGAAGGATTTACTATCCTTCCCTTTTTTTATAATAATATAGTGAAATTATTTGAAGAAAATAGTATAATTATATTGTTATGTAGGGAAAAGAATTATATGAGGTGAGTTATGAGACTGGAATTTATATCAAGAGTTAAAGAAGGGGATACATTAGCTAAAAGTATTTTTTCAGGAGATGGAAAAGTTTTATTAAGAGCAGGAGTTAGTTTAACATATAGCTACATAGAAAAATTAAGGCAATTAGATGTTCTTTATGTCTATGTTGAAGATGAGAGACTTGGAGATTTAGATTTAGAAGATGCTAAACTTAATGAACTAAAATTAAATACTGTAAAAAATATGTCTAACATAATAAAAAAACTTATATCTAACGATAGAGTAGATTTAAGAGAATCTTTAACAAAAGTAGAAGAACTTATGAATTATGTCATAGAGTTTGGGGATGTAAATAAGAGTTTAAATGACATTAAAACTCATGACAATTATACTTTTGTACATAGCATAGATACAGGAATAATGGCCACATTTTTGGGGATAAACATGAATATGAGTAGAGAAGAACTTGTAAACCTAGGGATAGCTGCTACTCTCCATGATATTGGGAAAGTTAAGATTGATAAGGATGTAATAAATAAGCCATCTGCTCTTTCCGATATGGAGTATTTAGAAATGAAGAAACACCCTGTATATGGGGCTGAAATATTAAAATTAAATTCTAATCTTTCTTTAAAAATTATAGATGCTGTATTACAGCATCATGAAAGAGTAGATGGTAAAGGATATCCTTTTGGATTAAAGGGAAATGAAATAACACAAAATGCAAAAATAATATCAGTTTGTGATGTATATGACGCTGTAAGTAATGACAGGTGTTACAGAAGTAAATTTAACCCAAAAGATGCTTATGAACTTATATTAGCTGGTTCTGGCAGTTTCTTTGATAAAGAGGTAGTTATGACTTTTAGGAATACTTTTGCAGTATATCCTCTAGGATGTTGTTTAAGACTTTCTAATGGAGTAGAGGGGTATGTAATAAAACAAAACAAAGGCTTTCCAGATAGACCAGTAGTAAGAGTACTTTATGATAGTGCAACTAGGCGTCCAATCCCATTTCATGAAATAAATTTACTAGAAGAGATAAATATAGGTGTAGAATATACTATTTAAAATATATTAGTACATAAAAAACTCAGCTGAACTTTAAAATTCAGTTGAGTTTTTTTAATTGAAAGTTATTTTTATTCAATCCTTTTTCATATAGAATTTTATAAGATTTAGATATAAGCTCTTCTTTATTTATTCCATCCATAGGGTATTCTACCAAAGTATAAAGTACTTTTATTTCTATTTTATTATTAAATTTATAGTTAGTAAAATCTTTCTTTAGTTTTTCAATCTTGTTTCCAGCATTTAAGCCATCTTGGAGATTAAATATTATTTTTATATCTTCTTTTTTATTACATAATATATAGTCTAAAGAAGATAGGCCTTTAGATATATTCTCAGAAAGGTTTAGTTTTATATTTTCATAAACCTCTATGCCATAAGTATTTAAAATCTCTGCATAGTTTTTTATTTCAACTATAGAAAGACAGAAAAGGTTCTTTTCGCATATGTTTTTATCTAAAATGCTTGAAAAATCTTCATAATTAGTATACATATTTTTTCTACTCACTATTGAAGAAATCTTTTCCTCAGTAAATACACCTACACTTTTGCTTAACTGTTCTAGTAGAAGTATCTCTTTTTTTGAAGGAGAATAATTGTCAAAGGCTATAAGAATACAACCAAGAGTATCCTTTATATTGCTTATAGGAAATATGAGTATGGATTCAATATTAGGATTATGCTTCTTTATGAAAAAATACTTTAAAATATTTTCATTTTTAGTATAAAAATATTTGCCACACTGTATAAGGTCTAAAACGGGATTATTACCTAAATTTTTTATTTTTAGGTTCTCATAGTCAACATTTGCTTCATTTTTATTGCAGATAGGATATATATATTCGTTATTACCAATAAAGTTATATATTCCACAATAATAAAAAGGTACTATAGTCTCTATTGTATTGATAACTGTATATAATTTATTAGTGTAACTAGACTTTGATATCATCTTATTGTAACTTTCAATTAATGAATTAAGAAAAATATTTTCTTGCTTTAGATTTCCTATAGCATTAAAAGTATAACTTAAGAATATTACAAATAAGGTAAATACTATTACTAGGGTATATTGAAAGATTTCATAAAGGTACAAGGTTATATAAGACATAGTGCTAGAAGTTAAAAATATAATAGAAAAATAGTATAGAGCTTTTTTAGATAATATATCCTGGACCTTAGACTTATTTTTTAATAAAGTATCAATTAGTAATAATATATAGTTGAATAAAGTAAAAAATGTAGAAAATAAGAGTATGGATAAAACTAAATTAATGTTACCACTATACATTTCCCTAATAAAAGAAAGGGATCTATGAGAAAATAATAAGGTAAGCATTAATATGGATAAGTTAATTATATATTTATTGTAATTTATATTATTCTTATTTTCTGTAGTTAATATGTCTAATATAGAGGATAATAAGAAACTAATAAGCATTATTAAAATAAGAAGATTCATTTGGAATATAAAGTATAGTATTACTATAATATAATCTTCTAAAGAAAAATAAAGATTGTTTAATTTCATTGAAAACTTTCCTATTATTATGTAAGATAGAATCATTATGGTTATAAATATTAAATCTTCTCCATATAGTTTTTGATTAAAAGGTGGACGTATATAAATTAAAATTATTATAAGTGCGGATAAAATGTAAGTTGTTCTTAGTATTTTAGAGGGCAAGGAATTTATCATACTTCACCTGCTTTCTTTATACTCAGTCTATATTTAATTATACTAGATTTTGTTATATTTATAAATAGGTTAATTCTAGAGGGGAGAGGCTTATGAGAGAGAAATATATTAATAATATTATTTCAGCTTTAATAAAAGAATATGGATTTAATGTGGAAGAGTATGAGATATCAGAAGATAATTCTAAAGATTGGATAGTTATAAGATATGATGAGGGCAGTGCAATTGTAGTTATATTTTCTACATTAAAAGATTTTGCAAAGAAGAATTTTATGGCCTTAGAATATATGAGATCTAAGGGTATTGAGTCTTTAAGCTTGAACAATATAATATTAGATGATTTTAAGGGAGAACCTTTAAATTTATCAGGCGATTATAATTATAATTTTATACTATTAGATTCTGAGGATGGAAAGTTATTGGGACAAAGTCAAGGTATAGAAAATTTTTCTACACTAATTGAAAAAACAGCCCAAGGAAATAAAGATATTAAGGCAAAGAAAAGTGATATAAAAAATTCAATAGTTAGCCATAAAGCTACCTATGCACTTATAATTATAAATATATTAATTTTTATATTATCGGTATACTTGTCTAGAAGTATAGTAGATATAGATATAAGAGTACTATTATTTTTAGGAGCTAAAAACAACATACTTATAAGACAAGGGCAATATTATAGGCTTTTAACTGCTATGTTTTTACATGGAGGACTTTTACATGTAGTATTAAATATGTACGCTCTTAAAGCTACAGGTGAAGTTGTAGAGAGTTTTTATGGAAGAGGAAAGTTTATAATTATATACTTTTTTTCAGGAATTACATCGTCTTTAGCTTCTTATATGTTCTCTAAAAGCACTTCTGTAGGAGCTTCAGGAGCTATCTTTGGGCTTTTAGGAGCTTGCTTAATTTTTGCATTTAAAATGAAGGACAAAATAGGAAAAGGGTTCCTGAAAAATATAATATCAGTTATAGCTGTAAATGTGTTTATAGGAATAAGTATTTCAAATATAGACAACTTTGGGCATATTGGAGGCCTTATAGGTGGAATAATAATTTCATGGATTTTATTTAAAGAGAAATCATAAAAGCTATAGTTTAAAATAATAAATTAGTACAAAAAGAACCCTTAGAAAAACTAAAAATTGTTTTCTAAGGGTTTTATTAAAACTTATTTAAATCTTGTAAAAGTTAGGTACTAGCTATAAGTAAAGTCTAATTTAAACTAAGGATTAAACATTATAATAAGTCTTTGGTATAGAGAGTTTCTTTTTCTAAAAGTTTCTCTGATAAAGTGTTTAATTCATCTAGGTTTTCTATTAAGAGGTCCTTTGTTTTTTCATATAGGTCATTTAATAATTCTTTACATTCCATTGTAATATCTGAAGTTGATACATTAAATCTTTCTTGGATTGAGGATAGGTTTAACAATCCAAGAGAGTTACCCATACCATATTCTGTAAGCATGTTTGTCATTAAGGTTGTACATTGTTTTAAATCATTATAAGCTCCTGTAGTTATATGTTCCTTACCAAATATTATTTCTTCAGCGGCTCTTCCACCTAAGAAAACCATGATTTTGTTTTTTAGGTAGGTAAGGCTTTCGTAAGATGTATCCTCGGGAATACTTAAAGTATATCCACCAGCACCTTTTGTAGTTGGTATTATAGTTACCTTAGAGATTTTTTCTTTTGGAAATAACTTCTTTGTTACTAAAGCATGTCCTATTTCATGATAAGCTGTTATGGATTTAGATTTTTCATCTAAGAAATCTTTATTTACCTTTTCATAGCCAGCTAATACAATAGAAAATGCCTTATCTAAATGCTCATGAGTTATGAATTCGCTACCTTCTCTACAGGCAAGTATAGCAGATTCGTTTACTAGATTCTCTAATTTAGCTCCAGAAAATAAAGATGTATTTTTCGCCCAGTCCTTTATATTTATATTTTTATAAGGCTTATTTTTAAAATGAAGATTCAAAATATCCTCTCTTGCCTTAACATCAGGAAGAGTAATTTCAATATGTCTATCGAATCTACCTGGTCTAAGAAGTGCAGAGTCAAGCATATCTAGTCTGTTTGTAGCTGCCATTACAATTATACCGTGGTGCTCATTAAATCCTGACATTTCTGTTAATAAGGCATTTAATGTTTGATCTCTTTCATCAGATCCACCTGCCTTGGAAGAATCACGTTTTTTACCAATAGCATCAATTTCATCTATAAATATAACAGCCTTTCCGTGGCTTTTTGCCTTTTTAAACAAGGACCTTATACGACTAGCACCAACACCTACGTAAACCTGCACAAAATCAGAACCGGACATAGCATAAAAAGGTACATTAGCTTCTCCAGCTACAGCTTTAGCTAATAGGGTTTTACCCGTACCAGGTTCCCCATATAGTATGATTCCTTTTGGCATCCTAGCACCATACTTTGAGTATTTTTCTGGATTTTTAAGATAATCTACAATATCCATAACACTTTCTTTTGCCTCTTCATTTCCTGCCATAATATTAAAGTCCCACTTAACATCTGTAGCTGCTTTAGCATCTAAGGAATCTACAGATTTTAACCCTCTTCCACTAGTGGCTACAGATTTAACGAAATAAGAAAGTAATATCAAAGAGGAAAAACCTAATAATAAAGAAGGAATCAGCTGAGAAAGAGATAAATCATCTTTTTCTAAAACCTTTGCTCCAACTTTTAATAGATCTTCTTTAAGTGTTATACTTCTTGGGTTATCCGTGAAATATTCTGTACCATCTTTTAATTTTATTTTCATTGAATCCTGTGCTGAAAGGTATACTTTATCAATAGTATTGTTATTCATATCAGTTACAAATTGAGAGTAATCTTTGTAGTTGTTAACTTTTATAGTTTTATTTACTATTATCAAATATATTAGAGATAATACAGCTATTAACACAGGTATTAATAAGTATTTTTTCTTTAATTTATTCATCTTAACCTCCCGATACAGGATATAACTCCTGAATTTAGTTTACATAATATATTATAATCTTTTTTAATATCTTGTCTAATGAAAATCATAAAATTTACCTTGTTAACTTATGTCATTAAAAACAGCTATTAATTCTTGTAACTATTGTGAATTAATAAATTACCATGATATACTATTAAGATAAGAAACTTCTAAAAGGATGGGGATTATTATGTTGGTTTCTCAAGTTAATGCCAAATTATCTGAATTAGATTTAATGGGGATAATAGATGAATATGTAAAGGTTGAAGGATTAAAGATTGAATCTATTGCTATAAATGAATTTATAGAAGTATTTGGACAATATAAAAAAGTTGTAAATTTACCTTTTAAGCTTACTTTAGCTTTTGGAAGCTTCTATAATAATAAAATAAATTTAAAACTAACTTCTATCAAGGTTTATAAGTTAGGGGTTATATCTCCTATTAAAAACTATACTTTAAAGAAGATAATAGAGTCTTTAAAGCAAAAAGGTATAAATGTTAATGAGGATCATATTACATTAGATTTAGATATATTATTGAAAGCGGTGCCTTATGTAACCTTTAAACTAGATTATATTGAGCTTTTAAAGGGATACATTCAGGTTTCAGTAAAAGATGTGTTAGTATCATTAAATAAAAGCACAGAGTCTTTAAAAATTGAAGAAGAAGAAGAGAAGGAAGAGATAGACTATAGTAATATTACAACTATAGAAAAAGTTAAAGATTGTTATTCTGATGTAAGAGAGACAGTAAAGGAAAAAGTTCCAGAAAAGTATAAAGAAGCTGTGGAATGGGCTATGATTGTGCCGGATATATTATCTTTAATATACAGGATATTTAAAGACAATAGAGTTAAGATGAAAACTAAAATTGCATTAGGAACTTCTATAGCATATTTGACACTGCCATTTGATATAATACCAAATAAAATACCGTTTATAGGGAAAATAGATGAGTTTGCAGTAGCTTTCTTTGCTTTAAATAGGATAGTTAATGATGTACCTTTACCAATAATATTAGAAAATTGGGAAGGTAAGAATAATATAATTGTGGTTTTAAAAGAAACATTAAATTACATAAACAAATTTAGTGGAGGAACAAATGTAGATAAATTGTATAACACTGTCTTAAAATTTGTATAAAAAGTCATAAAGCGAGGTAACAGATGGGAAAAAAAGTTTATGCCATAAAAGAAGGTTATGATAGTTTAAATAAAGAAGAAGTAAGAGATATAATTGTTGAAACTTGGGATCAGTGCTTAAAATATGTTAAAGGGGTAAAGGGAGCAAAATACAAGAGTTTTTCATCTTTAAAGGAAGCTGAAGACTTTTTAAAGGAAGAAAATAGATTGCTTAAAAAAGGTATAGATAATTATCCTACAGATGTACCACAGATATATGTTGATGGAAGCTTCAATTCATCTACAGGTATATATGGATATGGTCTTGTAGTTATAATGAAAGATGAGATTATTTATGCTGAAAAAGGCTGTCCAGAAGATGATAGCCTAAAAAATTTAAGACAGATAGCTGGAGAGCTTAAAGGAGCCATTAGAGCTGCGGAATATGCCTTAGATTATGGGTATAATCATATTGTTATCTTTCATGATTATGAAGGCATAAGTCATCATGCCACAGGATACTGGGAGAGAAAAGAGAAGTCTTCAGAAGAGTATTATGATAAGATGAATAGATTTATGAAAGATATGGGATTGAAAATAACCTTTGTTAAGGTAGATAGCCATACTTTAGACTTATATAACGAAGTAGCAGATGAACTGGCTAAGTTAGCAGCAGGAGTAGAAATTGAAGGTGTTGTTAGTAAGCTATTAAAAAACACAACTATTAAAATAAAAGATAAAAAAGTATTAGCTGAAATAGAAGGACTAATAAAAGAAACTGTTAAAGAAAATATACATGTTACTAGTGATATAAAAAAAACAAATAATATAGAAAAAATTAAAGAAGAAAATTTATGCTTTATAATGGAAAAATTAAAAGAAGCTTATGCTAAAAGTGAATGTGATGCAAGGGAATATTTAAAGTCATTAAAAGACGAAATTAAAGAAGATATAATAATAAGTTGTATTGAAAACAAATAGTTTTAGTATATTAAAATAATAATCTCCAATTATTACAATGATTAAGATTATAAAAAATGCATAAACTACCTATAGAAAATAATTAAAGAGGTGGTTAAATATGCGTAATAATAAATTTATGACAGGAATGACAACAGGAGCTATTATAGGAGCTGCTATGGGAATGATGATGAGTCCAGATATGGACAAAAGGACAAAGAAAAAAATAAGAAGATCAGGGAAGGCTATAAAGAATATGGCAACAGACATGTATAGTGGAATGTCAAATTGGATGAGATAAGAATAGATTTATTAAAGCAGTTCAATATTATTTGAACTGCTTTAAATATATTTAATTAAAATATATTTAATAGTTACTTATAAAAAAAATATAAGTTTTACATATAATTAGTTATATGGGTTAGATTTACAATAAAATCTTGGATAAACAATGAAAAATTAAATATTTTGTTATATAAAAGAAAAAAATCATATGGTTTACATTAAAAATATGTTATAATAAAACAGAATATTCATGCAAAGATTTAATTTTATTAAACATATAACTTCAGTAAAGGAAGAGTGATTATGGAGATATTGTCTTTAGGAGAAAAGATTAAACGTAGAAGAAAAGAACTTAATATGACATTAAAGGATTTAGCAGGAGATAGAATAACTCCAGGACAAATCAGTTTGGTAGAGTCTGGGAAATCAAATCCTAGTATGGATTTATTAGAATACCTAGCAGAAACGCTTAGGACCTCTGTGGATTATCTCATGGAGTCTGAAGAGAGTCAAGCAGAAAAAATTTGTTTATTTTTTGAAAATATGGCGGAGGCAAATATATTGAATGGAGATTTAAACACAGCCTCACAATATATTGAAAAGGCCTTATATTATGCAGAAAGATATAACCTAGAATATAGAAAGGCAAGAAATCTATATTTAAGAGCTACTATTCACAAGTCTAAAGATGAATATGGACCTGCTCAACAATTCTTTCTTTCAGCAAATGTTATATTTATAAAAAATAATAATTTTGAAGAGGTTGTACATACATTCTTAAATTTAGGTAAAATAACCTTTGAAGTAAAAGCCTACCATTCTTCTAATAGTTATCTTCAACAGGCAGAAAAAGCTTTTTTAGATAACAATATAGGAGATGATGCTCTAATAGGTGAGATATACTATTATATGGCAAATACATATTATAAACTAGAAAGTTTAGATAAAGCAATAAATTATACTTATCTTGCAAAAGAAAGATTTGGTCAACTAGATGATAAAAAGGATTATGCTAATTCATTGCTTTTATTAGCAGAACAATATAATAAAAAAGGTGACGTAGATAATGCTATAAGATATTCAATGAAAACCTTAGATGTATTTAGAGAATTAGAAGATTCATTCCAAATATCGGAAGTTGAAAACAATTTGGGCAAGCTATTTTATGAGTTTGAAAATATAGAAGAATCCTTTAAACACTTAAATAAGGCCAAGGAGATGCGTTCTAAAAATAAGGACCCTAAAATTATAGAAACTATAATAAATATTTGTGAGAATTATATAAAACTTAAAGATGATGAAAATTGCAAAAAAACCTTAGAGGAGATATCTTCTAATATAAGTGATGGGGATAACGACGCATTAATAAAGTACTACCTTTTAAAGTATAGAGTTGAGCTTTTAGAAGAAAATCTTTCACAGGCTGAAAACACCTTAATTATGGCTCTTAATTTTGCAAGAAATATGGAGTGTTATAAAGAGGCAGCTGAAATTGCTATAATACTAGGTAAGTTTTATATAGAAAATAGGGACGATAAAGGAGCAGCTAAATACCTAAATGAAGGGGTACTAATGTTTAAAAAGCTTGGAATCATTAAAGATAATTAGTAGAAAATAATTGTTATATTGGATAGGTGTGATAAAGCATGGAAATATTATCTACAGGAGAAAAAATTAAAAGGGCTAGGATATATAAAGGTGCGACTTTAAAAGATATATGTAAAGATAAAGTATCTGTGTCTAAAATGAGTTGCATAGAAAATGATAAAATTAAGCCAGAGAAATGGATAATAGAATATGTAGCTGATAAGCTTGAGCTAGATGTGGACTACCTTATGAAAGATGTGGAAGAACAAATAAAGGCCAATATAGATGTGTTAAAGGATGAAAAATTTAATAGTGATGTGGAAGAAAAGCTTCAATATAATTTAGAATATGCCCTAGATTATAATTACAATGATTTAAGCTTTGAAATAATGCATATTTTGTTTAATGGATACATAGAGATAGGTAAGTTTGAAAATATACAGATTATAAACTCTAAATATTACGACCTATGTCAAAAATCGAAGTCTGATAATAATCATCTTGTATATTATAAAGATATGGCAAGGTACCTTTATATGAACAAGGAATATATGCAAGCATCTACCTATTATAATTCTGTAAGGAAGTATATAAGAGAAAAAAATATAGAAGATTATGATATGCTAAGTACTGTAACTTACAATGAAGCTGCTTGCTACATGATGTTAGAGGATTATGAAAGATGCTACGAAGTTGCAGTAAGACTTATAGACCTTTTAGAGCATGTTAATAAGGATATCAAAAACGCAGAAATATATCATCTTTTAGCTATATTATCATTAAAGATGGGTAAAGATAATTTTGAAGAATATGAGTCTAAATCTTATAAATATTTCAAGGATGATTTTGGAAGGAAGGCAAATGCCATACTAAATTATGCTACAGCAATGTTTGAAATTGGAGATAAAGAAAAAGCTACGGAGTATGTTAAAAATGGTTTAAACACATATCCTAAGGATAATAAACAGTCTTTAGTAGAATACATGTTAAGATGCATAGAAGAGTTAACAAATAATAATATATTGGATGAAGCACAGTTTATTTGTGATGAAACTTTAAATTTTGCTATAGATTGCGATAATATAAGATACATAGAGAGAGCCTATTATTTTAAATCAATTATCCTTCAAAAGGCAGGAAAGTATGATCAAGCTGAAATGTATATGAATCTTTCTACAGACGCTTTATTTAAATATGCAAATAAACAGGAAAGATATAATAGATATATAGAAATGGGAGATATGTATCATAAACTTGAAGAAGTAAACGAGTCTATAAAATACTTTACCTTAGCTCTTGGACTTCAGAAAAAGATGTAAACTTATGAGATAAAAAATATTTTTTAGCAAATCCTTAGAGGTTTTTGATTAAAGAGATTTTTAGGTAAAAAAGGCTGTATTTTTTAAATATAGCCTTTTTATTTGAAGAAAAAGATTTTCCTTTTCTAGCTTTTCAAGCTGTTTTTTAAATTTAAAGTTTTCTTTTAAAATATTAATTTCTTCTTACAGAATGGAATTTACTTTGCATTCTTTTGACTTTAATAATTCATTCTGTAGTTAAAATGCATATTTAGTTTGAAAGAAGAATAGCATTTAAAATATAGATGTTTATTGTTATTTTTAAGTTACAAGGATAACAAAATAAGAAAATGACTATTCTTATTTTCGCATATAAACTGGAACAATGGGTTTCAAATAGGTATTTCATTTTAGTAAGATATAGTTATTTTTATTATGAATTCTGGAGGTTTAGATGGATCAGGAGGAGAGTTATCCTTTCGTAACAACGAAAAGTAGAATGGAACTAATCTAAAAGAAAATAAAAAATTAGCGGTAAATAACTATAATGATTGTTATTTACCGCTAAAAGTTTTAGAGTTAAATATTAAAAGTTAATGTATTTAATTAAACTTGATATTAGCTGTAGGGTATAATGTAGTTCCTCCAATTGAAACTCTTATTTCATTTGATAATGGTACATCATATTCATCAATAATTGTTCTAAACCATTCCCAAGCAAGGCCTGTACACTCTCTTGCTAAAATTCTTATATTTTTTGAATTAGGAGGCAGTGGTATTACTGTACAGTAATGAGCTGTTTTATCTTGATAATTTCCTGCCCAAGTTTTATGGGTTAGTACTTCCTTTCCATTGTCATCATAGGAAAATTCGTCCCAGGATACTTCAAATTGTGCTACATAGGCACCATAATGATCAAGAATTATTTTACCCCTAGAATATTCTGTTGATGTAGTCTCCACATAATCTGTTTTATTATGAACTGCAGCAATTGAATTATCTTTCAAGAAAACGCTTGTATATGAAATTGGATATGCTGGATTTTTAGCACTGAATTCTGCATTATCTTTGATTATATTTCGAATTTCATCAAAGTCCTTTGTGATAATCTTATTATGTTCTTTTGCGTCTCCTCCTAATACTACCGCAGTAAAGGAGCTTTCTTCAAAAATATCTTTATATTGTGCATTAGACTCTACATTATTATTTTTAAGCAATGCTTTAAAGGCAGCTTGGATATCTTTACTCTTAGATGTGGTTTCTAATTTCACATAAATTGTTCTACCATAGGCTACATTTGATACTATAACAGGTGGCGCCTCATTGCTTACTCCTTTACGAGTTAGCTCTTCAAAAGTAACACTATCATCAAAAAGTTCTGATGGATTATTAGGTAGTTCTGCACTTACGGTATAAAATATTTGTTTGTATGCCGCAACCATAACTTTTTTATCACCATTTGCTATAGCATTAAAATCAATTCCTAGTGAGTTATCAATAACTTTAGCATTAACATTAAGAGCACTTGATATTTGTGATTTACTATAAACCATAGCTTCTGAATATTGTGTTCTTGCGGGTAAAGTGTTTGTTTCAGAATACTTTTCATTCCAAGTGGACGCTAGTTCATCGATGGCACCAGAGACGTTACCATAGGTTGGGTTTTGAACTGTTACTGTATTTTCATTTTTCATACCTGGTAAGTCTATGCTAATATTCAAAGGTTTTCTCTTGCACATTAGAATATTAGGTTGATTTTCAATAAAATTACGGTTTGCAAGCTGTAACGCTCCTGGGTATGTACGATTACTCATAGAATCAATAATTGAAATATCCACTGGTGAAGTTGTAAGTGATTTTTTATTGCGTTCAACCACTATAAATTTTCCTTTTGAATTTAAGCCTTCTTTTGGGACAAAGCTTTCTATTTTATCGCCATTTGTGGCTAAAATCTCATCTTTATTATAGGTTAGGTTTGCTATGCCAGTATCAATATCAGTGGATTTAATGGCCTCACTTGCCAAAATAAATGGAGAGGTTTCTGCAAAGGCAGCGCCTGGATAATTCATAATACACAAACTAGCCAATAAGAAGAATGACAATTTGTTCTTGTTAAGTTTTTTCAGAATATTCATACAATTCATTCCCTTCCTTTATATAAATCATACCATAATTTTACCATAGAAATCAAATCCAAAAGATAGATATTTAACCATATAAAATATTTACAAAAGATCTTCATGCATAATGTTTTGCATATAAATACAATTAGACCTTTAGAAGTTTAAATTATTGTAGTAGCTGAATGGTTACAGATTTTTATTTTATTTAAAATACTGATAATATATATAGTAAGATAGTAAAAAATAAAAATTAAGGAGGGAAGTTATGAATATAGAAAAGTTGACATTGAGGGTACAAAATGCTCTGAATGACTCTCAAGCTATAGCAGTAAGTTATAGACATCAGCAAATTGATATCATACATCTCTTTGCAGCACTTGTACAGCAAGAAGATGGGCTTATACCAAATATATTGGAGAAAATGGGAGTAAGTATAAAAAATCTAAATTATGATATAAATAAAGAATTAGAAAAGTTACCTAAGGTTTTAGGTAGTGGAGCTGATAATTCTTCTGTTTATGCAACAAGAAGAATAGAAGAAGTATTTATTAGTGCAGAAAAAATAGCAAAGGATTTTAAGGATTCTTATATAAGTGTTGAACATATTATGTTAGCTATAATGGATGTGGATTATAAAGGTATTACAGGAAGGATAATGGTAAGTAATGGGATCAACAAGAAGGATTTTATGTCTGCACTAGCTGCTACTCGAGGAAATCAAAGGGTAGATACTATGGATCCTGAGGGTACTTATGATGCACTAAAAAAATATAGTATAAATCTTGTGGAACTTGCTAAAAAACATAAGCTTGATCCTGTTATTGGAAGAGATGAAGAGATAAGAAGGACTGTTAGAATATTATCTAGAAGAACTAAAAATAATCCAGTATTAATAGGAGAGCCAGGAGTGGGTAAAACTGCTATAGTAGAGGGATTGGCAGAAAGAATTGTTAGAGGTGATGTCCCCGAAGGACTTAAGGATAAGATAATTTTCTCTTTAGATATGGGAGCTTTAATTGCTGGAGCTAAATATAGGGGTGAATTTGAAGAAAGATTAAAGGCTGTATTAAAGGAAGTTCAAAGTAGTAATGGAAGG
Organism: Clostridium simiarum; assembly: GCF_018919175.1. GTDB lineage: Bacteria > Bacillota > Clostridia > Clostridiales > Clostridiaceae > Clostridium_L > Clostridium_L simiarum. The sequence goes on along the minus strand of NZ_JAHLQL010000005.1, from coordinate 196,643 downwards.
ATAATATTATTTATTGATGAACTTCATACTATAGTTGGAGCTGGTAAAACAGAAGGTGCTATGGATGCAGGTAACATTATAAAGCCACTTTTAGCCAGAGGAGAACTTAATTGTATAGGGGCAACTACTTTTGACGAGTATAGACAATATATAGAAAAGGATAAGGCACTTGAAAGAAGATTTCAACCCGTTATAGTTGAAGAACCTTCTGTAGAAGATACAATATCCATATTAAGAGGATTAAAAGAGAGATTTGAGATACATCATGGGATAAGAATTCATGATTCTGCTATAATAGCTGCAGCAAAACTATCTCATAGGTATATAACAGATAGGTTTTTACCAGATAAGGCCATAGATCTTATAGATGAAGCTGGAGCTATGATAAGGACTGAAATAGATAGTTTACCTACAGAATTAGATGTGGTTAGAAGAAGAATATTCCAACTTGAAATTGAAAAAGAAAGCCTAAATAGAGAAAGAGACAGTTTTTCTAAAGATAGGCTAGCGCATCTAGAAAAAGAACTTAGTGAATTAAAAGAAAAAGACAAGGCAATGACTGCTAAGTATGAAAAAGAAAAAACTCATATATTAGAAGTAAGGGATTTAAAAACTGAATTGGATAATATAAGAGGAAGAATTGAAAAGTATGAGAGAGAGTATGATTTAAATAAAGTAGCAGAATTAAGATATGGAAGGCTCCCTCAAATAGAAAAGAAAATACAAGAAAAAGAAGAACTTATTAAGGAAAATTATGAAGGAGCTCTATTAAAGGAAGAAGTTACAGAGGAGGAAATATCTGAAATAGTATCAAAGTGGACTGGAATACCGGTGTCCAGGATTCTAGAGGGAGAACGAAAGAAACTTTTAAGATTAGAAGAAGAGTTAAAAATAAGGGTTGTAGATCAAGAAGAGCCTATTAAAGCTGTAGCTAATGCAGTAATAAGAGCTAGGGCAGGACTTAAAAGTGTAAATAAACCTATAGGTTCCTTTATATTTTTAGGACCTACAGGAGTAGGGAAAACAGAGCTTGCTAAGACTCTAGCAAGAACATTATTTGATAGTGAGGAAAATATGATAAGGATAGATATGTCAGAGTATATGGAAAAGTTTTCTGTATCTAGGCTTATAGGAGCTCCTCCAGGATATGTAGGTTATGAACAAGGCGGACAGTTGACAGAAGCGGTTAGAAGAAAACCCTACAGTGTTATACTTTTCGATGAAATAGAAAAAGCTCATGAAGATGTGTTTAATGTATTTCTTCAGATTTTGGACGATGGACGATTGACAGATAATAAGGGAAATATTATTGATTTTAAAAACACTATAATAATCATGACTTCTAATATAGGAAGTCAGTATTTGCTACAAAATAAAAAAGAAAATCAAATAGAAGAAGGCATAAAAGAATCAGTAATAAGAGATATGAGAGATAGATTTAAACCGGAATTCCTTAATAGAGTAGATGATATTATATTATTTAAACCTTTATCTAAAAATGGGGTAGTAAAAATAATAGATATATTTTTACAAGAATTAAACTATAGATTAAAAGAAAAAAATATGAGTATATCTGTAACAGAAGAAGCGAAGACACTTTTAGCCAAAGAGGGATACGATCCTATATATGGTGCTAGACCCCTAAGAAGATATATAGAAAATTCTCTAGAGACAGAAATAGCGAGAAAAATTATTTCCGGAGAAATAAAGGAAGGACAGAATATAAAAGTAGATATAGAAGAAGGAGATCTTCTTATAATATAAGTCATGGGATAAAATAAAAGATAAAAGCTTAGGAATTTTTAAAATATGACTTCCTAAGCTTTTATATTTAGTCTTTCAAAAAAAGTTTATGGGTTAGTATAGGGATAATTTTTAAAGGTTGTATTCCTTAAATTTTTCCATGCTTTCTTTACTCTTAAAGTACTTATCTATGGTAGCTCCACCAAGGCATTCTGAATCTTTATAGAAAACAACTGCTTGACCTGGGGTTATAGCTTTTTGAGCCTCTTTAAATTCTACAAAACATTTATTATCTTTCATTAAATGAAGTGTAACCTGCTGGTCAGGTTGTCTATATCTAAATTTAGCTGTACATTGGAACTTCTTAGGCTTTTCATTTTCACTTATGAAACTTAAATCCGTAGCTATCAAACCATAGGAGTACAAAGAGGCATGTTGCTCTCCTTGAACTACATAAAGAGTATTAGTTTTTAGATCTTTTTCAGCTACAAACCAAGGTTCGCCTTCACCACCTATACCCAAACCTTTTCTTTGACCTAATGTATAATACATAAGTCCGTCATGCTTTCCTTTTATTTCCCCAGAAGGTGTTTTTATAAGTCCGGATTTTGCAGGTAAAAAGTTGCTTAAAAATTTATTAAAGTCTCTCTCTCCTATGAAACAAACTCCAGTACTATCTTTTTTATTTGCAGTTTCAAGCCCAGCTTTTTTTGCTAGCTCTCTAACTTGAGATTTTTCAAGGTGTCCTATTGGAAATAAGGATTTCGAAAGCTGATATTGATTTAACTTACATAAAAAATAAGTTTGATCTTTATTATTATCTGCTCCTCTTAAAAGCTTGTATTCTCCATCCTTAAAATCTACATTAGCATAATGTCCCATAGCTATGTAATCTGCTTCAAGCTTTAAAGCCATATCTAAAAAAGCTTTGAATTTTATTTCTTTATTACACATTACATCAGGATTTGGAGTTCTTCCTTTTTTATACTCTTCTAAAAAGTAACTAAAAACTCTATCCCAATATTCACGAACAAAGTTTACAGTGTAGTAAGGGATTTCTAATTGATCGCAAACTCTTCTAACATCCTCATAATCTTCAGTAGCTGTACAGGCACCATCATCATCTTTTTCATCCCAGTTTTTCATGAATATGCCCACAACATTATATCCCTGTTCTTTAAGTAGTAATGCCGCTACAGAGGAATCCACTCCACCAGACATACCAACTATGACTTTTGTATCTTTTGGATCTTTCATATATATCAATGTCAAAAAAAATTTCGACATTTACCTCCCTTCAAAGTGTTAATTCTATTATACATATATATTTTTTCTTTGGCTATTTTTATTACACTAGATATTTTTATCATAAATGAAATAATTAATCAATGCTTCAATGAAAAATATAGGATTAGTTTTATTATTAAATAATTATAAAGATTTTAAAATATAACATAAAGATAAAAATTATACCTGAATATTTTATCTATAGAATTCTAATACTAGTATTGTAAATAAAATAAAAGGAGAGTTGATTAATATGCAATTAAGTCAATTAGAATTACAAAATTTAAGACATCTTATAGGATCACATGAAACAGCCCATCAAAAATTAAGTGCATATGCACAGCAAGCTACAGATCCTCAAATAAAGCAAATGTTTGAGCAATCAGCTAAAGAAGCTCAAAATACTAAACAAAAACTAATAAATTTTTTAGGATAGAAGGAGGAAATGTAAATGCAAGATAAAGATATGGTAAATGATGTTTTATCAATGGTAAATGGAAGTTTATCAGGATATGCTAGTGCTATAAGCCAAACTGAAAATGAACAATTAAGACAGACTCTTCAACAAATAAGAAACAATGATGAGAATTGTCAATATAACTTGTATAAGGTAGCATCCCAAAAAGGATTTTACAAACCAGCATCACAAGCTACATCTCAACAAATACAAGAAATTAAATCACAATTTAATGCTTAGAGCTTTTAAAGCACAGGGAAATAAGCATAATATTTAAAGTAAGAAAAAATAATGAAAAGGGCTTTCAAGGTTTTACTTTGAAAGCCCTTTAGTAATTCTAGTTATTATTCATAACTTATTAAAATCCCTCCATAAGAAATCTGTAATATTTATGGTTAAATATTGAATATGCATAGATAACGTTTGTAGAAAAATGTGAAAATGAAACTTTGGAAAAACTTTAACAAATTCTATTAACATTTTTTAAAAAAGGTGATAAAATACTTTTAGTCGGTATTCTTATAGAAATCGAACTGTATTTTAAATCTTAATTAAATTTCAACTTATATCCTTTAGGGGAATAAGAGTGAGGAGGATATCATGGAAAGAGGATCAAGATTAAGTCAAACAAGGACAAGGCAGCTTACTGTAGTAGGTATGTTGTCTGCAATTTGCATTATATTAGGAGTTACAGGCTATGGATTTATTCAATTGCCTATAGCTAAGATAACTATAATGCACATACCTGTAATAATAGGTGCAATAATAGAAGGGCCTAAGGTAGGAATGTTAATTGGACTTATGTTTGGAGGATTTAGTATAATCCAGAACATAATGGCTCCAAATCTTTTATCTTTTGCTTTTATAAACCCATTAGTTTCTATACTACCAAGGATTTTAATCCCATTAACTTCCTATTATAGCTACAAACTCATAAAAATAAAAAATGAATCTATAAGAATTGGAATTGGTGCAGCGATAGGATCTTTGACTAATACTGTTGGAGTATTAACTATGATATACATTTTATACGTAGATAAATATGCAACAGTTAAAAATCTTACTATTGATAAAGCTACAAAAGCCATTTTTGGAGTAGCCTATACTAATGGTATACTAGAAGCTATAGTTGGAGTACTTATAACTATATCTGTGGTAGGTGCTGTAAATAAAATAAAAAAGGAAAAGAGAAAAGATAATTAGTTTAAAAGAATATTAAAGTAAAAAATAGCTTGCACAGCTAATGTGCAAGCTTTAATTTTAGCTATTCATATCATTATTGTTATTATTTCCTTTGTTTTCACTTTTTGTCTCATAATAATCTACATCTTCAAAAGGTTTATTGAAGTTTGGATCCCTATTAACTAAATCTTTTTTGTCTGGCAAAATTGCAGCAGCTGCTATATAAAGTATAACTCCAGTGAACCAAAAGAAGCCTAGAGCAAGCCAAACCAATCTTACTATGGATACATCTATACTTAAATATTCAGCAGTTCCAGCGCAAACACCAGAAATCATTGATTGTTCTTTTATTTTATATAATCTTTTATTATTTGACATTTAAATCTCCTCCAAAAATAATTTGTTTTATACTTAACTTATGATTATATTATATAATTAAAAATGTATTATAACTAGTTATCATGGTAATAATTTAATATGACTACAGTAATAGAAGGAGAAAAATATGAAAGAAATTTATGGTAAAATAGATGAAATATTGATTAACGAAGAAAGACCATCTTTTGAGCTAAATAAAATGTTGGTTGATGAAGAGTTAGACATGGAACCTTTTAAGGTTTTATCAAAGCTTAAGGACATACCTCAAGAATTAAAATATCATCCAGAGGGTAATGTGTGGAATCATGTCATGCTTGTTATAGATAGAGGAGCTAGCTATAAAAAATATAGTAAGGATCAAAGAAGATTTATGTGGTCACTGTTACTTCATGATATAGGAAAAATAAGTACAACTAAACTGAGAAAAGGTAGGATAACCTCTTATGACCATGATAAAGTAGGAAAAGAAATGGTATTAGAATTTTTTAGTTATTTTCAGGAGGAAGAAAGTTTTGTTAAAGAAGTAGCCTCTCTTGTAAGATGGCATATGCAAGCTCTTTTTGTAACAAATGGCCTACCTTTTGCTGATATAAATTCTATGATAAAAGAAGTAGACTTGAAAGATATAACACTTATAAGTATATGCGATAGACTCGGCAGAGGTAGATTAGATGATGAAAAAGTAAACAAAACCTACGAAGTTATACAAAATTTTGTAGATATCGTTTCCAGTAAAGGAAATTTAAAGGGATTTAATATTTATGAGGAATTTAATATAAATACATTTATGTAGAATATGAAATAGGTAAATATATTTTTATCTGAGCATTTAATGAAATTTTCGAATATTTGTAAATTATTTAAGTAAAATTTAAGATTCTTACAATATATTTTTAATATATAAATGATAATATATATGTAATAAAAAATTGGAGGACAATTTATGAGGTACAAAGGAATATTTAGTGTTAAAAACTTATTGATACTTACAACTGTAGTATTATCATTTATATTGTTATATATTTTTAGAGAAAACATAAATGTGTTTATGAATTTACTAAGAGATAAAGAAAGGTTAAAGGTTTACTTAGATTCCTTTGGAACTTTAGGAATGCTTGTGTTTTTTATAATGCAGATAATCCAGGTTGTAATATTTTTTATACCAGGAGAGGTTATACAGGCAGCAGGAGGATATGTTTTTGGAACCTTTTTAGGAACCCTTTTATCCATTGGAGGTATAACAGTAGGCTCTATTATTTTATTTGCTATTTCTAAAAAGTTTGGAATGCCTTTGGTGAATAAATTTATGTCTAAGAAGAATTTTCATAAGTTAGAAAAACTACTTAATAATAAAAAAATAAACTTAATAGTTTTTTTATTATACCTTATACCGGGTATACCTAAGGATTCCCTTATATTTGTATGTGGAGTATCGAGAATAGATCTTAAAAACTTTATAATATATTCAACTTTAGGAAGGATTCCAGCTTTGTTCCTATCTAGCCTTTTTGGTGCACAGGTAGCGGGAGGTAATCATTTTATAGCCATAACAATAGCTATTATAGCAACAACAGTTGTTTTAGTTGGTATAGTAAAAAGAGAATTTTTACTTAAAATTTTATCTGATATTTAATATAGTTTTTATTATTATAAAGTAGCTTCTTCTAAATTTTGAAGAGGCTCTTTATTTTTTATAAGTAAAAAATAATATAGTAAGAATAAAATTATTTTATCTTCAGGGTATATAGTAATAGGAATTTCTTAAAATAAATAGTAGATATATAAGATTATTATGTTTATAATTAATTAGTATAATTAGGAGACAATAATATAAAGTAGGTGATATAGATGGAAGTATATTTAGATAATAGTGCTACTACGAAACCTTATGATGAAGTAGTAGATGTATTAGCTTATACTATGAAAGAAGTATATGGAAACCCTTCTTCTGCCCATAGATTAGGTGTTATAGCAGAAAGAAAGTTGAATGAATCTAGAGAGACTATTGCAAAGATAATTAATTCTTCAAAGGAAGAGATTATATTTACCTCAGGTGGAAGTGAGAGTAATAATCTTGCTATAAAAGGACTGGTGGGACCTGGGAAACATATTATAACTTCTGCTATTGAACATTCTAGCGTTTTGAATACATTAAAAGAGTTAGAGACTGAGGGAGTTAAAATTACATATCTTTCTACGGATTCAAAGGGTAAAGTTAACTTGGAAGAATTAAAAAACAGCATAAATAAGGATACTGTATTAGTAACTATAATGCATGTAAATAACGAAATAGGTGTCATTCAAGATCTAAAGAGTATTGGAAGTATAATCAAGGAAAATAGCAGTAGAGCTAAATTTCATGTTGATGCAGTACAAAGCTTTGGTAAGTTAAATATAGATGTAAAAGAATGCAAAATAGATATGCTGTCTGCTAGTGGTCATAAAATCCATGGACCTAGAGGAATTGGATTTTTATATATTAAAAAGGGGCTTAATCCTAAACCTATTATAGAAGGTGGTGGACAAGAAAGAGGATTTAGAGCTGGAACGGAAAATGTAGCTTCATCTGCAGCCTTAGCCTTAGCTAGTAAAATCATGAAGGATAATATGGATGAGAATTATTCTAGAGTTGAAGATATTAAGGCTTATTTTATTGAAGGGTTAAAGAACATAAGTGATATAAGAATTAACAGTCCCTTAGGTGAAGATTTTACTCCTTATATATTAAATATAAGCTTTATAGGAGTAAGAGGAGAAGTATTGCTACACGCTTTAGAGGATAAAGGCATTTTTGTATCTACAGGTTCTGCTTGTTCATCTAAAAATGTCAAGCATAGTAGAATATTAGGTGCTCTTTCTATACCAAGCAAGTACTTAGAAGGTGCTATAAGATTTAGCTTTTCAGAGTTTACTACAAGAGAAGAAATAGATTATACTTTAGGGATTTTATCAAAGTCACTTGAATTTTTAAGGAGAGTTAAAATATGAAAAAAGTAATATTAGTAAAATATGCATCAGAAATATTTCTTAAAGGACTAAATAGAAATAAATTTGAAAAAAAATTAAAAGATAATATAAAAAAGGTGTTAAAAGACATTGATTATAAATTTATAATGGATCAAAATAGATGGTTTATAGGTGGAGAAGATCTTGAAGGAATAATAGAGAGAGTAAAGAAAGTCTTTGGAGTATCAGAACTTTGTATTGTTAGAATGATTCCAGCAGAAATGGAAGAGATCAAGGCACAATGCTTAGAAATTATGAAAGAAGTAAGCCCTGAAACCTTTAAGGTAGAGACTAAGAGAGCGGATAAGCGTTTTCCTATGAATTCAATGGAAGTTAGTAGAGAGTTGGGTTCTTTTATATTATCTAATATGGAGGATATAAAGGTTGATGTTAATAAACCACAGCATGTATTACAGGTAGAAATAAGAGGAAATGCTTATGTGTATGAAAAAAAGGTAAAGGCTGTAGGTGGAATGCCTTATGGTATGAATGGAAGTACTATGCTTATGCTATCTGGAGGAATTGACTCTCCTGTTGCTGGGTACCTAGTGGGAAGAAGAGGTGTGGAGTTAAACTGTGTATATTATCATAGTTCACCTTATACTAGTGAAAGAGCTAAAGAGAAGGTAAAAGATTTAGCAAAAATATTATCTTCGTATACAGGACGTATAAATCTATATGTAGCACCTTTTACTAATATACAAATGAGTATAATTGAAAAATGTAGAGAAGATGAACTTACTATAATAATGAGAAGATTCATGATGAGATTAGCTTGTGAACTTGCAGAAATAAAGGGTATAGCTTCTGTAACTACAGGAGAGAGCGTAGGTCAAGTGGCTAGCCAAACCATGGAAGCTTTAATAGTTAGCGATGATGTATCTGATAGACCAGTATTCAGACCATTAATAGCTATGGATAAAAATGATATAATGGATATAGCTAAAGAAATAGGAACCTTTGAAACTTCAATATTACCTTATGAGGATTGTTGTACAATATTTGTTCCAAAGCATCCTAAGACTAAACCAAGACTTAAGGAAATAATGAAATCAGAAGAAGCATTAGATATAGAAGCCTTAGTTAAGGAAGCTATAGATAATACAGAGCTTATTGTCCTTTAAAAAACTATTTGAATTTATTGAAAAGGGGAGAGGTTATATGAGAGTTATTAAAGATAAAAAATATTTTAGAGAAAATCTGAGACATATATTTGAAAACTCCATATATTCTATTAACGGAGAAGAGTTTTCAAAAGGTAGAAGTAACATAGAAATTGTTAAATCTATCATAGAATCAGAGGTTAAGATATTTCAATATAGAGAGAAGAAAAAGGGAAAAAGAGAGAAATATCTAGAGTGCATGGAAATAAGAAAGTTAACTAAAGATAATGGAGTGCTTTTTATTGTAAATGATGATATTGATATTGCACTTGCAGTAGAAGCTGATGGAGTTCATATTGGACAAAATGATATTCCCTATAAGGCTGTAAAATCTATAGCTCAGGATATGATTATAGGACTTTCAACTAATAATGAAGATCAAGCATTAGAAGCAGAAAAAATAGGAGTAGATTACATAGGGGTTGGACCAATATTTCCTACCACTACAAAGCTTGATGCAGCACCTACTGCGGGACTTAAATATTTAAAGTGGGTTTCAGAAAATATAAACATACCTCATGTAGCTATAGGGGGCATAAAAGAGAGTAACATATTACTTGCAAAAGAAAATGGTGCTATGAGCTATGCCATAATATCTGAAATTGTTGGAGCGGAAAATATAAAGGAAAAGGTTAAAAAGATACAGGATATAATAAAGTAAAAAATTATTTTTATATAGAAAAGCACATTGATTTTAATTAAATACTAATTAAGCCAGGAATCACTTGATATAATGAAGCCCTCTTAATGCTCATGTTTACTAGAAGGATGAGTATTAAAAGGGCTAAGTTTTTAGATAGGCTTAAACATAATTAAGGTAGAGTAAATCTAAAATTAAAATATAATCAAACTTTATAGGAAGATTTATGGAATAAGGTTTTGGTTATTTAGCCATTATTTTTATTTTTTAAAAAGCTTCGTACCACTATCAGGATCTATAGATTTTCCTCCACTTAAAATTTTTACATTTACATGAACATCTATCTTTGAATTAAGAAAATTTTCTTTAGAAATATAAGGACTTGTATCTCCAAATTTAGCTATTGCATATCTGGTTAAATCTAAACAATCGAATCTATAGTTGTTTTGTATAAGATTAATTTCATCCAAAAGCATATTTTTAACTTTATCCTCTAATGTTTTTTCAATTACCCTAGTATCATCGAAATATCCATAACTATTTTTTAATGAGTTTACTAAAATATAGCCCTTCATATTTATAAATATATCATATTTTAACTTATCTTCTTCTAAAGAAACTTTTACCTTTGAAGAGCTTTTTCCTTTAAAATCTATGTATTGTTGAGGATTGTCAGATAATATACTAAGGAATCCTTCACCATTTTTATTTCTTAATAGATTAATTAGTTTTGCTTCATCAAGAGGTACATATTTTATCATTTGATTACCTTCAAAAAGAGCTAACCCATTAACCTTAGGTTTATTATCTTCTATTTCTATATAGGGTAAAACTATATTCCTTCCATTTTGCCTTTCCATTAGCATTAAATCTATTACTTCATATCTATTGCTATAAAAATTGCTTTCATTTAGATTTTTTATTATACCATTGATGTGCTCCGATACAGAATAACTAGGAGGGGTTGGTATAGAAAATACAGTTTCACTATCTTGCTTTGAGACAATGATGTAAGCTCTCTCATTTCTAGAGGTATCTCTAATAAAAGAATCTAGAAGATCTTCTATACCAAGGCGAGCTCTATCTTCACTTAAGATATATATAACCTCTGCCCAGAGCCATTTCTTGCTGTTCTCCATTTGTCTTTCATTTTCAGAAGTGTATAAAGTTAAATCACTACCTGTTAAAGGAACTGAAGATAAATGACTATTACTTCTGTCAGATAAAATTTCAAAGGTGGCAGAATATTTTTTGCTATTTTCTGGATTTAAATCATTACCTATCCCAACTATTATGGATAATTTTTCAGCAGGAACAGCATTATAAAAGCTAATAAAAAAAAGGGGGATAAGGACTATAAAAAACAATAATTTATTGACGCGCATGATACTTATCCTCCTTCTTAAAAATTAAAATTATAGTGGACAGCGTTGATATGAATAAAATAGAAAAAAACACTATAGGAAACAGAGTATCATATATAAACATAGTAATAGCCCTATTACTTTCACTGGTTAAGTATAATGAAATTATGATTATATAATTTATAATGTAAGTTCTTTTTCTATTAAGGGTAAAGATATTTTCCAGCATATTTGAAAAGGTATAATGATTTATAGCTAGGGTAATTAATATAGAGGAACTCCAAATTAGCAAAAATGTAGATCTTAAATCTGAAAGTATAGGTAGTTCTACTAATTTAACCAAAAATAAAAGGGAATACTTGTACTTTGAAGTAAGTTCATAACCTAAATAATAGATTGTGACAAAGACTACAACAGTATATATAAACATTAGAAGTAAAAGGCATTTTATATTTTCTAAAAAAAGTTCTTTTTCCTTGGAAATATAGGGTTGAAAAAAATACGCGTTTTCACCTCCTTGATAGGCTAACATGGCATTAGGCGTAGCGTATAGTATATTTATCATATTGGTTGCTATGGGGGAGATATTTGAAAAAGATCCTTTAGTTATATAAATTAGGGGAATGAAGAAAATTATCAAAATAAAAGGTGTATTTATTTCAGTAAATCTTCCTAAACCACTTATACCGTTGTAAGAAGTTAAAATAGTAGTTAATATTACAGAAACTGCTATAAGCCAATTAGGTAAGAAATCTACAATGGTATATTTTACTATTTCTACATATGTACTTAAAGTTATAAATTGAACCAATATAGAATTTAAGATAAAAAGTATAATAACTACATTGCCTAAAAATTTACCATATATATTTATAAGAGAGTTTGTAAATGTCATATTTCCATGTTTTTTATGGAGATAAGAAGAATTAAATAATATTAATAAGGGTATAACTCCAGATATAAGTACTGATATCCATGCATCTTGTTTAGCAACCTTTGAGGTTTCATAAGCTAAAGATAATATACCTATACCTACAAAAGAATTTATTATTAGAGAATTATATTGATTCTGCGTTAATTGGTTATTCATATTATTGAGTACCATCCTTATTTTTTACTCTGAATAATTTACTTGATAGTTTATTTAATGAAGTTATCTTTTCTCTGAATATGCTGTCCTTAACCCCTGAAGATTTATACGGTGTTATTGGAGAAAGATAAGGAACTCCAAAAGAATTTGTATTTATAAGTATTAAAAGTATCAGATGAATACCTAATATTATTCCAAGTAACCCCAAAAGTTTAACTAAAATAAGCATGAAAAACCGTATAAGTCTTATAGATAAAGCCATTTGGTAATTAGGTATTAAAAAAGTACTAATAACACCTATGGCGACAATTACTAGGGTAGTAGGGCTTACAAGACCAGATCTTACCGCAGCATCTCCTAGTATTATTCCTCCTACAATAGCCAAAGTCTGTCCTATAGGTGATGGCAGCCTAATACCTCCTTCACGAAGAATTTCTACCAGTATTTCCATAGAAAGGACTTCTAAAAAAGGATTCAAGGGTATATTAAGTCTTGATTCTGATATTGTTTTTAATAAATTTAAAGGTATAAGTTGAGGATTATACTCTACATAACAAAGATAAATAGGAGATAAAAGGACTATAATAAGGGCACCCATTATTCGTAAAAATCTTTCAAAATTAGCTATTAAAATATTATTTGAATAATCCTCAAAGGCTTGAAAAAATTCTATAAAAACTACAGGTAATATTAAAACTTGAGGGGAACCATCTATAATTATTGCTACTTTACCTTGAAGGATATCAGATACTACTTTATCGGGAACTTCTGTAACTTTACCTTGAGGAAAAATATTATAAGTTCTCGGTTCTATATATTGAATTAAATATCCACTATCTGGCAGATAATCTATAGATAAAGAGGAAATCTTACCTTTTATATTATTTAATAAAGTTTCATCAGCAATACCGTCTACATATAATAAGGATATCCTTGTAGGACTCTTATTTGCTAAGGTATAATTTTCTATTTTAAGATTAGAGCTTCTTAATTTTTGTTGTATAAGAGCAATATTAGTATCTAGACTTTCTATAAAAGCATCTCTAGCGCCTCTTATAGTTCCTTCTAAAGTAGATTCACTAATGCTCCTATAATAACTATGAGGGGTCTTACAAAGAATACATTCATCGCAATTATCTATGAGTATGGCACAGTTTCCAAGAAGTAATGAAGAAGATATGGTAGATATATCTTTCACTATTTTTAAAGAAGAGGATAATATAATTTTTTTAGCAGCATATCGAGCTTTTTCTTCTATAGTATTAAAATCAATGTCCTTATTTAGTAAAAGAGGAGTTACAATGCTTTTTTCCATATGTTCTAAATTTGTTAATCCATCTACATAAATAATTGCACAAGAAGTATCCTTGTTTAAAGATAAAGTTCTTATTTCTAGATTCCTATTTTCACTATATTTAGATTTAATCAGTTTAATATTTTCATCTAGACTTAAAAGGAGATTATAAGAAGACATATAACAAAACTCCAATCATGATAAATTTTTACTATTAGGTTTTGTGTTTCTATGGAATAATATACTTATTAAGTTATTAATATTTTATTAAAGTTATTTTCTAAGTAGATATCCAAAATCTATGATTTAATCATAATGGCTTAAGCAGAGAACCAAAATCTATGATCTTGAATGAATGAGTTAATTAGATACCAAAACCTGCGGTTTGATGGTAGTTGGTTAATCATAAAACCAAGATTTGCAATTTTGAGCGAGTCCCTTACTTTTTGAGTGCTCATCTGTAGATGTAAAGATGAGTTTCTACAAGAAAAATTTACAGCTTGTAGTGTAATTTTCTCGTTAGTATAATATTATTGAGAATAAAATAAATTTTCAAAATTAAGGAGAGGGAAGTTTGAGATATTGCGAAGTATGTGGTAAGGGAAAAGCAGAATTGCACCATATTATATTTAAAAGTGAGGCAAGCTATATGGCTAATATAGCTATTAATTTTAAATATTTATGTGATAATTGTCATAGAGGGAAGAATGGACCGCATATGAATAATGATATAAATTTAAGGTATAAAAGAGAGCTACAAGATAATCTTTTCAATATCTTTAAAGAAAAAGATTATTTTAATGAGGAGGATATAAAAGAAAAACTATCTATTAGTACCAGCGAAGTTATAAGGTTATGCAGAAAACTCAAAAGATATAAAGAGGGATATAAGGTAGAAGACATAGTGAAGTTATGCATGGGAAATAAGTTGTACATGGAATCTTGGGAAAAAGAGATTTATGACTTAATAGGTTTTGTTTAGGCATAATTATGAGGGGATTTTAAAAGTAGATATAGAGGATCTGGCTCATATTCATAATTATTTCCCTTAATATAATTGAGAAAAACAGTAAAAGAGTATAGTTAATTTAATATAAAAAGGATATATTTATAAAGGTTTATTAAAATATAAGAAATTATTATATTTGGAGAAGGAAAATGAAGATAGGAAAATTTGCTAATAAAAACAACTTGAGTATTGATACTATAAGGCACTATATGGACATAGCCTTGATTATACCTAAAAAACTGGGAGGGCAATATGACTTTGATGAAAGATGCCAAAGGGACTTAGAGGATATATTAAGTTTTAAAGGTATGGGATTTACTCTAGGTGAAATCAAAGAAATTTTTATGTTTAAGAGATTTGGAAAACTTACTCCTTATCAGAATGAACACTGTTATAGAGAGATTTTTAATAATAAGTATCATGAGATTGAAGCTAAAATTATCCAATTAAAACATATGAAAGAAAGACTTGATGACAAGATAAAAAAACTTGGAGTTCAAGATAATAAAAAGAACTTTCAGATAGGAATAGATTTTAAAGCTTTAAATCTTTTTAGATGTTTAAGTTGTAATGGAGATTTAATGCTTCATGAAGGAAATATTAATAACAATCAAATTATCAATGGAAAGTTAAGGTGCCACTGTGGTGAGGAATATATAATTGAGGAAGGCATCTTAATATTAGGTAATAGATATATTCATGAAGATATAGATTCAGATTTTGATTATATAATAGATTATATAAATTTTACAGATGAAGATTATTTATCGAAGATGTATGAAACCTTAGAATGGGCAAATAAGAGAATAGACTTCAAGGAGCTAAAAAATAAGGTTATTCTTGAGTTGGGTTCTGGAATGGGCTTCTTCTTGAGGAATATATATAAGGACTTACCAGAAGACATATTATATATTGCGGTAGACCACTCTATAGCAAGGCATCGATTTTTAAAAAGCATGATTGAAATCACAGGAAGTAGAAAGAACATAGTATTTATTTGTTCAGACTTCTTAGAAATTCCAATAAAAGAAAAGAGTATAGATGTGGTTTTAGATATTTCAGGAAGCAGCAATTATGGATTTGAAAAAGAAGAATTTTTACTGAAATTAATAGATTGTTATGTAAAAGAAGATGCTTATTTGATTGGTAATTATATCTTATTTAAAAACTTTACTTTCAATAGTTTTATAGAGCAAAGATATAGAAAAAATTTCATCTTAAATAACATAAAGAATGAAATAAAGAAGCTTAATTACAACTTAATTGAGGAGAAGATGTCTGATTATATAGATAAGGGCGGAAAGTATGAAAGCTATTTTAATGAAGGTGAAAGAGTTTATGGATATTCTTTCTATGGTAAAAGGTAGGGTTAACCCTATCTTTTATTTATTTTATAGTAAAAAAACTTTTATTTATATATTGAGGTTGTCTATAGCCGATTATGTACAATTAAATTAAAATCATAGGAGGTTATAGTATGTTAGAATCAAGTGTTTATTTAAAGGAAGCTTTTGATAAAAAAGAAATACCAAATATTTTACTATATTCTATAGGAAATCTTATTTCCATGTTTGGAACATCTATATATAACTTTTGCATAGCACTCTATGTATTAAAGCTTACAGGATCAGGATTATCTTTTTCAATAACTTTAATATTAGGAGTTATTTCAGCAGTTATAGTGAATCCCTTTGCGGGGGTACTTGCAGATAAGTTTAATAAAAAGACTATAGTAGTTATTATGGATTTACTAAATGGAGTGCTATTAATTACACTTTACTTTTTAAGCAGTATGAATGGATTAAATATATTAATGATTTATGTAAGTACTTTTATTTTAAATATATTTACAACTATCTATAATATAAGCTTTGAGTCAGCAAAACCTAATTTAGTTTCTGATAAAAGTCTTATGAAGATAAATTCTATAGGTAAAATAATAGATTCCATATCTTCTATTTTAGGTCCTATGTTAGGTGGGGTAGTTTTTGCATTTATGGATATAAGATTTTTCATAGCAATAAATGGAGTTTCTTTCATTATGTCAGGTATATTAGAGATATTTATAGATTTTAAGCTTAATTATGAAGAGAAAAATCTAGAGGAAATAGCCTTTATTGAAGGTATAAAAGCAGGGTTTAAATATATAAGAGAAAGAAAAAATGTTATAAAATTAGTGGGAATTATGATATATTTAAATTTCTTTATTGGACTTTCTATAAATGTACCTATGCCCTTTATAATAAATAATGTATTAAAATTAAGCACAAAAAGTTTTGGCATAATAGAAGGTGCATTTCCTGTAGGGATGATATTAGGTGCATTATTTGTTAACAAAGTAAATGAAAAATATCCTTATGATAAGCTATTAAAATTTATGATTAGGGTTTTAGCTATATGTATTTTGATGATAGGTATACCTATATTATTTAGCTATATAAAATTAAATGATACAACCTATTTGATATACTATGCCATAGTAATGGGAGTAATGGGAGTAACTATTGCATTTATAGACATACCTCTATTTTATATATTTCAAAATATAATACCAGATGAATATAGGGGGAGAGTATTAAGCTTAACATTGACTATGACAAAAGTTACCTTACCCTTGGCACTTATAATTTCTGGAAGTTTAATTAATTTAATTCCTTCTTATACTTTATCCTTAGTAGGAGGAGTATTACTCTTAATAATAAGTTATTTTTACAAATAAGTTTTTATAATCATAAGTGCAAATTAGAAAAAAGACGCTATTGCGTCTTTTTCTTCATAATTTCTTCATAAAAAACTAATATAAATAGAATAAATCAATATTCAACAGCTTTAAATTTATAATTTATAAAAATTTAATCAGGTTGTGACATTAAATTCAAAATATAGTATAATAAATTTAGTTAAACAGAGCAAAGGGGATGGTTTTTTGCTTAAAAAGAAATATTTATGTGTTTTAATGAGCATATCGTTGTTATTTACTTCCTTTAGCGTAGTTTCTGCTGCGCCTAGTTATGTTGATGAGAAGGAAAAACAAATTCAAGACAATAGCAATAAAATAAAAGATCTTGAGAATAGAAATAAAGAGATACCAGAAGTTCAAGATAAGCTAAAAAAAGATGTGGATTCACTTCAAGATCAGCTAGAACAGAAGGGAAAAGAACTAGAGGATGCAAAAACTAAAATAGGCTATTATGAGGGAGAAATTGGTGAACTTAAAAATAGCATGTCCGAGTTGCAAGGAAATATTAAGGATACAGAAAATAGTATAAAAGTAAAGACAGAAGAAATATCTAAAAAGCAACAAGAAGAAAAAGAAAAAGAGGAGATGCTTGGACAAAGGCTTAGAGGGATGTATATTAATAATCCAGCAGATGCTATATTAAAAACTATTCTAGATAGTGGTGATTTTCGTGATTTAATATCTAGAGTAACTAATATCAGTCGTATGATAAAGATGGACAAAGAACTTATTGAAGAAGTTAGAGTTATGAAAGAAAATCTAGAAAAGGACAGAAAAAATCTAGAGGAAGAACAGAATCAATTAAGCAAAAAGATGAATCAATTAAAATTAAGTAAAGAAAAATTAGAATTGATTCAAAAGGATTTATTAAAACAAAAAAGTAATAGTGAGAGTATAGTATCTCAATTAAATAGTATTGAAGAGAATAAAAAAGGACTTATAGTAAAACTAGATAAGGAAAAAACTCAAAACCAACAAGAAATCTCTAAATTAGTTGATTTTAATGATAAGGCAAGGGAACAAATAGATAATTTTATTAAAGAGCAAATTAATAATAATAAACCTTCTAAACCTGATGAAGATAAGAACCAAGGAAATTCATCAGGGTTCATAAGACCTGTTAGTGGTCCAATTACTTGCGCTTATGGTCCTAGAACTCACCCTATAACTGGTGCACAGGGATTTCATCATGGGGTAGACATTGGTGCAGGATATGGAACAGCAATAAAAGCGGCTCAAAGTGGGTACGTTGTAACTGCTACATATAATAGTATATATGGAAATATGGTTATTTTAAGTCATGGTAATGGTGTACAAACTGTATATGCTCATGCTCAAAGTCTTAATGTCTCTCAAGGACAGCAGGTTAAGCAAGGACAAACTATTGCGTATGTAGGCTCTACAGGTATGAGTACAGGACCACACTTACATTTTGAAGTAAGAATTAATGGAAGTGTAGTATCACCTATGTCTTATATACAATAATATAAAAAAACATAAATAAAGCGCTATTAAGCGCTTTATTTATTTTGCAAAAGTATATGTAAAGTACAGCATACTATGCTGTTGAGATTAAGGATTACAAAACAAGAGAATTATTTTAAGTATAATTTAGGATGTTTTTATATATTAATATTGTTATAATTAATATATAAATAAGTTGTAACAAAGTTATTAGAAGTCATCAATTGAAGTTTAGATTAAGGTAGAGTTTGTAACTAGAGTTTAGACTTAGTTGAGCTTATCTACACATGTAACGGCGATTATATCCTTCTTAGGAAGTAGAAATATTGGTTAAATAAAAAGAAAGGAAGTGAATGTTTAGTAAGATTGTGTACTTTTAGTATACTGTGTTACTAAGGATAAGGCTATGGATAAAGATTCACTAATAAAAATGGATCCTTATATGCTTATAAGCATATTAAATATGAAATTGAGAGATGAGTTTAATAATTTAGAGGATTTACTTAAAACCTATGATTTACAAGGTGAAGATCTTTTGGCAAAATTATTAAAAGTAGGATATGTGTACAGTAAAGATAATAATCAGTTTATAGAAGAATAAAAATAGAGTAGAGTTTCAAAAGGATATATTAAAGAAACTCTACTTTAAATAGATAAAAACTAGTCTATGAGGTAAATTCCTAATCTATTATAAAAATTCATGTTTATTTCATCAGATATAGGCATTTTGTTGTCCTTTTGATATTTATGAATGGCATATTTTAAATCTTCACCATATACTCCATTAATATAACCCTTAAAGTAACCTTTTTCTTTTAATATTTGTTGAAGGGCATACACATCAGAGCCAGTCATACCAGGTTTTATACTTCTTAAGTATTCTCCAAAGGCACCAAAAGGACCACCCCATATAATCACATTAGTTCCAATAGGGACGTATTCATATAACTCTGCCACATCATCATTTTTCATTCTTATGCAACCTTTAGAAGAGTTCCAACCTATAGAGTTAGGATAAATGGTTCCATGAATACCATACTTTCCCCAGGGAACATTGAATCCCATCCACCTTCCTCCAAAGCCTTCTCCCCAAGTATCTTTACTTATTATTTTCCATGTACCTATTGGAGAGGGTGTAGATGGTTTTCCTCCTGCACACCTATAAGTTTTGATTAAATTTCCTTCTTGAAATACAGATAGGGTATTTGTTGTAATATCTACTACAATTACCATAGGCCTTTTTTTATTTAAGTTCTGTACCCCTAAATCTTTTGTCTTTATATTTTCGTACTTTGAATAACTTTTATATATTAAGATTATTTCAAAGGATAAAATAATTACTAGTACAAATATTATTTTATAGAAAAAAGGAAGTGGTTTTTTAAACATTAAATGAACCTTTCTAAAATCGTGTTTTATACTCTATATTTATGAATATAAACTGAAATATATAATCAAAATAATCTTTACTTAAAAAAAATATATGATAGTATATATTACATGAAAAGCAGTATCAAGTATTCTGTAGAAAGAGGGTATAAATATGATTGAAAAATTAAATACTATAGATGAATCACTTTTAAAAGACTCAGAGGAACATGGCTACGAAGAGTACACAACTAATGTATTTAAAGAAAAAGTACTAATATCTTTTGGAAACTCTTGTGGTTGTGGGAGAATTTCTAATGGAAATTTAAGTTGTGGTTGTAGGAATAAGAAATAGTTTATAAAATTGCCCTAAAGCTAAACAAGTATATAAGCTTTAGGGTAATTTTTAATCTTAAGCTTACATACTAAATCTGTGATTTGGTTATAGTCACTTACTCTTCGATTACCATCTGAAAGTATGAAGGGGAGTTTTGTATAACTTATATGATTTTATTATAAAAATATTAAGTAAATTTAACAGGAATATTTATAAAATTATATTGACTAAATATGCATGTGATTATAAAATAGCTAAGGTAATTTAATGAAAGAATAGAGGAATAGTAATGGAACAAAATGAGGAGCTAAAAAAAGAACTAGGTTTATTTATGGCTACTGCTTTAGTAGTAGGGAATATGATGGGATCAGGAATATTTATGTTACCTGCAACTTTAGCCCAAAAATCTGGACCGGGAGCCACCATGATGGCCTGGGGAATAACAGGAATTGGATCTATATTCTTAGCATTATCCTTTGCAAATTTGGGATCAATCATACCTAAAACTGGTGGGCCTTATGAATTTTCTAAGGTTGCCTTTGGGGATTTTGTGGGATTTATGAATGCTTGGCTTTATTGGAATGGATGTTGGATAGGAAATGCAGCTATAATAATTGCAGT
This sequence comes from Clostridium simiarum, assembly GCF_018919175.1. Classification (GTDB taxonomy): domain Bacteria; phylum Bacillota; class Clostridia; order Clostridiales; family Clostridiaceae; genus Clostridium_L; species Clostridium_L simiarum. The sequence continues at coordinate 175,500 of NZ_JAHLQL010000005.1, read as the reverse complement.
AGCAAGTTATGTAGGTTTTTTATTTCCAGTTGTAGCAACAAACCCTATGTTAGGATTTATATGTACTTCATCTATACTATGGATATTTACACTATTAAATATTAAGGGTGTAAAGTTAGCGGCTAGGGTTCAAACAGCAAGCACCATAATTAAAATAGCCCTCTTTATATTTTTTGTTATTATAGCAGGTTTAAATTTTAATATTGTTAATATTACTCCGTTATTTCCAGAAGGAAAGGGACTAGAAACTGTGCCAGCGGCAGCTACTGCAACTCTTTGGGCATTTACTGGACTTGAAACAGCAGCTGTTACAGGAGGAGAGATTAAAAATGGAGAAAAAAATATAAAAAGAAGTACCATAATAGGTATGATTATTTCTACTATATTTTATATGTTAATAAGTTTTGCAGCCATGGGAGCAATGAGCCAAAACTCTTTAATTACTAGTAATGCTCCTCTTGTAGATATATTTTCTAGATATTTAGGATCAGGTGCGGGAATTTATATAGGAATTTTTGCCCTATTAAGTTTAGTAGGTACTACTATAGGATGGCTTTTATCTACAGCACGGGTGTCCTACGCAGCAGGAGTAGATGGTGTTTTTCCACATGTTTTTTCAAAGATTCATCCTAAATACAAAACACCATACGCTTCTCTTATAATAAGTGGTGTTTTGGTTAATATATTATTACTTATGAATTTTACTAAAGGTTTTGGAAGTGCATTTACTTTTGTATCCCTTTTAGCCACACTATCTTATCTTCCTATATATGCATTAGCTACTGCAGCTGAAATACTTTTAGTGGTTAAACATAAAAAAAAGATTAATATTTTAAATTTTATTAAAAGCTCAATAGTTCCTTTAATGGGATTTATATATGCATTATGGACTATATATGGTTCAGGAGCTGAAACTGTAATGTATGGTTTTTTATTATTGCTTTCAGGTATACCTTTCTATTTATATATGAATATAAAGAATAGATCTATTAAAACAGAAGTGAAGAAGGAAAATTTAAATAATTTGGATATGCCTATTTAATATTTTTAGATAATTAACTTAGTTTTCACAAATCCATCAAAATTATCTCATATATATATCAAATATTGTGGGTAATATAAAAGTAAGGACAAAAACTTATATTACTTATTAAAATTGCTAATATATTAGGAGGTAATTATTATGAAAAATAAAAAAATAATAGCGGCTTTAGTACTTTCTATAACAATGGGAATAGGAGCAAGGGCATATGCAGACACTAGCCTAGGTGTTGTTAATGACAATAATAAGCCTATTGAAAAAAGCTATGAAGGAAAGGTTAGAAACCAATGCAATAAATTAGGTGCTGGAAGATTAGTTGGTAAAAAAGGATACGAATTTAAATTAGAGGCCTTAGCAAAGAAATTAAATATGTCTATAGATGAGCTTAGTAAACTAAGAGCGGAAGGTAAGACTTTTTATCAAATAGCCAAAGAAAAAGGTTTAAGTGATGAAGATTATAAAAGTGTTATGAAAGAAGCAAGAATGGCAACTATAGATAAGGCTATAGAGGAAGGTAAAATCACAAAAGAACAAGGAGATGAAATTAAAGCAAAAATAGAAGAAAATATGAAAAATTGTATCCCAGGAGAAGAAAATTCAAAAAAAGAAAAAGGTGGATGCCCAAAAATCAATGAGGGTAAAAAAGGTAATGGTACGGGAAAGAGCCAAAATAAGGGAGAATAGTTAACAATTAAATAATAAATAATGAAGTAAGAGGTTTAAAATTAAAGTTTCTCAAAGATAGGCTTTGAGAAACTTCTTTATTTTTATTATTTAATATATTCCTTTTTCGTTAAGAATAGGTTTATATCTCATATCAGTTTTTAATATGTGATTACTTATCCAATCTAGTAAAAAGGAAAGTGTATTTATCATTGCGTTTTTTTGATTTATATAAATGTCTCCACCAGATTCCAATTGTACTAACTTATCTATAAAAGCATCGTGTTGAGCTTTATGAGCACCAATGTCTTCATATCCATTAGCACGCATCAATTCTTCTTCATATCTAAAATGATATATAGTATAGTATTTTAATTCTTTAAAAACTTCTTTTATTTCATCGTAATGGTCTTCAAGAGAATCATAACCTTTTATATAAGATGATAGTTTATTACCTATTTTAAATAATTCTTTATGCTGGTCATCTATTTCTTTAATGTTTACGCTATAACTTTCTTTCCAATCAAACATAAATATCCTCCATAATAACATAGTACTTTAATTAATTATATCATAAAAGTATGAAAAAAATGTAGAATTAAGAATAAGTTGTTAAATATATATTAATAAAGTTAGCTATACAAAAATTTAAGGTATCTTGAAAAACAAATATATAAATGCTATAATTCATTGACAATGGAAATATATTTGAATTTTCGTAGTTATTTTCGGTATAATAAAATAAGATTTATATGGATAATAAGATTAATTGTAAGTTATAATATTTGTTAAGATCATTAATTAAAAATTTAATTTATAATATATATCACTAGGGGGGAAGTGTAGTGGGAAAGCCTAGTATATTCAGTAAGGATTATGAAAGAAAAATGAAGAGAAGAAAATTCAAAATACTATTTATAGGATTAATTGTAGCTTTAGTTGTGGGAACTATATTATGTAGTGGATATATATCTAATTTTATACAGGAAACAAAAAAACAATATTTAGCTGATAAACAAAAGGAAGAAGAAAAAGAAAAAGAAGTTTTAGATAAAAATAAGGATAGCAGTGAAGAGAGTTCTTTAATTAAAGAAGAAAAGGATATAGCTAAAGAAGAACAACTTTACTATGAAATAAAACTCACTGATGATACTATAGTAAAGCTTGTATATGAAGGAAAAGACGAAAATATAAAATATAAATTCGCCGAAACTGATGGTAATAAAATATATTTTGATATAAATCCTTCAGGGAAAAAGCTTCTTATTTATGAGGAGGGTACTCAAAATCTATTTATTTATGATACAAATGGTAATTATGTAGATGGAACTATGAAAAATTTCACTTCAGGTTCTGCTGGTAAAACTTTTGATAAAGATACAGAGCTTGGTAAAAATCCTTCATATATCTGGTGTGGTATGCCAAAATTCTATAGTGATACACAGATAGCATTTATAAGTCAACTTCCTTGGTTTGGAAAGGAAGATAAATATATATGGACCTTGGATTTAGATGCAAAATCATATAACAATACTAATATTCAAGGAAGAAATATAATTATAAATGGAATGCAAGATAAAGGATTAGAGATAAGTTTAGATGGAGTTTTAAACTATATGACAAAGGATGGAAACATTGTTCAATAATGAAAATTAGATTTAGTTGGTAAAAAAGTCTATAGCCGAGCCTTAATTCGAAAATATTTCGCAATAATGTTTGAAATGAATTTCATAATTATGTTATAATGTCTAGGTTAGTATATGGCTTTTAATATAAGAGTTTATTAGGAGGAATTACACAATGAACGTTAAAATGGAAAAAACAGAAGCTAATGTAGTTAAGCTTGAAATTACAGTAGATGCAGATAAGTTTAGTGAAGCACTAAAGAAATCATATAATAAAAATGTAAAGAAATTTAGTGTGCCAGGATTTAGAAAAGGTAAAACACCAATAGGAGTTTTAAAGAAATACTACGGAATAGAAGTTCTTTATGAAGACGCTATAAACTTCTGCTGCGAAGATACATATCCAAAGGCTGTAGAAGAAAATAATATTGAACCAGTAGATTATCCACAAATAGATATAGTTCAAATAGAAGAAGGAAAAGACTTTATATATACTGCACAAGTTATTGTAAAACCAGAAGTTGAACTTGGAGAGTATAAAGGTTTAGAAGTTAAGAAAGTAAAATATGAAGTAAATGAAGAAGAAGTTCAAAAACAACTTACAGCTATGCAAGAAAGAAATTCAAGACAAGAAGTTAAAGAAGAAGGAAATGTTGAAGATGGAAATATAGCTGTTATAGATTTTAAAGGATTTATAGATGATGTGGCTTTTGAAGGTGGAGAAGGAAAAGATTACCCACTTGAAATAGGATCAGGTACATTTATAGGAGATTTTGAGCAACAATTAATAGGAACAGCTTTAGGAGAAACTAAAAAAATTAATGTTAATTTCCCAGAGAACTATGGTAAGGAAGAATTAAACGGAAAACCAGCTACTTTTGAAGTAACTGTAAATGAAATAAAGGTTAAAGAATTACCAGAACTTGATGATGAGTTTGCTAAAGAAGTATCTGAATTTGATACTTTAGAAGAGTTAAAAAATGACATAAAAGCAAAAGCACAAGAATCCAATGAACTAAGAGAAAAAAGAGAATTTGAAGAAGCTGTATTAGAGGCTGTATGCGCTAATGCAACTATAGATATACCAGAAGTAATGGTAGAAAAAGAAATAGATCAAATGATGAGAGATCTTGAAATGAGACTTAAATATCAAGGATTAGATCTTGAAACTTACTATGCATACACAAATAATACAGAGCAAAAGATGAGAGACTTCATGAAAGAAAATGCTGAAAAGAAAGTGAAGACTGATTTAGTTCTTGAAAAAGTAGGGGAAGTTGAAAAAGTAGAAGCTACAGAAGAAGAAATTAAAGAAAAGGCTATGGAAGTAGCAAAACAATACGGAGATAAAGAAATAGAAAAAACTGCTGATTTAATTGTTAAAGCTCAAGGAGAATTATTAAAGACAGATGTAGTAATAGAAAAGACTATAAAATTATTAGTAGAAAATACTAAATCTATAGAAGAATAAACCTTAAAGTATATTGCCAGAATAATTGATTTCTGGCAATTATTTTCAATATAATAGAAATTATATAGAAATTAATATATAATTAATATATAATTATTAAATAAATAATATTATATAGTTACAATATTAAAAAATTGGTTATATTATATAATGGATGAATTTTTGAGGAGGGAAAAATATGAGTTTAGTACCTATGGTTGTAGAACAAACTAATAGAGGAGAGAGATCTTACGATATATTTTCAAGATTATTGAAAGATAGGATAGTGCTTTTAAGTGATCAAGTTAATGATACTACAGCAAGTCTTATAGTAGCACAATTGCTTTTTTTAGAAAGTGAAGATCCAGATAAGGATATACATTTATATATAAATAGTCCAGGAGGATCTATAACAGCAGGCATGGCGATTTATGATACTATGCAGTATATTAAAGCAGATGTATCCACTATATGCATAGGTATGGCTGCATCTATGGGAGCGTTCTTATTAGCAGCAGGTGCAGAAGGAAAAAGATTTGCTCTTCCAAATAGTGAAATAATGATACATCAACCACTTGGGGGATTCCAAGGCCAGGCTACAGATATAGATATCCATGCAAAAAGGATATTACGAACTAAAGATACGTTAAATACTATATTAAGTGAAAGAACAGGTCAACCAATTGAGAATATAAAAAGAGATGTTGAAAGAGATTATTTCATGACTGCAGAAGAAGCCATGAAATATGGAATAATAGACAAAGTTCTAATTAAAAATCAAATAAATGCTGAATCTAATAAATAATATTAGTTTAAGCATAGAAACCTTAGAGAGGTGTGACGATGGTAAAATATGATGATAAAAAGCAGCTTAAGTGCTCTTTTTGTGGCAAAAATCAAGATCAGGTAAGAAGACTTATAGCAGGTCCAGGAGTTTATATATGTGATGAGTGTATAGAATTATGCTCAGAGATAATTGCAGATGAATTTGAAGAGAGTTTACAGTTAGATGTAACTTCTTTGCCTAAGCCAGTAGAAATTAAAACTTATTTAGATCAATATGTAATAGGTCAAGAAGATGCAAAAAGATCTTTAGCAGTAGCGGTTTATAACCACTATAAGAGAATAAATTCTAATGAAAGTGATCAAGAAGTTGAATTACAAAAGAGTAATATACTATTATTAGGACCTACTGGTTCAGGAAAGACACTTTTAGCACAAACTTTAGCAAGATTTTTAAATGTGCCTTTTGCCATAGCTGATGCTACTACATTGACAGAGGCAGGTTATGTTGGAGAAGATGTTGAAAATATACTTTTAAAGTTAATTCAAAACGCAGATTATGATATTGAAAGAGCTGAAAAAGGTATTGTGTATATAGATGAAATTGATAAGATAGCGAGAAAATCAGAAAATCCATCTATAACAAGAGATGTTTCTGGAGAGGGAGTTCAACAGGCACTTCTTAAGATATTAGAAGGTACTGTAGCTTCAGTTCCGCCTCAAGGAGGAAGAAAACATCCACATCAAGAGTTTATACAAATAAATACTTCAAATATATTATTTATATGTGGAGGAGCTTTTGATGGTGTAGATAAGATAATAGAAAAAAGGACCATCAAAAATACAATGGGATTTGGAGCACAAATTCAATCTAAAAGTGAAAAGGATATTGGCAGATTATTAAAAGATATAATGCCAGGAGATCTTTTGAAATTTGGACTTATACCAGAGTTTGTGGGTAGACTTCCCATAGTGGTTACATTAGAATCTTTAGATAGAAGTGCTTTAGTTAATATACTAAGTAAACCTAAAAATGCTCTTGTTAAGCAATATACTAAGCTGTTTGAGCTTGATAATGTTAAACTTGATTTTGAAGATGGAGCTTTAGAGGCTATAGCAGATGAAGCTTTAAGTAGAAATACTGGAGCAAGAGGTCTTAGAGCTATAATTGAAGAAATAATGAGAGATATAATGTTTGAAGTTCCTTCTGATGAGGAGATTCAAAAGGTTACAATAACTAAAGAGTCTGTAGACACTAAGAAACCTTTATTTGAGAAAGTAGAGGGAGAAAAGAGACTACCTATAAAGCCTAAGAAATCTAAGAATAAAAAAGGTATAGAGAGTGCTTAGACTTTAGTATTAATATGAGTGAATTAAAAACACTTAGTATGATAAACAACAACTCCTTATATAAGGAGTTGTTTGTTTTTCATAAAAGAATATGAAGTGTTCACTTGATATAACAATTGAATTTTAGTTATAATATGTGTATACTAAATTAGATTGAATACTATATAAAAATTAATATATAATAAAATTTAATTTATATTAGTGTATATGTTTTAGTTTTTATTTAGAAATAAAGTTTAAAACTACTATAGAATATACCACAGAAATGAGGGAAGAAACATGAATAAAGAAACAAGAGTAATTCCTCTTATTCCTTTAAGGGGAATAACTATTTTTCCTTATATGGTATTACATTTTGATGTAGGAAGGGAAAAATCTATAGCTGCATTAGAGGAAGCTATGATGAAGGATCAGGAAATATTTCTTGTTGCTCAAAAGGATGCAAAGATAGAAGAGCCAGAACAAGAGGATATTTATACCATAGGAACACTATGTAGTATAAAGCAGTTATTAAAGCTTCCAGGTGATACTGTAAGAGTATTAGTAGAAGGATTAAATAGAGCAAAAATTATAAAATATATTGAAAGTGAATCCTGCTATAAAGCTGAGATTGATATCTTAGAAGAAAAGGATTGTGTAAAAGATAATAAATGCGAGGCTTTGGTAAGAAGTCTTAGAGAAGTTTTTGAAGAGTATATAAAGATATCTGGAAGCATACCTTCAGAGGCATTAATTAGCTTTGAAGATATGGATAGCCCAGGAAGACTTGTAGATACAATTAGCTCCTATTTAATGCTTAAAGGAGATATTAAACAAGAACTTTTAGAAGCTTTTGACGTATCCAAAAGAATAGAAAAGCTTATTGTAGTTATAAAGAATGAACTTGAGATCTTAAAACTTGAAAAAAAGATTGGTGTAAGGGTTAAAAGCAAGATAGATAAGGTTCAAAAGGAATACTATCTAAGAGAGCAGTTAAAGGCTATCCAAGAAGAACTTGGAGAAGATGACGAAGATAAAAAGGAAATAAACAGATATAAAAATAAAATCAAGAAAGCAAAGCTGCCAAAACCAGTTAAAGACAGAGCTATCTATGAATTAGAAAGATTAAAAAACAGTGGAAGTTATTCCTCAGAGGGTGGAGTAATAAGAACTTATTTAGATTGGATATTAGACCTACCTTGGAATACTCAGACTAAAGATAATATGGATGTTAAAAAAGCTAGAGAAGTATTAGAAGCTGAACACTATGGGTTAAAAGATGTAAAAGATAGGATAGTAGAATATCTAGCAGTAAAACAGATGAGTAAGTCATTAAAAGGACCTATAATATGCTTAGTAGGACCTCCAGGAGTTGGAAAAACTTCTATAGCTAAGTCTGTAGCTCATGCTTTAAATAGAAATTTTGTAAGGATGTCTTTAGGTGGAGTAAGAGATGAGTCAGAAATAAGAGGTCATAGAAAGACTTATGTAGGTGCTATACCAGGTAGAATAATATATGGAATGAGGCAGGCTAAATCTAAAAATCCTTTATTCTTATTAGATGAAATAGATAAGATGAGTAATGATTTTAGAGGAGATCCAGCAGATGCATTATTAGAAGTGCTAGATTCAGAACAGAATAGTACCTTTAGAGATCATTACCTAGAATTAGAAATGGATCTTTCAAATGTAATGTTTATAACAACTGCTAATAGTTTAGATACTATACCAAGACCGCTTTTAGATAGAATGGAGATAATAGAAGTTTCAGGGTATACTTATGATGAAAAATTAAGTATAGCTAAGCAGTATCTAATACCTAAACAAATAAAAGAACACAGTGTAGATGAAAATATGATTAAGTTTACAGATAGTGGCATTAATGAAATTATAGAAGGATATACAAGAGAATCAGGAGTAAGAAATCTTGAAAGGCAAATTGCTTCTATTATAAGAAAGACTTTAGCAGACATGCTAGAAACAGATAAAAAGGATGTAAGTATATCCACTAATCAAGTAAGAAAATACTTAGGACCTGTAAGGTTTACTTATGATAAAGCCGATAAAGAAGATAAAATAGGTGTAGTTACAGGTATGGCTTGGACTGCATATGGTGGAGATATACTACCAATAGAAGTAAGCGTAATGAATGGAAGTGGAAAGTTAGAACTTACAGGACAATTAGGAGATGTTATGAAAGAGTCAGCTAAAGCAGGATATAGTTATGTTAGAGCAAATGCTGATAAGTATGATATAAATCCTAATTTTTATAAAGAAAAAGACTTGCACATTCATGTTCCAGAGGGTGCAGTTCCTAAAGATGGGCCATCAGCAGGAGTTACTATGATAACAGCTATGGTATCTGCATTAGCTAATAAAAAGGCAAGACATAATGTAGCTATGACTGGAGAGATAACCTTAACAGGAAGGGTACTACCTATCGGAGGGTTAAAAGAGAAATGTCTTGCAGCTTATAGAGCTGGAATTGATACAGTAATAATTCCAAAGGAAAATGAAAAAGATATGCTAAAGATACCTAAATCTATAAAAAGCAAATTAAATTTCATACTGGCTACAGAGATAGGTGAAGTTACTAAAAATGCTTTAATTGAGGAGAATTAAAATGATAATAAAAACATCAGATTTTGTAAAATCAGCAGTAACTAAAAGTCAATATCCAGAAGATAAAAGGCTGGAAATAGCCTTTTTAGGAAGATCAAATGTAGGAAAGTCATCCTTGATAAATGCTTTAACAAATAGAAGAAAACTTGCAAAGGTAAGTTCCACTCCAGGTAGAACTAGGCTTATTAATTATTTTCTAATTAATGATGATTTCCACTTAGTAGATTTGCCTGGATATGGATATGCTAAAGTTTCCAAAAGTGAGAAGGCAGCTTGGGGTAAGATAATTGAAGAATATCTTATGAGCAGTGAAACCTTGACAAGAGTTGTACTTTTAGTAGATTCTAGGCATAAGCCTACAGCTGATGATATTATGATGTATGAATGGATAAATTATCACAATTATGATGTAGTAGTAATAGCTACTAAGAGTGATAAAGTATCTAAAAATGATATTAGAAAAAATGAAAAGCTTATAAAGGATACTTTAAAACTTAAACCAGAACATAGATTAATATTCTTTTCTTCAGTTAAAAAAGATGGAAGAGAGGATCTTATAAATACTTTATTTGAGGATCTAGCCTCAAAATAGTATTATAAGATTGAAGTTTTTAAATTTAAACATAGTAAAAAGACCTAAAGTCTAAAATTAATTAGACTTTAGGTCTTTTTTGTTAAGTTATACCATGACGGTTTTTATAGGAAACTCATCTTCATATCTTCAGATGAGTACTGGAAGAGTAAGCGAATACCATCAAACCATAGGTTTGGGTACCTGCTTAAGCGACTATCACCAAATCATAGATTTGGGATATCTGGTTAGGTTGGAGTAAAGAGTGGTTAGGTCTCTTGATAGCAAGTTCTAAGGAACAGTTGGAGTTTTTTAAAGAGTATTAGAAATGATATAAATTACATAAAGGATAAATAAAATATTAAAAATTAAATTAAAGTGGTAAGTAACAAAATTAACTATACAGAATAGTATATAGTATAAACTAAAGATAAATAAGATGAAGAAAGGAGGAGGTAAAGTGGATATAAATAATTTGATAAGTGAATTAACGAAAAACATGGATGGAGCCAATATGGATGGATTAAACATGGATGGGCTAAATATGGATGGATTAAACATGAATGGCCTTAATATGGATAATATATCATCTCTTATTGGAGGTAAAGGAACATCAAAGAATTCCTTCTTTATATTGATTCTACTATTCCTATGTTGCTGCTGTAACAATGGAGGAGGATTCTGTTGCGGAGGAAATGATGATTGTTGTTGCGACCCTTGTTGTGATCCTTGTTGGGACCCTTGCTGCTGCAAGTACAAAAAGAAAAAACGCCGTGTGAAATGTTACTACTATGAGCCTTGCAAGGTAGAATGTGATCCTTGTTGTTGTAACAACCGTGGTGGATGGGGTGGTAACTTTGGTGGATTCGGAGGAGGTAACTTCTGTGGATTTGGCGGAGGTGGCTGCTGGTGGATAATAATTATACTATTCTTCTTATTTGCTTGTGGCAAGAAATCAACACCTATATGCAATGACACATTTGGATTAACAGAAGAGGTTTAATAAAGAGCTTAAGTATTTTATATAAATTCAAAGGAAAAAATTAAAAGTAACACTTAAGCTATTATAAATAGCTAAGGATAAGAAATAGATTACAAATAACCATAGCCCAAGAAAGGGGGGTTCAGCATGTCAAGAAGAAGAAGATGTTGTGATAGATGCTGCAGAGATGATAACAGATGCGGAAGAGGACTTAATATATGTACTCTATTACCATTCCTATTAATTTTAGGAGAAACTAATTTATTAAACAATAATAGAGTGTACACTTTAATCCTTTTATTCTGGTGCTGCTGTGGCGGTAACTGTGGCAAAACATTATGCTGCTAATATAAAGGGAAATTGTTGGAGGGCTTAATAGCCCTCCAAAAAAATATCTAAATCCTTAATAAGGAGGAGTATTATGGGAAAGAAGAAGAAGGATAGATATGATAGATATAGAGAAGATAACAGGATGCCACAGGGGTCAAATAATGGCTTTGGTGGAGGAATGAATCCACTTATGTCTATGTTAGGCAATATGGATATGAGTCAAATATCATCTCTATTAGGAGTTTTAAATTCAGATGGAGCAAATTTGGGAAATTTAAATATCGGTGATTTATTAGGAAGTATGAACAATCAAAATAATCGTCCCCCTATAAAACAAGGAAGAGAAGACATAAGTATAGATGTAGGAGATCAAGCTATTATACAACTTTTAAATTCCTTAAAACCATTTCTAGGAGAAAGAGAAGGTCTAATTGATAAGGTAATAGACATGTACTTAGCAGGAGATATGGATGAGGATTAAAATCCTGCAAATTTTATGAAAATTAAGATTTAAGAAGTGTTTTTTAGCTTTGTAAATTCTAATTTAATTTTTAGATTTTAAACCATCTAGAAAATTTAATTAATCTTTAATTAAAAAAGGCGACAATGTCGCCTTTAAAATATTATTCTAATATAGATGGGTTATCGCTAACCATAGTGCATTTACCGTCTAAAGATCCACCTTCTTTTATAATAAGATTTTTAACCGTTATATCACCTATTATTTTACCGCAGGGTTCAATAATTAGAACCTCTTCGCAAGTTATATTTCCTTTAACTTTTCCATTAACTTTTGCATTTTTACAACTTATATTTCCATCATATAATGCGGTTTCACCAATTATAACATCATCTCTCCAAAGCATATCACCTTCTATAGAACCATCTATTTTTATTAGGCCTTCCCCAGATAAGTTTCCAACTATATTACATAGTTCACCAATTAGTGTTTCTATTCTATCAATATTTTTGCTATCTTTATCAGAAAACATATTAATCCTCCTTTAAATTAATAAATAAAATTTTAAATATTATTTATAATGTGTATATTTTAAATTGATATGGTTAATACTATTAATGAAATAGGAGATATATCTCCTATAGCTAAAAATTTTTTAGCTATATAAAACCCCCCATCCCCCTTTGGGTCGCTATAGCGACCCTTATTTTTTTAGTATTTTATTCATTTGAAATAGATAGTGAAGAAATTCTAAATTCATTATTAAACGCTTCACAGGGTTTTAATATTAATTTTAATGAGTGTTTAGATTTTGAGCTTTCTGGGGTTTTTAAATTATACCCAAAGTTCATAGTCCACTTTAATTCTATGATTTCGCCTTCTTTGTTCCACTTACTGTCTTTAAAGGAACCATCTAAGAACTTGTAGTTATTTCCTTCAGCAGCTAATTGTCCTATAACAGCTATATCTTGAGCCGTTAATCCACTATAAAATATATCAGGTTTGTTTACTTCACCCTCAGGCAAACTTTCTATGTAGTGGATAAAGTTTAATATAATATCTTTTCCAGGAAACTTACTAGAATCGTAACTATAATTTTTAAATTCTTTACCTATAAGTATGTTGTAGGACATAGCTATGTTTCCATTTTTTATATTTCCGGATATATATTTAGGTGTTTTGTTATTTTCACTGTCTAAAAAACCCATTACATTGTTGTTTGAGCAATAAATATCTTTAAATTGCTTGTTGTCCCACAAAAAAACATGTTGAATGGGTAAGTTGTTCTGAGAAGATTGTATAAATATTTCAGGAATTTTATCTCTTGAAATATCAGTGAAATTTATCCTTAGTGGCCAATGATGATATAACTCACCCATGGTATTTAATTTTTTTTCAGGTTCTAGAAAATAACTATCATTTTTAGTATTCACTTGAAGGTAATATTTATTTTTGTCTATATTTATATAAAGTAAGTCTTCTTCACCATCACCATTAAAATCAGCTTTTATGGATTTTGAATCTTTTATAGACATAAAGGTAGGGGCGGATCTCCTTTTCAAATTAAATAAGGATAATACTATAATAAAGAAAGTTGCTACTATAAGAAAATATAAAAGATGTTTTTTCTTTAGAAAAAATACCCTGAGTTTCATAAAATCACCTCTATTAAATTATATGATTATAATAATATATTTAAGTATTCTACATAAAATATATTTAAAACAATTGAAAAATATGATGAAAAGAACTTAATACATTATAAACTCCTTAATTATTTAGGAATTTAATAATTGTTAAGGGGAGGATATTATGAAAAAAAACAATAGAAATATACTTATAGCTATAATTATTATATTTTTTTTATCACTAAATATATGTTCCTGTAGTAAAGCAAAGAAAGAAAAGAAAAAGGAAGACAAAAGCAAGATAAATATATATACAGATATAAAGGATGAGTATTCATTAAATATAATACAATTGGGTATAGATTCATATAAAGAAAAAAATAATAAGGTAGAAATAATTATAAAAAATTCTATTAACCAAAAGGATATTTCTAAATATTTAAATGATAATAAAGATATAGATTTAGTTATAACCAATAGAAATAATATGTTAGAGATTAGTAATAAAGGACTTTTGGCTAACTTAAATGGTTTTTACAATAAAAATGATATAAATAATAGATTTTATAATATTATTACAGCATATGGTATGAAGGGAGATAAATACTTTGGGTTAGCACTTGTACCTTTTACTATAGAAATAATATATAATGAAAAATATTTTAATAGTATGGGAATAACAAATACTAATAACAAAGTTTCTTTAGAGGAATTAATAAAAAATATAAAAGACAAGAACCTTAAGATTCCAATGGTGATTCCTGAATCTATGGATACTATGGAAATGTTAAGTATAATCTTTGGAAATAGCTTAGTTGACAATAGGAAATTAGAAAGCATATATGATTCTGGAGGAGAAAAGTATAAGGAATTTAAAGATGTACAAAATTTCTTAGATAGCTTTAATAAATTAATTAAAAGTGGATATTTTAATAAAGAAACTTTTGAAAGAGGCAATGAGAGTACTATAGCTTATGTAGAGAGAGGAGAGTACCCTATGGCCTTTGTAGTATCTTATTATAATCAGGAAATGGCAAAGGCTAATATTAAAGTCTTAGATAATTATAAGATTTTAGGAAAAGAAAATACACCTGTAGTACTTGTAGATACTTTAATTTCCCTTACAAATAATTCAAAGAATACAGAAGATGCCACTGACTTTATAAAGTTTATATGCAGTGATGAGTTTCAAGATAAGTTAGCTGACTCAGGTGTTATAGTAGGCAATAAGAAGTCTTTAGATAGTATGATTTCTCTATATCCTCATATAAAAGGCAATTTAAGCTCTAGTAATATGGATAGTGTTGTTTATATTTATAATTTGCCTATTCAAATGCGAAAAGAGTTAAAAATAGAGATAGAAAGCCTATCAAAGGGCAAATATGATGGGAAAGAATGGAGTAGGATTATAGATAGTTTATATAAATAAGATTAAATCTAGTTTATAATATCTTACTAGTTTATAAATATCTTTATTAATGAAGTAGCTATATATTTAAGGCGCTATGCAATTAAAGTTATGCAGGAGCTATTAATTGATTTATTCTTGTATTTACATGGAGTTTACTTAAAGTCAATAGCTTTGTTATGTGAAGCTTAGAAGGTAAGTTTCATATTAAGATTATTAGATATCATAGTCATGATATAAAAAAACAAAAACTACTCCTGATTAGGGAGTAGTTAAAATAAATTTTAAATTTTAATTTGGATGTAAAGTTTATATGCTATTCACTCTTTTTCTTACACTCATTACATAAGCCATAAAAATAAATCCTGTTAGTAACTACATCGTAGTTAGTATAAGGTTTTATGGTTTCATTAAGTTCGGTAAAAGATATACCTTCTATATCATCCACTCTATTACAGCACATACATTGAATATGAGGATGTGCTCCAACTTTTCCATCATATCTAAAATTTCCTTCGCCTACATTGATTTCTTGCACCAAGCCTACTTCAACTAAAGTCTTTAATGCCTTATAAACTGTTGCTAAACTCATTGTAGGATAGGATGGCTGAAGAGCTTTATATATGGCTTCAGCTGATGGATGTTCTGTAGTGGATTGAAGGTACCTGTAAACAGCAATCCTTTGAGGGGTTAGCTTTAATTTTTTTTCTCTAAAAATAGCTGTTATATTATCCATGTTGCACCATCCTTACTATTAATCAATTATATTATATAATAAAAATTATTACAAGTCAAAATCTATTTACAAATATAGAATATTTATTTATAATAATGTGTATTAATATATCAAATTGTGTAAATCACCATTGTAATTATAGCACTAAATCATAATAAAGCATAGTTGATTTTAAGGGCTGTTAATTTATTAACCAATATAAACCTTTAAAAAAATAAATTTTTATGGTGAAATTATAAAAAACTCTTGTAATTATAAAAAAATCTGATAAAATTGAATTAAAGGCTGTTAAGAAATTAACAATTTTCGTCCATGTTCATTTTATTTATTTTAAAGAACAGAATTTCTGTTCTTTATTTTTATAAAGCATTAATATTAATATATCTAAAATAAGATTTCTAATATTAAAATAGAATTAATTTAAGTCTTCTTTTTTATAAAGAGGACTTTTTTTATTACTTACATTCTTTAAAGAAGGTTTTTTTAGTTTTTATTAGAATTATATATTATATAAATATTATAATAAGGAGGTTTTAAATTTGATAAATTTAGATTTAGCATTAAGCTATGAAGAATATATGGATAAACTTACAGAAGATCATAAAGCTGTATATGAAAAAACATTTATAGCAGAAGATACTAAGGATACACTGAAGGGGTTAGATAGAAAAATTAATGCTATAGTATTTAGCGAAGGTTTTTGCCCAGATTGTACTGTATCTCTTCCTATACTAAAAAGATTTCAAGAAATAAACTCTAATATAAAGATAAAGATGCTTCCTAGAGAAGGGAACGAAAGTTTTTTAGAAGAGAATTTAGGTGAAGCAAGAATTCCTACCTTTATGTTTTTTGATGAAAATATGAATCCTTTAGGGGTTTTTGTAGAGTTTCCAGAATCTTTAAAAGAAAAGATAGCTTTAGCAAAGATGGATGAAAAACAACAATTTGTTAGAGAGTATAGAGAAGGAAAATATAATAATCTTATAGAAAAAGATTTTTTAAATATTATATTTTCTTAACTTTAAAAAAAGCTTAAAAAATACTATTAAATTAATATTTTAGGAGTGCCTATATGGATAAAAAGCAGATAGCGAGCATAAAGAAAAATATAAGTTCTAATGGAAAACTTCTTCAATTAGAAGAGATCTACAGTTGCTATGTAAAAAAAGATACTGGAAAAGTTATATATAGTGAGAAAAAACACTTTAATACATTAGAAGAAGAAGTAGAAAAACTATATATAAATAATTTTAAAAAGATACTTACAGGTAATATTGATGAAAAGATTTTTCAATTAGATTTTGTTCAAGGACAGGAGTTAAGTACTCAAAATGTATTATTAGATATACTCAATGAAGATATAAATGAAGAAAATATGGAAAGTCTTATAAAGAAGATATATGAAAATTGTATATATGAAACTGATATAACTATAAATATATTAAAAGGTAAATATACTATAGATAAAAATTCTTCTTTAGATGAAAATCCAAATTTCATTATAGTCTCTATAAATAGAGTAGTGCCACCTAAGAAGTCACTAAAATTTGATCATAGCAGCAAAACTTTTAAAGAAAGTTCAAATTTAGATGTTATTGTAGACTTAAATTCACCTATACAAGGTTTTCTTTATCCTTTATTAGAGGTAGATGGAGATAATCTAGATAGAATACTATATTATAATGGAAAGATGAAAGCCTTAGATGAATCTTTTATAAAGTGGGTATTAAACTGTGAAGCTAAATCTACTTTATCAGAAGATAAAGAGAATTTTTTAAATATAATAAAGTTTTCTGCAAAGGAAGGACTAAAAATATCTACTTTGAAGAATTTATATGAATTTATAGATGAACAAAAGGAAAACGGAGAGGAAGCTTTAACTATAAGGGACATATTACCTTTTATAGAAGAGGAAAGCAATCTAGGAGAAGAAGAGTTAATTAATATGGGAAAGAACTTGCTACCAAGTGAGGACTACTCTTTTAATATAAATAGTATACTTCCAGATATTAAATCAAAATCCTTAAAGATAGAAAATGAATATTTAACCATAAATATAAGTCCTTCAGCTCTGAATAAGATTAAGCAAAACATAGGAGATGATGGGAAGAGATATCTCATGATAAGTATGGATGAAAAACCTTCCATTGGAGATATAGAAATAAGAGATGATGAAGGTAAGGAAATAATAGAAGACTTAAATTCAGCTATAGATATATAAAAAGTGTAAAAGGTTATGTTTTAAAATATATTGATATGAAACCTATCTTAGGTATTTTATATCAATATATTAAGACATAACCTTTATAAATTATAATTATTCTATCTATAATTATTTTAGCCTATGTATATATTTATCCATAAAAATTATAATCAATGTAAGGGCATAATCAAAGATTATAAAAGAGATTTCAATGATTATAATTATTAGTGCATAAGGTAAGTCTATATATGGAATGGAGGTAAATATAAACTTAAAAACATATACATTTATAAAGAGAGAAATATTAAAAAAAGTGAGTTTTACTAATATTTCTAAGGGCGCTTTTCTTAAATTCTCTATATAGTACTTTATGAATCCGTATATTCCAAAAAATAGTATATAGGTTATAGAGACTCCTTTTAATCCTAATATTAAGGAAAGTATGGATGAGGCTAAATATATTCCTAAAGCGTACCTTACGTTGATGGATAAGATTCCAAGAGGAATTATGGCAGATGCCAAAGTTAATAGTGTGAGTTTGCTAGTAGGGGCTATATTTGCAATATATAATATTATAAGGGTTAAAGCAGTTAATATTCCACTTTTAGCAAGGTTTTTACTCTTATTCATTCTTATCCTCCCTATTAGTTTATATAAGGTTTAACAACAAGGAATTATGTCCCCACCAAAACATTCGCAGATACTGTCTAAGCACCAAAGCTTAAGGCAAATCTCGCAAAAGCTATCATCTCTTCTACCGCCACCATAGTAGGAATTTCTATAATGGGTATTCCTTTGATTTATCATATTCAAAGTATGTCTATACTCTTGATTGTTAGGGGATAATCTACAGGCATTTACTATATAATTATAACCACTATCATTCCAACCCTTTTTTAAATGTGTAAGTCCCATAAGATAATTCCACTCTGCATCTCTTACTTTAACATTGTTTAATTTTCTTTCCGCAGATATTATATCCCCTCTTTGTATATCCATTCTTATTTCGTTAAAATTAGGATATTCAGAACCATAACTTTCACTGTTATAGTTTTGATTATTATAGCTTTCCCTGTTATAATGATTTTGATTTGAACTAGTATTTTTTACATTTTTTATAAGATAATCATAAGCTTCATTTATTTCTCTCATTTTATCTTCAGCTAAACTTCTTAAAGGATTATCTCCATATTGATCAGGATGATATTGTTTAGCTAGTTCTCTATAAGCTTTTTTTATTTCTTCTTCGCTGGAACCTTCTTTGATTCCAAGTATTTCATATGGATTTTTCATCTTATTACACTCCTTTTTGTAGATCCTTATAGATATTGTTTTTCTTATATTGTTCAGGATTAAAAATCATATCCATTTTTTCCATTAGACCATATTTAAGTATATTTTCTAGTAGTTCATGATTTCTATTAAGGGGAAGTTTATGAAAATAATCTAAACATTGAGAGCCACAAGAAATCAATATAAACTCAACTCTATTTTTTATTAAGTCATATAACGCTTTATATGTCATATTTTGCTCATTAAAGCAATGATTTATGGCGTTAAATCTATTTTTCTTCATATCTTCCTCTAGATCATCCATAGCATCTATTATGTATATCCATTTTCCTAGATTATAACCAAGCCAATAAAGATCTTGTTTAAAGCTTTCATCTTTGAATTTATACTCTGACAGTATACATGCTGTAAGGTGCGCAAAGCTATCACTTAGGCTATCTATATTTTTTTCTTTGGGGTCTTTTTCTTGATTTGATAGCTTATCTAAAGAGTCTTTTATTAACTGTTTCATATTATTTAAATCTGAAGAATCTTTATTTACATATATGCGTGAAATTCTATATAATAGACTAAATTTTAAGGATTTTTCATCATTTAAGTCATCTAGAAATTTGTAATGAGCAAGATTTATGTTCATTTTTGAGGCATAGGATACTGCATTGTTATTAGCTATATAAAGTCTTTTCTTTAATGGGTGTACAGCACAACGATGAAGCTTTACATCTAAAGGATTAGTTTCAAGAGAATCAATTAATATAGCTAAAAAAGTCATATCATAATTTAATGAGGCTCTTGGAATGTTGCCATAGTTATCTTTTATGGATTTGCATACACCGCAGTAATAGGCTTTAAATTTTTCGAAGTCTTTTATTTTAAGTTCCATTCTACATGGAGTTACGTATCCGAACATTATATGAGTATACTCTCCTTTATATCATATAGCGTTAACACTATATTATTTTACCATAAGGAGATTATAACATAAAATTAAAAAGAATTTTTATATTACTATAAAAAGATAACAAGCTGTTAATATGAATAAAATTAATAGCTTATTAAAAATGCTAGAGTGCATACATTATTATATAGAATTTTCACATAATAGTATATTTAAATGAATTATGTTAAAATTAAATTATATTTATAATATTTAAAAAGGAGATGAGGTCATGAGTAAGTACAAAGTAGGAGATGAATTATTAATAATTGAAAACCCAAACGAAGAAGGGGATAGGCTAAAAGAAATGACCAAGTTGCAAATTGATGGAGAATTCGCACAAATATCTTGGGGACTAAAAATTGTGGATGTTGAGTATGATAAACCTAATGTTACGTTAACCTATAGAAATGTATATGGTGAATTAAACAAGGTGTTTGCTGTCTGCAAGGATGTAGCAAACTTTGATAAAGAAAAGGTTTTAGAGAAGGCTTTGCTTAAAGCTTTTCAAAATGAAATAATAAATATAACCGTAATAAAGAATTCAGGTAAAAAATCTGAAAAATAATTAAATAGTAACCTTAAATATAAGATTTGAAAGAACTTTAAAATAACTATTATTTTAAAGTTCTTTATTTTTGTGTTGTATTTACTGACTATTCAAAACCAATGTTAAATTTATTTACTTTTATGTTTAATATTTTGTTCATTATTTATTAATAATTACAAATACAGTCTATAATGAAAACATATACATTGAGACTAGATGAAATTATTTTATAAAATAAGGAGGAACAAATTGTGAATAAAAAGAGACTAATAGCTTTAACATTGGGAGTAATAATGTCTGTTGGAGTTTTTGCAGGTTGTGGTAAAAAACAAGGAGATTCAAAGAAGAAAGATCTTAAATTAACTATATACTCAGGACTTATGGAAGATCATATGATTAAAGCTATGTCAGAGTTCGAAAAAGAAACTGGAGTAAAAACAGAGGCTGTTAGAATGAGTTCAGGAGAAATACTAGGAAGAATAAGAGCAGAAAAGGAAAACCCAAAGGCTTCTATTTGGTTTGGTGGCCCAGCAGATGGATTCGTTCAAGCTGATGAAGAGGGTTTATTAGAAAAATATGCTTCACCTAATGCAAAGGATATACCAGATAAGTATAAAGATAAGGATGGAGCTTGGACAGGTATATATGTAGGATATTTAGGATTTGTTTCTAATGGAAAATTGTTAAAAGAAAAGGGTGCTGAAGTTCCAAAGTCTTGGGATGACTTATTAAAACCTGAATTTAAAGGGCAAATTTCCATATCTAATCCAGGGTCTTCAGGAACAGCTTATACAGCTTTAGCTACAGTTATTCAACTTATGGGTGAAGAAAAAGGTTTAGAATATATGAAACAACTTAATAGTCAAGTAAAATCCTATGAAAAATCAGGGACTGCACCTGCAAGAATGGCAGGGCAAGGTGAAGTTATGGTAGGAGTAAGTTTCCTACATGATGGAATCAAATATAGGGAAGAAGGTATGAAAGACTTAGTTATGAGTACACCTATAGAAGGAACAGGATATGAAATAGGTGCAGTAGGAATGATAAAAGGAGCTCCAGATGCAGAAGCAGCTAAAATGTTTATTGATTGGTGCTTAACTAAGAAAGCACAAGAACTTGGACAATCAGTTGGTTCTTATCAATTTTTAACTAATCCAAGTGCTCAACCTCCAAAACAAGTAGAGGAGTTAAAGGATACAAAACTTATAGATTACAATCTTGATTGGGCAGGTAAAAATAGAAGTGCTGTAGTTGAAAAATGGAGTAAGGCTATCAAATAATTATAGGATAAATGCTTTTAAGAGGAGACCAGATACCTGGTCTCTGATTTATATTAAAGAACTGTTGTATAAAAATTTTACCTTTATGTAGAATATTTTGCTCAATAAATTAAAATGAGGAGGAGCAATAGAAATGGCATTAAAAAAACATGGAAATTCCATAAATCATAATATTAATGATATGAAAAAAATATGGCGGGATCCTATGCTTTTAGTGACAATAATTTTTGTTATACTATCTTTAGCAATATTTATAATTTATCCATTAATTTCTGTATTAAAAGTGAGTTTTATAGGCAAAGAAGGATTTACCTTAAGTGCATATTTTACTACTCTTAAAAACCTAGAATTTCAAAAAACATTGAAAAATACCTTGTTATTAGGAGTTACAGTAGGATTTTTATCTACACTAATAGGGTTTATATTTGCTTATGCAGATTCTTATATTAGGACTCATTTTAAAAAACTATTTAAAGTTGTATCATTATTACCAATAATATCACCACCTTTTGTTTTAGCACTTTCAGCTATAATGTTATTTGGACAGTATGGACTAATTACAAGAAAGTTATTTGGAATACAGGATGCTAATATATATGGATTTCATGGGTTGGTTATGGTTCAAACTATGACTTTCTTCCCGGTAGCTTATCTTCTCTTGACAGGACTATTAAAAAGAATAGATCCATCCTTAGAAGAGGCTGCTAGAAATATGGGAGCTTCAAGATGGAAAACTTTTAAAACAGTTACATTGCCACTTATGGCTCCAGGTCTTGCTAATGCTTTTCTTTTAACTTTTATAGAAACAGTGGCAGACTTTTCAAACCCAATGGTTATAGGGGGAAACTACTCAACTTTAGCCACTCAAATATATCTTCAAGCTATAGGAAACTATGATATGCAAGGGGGAGCTGCTGTAGCAGTAATATTACTTGCTATATCTATTCTATTATTTGTATTAGAAAAGTATTGGATAGAGAAGAAATCCTATGTTACTGTAACTGGAAAGGCTTCAAGAGAAAGAGATTTAATAACAGAGGGGCATATAGTATGGCCAATAGATATGATATGTCTATTAGTTACAGTATTTGTATTAGCCTTTTATGTTCTAATACCTCTAGGAGGATTTTTCAAAGTAATGGGAGTAGATTACTCTTTAACATTAGATCACTTTAGATATGTATTTAAATTAGGAACTAGTGCTTTAAAAGATACTACCTATTTAGCAGCTATTGCTACACCCATAACAGGATTATATGGAATGATAATAGCATTTCTTATTGTAAGAAAAAAGTTCTACGGAAGAGGATTTATAGAATTTACTTCTCTTCTTGCTATGGCGGTTCCAGGAACAGTAATAGGTATAGGCTATGTATCTGCTTATAATACAAAACCTTTAGTATTAACAGGTACTGCTGCAATTATTGTTATCTCATTTATAATGAGAAGTGTTCCAGTAGGAGTAAGATCGGGAGTTTCTGCCCTTCAACAGATTGATCCTGCAATAGAAGAAGCTGCGTCAGATTTGGGGGCAAACACAAGAAAAGTATTTACATCTATAACTTTACCTCTTATAAAATCTGCATTCTTCAGTGGACTTGTATACACTTTTGTAAGAAGTATGACCGCAGTAAGTGCCGTTATTTTCCTTGTATCAGCTAGATATAAATTACTTACTGTTCAAATATTGTCACAGGTAGATAGTGGTAGATTTGGAGTTGCATCTGCATTTTCAACTATACTGATAATTATAGTATATATAGCTATTTCATTAATGTATTTAGCACTTAGCAAAATGGGCGTAAGTAGAGAAGAAATGTAATATGGAGGTAGTAAAGATGAAAAGTAAGGGAGTTAATATAAAAAATTTAACCAAAATATATGCAGGAAATAATAATGAATTTAAGGCTGTAGATAATATTTCTGTAGACATAAAGGCTGGAGAGTTTGTCACTCTTTTAGGTCCTTCAGGTTGTGGAAAGACTACCACTTTAAGGATGGTGGCAGGATTTGAAATACCAACTTCAGGAGAGATATATCTAGGAGGAGACCTTATTAATAATCTTACACCAGATAAAAGAGATACTTCTATGGTTTTTCAAAGCTATGCCCTATTTCCTCATTATAATATATATGATAATATAGCGTATGGATTAAAATTAAAAAAGATGGATAAAGAGACCATAAAAGATAAGGTTAGTAGTATAATAGAATTAGTAGGATTAACAGGTATGGAGAATAGATACCCTAATCAACTATCAGGAGGACAGCAACAAAGAGTTGCTTTAGCTCGTGCACTTGTTATGGAACCAGGAGTACTGTTATTTGATGAACCTTTATCAAATTTAGATGCAAAACTTAGAGTTTATATGAGGACAGAAATCAGAAAAATTCAAAAAAAGGTAGGTATTACAGCTATATATGTAACTCACGATCAATCTGAAGCCATGAGTCTTTCAGATAGGATTATAATAATGAATAAAGGTATAATAGAACAGGTAGGAACACCAAAAGAGATATATTATACACCAAAGACTGAATTTATTGCTGACTTTATTGGTACAGCTAATTTTATAGAAGGTAAAATATTAGAAGTTAAAAATAATAATGCTACTATAGAGATAGAAGGACATGAAATAAAGGTTCCATATAGTGGAGAAAAGAAAGATGGAGAACTATGTAAGGTGGTGCTAAGACCAGAAGCTGTTAGTATAGGCAAAGAGGGAATGCTTGATGTGGATGTTGTTTTATCAACATTTATGGGAGCATACCAAGACTACACAGTAAAGACAAAGAGTACTGAAATTAAGATCCAAGATAATAATCCTCAAGGTAGAGAGGTATTTAAAGAAGGAGATAAGGTTAAAATTAGTTTTTCACCACTTAATGTTCATATAATCTAAAAAGGAGGAAGATAATGAAAGTCCATGAGGTTATATTTAGGCTTTTGATAGCTATAGTAATAGCTGGGGCTATTGGGTATGAAAGAGAATCTAGAAACAGACCAGCAGGATTTAGGACTCACATATTAGTTTGTGTTGGTGCAGCGGTTATTTCTATGATACAAATTCATGCAGTGGAGGATGCTCTGAAAAGGATTATTGAAAACCCATTATTGACTAATGCTTTAAAGGCGGATGTAGGAAGAATGGGAGCTCAAGTTGTTAGTGGAATAGGTTTTTTAGGAGCAGGAGCCATAATTCATGAAAAGGGCTCCATAAGAGGACTTACTACAGCCGCTAGCCTTTGGGTAGTAGCTTGTATTGGACTTGCAATAGGGATGGGTTATTATGTACTAGCTATACTCTCAGGCATAAGTGTAGTCATTGTATTAGGTATTCTAAAAAGATTTGAAAGTAAATTTCTGTATAAAGGAAAGCTAATGAAGATTGAAATACAGTATGATAATCAAAAAGTTGTAACAGAAGTACTTGATAATTATTTTAATAGAAGAAAGATAAAGATAAAAAATATAGAATACAGTATAGATGATGAAGATGACGACACTACTAATGACAATACTCATATTAAAACTAGTTTGTATACAATTTTAGCACCTAAGTATGTAAAAAGCGGTGAACTGTTACATGACCTTATGGAAAACGAATTTATAATAAAAGTTAGTGTATTATAATTTTGCTAAAAACATATTTGCTTTTAAAATGAATATAAAATCAGATATTTAAAATACCTATAGGAATTATAGAAAAATATCATATATCTATTGTATTAATTAATTATGTGGTATAAAATAATACTATAATAATAATTGATAATAGTTATTATTATAGTATTATGAAAAGAGGTTTTTTTATGAGTACATTAAAGATTAGTGATTCAGCTTATGAAGAATTCAAAAAGCTTTTAGATGATAATAATATTTCAGATTATGTTATAAGAATTAATCTAGCGGGAATGAGTTGTCATGGACCTGCATTTAACATAGTAGTAGATTCTGAAAAAGAAGATGACGTAGTTGAAAAAGTAAAGGATATAACTTTTTTAATTAATAAGTCACTTATAAATGATTTTGAAGGTTTTATAATCAGTTCAGCAGAAGAGAATGGTAGAGGATTGCAACTAGAGCCTATTAAAGATTTAGGTCTTGGTGGTGGTTGCTCTGGTTGTTCTGGTGGATGCGGAGTTTAAGAACCTATAGATTAAAAATAATTAATAGTATATAAGCCACAGTGCTAAAGGGAACTCTTTAGTACTGTGGCTTATACTTTTTATTCTTCTAATAATATATTTCCACATTATTAAAAGAAATGCATAAATTCCATAGAACTTATAAGGACTAAATACATAAGCATTTATGATATAATATTAAGTGAAAACCTTATAAATTATAGTAAAGTGAGAGAAAATAAATGAAGTATAGATTTATAAACAAATCCTTTGGTAATAGACTTTTTAAAGCCTTCATGCTCATAGTTTTAATACCTGTTATTGTTATGTCAGCATTTTATTATAAAAATCTAAGTGAATTTACTGAAACTAAGATAAATAATAGTGTTACAGAAAATTTAGAGTTTACTAGTAAGCTAATAGATTCAACAATTTCTAGTTTTATTAAGATTACTAATTATATGTCATATAATGATGATGTACAGTCTATTCTTAAAACAAAAGAATACAATACATACGATGACAGGTTTAAAGATATACAAGCAATGTATAAAATATCAAGTGGTGTATTAGCAACTCAAAGCTTTGAGGTACCTATTCACATTATTGATTTAAATAGAAAAAGCAGATTTAGTACTACAGAATATAATGTACCTATTTACGAAGATTCAAGAGGAAATTTTTTTCACATCATGGATAGCAATGAAGGAAAAGAGCTATCTTTTATTCATAGAAGGGTAGACGGTAAAGAGAGTAAAGATATAGTTATGGCTGTAGGAAAGCAGGTTAGAGATAAACAGGAGGGAGAAGCTTTAGGATACATAATCTCTGATGTCTATGATGACTATTTTACAGATGTATTTAAAAATACAAATTTATATGAGGACAATAATATATATGTTATTGATAAAAATGGTTATATAATTACAGATAAAAAATATAAAAATATGACTGGTTTTAAGTTTTATGAAGAATATTTAAGCTATATATTAGAGAATAACAAAGGTACTATGGAGATGGATATTGATGAGGTAACTTACAAAGCGTATTTCACTACTTCACCACATACATCTATAAAGATTATAGAATTGATACCAAAAAGAATTATTTATAAAGAAAGACACTTAGCTATTGTTACTTTTATAATATTTATAGTGATTATTTTGTTTATGTGTATAACCGCATCATACATGCTATCTAAAAGTATATCTCAACCTATAAACGAGCTTTCAGGGTTAATGAAGAAAGTAGAATCTGGTGAAAGGGAGGTTAATTTTCATATTAAAACAGAGGATGAGATAGGGCAACTAGGAAAAAGTTTTAATGACATGGTAAAGGAAATAAATAGACTAATAAAAGAAGTATATGAAAAACAGTATTTAGTACAGGAATCGGAATTTAAAGCATTAAAAGCACAAGTTAATCCTCACTTTTTATATAACACCTTAGAGTCAATTCATTGGATGGCAAAACTAAAAGACTATGAAGGAGTTACAGATATGGTGGTGTCATTAGGTAAGCTTTTAAGGTATAGCACCAATAAAAATAGTGATATAGTTAAGGTAAAAGAGGAAATAGAGCAGATAAAAAATTATCTTAGGATTCAAAAGATAAGGTATTCAGATAAATTTGAAGTTGTTATAAATATTGAAGAAGAAGTTTATGACAAATATATGCTTAGATTTTTATTACAGCCCATAGTGGAGAATGCTATCACCCATGGATTAGAGCAGAAGATGGGTAAAGGTATTATTGAAATAAGAGGAATAATTAAAGATGAAAATATATGTTTTGAAATATTGGATAATGGGGTAGGTTTTGGAAACAGCAAGTCTAAAGGCGAAGGAATAGGAATGGATAATGTTAATAGTAGAGTAAAGATACATTATGGAGAAGCTTACGGGTTAATTGTAGAAGAAAAAGATGGCTTTACTTCCGTTAAAATATTAATACCAGACATAGACGAGAGTAGCAATATGAATAACAGAGGTGAAAAATTTGTTTAAGGTTTTTATAGTAGATGATGAATATTTTGCAAGAGAGGGAATGAAAAGAACTATAGATTGGAATTCCTTAGATTGCGAAGTTTGTGGAGAAGCGGATAATAGTATAAAAGCTATAGAGTACTGTAAAATATTAAAGCCTGACATAATAGTTACAGATATAAATATGCCTGGAATGAATGGGCTTGAGATGGCTTTTAATATAAAAACCTTTCTACCAGATTGTAAGTTTATAATAATTACCGGTTATGATGAATTCCAATACGCAAAGGAAGCTATAAAATTAAAGGCTGTAGATTTTATACTAAAACCTATAGATGAAATTGAACTTATAGGGGCTATAAAGCATTGTATAGAAGATTTAAATAAACTTGCCTTAAATAGGTCTGTGGCTCAAGAAAAATTACTTTTAGATGCTATGAGAGGAAGATTTTCAGAAAAAAAAGTTATGTTAGATGCTTTAAGTGAATCTAGAATAGATTTAAATACTATAAGAATTATAAGTATAGAAAACGATAGTTATAATGGACTTGTGGAAGAAGAGTTAGCAGATAAATTTTATATGGAAAATAGAGTTATAAGAGACTTAATACATAAATATTTTAAAAATAGGTATTATGTGGTTGACTGCCATCTTTATAGGTTAGCTATAGTACTTGAAGAAAATGAAGAACTTGATGATTTAAAGGAAAGTTTAAAATCTTTTACTAAAAACATAAAGGAAGTTTTAAATATTACAGTAACTCTTGGAGTATCAAGTAGAACTTCTTTAATAAATATAAAAGAGGCCTATAGTGAAAGTAAAGAAGCTATAAGTCATAAACTCTATCTTGGAAAAGATAAAATAATATATTTTGAAAATATATTAAAAAATGGTTCCCCTATAAATTTAGATTTTACCAAAGAGAAAAGTGAAATAAATCTATATGTAAAAGCAAAAGACAGAAGAAAAATTGAAAATAAGCTAAAGGATTTATTTACTAAATTTAAAATTTATAAGTCTAAGGAAGATTTCATAAGAGGAATAAGTATTGAAATAATATTAGAATCAATCTCTGTACTAAAAAACTATAATGAATGTATTAAAAGTATGGATTTAGAGGAATCTAATATATATGAATATGCTACTAAGTTAAATATTATTGATGAGTTATATGAGTTTGTTTATTCTTATCTTATGAAGGTTGTGGATATTTTAAGAGAAAAGGATGCGGAATCTGAGGAAACTGGTATAGAAAAAGCTGTAGAGTTTTTAAAGGCTCACTATAGAGAGGACATATCCTTAAAAGATGTGGCAAGTTATGCTTATTTAAGTGAAAGTTATCTTAGTAGAAAGATGAAGAAGGTTTTGGGGATAGGATTTAGTGAATACATAACTAAGCTTAGAATGGAAAGAGCTATAGAGCTTTTAACGGAACCTAAGGCTAAGGTGACAGAGGTTGCCCTTCAAGTAGGATATACGGATTACAGATATTTTTCTCAATCCTTTAAAAAGTATACAGGATATTCACCTAGAGAATTTACAAAAGATAAAAAATAAAGTTAACAAAAAAGCAATGAGCTAAGATTATCTTAGCTCATTGCTTTATATATATAAAGTTACTATAGTTTCAATTGATCAACGATATGTTTATTGTTCATCATTAGTTTCATTATGGTGCATCCAATTATGGTAACCACAACAAATTCTCCAAAGGCAACATATAAGGTAGTGGCCAGTAATGGCGCATTTGTTAATATGTTAAACTCTAAACCCAAAATGATACCATTAAAAATTGCTGGCCATAAAGAAGCTACAATAAGGTTTTTTGACTTTGTTATCATAAATAGGCTTATAGTTGTTGCGAAGCTACCGAAAAATATATCTACTATACCTAAAGGGCTTGTAAAGTTTGCAATTACGCAACCTAAAACCAATCCAGGTACATAAAGTGGATCTATAAACGCAAGTAAGACCATAAGTTCAGAAACTCTGAATTGAACGGGTCCATAACTAATAGGCGCAAG
This sequence comes from Clostridium simiarum, assembly GCF_018919175.1. GTDB lineage: Bacteria > Bacillota > Clostridia > Clostridiales > Clostridiaceae > Clostridium_L > Clostridium_L simiarum. The sequence continues at coordinate 145,470 of NZ_JAHLQL010000005.1, read as the reverse complement.
ACCCATGGTTAATACTGCGTATATAGCTGCTACCACAGCAACCTTTATCATTTTGTTTAAGGAAATCTCTTTTAAATAATGCTTAAACACTAAAAATAGCATAAGCATTGTTAAAAAAGAAAAAGAAATTAATATAAGTTTATTATTCATAAAAATACCTCCTTTTTTTAGTAGTAGTGGGTACAAGGAGAAAACACTATAGTAACCTTATAGATTATATCATATTATTTAAAGATAAAATAGCAGTTAAATTAAATTATTTTATTTGAAACTAATATAATTTAATTAGTATAATATAAGTAATGTTAGGTATTTATGGTTAAAGCTAGTTACAGTACTTTAAATATCAGATTGAGGGTGATTATGGTGGATGTTTATGTTGCAAGACAACCTATATTTGATAGACAGGAAAAGGTATTTGGATATGAGCTTTTATTTAGGGGGAATAAAAACAATTCCTATGAATCCTGTGATGGGGATGATGCTACTATACAGCTAATAAAAAATAGTTATTCTGTTATAGGGATAGATAATTTAACTAATGGAAAAAGGGCCTTTATAAACTTCACAGAAAACCTTATCACAAGTGATGTTATTGATTTATTGCCAAAGGATTCTGTGGTAATTGAAATATTAGAAAACGTTAGACCTACTGAAGCTGTAGTAAAGGCATGTAAGAATTTAAAGAAAAAAGGATACATATTAGCTTTGGATGATTATGTATATGAGAAAAGTATAAATCCATTAATATCTTTAGTGGATATAGTAAAGGTAGACTTTTTGTTAAATGATGATATAAAAAAAGAAAAAATATATAAGATGTTAAAATCTAATTTTAATATTAAGGTTCTAGCTGAAAAAATTGAGACTATAGAGGAATATCATAGAGCTATGGAAATAGGATATGATTATTTTCAAGGATATTTTTTTAGTAGGCCTAATATACTTTCGGGATATGACTTTCCACAACAAAATATTTATTCATTTAAAATATTAAAAGAATTAAATGAAGTGGAAGTGAATTTTGATAATATAGAAAAAATCTTTAAGACAGATGTAACTATGTCTTATAAATTATTAAAATTTATAAATTCTGCAAAGTTTTATTTTCCTAAGGAAATAACATCTATAAGGCAAGCTATAGTTCTTTTAGGAAAAGATGAGTTAATGAAGTGGATTTTATTAGTATCTCTCAGTAATATAAATAAAATGGGTAATTCAGAATTGATGACAATCTCCATAATAAGAGGTAAATTTTGCGAGATAATATCATCTAAATGTGATAATACTGATAAATCATCAGCTTTTATGGTTGGTAGTTTATCCATACTTGATGCTATATTAGATAAACCTATAGGTGAAATAATAAAGGATTTACCATTAAAGCTAGAGATTAAGAATGCCATTATGGGTGATGAAAGCTATTTAGGAAATATATTAAAGCTAATAAAGGCTTATGAAAGAGGTGAATTAGGAGAACTTCATGAATTAAGTTATAATATTGGATTAAATTCAGATTTTATACAGGAACTATCACATATGTATGTAACATCATTGATTTGGGCAGATGATGTAATAAATAAATAAACTTAAATTAATATACTAATTAATTCCTCATACTTTATAGTTGAGGAATTTTATTTTTGGGGAAATTAATGAATTTAATAATGGATTTGGCACAGCATAATAGAAGTTTTAATATTTGTAACATAATATTAACATTTAAGACTTTAATTTTTAGAAGAATTAGAATATAATGATTTTAATTAAACCATAGGGGTGAGGGGGAAGTAGGATGAAATACTGTCCATTTTGGTCAAATAAAAAAGAAAAAGTTAGATGTTTTAAAGAATGCGCTTTTTATTCTTTAAATAAGGATGAGGAGTGTCCCTTTAAACTTTATGATTTAAGTAATCCAACTTTTTTGGATAGTTTAATTGAGATAGATATGGATGAAAGGAAAGAAGAGCTGGCCTGGTAAGAGTATAATGATTTATGTATTAAATAAGGTTTCCAATAGTTGATTCTATTGAAAACCTTATTTCTATGATGATTCATGTAAGTTTTTTATGTTATTCATTGTCTTTATAGGCTTCAGAATATTTATGAAGTAAGTTTTGTTTTATGCCCCAAAGCTTTGGAGATAAGTCAACATAATATGTATGAGGATTTTCAAATCTTAAAACCTCATTCCATAATTTTGAGGTTTCCTGTTTAGCATATTCTCTTATTTCTAATACAGAAGGACTTTCATAAATAGCCTCACCATTATCGAATATTTTAACCATAAGATCTTTTACATAATAATTTTTAATCTTTTTCTTTTTCCAAGTATACACAGGATTAAATATTTCAAGAGGTTTACTCTCATCTATAGTTTCACCGTTTAATGTTATTAAATCTGCTATGGCTTTATGGCTGTTTTTATCAAATATTCTGTATATTTTTTTAAATCCGGGATTAGTTATTTTCTCTTCGTTTTCACTTATTTTTATCTTAGCAGTTATGCTTCCGTCTTCTTCCTCTATAGCACATAGTTTATATACCCCGCCAAAAACAGGCTCTGACTTAGCTGTTATTAATCTTTCACCTACTCCAAAACTATCTATTTTGGCACCTTGAGATAGAACATCAGATATTATATGTTCATCCAGTGAGTTGGATATAACTATTTCGCAGTCAGGATAACCAGCATCATCGAGCATTTGTCTGCATGTATTTGCTAGATATGTAATATCTCCACTATCTATTCTTATACCTTTAGGTCTTAATCCTTTAGGTTTAAGTATCTCATCAAAAACTTTTATGGCATTTGGTATTCCAGATTTTATAACATTATAGGTATCTACAAGAAGTAAACAGTTTTCAGGGTAGGTCTCAGCCCAAGATTTAAAGGCTTCATATTCCGTAGGGAACAATTGAACCCAACTATGAGCCATGGTCCCTACAGCAGGTATACTGAATATTTCATCAGCTATGGTACATGCTGTAGAACTGCAGCCTCCTATAACAGCAGCTCTTGCTCCATAGATAGCTCCATCGTAACCTTGAGCCCTTCTTGATCCAAATTCCATAACAGGTCTATCCCCAGCAGCGCGACATATTCTATTTGCTTTTGTAGCAATAAGGGTTTGATGGTTAATAGTTAATAATATCATAGTTTCTATAAATTGAGCTTGAATAATAGGTCCTTTAACTGTGACCAAAGGTTCATTTGGGAAGACAGGATTTCCCTCAGGTACAGCCCAAACATCACAAGAAAACTTAAAGTTCTTAAGATAATCTAAGAATTCTTCTGAAAATAGGTTTTTGGATTTTAAATAAGCAATATCCTCCTCTGTAAATTCAAGACTACTTAGATATTGGATTAGCTGATCCACCCCAGCCATTATACAATATCCACCTCCATCAGGGACTCTTCTAAAGAACATGTCAAAATAAGCAACTTTATTTGCTACATTGCTGCTTAAATAGGCATTTCCCATAGTTAATTCATAAAAATCTACCAACATGGTGAGATTTCTATGATTATGAACATCGAACTTTGTTATATTACCCATAGTAAATCTCCTTTAAATTAAGGTTTTGTATAATATATACTAGTTATATTATATATCAAATTTATCAAATAAAATCAAATAGTTAATCTATTCAAATATATGATAGTATAAATATAGAATTAATAAAAGTGGCTATAATGATTATTAAGATAATTTTCATTATATATTTTAATTATTAAGGAGAGAAGTATGCAATTTTCTTTAGATAAATATCAGAAAGAAGCGGTTAGGACTAAAAAAAGAAATCTTTTAGTAATATCTGCACCAGGTTCAGGAAAAACAACGGTGATCGTGAATAGAGTTGATTATATTGTTAAAGACTTAGGGATTAATCCAGATAATATTATTGTAATTACATTTACAAGGGCAGCTGCTCAAAATATGAAAGAAAGATATTTAAATATGACAAAAGGAAAGAGATCACCTTTCTTTGGTACTTTTCATGGACTTTTCTACAAAATATGTAGTAGACATTATAATGAAGTCAAACTTATAGAGCAAAGGGATACTTATAGAATAATAAATAATGTGCTTATTAAATATTTAGATGAAATAGGAGAAGAAAAGGTAAAGGAGGTAATCAATGATATTTCACTATTTAAAAGTAGTTCTATAAACTTAGAAGACTTCAACAGTAATATAGATAAAGATGTATTTGTTCATTGCTTTGAGGCTTATGAAAAGTATAAAGAGGAAAAAGGGCTATGGGATTTTGATGATCTTCAAATAAAGACTGTAGAGCTTTTTATGAAAAATCCTAATATTTTAGAAGGGTATAGAAATCTTTTTAAATATATATTAGTAGACGAGTTTCAAGATTGTGATGATATTCAAATAAATATACTTAAGCTTTTAAATAGAGATAACTCAATATTTGCAGTGGGTGACGAGGATCAATGCATATATTCCTTTAGAGGCTCTAAACCAGAGTGCATGGTAAGATTTTCAGATATATTTTATCAGGGAGAAAAAGTGTATCTATCTTACAATTATAGAAGCGCAGAAAACATAGTAGAAGTATCTAAATCTCTTATAGAGTTTAATAAAATGAGAAATAAAAAGATTATAAAAGCTTATAGGCATGACAGAAAACCTATTTTCAATAAACAGGTATTAGATGAAACTTTTCAGGGGGAAGACATAGCAGAAAAGATAAGTGTATATAAAGCTATGAAGGGAAGTCATTATAAAGATAATGCTATTTTGTATAGGACTAATTTTGAGGCAAGAGCAGTGATAGATACCTTCATAAGAAAAAAGATACCTTTTATGTTGTTAGATAAGGAATATAATTTCTTTGAACATTTTATATGTAAAGATATGTTAGGGTATTTAAAGCTTTCTATAGATCCATTTCATAGAGAAAGCTTTTGTAGGATAATAAATAAACCCTTTAGGTATATAAGTAAAGTTAATTTAGATAAAGTAAGAAATCATAAATATCAGGATAATTGCTTTGATATTTTAAAAGCTATTGAAGGGATGGCTACCTTTCAAATAAAATCTGTAGAGGATATTAAAAAAGATATTTTATGGCTTAATAAGATTTCTTTAAGAAGTGCTATAGATTTTATTATTACAGACCTTGGATATATAAATTACCTTAGAGAATATAGTGAGAAATTTAAAGTTAAACTAGGAGATTTAGAGGATATACTAGAAGAGTTTAAAAATTCCTCAGAAGGGTATAACAATATAATAAGTTTTTTAGCTCATGTAGAGACAGTAAAAGAAGAAGTGGAAAAGAGTAAAAATATAAGAAATAAAGATGCAGTTATAATGAGTACCATTCATGGGGTAAAGGGAATGGAATTTAAAAATGTATATATAATAAATTGTAATGATGAGGTAATTCCGCATATAAGTTCAGGAAAAGAATCCTTAGAAGAGGAAAGAAGATTATTTTATGTTGCCATCACAAGAGCTATAGATAATCTACATATATATTCAACACAGTATATGACAGGGAAGAAGAGGCAAATATCACCCTTTATAAAGGAGTGTAACTTTAAAGAAGAAAAATTAACCATGCCTTATAAAGAGGGAGATAGGATTTATCATAATTCCTTTAAAGAGGGAGTAATAAAATCTATAAGCGAGGATGAGATAGATATTTCATTTATAGATGGGTTAGAAAGAAGATTTGATTTCAAAACACTATATATGAATAATTTGATAAAAAAGATAAGTTAAAATGGAAATTAGCATATCTTATATGCTATAATAATAAAAATAGAATACTCTCTTTCGATATACACACCTTTTAGAGTATGTTATATACCCTTAATAGGTTAATTGTTAAAGGCATAACATATAGAAAAATTTCTCGTATATTATTGTAGAGAGTTAATTTGAAAGGAGGCACTACTATATTTTGATATAGTGGGAAAAAATATGGTGGCTTTTAAAACTATGTGGGAAGATGTAAATGATCTTTTAAGCAGGGGAGAGAAATTTAATATAAACATAGTTGAAACTTTTAATTGTGGTTTCACTGTAGAGGATAATGGTAATACAACTTTTATAACAAAGGATGATTTTGTAGATTTTTGGTGTAATATGCTTTACTTTAATGAAATACCTAAATCTAAGATTATAAATGATGAGAGAAGCAAATCAAAATATGTTTATGAAATAATAAAGAAATTACCTTATATAAATGAGAAATCAGAGGTTTTAACGCTTTTAAAATAATATGAAACTTATAGAGAATTTCTAAAAAGACGACCAAGTCGTCTTTTTTTAATATTTTGAATTAAAAATACCCTACCAAATTTCGTAAGCTTTGTTGTATAATTATGAGGAGATAATAGTTATAAATGAGGATAATGTATATCAATCTTTAAAAGAGAGGTTTAGTTATATGGAGGAAATTAAGATTAATCAAAAGGATATAGTTTTTGCTTTAGATATAGGAACTAGATCTGTTATAGGAACAGTTGGATTAATAGAAGATAAAAAATTTAAGGTTATAGCAGAGCATTATGTAGAACATGAAGAAAGATCCATGATAGATGGACAGATTCATGATATTAATAAGGTAGCTGAGGCTGTTCAAGTAGTAAAACATAATTTAGAAAAGCAATTAGATATAAAGTTAAAAGAGGTTGCCATAGCTGCTGCAGGTAGATTTTTGAGAACTGCAAAGGTAAAGGTAGATTTAAATATAGATGAAGATAGGGAGATAAATAAAGAAGAAGTTAGAAGATTAGAGCTTACTGCAGTAAAAAAAGCAGAAGAAGAAATAAGTAAGGCCTCAGAGGGAAAACTTTACTGTGTAGGTTATAGCATAGTAAATTACTATCTTAATGGTTATGTAATATCAAATCTTTTGTCTCATAAAGCAGAGAATGTAGGAGTTGAAGTTATAGCTACATTCTTACCAAGGACTGTGGTGGATAGTTTATACTCTGTTATGAAAAAAGTTAATTTAAAGGTTATAAGCCTTACATTAGAGCCTATAGCTGCTATAGAAGCTGCTATACCTAAAAATTTAAGACTTTTAAATTTGGCTTTAGTAGATATAGGGGCGGGTACTTCAGATATTGCTATAAGTAGTAAGGATAGTATAACTGCATTTGGAATGGTTCAAATGGCAGGAGATGAGATTACAGAAGCTATAGCACAAAATTATTTAGTGGACTTCAATGGAGCTGAAAACATAAAAAAAGCTCTTACCAGTGATGAAGTAATAAAGTATACAGATGTGCTTGGATTGGAAAATCAGGTTAAGTCAGAGGAGGTAATAAAGTTAATACTTCCTTTGGTGGAAAAGATAACCCATGCCATTGCTCACAAAATATTAGAGCTTAATGGGGGGAAGGCTCCTAATGCTGTATTTTTGGTGGGAGGAGGAGCTCACACCGCTTATATGAGAGAAAAGCTTAGTGAAAAGCTTAATATTCCTACTCAAAGAATTGGGGTAAAGGGTAGAGAGGCTGTAACGGATTGTATATGTAGGGATAATTCACTTGGAAGTGTAGGCGTAACAGTATTAGGTATTGCTTTAATGGCAATAAAAAACTTAGGTCAGGATTTTATAGATGTTTATTTAAATGGAGAGGTAATAAGTCTTTTCAATATTCATGATCACAAAGTCACAGAAGTACTGTTACAAGCAGGAATAAATCCTAAGATGCTTATAGGAAGAAATGGAAAAAATATTAGATTTAGTTTAAATGGTAATAAGAGACTTGCTTTTGGTAGTCTTGGGAAGAATTCAATTATTCTTATAAATGGAAAAGAGTGCAGTATGGATTCAGAGGTTAAAGAAGGAGACAGTATTGAGGTACAGTTTGCTTTAGATGGAAGAGATGCACAGCCCAAGATTAAAGAGTACATAACCAAGCTAGACTCTATTAGTTTTTTCTATAATGATATAATTCAAAATCTTGATCCTATATGTATGATAAATGATGAAATAAAAGATATAGACTCTATTATAGAGGAAGATGATTATGTAGAGATAATTTATCCTTCTACTTTAGGAGAATTCAAAACCTATATGCTAAAAGAGCAAGGTACATTTTTGCTAAAGGATCACATTATAGGCGATGAGTATATAATAAAAGAGGGAGATAGAATATATAAGGCTTTAGTAGTAGAGGATAATAAAGAAAATAATAGTTCTATAGAAAATTTAGCTTTATTAGAGACTGCTGTAGACCTTGAGGAAAAAACAGTTGAGAATATAACAAATGATCTAGATAGACCTATAAGTAAAGATAATTATGAGGATAAAAAAGAGAGTAAAGGCTTAGAAGAGGATCATCATTGTATAGTGATAAATGTAAATGGGGATTTAGTAACTCTTAAAGGAAAAAAAGAGTATATATTTGTAGATATATTTAACTATATTGACTTTGATCTTTCTAAGTTAAGAGGTAGAATAACTCTTGAACTTAATGGGGTGGAGGCTTCTTATGGTGATAAGCTTAAGGAGGGCGATATCATAAAGGTTTATTGGGCATAGATTTTAACAAATAATAAATAAGTTGTAATAAAATTAATATTTAGCTAGATGGATAATTTTTACTTAAGGAGGGAAGAATTGTGGAAAAGAGAATAGATTTTTTTAAAAAGGCTGAGGCAATAAAAGATGAATTAATAGAAATAAGAAGAGATATACATGAGAATCCAGAACTGGGATTTGAAGAGTATAGAACCTCTCAAAAGATAAAAGACTTTTTAGATAAGGAGGGTATACCTTATAAAACTGTAGCTAATACAGGGGTTTGTGCCTTAATAGAGGGAGGAGCAGTAAGTAAAGATAATATAAAAACTATAGCTCTAAGAGGAGATATAGACGCTCTACCTTTAAAAGATAACAAAAGTTGCATTTATTCTTCTAAAGTTGAAGGAAAGATGCATGCTTGTGGCCATGATGCCCATACTACAATATTATTAGGTGCAGCTAAAATTTTAAATAGTATTAAAAGTGAATTAAAGGGTAATGTAAAGCTGTTATTTGAGCCTGCAGAAGAAACTGTAGGTGGTGCAAGATACATGATAAAAGAAGGAGTTCTTGAAGAGCCTTATGTAGATGCAGTAATAGGTCTTCATGTATCAGAAAACATAGAAGCTGGTAAGATAGGAATAAAGAAAGATGTTTTTAATGCGGCTTCTAATCCTTTTACCATAAAGGTTAAAGGAAAGGGAGGACATGGTGCACATCCGGAACACACCATAGATCCAGTACTTATTGCTAGTAATATAATTGTTACATTACAAAGTGTAGTGAGTAGAGAGATTCCACCAGTATACCCAGCAGTTATAACCGTGGGGAGTATACACGGGGGAACTGCACAAAATATTATTCCAGAAGAAGTAGAGATTAAAGGAATAATGAGGACAATGACTGCAGAACATAGGGAATATGTTAAAAAGCGATTAGTAGAAATATCAAAGGGTATAGCTACTTCTTTAAGAGGAGAAGTGGAAATAGATATAGAGGAAAGTTATCCTTGTCTTTATAATGATGATAATATGGTTGAACTTTTAAAAACTACGGCTCTCCCAGTGGTAGGAAAAGAAAATATTATAAATCTTCAGCATCCTAGTATGGGAGTAGAAAGCTTTGCCTATTTTTCTATGGAAAGACCGGCAGTATTTTACTTTTTAGGTAGTGCTAATTTTGAAAAAGGGATTAATCACCCTGCTCACAGTAACTTATTTGATATAGATGAAAAGTGCATACCTATTGGTGTAGCTATTCAGTGTAATACGGCCTTTGAATATTTGACAAGGGAATAAATAAGTATTAATCTTAAGAGTGATATAAAGTAGCTGTGTTTGTGATATAATATCAAAGACACAGCTATTAAGGATTTTTAGACTTGTGTATTTAGTTCGATAGGAGTGATGTTGTGAAAATAGAAATTGGAATAAATGAAGCTGGCCAAAGATTAGATAAATTTTTAAGAAAGTTATTAAAGGATGTACCCTTAAGTACTATATATAAAGTAATTAGAAAAGGCGATGTAAAGGTAAACGGAGTTAAATCTAAAGAAAAGTATTCTCTATCACAGGGAGATATAGTCACTATAGATAATATAGAGAGTAAAAAAGAAAAAGGTTTAAAGTTCCAAAAGGTTAAAGCGAACTTTAAGGTTACATATGAAGATGAGAACATGTTATTACTGGAAAAATGGCCAGGAGTATTGGTTCACTCAGATAAAAAAGGAGGAGAGCCTACATTAACAGATTATGTGCTTTCTTACTTATACGATAAGGGAGATTATAACCCAGAAAAGGAAATTACTTTTACACCAGCTTCCTGCAATAGATTAGATAGAAACACTTCTGGAATTGTAATTTTTGGTAAAAATTTTGATTCTCTCAAAGCTTTAAATGAAATGATAAGAGAGAGAAAAATAAAAAAGTATTACTCTGCTTTGGTTAAAGGAAGAATAAAAGATGGTGTATATGAAGCTTACATATCTAAAGATGGTGAAGAAAATAGATCTAAAGTCTTTAATGAAAGAAAATCTGATACAAAAAAAATAGCTATGGAAGTAAAAACTATACAAAGCAATGGAGCTTTTTCTTTTATAGAGATAGATCTTTTAACAGGAAGAAGTCATCAACTTAGGGCTCATTTATCCTTCTTAGGTAATGCAATAATTGGAGATGGAAAGTATGGAGATAAAAAGTTAAACTCATTCTTTAATAATAAGTTTGGTTTAGACTATCAATTTCTTTATGCCTATAAGGTTATATTTAAGGATTGCCCTGAAAGCTTGAGTTATATGGTAAATAAGACCATAGCTGAAACTCTTCCGCCTATATTTAAGAAAATTAAGAGTGATGTTTTTAGATTTTAATTTATAATTAATATTATTTAAATAAGAGGAGATAGGTATGAAAGAGCAGTCCACTACAAAAGGATTTGCCGTATTGTCTGCAGCGGGTATGTTTGCAAAGGTACTATCACTTTTATATGTACCTTTACTATTAGCTACCATTGGGGATGAGGGGCATGGAATATATGCGGCAGCTTATGATATATTTAGTCTTATCTATGTTATGACTAGCTCAGGGATGGAGGTAGCCATAGCAAAACAGGTATCAGAGCTTATGGCTCTTAATAATCCTAAGGATGCTATAAAGACCTTTAAGCTTGCTAGATTTGGACTTATGGTTATGGGAACCTTAGCAGCCTTAATAGTAATTATATTTGCAGGACCTATATCAACCTATACAGGTAATCCAAGGTCTTATTATGCAATAATAGCTTTAACACCAGCAATGCTTGTAACTTCTGTGCTAGCAGCCTATAGAGGGTATTTTCAAGGGCTTAGTGTAATGACTCCTAAAGCTGTATCACAGATTATAGAGCAAATAGCTAACATACTGTTTAGTTTGATTTTTGCCTATATTATGATGAAAAAAAGTGTAGACTTAGGAGCAGCAGGAGGAACAATAGGTACAACCATTGGAGCCATAATTGCAGGATATTATCTTGCTAAGCTATATAAAAAGAGTAGAGGTATAAGGATAACGAAATCAGTAGCTGAAACTCCAGTAAAAAGATTATCAACGAAGACTCTTTTAAGAAGACTCTTAAAATACGGGTTTCCAATAACATTAAGTTCTGGGATGCAATATGTAGGTGCAGTAATAGATTTAACTATAGTAAAGAAAAGGCTAGAGGTTGCAGGGTTTTTACTAACAAAAGAAAGAGATATAAAGTATTCGCTTTTGAGTAGATACAGAACATTATTATATGTACCTCTTACCATAATATCGGCACTTTCATCAGCACTTTTACCTGCTATATCAAGGGCTGTAGTATTAAATAATAAGAAAGAAGTTAAAGAAAAAATAGATTTTGCATTTAAGATAAGTTATATTGTTTCAATACCTTCAGCTGTTGGACTTGCAGTTTTAAGTAAAGAAATATATAGACTCATAAGATATGGAGCAGGACATGAAATAATGACTTACGGTGCTATAGTAGTAGTTTTTATGGCTATAGTTCAAATTCAAACTACTATACTCCAAAGTATAAATAGATTATACATAGTAATTGTTTCTCTAGGTGTAGGTATATTAGCGAAGCTTATAACTAATTACTATTTAGTGGCAATACCAAGTATAAACATAAATGGAGCTGTAATTGGAAGTTTATTATGTTTCCTAATACCTATGATAATTAATAATATAGCTTTAAATTCAGCTTTAAGAGTAAGGATAAGTCTTATAAAAGTTGCAATTAAACCTACATTGGCAGCCATACTTATGGCTGTAGTTATAAAAATATTAAATGCTAATTTTTCTTTTATATTAGAATTAGTTGGAAATACATATGTGTTAAGTTCAATTTTTACTTTAATAAGTGTATTTGTTGGTATGATAGTCTATCTTTATGGATTAGTTCTTACTGGTGGAATCACCAAAAAAGATATGAAAGCATTACCAAATAAATTAACTAAACTTGTACCTAAGTTTATATTAAATAGATTAAGATAAACAGATAGCTTGCAAAATTGCAAGCTATCTGTTTTTTTAAAAAGAAATTTAAGTAGAATGTTTTCTTGGAGTAAAAATTATGGAAAGAAAGAATGAAGAAAAACCTACCAATATTAATAGGAGATTTTTTATTTGACTTAAGGAATCGGGTATTCTAGTTTTTAATATTATAAGATTAAAATAGAATAAAAGACTTATTAAAATATATATAAATATATTTATTATAGATATATTTATAGAGTAATATTTTTTTATTTCTTTTAAGTTCAGGATTATGGAAACAATAGAGGACATCATCATAGTGATTCCATAACCAAATATATTAATGCTTTTTATACCAGTAAGTATATATAGACTTACAAGCTCGAATAAAGAAGTTACTAGAGAGTTTCTAAGTACTGTATTCTGTTTACCTAAACCATTTAATATGCCATAAGTTGTAGAAGAACAATATAAAATTGGAGCAGAAAGTGAAGCAAATTTTATATAGGTTGTAAGATCATCTCTTTTAAAAAACATTTTACCCAAATACTCAGGTATTGAAATACAGAGTATCACTGTAGCAAGTCCTAATATGAAAGATATTCTAAGTACTTCCAATATACGGTTTTCTACAAAATAAGTATCCTTTCTATTCACGCTTTGAGATAAATCTGGAATAAGCACTGTTACTATAGAAGAAATAACTATCATGGGGAAAAATACAATGTTTAATGTCATACCAGTAAATTTTCCTATAGTAGAAAGAGCTTCGCTGTATTGAAATCCTGAACTCATAAGTCTTCTAGGTAAAATCAGTGTAGATAAGGCTCCTAAGGCTGTAGATATAAATCCATTCAAACAAAGAGGAAGAGATATAACTAGAACATCAAATAATAGCTGAGCTCTACCTTCTGTTTTTTTAGGAACATAACTTAGCTTTCTTGTAGATCTTTTGTAGTAAATGTAAAGTAGGGCAAGGCTTATAAATTCTCCAAAACATAAAGCTACATAGGCAGCAGAAACTGTTTGAGTTATGGTGCTTAGCTTAAAATAATTAACTATAAAAAGGATTATTATAATCCTTATAAATTTTTCTAATATATCTATAAAAGCGGGAATCTTTATGGAAGAAGTACCATAAAAATAACCTTTTAATATATTAGAAAGAGCTATAAATATCATTGCCGGACAGGTTATTCTTATTGCATAAATAGTTCTTGTATCTTTTATAATTTTTTCTCCAAGAAAAGGTGCGAAAATGAAAACTAATAATACTATTATAAAAGACCATAAAAAGTCAAATTTCATTGTGGCTTTTATAGTGTTTTTAAGGTTACCAATGTCATTATTATCTTTATAAATTGCGGAAATCTTTGATATAGCCACTATTATACCTCCACATATAAGGCATATAAAAAGATTATATATAGGCATTATTAGTCCATATAGCCCCATTCCCTCTGGACCTAGCTCTCTTGAAAGTATAATCGAAAACATAAATCCTAAAACACCAGTGGTAAGATTTGACAAAGTAAGCGTAAATGAATCTCTATAAAATCTATCTTTTACCATTAATAACTACCCCTTACAATAATGCTGACATTAATAATTATTCCTCAAGTTAAATATATATTCTTTATTTAATTCTAATGAAGTGTAAAATAGATAATTTTAGTAATTAAAGATAATAAAATTAAATATACATGAATTAAATATATTAATTTATTAATACAGTTAGGGGAGAAGTTATGAAAAGAATTATAAAAACTGTGGCAGTAATTATTATACTTCCTATAATAGCCCTATGGCTTTTAAGATTTAAATCAGAGTTTAATATAAATATTATGGAAAATGACCTTAAGGTAAGTAAAAAGTTTAAAGGATTAAAAGGTGCTATAGATTTTGAAATAGACCAGGACGGAAATTATTTTGTTGCATTTAAAGATCATATTCAATATATTGATAATAGAGGTAAAAGTGATATCTTATTTAAAGAAGAGAATATTGAAATAAGTTCAATAGCTATAAAGGATGAGTATATATACTATTCATCTTTAGATAAGGTATACAAATATAATAAAATTACAGAAGAGAAAGAAAAGGTTTTGGATAATATACCTAACTTTGGGGACTATAATAAGAGTAATATAATGATAAAGGATGAAAGCCTATTTGTTACCATTGGTTCTGCAACCAATTCAGCAATAGTAGGGCCAGATAATTTATGGGTAAGTAATAATCCTTTTAATTATGATATAACTCCTAAAACTATAACTATAAGAGGAACTAATTTTGAAAATGGTACTACAGGCGCCTTTGTACCTTATAAAACAAAAAATATTTCAGGACAAATAGTACCTGGACATTTCCCAGGCAATGCTTCCATAATAAAATATGATATAGATTCAAAGAAAACAGAGTTATATGCTTGGGGTATAAGAAATGTGACGGCCTTAGATTATGATAGTTCTGGCAAGATAATAGGAATAGTAGGAGGAATAGAAGATAGGGGTCTTAGACCATTAAAGGGAGATTGTGATTATATATATAATATAAAAGCAGGGGTTTGGTATGGATGGCCCGATTATAGTGGTGGAGATCCAGTGGATTCTCCTAGATTTAAAGATAATGAATCTAGGAAAATAAGTTTTTTATTAGATAAGCATCCTTCAACTAATCCACCAGC
Source organism: Clostridium simiarum (assembly GCF_018919175.1). Lineage (GTDB taxonomy): Bacteria > Bacillota > Clostridia > Clostridiales > Clostridiaceae > Clostridium_L > Clostridium_L simiarum. The sequence goes on along the minus strand of NZ_JAHLQL010000005.1, from coordinate 130,272 downwards.
ACCATTATATCAACATAATAAATTAAGTACCTTAAGGGAATTAGTTATAGATAAAAAAGGTCATATAGGAGAAGAAAATGTAATATATTTTTACGATATAGAGGATAATATCATATATTCTTTAGCTAAGGAGTCGGTATTAAAAGAATTTATAAAATTTCAAGGAACGGTAGAAGTAAGTTCTATGAAATTTAATGCAGAAAATCTAAATATATTAGATAAATCTTCTGGTATACTATATGAAGTAAAAAAAGGAGAAATTATCAACAATTATGCATTGAAAAGAGGTATAATTTATTGTATTCTTGGGGTGATAGGAATGATTATCATTTCTATCTTGTGGCAAAGTAAAAATTCTTAAACAAAAAGAGGTAAAAGCTAATGGAAAAAAACAAGTTTGAATTTACTTATGGCAAAGCCCTTCATGGAATAATGTTTGCTGTTAATCCATTGAAGAAACTAGTATTAAAAACTCACTGCATTGTTCATAAATTTATTAATATACAAGCTATACAAATACTAAATAATGACGGCTATGTTGAAGCTGGAGATTACTATAGAGATCATATAAAACCTTTAAATGAAGGTGTTACTTGGGCAGACCAAGACTTTAAAAGCTCTAATCATTTTTACCATGTTACAAAAGGCAAGGGACTTTACGGATTTTCAGATGCTTTAACAGAAGGTAAAAAATATTATAAAATGGCTATAAATTATATGGAGGCAGGGGATACCAATAAGGCTCTATTTTATCTTGGAGCAGCTTGTCACTTGGTACAAGATACTACAGTACCTCACCATGTAAATAATAAGCTTTTAAAGAAACACAGAAAGTTTGAATTGTGGATAATTTCTAAGTTGTTTAGTGATTATTCTTTTGCGGTGGAAAGTGGAATTTTAAGATTTGATAGTATTGATGATTATATAAAAAGCAACTCACAGGTAGCTTATAGTGCATATTCTAAATTTAGTAGTATTGAAGATAAGGAGGAGAGATACTTTAGGATATCTTCCCTTATATTAAAGCAGGCACAGGTAACTACTGCTGGATTTTTATTAGACTTTTATGAAAGTTATATAAAGTAAAATGAATTTTTATAAGGAATAATTCTTCCAAATCATGGAAGAATTATTTTTTTTATGTTAAATTAATTATAGGAATGATATTTTAGGAGGGATACTATGGAAAAGAAAATAGAGCATATTATTGACTTGAAATCCTTTAAATTTAAAGGGAATGTATTAGATATAGGTGAAGAAAATCATGGTATAGTATATAATTTATTTAAGAATAATGAAGAAGATGAAAGCACAGTAGATTACATAGAAGGAAGTGAAAATAAATCTGTGCTAGAAAAGGAATACTATCACAATGTGGTGTTATTTTTTTATTTAAGTACTTTATGGAATGGAAAGGATAGGAGAAAAGTTTTAAAAGATGCATATGAATTTTTAAATCCAGAAGGGCAAATACACATATGGGACATAAGCAAAATAAATAGCAAAATACTAAATGAAAAGATAAAGCTAATTCTACCTAAGGAAGAAATAAAGGAGATAAAGATAAAGGATTATAATATTATAAAAGAGTATTCTAAGATGGATGCTTTAAATATGTTAGAAGAACTCTTTGAAATAAAAGATATAAGGCAATGGAATGATGTTTACTATATATCTGCACAAAAGAAGGGGGACGTAATTAATGAAGATTCTACTAGTAGGGATAAACTCAAAGTATATACACAGCAATTTAGCAATAAGGTATTTAAAAGCATATACCAAAGATTTGGAATATCAATGCCAAATAAAAGAGTACACAATAAACGATAGAGTTGAAAATATTGTTCAGAGTATAATTGAAGAAAATGCAGAAATAATAGCATTTTCTACTTACATTTGGAATTTAGAATATGTAACTAGGGTAGCAAATCTTATAAAGTTAATAGATCCTTCAAAAGAAATACTATACGGAGGGCCTGAGGTTTCTTACAATAGCAAGGAGTTTCTTTCCAATAATCCTGGAGACTATGTTATAGAAGGAGAAGGTGAAGAAACATTTAAAGAGTTTGTAGAAAGAAAAATTGGAATAAAAGAAAAAGGTATGATAAAAGGATTATATGAGAAGGAAAATGGAGATATTATTTATGGAGGGAAGCGACCTTTAATGGATATGAATGACCTTATATTTCCATATAATAAAGAAGAAGATTTAACTAATAAAATAGTTTACTATGAAGCATCTCGTGGCTGTCCTTTTAATTGCAAATATTGTCTTTCCTCCACTATACATGGAGTAAGATTTCTAGATATTGAAAGGGTAAAAAAGGAGTTAAAGTTTTTAATAGATAAAGAAGTTAAGCTGATCAAGTTTGTAGATAGGACATTTAATTGTAATAGTAAATTTTCTATGGGAATATGGCAGTTCTTAATAGATCAAGATACAGATTCTACTTTCCATTTTGAAATATCAGCAGATATATTAAAAAAAGAAGAAATTAAGTTACTATCTAAAGCGCCAAAAGGACAGTTTCAATTTGAGGTAGGAGTTCAGACTACCAATGATGAGGTATTGAAAAATATAAATAGAAATGTGAATTTTAGTGATATAAAAGAAAAAATAGAAGAGATGGAAAGTATAAAGAATATAAAACAACATTTAGACCTTATTGCGGGACTTCCAGGAGAAGATTATGAATCTTTTAAAAGATCCTTTAATGATGTATATTCCATAAAACCAGAGGAGATTCAGTTAGGATTTTTAAAGCTTTTAAAAGGATCACCTATGACAGCAGAAGCAGAAAAGTGGGGGATGGTTTACTCTCCTTATCCACCCTATGAAATATTAAAAACTGATATGATAAGCTATGATGAGTTACTAGAGCTTAAAGCTGTAGAAGCTATGGTAGATAAATACTATAATTCTCAAAAGTTTAATAATATAATTGATTATTTAGAAAAGAAATTTGATGCCCCCTTTGAATTTTTCCATAGTTTAGCTATGTTTTTTAAAGAAAAAGGATATTTTCAAAGAAACTTATCTAATACTGAATACTACAATGTATTTTTAGACTTTAGTGAAAATATTTTTGGGGAAGATAATATATTAAAAGAAATAATAAAGTTTGATTATATGAATTTTAATAAGAAAAAATGGCTTCCAGAGTTTTTAGATAGAGACTTATCAAAGAAAGAAGATAAGCGTTTAAAAGAATATATAAAACTTAATTATGAACGTGGAAAGAAATATCATGGAGAGTTATATAAAATAGACATTTTAAAATACATAAATTATGGAATTTTGTGTGAAGAAAAGTCTTATATACTATATGATGAGGAAGATTGGAGTTTTATAGAGGATATCACAGGAGATTTTGAAAAATTTTAACAATTATTCGGTAAAATATTACATTATATGACTGCAAAAAAATTATTTAAGCTAACTTTTTTAATTAATAAAGAGTATTTTAATTAAAAATTTACTTATAAAAGTTGAAATATACGCAAAACATAGTATAATTATATATAAATATATTGTAATTAATACTATATTAAGTATTAATGAATATAAAGTTTAGGATTATTAAACATTGAATAAAAAGGTGGTGAGACTTTGGCATTAGACGTACTCAAGGATATTAAAGCCGCAGAGCAAAAGGCTGATGGTATAATCAAAAATGCTCAATCAGAAAACAAAGACATATTAAAGAATGCACAATTGGAAGCACAAGAGCAATATGAAAATATATTGAAAGAAGCCAAAAAAAAGGCAGAAGATATAATAAATGTTGCTGTTATGTCAGGAGAAAAGGAATCGGTGCCTATTCTTGAAGCTGGTAATAAAGAAAAAGAAGCTATATTAAATGCACCTAAGGATAAGTTTGATGATGCAGTAAAAATAGTTATTGAGAGGATAGTGAAGATCAATGGCAATAGTTAAGATGAACAAATTTACTTTACTAGCCTTTGAATCACAAAAACAACAGCTTTTAGAGGAATTGCAACGATTTGAAGGAGTGCAATTTATAAATCTTCAAGATGAGATTGTCTTAGAAAAACATGAAGAGTTAAAAGACTTAAAGAAGGATAATCTTGGAGAAGAGTTTGATAGTTATGAGGACGCTCTTTCAAAGATAAAGTTTTCTTTAGAATTTCTAAATCCTTATATGGAAAAAGAGCCTGCAGTAAAAGCTTTCTTAAATGGTAAAAAATCTCTAGACTATAGAGAGTTAGATGAAAAGATGAAAGCTAACCACTGGAAAGATATCTATGAAACTTTAAAGAAAAAAGAAGAAAGGCTAAATACTTTAAGTAATGAAAGGACTAAAATAGATACAGAGATTACCACCTTAGATTTATGGGTGAATTTTGATGCTCCTTTTAAAGATTTGAAGAACTTAAAGTATGTTTCTCCATTTATAGGGAATTTAGCAATGCAATATGAAGAGGATCTTTTGAAGGACTTTAATGAAAGCATAAAGGAAGGGTACATAGAGGTTATCAATAAAGATAGCCAGGATATGTATATTTATGCACTAGTACCTAAGGAAGACGAGGATAAGGCACGTGAAGTATTAAAAAATTATGGATTTAACTCTTTTGCACTTATATATGATGAAAGCCCTAAAGATCTAATAAAAGATTTCATGGAAAAAGTTACTAGTATAAACAAAGAAGAAGACATTATACATTCAGAGCTTAAAGGGTTAAAAGAGGATTATGAAGAATTACAGATAGCTTATGAGTATTATAACAATAATGCTATAAAGCTTAAAGCTTCGCAAAACTTCTTAAAAACTGATAAAGTTGTAACCATTTGTGGTTGGAATACAGTAGATTCAAATGAAAATCTAAAGAGCGTAATTTCAAATGCAATAGGTGAGGATCATTATTTAAGTTTTAATGAAGTTTCAGATGAAGACTTAGAAGAGGTACCAATAAAGCTTAAAAATAATAAGTTTGCAGAGTCTTTTGAAAATATAGTAGAGATGTATAGTTTACCACTATATAGTGAGATAGATCCTACACCCATATTGTCTATATTTTACTTTATATTCTTTGGAATGATGCTTTCAGATGCGGGATATGGATTAATAATGGTAGTGGCATCTATATTGGGATTAAAGTTTGCTAAAGACAAGGATAAGAAAAAAACTTTTAAGTTTTTCTTACTTGCAGGTATATCTACAGTAGCCTGGGGTGCTATTTATGGTGGTTGGTTTGGAGATTTGTTATCAGAATATCTAGGTATAAAGGTTCCATACCTGCTAGATCCTCCAACTAGTATAATAGAGATATTCACACTTTCATTGGCTTTTGGTATTATTCACATATTTGTTGGTCTTGGTATAAAAGCTTATATGTTAATAAGAGATCATAAGATAAAAGATGCAATTTATGATGTATTCACCTGGTATATAACCTTAATAGGATCATTATTACTAATATTAGGAAAAGGTGGATCAGCAGGAAAATGGATGTTAATTTTAGGTTTAGTTGCTCTATTATTAACTCAGGGAAGAAGTGCTCCAACCCTAGGTGGTAAAATCGGGGGAGGTGTATATGGTGTTTATGGTATAACTGGTTATTTAGGAGATGTAGTTTCTTACTCAAGACTTTTAGCATTAGGTCTTGCCACAGGATTTATAGCTAATGCCTTAAATCTTATAGTAAGCTTATTCCCTAAACCTTTCATATATGTGTTAGCACCAATACTTTTTATTTTCTTACATCTTTTTAATCTAGTTATAAATGCTTTAGGATCATATGTCCATGCAGCTAGATTACAATACCTTGAATTTTTCGGTAAATTCTATGAGGGTGGGGGTAAAAAGTTTACTCCATATAAACTTTCAGAGGAATATATAAAAATAACAAAATAGATAGGAGAGGATTTTAACATGACATTCGTACAATTTTTAGTTGAAAACAACGGTGGACTAATATTAGCATTATTAGGGGCTGCTCTTGCAACAGGACTTGCAGGAATAGGTTCCGCAAAGGGAATAGGAATAGTAGGTGAGGCTGCTGCAGGTTTAATGACTGAAGAGCCAGATAAATTTGGTAAAACATTTATACTAGTTGCTCTTCCAGGTACTCAAGGTTTATATGGTTTCGTTATAGCACTATTACTATTTACAAAGATAGGTATATTTGGAGGAAGTGCTCCTTCTTTAGATCTTGGATTTAAATATTTAATGGCTTCACTTCCAGTTGCACTTGCAGGATGGAAATCAGCTATAGCTCAAGGTAAAGTTGCTGCTTCAGGTGTTCAAATATTGGCTAAGAGACCAAATGACGTAATGAAGGGCGTTATATACGCAGTTATGGTTGAAACTTATGCAGTTTTAGGATTCGTTGCATCATTATTTATGGTTTTATTTGTAAAATAGTTTGGAGTGATAAGGTATGTCTAATATAAATAATCTTGTAAACAAGATATTAGATGAAGCAAATGCTAAAAAAGACGAAATCCTTAAATCTGCTCATGAAGAAAAAGAAAATATAATAAATAAAAAAGTACAAGAAGCTAAATCACTTGAAAAGTCTATAATAGAAAAGTCAGAAATGGAAAGTGTTACAAGAAAAAGTAGAATAATTTCCAATGCAGAGCTTAAAGTAAGAAATGAAAAGCTAGAAGCAAAGCAAATTATGATTTCAAGGGTTTTAGATGAGGCTTTAGAAAAATTAGCCATAATGGATTCAATGGAATATATAAACTATATTAAAAATAGAATTAGTGCCTTAGACATAATAGGAGATGAAAATCTTATATTAAACTCTAAAGGCAAAAGTTTACTTTCTAATGAAGTTATACAAGAAATAAATCAATCATTAGTGGCTAAGGGCAAAAAAGGTAATATAAGAATAAGTTCTGAGGATAGAGAATTTAAAGGCGGCTTCATTTTAGAGAAAAATGGTATAGAAATTAACAATACTTTTGAAGCATTAATCAATTCCATGAAAGATGAATTGGAGTATGAAATAGCAAGGGTATTGTTTAACTAAGGAGGGTAATAAATGGATTCAATGCTTTTTACCCAAGTAATACCCAGACTTAGGGTTTTAGAAACTAGACTTTTAGATAGAGCAAAAATTGATAGAATGATAGACTCAGATTCTGCAGAGGATGCTTTAAAGGTTCTTCAAGAATCAGAGTATTCTACCCTAATGTCTAATGTAAAAAGAGCTGAAGATTATGAAGTCATATTAAGTGCTGAACTTAAAAGAGTATATAAGATGCTATACGATATGACACCAGAGGATAGCGTTGTAGATATAATGAGCCTAAGATATGATTATCATAACATCAAAGTTTTAATTAAGGGGAAGCTTTTAGAAAAAGATTTTTCCTATATGCTTATATCTGTAGGGACTTTAGATATTAATAAACTTAAATATGCTTTAGACAATGAATCTTATAGAGATTTAAATCCTATAATGAGAAAAGCCATTGAAGAAGCTTTAGAGGATTTTAGTACTTCAAAAGACCCACAGAAAATAGACATTATTTTAGATAAATATTTATTTATGCATCAGCTTTCTTTAAGTAAAGATATAGAAGACAAATTTTTAGAAAAATATTTAAAATATCTAATTGATTTAACTAATATAAAAACTCTTTTAAGAGTAAAAAAACAACAAAACACAAGAGATTTTTTAAATAATACAATTATAGAGGGCGGTTACGTAGATAGAGATAGATTAAATTCTTTGTACAATGATTCAGTAGAAAATATAGCTGGAAAGCTTGCTTTCACAGATTATTCTGAGGTTTTAAAGGCTGGTATTGAAGCTTATAGTAAGACAGGATCTATAAATTTATTTGAAAAGTTAAGTGAAAACTTCATAATGAATTTTATGAAAAAGGCTAAGTATATAAGCTTTGGATTAGAACCTCTTATTGCATATATATATGCAAAGGAAAATGAGATCAAGCTTATTAGAATTATAATGGTTGGTAAGTTGAATAACATTCCAAGTGAAGTTATTAGAGAAAGGCTGCGTGATAATTATGTATAAGATAGGTGTGGTAGGAGATAAGGACTCTGTATTAGCTTTTAAAGCTTTAGGTATAGATGTTTTTCCTGTTATTGAGCCTGAAGAGGCTAGAAAAACCATAGATAGATTAGCCATGAACCAATACGCAGTTATTTTCGTTACTGAAGGAGTAGCTAAAGATGTAAGCGAAACTATTGAAAGATATAATAAAGAAACATTACCAGCCGTAATATTAATTCCAAATAATCAAGGTACATTGAACATAGGAATGAGTAAGATAAACGAAAATGTAGAAAAAGCAGTTGGTGTTAATATTTTATAGGAAGGTAGGTTGGTAACTTGAAAACCGGTAAGATTATTAAAGTTTCAGGGCCTTTAGTAGTTGCTGAAGGAATGGATGAAGCTAATATATATGACGTATGTAAGGTTGGAGAGAAAGGCCTTATCGGTGAAATCATTGAGATGAGAGGCGATAAGGCATCCATCCAGGTTTACGAAGAAACATCAGGAATAGGACCTGGAGACCCAGTTAGTACTACTGGGGAGCCTTTAAGTGTAGAACTTGGACCAGGACTAATAGAGGCTATGTTTGATGGAATTCAAAGACCATTGGACGCGTATTTAAAAGCTGCTCAAAGTAACTATTTAAAGAAAGGTATAGAAGTACCTTCTTTAAATAGAGAAAAGAAGTGGACTTTTGAACCAAAGGTAAAGGTTGGAGATAAGGTTCAATCAGGAACAATATTAGGAGTAGTTCAAGAAACAGCAGTTATAGAACATAGAATCATGGTACCTAATGGTATCGAAGGTGTTGTAAAAGAAATTAAATCAGGAGAATTTACCATAGAAGAAACTATTTGTATATTAGATACAGATAAAGGTGAAAAATCTTTAAATATGCTACAAAAGTGGCCAGTTAGACGTGGTAGACCTTATGTTAGAAAGTTAAACCCTGTAGAACCTATGGTTACAGGTCAAAGAGTAATAGATACATTTTTCCCAGTAGCTAAGGGAGGAACGGCTTCTGTTCCAGGACCTTTTGGTGCAGGAAAAACTGTAGTTCAGCACCAAATAGCTAAATGGGGAGATACTGAAGTAGTTGTATATGTTGGATGTGGAGAACGTGGAAATGAGATGACTGACGTTTTAAATGAGTTCCCAGAACTTAAAGACCCTAAAACTGGAGAGTCATTAATGAAGAGAACTGTACTTATAGCCAATACATCTAACATGCCTGTTGCGGCTAGAGAAGCTTCAATATATACAGGAATAACTATTGCAGAATACTTTAGAGATATGGGATACTCTGTAGCTATAATGGCTGATTCAACTTCCCGTTGGGCAGAGGCTTTAAGAGAGATGTCAGGAAGACTTGAAGAAATGCCTGGAGATGAAGGTTATCCTGCTTATCTAGGATCAAGACTTGCTGAATTCTATGAAAGAGCTGGTAAGGTAATATGCCATGGAGGAGAGGAAAGACAAGGTGCTGTTACTGCCATAGGAGCGGTATCACCTCCAGGAGGAGACTTATCAGAGCCAGTAACGCAAGCTACTCTTAGAATAGTTAAGGTATTCTGGGGACTAGATGCTCAACTAGCATATAGAAGACACTTCCCATCAATTAACTGGTTAAACTCCTACTCATTATATGCAGATAAAATAGGAGAGTGGATGGATAGCGAAGTATCTCAAGATTGGGTAGAGATTAGAACAGAAGCTATGGCGTTACTTCAAGAAGAAGCTAATTTAGAAGAAATAGTTAGATTAGTTGGTATAGATGCTTTATCTGAAAAAGATAGATTAAAGCTTGAAGTTGCTAAATCTTTAAGAGAAGATTATCTGCAACAAAATGCTTTCCATGAAGTAGATACTTATGCTTCATTACCAAAGCAATATAAAATGTTAAAGCTTGTATTACAATTCTATTTTGAATCTGTAAAAGCTTTAGAGGCAGGTATTTACTTAAAAGAACTTTTAAGTCTTGAAGTTAGGGATAAAATAGCTAGAAGTAAATACATACCTGAATCAGAGATAAATAGAATAGATGAAATATCCAAGGAACTTTCAAGTGCTATTGAGAACTTGATAAGCCAAGGAGGTGTGCTAGATGCTTAAAGAATATAGAACTGTAACAGAGGTTGTTGGACCTCTTATGGTAGTTGAAGGCGTTGAAGGTGTAAAGTTTGATGAATTAGTTGAAATAGAAATGCATACTGGTGAAATGAGAAGAGGTAAGGTTCTTGAAGTTAATGGTAGCAAAGCCATGGTACAGATTTTCGAAGGATCTTCAGGTATAAATCCTAAAGGTACAAAAGCTAGATTTTTAGGTAGACCTCTTGAACTTGGAGTTTCAGAAGATATGCTTGGAAGAGTCTTTGATGGTATGGGTAGACCTAAGGATAATGGTCCTAAAATAATACCAGAAAAAAGATTAGATATAAATGGAGAACCAATAAACCCTGTGGCTAGAGATTATCCTTCTGAATTTATACAGACAGGAATATCTGCTATAGATGGATTGAACACTCTTGTTAGAGGACAAAAACTTCCAGTGTTTTCTGGATCAGGACTTCCACATGCTCAACTTGCTGCTCAAATAGCAAGACAGGCAAAGGTTTTAAATTCTGATTCAAAGTTTGCGGTAGTTTTTGCTGCTGTAGGTATAACCTTTGAAGAAGCAGAGTTCTTTATAGAAGACTTTACAAGAACAGGAGCTATTGATAGATCCGTATTGTTTATGAATCTTGCTAATGATCCTGCTATAGAAAGAATTGCAACTCCAAGAATGGCTCTTACTTGTGCAGAGTATTTAGCTTATGAAAAAGGTATGCACGTTCTTGTAATAATGACAGATATAACTAACTATGCTGAAGCATTACGTGAAGTTTCAGCAGCTAGAAAGGAAGTTCCAGGTAGAAGAGGATATCCAGGATACCTTTATACTGACTTATCAACTCTTTATGAAAGAGCAGGTAGATTAAGAGGTAAGGAAGGGTCCATCACTCAAATACCAATACTTACTATGCCAGAAGATGATAAAACTCACCCAATTCCTGACCTTACAGGATATATAACAGAAGGACAGATAATTTTATCTAGAGAGTTATATAAAAAGGGTATAATGCCACCTATAGATGTTTTACCATCTCTATCAAGACTTAAAGATAAAGGTATAGGTAAGGGCAAGACAAGAGAAGATCATGCAGATACTATGAACCAGTTATTCTCAGCCTATGCTCAAGGTAAACAATCAAAAGAGCTAGCTGCAATACTTGGAGAATCTGCACTTTCAGATACAGATAAAAAGTATGCACAGTTTGCTGAAGCCTTTGAAAAAGAATATGTAGCTCAAGGCTTTACTGCAAATAGAACTATAGAGGAGACTTTAAATCTTGGTTGGAAACTACTTAGAATACTACCAAGAACTGAGCTTAAGAGAATAAGGGATGAATATCTTGAAAAGTATCTGCCTGTAAGAGAGGAAGATTAGTATGGCAAGATTGAATGTAAATCCTACAAGAATGGAGCTCACTAAACTAAAAAAGAGACTTGCAACTGCTACAAGAGGACATAAACTGCTTAAAGACAAGCAAGATGAGCTTATGAGACAGTTTATAAACTTAGTAAGATACAACAATGAACTTAGAAAGTCTGTAGAAGCAGAGCTAGAAGAGGCCTTAAAAAGCTTTGTAATGGCAAGAGGAGTTATGAGTTCTGAATTTTTAGAAGAAGCCATAGCTTATCCAAAAGAAAAGATAAGCTTAGAAGTAGGTAAGAAAAATATAATGAGTGTTAATGTTCCAGTAATGAATTTTATAAGACAATTAAATGATGATGCTGGAAGTATATATCCTTATGGATTTGCAAACACCTCAGCAGAGCTAGATGGTGCCATCGAAAAATTATATGCCGTGCTACCTAAACTATTAGAACTAGCTGAAGTGGAAAAATCTACACAACTTATGGCAGATGAAATAGAAAAAACAAGAAGAAGAGTTAACGCTCTTGAATATATGACAATACCTCAATTAGAGGAAACAATAAAGTATATAAGAATGAAACTAGACGAAAATGAAAGAGGAGCTCTTACAAGACTTATGAAGGTTAAGAGCATGATAGAACAACGTGGATAATATTTGTTAAATAAAAAAACACCCGAAAGGGTGTTTTTTTATTTAACATTGAAAATATATTTTGCTTAAGTTTAAAGGGTAACACCCTTCACTCCAAATATAGAACCTAGTAATGGAATTTTTATCTTTTGATAAATATAAAGTTCACTATCATCTACTATAAGGGATTTATGTATATAGATTTTAATTCCCTCATGTTCATAAAGATTATAATTTTCTACATCATCTAAGTATTTTAAAACCTCAATCCAGAGATTTCTAACAGAACCACTTCAACCACAATTGCTTACTACAGATTTTATAACTAAGAATCCACCTTTTTTCTTAATAGTTTTTAAAGCTTTATCATCAATTTTCATTTAAAACACCTCCATATACCTATACAGGGTATGTGTATATTATAAATGTATTTATATTTTAAGTCAATATTAGTAAGAGATTATAATTTATAAAGTTAATAGTTAATTTCTTAGAAAATGATTCAGAGATTCAGACAAAGTTTACCTATGAGGAGTACTCAGTCTTAGAAAAAGTTATTCAGAATAAATATTCAAAAAAATTCATGAATTTAACGAAAAGGGATGTTTACAACAAAGATAAAATAATATATACTAGTGTATATACACTAAGGGTTATTTAGGGGGGATTATTATGGATAATAAATTAGAAAAAATGATTCTTACAGCCATATTTATAGCATTTTCAATTATAATACCAATACAATTTGGATTTTTAAGCATTAAAATACCACCATTTTCAGCAACGCTTGCAGCTCATGTACCTATGTTTTTTTCTATGCTTATATCACCGGCTAGTGCTGTTATGGTAGGTGTAGGATCTGCAATAGGATTTCTTTTATCAGGGACTCCTATGCCCATAGTAGCAAGAGCTAGTATGCATATTATAGTTGGACTTGTAGGTGCTTTAGCTATAAGAAAGGGAACTTCTTTTCAAAAGGTTGTAATTATAACTTCACCTATACACGGAATTTTAGAGGCATTAGCAGTAATACCTTTTGTGGGAATGGATGTTTTTTATATATTAGTGGTAATTATGCTGGGAAGTATGATACATCATATTGCTGATGGTGCTATATCCTATGTTTTATTAAAAAGTATGTCCAGAGCCATGAAAAGAGATTTAACAAGAAGCATTTTAAAATCATGATAGTTGTATAAGTTTTAAAGAGTATAATAAATAAGGCTTTTCTGAAGTTACTTTAGAAAAGCCTTATTTATTTTTATTACTTTAAATAATCTATAATGCTATCCTCCCAAGATGGAATATTTATATTAAAAGTTTTTTCTAGTGTGTCACAGTTTATAGCTGAAAATGATGGTCTAGGAGCAGCAGAGGTTATATAGTCACCAGGAATTTTAATAGTCTTTTTGTTATACTCTAGATTTTTTATTAGGGAATTTACTATATCATATTTTGAGGTAAATCCCTTATTGCATAAATTATATATGCCATAATTATCAGTTTTTATAATTAGTTTAATAAATTCAGAAAGGTCTTTTATATAAGTTATATTGGTTATCTCTTCAGAGCAAAGAACAATGGAGGAGGAGTTTTTTAATATTCTTTTAATAGGACAATTATTTCCTCCAATAACCCAAGAAGTTCTAAGGATAAAAAATTTATTGCATAGAGTTCGTATGAGATTTTCACCTTCTAGCTTTGTTTTACCATATATATTTATTGGACTACACTGATCCGACTCTATATAAGGATTACTTTTGTAATTTCCATAAACATAGTTACTAGATAGATATAACAAAGGAATGTCAAATTTGGAGCATATAGAGGCTATGTTTAAGCTACCTATAGTGTTAGTGGAATAAGCTACACACTGATTAAACTCACAATAATCTATATCAGTTATAGCAGCACAATGTATAACCATATCAGGCTCTATTTTAGAAATAATATTATGGATAATGTCCTTGTTACACACATCAAAATCAGCTTTAGTGAAGGAATATATTTCATGCTCAGAGCTTAAGTCTTTTGTTAAATAACTACCTATATTTCCATTACCTCCAGAGATTAAAATTTTCATAGTATCACCTCGTATATTTTTATTTTGTTATTAATACTCTTCTTAAGTTATAATATTAATATTGATTTGTTTTTTACTTCTATAACATAATATTCATATTGGCCATAAAGGACTTAATAAAGTATATGAAAGCTATGGAGGATTTATTGACAGATAATTCTTATAAATGTTATAATATGAAATTCAGAGAAGAGGTGGAAATATGGGGAAAGAGTCTGAGTTAATTTTAGAAAGAGAAAAGTTAAAAGATACTAGAGAGTGGATAAAGTTTCAAGTTGACTCCATAGAAAATAATGAAAAAGAATTGAAGACAAAAATAGCTAGTTTAAAAAAGGCTTCTCACGGTAGTTATAGTGAAGAGCTTGAAACTAGTCTAAAACTATATGATATAGTTTATAAAAACCTAAGTAACTATAAAGATTCCTATGAGGAACCATATTTTGCTAGAATAGATTTTAGGGAATATAGAAAAGAAAAAGAGAGTTATTATATAGGTAAGATCGGTTTAGGAGATATGGAAAAAGGAGAAGAAATAGTTATAGACTGGAGGGCTCCAATAGCAGATCTTTATTATAGTGGTTCCGAAGGGGATTCCTATTATACAGCTCCAATTGGTGTTATAAGTGGAGATTTATCTTTAAAGAGAAGGTTTTTATATAATGAGTCTTATATTAAAGATATTTTTGATGAGGGTATAAATGATATAATATTAAGAAATGTAGGAAGCGTTTCATCAGAAAATGTATTAGTGGATGAGTTCTTAAAGATAAACTTGGAAAAAAGCACAGGAAGTAAGCTTAAAGATGTAGTAGCCACTATTCAAAAGGAACAGAATGCAATTATAAGAGCAGAAAAAAGCTTTCCTATTATAGTCCAGGGGTCTGCTGGATCAGGAAAGACTACTGTGGCTCTTCATAGGCTAGCCTATCTTTTATATAGATATAAGAATAAAATAAGTGGAGAAGATATTTTAGTATTGGCTCCCAATAAGTTATTTTTAGATTACATATCAGAAGTATTACCTAGTCTGGGAGTAGATAAAGTAAAACAAAGTACCTTTGAAGATATATCTCTTCAAATATTGAATATAAAAAAGAAGGTTGTAACTAAAGATAAGAAGTTATCTTTTATATTAGAAGAAGATCATAAGGACATTAAATATATAACTAATTCTAGTAAAGTAAAAGGTAGTATGGTATTTAAAACTATGCTAGATAGATATATTCAAATCTTAGAAAGAAAAGATGGAGATATCCAGGATATAAAGGTAGACGATTATGTTTTATTTCAATCTAAAGATATAAAAAAATTATTTTTAAAGGATATGACTAATCTTCCTATTAATAAAAGAAAAGAAGAAATTAAAAGATATCTTAAGCTTAAGCTTAGAGAGAGAATTAGCGATGTTATGGATAGGATAGACTTTTTTTATGAATATAGCATAGCTAGAACAAAGAAAACTATGGAAGATGGAGCAGAAAGAAGGAAAAGACTCATTGAAATTTATGATGAAAGAGATGAGAAAAAGAAATACATTAAAAAAGAAGCTCAATATAGTTTTGATAGGTATTTCAAGAATTGGGGAAATTTAAATTCAGAGTCTCTATACTATGAAATGTTTGAAGATGAGGATATGTTTTATCAAGTTACAGGAGATAAGATACCTAAAGTTTTAGCAGAATATATGATAAAAGATGCACTTAAAAGTAAAGAAGATAACATAATAGATAGCGATGATCTTTGTGCTATGTTATATATTAAATTTAAGATAGAGGGAGTGCCGGAGAAATATAAATTTGCTCATGTGGTAATAGATGAGGCTCAGGATTATAGTTATTTTCAATTAGAAACCCTTAAAAATATTGCACAAGGTGAATCTTTCACAATTGTAGGAGATTTAGGTCAAGGTATATATTATTATAAGGGTATTGAAGACTGGAATAAAGTAATTGAAGAAATCTTTAATAATAACTGTAGCTATATGCCTCTTATGCAAAGCTATCGTTCTACTGTAGAAATAATTGAGTTTGCAAACAAGGTATTAAAAAAGCAAAAAAACAATTTAGATCCAGCAAAACCTGTACTTAGACAAGGGAAGGAGCCTGAAATAATCAAGTATAAAAATAATAAGGAGTTTGCAGAGAAGCTTGATAACATCGTTGATGAGGTTTATAAGTTAGGAAAAAATAGTGTGGCAATAGTAGGACGG
Source organism: Clostridium simiarum (assembly GCF_018919175.1). Classification (GTDB taxonomy): domain Bacteria; phylum Bacillota; class Clostridia; order Clostridiales; family Clostridiaceae; genus Clostridium_L; species Clostridium_L simiarum. The sequence goes on along the minus strand of NZ_JAHLQL010000005.1, from coordinate 113,870 downwards.
ACATATAAGGAGTGCAAAAAAATTAGTGATCATATGAAAAAATATAGTAAAAACGCATGGACTCTAATAAGAGATGGTGATGAGGACTTAGATCTTAAAAGAATAATAATACCATCTTATATGACTAAAGGTCTAGAATTTGACTGTACTGTTGTATATAATTGCAATAAAGAAAATTATAGTGAAGAGGAATTAGATAAAAGGCTCCTTTATGTAGTGCTTACAAGAGCTCTTCATCTTGAATATGTATTTTACACTGGAGAAAAATCTCCCTTACTAGAATAAATCTAATTAATAATTATTATTTGTTATACTTGAAATTTATATTATATATGATAAAATTAAGTTGTAACAGGTTGATACTTTGTGTAATATAATTAGTGTGACACTTAACAAGGTATACGGATAATAAATGCTTAAGGAGGTTATTACATGGCTGCGAAAAAATTAAAACAGAATATTTATTGGGTTGGTGTATTAGATCCTGATTTAAGAATATTTGATATAATTATGGAAACAAGGAAAGGTACTACTTACAACTCCTATATAATAAATGATGAAAAGGTAGCGGTTATTGATAGTGTTAAAACTGGTTTTTATGGTGATATGAAGAAAAATATCACTGAGGTTATAGGAGATAAAAAAGTAGATTATATAATAGTCCAACATACGGAATTAGATCATAGTGGCTCTATAATTAAACTTATAGAAGATTATCCTGAAGCGGAAATAGTAGGATCAAAAGCTGCTTTAATGTATTTAAGACAAATAATGAACAAAGACTTTAAATCTAGAGAAGCCAAAGAAGAAATAAACTTAGGTAATCATACTTTACAATTTATTTCTGCTCCAAATTTACATTGGCCAGATACTATTTTTACTTATGTTAAAGAGAAGGAAATACTATTTACTTGTGATTTTACAGGATCACATTATTGTCCTAAAAAACCATGTATACTTGATGATTGTGCTGAAGATTATATGGATGAAACAAAATATTACTTTGAGGTAATAATGGGACCTTTTAAAAAGTTTGTAAACTGTGGATTGGATAAGATAGAAAGCCTTAAATTTGATATGATAGCGCCTAGCCATGGTCCAGTTCATAATAAAGATGTAGAAAAATACTTAAATCTTTATAGACAGTGGGCAACTATAGAAGAAATAAAAGAGAAAAATGTTCAAGTATTTTATATATCAGCATATGGAAACACAGAGGAGATGGCCAAGTTCTTAGTGGATAAGATAAGTGCAAAAGGTATAAAGGCACAATGTCATGAAATAACTTCTATGAATTTAAATGAAGCAGCTGAATTAATTGAGAAGGCAAGCGGAGTTCTTATAGGTTCACCAACTATAAATCAAGATGCTGTAAAACCAGCTTGGGATCTTTTATCCTTGGTTTCACCTATAACTAATAGGAGTAAAGCGGCAGGAGCTTTTGGTTCTTATGGATGGAGTGGAGAAGGGGTACCTATGTTAACTGAAAGATTAAAAAGCTTAAAGTTCAATGTGGTAAATCCAGGACTTAAATTTAATTTTGTTCCTTCAGAAGAAGAGTATAAAAAGGCTGAAGAATTTGTGGAAAGTTTTTTAGATATACTAAAATAGCTAAATGAATTTTTTAAAAATTTTATATAAAGTAAGAAAGAAGAAATAAAAATAGAAATTAGTTGGGTTTTCTAATTCATTATAGAAGATTTTCTAAATCTAATTTTTAGCTTCTCAGAACCTTGTTAAGAGAAGCTTCTTTATTTCATCTTTCTTTTTTATTTGCCTTTTTTAAAATTGTTAGGTAACTTTTGAAAATAGGTTGAATAATAAATTTGTAATATGGTAATATCTATTTATAATACTAGCGTTTCTAAAGATTGGAGTGAGATTATGGAAGATAGAGAAATAATGTCTTTTAAAGATGAAAATGGAAATAAAGTTGATTTTGAAGCCGTTGCAAGGATATATTTAGAGGAGCAAGAGTATCTTATTTTATCACCTTTAGATGGTAAGGAAGAAGATGCTTTTATATTTAGAGTAGATAGGCTTGAAGATAAAGAGGAATTAAATCTAGTTGAAGATGATAAAGAGTTTGAAGCAGTAAAAAAAGAGTATAAAAAGCTACTATATTAGTATTAACTAAGGAGGGATTATTATGAAAAAAGATGAAATAATGGATTTTCTATTAGAAGGAGAAATAAGCGAAGTAGAGGAGATACCTTATAAAGAGGATGTGCTTTTATTAAGAGCCTACTATGATTTTGATGAGGATGAGATTAAAGCTGCAAAAGCTTATGCTAAGGATGAATATGAAGGTGAGATAGAAGATGATCAGTGGTATGATGAGTTTTTCTTACCATATCTTAGTGATGTAGCTATAGATAATTTAGGAGATATTATGGAAGATCTTATGGAAGATTTTGAAGTAGAGGGTCAGTATGTATCTTATGATTTATCTAAAGAGAATTGGCAGTATAATGAGTTTATACTAGCTATATCTCCTAAGGGTAAAGCTATGGATATTGAAGATGCTTTAAATGAACTAAATCTATAATAGATATTATGGTTTACAGTGGCTTGTGTAACACAAAATAAATATTATAAAAATTCCATGAATATAATTCATCCTGAATTTTTATAATATATTTATAAGTATTATGCAAGCCTTTTGTATTTTATGAATTTAACAGCTTTAGAAAGCCTTTATATAGGTTGGATTATTTTAATAATTAGAGTGTAAATTATTAAAATAGATATAGAGATTACAGGGATTTTATTTAATCTTTATTTCAATTTCTACTAATTGATATAGGTTTATTTGAATTTAATATTTTTTGATATTCCACAATAAGCTTGTCCAATTCTTGGCTACATTTAACTACATAGCCATCCGTCATGGGTTTTCTAGACAAAAGTAGATATAAGTAAGTTTTTAAATCATCTATCTGAATTTTTAATATATCTTTTTCCATTAATATTCCTCCTAAAATGTGCTACGTAAACTATTGTATCAGAATATGAAAATTATTAAAGATAAAAAAATGGTCAATATATTACATATTAATACAAGAATACATAAAGTAGTACATAATAATAAGTAAAATATATAATCTATGAAATAAGCTTAGTAAAAATTTCGGCAATTAATAAGGTTTCAAAGTAAAAGTAAAAATATGTAAATGACGAAAATAGTCAATATATTTTTGGTGAAAACTACAAAGTTTTTATTTTATAGAATACTTTTAGAATAAATGCATTTTAATTGTAGCAAAATTGATATAGAATTATATTAGGGTTTTTATTAATATAAAAAATAAAAAATTTTATAAAAACATGGATCAGTAAGAAAGGACGATTTTATGAATATAGATGAATTGATTAATAGAATAAATTTTTTATATAAGAAAAGCAAAGAAGAAGGTCTAACAGAAGAAGAGAAATTAGAACAAGAGAAATTAAGAAGAAAATATATAGATAATATTAAATCTAACTTTAGAGCTCAGTTAGATATGGTTAAGAAAAAATAATTTAATTAGGTAAATTAATAAAATCATAGGATCATTTAAGTTTTATTGAAGTAAAGTTAGATTTTAGGAGGGGGTTTTCATGACGGTATCCATAGAAAAATTGATAAAAGACTTTAATTTAGAGGTTTTAGTAAAGGGGCAAAAAGGAATAAATGTAAGTACCAGTGATTTAAATAGACCTGGGTTACAATTATCTGGATTTTATAACTATTTTGCTAAAGAGAGAATTCAAATAATGGGCATGGCAGAATGGAGTTTTATCGATGACATGCAGGTAGAACTTAGAAAAAAAAGACTTAGAAAATATTTTACCTTTGAGACACCATGCTTAATAATAACAAGAGAATTAGAACCTCATGAAGAGTTGTTAGAAAGTGCTAGAAAAAATAATAGATGGGTATTAAGAACAGATATGATATCAACTAGGTTTATAAGTAAATTGACTACTTACCTAGATGACAAATTGGCCCCTGATACTAGGATACATGGTGTTTTAGTAGATGTTTATGGTATAGGTATACTCATAACAGGAGAGAGTGGCATTGGTAAAAGTGAAACTGCTTTAGAGCTTATAAAAAGAGGGCATAGATTAGTGGCGGATGATGCTGTAGATATAAAAGAGATTGAAGGAATATTAAAAGGTCAATCCCCTTATATAACTTTTGGGATGTTAGAAGTAAGGGGGATGGGAATAATTGATGTACCAGCCCTTTATGGACTAAGTTCTGTACTAAATAGTAAGACTGTAAAATTAGTAATACGCCTTGAACATTGGAGAGACGATGGTGTTTATGATAGACTAGGTATTGATAAAGAGTATGTAGATATTCTTAATGTACCTGTAAGAAAGATTACAGTACCTATAAGACCAGGAAGGAATGTAGCTGTTATTGTAGAGGCAGCTGCTGCAAGTTACAGATATAGTCATATGTCTAACATAACTCCAGCAGAGATAATAGATCAAAGAATGGAGAGAATATTAGATGAAGATAGTTAAAGCGAAAAAAGATTTAAGAAAAGAAGCCATGGACATTAGAAAATCTTTATCTAAAGAAGAAATAACTAGATATAATAAAGATATATTAAAAAAGGTTTTAAAGGATGAAAATTTTATCTATAGCAATACAATTTTTATTTACGTAAGCTATAAAAATGAAGTAGACACTCATGAAATTATTAAAGAATCATTAAAACTTAATAAAAAAGTATGTGTACCAAGGGTGATTTCTAAAGAAGAAGGTATGAAAGCTATATATATAAGTTCTCTAGAGGATCTTAAACCTAGCTCTATGGGAATATTGGAGCCAGAATATGATGAATCTAAAATAGTAAGCATTGAAGATATCGATGCTAGTTTTATTCCCGGTTTGGCATTTGATATGCATGGAGGAAGACTAGGATATGGTGGAGGCTTTTATGATAGGTTTTTAAAAGACATAAAAAAAGGTTCAAAAAAGATTGCATTAGCTTACAGTAATCAGATATTAGATAATATACCTATGGATGAAACCGATATAAGGATAGATTATATAATAAGTAATGATAAATAAAATTCATTTGTTTGTATTTTTTTAAAAGTTAATGTAAAATATAGTTGTTACTACAATTCTTGCTTATATTTATTCTGAAAAGAATGGGGGATACAAAATGTCAACAAAAAATGAAAAAAAGAATTTATTAACTAAAAGCTATGAAGTGGCTTGGGACAAGTATTCAAAGGAAGACCTTCAAAAGGTTTTTGCTCTAAGTGACAGATATAAAGAATTCATGTCCAAGTGTAAAACAGAACGTGAATGTGTTACTGAATTTATAAGCCTTGCTGAAGCAAAGGGGTATGTAAATATTGAAGATATAATAGCTGAAGGCAAAAGCTTAAAACCAGGAGATAAGGTTTATGCAAACAATAAAGGAAAAACCTTAGCTATGTTCTTAATAGGGGAAGAAAACTTTGAAAAGGGTCTTAAGATATTGGGGGCCCATGTAGACTCACCAAGATTAGACTTAAAGCAAAATCCATTATATGAGGATACAGATCTTGCTCTTATGGAAACTCACTATTATGGAGGAGTTAAAAAGTACCAATGGGTTACTATTCCACTAAGTGTACATGGTGTTATGATTAAGAAAGATGGAACTTCTGTTGAAGTTATAATTGGAGAGGATGATAATGATCCAGTTATAGGAATATCAGATCTTTTAATCCATCTATCAGCAGATCAAATGAATAAGAAGCTATCTAACGGAATTGAGGGAGAAGACCTTAATCTTTTAGTTGGAAGTATGCCAATAGAGGACAAAGATTCAAAGGAAAGAGTTAAAAATAATATATTAAGATTATTAAACGAAAAATATGGAATTGTAGAAGAGGATTTTGTGTCAGCAGAGCTTGAAGTAGTTCCAGCTGGAAAAGCTAGAGACTATGGATTTGATAGAAGTATGGTTATGGCATATGGTCATGATGATAGGGTATGCTCTTATACTTCCTTTGAAGCTATAATTGATATGGATAAAACAGATAAAACCTGCGTAGCATTGTTTGTAGATAAAGAAGAGGTAGGTAGCATTGGAGCTACTGGTATGCAGTCAAAATTCTTTGAAAATGTAGTGGCAGAAGTAATGGATAGAGTAGGAGACTACAGTGAATTAAAGTTAAGAAGATGCTTAGCTAATTCAAAGATGTTATCTTCAGATGTAAGTGCTGCTTATGATCCAAATTACCCATCTGTTATGGAAAAGAAAAACGCTGCATATTTTGGAAAAGGATTAGTTTTTAATAAATACACTGGTTCTAGAGGAAAAGGTGGATGTAATGATGCTAATGCTGAGTATATAGCAGAAATAAGAAGCATAATGGAGAAACATGGAGTTACATGGCAAACAGCAGAACTTGGAAAGGTAGATCAAGGTGGCGGTGGAACTATCGCTTACATTCTTGCTGAATACGGTATGGAAGTAATAGACTGTGGAGTTGCATTACATAATATGCATGCCCCATGGGAAGTAGCAAGCAAGGCAGATATATATGAAGCAATGAGAGGATATTATGCTTTCTTATTAGAAGCATAGAATTCTAAGTAATATGACAGTTTAGGGAGTATTCTATTAATTAAAAATCACATAATGAAACAATAAATTTTTATTTTAAAAAGTCATGTGATTCCTTTTTAAGAATTATTTAAGAGGGGAGTTGCATGGCTTTTTTATTGCAAAGACGAGATTTATGATCCAATGCATTAGAATAATTAACAGTTAAAAATTATCACCTCTTAAGATTAAGTGGAATACTATATAGTATCCTATTTTCTTTAGAGGTGATTTTTATGAAATTTAAAAGGTTAAGAAATTATGGTTTGTGGATTTCTATATTTGCATTTATTCCATTACTATTAAAGGGTTTTAATATAAATATACTACCTCAAAATTACGAAGAAATTGTTAGTTCATTACTTGCTATACTAGTAATGGCAGGATTAATAAGTAACCCTGCAACGGAGAATAAATGGTATTTAGATGATGAAATAAATAAAGAGCAAGATAAAATAGAAAAAGAGCAAAAAGATTTGGAAGAAGAGAAAAAGGAATAAAAATAAAATAGCTAGAATCTTAAATTAAAATTTTAGATTCTAGCTATTTTTATATTATTTTAGAAATAAATTTATAAACGCCTCAAGTTCGTGTAAATTACTATTTACAGTACCTATATAGCCGTGTTTTGTATCTTCTTTCCCATGACCGTGGAAATCAGAGCCACAGCATAGAAGTTTATTATTTTTCTTTGCTATATCTATATATTTATTTTGTTCTTCTTCAGAATTCAGATAGTATACTGCCTCCAGACCATGAAAGTTAAATTTAATTAGTTCTTCTACAGGAGTTTTTTTTACTAGCTTAGGATGGGCAAGCATTACCACTGCATTTAAATTTTTTAAAATATCTATACCTTCCTCAATAGAAATCTTTTTATTATGAACATAAGCAGGACTATTTTTACCTATTAGTTTGTCAAATATGTAATCCCAGCTATAAGGATAGCCTTTGTTTATTATGGCTTTTGCTATATGAGGTCTTGCAACAACACCTTTTGCATTTTCTCTTATTTCTTCATAATCTAACTTAATATTAAAAAATTTATCTAAATTAGCAATAAACTTCTTTGCCCTAGATATTCTGTAATCTTGCATGTCTTTTAAAAAACTTTGAAACTCTTCATTTTCATAGGAATTATCTCTAAAGTATCCAAGTATATGGATACTTTCACTATTGTGAATTGTGGAAAGCTCTATACCTGGGATAACTTTAATGCCTAGTTTTTCTCCTTCTATAAGGGCTTCCTTTATTCCCTCTGTAGTATCATGGTCTGTTATAGCTATTAAATCTAGACCTTGATCTTTTGCTAGAACTACTAGCTCTCTAGGATTTAACATTCCATCAGAGGCAGTGGTGTGTAAATGAAAATCTGCACGTATATCCATAAAGTCACTCCTTTCTGTATCACTATCATATACAAATTGCAGAAAGATTACAAATTAAAAATATATAGAATTTAAATAATCATAAGTGTTTTTTAACTTGTTAAAAAGGGTTTCATTAAAATTATAGGTTTCAAATTCAGCTCCATATAATCCGTATTTGTTTCTAGAACCCATAAAAGTTCCACCAAGGAAGTTTGTGCTATAGTGCCATTGCCCTCTTATAGTAGCTAATATAGATAAACTTCCAGAAGAAAGAGCTGGTGCTATGTAGGGCTTAAATCCTGTTTTTCGTACATCTAAATTAGCTTTTTTAGTAAGGTCAGTAAGAAGGTTTGAAATATTTTCATCATAGTTTTCTACGCTATTGACTATAATTAACCCTTCGCCGTGAGGACCAAAGGCTCTCCCTTCTTCATTATAATTTTTTAATATATCTTTTTCTTTAGCATAGAAGGCAGCTCTACCATTCATTACGCCTAAACCATAGCCTCTTATTTGATCTGAACCTAATCCATTAAAATCAAACTCATCTTTATCATCTTTATTACTTTCATTAAAGGCAACCTTGCATAATAGGTCTACTGGATCAGAGACTACAGAGAAAACTCCTTTAAAATTATTTTTTCTAGCTAATTTAGCATAGTAGGATACTATTTTAGAGTTTCCTTCTAACTGTGCAAGTCTTACATCTTTATGCTCTTTACCTACCTTTGGAACACCTACGGAAACACAAAATATAAACATATCACAATTAAATAGATCCTTTTCCTCTAGAGGAAAAACAAAAGGAGCATCAGGTGAATTTATGTCTAATATAGCATTAGATTCAAAGTACCATCTATTTACTTTGCTTTCATCCTTATCATATATGCCTATGGAACTTAGTACATCTCCACCCATAAGTCTTAAACCAGTAACAAGAGTGCCCCCAACATCACCTAATCCAATTACATTAACCTTCCACTTTCTATTAATCTGTTTTTTATTTAATAGATCTGTCCAATTGTTATAAGCGGAATTTAAGAAAACCACTGTTTTTTCTTCAATAAGTTTATTAAAATAACTATAATCAGAATTAAGCATACTATTGGTTCTTAAAACATTTAAGTCTTCCTTATCATAAGGAAGGGAAGAAGAGCTATCCATAAGAAAGCACCTTCTAAAGTATTTAGGGTTCTTTTCTGCTAGGAAAAAGATTTTTCCCCTTGTATTTAGAGCTTCTTCCTTTGAAGATGATTTAAAGCTATTACTTAAATTAAGATCTGTAGCTATTATATTTTCTTCCTGTACATAAAAATTCATTTCATCATCTCCCGATTATATTTTCTAATCTACATAGCACTTCTAAATCATTTTTTAAATAGCGTGAAGGAGAAATATTTAAATCGTAGTTCATATCTACTCCTTTATCTGGGCATCTTGGTATGGTAAATACCTGACCTAAAGAAGAAAGAGTTAAATTTCTTTCATTTAAAATATGATACTCATCTTCTAGTACAGATAATATATTTATAGCATTTTCTATGCAAATTTTTGATAATTTATATAATGAAATACTTGAAGTATCTACTATAAATTTAGGTGAGGTATAGGGTAGTATCAAATTTATAGAGGGAAGAAGATTTCTTTCAGGGAAATTTCCTCTCCAAAGAGAATCCCCACCTATAAATGGATACAGGGCATTTTCATTAAACCATATTTTAAGTCTTGGTATAAAATATACACAATCTACATCTCTTTCTTGATAATCCATCAAATCTTTACCCCTAGCAGATAGAATTCCAGTTATTATCTTTTGAACTTTTATTTTTTCTTTTTTAAATAATGGATCTAAAGCTTGCATTCTATGTCCCTTATGCAGCAATGTATCCACTAATATTATAGGTTTATCAAAGGATTTTAGCATTTTAACCTGATTTTCAAGATCCATATAATGAGGAAACTCACCAATATTAAAGAGGCTCATATCTGTTTCAAAGTATTTCTCTGTATGAAGAGATTTGGTAACTGTATTAGGAACAATGTATCTATCAAGGATATCTCCATAGGGTACACACATGGACTTTCCTAGTAGTCTAGGGCTTAAGGTTTGTGGGGGAACCTTATTTTCATAGGAAACTTTTTTTATAAGTCCATAATGAAGCATATTTATATCAAAAGGAAGTACAAGTTCTCCAGGGTAAAGTTCACATAAAACTTCAAGAAGTTTTAATCTACTTTCCTTTATTACTGCTTTTACCTTGTTATTACTCCTAAAAGGTTCTTTTATAAGGTTTTCTAGGTCTAAGTTTATCACAGAAGGAGTGCTCATATTAACTATCCAGATACCGTACTTTCCACTTTCATCCCTTACTCTTTTAAATCCATAATGGCTTAGAAGATTTTCTAAACTTTGGGAGCAAGGTAATTCTTTATCTTGTTTAAATAAGGCGTACTCATAATCCTTTGATATACAAAAGGCTAAGGTTTCTGTAAGGAGTATTTGCTCCAGATTTTTGCTTTTATCATTATCTTTTATATATAATCCATCTAATAGTATTATTCTACCAAGACTTTGTTGCCTTAATGTATGAGAGAGTTTCACATCTTTAATTTCTTCATATAACATACTAGAACGAGTCCAATGAAATAGTGAAAAACCAACAATTTTTTTGCTATTGCTATCCCTTAGAAGCAATGCCCTTCCAGAAGGTTTAGAGAAAACCTCTCTGATTTTTCTTTGAATATTTTCAGAGGGATAATTAACTATAAAACAAGCTATTTCATGTAACTCCTGAGAAATTTTATTAATTACCTCCACATCTAAGCTAGTGGAATTTAAGGTGCCTTTATCTAAAGACTCTCTTTGGTAAAATCCATTTTCATATATATACTGTTGACATAAGGGATCTATTAAGCTTGATATATCCTTATTTTCATCTATATAATTTCTTATTTGAGATGAACTTATGTCTGTATATTTTGATGGAAGATATAATATTTCTACATTTCCGTCTATATTTTTTGCTAAAGATTTTAGATCTTTAGACCTATTCCTTTCAAATATTATATGAGAAAAGCTGTGTATAGAGCCTTCCTTTTTATCAAATTTATAGCTACTAGCATTAAGCAGCACATCGCTACCGATAACTATATATACCTCAGAGTCTTTAAAATTATTTCTTAATGTACATAAATCTTTTATGTTGGAAATATTAGTTGGATAGCTATCAGGGTATATATAAATATTAAGTTCACTAGCTATGGACATATTTAGTATATTTCTTCTTATAAGATTTGGAAGAGGTTTTTTGGACCAAGAAAATTCGTCAATAGCTAGATAAACCTCGTAACCTAAATCTCTTATGCTTTTAGCTATTTCCTTATGAGTTAAAGAGAAGGGGTCAAAGGTTCCAGGAAAGAAGGCTACCTTTTCTGGATGGTTTAAATATATATTTCCAATAAAAAAACTATAGTCAGAAATAAATCTGTAAATGTGGTTTAATGCTGCTGAATTTGAGAGAAAAAGAAGTTCATTATTTTTTTCTTCTATCACTAGGGTTAAAATTTTTTTAGCTATTAAATGGAATATGCTCATTTTCTCATTTAGTGAAAGATATCTAGAACCAAATAAACCTTTGCCTATAACGGTAAAAGCTGATTGCTTAACTTGATTATTATAATCACCAAGTCCATTAAGTAGTATTCCAAGTAATGCTACAAATCTTTTATGTAGATCCTCCTTAGTTTCATTGAATCTATATGAGTACTTAGAATAATACTCCGCTGTTATAGCTAGAGTTTTAAGTATAAGTGTTTTTACAGAAGGCTTTGAAATCTTTATTTTAAATGCTAAGTCATCTAATATTTCATCCAGCTCCTTAGGTGGAAGAAATAAAAATACCTGACCTAAGTATCGCGGAATATACTCTGTAAATTTATGACCTTCAATTTCTAAAGCACGTAACAATTCAACGGCTACTTCATTTCTCTCGGAAAAGGATAGATTAGGCATTATTTTTAATATAGATAATCCTGCTTGATGTCTTACATCTTCAACAGCACTTACTTTTAATAGATTACAAAAATGTATGGCTGCATGCATAGGGTTTACATCCTTATCTTCTAATACATGATCTAAAAGGATAGTTACTTGATGCTTCTTGTTTATCCAATCTGTGGCGGTTTTTAGGTTACTTAAAAATATATCTGTAATTTTATCCTTATTTTTATCATAAAAGTTTTCTAATTTTTCTATATTATCATATTCTATTTTTTTTGCTAATTTAGCTCTAAGCATGTTTTCAGAAGGATTATTGCTTTTATGATTTATGCTGTTTAGATAAAATTTAATATCTTCTATAAAGTCTTGGTTTTCATCTATTCTATCACAGAGATTCATTAAAGCTTCAAGAGCGCTGAGCCTTAAGGTTACGTTTCTCTTATTTAGCATATTTAAAATAAATTTGTATAAAGTGCTTACAGATTGGTCAAAGGGCCTAACAGGGATAGACTTTATACTTTCTAACAAAAATATGTAACTATCTATAGCCCTATCCTTATTAGTATGATAATATTGAGAAATTAAATCCCTATATACAGGTATAAAATCCTTTCTGCAGTTTTTAAATAAAGCATTTAAAAGGATATTTAGACTATGTCCAAGCCAAAATCTGTGAGATTGAATTAATTTATGATTTGGAAATAAAAGCTTATTTACGTATTCAAACAAAAGATCTTTGCTATTTAAAGAAATACTTTGTATATTTACATTCTCAGGGATTTCTTTTCTATAGTCCTCGTCAAATATAGCAATAAGAGTACCTATAAGCTCGGCACTGTGACGTCTTATGTCATCTTCAGGATGTATTAAATTATCAAAGAGGAATTTTATGGTTTGAAGCTTTTGTTTTTGAGTGAGGTAAGTGGAATATTCTTCAAATATCCTTATATATTCTCTTAAGTTTTTCCAATCTTTTTCGCTTCTTGCGGTTTCTAATATTGCATCTAAAGAAAGTTCATCTCTTAATGTGTACATAAGATTTATGTTATGATTAATTGCTATAAATTTAAGGTTTTGGACGATTTCATTTCCCATCATAATAGAATAGCTTGGAGTCTTTTGTGGTTTTATAGAATTAAGATTTATAGTAGTATCCACTTCAACTTCAATATTCAAATTTATTAGAAAATCTTCGAAATCTTTAAGTTTAGAATAAACTCTTTTATAGCGTTTTTCTTTATTAGTGTCTAGGTTGTCAAGTTTGTTTAGTATTACATCGAAGGACTCTTTTAGTGGGAAAATGTACATTTCCTCTCCATTTTCCCTTTTTTTATTTTTTACCCTAAAATCTGAATATATAAGAATTAAACTCTCAAGAGATAGGTTTTCAAGCTCTAAGTCCCAGGTCGAATGGTTTATAGCTATATTTCTTATATAGTTGATGTTGTGTTTTTTAAACCATTGATCTGAATAGTAATAATGAAGATAGGGCACCCTTCTAAGCTCTGCACCTTTACAGCCATATTTACCTATGTCATGGCCAGCAGCGCTTCCAGATACCCTTCCAAGATCTATATTTACTCCTAAGTGTTTTAGCTGTCTTCCAATATATAATGCAAGATAATGAACTCCGCAAACATGATCTAAGGTATTAAATCCTGTAACTTCTGTGTTAAGTTTCATTAATTCATATACATAATCCTCTTTAAAAGCCTTTAAAAACAGTTTATACTCCTCAGCATCCTCAAGAGAAGCTTCCTCTTCAGCACTTAGGAAATAAAATGGATATTGACTTTGAAAGCTGCCATCATTACTCTTTTTTTGAAGTTCAGAAATTATTCTAAATAATCTTAAATAAAGTTCACAAGCAGCATCTAAATCTGAATCAAGATCCATAGTAACTGCCTCTTTAAAAGATTTGGACAAAGTAAATTCATAGATATATTTTATCCACTGATGAGAGGTAAAACTTTTAGCATCACCTTTAGATAATTCTAATAATAAGGGGTGACATAATCTAAGGGTTCTATAAGCAGTAAAATCCTTTTCATTTAACATCAAAGAAAATTCATTTAAAAACCTGCTATCCCTAATATGTTTATCCACAATAGATTTATTTATATTATATTTTTTTAACCACCTTATACTGGAAAGTTTTTTTACAATGTTACTGTAGCTTTCAGAAAATTTTATTCCTTCCATAGAAACTCTCCTTTCCCATATCATAATAAAATTATATATCTTAGAAAGATTATTTCATAGGGAATTTATAAAAACAATGCCTTTATATTAATATATATTTATTTTGGATTATTTATTGTATACTTGCAAAAGCTAAATAAATTATAGGCACTATGAATATTTTTCATATTTATAAAATCAATATCGTAATTGCCGTCCCAAGGATAAATTGAAATATTAGTATCATTATAAATATCTATAATATATTTCTTAGAATTAGCAGTAATAAACATTTTATACACAGGTTTTTCAGAGAAATCTTTTGGCTTCTCCACAAAATTATCTAAAGTTAAGGAAGAAAAAAATTCTGTTAATGTACTAAGCTGCTCTTTATTTAAGCTAGCTTCTTTATGGAGGTTACTTTCATATACCCTACAAGAAAAGTTTTCATCTTTGTTTAAGTTTAAAAATAAGTCCTCTGTATAAAAATGCCCATTAGGTTTATTCTTAAAAGGAAAATAATCAGGATAACGAAAGTTACAGCTTATAAGTAATATAGGACATAGTATTATAATAAGAATGAAATAACGTAATTTCAATAGATATCACCTCACAATCTTCTCAAAATAAAACTATGAAATATGAGGAAGAATTATTACTTTTTTGAACAAAATTCTATATAAATGAATAATATAGTTTATATATATTTCATAAGCAATAATAAGAGGTGTTAAACTTTGAAACTAGGCTTTGACATTAGCCTTAATGAAAACCCATATTTAAGTAAGAATGAAATGGAAAGTTTTTTTATATCAGAAATTTTTTTAATGATAAAATCTAAATTGGAAAGTGAAGGACATACCATAGTTGATTGTAGTCCTAAAAATGTATTAAGTGATGGAGAACTATACCATAAAAAACTTATAAATGCTATAAGAAATAATTTAGATCTATTTATTTCCTTAAACTTTAATGGTACAAAGGAGAAAGAATATATAGAAATATTTTATAATTATAAATGTAGAGAGGAGTTAGTTAAAAACTTTGAATATAGTATAAATAAGTTACCTGTAGATGTAATTAATAAAAAAGAAAGTGAAGAGTTATATATTTTAAAAAACTATCCAGGGCCATGCATGGTTTTAAATATATTTTTATTTGAAAAAGATCTAATATACAACAAAATCCTACTGAAAACGATATCAAATACCATATATAAAGGGTTGATAAATATAAAGTTGTGAAAAGCTTTTCATTAAGAGTAATATAATATTAAAATTTAATTAAAATACTTAACAAAATATTAATACACTTTAGTACAAAAATATGATATATTTATATTAAAGAAACAATTAAAACTACAGATAAAAGTTTATAAGATAACCCCTTATTTATATAACCCCTTTAATTTAAAGATATTGGTATCCCCCAC
This sequence comes from Clostridium simiarum, assembly GCF_018919175.1. Lineage (GTDB taxonomy): Bacteria > Bacillota > Clostridia > Clostridiales > Clostridiaceae > Clostridium_L > Clostridium_L simiarum. The sequence goes on along the minus strand of NZ_JAHLQL010000005.1, from coordinate 98,282 downwards.
CAATATCTTTTTTTATTGCTTACTATTTATCCTATGCCTGACATATCTAAGATTCCTCCATGAGAAAACTAAAAGTCTAAGCTTTAGAGGAAGTGAAGTGTTCCTTTTAAATAAGTTTCATCTGAATCTAATAATCCCTCCATAAACTAAATTAAAATACTTGCATATTATATAAGATTAAGAAGTTTACACAGGACAAATAGATTTTTATCCCATGAATAACTGCTCTAATATTTCCATATTTTTTAAACTTAGAGTAAAGAGCGGATACATCTTTGGATAATGATTTCTAGCTTTAGAGATGGTGAGAACTCTTTTTATATTCTAGAAGTTTTAATTATGAGTACTTGCTGATAGATATTTTTAATATTATATATTAATGGGGGGATGAGTTATGTTTAATTTTCAAGATATAGGATTAATGACAGCTGTTGTTATGGGATTATCCCAAGTTGCAAAAGAGCTAGGTATAAAAGTAAAATTAATACCCATATTAAACTTAATCTTGGGATTAATAGCTGGAATTGTGTATGTAGCGCCAGGAGACTTGAAAACAGGCATATTTTCAGGGCTTACTATAGGATTAACAGCTTCAGGATTTTATTCTGGAGTGAAAAATGTGAGACAAGAATTTAGAAGATGACTTAAAGCCATGGGGAGTATTTACCCATGGCTTTTTATTAACAAATAATATTTAATATTGACATATGATTGTCACAAAAGATATTTATAATAAAATTAAACAAAGACCCCTTTATATATTTGAAAGCAGTTGGTTAGGTCCCCCTTTTCAACTGCTTTTTTTATTTAGAAAATTAATTATAGTGGAATGCTTGATGTTAAAATTATATTGTAAATAAGTTGAAATTAAATAAAGGGTTAAAGCATGGTTATTTAAAGCTATGAGAAATTAAAGATGATTAATAAGCTTTAGAAATAAATATATTTTTATGATATTACATGGTAAAATATAGTTTGTAAAGAAAATAAGCTATGGGATGTAATTATGCTTTAGCAAGTATAATTAAGTTATGAGAAATCTTTGCTGTTAGAAACTTTAAAGACTGCTATTTACTTTAGACTGAATATTATGAAATTAATTAGAAGTTAAGCTTTTATAACAGGAATAATGGTGTATATTTTTTAAGGTACTAAAAAATAAATTTTATTAAAGAGGATATAGTTAGAGAAAGAGAATTAATTTGCTTATTGATTTAAAGGTAGTTTTGTATATAGATTTAATTTGGAAAGGTTAAATAAAGTAAGGGTTTTATATAGTGTATAATTTAAAGGAGGATGTAAAGTGAGAAAAATAACAAAACAGCAACTAAATGAAATTGGTGAATGGATTAGTAAGAATGGTCGCCCACTAGAAGTTGCACGATGGTCATATCATTTTGAAAATGGTTCTTCTAATGAGGTACTAGAATGTCTTAAGGCCTATCAAAATGAAGATGGTGGCTTTGGACATGGATTAGAATGTGATAGTTGGACACCTTATTCATCACCTCTAACTTCATCAGTGGCATGCAAAATAATGTATGAAGTTGGCTTCAGGAAAAGTAACCCAATCATTAAAAACTGTCTTAATTATTTTAAAAACAATTATTTTAATATAGAAACTGGAACATGGGCTACCATAGTTCCAGAAAATAATGATTATCCTCATGCTCCATGGTGGAGTTGGACAGCGGATGGAAATAATACTTGGGACTTCAATCCATCCATTGAGATAGCAGGGTTTATGATTTATTGGTCAGACAAAGGCTCAAGGGAGGAAAAGCTTGCTAATATTTGTTTTGAAAAAGCGCAAAAACATTTGTTTGAATCTGAAAAAATGAATTTTCATGAAATATGGAATTATACACATGCTCTAATACTAGCTAAAGCTGTACCTGAGAAGATTAACCTACCAATAAATTTAATGGAGAAAAAAATAATTGAGCTTGTACTCTCTTCCGTATGCCTAGAGTCTTCAAAATGGTCAACAGCATATGTAGCTCAACCAATTGACTTTATAGATTATATTAATGGAGATAGCAATTTTATTTATTCACATTTTGAAGATAAAATAAAAGAAAATGCTGAGTTTTTAGTTGAGTCCTTACAAAATAATGGATTATGGGATATTACATGGGATTGGGGAAATCAGTATCCAGAAACCTTTGAAATAGCTAAAGACTATTGGAAGGGAGTATTTGCCCTTGAAAAGCTTATAAAACTTAAGAAATTAGGATTCATTGAGAAATAGGAATGCTTATAGTTTTTCTGTTAATGTGTGTTAAATAAATTCATTAGAACTAAAAACATTAATTATTATGAGTGGTTTATTAATAGCAATGTTTAAAGAAAGAATTTAGATTTAGAAGGAGTAGAGGCACATTGAATAAAATACTTTTAAAATTAATAAAAAATGATTTCACTAATGATGTGCAGAAGAAAAGAAATTTTGCAAACATAAGAAAGTTTTTTGATATGAATAAAAAAGGAGAATATACCTTAGATAATCAAACCTGGGAGGACTTAGATATGGATAAGGTATATGAAAAATTGGATAAAACTTATAGTAGCCCAGGAGAAGCAGCACTATACTCTATGCTTAGAAATCCTTTAGTAAATGAAGAAGGATTAAAAGAAAGAAGTAAATTAATTGAATCATTTAAAAGTGATAGTAAATTAAGAGAGAGTCTTATGAAGATTTTTTTTAACTTAAATAGAGATGCTAAAAATTGCTTTTTGGATATGATAGATAATGACCTCGTTATAAATAAAGCTAAATACTATATATACACTATTATTGGGAAAGTATTTCCTATGATTATAATTCTTCTTGCAATATTTATAGATATAAAATTTATGATAATGCTATTTGTATTAAGCTTTTTCAATATGCTAATAAACTCTAATGAGAGAAATACAATTAAGTCTAATGGCATATTGTACTTAAGAAAAGTTATTAAAGCATCTAAGAAAATTGAAAGTATAAATAACAAAGATATTATTAATTATAAAGATAAAATAAGCTCTATTCTTAAAGATATAAAAGATATTGATAGAGGAACAAGATTAATAGGATTTATAAACATGTGGGATGGAGTATTCGAAGCCCTTTCTGTAATTTTTCTTTTGGAAGAGTGCGCTTATTATTCAATATCAGCTAAGGTGAAAAAGGAAAAGGAATCTTTAATGGACCTTTACTATACAATTGGTGAGTTAGAAGCTTTAGTTTCTATTTCTTCATACCAATATAATCTAAAGGATCAATATACGGAGCCTAATTTTATAGAAGATATTACTTTGAATATATGTGAAGGTGTTCACCCCCTTATAGAAGATGCTGTTTCTAACTCAATTTCTATAGAAAATAAAGGTATAGTTCTTACTGGTACAAATATGTCTGGTAAGTCTACCTTTTTAAGAATGCTTGGAGTAAATATACTTTTAGCTCAAACCTTTAACTTTGCTTTAGCTAAAAGCTATGAAGCGCCGTTTTTTAATATAGTTTCATCCATTAGTCCTAATGATGATTTAACAAAAGGGAAAAGTTTCTACATGGCAGAGGTAGAATCTATTTTGAGAATAATTAAAGCTTTAGAAAAGGATGTACCAGTGTTCTGTCCTATAGATGAGATTTTTAGAGGAACAAATCCTATAGAGAGGATTTCTATGTCCGCAGAAATATTGACATACATAAATAATAGAAAATCTATTTCACTTGTAGCAACTCACGATAGAGAGTTAGTGGATATTTTAAAAGAAAACTACGAATTTTACTATTTTAGTGAAGATGTTGATAGTAAAAAAGGTTTAAGTTTTGATTATAAACTAAAAAAAGGAACTTCTAAGTCAAGAAATGCAATTAGACTTTTAGAGTATATGAATTATCCAAAAGATATAATAGATAAAGCTTATAAAAGATCTAAAAGCATAGAAGGGTTTTTATAAGTAATTAAGAAATAATGGAGATGGTGAAATGAATAGTAAAAAAGTAGCTGGAGAAAAGGCCGTTGAATTTATAAAGGATGGTATGACCATAGGACTTGGAACTGGCACAACTACATACTATACTATTGTAAAGTTAGCTGAAAAAGTGAAGGATGGATTAAAAGTTAAAGCCATTTCAACTTCAAATAAAACTACTGAACTTGCTGAAAAACTAGGCATAGAAATAGTTCCTTTTAATGAAGTAGATTATGTAGATTTAACTATTGATGGAGCCGACGAGGTTGATAATTTATTAAATGGAATCAAGGGTGGCGGAGGAGCTTTATTATACGAAAAGTTGGTTGCAATGTCATCAAAGAAAGTAATATGGGTTGTCGATAATAGTAAAAAAGTTCATTGCCTAGGAAGATTTCCACTTCCAGTTGAGGTTGTTCCTTTTGCATATAATCAGATATTTAATAAATTAGAAGAATTAAAGTTAAATCCTGAGATTAGGAAAAGAGATAGCAATTATTATTTAACAGACGGACAACATTATATTATTGACTTATTTTTAAATAAGATAGAGGATCCATATAAATTAGAAAAAACACTAAAATCAATACCAGGTGTAGTTGAAACTGGGCTTTTCCTTCAAATTGCTAATACTGTTATCGTTGGTAATGGAGATCAGGTTCAAATTATAGAAAAATCTTAGGTGAAATACATAAGGGGGGGGTTCTATGATTGAAAATATTAATATTATTTTAGATGAGGTATCTAAGCTATATCAGTTAAATATTGATATAGGAAATTTTAACAAAGTAGGCAATTCCAATAATCTTATTTATGAATTTCAATATGAAAATGAGTATTTTGTTTTAAGAATTACTGAAAAGGATATAATACATTTACCAAGTTATGAAGCAGAAGTAGATTTTATTAATTATCTAGCCAAAAATAAAGTTAGAGTATCAAAAGCCATTTCATCAATAAACAATAAATTAGTTGAGTCCATAAAATTTACTAATTCATTTTACATAATTTCAATTTTTGAAAAAGCGGATGGCCACATGCCCATAATGAATTCAGCAGAAGAATGGAATAGTACATTATTTCATAACTGTGGTCAAACTATGGGACAAATTCATGCTTTATCAAAGGAATATAAATTTAATAATAAATATATGAAAAGAAAGCAGTGGAATGAAGATATTTATTTCACAGAGGAATATAGTATTTCTATAGAAGATAAGAAGATCTTTAATAAGTGGAATAAAATTGTAAGTGAATTAAATTCATTACCTAAAGATAAGAATTCTTATGGACTTATACATTATGATTTTCATCAGTACAATTTTTTTATTAATAAAGATAACAATTTAACAGTTTTTGATTTTGATGATTGCTTATATAATTGGTTCCTATGTGATATAGCAATTGCATTTTATCATGCAATAGGGCATAAACCTGTAAATGAACCTGAAAAACGTAGTAATTTTGCATGGGATTTTATAGAGTCATTTTTGAAAGGATATCTAAAAGAGAATACAATTGATAGCTATTGGATTGAAAAACTTCCTTTGTTTTTAGAATACAGGAGAATATGCTCATATATTTTCTTTACAAAAATGTGGGATAAGCAAAATATAGAGCTAAAGCAAAAAGAATACCTTAAAAAAATAAAATATGATATAGAAAATGAAGTTCCATATATTGGAATGGACTTTAAAATATTAAAAGAAAAGCTATATACTTGGTCTTAAAATGAAGGAGGGCTTTAATTGGACAACCTGATTGCATATTGTGGGATTAATTGTAATTCATGCTCATTATATATTGCTACTATAAAAAAGGATGTTTCTTTAAAAATGGAAGTAGCTACGAACTGGGGAAAAATGTATAATAGAATATTTAAAATTGAGGATATGGAGTGCCTAGGATGTAAATCAAAGAAAGTATTTATGCTATGTAAAAAATGTGATATAAAATCATGCAATGAAAATAAAGCTATAGAAACATGTAGCCAATGTGATAACTATCCATGTAGCAGAATAGAAAAATTTCATAAATGGCAAGAAAAACAGGATACAAAAGTTGAAATAATAACTAAAAGGTAGATAGAAAACTACATTCAATTAATACTGTGATAAAATATATATTATAAAAAGAGTTTAGAATGGGGTAATCATAAATGCGAAAAGAAAATCAGGTAATAAAGCAGATATTAGACTTTGCCTGTAATGAAGAAAAAGTTAGAGCTGTTATGATTAATGGTTCAAGGGTTAATTCTAATGCACCAAAAGATATCATGCAAGATTATGATATAGTGTTTTTTATAACAAATATTGATGATGTAAGTTATAAGATAAATCAAGATTGGGTTAATGTATTCGGAGAGCTTGTTATTATGCAACAAAATGATTTTGAGGATGGTTCATATATTTTTCTTATGCAATTTAAAGATGGGGTTAGGATAGACCTTGGGTTTAAAGATATTAATAGAATAGAGGAAATGACTAAAGAAGATACATTAAGTAAAATACTATTAGATAAAGATAATATTGGTCTTAAATTACCTTTGCCTAATGATAGTATACACTATGTAAAAAAGCCCACTGAAAAAGAATTCAACGAAATACTTAATGAAGCATGGTGGATTCAAACCTATGTGGCAAAAGCGATATGGAGAGATGAATTACCTTTAGCTAAATACATGTTTGATGTTGTTTTAATAGACTGTATAAGAGAGATTTTATCATGGCATATTGGAGAGATGTATAATTGGAAAATCAATGTAGGAAAGTGCGGCAAGTGGTTTAAAGGATTATTACCAGAAGAAATATTTAATGAGCTAGTTTCTATTTATCCAACTGTAGATTATGAAGAAATGTGGCAATCACTTTTTGAAGCAGGTAAATTTATAAGAAAAATAGGTAAAGAATTAGCTGAAAAACTAGGATATAACTATCCTATACAAGATGATATTAATGTAACAGAATATATACAAAAGATTAAGATATTACCAAGAGATGCAACGGACTTCTATTAAAAGTAAATCTAAAAAGCACTTACCAAGTGATATATAGAAAAGGAGAAATGAGGGAATGGTTTGCATGGAAAGATTATCTAAAATGCCTAATATAGGTGTAACCCTAGAGAAAAAATTAATAGATGCAGGTATTAGTACACCTGAAGATTTGAAAAGTTTAGGAAGCAAGGAAGCTTTTATAAGAATAAAAGTTATAGATAATACAGCATGTTATAACATTTTATGTGCCTTAGAGGGAGCTATACAAGGGATTAGGTGGCATAACTTATCTGATGTTAGCAAAAAGGATTTAAAATGTTTTTTTCAATCCTTTAAACTTTAGGAATGGATATAATAATATGATGTTATAAGACAGAGGTATTTTATAATTGCGGAAAACAATAGATTAAAGTAAATATAATTTAATATACAATAAGTGTTTGGAAAAGCGAAAAAAGAAAAATATATATCATTAAATTACACCTAAATATTAGAGTTTTATATTTTTGAAAATTAATATAAGGGAGGTAATTATTTGGAAAAGGAAATAAAAGATTTATTTGATGAGGAGATTTTAAGAGAAGCGGCAGCTAGATTTGATATAGATGTTTCTACATTAACCTTAATTGGAAGATTTCAAAACTTTGTTTATGAATATGAAAAACAAGATAGATCATATATTTTAAGGTTAATACACAGCTCACACCGAAAAGAAGAGGCTGTCAAAGGTGAATTGGATTGGATTTTATATTTAGCTAATAATGGGGTATCAGCTTCAAAGCCAATTTATTCAATAAGGGATAGATTAACAGAAAGAATCTCTGCAAAAGATTCTTATTTTATTGCTACTTCATTTGAAAAAGCTATTGGAAAAAAGATTGGATATCCTGAATGTATTAATAACCAGGAGTTATTTGAAAAGTGTGGTGAAATAACAGGGAGGATGCATCTTTTATCAAAGCAATATATACCTTCAACTAAAGAAATTCAAAGGCATGAATGGACAGAAAATTATTATTTACAAAATATAAAGAAATTTATTCCTACTAGTCAATATGAGATACATGAAAGTTATAAAGTTTTAATAAATAAAATTAATCATCTTGAAAAAGATTCAAATTCATTTGGAATTATTCATGGAGATATAAATGTTGGAAATTTTTTATTAAGTGATGAAGGAATTAATATTTTTGATTTTGATGAGTGCCAGTATAGCTGGTTTGTAGAAGATATAGCAATTCAATTATTTTATATTATTTATGTTTTTTTAGATGATAGCATAGAGGAGAGACAAGAAGAAGCATATACTTTTATGAAAAGCTTTATGAGAGGTTATTATAGAGAAAATTTTATAGATGAATATTGGTTAAGACAAATACCTTTATTTTTACAATTAAGAGAAATAATTGTTTATATAGGAATATATCGTAGTTTTGAACTTTCCAATTTGAATCAGTGGAGACGAAATTACATAATGCAAAGTAAAGCAAGAATAGAGAAAGGAACTCCTATAGTAAAGGATGTAATTTATTAATTAATAGGGTTAATATGAATAAAAAATAATTATTTTATAAATTAGAATAGTATTTATGTATAAACAGGGGGATTTATCAAAATTCAACCTTATGAGATTTTATCCATGTTTAACTACTACAAGAGAAGATATAGATAGCTTTATAGAATGTATAAAAGAAGTTATAATGTAAAGTGATTTAGAGGATCATGTGGAGTTTTCTTATGAAAAGCACTCTCTCCATCTAAATCTTACAAGAGTTTACCTAAGGAATCATCAGTAATACTCCAAACTTTTATAAAAGTTTGGAGTATTACTGATGGTAGTCATAAGATAAAGTTACAAATTTTAGATTAAGCAAATCTTCAATTGATAGTAATTAGGAGGAAGTAAATGAGATTATTCCATGTAAGTGAAGAAAGTGATATTAAGGTATTTGAACCTAGGATACCAACAAGAGAAGATCTTGATAAAAGTAAAGGACTTGTATGGGCCATAAATGAAACATGTTTACCAAATTTTCTTACTCCACGAAATTGCCCGAGAGTAACATATCACTGTAATAAAGATACTAGTGAAGAGGATAAGTTAAGATACTTTTCATCGAAAACAACTAATCATGTAGTTGCTATAGAACATAAATGGTTTCAGATAATGAAAAACACTACATTGTACCTATACGAGTTTGATTCAAGAAACTTTTATCTTCAAGATAAATGTGCAGGATACTATGTTAGTGAAATAACACAGGTTCCAATCAATAAAATAGTTATTACTGACTTATTTGCAGAGATTATAAAAAGAAATGTTGAGATAAGGGTAGTTGATAATTTGTGGGATTTAAGTGAAGAAATAAAAAGAACTACTTTTGATTGGTCTATGTGTAGAATGGCATATGCAGAGAAAAAATAAGGAAATAATTTTAAATCTGTAATTTTTCCTAGTATAACCTCATAAGATTAACTATACTGATTTTTAGGAGGTAAGGTATATGCCGGATAAAGGAAAAAGTAAAAGTGGTTCCACTAAAAATAGTAGCAAAAATGGTGGTAAGGATAAAAAGAAAAATACAAAGAAAAAATAAAAAAGTATCTTTCTGTATAGGCTTAAAAAAGTGATGGAATTTTATAACTAACATCACTTTTTTATTTTGTATATTTAAATATATGCTACAATAATGATAATATGGATAAATTTAGTTAAACTGTACATAGGTAGGTACATACTAAAATTATAGGAATTATTTAAATATAATTAATGGGAAATGGAGGTTTTCTTATGAATAATTCTATACTCCATGACTGTAAGGTTATAAAAGTTTTTAATAATAATGTGTTATTAGTAAGTGAAGATGATAAGGAAAAAATCTTATTTAGAAAAGGTATAGGTTTTGGGAAAAAGACAGGAGATATAATTAAGTCCGGTGTAGAAATAGAAAAAATTTTTACCATAGAGGATAAAACTAATTATGCTAATTTTAAAGAATTAATAAACTATGCAGATCAGGGGATAGTTGCTTTAAGTGAAGAGATAATAGCAATGATATCTAATGAGCTTCAAGAGGAGTTAGATGAGAAAATACACATATCCCTAACAGATCATATAGTATTTGCTCTTAAAAGATTAGAAAATAATGAAGAAATAGAAAATCCCTTTCTTGTAGAAACAGAAATACTTTATAAAAAAGAGTTTGATATTGCAAAAAAGGCAGCTCTTACTATAGAAAAAGCTACATCAATATACATACCTGATGGAGAGGTAGGTTTTATAGCTTTGCATATACACTCTGCAAGGAATAAGGGGAAATTATCCAATACTATAAAGTATAATTTTATATCCAATAGTATTATAGAATTTTTAGAAGAAGAACTGGATATAGAAATAGATAAGGAATCTTTGGATTATGCAAGATTTTTAGCCCATATAAGATTTGTAATAGAAAGGTTTGTAAGCAACAATCTTATTAAAAATGATCTTATACCTGCTATTAAAAAACAATATAAAAGCTCTTATAAAATTGCAAAGAAATCTGTTAAAATAATTGAAGAACAATTTTCTATTAAGGTGACGGAAGATGAAATAGCTTATTTAGCGATACATATTGAGAGATTAAAGCAAACAAGTAATAAAATACATTAAAGGTAAATGTTGACATATAAGTACTTTTATTATATAATAAAAACAATAAATGAATATGCTTATGCAAAAACCATTCATCGGCGTGCAACCTTTAGTAATAGGGCAATAGCTGAAAGGGAATTAGATTTCTATTCCTTTTCGGCTTTTTTTATTGCTTTTAACATTAAGTACAGCTAAATGCTTTAAAAAGAAGGAGGTGTTCACAAAATTACTAACTATAATATTAAGAATATTTGGATAAAAGATGTAGCCCTATAAAATTAGGATCATGATCTACTTTAAATCAAGCATATTAATTTATAAAAATAAAATGGAGGGATAAAAATGGCAAATAGTAAAAATAAGTTGCAAGATTTGTTAACTAATATTGGTAAGATATTAATTGCCCCCATTGCTGTATTACCAATTGTCGCAATATTATTTAAATTAGGGGATGCCAGTGTACTAGATATACCTTGGCTTAAAGAAGTGGGTGTTGCAGTGTTTAAAAATATAGAGCTCATATTTGCTGCAAGTATTGCCGTAGGAGCTTCTGAAGAAAACAATGGTGTTGCTGCCATATCAGCAGCTGTTGGGTATTTTATATTAACTAATGTTTCAAAAACCATAAATGCAGATATTCATACTTCTATTAAAGTATTTGCAAGTATAGTATCAGGAATAAGCGGTGGACTTTTATATAATAAATATAAAGATATTAAGCTACCACAAATCTTGGGGTTCTTCGGTGGAAAGAGATTTGTGCCAATAGTTACATCTTTTGTAGGGCTGGTTTTAGGGGTAATAACAGGATTTATTTGGCCTTAATTAATATATAGTTTATTTATAAATAAAATGGAGGGATAAAAATGGCAAAGGGGAAAAATAAAGTCCTAGGTTTCTTACAAAAGCTAGGTAAATCATTAATGATACCAATAGCAGTATTACCAGCGGCAGCTTTGTTATTTAGATTTGGTGATGCCGATTTATTAAATATACCTTGGGTTATGAAAGCAGGATCAGCAGTATTTGATAATTTGCCTATTATTTTCGCATTAGGAATAGCAATTGGATTTGCAAAAGAAAATAATGGAATCTCTGCTATCTCTGCAATTATTGGATATTTTATTATAAATAGAGTAGCTATAAGCTTTAATTCTACTATTAATATGGGGGTTTTTGGTGGTATTATTGCAGGTATAACAGCAGGTTTACTTTATAATAAGTTTAAAGATACAAAACTTCCTAAGGGATTAAGTTTTATTAGTGGAAAGAGATTTGTACCACTTATGAGCTCATTTGTGTTTATAATTATTGGAATAATATTAGGGTTTATATGGCCACCTATTCAACAGGTCTTAGATAACTTTTCTAATTTTATGGCTAAAGCAGGACCAGCTGGTGCTTTTGGATTCGGATTTTTTAATAGACTATTAATTCCTTTTGGCTTACACCATATAGTAAATACTGTTTTCTGGCAACAATTAGGATCCTTTACTACTGAAGTAGGTAAAGTGGTTATGGGAGACTATAATAGATTTTTAGCAGGGGATCCAACCGCAGGAGCATATTTAACAGGATTTTTCCCTGTTATGATGTTTGGATTACCAGCTGCTTGTTTAGCTATGATTACTACAGCTAAAAAAGAAAAGAAAAAGATTATTGCAGGAATGCTAATAAGTCTTGCAATAACATCCTTTCTAACAGGTATTACAGAGCCAATAGAGTTTGGATTTATGTTCTTATCACCAGTATTATATGGATTACATGCTATATTAACAGGGGCAGCATTAGCTGTTACTAATGCTCTTGGAATGCGTAATGGTTTTGCTTTTTCAGCAGGTGCCACTGACTTTTTTCTAAACTGGGGTAAAGCGACAAAGCCAGTTGGCATTATACTTGTAGGATTAGTATTTGCAGTTATTTACTATTTTGTGTTTGTATTCTTTATTAAGAAATTTAATCTTAAAACTCCAGGTAGAGAAGATGATATAGAGGAAGATTTAGCTTTAAATAATTTAGATTTAGATGAAAAAGCTTTAAATATATTAGAAGCTGTAGGGGGACATGATAATCTTGATTCTTTAGATGCTTGTATTACAAGAATAAGGCTAACTCTAAAAGATCCTTCAAAATTAGATGAGAAGAAATTAAAAGCCATGGGGATAAGTGGTATTATGAAGATGGGAGAAAATAATGTCCAAATAATTGTAGGAACAATGGCAGACCCTATAGTAACTAAGATGAAGAATGTAGTATCAATTGATTCCTAAGCAGAGAACCAAACCTATGGTTTTATGGTAGTCGCTTACTCTTCGAGTACTCATCTGAAGGTATGAAGATGAGTTTCCTAAGCAGAGAACCAAGATCTGTGATCTTGTGTGAATCGGTTAAGCAGATATCCAAACCTATGGTTTTATGGTAGTCGCTTACTCTTCGAGTACTCATCTGAAAGTATGAAGATGAGTTTCCTATAAACACATCAGCAGTGGTATCAAAGGCATAAAAATAAAAGCGGCTGTATTTTATAATGATTAAAAATCATTTTAAAACAGCCGCTTTTAATAAATTTTAATTATATAAACTCTTTTTCTTTAGATATAGTATAATTAAGATAAACTGTGAAAATATAGGATTTAAAAGAGAGGGGATATTTTGGGATTGAGTATATTCTAACTATATATGCTTCTGAGCTGCAATAATCAGTATCTTCTAAGATGAATTTAAGAAAGATAAGGTTTATGTCTTAAGCCTACTGGTTTATTTGGAAAATAATAGGGGGTATAAATGAATATAAAAGTTTGTAATAAATTAAAAGATGATATTATATCTGAAATCAGAAAGATTGAGGAAATTTCTAATGAACAGGATAATTTAAAAATCAATACTTTTCTTGATGATTCAATGAACTTTAATAAAGAAATTAATAATTTATTTTTGGCTTATGAGGGAGATAAGTTAGTTTCTTTTCTTAATATATTTATACCAACCTCTAAAGAAGGTGAAATTTCTGCATGTACATTGCCAGAATATAGGAAAAAGGGGTATTTTAAATCTCTTTTTAATAAAGCAATACAGGAACTTTATAAATATAAAGTAGAAGATGTGTTGTTGGTGGTACAGGAAAATTCAGAGGTTGGTAAGGCTATAGCGATTAATTTAGGGGCTAAATATGATTTTAGTGAGTACTTGCTAAAATTTAATGGAGATATCAACTTGCATTTAGCGGTTCCTGACAAAATTCAAATTTTAGAAGCCAGGGTAGAGCATTTAGAGGATATGATAAAACTAGCGCAAAGTACTTTTAATAGGGGTTATGAAGAAAGTGAAATTATGGTAAATAATGCTTTTGAAACACAAAACAGAAAGCAATATATTATAAAATTAGAAGAAAATATTATTGGTATGGCAGGAGTAAGTTTTGAAGATGGGGATGGTTATATATTTGGACTAGGTATATCACCTGATTATAGAGGAAAAGGTTATAGTAAGATACTTCTAAATGAGATAATTAAAGACACCTATATAAATCATACAAAGAGTATTGTGTTGGAAGTTGATAGCAATAATAAAATAGCATTTAATCTATATACTAAAAATGGATTTATAATAGATAATGCCTTCCATTATTACAGGAAATCTTGCAAAGATAACTAAAGTTAAGTGGTCTAGAATTTTTTTGGAGATATAGTGCAATTGGAATAATAGGTGTTAACTAATTTATAAAATTATTTTAATAAACTGAAGTCATTAACTTTTAAGGAGTAAGTTGAAGGTTATGTAGTATTTCATTGTTATTGGATACTTAAGTAAGAAAGGTAAAAATGTTATGGATAACAATATTTTATTAGCAAGTTTAGATAACTTAGAGGATATAGTTTCTATGGCTTTAGAGCTATGGCCAGATAATACCATAGAAGAACTAAAAGAAGAATTTATGGAAATATTAAAAAGTAATAATCAAGGTGTACTTTTGTATAAATTAGAAGGAAAATTCATTGGATTTAATCAGGTTTCTATTAGATATGATTATGTTGAAGGATCAAATACAAGACCAGTAGGATTTATTGAAGGGATATTCGTAAAAGAAGGTTATAGACTTAAGGGGGTTGCAAAATCATTAGTAAGAAATGGTGAAAAGTGGGCTAAAGCAAAAGGATGCACTGAAATGGGGTCAGATGTGGAGCTTCATAATGTTGATAGTTATAATTTTCATAAAAGTATAGGATATACTGAAATGAACAGAATAATATGCTTTTTAAAAGATATTAAATGAATATAAGTAATGAAGATGAAATGTAATTTTAATGGAGATGAGGTAATTAAAATGTATACTGAGCTAAATAAAGATGAGTTTATAATTGTAAGAGATTACTTTAAGGAAAAATATCAAATACCTGCTGTTTCAGTTATAAATAATAATTTTCCAGGTAAAATATTTGTAGATAATAAGGAAGAACCAAAAGCAATTTTAGTATGGGCTATTTCAAGATGGGCATATGTATATTTTCAAAAAGAAAATTCTAAGAGTAGAGACTTCTTTAATAGTTTACTTCAAAAAGAAATTACACCTTTAATGAAGGATTTAAATGAAGAATACTTTGAAGTATATTCGGGAAATGAAGAAGCATGGGATGCTATTTTAAATACTGATTTTGAAGGATTCAATATTTTTAACAAACACTTTGAAAATACATTTATTTTGAATTATGAAATGTTTTCAAAGGTAAAATTAAATGGAAATGAAACAAAGATTTTTGAAAGAAAATTTCCTATAGTACCTGAAATATACAGCAAATATTTTAATATTTCTACTATGAATAAAGAAGTAGATGGTATGGTATTAGAGGAGAATGAAAGAATAGTCTCTCAGTGTGTAAATAATGGTTTTATAAGTGATAATTATTATTTTCTTGATTTAGATACATTTGAAAAGTCAGAGAGAAACAAAGGTTATGGTTCAATTGTAGCTTATGAATTAATAAATAATTTAAATAAAAAAGGATTTATGCCACTTTGGGAAACTACGGAGGATAACTTACCATCACAACGTGTTGCTAAAAAACTAGGATTTGAAAAGGTAGACAGGTATCCCGTTTATATTTATAAGATGATCTAATTAAAGTAGAGATTATTAAAAGGCTTTAAATTCATAGCATTAACTTTATTAATTAGGATAAAATAATCTTATTACTTTTAAAAGGAGAAGTTGCTATGGATATAAAAAGAGCTACTGAAATAGTTAAATCATTAGGGGTTATTGATGTAAATTATAAAGGAAACTCAGTATGGATAGAAAATATCAATCAAAAGGATAATGAAGCGGTGGTTAAAGACTTAAAGACAAATAAAGAGTTTCCAGTGGATATTTCTCAACTAGAAGAGGGTAATGATAAATAAATTAAAAAAGTTAAAGCTTTGGGTTTTACATTAAACCCAAAGCTTTATTTTGTCATTAAAAAGTAATACTTTATTTATCCTCTTAATATAATAATGATAGCGGTAATTAATATATTAAGAGGGGAAAACTATGCTATCTAGTATGGAATTTATACGTCAATCATTGGAGCTACATCTTTTTTTTGCAAGGATTATGAAGGAACATTCATTCTTTTTAGGAATAGGATTTACACAAAAGGATGGATGCTTTATAAATCAGGCAGATGCCTTTAGAATGGAATTTGATAGACTTTTAGCAGATGTAATATCCATTTCTAATGGTGTTGTTAGTCATAACGTATTACAGTCTGGTGAAGTAATAACTCCTTTTACATTAAAAGCTGAAATGGCTTCAGCATATTTTACAGGAGTTAATATTCCAATTAATTTAACAGAAATAGAGTCATTTTTAGTTGGGGGTACCTTAAAGGAAGGGAACCCTATGCTTGAGCAAAGGGTATTTGTTATCAATCAGAGAGCTATGAGGTTAGCAAAAGCTTTAGCTGAGTTTAAGACTATGTTATTATCAGAAGTTATGTGCTGTAGGATTTTTACAGTCAATTATCCTTTACTTATAGATCATATTTTAAGAGAAGCGAAGCTTTATTTTCAGATGATTCAAAGGCTACAAAATCGTGAAGAAATAAACTTAGAAAAAGAGACTTATGAACAAGAAACTTTTTGGAATAGAATTATGGCTGAGCACTCAAAATTTATTCGCGGACTTCTTGATCCAACTGAAAATGATCTTATAATTGCAGCAAATAACTTTGGAAATGAGTTTGATAAGTTGACAAAAGAGGCAAAAGAAGCTATGGATGGTGTAATGCCAATTTCAAAAGTTACAAGTGATAGTCTTAAGGCAACTACAGAGATAAGTAGATTTAAGGCACAGGGTACTGAAGGAATATTAGAATGCAAAATAAGGTCTATAATAATACCATTATTGGCAGATCATACCTTACGTGAAGCAAATCACTATTTACGTTTATTAAAAATATTTGAAAAGAGTTCATAATATAAAAATTTTATTAAGATTAGAGCAGGAGAAATCCTGCTTTTTATAAACTTTATTAAGATATTAAGGTTACGTTAATTTATTAATGGCTAAGTGTGGTAAAAATATTAAGAGGTAATGCTTTGATTATATATACTGAAAGAGAAGCGTGCATTATGAAAGTGCCGCTTTTTTATTGTTGTCCTCAGAAAGATTTTTAAATCTATTTGACATTCAATAGATTTGTGGTATATTTATAACATAAAGAGCGAAATACACCGCATTTAAAAAGGAGAGGATTTACATGAAAAATAAGTATGGGTTTATTGGTTTTATATCTTTGTTAGGGCTTATTGGAGTATTTAATGGAAATAAAGATTTCTACGCTTTTATTACTTTTGCAATCTTTTTTAAATATTTCTTTGTTACACGAGATGAGATGTTTATAGAAAACATGCGTAAAGCTGCTTCATGGGCATTTTTTAGTGGGCAGGCAATCACAGTAATTATTACACTTGCACATACTATCACTAAAACAAAATATGATGCTTTAACAATGGGTATCACACTAGGATGGAGTATTTCTATTATTGTCTTTTGTTTATCTACTACCTATTTTGAGTGGAAAGACAGTAGAGGTATTGAAAGATGATAATTCATAATAGAATTAAAGAGTATAGAGCAAAGCATAATATGAGTCAAGAGGAATTAGCTTCATTAGTAGGTGTTCGAAGAGAAACAATAGGAAACCTTGAAAAAGGAAGATATAATCCATCTTTAGTATTAGCGTGGAATATTGCAAAGGTATTTGGTGTGTCAATTGAAGAAATATTTACAATTGAAGAATAACAAAAAAACAGAAGTGATATACTTACCTTAAGTAAAGGTAATATTGCTTCTGTTTTTAATTTGATTTACATTTCAAGATAAAAAAAATGGGAGAACGTGAAATGGCTAAGATAACTTTTAAGAAAAAAATTTATAATTTAATCGGTGAATTTTTGAAAGCAGAAGAAGACTTGATTTTAACAATTGAAGATGCAGAGTAGATAAAAAAAGGGTGCTTTAAGAATAAATTAAAACACCCTTAATTGTATAAAAAAAACACACTGTAAAAGTGTGTTTAATCATGGTGCCGGAGGCGGGAATCGAACCCGCATGGTATTGCTACCGACGGATTTTGAGTCCGTTGCGTCTGCCAGTTCCACCACTTCGGCATATCTGACAAAGCTTATGATATCATAATTTTTTTTATAATGCAACTACTTTTTACAATAAATAGGCTTAATAAATAGATAAAACATAAAAGTTATGATTCAATTATAGATATAAGCAATTTTGTATTGAAAATACATGTAAAAGAATATATAGTAAAATTGTATGTTAAAGCTGATTTTGAATGTAAGGAGAAGGAGCTATGCAGAACTTACTAAAAAGTATAATAGAAAATAATCAAATTTACACAAAAGAGGGTAATGTAGCATCATACATACCTGAACTTGGAAAGGCAAATGAAGAGGATTTAGGCATATGCGTGGTTACTTTAGATGGTAAGGAGTTTGCAGCAGGGGATAGTGAAAAAAAATTCACTATGCAAAGTATGTCTAAAGTTATAGCTTTAATTTTAGCTATTTTAGATAATGGAAAGAAAACCGTATTTTCAAAAGTTGGTATGGAGCCTACAGGGGATAGTTTTAATTCTATAATGAGTCTTGAAGTAAAGCATCCAGAAAAGCCTTTTAATCCTATGATAAATGCTGGGGCTATTGCAACTACGGCGTTGATATCAGGAAACACTGAAGAGGAAAAAATACAAAACATATTATCTTTTACAAGAAAAATCACAGGCAATGATTCTATTTCCATAAATGAAGAGGTTTACATGTCGGAAAAAGCTACAGGTAATAGAAATAGAGCCTTAGCTTATTTCATGAAAAGCAATGGTTTATTAGAAGGGGACGTAGAATCTATTTTAGATGTTTATTTCAAACAATGCTCTATAGAATGTAGTTGTAGAGATATTGCAAGAATAGGTGCTATGTTAGCTAATGATGGGGTTTTGCCTTGGAGTGGTGAAAAGGTTATATCTAGAGAAGTAAGTAGAATAGTTAAAACTATAATGGTTACTTGTGGTATGTACGATGCTTCAGGTGAATTCGCAGTGCACATAGGAATACCAGCCAAAAGTGGCGTTGGTGGAGGAATATTAGCCTCTGTACCAAGAAGAATGGGGATAGGTGTATATGGACCAGCTTTAGATAAAAAGGGAAACAGCATAGGAGGGCTTAGGGTTCTTCAGGAATTGTCTAATGAACTGGACTTAAGTATTTTTTAGAAGTTTAGATTTTGAGGTTTTTAAGTATTTTTAAAAACCTCATTTTTATTGTATTTTTTAAAAGTAATCTTAGAGGTAGCTTCTTATTTAAATATGATATAATAAAATAAATTAATTTTAAAGTTCAAAATTAGGAGTGATTAAAGTGCCTCTTAGATTTTTAGACGGGGGAGAGTCCCATGGCAGAGCCTTGGTAGCAATTTTGGAAGGATTTCCTTCAAATTATGAAGTAGATATAGATTATATAAATCATCAGCTAAGCAGAAGACAGAAAGGGTATGGAAGAGGTCAGAGAATGACTATAGAAAAGGATAGGGTAGAGGTATGGTCAGGGCTTAGAGGACGTAAGACCACAGGAAACCCTATTACCTTAATCATTAAAAATAAGGACTATGAGAACTGGAAGGGCTACTGGGAAAAGGATATAAAGAAAGAGGATAAAATAGGAATTGCAAGACCTGGACACGGTGATTTAGTAGGATTTTATAAGTACAAAACTGGAGATATAAGAGATATAATTGAGAGAACTTCAGCAAGAGAAACTGCTATAAGATGTGCCGTAGGGGCTTTATGTAAGCAACTTCTTGAAGATATAGGTATAGACATTAGGAGTAAAGTACATAGTTTAGGCGAATTTTATGATGATAATGTAGATATTTTTAATGATGAAATTTATGATATTATAAATAGAAGTCCAATGAGATGTTATAATAAGAATATTGAGACTCATATGAAGAATACTATAGATATGTGTAAGGAAGAAGGAGATACCATAGGAGGTAGAGCTTATTTATCTATAAGAGGAGTGCCTATTGGTATTGGAAGCTATACTAATTGGGATAGAAAACTAGATGGCATATTATCTATGGCAATATTATCTATTCAAGCAGTGAAAGCTGTATCTTTTGGAAAAACCTTGGAGTTACCTTTAATAGGTAGTGTGTATAATGACGAAGCATACTTGGAAGATGGTGCTATAAAAAGGAAGACCAATAATTGTGGTGGTATTGAAGCTGGGGTTTCTAATGGAGAAAATATAGAAATCTACGCTGTAATAAAACCCATACCTTCTGTAAAAAAAGGATTAAATTCTGTGGATTTAATTAATAAAAGCAATGTGATTAGTCGTTATGAAAGATCCGATGTGTCAGCAGTGGTACCTGCCACCGTGGTACTTGAAAATGTATGTGCATTTCATATTTTAGATGAGATTTTAAAAAAGTTTCCAAGTGATGATTTTTATGAGCTTAAGAATAGTATAGATAGATATAAAGAGGAGTTACTTAGTTATTAGATTATTACTTAAAAAATAATGATTATAGTTATTATTGGTTAATACCTATTGTCAATATGTGGAGGATAGATATGGAAAAATTATTGATATTAGATTCTAATAGTTTGATGAATAGGGCTTTTTATGCCTTACCACCGTTAACTAATAGTGAAGGAATTCATACTAATGCAGTTTTGGGTTTTACAACAATGCTGTTTAAAATAAAAGAAGAGATAGAACCAGATTATATAGTGGCTACCTTTGATAGAAAGGCACCTACCTTCAGACATAAAGAGTATGAAGATTATAAAGCAGGAAGAAAGAAAATGCCAGAAGAGCTTAGAGAACAGTTTCCTTTAGTTAAGGAATTGCTATCACTTATGGATGTAAGTATATTTGAAATAGATGGATTTGAGGCAGATGACCTTATAGGTACACTTTCTGTTTATGCTGAGAGCCATGGTATAGAGGTTTATATAGTTACAGGGGATAGAGATGCCCTTCAATTAGCTACTGATAATGTAAAAGTTATAATAACCAAAAAAGGTATAACTGAAAAAGAAATATATGATAAAAATAGAATGATAGAAGACTTTGGAGTTACACCTACTGAATTTATAGATGTAAAAGGACTTATGGGGGATGCTTCTGATAATATACCGGGTGTTCCTGGCATAGGAGAAAAAACTGCCTATAAGCTTATACAAACCTATGGAAGCGTAGAGTCAGTGCTTCAAAATATAGAAAATATAAGTGGTAAAAAGATAAAAGAAAATTTAAATAAGTATAGCGAGCAAGCTTTATTTAGTAAAAAGTTAGCTACTATTATGACAGAAGTGCCTGTAGAAATAGATTTAGATGCTATAAAATCAAAGGATAAATATGATGTTGAAGCATTAAAAAAATTATTCTTTAAATTGCAATTCAAATCTCTAATAGATAAACTTCCTAAGGGGGAAGAAAAAGAAGAGATTCCATTTGATAGTTATGTGTTTATAGAGGATATAAAAGGTCTTAAAAGTTTGAAAGATTACATAAAGAAATCAAAGAAAAAAGAGCCTTTATATATGAGTTTTGATATAATTAATCCAGAATTATATTCAAGCATGGAGATAGAAACTATTTATCTATGTGTTGATGATAAGGATTGGGTTATAAAATTAAAGGGTCTTTTACAAAAAGATAAGGAAGAAGTTATAAATATTTTAGGGGAAGTCATAGAAGATCATAGTATAGAGAAAGTTTGTTATGATGCTAAAAATGCATATACTTCTTTTAGAAAGATAGGTTTAAACTTAGAGGGTATAATCTTTGATATTAAAATAGCAGCTTATATTATAGATTCTTCTAAGGGTAACTATGATTTAAATATTCTTATAAATGAATATTTAAGTAAGTATCCTAAGGGAGAAGATCAGGCTATAAAAGCTTATGAAAATAGACTTATGAAAGAACTTTATAAAGTTCTCAAAGAGAAGATAGAAGAATCACATATGGAAGATCTTCTATATAAAATGGAGCTTCCTTTGACTAAAGCTTTATCTCATATGGAAGGTGAAGGATTTAGAATAAATAGAATTATGCTAGATCAATTAGGAAATAAATTTAATCTAGAAATAGATAAAATTCAAAAGGAGATATATGAATTAGCAGAAGAGGAGTTTAATATAAATTCTCCAAAACAGCTTGGAAAAATATTGTTTGAAAAACTTGACTTACCGGTTATAAAAAAGACCAAAACAGGATATTCCACTAATGCAGAGGTATTGGAAGCTTTAACAGATAAACACCCTATTATTGAAAAGATAACTTACTATAGGCAGTTAGCCAAAATATATTCAACTTACGTAGAAGGGTTAAAGGCTGTAATTGATAGTGATGATAAGATACATTCTAGTTTCAATCAAACAGTAACTACTACAGGCAGACTATCTAGTACAGAGCCTAATCTTCAAAATATACCTATAAAATATGAGATGGGTAGAGAAATAAGAAAGGTATTTGTACCTGAAAATGAAGATTCAGTAATATTATCAGCAGACTATTCTCAAATAGAACTTAGGGTTCTTGCTCATATTTCAGAGGATGAAAATTTGATTTCTGCCTTTAAGCATCATAGTGATATCCATACAAAGACTGCATCGGAAGTTTTTAATACTCCTATAGAAGAGGTAACACCACTTTTAAGAGGGAGAGCTAAGGCTGTAAACTTTGGTATAGTTTATGGAATAAGTGACTTTAGCTTAGCAAAGGATTTGAAAATTCCTAAAAAAGAAGCAAAAGAGTATATGGATGCTTATTTTGAAAGATATCCTAAGGTTAAAAAGTATATGGAAGATATAGTTGTTATGGCAAAGGAGAAAGGTTACGTAACTACTCTTTTAAATAGAAGAAGATATATAAAAGAGGCAAGTGCATCTAATAAGATAGTTAAGGCCCTAGGGGAAAGACTTGCTATGAATGCTCCAATACAAGGAACAGCTGCAGATATAATAAAGCTTGCTATGGTAAATGTTCAAGAAGAGCTTCATGAAAAGAAGATGAAAAGTACTCTTATACTTCAAGTACATGATGAGCTTATACTAAATGTTTATAAAGATGAATTAGAGGAAGTAAAAGCATTAGTAAAAAAAGAAATGGAAGAGGTATTAGACCTTTCTGTACCACTAGAAGTAGATATTAACATTGGAGAAACATGGTATGAGGCAAAATAAAATATTATAAAGTCTTTTAAAAGGAGGAGACCATTGTGTTAAAAGTAGGCCTTACAGGAGGTATAGCTACAGGAAAAAGTACTGTTTCTAATATGCTTTTGGAAGCTGGGTTTGCCTTTATAGATGCGGATATTGTAGCAAAGGAAGTTTTTGAGATTTACCCATCTCTTATAGGAGATATAAAAGATACCTTTGGGGAAGTTTTTTTTAACGAAGATGGCTCTTTAAAAAGAAGAGAGTTTGGTAATTATATATTTAAATATCCAAAAGAGAGATTGAAATATGAAAATATAATAATTCCTTTAATAAAAGATAGAATTACTGAACTTTTTAAGGAATACGAGATAAAAGGTGAAAAATTAGTTATATTAGATGCCCCTACTCTTATAGAAAATAATCTTCAAGGTGATATGGATTATATAATTTTAGTATGGGCAAGTAAGAGTGAGCAAATAAAAAGATTAATGAATAGAAATAGTTTTGATCATGAAGAAGCTATAAATAGAATAAAGTCTCAGATTTCTCTAGAAGATAAGAAAGCTTACTCAGATTTTATTATAGATAACAGTAATAGCTTAGAGGAGACAAAGGATATAGTTAAGGAACTCATAAAGCTATTACATATACTAACTTATAAATAGATTTGAGGGATGAGATGAAAAGTAAAGTTTTAAGATTCAGTATATTTATACTTATATTTTTTATAGTCGTAACCGGAGGGGCATATATCGTAAAAAATGTGGTATATCCATATAAATATCAAGAGCTTATTGAAAAATACAGTGAAAAATATGTATTAGACCCTTTGTTAGTGGCAGCAGTAATAAAGACAGAAAGTAATTTTAGAAAAGAGGCAAGATCTAATAAAGATGCTGTAGGACTTATGCAAATTACAGAGGATACTGCAAAGTGGGCAGCAGGTGAAATGAATATAAAAGATTTTGACGTAAAAACTTTGACGGATCCAGAGCTTAATATACGAATGGGTTGCTGGTATTTGGATAATTTAAAAAAAGAATTTAACGGAGATATGGATTTAGTTTTAGCATCCTACAATGGTGGTAGAGGGAATGTTCAAAAGTGGCTTAAAAGCAAAAAACACTCTAAGGATGGAAAGAGCCTAGATTATATACCCTTTAAAGAAACAGACAAATATTTAAAAAGAATAAAAGTAAATTATAATATATATAAATTTTTATATAAGAATTCAATTTAAAGGCTTTAATTTTAAAACTTTATTATGAAACTTATAAGAAGATTTTACCTTAAATTTAGGAGGGATACCTGTGAAAGAATATAATAGTGTAGATGTAGCAAAGGCTTCTGTGGAAATGGCTATATCTTCAAGAAGTGAAGAAGAGAAACTTATAGAAAGTTTTAAGGAAAATGGAATATTAACAGTGGCTGTTGATATTGGCGGAAATATAACCTCATCAATTCCTAAAATAATTGAAAGGGCTCTAGTTGCATCTAAAAGGACAGGTATAATAAAGGACTGTCATGTTCATGATGGTGCTGTGGCAGGAGCTACAAGAGAGGCTATAATTCAAATTTTATCAAAGGCAAACGGACTTAATGTAGGTGGTAAAATAGGTATTGCCAGGTTTGATGAGCATTTAAGTGTATGTATATTTTTAAGCATAGGATTGCTTCATTTAAATGAGGTTGTTATAGGATTAGGCCATAGATCTATACCAAAGTTATAAAATTAAAATAAAGTTTGACAGATAAAAAGTTTCTTTGTATAATTAAGTTGTTTTTAGAAGTATGGTAGAAAAATTTAAAAGCATTGTAGTATGGTAGTATTGTAGGAGAAGAGCTTTTATTTTAATAAAGCAAGATATTTTTACTTAGATATTTTTGTATTGAAGTATTTTGGTGATACAGGTCTCTCCTTTTTTGGGAGAGACCTTTTATTTTATATATAGTGAGGATTTTAGATACTAAAAGATCACTAAAAAATATTCTAATATAATTTAAAAGGAGAATGGTAGCATGGTAGTGAAAAAGAGAATTTCATTTTTTATTTCATTTCTTTTAATCTTTTCATTGATTACAGGTTTCTTAATAAAACCTGCAAAATCGAAGTCACAGGTTGTAAAATATAGGATTGGTATATCTCAAATAGCAGAGCATCCAGCTTTAGATTTAGCTAGGGAAGGATTTATAGATGGATTAAAGTCAAAAGGATTAGTAAAAGACGAAAATATAGATATAGAAATCCAAAATGCTCAAGGAGATATTGCTACAGCTCAAATGATAGCACAAGGCTTCGCAGCAGAGAAAAAAGATCTTATATTTGCAATTGCAACACCCTCAGCACAAACTGCTTATAATACTACAAAAAAAATTCCTATAATGGTGACAGCTATAACAGATGCTGTTTCAGCAGGTATTATGAAGTCAAAGGAAGATATAGCTAATAATATAGCTGGAACTAGTGATGCTGTTCCTATAGCAAAACAACTTAAACTTCTTAAAGAATTACTTCCGGAAGCTAAAAAGCTAGGAATAATATACAATACAAGTGAGCTTAATTCAGAGATTCAGGTAGAAAATATAAAAAGGTTAGTATCTCAATATGACTTAGAGCTAATATCCATGGGGGTTAATAATAGTAGTGAACTATCTCAAACCTTAGACCACATGGTAAATATTGTTGATGTATTATATATACCTACAGATAATCTAATAGCTTCTTCAATGCCTTTAATATACTCAAAGTTTTCAAGTAAAAACAAACCCATTTTTGGAACAGAAGAGGCACATGTTAAATCTGGAGCATTAGCTACAGAGGGGATAAACTATTATCAATTAGGGTTTGAAGCAGCTCTTATGGGAGCAGAGGTTTTAAATGGAAGAGATATAAAAACTATGTCAGTACAGGAAATTAAAGATGCGGAGATAGTTATAAATAAAGAGGTAGCTGAAAAGCTCAATATATTAATTCCACAACATATACTTGATAAGTCAAAAGTAATAGAAGGAGTACAGTAGCATGGAATTTTTAATTAGTATTTTAGAACAAGGATTTATATTTGGAATAACTGCCTTAGGGGTTTATATAACATATAGTATATTGGATTTCCCGGATTTATCTGTGGATGGTACCTTTACTTTGGGAGCTGCTATATCAGCTACAATGATTTTTAAAGGAGCAAATCCCTTTATAACCTTAATAGTAGCCTTTATAGGAGGAGCTATTGGAGGATTTATAACAGGAGTCCTTCATGAAAGGTTAAAGATAACAAATCTTTTATCAGGGATACTTGTTATGATAGGATTATATTCAATAAACTTAAGAATAATGGGAAAAGCTAACATAGCTATATTTAACAATAAAAATATATTTTTAGATAGATATCCATTAATAATACTTGCAATATTTTTAATTATAACAAAAATATCCCTAGATTTATTCTTTAAAACCCATATAGGATATGCTTTAAAAGCGGCAGGAGATAATGAAACTTTAATAACATCTTTAGGAATAAATAGCTCAAGGGTAAGGATATTAGGACTTATGGTATCTAATGCTATAGTGGCTCTATCAGGAGGCATAATGGCACAATACCAAAGATTTTCGGATATATCTATGGGAAACGGAACTGTAATAATGGCTTTAGCTTCTATAATAATGGGACAATCTTTTATTAAAAAAGAAGGGGTTCTAAAGGCTACAACTAAGGTAATAATAGGAGCTATAATGTATAAATTAAGCATAGGTATAGCTCTTAAATTAGGAATGCCACCTACAGATTTAAAGCTTATAACTGCAATTATAGTAGTACTGGCTATAGCTTTAAATAATAGAAATATACTAAAAGATGTTGAAAGACTTTTTAAAAGAGGAGGCGCTAAAAATGCTTAGTTTAGAGTCTATAACTAAAACCTTTAATAAAGGTACAGTAAATGAAATGGATATATTTAAAAATTTTAGTATTCATATAAAAGAAGGAGACTTTGTATCTGTAATAGGAAGCAATGGTGCAGGTAAGTCTACTCTTATGAATTTAGTATCAGGAAACATAATGCCAGATAAGGGCATTATAAAATTAAAAGGTAAAGATATAACTATGTACAAAGATTATAATAGGGGAAAGCTTATAGGAAGAGTATATCAGGATCCAACTAAAGGAACATCTCCTTCTATGACCATAATGGAAAATCTATCAATGTCTTATAATAAAGGAAAAAGCTTTGGTTTAGGTTTTTGTGTAAAAAAGGACAAGGAAAAATATTTTAAAGAGGAGCTTTCAGTATTAAATTTAGGATTAGAAAATATGCTTCACTCAAAAGTAGGATTACTTTCAGGAGGTCAAAGACAAGCATTATCACTATTAATGGCCACCATGGTTAAACCTGATTTGCTATTATTAGATGAACATACGGCAGCGCTAGATCCTAACACAGCAGAAAATATAATAAAACTTACTGAAAGCATAATAAAAGAAAAAGGCATAACCACTATGATGATAACTCATAATTTAAGTCATGCAGTAACCTATGGAAATAGGTTGATACTTATGCATAAAGGAAATATAGAAATAGATTTAGAAGGAGAGGCTAAGAAAAATCTCACCATAGAGAATCTTATAGAGGAATTTAGAAATATAGCTTCACATAATGAGTTAAAGGATAGTATGCTTTTAGCATAATATTAAAAGAGATCTAACTAAATATTGTAGTAATAATAAAGAGAAGATAAGCAATTTATGAAGAGCAAATTTATAAAAAGTGTTAATAACAACTAATTTTAATATATTACACATGTGTAGTATGTTAATAAAGAAATATAAAAATTACTAATAAAAAGCTACTCTATTAAAAATTAAGATGTACCCTATGGGATAGATACTTGAAAAAAGTCTACCCTGTAGGGTATTTTTGTGTATAATAAAACAAATGAAACTAAGATTAGATTAAGATGAGCAATAAGATATTTATTTCATGCTTAGCCCATATTCTAGAAATTGTAAAGTTATGGTACAATATTGAATGTAAAATACATTCAAACTTTATAAAAGGAGGAAATATAATTGAATGATATTTTTAAAAAAGAATACAAAATAAATATTTTTGATGTTGATTCTGAGCACAAATGCAAATTTTCATCTTTGGTAGATTTCTTATGGGATGTGGTTATATCTCAGTCTGATTATTTAGGAGAAACTAAGGAGGGTTTTGTTCACAATCAATGTATTTGGGTACTTTTAAAGTATGATATAACTATATATGAATATCCTGAATTTAGAGATACAATAACTGTTGACACTAAGGTGTTAGGTACCAAAAAGTTCTATGGTTATAGACAAAATATTATAAAAAACTCTGAAGGAAAAGTTATAGGTGAAGTTTTTTCAACAGCTATATTAATAGATTTTGAAAAAAGACGTCCTATGAGAATATCCTCTAATCAAAGCGAAATATATGGACTTAATGGAGAATTAGATGAAGTACCGCTTTTAGATGATATTCCTAAAATTCAAAAAGAAGACTATATAAAAGACTACCCTGTTAGATATAGTGATATAGATTCTAATGGGCATGTTAATAATGTAAAGTATATGGAAATGGCAGCAGATACTTTGCCAAGAACTATATTAAATGAATATAAATTATTTAATATTAAAGTACTATTTAAAAAGGAAACAACTGATGGAGATACACTACATATTTCATCTGAAGTAATTAATGATGAGAATAATGATATTACTACCATTCATAATATTACAAGTAATAACGGGAATCTTCTTACAAAATTGCAATTCATATGGAAGAAAAAATAAGATGGATTTGTCTACTAAATTAAAAATAGTTATGTTATTGATAAATAACAGACTATTTTTAATTTGTTAATTATGAAATTTTTTTCACAGGCTCTTAAATATGTTCCGTTACTTGTGATTGTTCATATCTAAGCATATCTATTTGTATAATCTACATCTATTTCTTGTAGGTATTCAAAATATAGTTTTAAAGAGTAGCGATATGTCTTTTGAGTATTAAAACTCCTTCACTATTGTCAATATACTTTAGGTATTTTGCTACTGATATTATTGGCAGTCCATTATCATCAACCAACAAGCATCTTCTTTGTTTATTATCTAATTTTACTTAGAAAATATATTATATAAAAAAAGATATAGGACTTATTAGTAATCTATACTAACTATCCTATATCTATAATACTATATTTAAAGCAATTATCTTCTCTTTATTTAAGTTATGATAAAAACAAATTCAAAACATAAGATGTTGCAATAGAAGCAATATAATTATATAAAACTACAATAATTAAATTAAGAACTAAGTAGTTAACTATTTTTATTGTAGGCTTAGAATATTTATTTAAAGCATTTATGGATTTATAAATTGAAAATATACACATGACCCAAGGGAGAAAGCCCTCAATAGATAATATTGGTATAATAAAATTTAATGCTATTAAAAAATGTAGTAATTTGCTATTAGACTTATGAAAGATATATGTATTCAAAGATAGCCCTCCTAGTTTTTAAAATAGTTTGCTCGAATTAATTTATCACTTAATTCTATACTTTTAAGCATTTCTTCCTTCTCATTAGGACTTGAATCTTTACCTAAGTATGTCCTATCGGAAAGAATAACAAAATCTTTATTGGTATTAAGAAGATTCCTTCCCATTGTACTAGTTGTAAAGTCTTCCTCATTAGCACCAAATAGATAAGCTAAAGTAGGGAAGGTATCAGCTTGTCCACCATGAATTGAAACTGTTTTTCCCTCTAAATCTTTCGAGTATATTATAAATGGAACCTTTTTATGATTTTCAATCCACCAATCTTCTTTATCAGGTAAATTAACTATTTCGTCATTAAAAAATTTATGAACCCCCTCATGATCACCATAAATTGCAACTACAGTATTATCTAATATACCATTCTCATCTAAGGTATTTAAAAGTTCACCAATATATTTATCTGTATATCTTATACCTTGAAAATATCCACCTAATTTTGAGTTAGCTAAACCTTCATTTAAATTAAGATCTCTATATTCTTCAGGTAAAATAAAAGGTGTATGACTAGTTAATGTTACAGTATATGCAAAAAATGGGGTATTTAAATCCTTTATTACTTCCGCAAACTGATTTAAATAACTTTTATCACTTAGTCCTAAGTTAAGTACTTCATCAACATTATAATCATTTGAATCCATAACATTTTCAAAGCCTATAGACTTTAAAGCAGGCATCCAATTCCAAAAAGAACCTTTATCAGGATGAGATGCTAAAGTAGTATATCCTAATTTACTCATAATATTAGGAAAGGAATTTTTATAGGTGTTATTTGGATATCTAAAAAATGTACTTCCTGATCTTACAGGAAAAACTGAAGTATGAGTGATTAATTCCGCATCAGAACTTGTACCATGATGGGTTTGTTCATAAAAATTATCAAAATAAATACTATTTTTTAGAATGTTATTCATATTAGGGGTGATTTCTTGATTATCTACCTTTTGATTTATAACAAAGGTTTCAAGAGATTCCCACTGAATCAATAAGAGATTCTTACCTTTAAAAATTCCTGAATACTCATTAGGAGGTAAAACTTCCTTGTTATCTTTAAACCATTTTTCTGTTTCTGACTTTTCACTATCAGAAAGAACATAAGGTTTACTATCTTTATAAGAATAATAAGTATCAAATAAATGATACCCAATAGGAGTTAAATTAGATATATTTTGATTTGGAGACCAACTTTTTTGGAAAACCATTTGATTTTCAAAACCTTTATTTAATATATCTATTTTATAATGAGCGTAAGTTATATAAAGTGTAGAAATTACAAATAACAATAGAAAACTTGATATAGATCTTTCATTATCTTTAAATTTTTCTTTTAGCTTAATTGATAAGGGTATTTGAAGTATTAAATCTATAATAAATAAAATATCTACTAGACGTACCATTGAAATAATACTACTTCCTAAGTTTTCAAGATTGGAAGTCATTTTGAACATGTGAATATTTAAAAATGCGCTGTTACTTCTAAAATACCAAATATCAAAAATATATAGGGCGGTTATAAATAAATTAATAATCCAAAATAATACCATTTGAGCCTTTCCTTTAAATAAGAAACCAAATGAAACTACAACAGCCACAAAACTAAGGTATAGAAGAAAAGGGGGAACACTATAAAATATTCTAATAGGAACTATACCATTTGCTTTGTCATGGGAAATTAATAATATAAACAATATAGATTTTAAAAGAATAAATATGTAGGTGTATAAAAATAGCTTATTTCCTACTATTTTGTTAAAAGAACTTTTAATAGAATTTAATAAATTATGTTTTTTTGAATTTTTAGTGTAATATATCATACAAACTCCTCGCATAAACTAATGATAAATCAATTATAGCATAGATAAAAAACCTATATAGTGAAAAATTATTAAAATATCCTTAATAATTTATTACTTTTAAATATAATCATAACTATTTGAAAAATTTTACAAAATTTGTATTTAAAAATATTCTTGATTATAGTTTTTATTGCTGATATAATATAAATCGTTAAGTAAATATATTTTATATTTGCTTTTATGCGAGAGTGGCGGAATGGCAGACGCGCACGTTTGAGGGGCGTGTGGGAGACCGTGTGGGTTCAAGTCCCATCTTTCGCACCATAATTTTCTGGAATATTCGATAAGCTCTATGTTTTGAACCTACATTATAACTACGGGAGTTCAAAATCTAGAAGTGGATATGTACTTTCCTGTGAGACCCTTAGATGGCATGGAGAGCGATAGAAGCTACTGTGAGGACACCCACCTATGGAGACATAGGTGTCAAAAGTAGAGCAACGGTATTTTGGATTATATTTTTACAATTAAAGACACCAAGTAAAAGGTGTTTTTTTAAAGGACAGAATCACTAAAACTATTACATAACTTATGCTAATTAAAATGCATAAGTCTGTGGTAGTTTTTTTATATGTTCATCTCGAATATTTTATAGAGATGAACAAGCATGCAGACAGCAGAAATCTTAAGGAAGCTTTTAGAAAGATTATACTTTATAAAAGCTTCCTTATTTATTTTTCATTTCAATTAATATTTATTAGAATTTATTTAGATAAGAACTCTATCCTATCTCTACCTTGCTTTTTGGCGTAATATAGAGCCATATCTGAATCATTTATAAGATTTTCTTTAGTTAAATTTGAGCTTGGTATCATGGAAGATACCCCAATAGTTATAGTAATACGATTTATTAATGGAGAAAATTCATGAGGAATGTTTAGTTTTGCTACTGCTTCTTTCATTTCTTTAGCCACAGTTAAAGCTCCTTTTGAATTTGTATTAGGTAAAACAGCCACGAATTCATCTCCTCCGTAGCGAGCGAAAAAATCTGTTGATCTTTTTACAACATTATTTAGAGCTTCAGCTATGGTTTTTATAACCTCATCACCAGCTAAATGACCATAGTGGTCGTTATATTCTTTGAAATAATCAATATCTATAAGAAGGAGAGAGATTGGATCAGAATAAACCTCTGATTTGTTCCATTCTATATTAAAACATTCATCAAATCTTCTTCTATTAGGAACTCCTGTTAGACCATCTATTTCTGATAGTATGACAAGTTCCTTATTTAATTTTTCTAATTCACGTTGAGCTTTTTCTCTTATTTTTATTTCTTCTTGAAGTTTTTCTGACTCATTAGCATTATTTATTGCAATGGCAATATAAGAGGCAAGGGCTTTTACCATATCAAAATTATATTTATTATAGGCATTTTTGTTAATGCTTTGTACTGTCATAACTCCTAGAACTTTATCCTCCACAATAAGAGGGCAATAAATTAAAGATTCCATTTTCTTACCTATAGTATTTTTTCTTTCTTTTAAATATAGAGAATATTGATTCTCTACATCGTTTATCATAATCTCTTTACGATTTAATAAGCACCATGTAGCCCAGCTACTTTTACTGGTAAGAGGTATAGAAAACTCAGGGATTTCTGTGGAGTCTTCTATATATAATTTAAAGTGTACTTCATTTGTTTTATCATCATATAGTCCTATACCAAAAGATGTTGCATCTATTAGAGTATTTATGCTTTCGTAAACTCGTATTAATATTTTCTCTAAATTTAATGTAGAGGTTATACTTTGACCTATATCGCTTATAATTTGGATGTTCTTATAAGATTCACTTAATTCCTTTGTTTTATTTTCAAGTTCTTCAGTTTTTTGTTTTAAAGTGATATT
Organism: Clostridium simiarum; assembly: GCF_018919175.1. Lineage (GTDB taxonomy): Bacteria > Bacillota > Clostridia > Clostridiales > Clostridiaceae > Clostridium_L > Clostridium_L simiarum. Next base: position 64,676 of record NZ_JAHLQL010000005.1, on the reverse strand, counting down.
AGTTAAATGGTATATTTCTTTTTCTTGAAGGGATTGTTCAATTGTAAGTTGTAAGGTTATACTCCTTAGTTTTTGTTCTAAGTTGTTGTTATTAGATTGAACCTCTGTATTGTGGTATTTTTTATAATAATACAAGGTTTTCTCGCAATTTTTCATTTTTTCATAGGTTGTAGCTAGATGAGAATAAACTTTAGCCATAACAGATTTGGTGTTTATTTCCTCGGCAAGCTCAAGTGCTCTATTTAAAGATTTAAGCGCTTTTTCCGAAAGATTTTCTGATAAAAATAAATTGTGTACATCAATTAATATGTCAATTTCATGGAACTTGTCTCCTAATTCCTCAGAAATTTTTAGACTTTCATCTAGGAAATCCTTAGCCTTTTCTTTTTCACCAAGCTTAAAATATACTTTACCTAACTGGTGAAGTGTATAGCTTTCTACTATTTTATCTTTTGAATTTTTACATATGCTAAGACTTATTTCGTTATTTTCCATGGCTAGATCATATTCTTCTAGAGAGTAATATATTGATGCCATATTTAAAATAGGAATAGATATAAGATATTCACCTTCTAAGCTATTGTAAATATTTTTACTTTTAGTGTAATATTCTAGAGCTGTATCATAATCATTTAATTCTCTATATATTTCCCCTATATTGTTTAATATAGCTGCTTCTATGAAGGGATTAGGAGAGTTTTTTAGAATCTTAAGACCTTTCATATAGTAATTTAAGGCTCTATCGTATATTTGAAGGTTTATATTTACATTTCCTAAGGTCCTCAATATATCTACTTCATAATTTGCAATATTAAAGTCCTTACTTATATCTAAAGATTCCATAAGTAAGGTTACTGATTGATCTAAATTACCTAAAAGCCATTGGCTACGGCCCATCCTAAATATACTTCTACATATACCATCTTTATAATCTTCCTTAAATGCTATTTCATAAGCCTTTTTAGAAAGTTCTAGTGAATGAAGTGGTTTAATTCTTTCAACCTCCTCAGAGATATCATTTAAGGAGTCCACTAAATCTATTAAATTAGAATATGCAGAGAGAATTTCATTATATTCATCTAATATACTATTCAATTTTATCCCCCCGATATAAAAGTAACATTGAATATAAACTCTTATACTAAATAATATGATTGATAGAAATTATAGTCTACTATAATATACAAATTTTCTTAGTGATATTATAGCATATTTCTGAAAATTCAAACCAAGTATATGAAAAATTTAACAAATAATATATTCCTGTTAAAATTTATAAATCAGTAATGGAAGTTATATTTATTAAAAGATTTATCTAAATTTGCTAAAGATTACATTGAAATTATAATATTTCATTTATTTTTTGAGGTATATGATGTAGAATGGATATATTACTAAATGTATAAAATGACATAAGTTTTAATAATAAAGATCATTACTAATGAAAAGGGTGGTTAATATGGAAAAAGTAAAAGTAGTAATAGTGGATGATTCTCCATTTTCCATAAGTATCATAAGGGATATACTGGAGGAAAATGGATATGATGTAGTTGGAGAAGCTGGAAGCTTAGAAGAAGTTAAAGAAATAGTTAAAGAAACTAGACCGAATTTAGTCACCATGGATATGACTCTTCCAGGTACAGATGGAATTGAATGTACTAATGCTATTCATGAAATAGATGGCTCTATAAAAGTCATAGTAGTTAGTTCAATGATGGATGAAGAAATAGTAAAAAAAGCTAAGGATAATAAAGTTTCAGGATACATACAAAAACCTATAGATCCAGAAGAGCTTTTAAAAGAAATTGAAAGAGTAGTTTTTTCAGAGAAGTTGTATGAAGAGTTACAAAGCATATATTTTGTTTACTTTAAAGAAGCCTTCGCAGATGGATTAAACAAGTTCACTAAGACTATAGCTCATTTTGGAGAGGATTATAAAGCAAAGGCAATTGAATCTTCTAGGGGAATATCTGTAGTTGTTGGTATAATAGGAAATTATTCAGGTCGTATGATACTGGATTTATCTCAAGAAACAGCGCATAATATGGCCAAAGTCATGTTAAGAAGAGAGCCTAAAAGTTTAGAGGAAACCTTAAATATTATAGGAGAAGTTGCCAATATAATATCTGGAAATGCGTGTTCTATGATAAATAGAAAAAATAAAGTATTTGGATTAAGGGTAGCACCACCTACTATATTTTATGGAAAATGCTTAAATATATCTCAAGCAATGATAGAAGGATTAGCAGTAGAGATAGATACAGATTTTGGACAAGTATATATTAATATTGGCTTTAAAAGGGGTGAGTAGTTATGGATGTAAAACATATAAACCCTTTCATAGAAGCTTTTTTTAGCATAATGCCTCAAATAGGTTTTAGCGATATAAAAAAGAATTCTCTAGAGGTTAGACAAGAAATAAAAGCTACAGGAGTTACTATAAGTTTAGGTATTATAGGAGATGTTAAAGGGAATGTAATATATACATTAGATACAGAAAGTGCAAAAAAGATTGCCTCCACAATGATGATGGGATTTCCAGTAACGGAATTAGATGATATGGCTCAAAGTGCAATATCAGAACTTTCTAATATGCTCACAGCTAATGCAAGTACTAATTTTTCCAACATGGGCATACAAATTAATATCTCTACTCCAACCCTTATATATGGAGAAGAGTTTAGAATTAAAACCAATACAGATAAGATATTAGCTGTAACTTTAAGTGCAGACAATATACCTGTAGATATAAATATAGCTCTTGAAAATATGTAATAAAAATGAGGCACTCATAATTTTTGAGAGGCCTCATTTTTATTGGTTATTTATAATTTATCTAAAGTTCAGATAGAGAAGAGTATTCTACATAAGTAAGTTCAAACTAAGACTAATCATTAGCTTTAAAGGTTTATAGTACATATTTATATACTAATAAAAAATGACTAAAGCTGCCTAATAAAACGAAGATATGAAATAATTCATGAAACCCAAACTTTTTAGATATGTTGGGCACTTTTATGGCATAAATCACCCCGCCTATTGTGTAAAATATTCCACCTAAGAATAACCATAGAAATCCCTTAGAGGATAATACTTTTGATAAAGGACTAAGGGCACATACTAAAAGCCAACCCATGAATATATAAAATGAGGTGTAGAGCCATCTAGGACTATTAAACCAAAATATCTTAAGTATAACCCCGAGAATAGCTAGAGACCAAATAGATATAAATATTCCCCATCTCCAATATCCTTCAAGGAGTATAAGACATATAGGGGTGTAAGTTCCAGCTATAAGTACAAATATCATAGAATGATCTAGTTTCCTTAAAAATTTTATAACACCATCTGAAGATATAACTAGATGGTATACTGAACTTGCTGTATATAAAAATACAAGACTTAGTCCAAATATTATAGATGAAACTAAAACCATATTATTTGAATAGTCCATTCTAATGGATTTTATTATCATTGCTATTAATCCTACTAAGGATACTATAGCTCCGAAAAGATGAGTAAAGCCACTTACTGGTTCTCTAAACTTTTTATTCATTTATTATCACTCCTTACAACCTATGCAACTATACGTAGTTATTAAAACTATGTACTGTTATAATTACATTATATGATTTTTTATATTAATATGTAAAGGGGGTAAAGGGGGATTATTATTTATTAATAAGGAAAAAATTCAGGTTTATCTTGATTTTTCTATGAAATACTACTAATATGTATAATATGAAATATATATATAATCATATGTAGTTTTAAACACTAGATTAGTAAATTTTATTTTGATGGGAGCATAATTGTGGATATAAATAAAGACATGTTAGAAAAGTTACTTGAGAGTATGAATTTTGAAAAGGAGATAAGATTTGAAGATATACCTTCTATAGATCTTTATATGGATCAAGTTATTACTCTTTTTGAAAACAATCTTAGTGCATACAAAAGAAGTGAGAAAGATAAGATATTAACTAAAACTATGATAAACAACTATGCTAAGGATAAGCTTTTGATGAGCATAAAAAATAAAAAGTACACAAGAGAGCATATAACTTTAATGATACTTATATATAATTTAAAACAAAGCTTAGCTATAGGAGATATCAAAAAAATATTAACTCCTTTAGTAGGAAAATTAGAAAATAAAAAAGAAGATGTGCCTATTAAAGAATTTTACAATTTATTTTTAGAAGTAAAAAAAGAAGAAAATTTTTCTATAAAAGAAGATTTGGATAAGAAATTGGAAATGATTAATTCTAGTATAGGAAATATCAGTTTAGGTGAGTTAGATAAGGATTATGTTACATCTTTATTTATGGTAATATCTTTGATAAATGCATCAAATATGTATAAAACCTTAGCAGAAAAGATTATAGATTATAACCTTAAGGGTAATGAAGATTAATCTAAAAGCTTTTATAAAGCTACCTTGAACAATATCTTCAGCATCTTCTTTTTTACAGCCATTTTTTAAAAGATAAAGCTATATAAAATTTGCATGCTTTTTATACAGCTTTAAAATTAAATTTTCACTGATTTTTGCCTCCTTTCTAGCTTTTTATAAGGTCCTTATACTAATATAACAATTAAGAAAGAGAAAAGCATACAAAAGGTAAAGAGATTAATAAATAGAAATATTTAAAATATAAAAATAGAAAATTCAGATTAAAGAAATAAATAGGGTTTTATCCAACAAATTTTGTGTTGACTGTAAGGCTTAGAAGTGATATATTTAAATCAAGATAAATTCTGAAATATTTGTGAAGCTCTTATTTTGAACCTACAGCATTGAGCCGGGAGTTCAAAATATAGATGTGGATTTGACTTATAAGACCTATTGTATGATATTCATCTAGGCAAGGTCTTCGAAGCAGTATTGAGGACACCCACCTATCTGAGAGATAGGTGTCAAAATTAGAGCAACGGTATTTTGGATTATAGTAAGCAAATGATTTTATAAATAAAAAGAGGTTATTAAACCTCTTTTTTTATGTTCAGTAAGAACTCTTTTATATATTCATAATCTCTTGCACCTACTATTTTATAAGTATCATTTATTATAAATGTAGGAACGCTATTTATTGCATATTTATTAGCTAAGGATTTAGTTTTATCTATAGCATCTTTAAACTTTCCACTGTCTATTTCTTTATTCATTTCATTTATATTTAATCCTATGTTAGAGGCTATTTCATTAATAATTTCTTTCTTTCCTATATTTTCATTGTTTTGAAAATAGGCTTTAAACATAGCTTTTGAATATTCATCATATTTACCTTTTAGTTTAGCATATTGGCCACCTTCTAAGGCTCTATAAGAATTTGGAAGTATATCTACCTCACCAAATCTTATATTAAACTCTTTACCTCGTTCCTTTAGCATTTTAAACATCATATCTATTTGAGTTTGAGGAAATCTACTGTTTAACTCTGCGCCAGATAAAGGTGTTTCAGGGTGAAGTTCAAAGGGGAGCCATTCTATTTCAATTTCAATACCATCTTCTTTTAGTTGTCTTATGATGCCACTGCCTATATAGCAAAATGGACATACATAGTCAGAAAAAATCTGCATTTTCACACTCATATTATTACCTCCTCTATACATCCTGATGTTGTTAAGAATGTTTTTTACTATTATAATATATAAAATAATAATATTCAAAATATTAATAAATAAAGGAGGAATATTTGTGAATAATAAATTTTTAAAATCTGATAAAGATATAGCATTAAAAAAATTATCTCCACTTCAATATAAAGTAACTCAAGAAAGTGCTACAGAAAGGCCTTTTCAAAATGAATTTTGGGATTATAAAGAAGAAGGAATTTATGTGGATATAGTTTCTTCAGAACCACTTTTTACCTCCCTTGATAAATTTGATTCCGGTTGTGGATGGCCTAGTTTTACAAAGCCTTTAGATAGGCAAAACGTAAAAGAGAAAGCTGATTTTAGTCATAATATGCATAGAATTGAAGTTAGAAGTAAGGAAGGCGACTCTCATTTAGGTCATGTTTTTACAGATGGGCCTTTAGATAAGGGGGGACTGAGGTACTGTATAAATAGTGCATCGTTAAGATTTATACCTAAGGATGAAATGGAAGAGGAAGGTTATGGTGAGTATTTAAGATTATTTAATAATAAATAAATTAACTAAGCATAATACATAAGATTTGTTTATGCAAATGGGTTTCGTAAAGTGACATAGGAGTATTAGATCGTATATAGCCGTCATAAATATAATATAAAGTAAAAGTCTAAATATATGGGGAGAGGTTGAATTGAATAAAAATCAAATAAAAAAGCATAAGTTACCCTATAATTATGAAAAGATATTTGAGAGTATATTTTTTATATTGATTTCAATATCTATAGTGATAAATATAGTTTATAAAAATACAGAGGGTACATTTTCTTCAATATTAACTCTTGTAACTATTATTATTCCTAGGTATATCTTAAAAAAGAGCAGTATAAAAGTTTCATCCTATTTATACTTATTTGTATTACTATTTATATTTTTATCTATGTTTCTTGGTAAAATTTTAGGATTTTATTATACTTTCCCTAGATGGGATAAAATGCTGCATATATTATCAGGATTTATATTGGTACTTATAGGTTTTGTTATGTTTTTTATATTAAGCAAAAAAGATATGAGAGGAAAGATCCCCTCAATAGTAATAGTTTTATTTGCTTTATTTTTTTCAGTGGCCATGGCTGGAGTGTGGGAGATATTTGAATTTACTACAGATTCTATTTTCGGTTTTACCTCTCAAAATGAAAGCTTACTTGATACTATGGGTGATATAATATCAGGAACTGTAGGTGCTATTATAGCTTCAATCCTTGGCTATTTACATTTAAAAGGAAGAAGTAACAGGTTATTTACTCAGATTATTGATTATACAATAAATGAAAATAACCATATAATAAAATAAAAATATATTAATAGTTATAAAATATAATTTTTACAATAGGTATATTAAAATCTTAAATAGGAAAAGTCATAAAGCTTTAGAATTTATATTTAATCATTATTGAAGAATCTATTAAGGAAATTTAGTTTATTTTCCATTATAGAACTAAAATTATATTAATATAATTTTAGCTATAGGCTCTATGGTGCTGTAACAACACTTGCACTGTGGAGTCTATTATTTTTACAAATTTATATATTAATTTCCAGAATAATAATTTCTAACTGTTGACAAAATATAAAATGTGTACTATCATATATTTAAACAGACAATAATAATTATTATTTAGTATAAATTATTAGTAAAGTGGTGTTGAGAATGAATAAAGAAGAAAAAAATATTGATTTGGTTATAATAGGTTCAGGTCCTGCAGGACTCACTGCAGCAATATATGCAGCTAGGATGAAGCTTGACTTTATAGTATTAGAGGATGAACTTATAGGAGGACAGATAAGAAGTACTTATTCTGTAGAGAATTATCCTGGCTTTAAGACTATAGGAGGTCAAGAACTTGCAGATAGGTTTTACGATCAGGCAGTTAATGCAGGAGCTAATATAGACGAATTTGATAATATATTAAAGGTTAGTCTTAAGGATGATGAAAAGATTATAGAAACGGATAATTTCATCTACAAACCCAAAACAGTAATAATAGCAACAGGATCCAAGTACAGACCGTTACCTATACCTGAAGAAGAAAAATATCATGGAAATGGAATTCATCACTGCGAATTGTGTGATGGTGAATTGTATGAAAACAAAGATATCATAGTTGTAGGAGGAGGAAACTCAGCTATTGAAGGAGCTATATTCTTGTCTAGATATGCTAAGAGTATCACCATAGTTCATCAATTTGATCATCTTCAAGCAGAGAAAAGCTTACAACAGGATGCTTTGAATAATCCTAAGATAAACATATTATGGGATACAGAAATAAGGCATGCTTATGGAGAAAATGAGTTAGAAGAAGTTTCAGTAGAAAACCTTAAGACTAAACAAATTGACAATATTAAAGTTGATGGCATATTTGTCTACATTGGAATGGTGCCGAAAACAGACTTATTCAAAGATTATATTGATATTAATCCTTTTGGATATATAAAAGCAGGTGAAAGCACAGAAACTAATGTAGAGGGTGTCTTTGTTGCAGGTGACGTAAGAGAAAAAGTCTTTAGACAGCTTACTACTGCTACAGCAGATGGAACTGTAGCTGCACTTATGGCTGAAAAATATATAGTAGAGAAAAGGAGAAGAAACAATGGTTAAGATTTACACAACCCCTAATTGCCCTTATTGCAAAAAGGCAAGGGCTTATTTTGACACGAAGAATATTGAATATAAAGATATTAATGTATTAGAAGATAAAGAAAGTAGAAAAGTAATGATAGAAACATCAGGTCAGCAATCTGTACCCGTAATTGACATTGATGGAGAGATAATACTAGGATTCAATAAATATGCTGTAGATGCTGCATTAAATAAGGAATCAAATCAGTAATTATAGTAACGTAAATAAAAAATTAACATATATTAAAGGAGGATTTTATAATGGAAAGATTAGTAGGAAAAGAAGCACCTTGCTTCAAGATGAATGGTGCAAAAGGTGATGGAAGTGACTTTGTAGAAATTAAATTAGAGGATTACAAAGGAAAATGGTTAGTGATGTTCTTCTACCCACTAGATTTTACTTTTGTATGCCCAACAGAAATCACAGCTTTTAGTGATAGATATGAAGATTTCAAGAAACTTGGAGCAGATGTATTAGCAGTAAGTTGTGATAGTGAGTTCTCTCACCAAGCTTGGATAAAACAAGATAAAAATGCTGGTGGACTTGGACAAATCAACTTCCCAATAGCGGCAGATAAGAAATATGAAGTAGCTAAATCCTTTGGAGTATTTATGGAAGATGAAGCTATATCCCTAAGAGGACTGTTCATAATAGATCCAGAAGGACAAGTGAAATATCAAGTTGTTCATGATCTAAATGTAGGTAGAAATGTAGATGAAACACTTAGAGTTTTAAAAGCACTTCAAACAGGTGGAATGTGCCCAGCAAACTGGGAAGAGGGAGAAGACCTACTATAAAAAGATCAATAAGCTTATAGTATATACTAGGAGTATTATAATTAAAACATATAGAGTAAACTAGATTTTGTACAAAATCTATACTTTAAATACTATAAATTATACTAAAGTTAAGGGGATATAAAAACTGACAGCATAGTCATTTTTGTATCCCCTTTTTTATATATAGCCCTTATGATATAATATTGTAAAGGTTTAGGTATAGTAAGATAGGAGGGTAAGGTATGAAGAACTTAATGAGTTTAGATGATTTTTTAAAGATAAAAGATAATGATGACTTTATTCTTTTAGATTGTAGATTTGATTTAAGTGATAAAGATTATGGTAAGAATGCCTTTAAGGAAGGACATATAAGGGGAGCTATTTATGTAGATTTAGAAACTGAACTTACAGGTCAGGTTAAGGAGCATGGAGGAAGGCATCCTCTTCCAGATTTAAATGAATTTACAGTGAATATGAACAAAAAGTCTGTGGATGATAATATTCATGTTATAATATATGATGATGGTGACTTAGCTGCAGCTTCTAGATTGTGGTGGCTTTTTAGGTATATAGGAAAAAGTAATGTATACATATTAGAAGAGGGCATAAAGGCATGGAAAGATAGAAATCTACCATTAGAGCAAGGTGGGGATGTTATAATAAAAGAATCAAAGGGTACCTTGTCATTAAATATAAGAGATGATATATATTGCGATGTTCAGTATGTAAAAGATAATTTAGATAAAGCTTTTATAATTGATGCTAGAGAAAAGGATAGGTATTTAGGAAAAATTGAACCAGTAGATAAAAAGGCTGGACATATTCCAGGTGCTAAAAATTACTTTTGGAAAGACAATTTTAATGAGTTTAAAGTTAAACCTAAAGAAGAATTAAAAGAGATATTTAAAGGCTTAGAAGAGAAAGAAGATATTATAGTTCACTGTGGTTCTGGCATTACAGGAGCAGCTAATGTGATGATTTTAGATGAGATTGGTATTAAAGCTAAGCTCTATGGTGGAAGCTGGAGTGATTGGATAAGTTATGATGAAAATCCTATTGTAGTAGGAGAAGAAAGGTAATATAACAAAATTATTTATTAATACATAGGAGGGTTTTATTATGGATATTAAAGATCAAGTTTTAGAGGTATTAAAAAATTCTGGGGAGCCTTTAAAGGCTGGAGAAATAGCAGAAAAATCTGGATTAGATAAAAAGGATGTAGACAAAGCAATAAAAGATCTTAAGAAGGAAGAGAAGATAAATTCACCTAAAAGATGCTTTTATGCTGTGGCAGAGTAATTTCATTTAATATTGATACGGCGGTGGTAATCTATGAAAATAGGCATGAGAACCATAAAGACTGCTTTGGCAGTTTCAATATGCATTCTTCTTTCTAGAATATTCACAATAAACAATGCACTTTATGCTTGTATTGCTGCTATTATAACCATGGGTAACACCGTGACTAATTCATATAAATCAGGAATAAATAGAATAAAAGGAACTTTGGTTGGAGCTATTGTAGGACTTATAATGTCCCTTGTAGCTCCTGAAAATATTATTCTTGTTGGCATAGGCATAGTTATAATAATATCTATATGTAATTATTTCAGGTTGGATAAGTCCGTTGCTATATCTTGTACGGTATTTTGTGTTATTACCATAAGCTTAAATGGAAGAAGTCCCCTACAGTATAGTATATATAGAACGTTAGATACTATTTTAGGTATAGTGGTATCTCTTATTATAAACTACACTATTGCTCCGCCAAAGATACATGAAAATGTAGTGAAGGCTTATAAAGATCTTAAAAATGATTTATTTGATTTATGCAAAAAAGGAATATTAAACCCTAAGGATTTTAAATTAGATGAATTTAAGCATTACATTGATAATCTAGAGAGTTGTATTAAGTTGCATGATGAAGAGTTTTTAACAGTAAAAGATAGTTTAGAATTAATTGATGATTATAAAGAGTTTATGAAAGACGCAAAAAAGTTATATATTTATTTTGAGATGATGAACACAATGCAAGAGGAACTATTGATATTAAATGATGAAAATAGAGGATTTTATGAAGAGATATTTGAATCTATTTATGAAATAGAAGTAAAGGATATAAAATTTCCACAAACATCCTATGTAATAGAGGATGAAAATATTGTATATAACTATAATGTTAGTAAGATATGCGGTATATTAAAAAATATAAAGAATAATCCTATAATGGTATAATTAAAAATAAATTAAGCTAGTCTTATTTTTTTCTTAATTTACAGTAAACATACTACAAATATTAGTTAAATATGCTAAAATGATGATGGAAGTTAAAAATAATAGAGGGGTAGAGGGACAGCATGAGTAAAAGAGATAAAATTAGGCTAGTGCTTGGGTTATTCATAATAGTTTTTTTAGTTTTACTTTTCATAAATAGACACAAATTAAAGGAATTTACATCTTTAGATAGTTTTATTAATTTTGTTAAGGGTTATGGAAATTATGCATTATTATGTTTTATATTAATATTTTCTTTAAAGCCACTAATGGTAGTGGTACCTTCAGCTATGCTTTCTATAGCATCTGGAGTAGTCTTTGGACCTATAAAAGGATTTGTTATAAATATGGTAGGATTTTTCTTATCTGGAACCTTGGCTTTTATTATTTCACGTTTTTTAGGAAGGGATTTTGTAGATAAGATTTTAAAAGGGAAAACTTTAAAACTTAACAATAATATGGAGAAAAACGGTTTTAAAATTTTATTTCTTTTAAGACTTCCTCCGGTTTTACCTTATGATCCATTAAGTTATACTTGTGGCCTTACTAAAATACAATACAAGCCATTTATAATGGCCTCATTGTTAGGTGTAATACCAGAGACTCTATGCTATTCTTATATGGGAGAAAATATTTTTAATCCATTATCAGCTAAATTTATAATACCCCTTACCATAGTTATAATAGCTACGATTTTATCAACTGTGGCATTTAATAAGAGTAAAAAAATTAGTGCAGAAAAATAAATATAAAAAGACGAGAGGTTTTCTCTCGTCTTTTAATCTATATCTAGTTGGCTTCTATCATTGAAGAAAGATTTATAAGAAAGAAAACAGGCAATAAAAGCAGAAATAGATGTAGTAGATAAAAGCATAAAAGTTACCATTATCTGAAACTTTATAGCTTCAAGAGGAGAAGTTCCAGCTAATATAAGACCTGTCATCATTCCTGGCAAGGATACAATGCCTAAGGCTTTAGCAGAGTCTATAGTAGGTATCATACCTGTTTTTATAGCATCCCGTATTATATCCCTAGAAGAAGGAAGTATTTCAGCACCTAGGGACAACTTGGTTTCAATTTCATCTCTTCGATTTTTAAAGTTAAGATTTAACTGTTTATAACAAAGTCCTATGGCTACCATAGAGTTGCTTATAATCATACCTGATACAGGAATAACGGAATAAGGTTCATATTTTATTGATTTAGATATCAATAAAATTGTTATAGTTATAGCTGTACCTGAGGCTATGGCTATAAAAGAAATAACTAAAGAGTTTTTTATGTTTTTTCCTCTTTTTTTAGCATTAGTAGAGGCATTAAATATCATAAATATTAGAAGTAAAGTCGTAAAGGCGTAATTTTTAAGTCCAAATATATAATTTAATACATACCCCACTAGTGTTAATTGAACTACCGCTCTTATCATTCCTACTATTATTTCTTTTTCCAATTTAAGTTTTTGCCAATAAGAAATGAATAGAGATATTAATACCAAAGAAGAAGCTATTAAAAGGGAAGATATACTTAGAGTGTTTTGTGTATTCATTTTATCACCTCTAGGTCTTTCAAAGTTCCTTTTTCTACAGTAAGGAGTTTATTTGCATATTTTCTGCTTTGCTCTAAGTTATGAGTTACCCAAAGGATTGTCATACCTTCTAAATTTAATTTTTGAATTACAGACTCAACTATTTTAGTATTTTCTGCATCTAAAGCAGAAGTAACTTCATCTAGGAGAAGTACTTCTGGTTCAAAAATTATGCTCCTTATAAGAGCAATTCTTTGCTTTTCACCACCGGAAAGTTTATGTATAGACTTATGCAGCATTGATTCAGAAAAGCCAAATAAATTAAGAAGGTAGTTTATTCTATAAGTATCCATATCTTTTTTTCGAACATCGTAAGGAAATTTAAAATTATCTATGACAGTATTTCCAAAGAGTACTGGGGTTTGAAAGCAGTAAGTTATATTTTTTCTTAGATCATAAGGAGAAGAATTAATATAATCTTCTCCCTTAAAATAGATATCCCCTTTGCTGGGGGATATTAAGCTTGCAAATAGCTTTAAGATTGTACTCTTACCACTTCCAGAGGGGCCTACTATGGAAATATAATCTTCCTTTTCAACTTCAAGATTAAAGTTATTAATTATAGTATTGCCTTTGTCTTCATAAGTAACACCATTCATGGCTAATAAACTCATAAAAACTCCTCCTTTTAAATTTATTTATTTAAGAAGTTAAATAGAGTTCTAAAAGGTATACAACTTGCTCCTTTGTCATAAGCGCCTTTTGGTACAGCATTTAATATAAATCCAGCTATGTCTAGATGGGCAAAAGCTGTGTCCTCAGCAAAGGTTTCTAGGAATTTACTTGCTACAATAGCTCCGCAGCTTGAACCAGAGTTTTTAAGGTCTGCATTTGGTGTTTTTAATTGCTCTAAATACTCATCGTTGTTTGGAAATCTCCATAGATATTCCCCAACTTCTCTTCCAGATTTAGTTAGCATAAAGGCAAGTTCGTTGGAGTTAGTAAAAAGACCAACATTTATATCACCTAAAAAGTTTGCAGAAGAGCCTGTAAGTGTTGCAACGTCAATTATATAATTAGCACCTAATTCTCTTGCATAACTTATAGCATCAGAGAGTATAACTCTACCCTCTGCATCTGTAGATATTATTTCTACAGTTTTTCCACTGTAAGTGGTTATAACATCTCCAGGTTTATAGGATTTGCCAGATGGCATATTTTCAACTAAAGGAATTAAAATCATAATGTTCTTTTTAGGTTTAATTTTTCCTATGGCATCCATTAACCCAAGAACTATAGCAGCACCAGTCATATCTCCAGTCATTTTTTCCATTCCTTTACCTGGCTTTAGGGTAATTCCTCCAGAATCAAAGGTTACACCTTTACCAATTACTGCAAATATGTCCTTACTATCAGCATCACCTAAATATTGCATTATAATAAGATTAGGATCCTCAATACTCCCTTTAGCAACGGAGAGGATTCCACCCATTCCCATACCTTCTAATTTAAATTTATCTAGTATCTCTATATCTAAGTCTCTATTTTTTGCTATATCTTCAGCTTTATTCACAAAATATTTAGGGGTAACAACATTTGATGGCATGTTAACTAGTTCTCTTGAAAGATTAATAGAGCAACCTGTTTCGTATCCTTTGTTTATAGACTGATTAAAACTTGAAATGAAATTAATTTTAGAAAGTTTAACATCTTCTGTTTTCTGCTTTATACCTTTATATCGATATAAAGATAAAGCAACAGTTTCACCTAAGGTATATCCAACATCTTCATTAAAATTATCTAGAATATCTAACTCTTCAATTTTATCCTTTTCCTTTAATATAAAATCACCTAAGGAATTAAATAGTTTTGAATCATTATATTCCTCGGTGGAGCCTAGGCCTAGGATATAAATATATTCATAGGTACATTGACCTAAAGTGTTAATACATTCCATATCATTATAAGCGCCACTGTTTCTAGAAAATTTCAATACATCCTTTATATTTGTAGGATAATCTAATTCATAGTTTTCAAACTTAAATAATAATAGATTTGAGTATTTTTTACCTTTACTAATTTCAATCATAATCTCACACTCCCTAAATAGACTTTAATTATTATAATAACATATTTTAACATACAAATAAAATTTTTTATTTTAATTTATATCATAGCATTTTTAGATACATGAGATCAATAATAATTAAGTTGTAAAAAAAACTTATATAAATTTTAGATTTTAAAAATATACTAACTTTTTATTAAAAAACTTCTAATATATGCAAAGGAAATTTTGGATTTCTGTGGAATTATATACTATAAGAAGTGGAGGGAATTTAATGTTTAATTTAGAAATTTTTCTAGAGGATATTGTTGTAACAGATGTTAATAAGGAAGATTTAATCTATATACAAAAGTGGATAAACTCCCAAAAAGACATAGATGAGAGTTTTAACAGTAAACCCTTACAATTTAAAGAAATATTAGAGAGATTTCTAGAATACTATATAAGTGAAAATGAAATATTTTTAAAGATTACAAAAGATAATGAAATAATAGGTATATTTAAAGGAAGAGTTGAATTTAAAAAGACAAATGAACTTATAATCTGGTATTTTCTTATAGATAAAAAACATAGGGATAAGGGGTTAGGCTTCAAGATAATATCTAAATTAATGGAGTATGTCCAGAAGAATATGAATATAACGGAGTTTTCCTCTGTAGCTGCAGAAGGTAATTATCAGGGCATACGGTTTTGGAGAAAACTAGGCTTTGAACCAGTAAGAGTAGCTAAAAACTTTTTTAAGATTGAGGAAAAACAAAAGGATATGATAGTATTAAAACGGATTTAAATATAAATATTAAAACTTCGGCATTCTATGTCGGGTTTTTTTTATTCTAAAAAACCTTCTTAATAAATATGATTTAATATAGTATGTTTTATAAAGGAGGATAACATGAATTACACAAGATACAATTACAAAAAGAAAAAAGAAGGTAATCATATAATAGTAATTTTTTTGTTTGGAGTATGCATTATGTCTGTAATATTAGGTAGTGGTCTTTCTAAAATTCTTATTAAGAATAAGGATGATTCTAGTGAAAGTCCGCCGGATAAAAAAATAGTACTTAAAGAACAAGATAAAGCTAATTTAGAAGATGAGAAAATCAACTTTTATATGGTTCAAGGTGGAGTATTTAGTAAAATAGAAAATGCCGAAGAAAATAAAAAGAAGTTAAATGAATTAGGATATGATGCCTTTATTATAAAAGATGAAGAAAAACATAGGGTGATATTAGGAATATTTGATGAAGAACAATCCAATACCTTATTAAAAGAAATAAAAGAAAAAGGAACTGAGATAACTAGACTAGGATTTGAAATTAATAAAAGCAACTTAGAAGATTATGAAATAGGTGAGATAATAAGTGCAAACATTAAGGTTCTTTCAAAGCTAAGAGAAAAAGATGTGAAATCTATTCAAACAGAAGAAATAAAAAAATGGGTGTCCTCATTAAAACCAATAGAGAAAAAAGGCAAAAATAATGAACTATTAGAAGAGGTTAAAAACTTTACATTATCTCTTCCAGAGGAAATAAAAAAAGAAGAATTAAATAGTTATTATGAAAATAACTATAAATTTTTAAAATCTATGAGTAAAACAAAGTAACTATAGAATTTTTAAAATAATAGCTTGGTTTCTAAGCTATTATTTTCATGTGAAAGAAATTTTAGCTATTACATACAAAAGATTTCCAATTATATTGCGAAATCTTAAAATTTTTTTAAATAATGTAAACCTACTTGTTTAAGAATTTTATAAATGCTAAACTATATAGTATGTATAAGTGGGTGGTGAATACTATTGAAAAATATGGGGAAAAATAGGGGATTATTTATACTGGTAATATTTATTGGCGCAATTTTAGGAAACTTCATTGGGGATTTTATTGGAAATAAATTTCAGTCACTTGAAGTCTTAAAAAACGTATATAATATTGGACTAACTACGCCACTACATTTGAATTTGAAGGTTTTGGAAATTACTTTTGGTGTGAATTTTAATTTCAATATTATGTCTATATTTGGTGTAATATTGGCTATAATACTATATAGAAAGTACTAAAAACTGTTAGGAAGTGATGGACTTGAATATAATTTTAGCCTCAGCCTCAGAAAGAAGGCATGAACTTTTAAAGAGAATTACAGAGGATTTCAAAATTATAATAAGTGATTTTGATGAAGATAGCATAGCCTTTAGAGGCAACTTTGAAGAATATGTTAAGTCCTTATCGGAAGGTAAAGCAAGAGAAGTTTCTAATCTTTGTGATGAGGAATGTATAATAATTGGTTGCGATACCATTGTAGCTTTTAATGGTGAGGTTTTAGGAAAGCCAAAAGATAGACAAGAAGCTTTTGATATGCTAAAAAGTTTAAGTGGAAATATTCATGAGGTATATTCTGGTATAACCATTATAAGAAATAAGGATAAACATGTTTTATCTCAAAGTGTATGTACTAAAGTTAAATTCTCATACCTTACAGAGGAAGAAATAATAACATACATAGATACAGGTGAACCTTTCGATAAAGCAGGTGCTTATGGAATTCAAGGGTATGGAGGAGTGTTTGTAGAGAGTATAGAGGGCTGCTACTATAATGTGGTGGGACTTCCAATGAATAAACTGAAATCTCTACTTAAAGAAATTATTTAAATTTATATTTAAAACAATTCTTTAAACATATGAATTTTATCTATAGGGGATGGGTAAATCTATGCAAGGAGAGTATTAATGGAAGATAATTTAAAGATTATGGATTTACCTAAAAATGAAAGACCCCAGGAAAGACTTTTAAGATATGGGGCAGAGAGTCTTTCAAACTCAGAGCTTTTAGCTGTAGTTTTAAGAACTGGTACCTCAAAAGAAAACATACTACAATTATGCAATAGAATAATTAAGGAGTGTGGAGGATTAAGAGGTATTTTAAATAGTTCTGCTGAGGATTTGATGAATCTAAATGGAATAAAAGAGGCTAAGGCATCTCAAATTCTAGCTTTAGTTGAGTTATCCAAAAGATTTTACAGCTATGGTTCAGGAGAAGAATATAAAATAAGGACACCTAAAGATGCAGCAGATTTAGTTATAAGCCATATGAAAGATTTGAATCAAGAGATTTTAAAGGTTATATATCTAAATACAAAGAACATAGTTATAGGAGTAAATACGGTATCCATGGGGAGCTTGAACTCTTCTATAGTTCATCCAAGGGAAGTGTTTTCTCATGCAATAAAGAAGGGGAGCGCATCTATAATTGTATGTCATAATCATCCTTCAGGGGATGTTACTCCTAGTATAGAAGATATTAATATCACCAAAAGATTAAAAGAATGTGGAAAGATTCTCGGTATTGATTTGTTGGACCATATAATTGTTGGTAAAGGGAGTTATGTGAGTTTAAAAGAAAAAGGAATAGTATAGATTTGAAAGGAGAATAATCAATGGGATTATTTGGAATGACTAAGGACATGGGTATAGATTTAGGAACAGCTAATACGCTAGTATATGTAAAAGGAAAAGGTATAGTACTTAGAGAGCCTTCTGTAGTTGCTATAAATAATGTAACTAAAAGGCCTTTAGCTGTAGGAGCAGAAGCAAAGCAAATGATAGGTAGAACACCTGGAAATATAGTAGCTATAAGACCTATGAAAGATGGGGTTATAGCAGATTTTGATATAACTCAGACTATGCTAAAAAAGTTTATAGATAAAATAACAGCAAAATCAGCTTTTACAAGTCCAAGAATAATAGTTTGTTTTCCTTCAGGAGTTACAGAAGTTGAAAGAAGAGCTATTGAAGAGGCTACAAAACAAGCAGGAGCAAGGGATGTTGTACTTATGGAAGAGCCAATGGCAGCTGCTATTGGAGCAGGACTACCTGTAGATGAACCAACAGGTAGCATGATAGTAGATATTGGAGGAGGAACTACAGAAGTAGCTATTATATCTCTAGGTGGTATAGTAACAAGTAAATCTTTAAGAGTAGCTGGAGATGAATTAGATCATGCAATCATAAGCTACATAAAGAAGGAATATAACCTTATGATAGGGGAAAGAACCTCAGAGAATATTAAGATGGAATTAGGATCAGCATTTAAAATTGAAGAAGAAGAAAAAACTATGGAGATAAAAGGAAGAGACCTTATAACAGGACTTCCAAAGACTATAGAAGTATCAGAAGATCAAATAAGAGCAGCATTAAGTGAACCAATAGCTTTAATAATTGAATCTATAAAAACTACACTAGAAAAAACACCACCAGAACTTGCAGCAGATATAATGGATAAAGGTATAATGCTTACCGGTGGAGGGGCTTTATTAAAAGGATTGGATGCCTTAATAAATCATGAAACTCATATGCCAGTGCATATAGCAGAATCCCCACTTGACTGTGTAGCTTTAGGAGCAGGAAAAGCTCTAGATAATTTTGATAAGATAAGTAAACAAAGGTAATAATCCATGAGATTTTTCAAAAACAAACTGGCAGTAACTATAGTAGTACTGTCAGTTACATTTTTAGTATTGATAGGGTACAGTTTCAAGAGGGAAAGTAAAGGGGCTATTGAGAATGGTGTTGCTGTTGCATTGAATCCTGTTCAGAAGGTGTTTTATGGCATGAACGATAATGTTAAAGGGTTTTTAAACTTTGTTTTTAGTTTTTCAGATGTAAAAAAAGAGAATGAAGATTTAAAAAAGAAAAATAGTGAACTGGAATCTAAATCTATTGAATATGACTCTTTAAAAAATGAAAATGAAAGATTAAGAGCCATGCTGGACTTTAAAAGTCAAAGGGCGGATTATAATTATATTGGAGCTCACATAATAAACAAAACTGGTGGAAGCATATTAGAGAGTTTCACCATAGATAGAGGAGAAAAAGATGGTCTGCAAGTAGGTATGGTAGCTATTAGTCCTATAGGGCTAGTAGGACAAGTAACCTATGTAGCTAATAGTTGGGCATCGGTTCAACCTATTATAAATGAAAATATTGCGGTAGGCGCTTTGGTAGAAAGTACTAGGGAGACCACAGGTATTGTTAAAGGCTATAGAGATAGTAATAATAAGTTTTCAGCTAAGGTTTATTATATTGATATGAATTCTGATATTAAAGAAGGAGATATAATACTTACTGCAGGCCTAGGAGATTTTTATCCTAAGGAGATAAAAATAGGAGAGGTTATTTCTGTAGAAGAAGATAAGGGTAAGGTTTCAAAAACTGCAACCATTAGACCTTATGTAGACTTTAATAAACTTGAAGAATTATACTTGGTAGTACCAACAGATAAAAAGAATATAAAGTATTAAGTGGTGATTATATGAAAAGAGTAGTACTGATAATTATAAGTTTAGTTCTTCTTATTTTAGATAATACCCTAATGCCTTTTTTAGCCATTAGGGGCGTATATCCTAGCCTTCTTACTATATTTGCTTTAAGTTATTCCATTATAAATGGTTATTTGGAAGGTATCTTTATTGGAGTATTAAGCGGAATGCTCCAAGATATATACTTTTTTAATGGTTTTGGCTTAAATTCACTTTGTAACATGATAATCTGTTTAATAGGAGCAAAAATTGGAGAAAATATATTTAAAGAGAAGGCTTTAATTCCTTTTATATCAACTTTTGCCTTGTCTATTTTAAAGGATGTTATGATATTTGCAATTCTTTTTATTATGAAAAAGAAAATTAACTATTTTAACATACCTTTTGTTGCTATATATAATATGGTAATTAGTATTTTTATTTATAAAAGAGTATATAAGCTTAGTCAGAAATCTTATATGAAAAGTGATTGGAATTTTTAAAAATTAGGTGATTATATGAAAGATAGAAAGCAAACAAATAGATATACGGCTCTGGTTCTTGTAATGATGATTATATTTACAGCTATTTTATCAAGGCTAGCTTATTTGCAGATTATAAAATACGATGATAACAAGGAGCAAGCTAATAATAAATCAGTAAGGTACCTATCAGAGTCAGCTCCTAGAGGAAATATACTAGCTAAAGACGGAAGCTTATTAGCAACTAGTGTTCAAAGTTATGTTTTAACTTTTATGGAAACAGAAGAAAGCAAAAAGTACTTTTTTAAGACTATGGATATGGTTTTTAAAATGTTAGATGAACAGGATGAAGTGCTTCAAGATACCTTTCCTCTAAAAGTAGATCCTTTTAGATTTGAGTTTAATACTAGTGATGCAGATACATTAAGAGCATTGGAACTTAGATTTAAAAAGGATAGAGGTTTTGATTTTAAAGTGCAGCAAAAGTTGTACCCAAAGCAAAAGTCAGACCTTACTACTGAACAAAAAAGAGCTATAGATGAAGAACTTTTAAAGATTACTCCAGAGGAAACTTTTTATGGTTTAGTAAAAGACAAGACAGATTATCAAATATATAAACTTTTAGGTTATAGTAAAGAGGATGAGAAAACCTTATTAGAAGAAAAATCAGGAAAAGAAATAACTGAAATGCTTAAGGGGATATATTCCCTTGAAACTTTAAGAAAATATATTTTGGTAAAAGATGCTATTAATATGCAAAAGTTTTCAGGGTTCAAACCTATAACCCTATCCTCAAATATAAAAAGAGATTCTTCCTTTGTATTTTTACAAAAGTTAAATGATCTTCCTGGAGTAGATGTGGTTGTTCAGCCAATAAGGGAGTATCCTTATAAGAGTTTAGCCTCAGCTGTAATAGGCTATATTGGAACTATAGATGGAGGACAAAAGGATAAGTATGAAGAGAGAGGGTATGATGTATCCACGGATCTTATTGGTAAGTCAGGGATAGAATCTGCCTTTGAAGATAGACTTAAAGGATCTAAAGGTGGAAATACGGTTAAGGTAAATAAGTACGGTAGAAAAACAGAAGAATTATTTAGGTTAGATCCTTATCCAGGACAAAACATTCAATTGAGCATAGATAAAAAACTTCAATATGTTGCTGAAAGAGCTCTAGAGGATAAAATGAAATACTTGCAGTCTAATGGGCATAGAGAGAGCATAGATACACGTAATGCCAATAGAGGAGCGGTAATAGTGCAAGATGTGAATACTGGTAAAATCCTATCTATGGTAAGTGCACCAAGTTTCGATCCCAATTTAATGGCAGTACCAGGAAGGATGTCTAATGACTTAGTAAAGCAGTATTTTGCTCCTGACTTAAAAGAGTTTGGGGAAAACTATATTAAAAGCAGGGGATTAAAGGTATCAGTGGATGATATATTTCCTTTAGTGGATAAAAATAATCCTAAAAATACAGCTAGAGATGATAGATTTGATATATATCCTAAAGCTACTTATAACTATGCTACCATGGGGGCTGTGCCTCCGGGGTCAACCTACAAACCTATTACTGCAGCAGCAGGATTAGAGGCGGGAGTTATTGATCCTAGCACTAGGATATTAGATCAAGGTGTATTCAATAAACATGAAGAATTTAAAAATTATACTGGAGCCTGTGAAATATGGACTAAATCAGGAGGTTCTCACGGAAATATAGATGTTAAACAAGCGCTAGAGGTATCTTGTAACTATTATTTCTATGAAGTAGGCTATAGATTATATAAAGAATTTGGGCTAGATGGATTAGCACAGTACTCATGGAAATTTGGTCTTGGAAAAGATCCAAAGAGTAAAACAAAGTCTACTACAGGTATAGAGATTGCAGAAGACACTAGGGGGCAGGTTTATAATTATGAGTCCTTTAAAAATTTAGTGGCCTCCATGTCAGCCCATCCTTTGGTGGATATACTAGAGAGTGGACGTTCATCAAGAGGGCATGTGTTTAAACCTCTGCCTATAACTAAAAATGAAGAAGATACAAAGGATTTAGCAGAAGCTAAGGAAGTTGTAAAGGAGCTAGTTAAAGAAGAGATTCTTAAAGATTATACTAGTGCAGAAGTTTCTGGGCTTATAACTAATTTTAAGCCCAAAATTAAAGATGCTATAAAGAATTTCATAAGCAAACTTCCAGAAGATAAAAGAGATCAATATAAAGAATCAGACATAGATTCTATGATTGCAGCTATTACTGCATTTATCTACTATGATAAAAGAGGAGAAGTTACTACAGGAGCTGAAGTTTTTAATGCTTCTATAGGTCAAGGTATGAATTCTTTTACTCCACTTCAACTTAATAATGCTATTGCTACCTTAGTAAATGGTGGAACTAGATATAGAACTACTTTAATAGATAGGATAACAGATAGTAATGGAGAAGTGGTAGAAGAAACTAAACCAGAGGTTCTTGAAAATTTAAATTTAAAACAAACTACTGTAGATACTATAAAAGAAGGGATGAGAAAGGTTGATGAAACCGGTACTGCTAACTCAGTATTTCAAAACTTTCCTATATCTACAGGCGGTAAAACAGGAACAGCCACCTATAAAGAAAATGGAGAACAAGAAAAAGTAGGTCGTGCGGCTTACGGAGTTTATGTAGGTTTTGCACCTTTTGATAAACCTGAAATAGCAGTAACTATAATAATTTATGATGGTGGTCATGGATTCTTTGGAGCAGATGTAGTTAAGGCTGTATATGAAGAGTACTTTAGAGATGAAATATTAGAGAAGAATCCTAACTATAAATTTACTTACAATTATACACTAGAAGAACCAACATCTACACCAAAAGAAACTCCAGCAGAGTAAAAAAAGAACCAATAGAGAAGAACCACTAAAATTTATATATTAGATTTGGAGGTTCTTCTTTTTATATGATTTAATTTGATTTATAATATAAATATATGACTACATAAAAAGACTTTCTTTTTATGTAAATTAGGAGGATTTTAATAAGCCACTGTTGAAATAATATAAAGTACTTCACTAAACCTATTGGAGGGTTAATATGAATGCGGACAATATAGTAATAAAAGGAAATAAGGAAGGGCTAAATGCCATCATCAATATGGATAATTTCAAAGATTTTGATGATATGCTAGATTCTCTAATAGAGAAGTTATCGAAAGGAAAAAAGTTTTACAAGGGATGTACTCTTAAGATAACTACAGATATAAGATTTATAAATGAAAAGCAGGTAAAAAGGCTAAAAGATGTGCTTTTTGAAGAGGTTCTTATAAAAGATTGTATCTTAGAGGATAAAGAAGAAAAAGTAAATAAGACTTTTTCAGGTGTTTATGAAGGAAGAACAAAATTTATTAGGAAAACTATAAGAGGTGGACAAACTATTAAGTATCAAGGAAACATAGTTATAATAGGAGATGTTAACCATGGTGCTGAGGTTCATGCAGGAGGAAACGTAGTTGTTCTTGGGAGCTTAAAAGGACAAGTGAAGGCAGGAGTTTCTGGTAATGAAAGAGCTATAATAGCAGCTTTTAATCTTCAGCCAGAAATACTTCAAATAGCAAGTATACTAACAAGGGCGCCAGAAGACTCAGTTAAACCAGAGTATCCAGAGGTAGCAAGAATAAAAGACGGTTCAATAATAGTAGAGCCTTATTTGCCCAATAAATACATATAATCCTTAGACTATTAAAAAAGAAAATGATTTGTTAAAGGATTTATACATAATTTTAGAAGATATACATATAGAGTTGGAGGTTTTTGAATATGGGAGAAGCTGTCGTAATAACTTCAGGAAAAGGTGGAGTAGGTAAGACAACCACCACAGCAAATATAGGTACTGCATTAGCATCCATGGGTAAAAAAGTTGTAGTAGTTGATGGAGACACTGGACTTAGAAACTTAGATGTTTTAATGGGATTAGAAAATAGAATTGTTTTTACTATTCTAGATGTTTTAGAAGAGAGATGTAGGTTAAAACAGGCTCTTATAAAAGATAAGAGATTCCCTAATTTATGTTTGCTACCAACAGCTCAAACTAGAGATAAGGGAGATATTAGACCAGATCAAATGCTAAGAGTTGTTAATGATTTGAAGGAAGAATTTGATTACGTAATAATAGATAGCCCAGCAGGAATAGAGCAAGGGTTTGAGAATGCGGTAGTAGGAGCAGATAGAGCAATAGTAGTTGTAAATCCTGAAATAACCTCTGTAAGAGATGCAGATAGGGTTATTGGAAAGCTAGATGCTAAAGGACTTGAAAGACATGAAGTAATAGTAAATAGGTTAAATTATGAGATGACTAAAAATGGTGATATGCTTGATATAGATGATATAATAGAAACGCTATCTGTAAAGCTCATAGGAGTAGTTCCAGATGATAGAACCATAACCATTTCAACTAATAAAGGTGAACCTATAGTGCTTGATGAAAATGCAATGGCAGGTAAGGCTTTTAGAAATATAGCAAAAAGGATAACAGGAGAAGAAGTTCCACTATTGAATTTAGACGCTGAAGAGACAGGATTTTTTAACGCTTTAAAGAAGCTTTTTAAAAAGAAATAGGGGGAAAGGATTATGGAGTTTTTTTCAAAGTTATTTTCAAGCAAAACATCTTCAAAAGAAGTAGCAAAGGATAGGTTAAAACTTATATTGATCCATGATAGAGGAGACCTGTCACCACAATTATTAGAAATGATTAAAAGTGAAATATTAGAAGTTATAACAAGATACGTAGAAATAGATAGCTCTGATGTAGAAATAGCAATTACAAGAACAGAAGAAAATCAAGGAAATGCTCCAGCATTAGTGGCAAATATTCCAATAAAAAAGTTAAAAGAGAGATAAGACTTTAGGTACTTGCCCTCCGTATACATTTAGGTAAATATGCTGTGAATTTTTTAAAAGACCCTGCAATTATTTAAAGGGTTGTGTTATACTAAAACATGATTTTATCATTATGGAGGGGATTCCATGTTAAAAAAACTTAAATTAGATTCAAGGTATATAAAAGAAATAGACTTTGGAATCTTAATATGTTCAATATTGGTTTTATTATATGGTGCTTTAAATATATATACTGTTACAAGAAGTAAGGTAGGTATTTATTATGTAAAACTTCAACTCATTTGGTTAGTTTTAGGTCTTGTAACTACATATATAATATTATTAGTTGACTATACTTTAATACAGAATTTTACTTCATTGTTATATTGGGGCTCTGTTTTAATGCTACTTGCAACTAGAATAATAGGAAGTACTGTAAATGGTGCTCAAGGGTGGATTGCTTTGGGTAATAGGGCTATTCAACCTGCAGAATTTGCAAAGCTAGGTATGATAATGATGTTAGCTAAAAAACTAGATGAAATGGAAGGGGATATAAATAATCCCAAAAACTTTTTCACCTTATGCTTTTATGCGTTAATACCTATGTTATTAATAGTTGTACAACCGGATATGGGAATGACCATGGTATGCTTTTTTATAGTGCTTGGGATATTTTTCACTATGGGTCTAAATATTAAGGTTATATTAGGGGGGATTATGGGTCTTGCTACATCTATAGCATTACTTTGGAATTCTTCACTTATAAAGCCTTATTGGAAGAGAAGACTTACTTCCTTTTTAAACCCTGAAGCGGAGAGTTTAGGAATTGGACTTCAGGCAACCCAATCTAAAATAGGTATAGGTTCTGGAGGAATATTCGGAACAGGTGCAGGACTTGGAAGTTCTTCAACTAGCTATGTTTCTCAATTTGTTCCCGAATCTCATACAGATTTTATATTTGCTGCTTTAGGAGAACAATGGGGGTTTGTAGGAGCTATATTTTTACTGATTTTGTACGGAATAATTATATATAGGTCTATTAACATAGCGAGAACATCAAAGGATATATTTGGGTCTGTTATATGTATAGGTCTTGTATCAGTGTTTTTATTTTCAATACTTCAAAATATAGGAATGACTGTTGGGATAATGCCTATTACAGGGATTACACTTCCTCTTATGAGTTATGGTGGAAGTTCAGTTTTAACCAATTACATTGCTATAGCTTTAGTTCTAAACATTGGTATGAGAAGAAAGAGGATAAATTTTTAAATTTAAATATGAATAATAGTATAACATTCATAGGAGGCGGAAACTGTGAGGATAGCACTTATTGCTCATGACAAAATGAAAGATGACATTATAGACTTTGTAAGAAGGTACAAGGATGTGTTCAAAGAACAGGAACTTTATGCTACAGGAACCACAGGAAGACTCATAAATGAAATTGTAGACTTAAAAGTACATCGTTTCTTATCGGGGCCCTTAGGTGGAGATCAACAAATAGGGGCAAAAATCGCTGAAGGAAATATGGATTTGATAATTTTTCTTAGAGATCCATTAACAGCTCAACCCCACGAACCAGATGTAACTGCGCTTTTAAGACTATGTGATGTTCATTGTATACCTGTAGCTACAAACTTAGGCTCTGCAGAAGTGATGATAAAGGCGCTGAAATGTAGATCAAAGTAATATTAATAAAAAATGCTAATAAAAGAAAATCTTTTATTAGCATTTTTTATTTATTCTCTTTTAATTACTATCATTAAATTGCTCTTAGCTAAATATAATTATATAGGTGAAAAAAATCTTAGGAGGGTGTAGTGATGGGAAATTATAACTCTCAATATGAAAGTTATTATGAAAAGATACTAAGAAGGCAAAGAGAAGCTCCAAGTTATGGTGGCTATAGTAGTTATGGAGAAAGTAACGGTGGCTATTTTAAACAAAGCAATAAAGGAACTGATTTATTTAGTGCGGAATATTTTATAAAAAGAATAATAAGAGATCTTGTGGGTGTAGCATTATTATTTATATTTGTTTTTCTATGTAAGATTATAAATACACCAAATACTATGGCTGTATACGCTTATTCTAAAAACATTGTTTCAACAGATTTTGATTATAAGGCTACTTATGAGTCCATAAAAAGAATAAACATAACAGATATAAAAGAAAAAATAGAAGATAAAACTGAAAATATAATTTCAAAAATTTTCAATAGGGATAAGATACAGGATAAGACTAAACAAGAATTTACAATACCATTAAAAGGTGAAATCACATCTAATTTTGAGGAAAGAAAAGATCCTTTTACCGGTAATATAGCAAAGCATACAGGTATAGATATAGATGCTAAAGAGGGTACTGATGTTATGACTGTTTATAATGGAAAAGTGAAAGAAGTAGGTGAGGATACTATCTATGGAAAATATATAGTTATAGATCATGGAGAAGGAATTGAAAGTAAGTATGCTCACCTAGAGGATATTTCTGTAGAAAAGAATCAACTAGTAGATAAGGGTGGAGTTATAGGTAAAAGTGGAAATACCGGAAAGTCTACAGCACCTCATCTTCACTTTGAATTTTGGTATATGGGACAAAACAAAGATCCATTAAAATATCTGGATCAAGAGTTATTTAAAAATTGATGCAAGAGGTTTTTCATGATAAGAATCAGCAAGTATTTTATACCATACATATTGATTTTATTTATAGCAGGGCTTCATAGAGGATTTTTTATTTCCTTATTTTGGGTTTTTATACATGAGTTAAGTCATGCAATTACAGCGAAAATAATGGGGGTTAAGAAAGTTGAAATCAGAATTACCCCCTTAGGATTTTCTATGCATGGGGAGGAATTTGAAGAAATAGGATATATTAAAGAGATAGTTATAATATTAGTAGGACCTATTATGAACATTATTATTGCTTTAATATTTTATTTTCTTTATAAAAATCATTCTTTAGATATCTTTAAGATATCTATGAAAATTAATCTAGTTTTGGGGATATTTAATCTATTGCCAGCTATACCTTTAGATGGTTCCAGGATATTGCATATATATCTTCAAAATAAGTATATATGTAAAAAATCCCATAGAATAAAGGTAATTGTTAGTATGATCACAGGTTTTTTTGTTTTTGCATGCTTTATTTTTTTGCTTATTTATGGTCAGATAAATATAAGCTTAGGGCTATTATCTTTATTTATAATTTATATTTCCTATAAAGAAAAAAGGAGAATTGTTTATATTATAATTGGTGATATAATGAAGAAAAAAGTAAGATTTTTAAAAAATGGTTATATTGAAAATAAGTCATTATCTATAAGTAGTAAGTTAGACCTTTTAGAAACACTTAGCATAATTGATAAAAATAAGTACCATATATTCACAGTTTTAGATGAAGATATGAAGGTTATAGATACAATTTATGAACAGGAAATAATAGAGGCCTTAAAAAATTATGGGAATATAACATTGAAGCAGTATATAAGTGAAAGAGAAGGGAAGGAAATATAGTTTTTTTAAAGATGGACTGGAATGCATCTAGTACTGAAAACACTTGTATATTAAAGCTTTCATATGATAAAATAGTAAAATGCAATAAAAAGCTTTTAAAATATGTTAATAGATTATTATGTAATTTACAACAAGAGAAGAAGGAGTAGTAATTAAATGAATAGAATCACAGATGATATTTTATATAAAGTAGAAAAACCTGCTAGATATATCGGTGGAGAACTTAATTCGGTATATAAAGATAAAGAAAAGGTGGATATAAGATTTGCATTTTGTTTTCCTGATGTATATGAGGTAGGTATGTCTCATCTTGGAAGTAGAATACTCTATCATGTATTAAACTCAAGAGAGGATACCTATTGTGAAAGAGCTTATGCTCCATGGCCTGATATGGAAAATTTAATGAGAGAAAATGATATTTCTTTATATGCATTAGAAACAAAGGATTCTTTAAAGGAATTTGATATATTAGGATTTACCCTTCAATATGAAATGAGCTATACTAATATTTTAAATATGTTAGATATGGCGGGAATAACTGTAAGAGCCTCTGAAAGAGGAGAGGATGAGCCTATAGTTATGGCTGGGGGACCCTGTGCCTACAATCCAGAACCTCTTTATGATATAGTAGACTTCTTCGAAATTGGAGAAGGGGAAGAGATAATGAACGATGTTTTGGATGTTTATAAAAAGTATAAAGGTAAAGGGCAGAAAAAGGAGTTCTTAAGAGAAATATCAAAGATAAGAGGAGTATATGTGCCTTCATTATATGAAGTTACATACAATGAAGATAATACTATAAAAGAATTTAAACCTAAGTATGATGATGTTCCTTCTGTGGTAAAGAAGAGGTTTATAACAGATTACGATAAGGTTAGTTATCCAGAAAACCTTATAGTTCCTTACACAGAAATAGTTCATGATAGGGTTATACTTGAAACCTTTAGAGGTTGCACAAATGGTTGTAGGTTCTGTCAAGCTGGTATGATTTATAGACCAGTAAGAGAAAAATCCACAGAAACACTTATAGAACAGGCGGATAAGATATTAAAAGCTACAGGATATAATGAAATTTCCTTAAGCTCTTTAAGTATATGTGATTATTCAGATATAAAAAATCTTGTGTTTTCCCTTATTGAAAAATACAAAGAAGACAATGTTTCTGTATCACTACCATCTATAAGAATAGATGCTTTTTCTGTAGATCTAATTAAAGAAATACAAAAGGTAAGAAAAACTGGTCTTACTTTTGCGCCAGAAGCTGGTTCGCAAAGAATGAGAGACATAATAAACAAAGGGGTTACTGAGGAGAGAGTATTAGAAGCAGCAAAAAGTGCCTTTGAATCAGGCTGGTCTACTATTAAATTGTATTTTATGATTGGACTTCCTTATGAAACTTTAGAAGATGTAGAGGGTATTGCAAAGCTTTCTGATAAGGTTGTAGAGCAATATTTTACAGTACCTAAAAATGTGAGAAATAGAGGTCTTAGAGTTACAGCAAGTACATCAATATTCGTTCCAAAACCTTTTACACCATTCCAATGGGCGCCTCAAAGCAGAATGGAAGAGGTAGGAGAAAAGATTAAAGCAGTAAAATATGCTATAAAAAGTAAAGCTGTGGTTTATAACTATCATGAATCATTAGTATCTTACATGGAAGCAATATTTGCAAGAGGTGATAGAAGGATTTGTGATGTTTTAATTAAAGCTTTTGAAAAGGGAGCTAAATTTGATGGTTGGTCCGAATACTTCAGTTTTGAAAGATGGCAAGAGGCCATGAAGGAATGTGGAGTAGATGGTGAATTTTATGCTTATAGGGATAGAGATTATAAGGAAGTTCTTCCTTGGGACTTTATTGATATAGGAGTTAACAAAGCATATTTAATAAAAGAAAATGAAAAAGCTAAAAATGAAGAGCTTACTCAAAACTGTAGATTAGGATGTACTGGTTGTGGAGTAAATGTAAATTTCAAAGAAGGGAAGTGCTTTGAAGGTGCGTTATCTAATTAAGTTTACCAAGGAATCGGATATAAAATTTATCTCTCACCTAGATTTAATGAGAACAATTCAAAAGGTTATAAGAAGATCAAATCTTCCAATAGAATATTCTAAGGGATTTAATCCACATCAAGAGTTATCTATAGCTCAACCTTTATCAGTAGGAATTTATTCTTCTGGAGAGTATATGGATATAGTTCTTAGGGAAGAATTAAATGAGGAAGAAATAAAACATAGACTTAATGCTAATTGTCCAAGAGGTATAAGTATATTAGAAGTGGTTAAAGTACCTGAACCTAAAACTGAAAATACTAAAAAAATACCTCAAGGTATGGCTTTAATAGATTTAGCAGATTATACCATAAAAATAAAATTTAAAGAAATAAACAAAGTTGAAGAGCAGCTGCAATCCCTTTTATCATTGCCGGAATGGAATACCATGAAAAAAAGCAAAAGAGGAGAAAGGGAAGTAGATATAAAATCTATGATAAAAGAATTTAAGTTTTGGACTTTAGATAAGCAGCTTATAATTAAAACTAGAATAAGCTCTGGAAGTCGTGAACATTTATCTCCTGAACTTTTAGCAAATTATATAAAAGAAAACATAGCTAACGCTGATTTAGAAAGCTTTGTAGACATAAAGAGAGAAGAGATGTTAGCCTATAAAGGAAATAAAGTAACTCCTTTATACAAATATATGGACTAATAAAATTAGAGTGTAACTTTAAAGTTAAGAATGGTTCACGGATCATTTAAAAAGAAGGGGATAGTATGAGAGAAATATTCATTGAAAGAAGAGATAGGTTACTTAGAATAGCTATAAAAGAAAATAAAGTCCTTACGGAATGCTTTATTGAAGAGGAAAGTTTTGAACCTTTACCAGGGGAGATTTATAAAGGGGTTATAAAAAATATTGTACCTGCAATTAAGTGTGCCTTTATAGACATAGGACATGATAAAAATGCTTATATGTACATAAATCCTAAGGATAAAAGTAAAAGTTTAAAAAAAGGTCAGGATATATTAATAGAAGTGACCAAAGAAGAATTAGGAGATAAAGGTGCAAAGGTAAATGGATTTATATCCATACCAGGAAGATACACTGTTATAAATAATTTAAATACTGGCGTAAGCTTTTCTCAAAAGATTAAAGATGAAAATTTTAAGTCTTATATAAAGGATAATATAGTTTTCCCAAAGGATAT
Organism: Clostridium simiarum; assembly: GCF_018919175.1. Lineage (GTDB taxonomy): Bacteria > Bacillota > Clostridia > Clostridiales > Clostridiaceae > Clostridium_L > Clostridium_L simiarum. The sequence goes on along the minus strand of NZ_JAHLQL010000005.1, from coordinate 32,397 downwards.
AGCTGTAGTAATAAGGACTAATGCTCAGTTTGTGGATGTGGATATTATAAATGAAGAAATTAAAAAGCTTTATGCTACTTATGAGGATATATACACAAAATTTAATTATACTTTAAAGCCTAAAAAGTTATATGGTGAAGGCGGTATAATATATAAAATATTAAGAGATAGTATAAATGGGGACACTGCTTCTATAGTGGTAGATAATCCTTCTGATTATAATATAATAAAAGAATATATAGAAGGTAAACCAGATATAAATATAGACATTAATCACTATGAAGGACATAGGAATCTCTTTGATTATTATGAAATTGAAAAAGAAATATTGGCACTTAGAAATCATAGGGTGCCTTTAGGGTGCGGAGGACACATTGTTATAGATAAAACTGAAGCTATGTATGTGGTAGATGTAAACTCAGGAAAAAATGTAAGTCACAAAACTATGGATAAAACTGCATATATAACAAACCTTCAAGCAGCTAAGGAGATTGCAAGACAAATAAGGCTTAGAAATTTAAGTGGAATAATAGTAATTGACTTTATCGACATGAAGTATCCAAATCATAGAGCAAAGGTTATTGAAGCTCTTAATGAAGGCTTTTATGGAGATAAAAATAAAACTGTAATTTATCCATTTACAGATCTTAACTTAATTCAGATTGCAAGAATGAGAAGAGGAAAAAATATATATGATTACATAGAGGAGAACTGTACAGAGTGTAGCGGAAGAGGAACCTTGCTTAAGCTTTCCTACATAAGCCTTTTAATAAGAAATGAAATATTAAAGGTTGATGCAGAAAATAGAATAAATAACATATATATTGAAATAAATAATCGCTATGAAGAGGCCATAAAGGGAAATATCATAGGATTTATTACTGAAATTGAAGGATTAGATAAAAATATATATCTTAATTTTGTTGAGGGTACAGAATATTTCAAGGTAGAACCACTTATATTTATAAATCAAATTGAAAATGTAAAAAGGTATAAGGTAGAAATATAGGGAATTAAATAAAAAAATATTTACAAACAAATCTATATGTGTTAAAATAGCTTGGTAGACCGCTCACATAAGGTTTTTATGTAAACAAGGAAGTATCCTTGTACCTGAGATGGCGAGACTGGATAGAGGAGGTGTATTTAATGTACGCAGTTTTAAAGACAGGTGGAAAGCAATATAGAGTTCAAGAAGGAGATGTAATCTTCGTTGAAAAACTAAATGCTGAAGTAGATTCCACTATCGAATTAACAGAAGTTCTTGCAGTTTCAAAAGCTGATGGACAATTAGTTATTGGTAGTCCTGTAGTTGAAGGCGCTAAGGTTGTAGCTAAGGTTGCAAACCAAGGAAAAGCTAAAAAAGTTATAGTTTTCAAGTACAAACCAAAGAAAGACTACAGAAAGAAACAAGGACACAGACAACCATATACTAAATTAGTTATAGAAAAGATCGAAGCATAATATGACAAGTGTACTGTTTAAAAAAAAGGATGATAAAATTATCGCCTTTGATATTAACGGTCATGCCGGTTATGCCAGTGAAGGTGAAGATATAGTCTGTGCTGCCATTTCAGCGCTATCACAATCAGTGATAATAGGGCTAGAAGAGGTTTTATACATAAAGCCAGATTATAATATAAAAGATGGATTTTTGTGTATGTCTATAAGAGATAACTCTATAGAAGATATAGAAAAAAGTCAGGTTCTTTTAAAAACCTTTTTGAAGAGTTTGCAAAGTATAAGTGTAAGTTACGTAGGATATATAACCATACAAATAGAGGAGGTGTAATGTTATGCTAATTATGAACCTTCAATTGTTCGCTCACAAAAAAGGGGTTGGAAGCTCAAAGAACGGTAGAGATTCTGAATCCAAAAGACTTGGAGTAAAATGTTCTGATGGAGAATTTGTTCTTGCTGGAAATATATTAGTTAGACAAAGGGGAACTAAAATTCACCCAGGTGCTAATGTAGGACTAGGTAAGGATGATACTTTATTCGCTAAAGTAGATGGTGTTGTAAGATACGAAAGAATGGGAAGAGACAAGAAAAAAGCTAGTGTCTACCCAATGGACGTTCAAAACGCAATAGCTGAATAATCTTTAATGTTTATAAGCACCCTTAAGGGGTGCTTTTTTAAAATTCATTATTTTGTAACCTATTGGAGATAATATTTAGTAAAATAAAAGGAAGGTGATGAGAATTGTTTATTGATAGAGCGAAGATATTTATTAAGTCTGGAGACGGTGGTCATGGATGTGTATCTTTTAGAAGAGAAAAATATGTACCTCTTGGAGGACCAGATGGAGGAGACGGAGGAAGAGGCGGAGATGTCATACTTGTAGCTGATACAAATATGACTACGTTACTTGACTTTACCTATCAAAGAAAATATTCAGCAGAAAGAGGGCAAGATGGATCTGGGTCTAAGTGTTATGGTAAAGATGGAGATGATCTTTATATAAAAGTTCCTATGGGAACCATAATAAAAGATGTAGAAACTGATAAGATAATGGCAGATTTATCAAAACCCGGTGAAGAATATGTGGTAGCTAAAGGTGGTAAAGGTGGTAAAGGAAATGCAAAGTTTGCAACTCCTACAAGACAGACTCCTGGCTTTGCAGAGCCTGGTATGCCAGGTGAAGAAAGATTTATAGTGCTTGAGTTAAAACTTTTAGCAGATGTAGGTCTTATAGGATTCCCTAATGTAGGTAAATCTACTTTGTTATCCATGGTATCAAAAGCAAAACCAAAAATTGCAAACTATCATTTTACTACACTAAAGCCAAACCTTGGAGTTGTAAGCGTTAAAGGAATAGAGCCTTTTGTTATAGCTGATATACCTGGAATAATTGAAGGTGCTGCAGAGGGTGTTGGACTTGGATTAGATTTCTTAAGACATATTGAAAGAACAAGAATACTTATCCATGTAGTAGATATATCAGGGGTAGAAGGAAGAGACCCTATAGAGGATTTCTTGAAAATAAATGAGGAATTAAAAAAATATAGTGTAAAACTTTGGGATAGACCGCAGATTATAGCTGCAAACAAAAGTGATATGCTCTATGATGATGAGGTTTATGAAAACTTTGCATCTAAGCTAAAAGAAATGGGTTATGATAAAATATTTAAGATATCTGCTGCCACAAATGAGGGTGTAGAAGTAGTTATAAAGGAAGCTGCAAGAATGTTAACTACTATACCGGTTGTAGAACTTGAAATTTCAGAAGAAGATAAATTCATACCAGAAGATAAGAAGTTTTCTTATACTATACATGAAGAAGATGGTGTATTTGTTGTAGAAGGAAGTTTCGTAGATAGATTACTTTTAGCAGTAAACGTTAATGAACCTGACTCCCTAAGATATTTCCATAAAGTTTTGAAAAATAAAGGAATTTTAGAGGAACTTAGAGAAATGGGTATACAAGATGGAGATATGGTAAGACTTAATGACTTTGAATTTGAATACTTATTCTAATTAGGGAGTGATACATTTGATTAGCAGTAAACAAAGAGCTTATTTAAGATCTTTAGCAAATAACTTAGAGTCTATATTTCAATTAGGAAAGAATGGTATTGAAGATACTTTTTTAAAACAAGTTGATGATGCTTTAGAGGCTAGAGAGTTAATAAAGATTACGGTTTTAAATAATAGCGGATTTGAAAGCAGAGAGGCTTCAGATGCAATATGTGAAGAGTTAGGCTGCGAGGGAGTTCAGGCTATAGGAAATAAACTAGTGCTATATAGAAAATCCAGTAAAAAACCAAGGATAGAATTACCTTAAACTTTACTTTAACATCTAGAAAAGAGGTGTTACCATGAAGAAAAAGGGTATTTTTGGAGGGACTTTTGATCCAATACATATAGCACACATTTATATAGCTCAAGAAGCTGTTAAACAATTTTCTTTAGAGGAGTTAGTATTTGTACCTACTGGAAATCCTCCTCATAAAAATGGAAAGGTAATAACAGACGCTATACTAAGATATGAAATGGCCAAAATGTCCATAAGAAATTATAAAGAGTTTTCTATAAGTGACTATGAGATTTTAAAAAAAGGATATAGCTACACTTATGAAACTCTTCAATATTTTAATTCCATTGAGTCTTCTAAACTTTACTTTATTACAGGAGCAGATTGCTTAATGGATATATACCATTGGAAAAATATAAAAGAGATATTCAAAAATTGCACATTAGTAGTATTTAATAGACCTGGATATAATATTGAAGATATTCTAGTACAAAAAAGTAAAGTGGAAAAAGAATTCCAAACAGAGATACTGTGGCTTGACTTATTGAACTTAGACATATCTTCAACTTATATAAGGGAAAAAATTAAAGAAGGAATCAATATGGATTATTTTTTGCCTTCTGGAGTTTACAATACCATAAATACTTTAGGACTTTATCGTTAAGGGGATGAATTTATGTGGACAGAAGATCAGATAAGTGAGTATCTTAAAGATAATTTAAAAGAATCTAGATATAATCATGTTTTAAGAGTGGTAGATACGGCAGAAAAACTAGCAAGGATTTATGGAGAAGATATTAAAAAAGCTAGGTTAGCAGCATTAATTCACGATGCAGCTAAGAATAAAACAGTGGAAGAGATATTAGATATAATAGCATCAGAAGGTATAACTTTAGATGAAGAAATATCTAAAGTTCCACAGCTTACCCATGGTCTTGCTGGTGCTATAATAGGAAAAAACCTTATGGGAATAGAAGATGAGGACGTTTTAAATGCAGCTATTTACCATACCACAGGAAAAGAAAATATGACGAAGCTAGAAAAAATAATATATGTAGCAGACTATATAGAGCCAGGAAGAGAATTTAAAGGAGTAGAAGTTCTTAGAGAAGAAGCTTTTAAGGATTTAGATCAGGCACTTCTTAGAGCCTTTGATAATACTATAAAGTATATAGTTGAAAGTGGAAACATACTTTTAACTGGTACTATAAAGGCAAGAAATTACCTTATATTAAATAAAAGTAATAGGTGATGAATATGAGGGTTAATGGAGAAGAGAAGAAAGTAAAAAATAATAAATTTAGTAAGTTTAAAATTTTATATACTACTTTATTTATTTTATTATGCTTTATTTTTATGAGTGGGTTATATGTTTATAATGCTACAAACAAACTAAATGAAAGTATCAAGAAGCAGGCTAAAGATATAAAGCCTGTGGAAGCTTCAGGAGGAGATCCAATAAACATACTACTTTTAGGAGTGGATATTGGGGATCCAAATATGAAAGACAATGATACTATTAAAAGAACTGATACTATTATGCTACTTCATTATAATCCTAAGGGTAAGGATGTAAAATTAGTTTCCATTCCAAGAGATACGCTTATACAGATAAATGGCAAGGACTTAAAGATAAATTCAGCCTATGCTTTTGGTGGAGCTAAGAAAACTATTGCGGTAGTAGAAAAAATGCTAAATACAAATATAAACTACTATGCAAAAGTAGATTATAATGCATTTAGAAGCTTTATAGATGCCATAGGTGGCGTAGATATGGTCATAGAAAGAGATATGAAATACGATGATGAAGGTCAAGATCTTCATATTGATTTTAAAAAAGGTGAAACAGTACATTTGGATGGTAAGAAAGCTGAAGAATTCTTTAGATGGAGAAAAAACAATGATGGAACTGGCTTAGCAGAAGGAGATTTAGGAAGAATAAAAAATCAGCATATATTTATGGAAAAGGTACTAGAAAAGGTTAAAAGCCCAATGATAGTAACTAAGATAGGTAAGATATTATCTGCTATGGCAGAAAATGTTGAAACAAATATGCCTGTAGGATCTATGGTTAAGTATGGCTACAAAGCCATAGGATTATCTTCAGAAAATGTTAAGTTTTCTACATTAGAAGGAGATCCAGCCTATATAAAGGGTATTTCATATTTTGTATATAAAGAAAAAAGAAATGAGGATCTATTAACTTCTTTAAAAGGCGTAGCCAAAAGTTCATCAAATAATAAAGGGCCAAATAAAAGTGAATTAAAGGTAAAAATATTAAATGGAACTAATGTAAGTGGATTAGCGAAAAACTATTCTGATACTTTGAAAAATCTAGGATATGATAATGTAATAATTGGAAATGGCGAAAAAACTTCAGAGAGTAAAGTTTATATAAACAAAGATAAACCATCTTTGAAGTCTATAGTTAAAGAGGATTTTAATATTAAGAATATTGAATTTGTTTCGGAAAAACAAGGAGATTTTGATATTATAATACTTCTTGGAGAAGACAAAAAAACTCTTAAAGTTAATTGAGGTATTTTTATATGAAGGACTTAGAATTTACAGTAGAGACGGAAATGTCAGGACTTAAGATAAGAGATTATCTTAAACACCACAAAGGGCTATCCACAAGACTATTAAGGGGAGCAGCTCTAGATGGAAGAATTAAGGTAAACGGTACAAAAGTTAAGCTTAATCATGTTATAAAACAAGGGGAAATAATAAAAGTAGATGTTTTTAAAGAGGAAAGTCAAAATATTGAGGCGCAGGACATTCCACTTAGTATAGTTTATGAAGATGATGATATATTAGTAGTAAATAAACCACCATTTATGGTAGTTCACCCTACTAAAAGTCACAGAGAAAATACTCTATCTAATGGAATACTCTATCATTTTAAGGAAAATCAATCTGCTTCTGTGGTAAGACTTGTAAGTAGGTTAGATATGAATACCTCAGGTCTTATTATAGTAGCCAAAAATCAATATGCTCATTCTAAATTATCTCAAGATATGCAAAAACCTGAATTTAAAAAGTATTATAGGGCTTTGGTTCATGGTACTGTTAAAGAAGATAAGTGTACTATAGATCTTCCTATATATAGACAAGGGGAAGATACTATAAAAAGAATTATAGATGAAAGAGGTCAAAGAAGTATAACTCATTATAAAGTTATAGAAAGATATAATGAGGCTACTCTTTTAGAGCTACTACTTGAAACAGGCAGAACACACCAAATAAGAGTGCATTTAGAGTATATAGGTCATCCTATATATGGAGATGAACTTTATAGTAAACATGATGATAGCCATATTATAAAAAGACAGGCTCTTCATGCCTATGGGTTGGAGTTTCCACATCCTAGAACAGGAGACATAATAAAATTAACATCAGAGATGCCAAAAGATATGATAAACTTAATAGATAACATAAGGTAAATTTAGATTAAATACAGTTTTAATTTAATAAATAAAAAATAGACATTCTATTATTTTCTTTAATATAGAATGTCTATTTTTTATAACAAAATTAAATCTAATGTTAATTTTAAAGACCTAGTTCTTTAAGCTTATTACGTCGTTTTATCTTTTTCATTTTCCTTTTAATAAAGGTTGTACCAAATATAACCAAAGTAGTTCCACCTATAACGTAAGAAGTTTTTATCTTATCTATAGCTATATCTACAGAGTTTTTTGCAAATTTTAATGCAGATACTTCTCTTGTAATTCCACTAGTTAAAGCAAGACTTCCAAGGTTTTTACCAGTAAGTTTTATAGAAGAATTTAAAATTATATCTCCTTTTTTAAAGCTTACATTAGATAAATCCTTATCCTCTAAGAAAACACTTGTATTAGAATCTTCTAGAGATTTTTCATCTAAACCATTTAAATCTTTAACGTAATAAAAGTCTTCTGATGCTAAAAGTGGTACAGATTCATCCTTTGAAATAGAATATGTACTAACCTCATCACCCTTTGAAAATAATTTTACGGTTTTATATCTTGAAAAACCATAGTCAAAAAGTTCTTTTGAATCAATGAAATATGTATTTTTGTCAGGAGCATCTAAAAAGGCTACAATTAACTTTTCGCCTTCTCTTTCTGCTAGGGCAGTATATGTATGCCTTGAAAGTGTGGTATAACCAGTCTTTCCAGCAACACAATCCTTATAAAAAAGCTTACTACCTTTTAAAACTAAATTATTTTTATTATTTACCCACCTTATCTCTGAAGTAAGATTTGTTGGAGGTATCTTATAAAAAGGTTCCTGGCATATCTTAACAAAGGTAGGGTTTTTTGATACTTCTCTCAGCATAAGAGACAGATCATAAGCTGTTGTAACATGACCTTCTTCATAAAGACCACTAGGATTTTTGAAATTTGTATTTTCACAACCAAGTTTTTTGGATCTATCATTCATCATTGTAGCAAAATTTTCTTTACTTTTACCTATATGTTCCCCTAAGGCTTCCGCAGCATCATTTGCAGATTCTAAAAGTAAAGCATATAAAAGATCCTCTACGGTTAATTCTTCCCCTTCTTTAATTCCTATTGCTGTTCCTTCTGCATTAGGAGGATTTTTGCCTATAATAACTTTATCTTTTAAATTAGCTTTTTCAAGAACTAAAAGAGCAGTCATTACCTTTGTAGTAGAGGCTGGTGCCATAGGTGTCTTTGCATTTTTGTCATAAAGAATTTTTCCTGTATTGGCTTCCATAAGTACGGCGCCTTCAGAATGTATCTCCGGAGGGGAGAAATCCTTAGCTTTTACTATATATAAGTTACTACATACTAGAATACAGACTAGTAATAGAAATAAACATCTTTTCATCACTTCATCCATCCTTTAAAAACTCTATGTTTATTAGTATAACAAAAAAAAATCAATATTGCGATATATTTTCTGAATTTTTGTCAATAATGGTTTATAAGGGTAAGAAGGAGATGATGAGTGTGAAGATGAAAAATAAAGAAAAATGGATTGGTTCATTAATATTAGGATTAATATTTATTATATTCTTTGTAGTTAATCATTTTTTTATACAAAAACCTAAAAGTAATAATGAGGATATATTTGTACCTACCAAAGAGTCTATCCCTGATGCTACAGAGGTATTTAATGATAAAAAAGTTAAAGGAAAAAGATTAACTGTAGAGATAAAAGGAGAAGTGAAAAAACCAGAGGTATATATAATGGAAGAGGATAGCATAATTAAAGACATAATCATAGAAGCAGGTGGCATAACAGAAAAAGGAGATTTAAGTAGCATAAATCAAGCAAAAAAATTAAAAGATGGAGATTGTGTTGTAATACCTTCTATTGAAGATAGTAATGGAAGGATGATGACAAATGCTGGAGGAGATATAAAATCTCAAGGTAGGGATGAAATTATAAACATAAATACAGCTTCAAAGGAAGAGCTTATGAAACTACCAGGAGTAGGAGAGGTCACAGCAGGTAAGATAATAGATTATAGAGAGAGTAATGGAGGTTTTTCCTCTGTAGAGGACATAAAAAATATAAGTGGAATAGGAGATAAAACCCTAGCTAAATTTAAAGAAAAAATAGATGTGAGATGACTATGTCATAATCGCCTTTTAACTTTGTAGGAAATAATATATAATGAGTAAGAAGAAATAATTATTTAAGAGGTGATATTATGGACGTTAAACTTACACAGTATGCAAAAACCTCAGGATGAGCAGCTAAAATAGGGCCGGAGACCCTTTCGAAAATATTAGATAAATTACCTAAAATGCAGGATGATAATTTAATTGTAGGAATAGAGACTAGCGATGATGCAGCGGTATATAAATTAAGTGATGATATTGCTACTATACAGACTTTAGACTTTTTCACACCAGTAGTAGATGATCCTTATACTTTTGGACAAATTGCAGCAGCTAACTCCCTAAGTGATGTTTATGCTATGGGAGGAAAGCCTGTAGTTGCGTTAAATATAGTTTGTTTTCCTAACTGTCTTTCCATTGATATACTAGGAGAGATTTTAAGAGGTGGTGCAGATAAGGTATTAGAATCTGGAGCAGTGGTAGTAGGTGGACATTCTGTTCAAGATGATGAGCCTAAGTTTGGACTATCTGTTACAGGAGTAGTACATCCTGATAAGGTATTAAAAAATTATGGCTGCAAAGAGGGAGAGGTTTTAATCTTAACTAAACCACTAGGACTAGGTATAGTAAATACAGCTATAAAAGGTGAGATTGCTACAAAGAAAGTCTATGATATGGCTGTTAAGGTTATGGCAACTCTTAACAAATATGCCGCAGAGGCTATTATGGATAAGGATATAAGTGCTTGCACAGACATAACAGGTTTTGGACTTATGGGACATGGATATGAAATGGCTTCAGGATCTAATGTAACATTAAAAATATACCAAAATAGAGTTCCTTACATAAAAGAAGCAAAAGAATATGCTAACATGGGACTTGTTCCAGAGGGTAGCTATAAAAATAGAGAGTACTTAAAAGGTAAATATATATTAAAAAATATAGAACCTTGGATGGAAGACATATTATTTGATCCACAAACCTCAGGGGGACTCTTAATAACTTGCAAAGAGGAAGATTCTATAGAAATTATGAAAAGTCTAAACAAGTTAGATATAAAATCTAGCATAATAGGAGAGGTTTTACCTAAAGGAGAAGCAGATATAATAGTAGTTTAATTAAATAAAGTTGACGGTGGACAATTAAAAGGGGGATATGTATGAACAAGGAATTATTAAGAAAATTACCTAAGGTTGATGAGTTGTTGCAAGATAAGGTAGTTATAAGTTCTTTGGATAATAATATGAGAGTTGTTGTCATTGAATCTTTAAGAGAGACTATAGACTTTTATAGAAAAGCAATTCTTGAAGGTAAGATCGAGGACTTTTCTAGAGAAGATATATTATATTCCTTTAATAAAATATTAGAAAAGAAGAATAGACCTAACTTAAATAAGGTTGTAAATGCAGCTGGTATTGTAATTCATACTAATTTAGGTAGATCTGTATTATGTGATGAAGCATTAGAAAATGTTATTAAGGTTGCTAAGAACTATAACAATCTTGAATACGATTTAAGTAAAGGAAAAAGAGGATCAAGATATAGTCATATTGAGGATATTATAAAGAAAATAACTGGTGCAGAGGCAGCAGTAGTGGTTAATAATAATGCTGCAGCTGTTATGTTAGTTCTAAATACCCTCTGTGAAGATAAGGAAGCTATTGTATCAAGAGGACAGCTAGTGGAAATAGGAGGATCTTTTAGGGTTCCAGAAGTAATGAGGTTTAGTAGAGCAAAGCTTGTAGAAGTTGGTACTACTAATAGAACCCATTTATATGATTATGAGGATAATATAAATGAAGATACAGGGGTATTATTAAAAGTACATACATCAAACTTTAAGATAATGGGATTTACCGAAGAGGTATCCCTGGAAGAATTAGTAGAGCTTGGTGAAAAGTATGATAAGCCTGTGGTAGAGGACATAGGAAGTGGAGTTCTTGTGGACTTATCAAAATATGGTTTTATATATGAGCCTACAGTCCAAGAAAGTATTAAAAAAGGCATAGATGTGGTAACTTTTAGTGGAGATAAAATGCTGGGAGGACCACAGGCTGGGATAATTGTAGGTAAGAAAAAATACATCGATAGAATAAAGAAAAATCAACTTACTAGAGCATTAAGAATAGATAAAATGACTTTAGCAGCTCTTGAAGGTACTTTAAGATGTTATTTAGATGAAAAGGAAGCTTTAAAGAGAATACCTACATTAAATATGATGCTATTAAGTGAAGAGGAATTAAAAAAGAAGGCTCAAAGGCTTAAGAGAAAGCTTAAAGATGCTCCTAAACATTTTAATTTTAAAGTAGATAAGGATTTTTCTATGGTAGGTGGAGGATCCATGCCTACAGAGAGAATGGACAGCTATGTACTTAAGGTAAAAAGTGATAAATTACATGCTGCAACTATAGAAGAAAGATTAAGAAACAACTCAATGCCTATAGTAGCCAGGGTATACAATGGAGAGATTATAATAGATGTAAGAGCACTTTTAGAGGAAGATTTTGATATAATAGCAGAAGCATTTAAGAATATGGGAGAGGTTTAATTATGAAGCATATTATAATTGGAACTGCTGGTCATATAGATCATGGTAAAACTACTCTTATAAAAGCGTTAACTGGTAGGGAAACAGATACTACAAGGGAAGAAAAAGAAAGAGGCATATCCATAAATCTTGGATTTACCTTTTTTGATCTTCCCTCTGGAAAGAGAGCAGGTATAATTGATGTACCTGGTCACGAAAAATTCATAAAAAATATGCTAGCAGGGGTAAGTGGAGTAGATGTAGTTGTTTTGGTTATAGCAGCAGATGAAGGTATTATGCCGCAAACAGAGGAGCACTTTGAAATACTACAGCTGCTTAATGTGAAAAAAGGGATAATTGCCTTAACTAAATCAGATCTAGTAGATGAAGAATGGCTAGAAATGGTTGAAAGTGAAGTGGAAGAACACTTCAAAGGCACATTTTTAGAAGGAGCACCTATAATTCCTGTTTCATCTAAAACAGGAATGGGAATAAAAGATCTTATAGGCGAGATTGACAAAGCCACAGAAGAGGTTGATCCTAAAGATACAGAAGGACACTTTAGACTTCCTGTAGACAGAGTTTTTTCTATAAGTGGATTTGGAACGGTGGTTACAGGAACCATCATAGGTGGAAAGGTAAAAGAGGGAGATACAGTTAAGGTTTATCCCTCAATGAATAGCGGTAAGATAAGAAGCATACAAGTTCATGAAGAAAATGTTCCTGTAGGAGAAGCTGGACAAAGATGTGCATTAAATATTACAAATGTAAAGGTTGAGGATATTCATAGAGGTGATGTGGTATCTATTGCTGATATAATGGAACCCTCTATGATAATAGATTGTAAATTATATCATCTTAAAAATGCAGAAAAACCTATTGAAAATAGGCAAAGACTAAGACTATATCATGGCACCAATGAAATACTATGTAGGGTAATAATTTTAGATAGAGAAGAAATAAAGCAAGGCGAAGAAGCTTATGTTCAGCTAAGATTAGAAAGTCCTATTACAGCACAAAGAAATGATAGATATGTACTTAGAACCTATTCACCAATGGTAACCATAGCAGGAGGATCTATTATAGAACCAGTAGCACCTAAAGCTAAAAGGTTTAACGAAAACTATTTAAAAGAGCTTAAGATAAAGGAAAGCGGAGATCCCAAGGATATAGTTGAAAGCACCCTTTTAGGAATAAGCTCAAAATATCCAACAGAGTTTGATATTTTAAAAGCCCTAGGTAAAAATCACGAAGATATTGAAGATATACTAAAAGAACTTATTGATAGTAATAAGATCATAAAACTTACTTCCAGCGATAAAAATGTATATATTCACAAAAAATATTATGAAAATAAGCTTAAAGAGCTAATAGATTTATTAGAGAAATATCATAAAGAAAACCCACTTAAGTTTGGTATGTCAAAGGAAGAAATAAAAAGCAGGGTTTTTGGTAAGGAAATAAAACAGAAAAACTATGATGAAATCCTAGAGATTATGCAAAGAGAGGCTTTAATAAAGCTTAATGATAGCTTTGTAGCTTTAGGAGATTTTGATGTTAAATATACAAAGGATCAAAAAGATATTAAAGATAGAATAATAGCTATCTTTAAATCTTCAGGTTACAATTCTCCTAAGTATTCAGATATGGAAGGGAATGAAAGGGATAAAAAGACCTTTAAAATGGTTTATGAATCCTTGGTTGATACAGGATTATTAATAAAGGTAGCAGAAGATGTAGTATATCTAAAGGAAGACTACTTAAGAGCAAAAGAAAGTATTAAAACTTACATAGAAGAGAATGAAAGTATAGGAGCTGCAGAGGCAAGAAATATTCTAGACACCAGCAGAAAATACGCAGTAGCCCTTTTAGAACATTTTGATTCTATAAAGTTTACAAAAAGAATAGAAGACAAGAGGATTTTATATTAATAGCCTTAAGGGATATTAGTATAAAAGAAATGAAAACTTATTAGCCTCTCATCAATGTTTGATGAGAGGCTAATTTTAGTTAAAAGACTTTAAAACAGTGGAAAGAATCTAAAGATAAGTTGCTTTAAGTTACAATGAAGTACTATAAGTTATGATAAGCTTATAAAGTACTATTATGGTATGGGATACTGTTATTATGGATACTATAAGGTGCATTATAAATAATTCAACAAGATACTTTAAGGGGTTAGTGAGATTATTTGATGAAATATTAGCTTAATAACAAATATTTCTAAAATTATAAAAATTTAAAGGAATTAGTAAAGGTACATAGAATATATATTATATGGAAACTTTAACCTAGAGATTTTATACAAAAATCATTGAGGAATAAATAAAAATTAGAAGATCTTTAGAATAAGGTTTATAAAAGCTTAATATTACAGGGGGTATAATCATGAAAAAACTTTTTTATTGTTTAGATTGCAAGCGAATATTTGATAAAGAAGGACAGTGTGAATATTGCCAAAGTAATAACTTAAAAGAACTAACTAAAAATTCTCCAGTTAATATATTGGGTAGTAAGTTAAAAGGAAGAGTTTTAAAGATAGAAGATGACGAGGTAAGAGTGATATTTAGAAATGAAAGCAATGAGAAAGTTATAAAGGAATATAAACCAGAACAATTAAAAAAAGTATTATAGATAAAAGAAGATATTATTAAGATAGATTTTCAGAGAAGAATTAGTTAATAAATTTTCTAAATTTAAGTTAATATGTTTTTTAACATATATATTTTTAAGAGAGTTTCCCAAAACTAAGGGTAAAAGCTGACTTTAAAAAACTAAAGTTAGCTTTTATCTTTTTTATCCATAAAGATTTTAATCCCATGATAGCCTACTATAATAATCCTATCTTCATTATAGTAAGTAATTTTCTATTAGTATTTTTAAGGCTACTCCAAGGGACATTACAACAAATATGGGCTTAATGAGCTTGCTGCCCTTAGTAAGAGCTGCTTTTGTACCAAGAGTTGCCCCTATTATCATAAAAATAGCTATAGGAATACCGTAAAGATAATTTATCTTTCCCTCTAAGGCAAAAACAAGGAGAGAGGTTATGTTACTTACAAAGTTTAGAAACTTAGCATTTCCACTGGCATGTGTAAAATCAAATTTAAAGATACTTATTAAACCAAATATAAGAAAAGAACCAGTGCCTGGACCAAAAAATCCATCATAAAATCCTATTACAAATCCTAGTAGTATTCCAAGAAATAGATTTAATTTGGTGATACCAGTGAATTTATTTTCTAAACCTATAGTTTTTGAAAAGAGGCTATAAATACCTACAAATAATATAAGAGCCATAACTAAAGGGTAAAGAAAATCTTGGCTTATAAGAAGTACTGTTTTAACTCCTAAAACAGCGCCTATAAAGGTAAAGGGAATTATGTATTTTATAAGTTTAAAATTAACCTTACCAGATAGGGCAAACTTTAAAGAACTTGTAAAAGAGCCTGTGGTAGCAGCAAATTTATTTGTACCTAAGGCATAGTGAACAGGAAATCCGGCAATAAAAAATGCAGGTACACTTATTAATCCTCCACCACCTGCTATAGAGTCAACAAAAGATGCTAAAAATCCAGCAAAACATAAGAAAACTAAATTCCACACAATAACACCATCCTAATTTAATAATAAGTGCTACAATATTCAACTAATTGTGGTATTATAAATACCTAGAATATTATAGCATAAAGCTTTTAATATTAATATGAAGTTTATAATGGATCTGTTATATATGGTATACAATTTGTACCTATAGGAATTACATTTTATCATATATTAAGTTGAAATTTATCTGTTAAGTTGTTAATATTTATTTAGATTATAATTATATTTTATCCCATGATTACCATCCTGAAGCGAAGAACTCTGTTTAAAAGAGAAGAAATAAATATGATTCTAAGTTTTAAGTTTAATTTTAAATTTATAATTACTTATTCAGGGCAGAACGAGGGAAAGGTCTCACTTTAAAGAAAGGCAAATATCCCAAATCTGTGTTCTGGAGATAATCCCTTTTACAGCCTATGGGGAGCATTAATGATAGGATGTATTGGATAAAAGTTAATTAGTATTAAATTTTAAGAGAAGGAGATAAGAGGTATGCTAGAGAATGAAAGTAAAAAAAATAACATAAAAAAAGAAGATAATAATATATCCGCTATAGAGGAAGATAAGGTGATCTCTAAAGAGGAATCATCAGAAAAAGTTTCAGAAGGTAAAGAGAGGGCTTTAGAAAAAGAAGGATCTTTAAATAATGAAGATAAGAATATTAAGCATGAAGAAAAAGAAATAGTTAAGGGCAAAGAAGAAAAGGTAACATTTTTTGAAAGTATCCAAGCAACAATTATAGATCAAATAGTAATAGGAGGAGCTTCATTTATACTAATTATTATATTTGATTTTGTGATAAAGTTTATAGGATTACGTGTAACAGATAAAATGGGTATATATTTCATTATGTATATCATACTAAATATAGTTTACTCACCAATAATGGAAAAAACAAAGATGAAAAATACCTTAGGTAGAAAGATAAGCAAAATAAAATTAGTAAATAATTAAGATAACAAGGAGTAATTGCATGAAAAAAGGAGACATACTAGAACTTAATATAGAAGACGTAAGGTTTGGTGGAGAGGGAATTGCTACTTTAGAAGGACTGAAGATATATGTAAAAGGAGCGTTCCCAGGAGAAAAGGTATCTGCAAGACTAACAAAAAAGAGAAAAAATCATGGCGAGGCAAGACTTATAGACATAATTGAAAAAGCAGAATATGAAATAGATGACCCATGCCCTCATTTTAGAGTCTGTGGAGGCTGCCAAAGTCAGCATGTACCTTATGATAAACAGCTAGAGTTTAAAACAGAGGCAGTAAAAAAACTATTTGAAAAAGACGAGATACCTATGGGAGAATTTTTAGGTATAGTAGGCAGTGATGAGCAATATGAATACAGAAATAAAATGGAGTTTTCCTTTGGAGACTTTGAAAAAGGAGGAGAACTTTGTCTTGGGATGCACGTAAAGGGCAGCTCTTTCAAAATATTAACCACAGATAGTTGCATACTGGTAGATTCAGATTATAGAGACATTATGACATTTACCCTTGAATACTTTAGAGAAAAGGCTTTCCCACATTATAGAGTAATGGCTAGAGAAGGATATCTTAGAAACCTAATTATAAGAAAAGCCTATAATACTAAAGAGATAATGATAAACTTAGTTACCACCTCTCAAATTGATTTTAATCTAGAAGAATTTAAATCAAAGCTTTTAGAATTAAATCTAAAGGGAAATATAGCATCTATACTACATACAGTAAATGATTCATTATCCGATGCAGTAATAGCAGATAAGATAAATATTTTATATGGAAAAGATTATATAACAGAAGAAATACTAGGGCTAAAGTTTAAGATATCACCACTATCCTTCTTCCAAACAAACTCTAAAGGAGCTGAAAAGCTATATGGCTTAGTAAGAGAGTTTTTAGGAAATGCAGAAGATAAAACTATATTTGACCTTTACTGTGGTACAGGAACCATAGGACAAATAACCGCAGCCAATGCAAAAAAGGTTATAGGAGTAGAAATCATAGAAGAAGCAGCCAATGCAGCAAATGAAAATGCCAAACTAAATGGCTTAAATAACTGCAACTTCATAGCAGGAGATGTAACAAAAGTAATCCAAGACCTAAAAGAAACACCAGACATAATAATTCTAGATCCACCAAGAACAGGAGTGCATCCAAAGGCACTACAATATGTGGTAGACTTTAACGCCAAGGAAATAATATATGTTTCCTGCAACCCAAAAACTCTAGTTCAAGACTTGAAGTTTTTACAAGAACAAGGATATGATATAGAAAAAAGTATATTGGTAGATATGTTCCCAAATACGCCACACGTGGAGACGGTAGTATTGATGTCAAGGATTCAGTAATAAATAATTAAATTGATAGTTTGGGAAATGCGACAGTTTATTTCTCGATTTCAAATAGCTACTCACTTTTTGATACACATTGAAGATAGCGTTACAAAGATGAGCATATTGACATATAAATCGGTATATTTGAGGAGTGATAACAAATGAGTGAATATTGGAATGTAATGGTTCCAGAGCTAATTGTGTTAAATTTCAATGAATCATTGGAATTTTATACAAATGTGTTGGGTTTTCATGTAAAATTTCAGCGGACAAATCCTGACTTTGCATACCTTGTATATGAAGATCAAGTACAGATTATGATTGAAGCATACCATGAAACGGGTTGGAATACCGGTGAACTATTGTATCCTTTGGGAAGAGGAATCAATCTACAAATAGAAGTGAAAAATGTGGATGTGCTAATTGGCAACTTGAAAATAAGGAATTATCCCTTTTTTAGAGAGCTAATCTGTTCAGAATATATTGAGGATGATGTAATCCATAGACAAAAGGAGTTTCTTGTCCAAGACCCGAATGGTTACTTGTTGAGATTTTGTGAAGTTCAAGAGTAGGACAACATAAGCAATGAAATTTATGAGTGTTCAGATGACATAAATTTCATTGCTTGTGATTTTGGAAAAATATTTAAAACCAACCTTCCACCAAGGAACCAGTAGGTATTCATGACATCATTTTTGACTATTCAAGGCATGTTGAGGTGGTTGTTAAACTTACAAAGAAGGAAGTGATGAAGTAAGTTTTTTACAAACACCCATGCAAAGGCTCCTAAAGAATCCCAGTGAAGCAACGGATGATTGGTAGGAGCCTACTGCTGAGACGGTAGTAAAGCAGCAAAGGACACAGTTAGAACCTTGAGAAATCAGGGTTCTTTTTTAATGCAAAAATTTATATGTTCCCTAAGACAGAATTAGGAAATGGTTATAGTATAGTTATAAGTCTTGATAATGAAAATAGGGCTTTTTTATTTGTATTGAGAAGATAAGATTATAACCGAAAAACAATATATTAATTCACAAGTATATTATTTAGATGTCTAAAAATAATTATTGAATGTCAATAAAGAACAGTTCCTATTAATTCATCTTAAAACATGAAAGTGTATGTTATAATATATATGTTTCAATTAACAATCGATATTAGACAATTGACAATGAAGGTAAAAATCATATAGATAAAAATTCAATTATCGGATATGAAATCTTCAGTAAGCAGTGACCTGATATACTTAAGTTGTAACACCTCAGTCTAATAAATGATATAATCAAATTAGAGAAATGAGGTATACTATGAAAAAGTATGAAGATGAATTTAAAGACAAAATTATACGTCTACACCTTAATGAGGGAAGAACGCTATTAAGTCTTTCTAAAGAATACGGAGTTAATAAAGCTACAATATGCAATTGGGTAAAATCATACCGTGAAGAATGCCAAACTAATCCTATAAAGAATGGGGAAAAAGATTATTTTAAAGAGAATCTACAACTTAGAAAGCAGCTCGAAGAGCTTGAAAAAGAAAACAGATTCTTAAAAAAGGCAGCGGCATTCTTCGCGAAGGAAATAGATTAGAAAAATATCATTTTATCCAAAAGTATCATTCTGAATTTGGCATAAGATGGCTGTTAAGAAAGTTTGACATGTCGCCTAATGCCTACTATAACTTTCTAAAGGATAGGAAGTCTAATTATAATGCACAAAAACAAGCTACGTTTGTATGTATTAAAGAGATATATCATGAACAAAACGGAGGTATTGGTTATAGGAACATGTGCATTTTCCTTAAGCGCAAAGGGTTTAGCTACAGCAAGTTAACAATCCATAAGTACATGAACAATGAATTAAAATTACTTTCAATAGTTAGGAGAAAAAAGCCTGGATATGTTAAGGGCGATGTCCACAAAGTGTTTCCTAACCTCTTAAAACAACAATTTTCAGCGAAAGCACCAAATACCGTATGGTGTACAGATTTTACATATATGTATCTTCAAAATGGTAATACTCGCTATAATAGATCTATCTTAGATATCTACGATAGATCTATAGTTGCCACTCTTAACGGTAAAGAAATCACTTCTCAGCTAGCTATCGATACCTTAAAATTGGCTCTAACTAAAGTGGGTAAAATAACAAATAAGATAATTATCCACAGTGATCAAGGACGTCAATATACATCTAAGGATTTTACAGAGTTTTGTGACAATAACAATCTAAAGCAGAGTATGAGTAAGGTTGGGTGTCCTTATGATAATGCTCCTATAGAAAGATACTTTAACACCTTTAAGAATGAATTTTTGAATCTTTTCACCTTTAAAACAGATGAAATTTTAAACCGTGCTGTGTATGATTTTACATATACTTGGTATAACCATGTGAGACCACACTCTTTCAATGGAGGATTAACTCCATTTGAAGCAAGGCATTCAATAAAAACCTTTTAGACAAAAGTGTTACAATTTTACTTGACCATTACAAACATTCATTGCTTATCTATTTTGTTTACTTTACGAGGAAACCTCATATTTTTATGTACGAGTTGGATTGCGCAGACACTTTTGGAAATTTTCATGATTAATACCTCAAATTTTATTTAACTGTAATCAAAATCATACGGGCATAGGCCTGCATGATTTTAGAACATTGCTTAGTAATTCCTCAATAAAAAAATAGCATCCTTGTTTGCATACGCAAGGATACTATTTATTATGAAATATTATGAGCGAAAGTAGCTTTTTATGAATAATAAAGTTTTACTTAATTGGGCAATTTATCAGTAGATCCATTAATTCACCATATTTCTGTTCATCCAAACTTGAGTCGTCAGTGTTTATAAAAGTTATTATACCTATATTGTTTGAATTTACATACATAGATGTATCTACTCCAGGATCACTGCCAGTATGTCCCCAGATCTTTTCATCATTATAACTCCAGAATAATCCTATATTCTCATTAGTTTCTTTGCATTCTGGAGGAATATTAGTGTTATTAAATTGTTTTTGTAGCATTAAATCGATGCTTTTTGTGGTAATAAATGTATCTTGTCTTTTCATTACAGCTTGCAGGTATTTCGACAGATCATTTACCGTTGTCATAACTCCGCCGTCGGGATATGTAATTAATTCATAAGCAGGCATTGGCTCAAGGGTGTCACACATGGATTCCGTATGGTTGGCAAAATCAACCCTCAGTTTAGAATAATCTATAGCTATGTTTGCTGGATTGAATTCGCTCCTGTCCCATCCGCTGCTGCTCATAAACAGCTTTTCGAATATATTTTTCCTCACATAATTAGCGTACGTCATCTTGCACCTTGCTTCAATGCAGTATCCCGCAAGTGCGGACCCGATATTGCTGTAAGAAAAGCTTGCACCTGGTTTATTGTTTGAGAAATTATCCTTTGAATACCATTTGCCCTCAGGATTCAGATAGTTATATAAGAAATCTTTCAAGGTCATATTCTTGGCGCCGTAAGCACTGTATGAATAGGTATATTTAGTGTCGTCGTCATTTATTCCGGATGTATGTGAAGCAAGATTTTTTAAAGTAATTTTCTCATTTGGAAAATATGGATTTACGACTTTGAAAGGAAGTATGTCATTGATATCTTCATCAAGGCTAAGCAAGCCATCTTCCTGAGCTTTTGCCAATGATCCACCAATAAAGGTTTTGCTTATGGAAGCAATATTGGTGACTGTATCCAACGTGTAGGGAATTTTCTTTTCAATATTGGCATATCCGATTTCTTTCTTGTATAATACTTTATCCTTGGTAAATACAAGCACAGCTATGCCTGGAACTTTAAGCGAATCAAAAAGTGATGTCAGTTTCTTGTCAAATTGTTGCACTTCTTTAGATGTAGTAGCATCAATAGTTTCTTTTTTTTCATTTTCAGTTGAATTCATAGTGTATCCAGATCCAATGCTAGACAGTAGAAACATACGAATCAGTATGCTGATTTTCTTAGATATTCTCATAAAAAACCTCCAATTATTATTGTTATTTTAAAGATACTTCGACGAATCTATACCAATCCAATACCTCCTTTTCTAAATACTATAGATCAATTTTGATAAAAAGGAATATTACACCAAACTAACAGTACTGTCGTTGTTTGTCAAGATAATTGTTACATTTTCTTTAAAAATTCATTAAGTGGAATCCTTACGTGTTTATTTCACAGTTCGCTTAAGAATAAGCCTTTTACAGCATGTATTCCGACATCATCAGCATCTTCCATTCTGAACAGGTAGAATGATAATGCCTGGTATAGCAGACTAACATGTTGTATACTCATTACTCGAGCGCAAAAACTTGTCATTTTAGACAGTTTCGGAACTATCTATTTTAAAATGTTATTCTCTGCTATTTCGGGAACTTGGAGAAAAATAAATTTCCACAAAGTATTCATGCTCTAAATTTTTGTGTAGCAATGCAAACTTATAATTGGACAATAATGTAGAGCCTTGTAAATGAAAATGCTTGTAAAGGTTAGTTAGATATTTGAATAATGCTGCATGATTACCCCAAAAACTTACTTTACCATAACATCCTGAAACCCTATGTTGTGTTGCAACGCGTTTTTTTACTGCAAGCTTAAACTGTTTTTCAAGAGTAGTTGGTTCTATCAAAGCCGAAGAAAAGGAAAAACCAGCTTCTTGTTCATTTTCTATAACTGTGCCGTCTGCATTTTCCCGATAAAATGCCCATTGTTCAATTTCGTCTACTTCTTCAACTGATTGGGGAGCACTTTTATCTTTTAGCATTTCAGACAATTCCATCCGATAAATAGTTTTATTTATTTCTTCAAATACTACATTATCAAAAGTATAGTCATTCTCAAATTCTGAAATAGCGGAAAGTAACTTTATCATGTTATCAGAACATTCTTCAAGTTCATCTAATAATTGCTTTTTCTCAAGGATACGTTTTTTTGTTCCTGAACCATTGAAAGATAATCACCAATGCTCTCTGAATTCAATCTTTTCTGCATTTGTTCTAAAGGGATTTCCATATATTTGCCAATCAGTATCATTTCTAAAATGTCAAGATGGTTAAGTGAATAATAGCGATAACCATTATTTTTATCTACAATCGGCTTTAGTAATCTTTTATGGTCATAGTGGCGTAACGTATCCAAAGATATTCCATATAATTTACTTACCTGACCTATACGTAATAAATGCTGCATTTATTTGCTATCATCCATTATATAAAAAATTTAAATAAGCTATTGACTGTTGAGTTACTCAAGGGTTTATTATTAGCATTGTATATGGAATTTATATGTTTGTAAAGGTGGTGAGATGAATGGACAATAGTTTATTGAGTTGTGCTGTCATAGCGTGGCTGACAGCTCAAATTATAAAAGTAATCATGGATGCTGTACTCAGTAAGCGATTGAAAATAGAGCGTATAGTTGGTTCTGGCGGTATGCCCAGTTCTCACTCTGCATTAGTGGCTGCACTGGCAACAGCATCAGCTTTACAATATGGGATTAATTCTTTTCAGTTTTCACTTACAGATGTCTTGGCGGCGATTGTAATGTATGATGCCAGCGGAGTGAGAAGAGCAACTGGAGAAAAGGCAAAGATATTGAACCAAATGATTGAGAATTTTGAAAAGACCAGCTGCAGTCCATTTTCTGAGAAAAGGTTGAAGGAATTAGTTGTTCACACACCCTTACATGTGGAGACTTGTGTGTTGCTACAACGAAAAATTGTAATTACCAACTAAACCATACCGATTCCAGCTAAACCGTGACGAAATCCCCGTAGGGGGCGAAATTAGGAGTCAACTAAAAATCAAACAAAAAAACCAGAGCTGAGAGCAAAACCTCAGTTCTTTTTTCATACCCAGGATTAGGTTCAAGGAAAGAAGAGGTTTAGAATATCTCTGCTCCAAAAGCTAATCGGCTACGCACTCGCTTAGCTTTTTCCGCTTTTGTCTACCAAGTACCCGATAAAAAGTCAGAACAAATGCCTGGCTAAGACATACGAAAGGATTATAGATAGATTTAAAATATGCGTTAAAGCAAGATAAATCAATGGGTTAAGGTAGGATTAAGGGGCAAGTTATAAAGGACGGTAAAGCAATAGGCGGAGCAGGTTTATAGGTAGATTTATGTGAGGATTTAGCATGGTTAGATTCGAGGGGAGAAGATTTAATAGGGTTAAGGATAGATGTAGCAAGGGTTTAGGGGGAGATTAGGCTACGCCTTAATAGGAATTAAGGATGATAGGATTAAGGAAGAAGATAGAAAAGAGCAAAAAATGATAGTGGAAGGGTTGCAAACAAAAGGTTTGAGGAGTGAGAAGAGAGTGATTGTAAGAGATAAGGGGGATTAAAGGCAAGGAAAAAAGAGAGAGAAAGAAAAAAGATGAGGGAAAGGTTTGGAAATAGATGGATTGAAGCAAGATGGCATGAATGGGAAAAGGATTGGATTTTAAGCCGACAGGCTTCGCCTACGCCTTTGGCGAGTGAGTTAAGCTTGAAATGGGAGAGATTTTGTGAGAGAACTAAGGGGATTTTAAATTGATTTTCGTCAAACTTTCGTGGGTTTCCCATTAAAGGTTGATGAAAAAAGAGGTATTTAATACCATGATTTTTAGTGAGAAGTTTTCGCCAAGGTTTATTAGAATGGACTGAGAAATGCGGGTTTGAGAGGTGGATTTTAGTCAGGGTTTAATGGGTGAGTACATTGTGGTTCGGAGGGCAGAAAGTAGACTTTGACCACAATATGTTGTGGTTTTAGAGCGATTTTGAGGCTTAAAAATGGGCAAAAAAGTGCCGTTGTTGAGCCTCAAAAAACAGCAAACATATAGATGACATCGATAAATTTGAGTAATGATAGATAATATTTTTTGGAGAGGTGTCCTACAACTTGAATATTAGAAAATACCAGTCGAAAGATTGTAATGAAATAACACAGCTATTTTATAATACCGTCCATAGTATAAATACAAAAGACTATACACAAGCACAACTTAATGTTTGGGCAACTGGAGTAGTTGATAAGGATGCTTGGGATAAATCGTTAACCCAGCATTACACAGTTGTGTGTGAACAAGATGGGATAATTGTTGGCTTTGGTGACATTGACAATACTGGATACCTTGATAGACTTTTTGTGCACAGAGATTATCAAGGCATTGGTATTGCTACTACAATTGTTAATAATATTAAAGATCATGCAATTAAACATGGAATAGCACTAATAACAACACATGCATCAATAACTGCAAAACCATTTTTTAAAAACAAGGATATAAGGTTATTAAAGAACAGCAAGTTGAGCGAGACAAGCAGATACTGACTAATTTTGTTATGGAAAAGTATTTTGACATATGAATAGATATAACAAAAGAAAATTTAGAGGCATTAAGATAGAAAAATCTTGATGCCTTTGTTTTCATATAAACTTCCAAAAATAATTTAATAAATCTGTCGTTAGGTTATGTTCTTCGTTGTTGAAAACATAGCCTATTTTTTATTTCGAGTAACAAAAAGAAAGGAAAGATGAGAATGTCAAAATTATTTTGTACGGCACATGGTTACAGGAGTTTGAGTAGATGATGGTGCTAGTGCCAAACTTTACTAAGATAGTAAAGTAGTAGCGGCAGGACACGATTTTTGATATAAGTGTTTAGAAACAGCTTGAAAGAGCTTGGCTCTGTCAGTTATAATAATAACAGAGTAAGGCTCTGTTAGGGAGGAGTATTTATGGCACGAATAGTAAAAAAACCAGAGGTAAGAAAAGGTGAATTATTGGATGCTGCTGAGAGGCTATTCATTGAAAAGGGCTATGAAAACACATCGGTTAAAGATATTTACACCGAGGTAAACGGCTCTTTTGGTATGTTTTATCATCACTTTAAATCAAAAGAAGAAGTTTTAGAAGAAGTAAATAAAAAGATGATGGTGCGGAGATTTGAACCTATAAAGTCACTCATAATTGATAGCGATTTGTCTGGAATAGAAAAACTACGCAAAGTGTTATCGCTTGCTATTGTATCCGCTAAGCAAGAAATTACCAATCACTCAAGTAATTCATATCAAAAGAACCCGCAACTATTGGTAATGCATATGCATGATACCCTTGGTATTGCATCTGACTTACTTTACGTTGTTATAGAGGATGGCATAAAAGACGGTACAATCCAAACTGAACAACCTCACGAGCTATCGCAAATGATTTTGTTATTCATAAATGTATGGATAAATCCATGGATGTATCAGTGGTCTCCTGAAAAAATGCGAAATATCTTCGCTTTTATGAAAGATATTTTTGACAAAATAGGTGTACCTGCTTTATCAGAGGATATGTTCAAAGGCTTAAACGAACTATCATTGCTTGTACAAGAGGACAAATAGTTACTTAGTATATTATGTGAGAAAAAGTACAACAAGAAACTACGCAGCAAAATAAGTAATTAATAGTTTAAGGGAGAAGTACGATGAAGATATTAATATTAGGTATGAGTGGAGTTGTTGGTGGAGATATTTACCAATGTTTTTATAAAAATTATAATGTAAAAGGGACTTACTGCAATAATATTCCCAAAACCATATGTAAAGATGATTTGTTTTTTTTTGATACAAAGGACTTTTCGCATATCAGTTCTATATTGAAGGAGTTTTCACCAGATATTATTATTTCCTGTTTGCGTGGTGAGTTTGAAGACCAACTAAAAACACATGAACTTGTTGCGAAATATTTAAAACAGACAGAGGGACGATGTTTCTTTCTTTCTACTGCAAACGTATTTGATGGAGATCCATCTAAAAGAGCAACAGAAGCTGATAACCCCAACCCTATTAGCGACTATGGAATATTTAAGTTTCAATGTGAACATTTATTAAAAAATGCTCTTGGAGAAAATCTAGTTATTATTCGTTTGCCTCACACATACACAAGGCGTAGCTTATTAAAAATGGTTGAGAGGGTAACAAATAGACAAGAAACAATTTTTGAGAATCTGTATATTAGTTTAAACACGGGTGAGAATGTCGCACTGGCAATAGAGTTCTTAATAAAAGAAAATAAAAAAGGTATCTATCATTTAGCTAGTAGTGATATTGCAGGACAAAAAGAATTTATTGATTTTGTATTACATGAGCTGGACAGAAAAGATGTGGATTATCTGGTCAAACATTTAACTCAAAGTACATACTTGCAAGCCTTGGGAAAAGATAAGAATAGCAGTGTAGAGAGTTTACCAGAAGATAATTTTATTGTATCAGTAGCCACAGAAAAAGAAGATCTATTAGAAAGGTTTAACCATTCATGGCGAACAATAGCATTTAATTTACTAAAATGATAACAAGGAAATTTTAATAACTGAGCTATGATTTAATTTATGTATAATGACATGGAAAGGATGAAATATGAAATGATTAATATAGAAACTTTAGGAAATATCAATAAAGAAGATATGGATAATATTTTAGACGTATGGGAATCGTCAGTAAGAGCAACCCATCACTTTTTAAATGAAGAGGATATAATATAACTCAAACCACAAGTAAAGGAAGGGGCATATTTTGTTGAAAAACTTGTATGTGTACGAAATGAAAAAGGTACGATACAAGCATTTATGGGAGTACATGATAGCAAAATTGAAATGTTATTTGTAGGTGATAATTACAGGGGTAAGGGTATAGGTAAAAGGTTTATAAAATATGCAATAGATGTTCTTAATATCAAATTTATAAATGTCAATGAACAGAATATACAAGGAGTAGGCTTTTATAAACATATGGGATTTGATACTTTTAAGAGATCAGACCTTGATGAACAAGGAAATCCATTTCCAATACTTCATATGAAATTGGTTTAATAGTTAAATATCAAAAACTTTTATGCCAGCTTTGGTTTCGTTGAAATATGCATGGATGCAGATGGTGAAGATATGCGAGCAATTATTAAGATTTAGCTAAAAAGTCATTGCTCTTTTGTAGGATTGTTTCAGAAGAGATTATTAATGCCTATTTATGTGGGATAGGCGTTGATCCTCATTTTAGGAATCGGGGAATCGGAGCAGAAATAAGTAGAAGATTTGTGATGCATTGTTTAGAAAATAATCTGCATACACAACTTTTATGTGAAGAATATTTAATCCCATATTACATAAAAGCGGGGTTTGAAAAATTTGCAACCGGAATGCGGTTAAAAGAAAAAAATGACATGTAGAATGATAAATCCAGTATTGAAGCAAAGGCCCTGACATAGAAAAAGGAATTTGAGGAGGAACTTATATGAGCCAGAATATATACGACAATGAAATATTTTTTACAGAGTATATGAAACTGAGGAACGAAAAAAGCTATAATGACTTATTAGAGCAACCGGCAATAAGCAAATTATTACCCAATGTAAAGGGCAAAACGATTTTAGATATAGGGTGTGGATACGGACACAATAGTCTTTTATTTGCACAGAACGGGGCTAAAAAAGTAATCGGCATTGATCTATCACAAAAGATGCTTGAAGTAGCAAAAAAGGAATCTTGTCATCCTTGCATTGAGTATCGCCAGATGGATATGTCAGAAATATTAGCTTTGACACAAAAATTTGACATGGTATACAGTTCACTTGCATTTCATTATGCTGAGAATTTTCAAAAGCTTATCAAAGATGTTTATGATCTCTTAAACAAGGGAGGGCATTTAATTTATTCGCAGGAACATCCCATTGTAACTGCTACTATGAATTGTAAGGGACACTATAATCTGGATGAGAATGGAAACTTAGTGTCCTACACTTTTTCTGACTATGCAAAGAGCGGGCAACGTGTAGGTCCATGGTTTGTTGATGGTGTGATTAATTACCATCGTTCTATGGGAGAAATCGTATCAACATTAGCACATACAGGTTTTATGATTACAGATATGATAGAACCTACGCCAGAATCATGGGCATTGGAAGAAAAGCCCGATTTGATGAAAGAATTTATTAAGCCTACATTTTTAATCATAAAAGCGAAAAAGCCAGAATTCGGTTGTGATTGTTAAGCCAT
The DNA here is from genome assembly GCF_018919175.1 of Clostridium simiarum. GTDB lineage: Bacteria > Bacillota > Clostridia > Clostridiales > Clostridiaceae > Clostridium_L > Clostridium_L simiarum. The sequence continues at coordinate 3,581 of NZ_JAHLQL010000005.1, read as the reverse complement.
TAGGCTTAGGAGAAGATAAACGTTAGAATATAGAACATTAAATAAAACAAGTATAGAAACACTTCATAAAGCATTTCTGGATGCATTTTCTGATTATCAGATTGAAATGGATTTGTCCATTGAAAGACTTAAACAAACGCTTCAAAGAAGAGGAGATATTGCTAGGTGCGTTTAAAACAATCTATTGGTTGGTTTTATTCTAAATGGACTTGAAGTTGGAATGGAAAAACAACTATGTATGACATTGAGATAGGCGTTATCATTGATTACAGAAGACAAGGCATCAACAGTAGCATGTTTTTGAAAGTCAAAGAAATACTTAAACAAAAACAAGTGGAGCAGTATTTGATTGAGGTTATTCAATCTAATGCATCTGCATTTCAATTTTACAAGAAAGAAGGATTCGAGGTTAAAAGGAATTTTCCATGTTTTGAATTAGATAAAGAGAGTTATGTTCCTTTCAAAACCTATGAAGTCGAGTACACTAATACAATGTCATGGGAACAATTAGCAGGGTTTTGGGATTTTGAACCCTCATGGCAAAATTCAATCGATTCAATTAATGCAGTATCTGAGGAAGTTCTATATTCTATTGTACGCTTTGATAATACAATTGTTGGATATGGCATTATTAATAAAAAAACTGGAGATATCCCTCAATTTGCAGTCGATAAACATTATAGAGGTAAAGGAGTTGCAAGAAGCATCTTTACTGATTTAATTGAAAATACGCAATCACATATAATCAGTGTTATTAACGTAGATGATGAATCTAAATGTACTAAAGACTTCCTGATAAAACCTTCATAAAATCAAGTGAGCTATGTGATTTTTTAAAAGCTAACAAGCCAAAGGAAGAATTAACCTTTTCACATGGCGATTTAGGAAATACTAACATTTTAGTCAGAGATAATAGAATAAGTGGATTTATTGATTTAGGAAGAAGTGGTAAAGCAGACAAGTGGTATGATATCGCCTTCTGTGTAAGGTCTATTAGAGATGATATGGGAGAAGAAAAATATGTTAAGTTGTTCTTTGATTTGTTAGGTATAGAACCTAATTGGGAAAAAATAAAGTACTATATTTTACTAGACGAATTGTTTTAGATTAAGACGATTCTTATAAATATAAATTGATTGAGTTGTTTATATTGACAGAGAGGAAAGGATAATTTATTTGAAAATAACCAGATGACGTTTCCTGTTTTAACCCATGCTTAATTATGATAAAAGCAATCATGTACTAAAAGGAGGTATTAATTTTATGGGTCCGAATCCTAACAAAATGTATCCTATAGAAGGAAACAAATCAGTACAGTTTATCAAACCTATTTTAGAAAAATTAGAAAACATTGAGGTTGGAGAATACTCATATTATGATTCTAAGAATGGAGAAACTTTTGATAAGCAAATTTTATATCATTATCCAATCTTAAATGATAAGTTAAAAATAGGTAAATTTTGCTCAATAGGACCGGGTGTAACTATTATTATGAATGGAGCAAATCATAGAATGGATGGCTCAACATATCCATTTAATTTATTTGGTAATGGTTGGGAGAAACATATGCCAAGATTAGATCAACTACCTATTAAGGGTGATACAATAATAGGTAATGATGTATGGATAGGAAAAGATGTTGTAATTATGCCAGGAGTAAAAATCGGGGATGGTGCAATAGTAGCTGCTAATTCTGTTGTTGTAAAAGATATAGCGCCATACATGTTAGCTGGAGGAAATCCTGCTAACGAAATAAAACAAAGATTTGATCAAGATACAATAAATCAGCTGCTTGATATAAAATGGTGGAATTGGTCAATAGACATTATTAATGAGAATATAGATAAAATTCTTGATAATAGCATCATTAGAGAAGTCATATAGAAAAAATAATAAATATACTAAAAACAGAATACGGAATAAATTGTCTGTCCGTTATCCCTCAAAAGGGTGGAAATTATAGATGTTAAGACAGCAACGCAAATTATATGGTAAAAGGTTCTCATGTTGCCGGAATAGCAGCGTTAATTTCCAGAAAAATCAAAGTTAAAGATTAGAAAGTCGGAATAGTAGTAACCAGAAGTAATTTTGGCACAAAATGTGTCAAAACCATTGTTTCAAAGTATATAAAGGAGGATTCAATATGAAGAATGATACAATGTGGATAGACCTTAGAAGTGATACTGTAACTCAACCCACCGATGAGATGCGTCAAGCTATGGCCAGTGCCGAAGTGGGTGATGATGTCTATGGCGATGACCCTACCGTAAACCGCCTCGAAGAAATAGCTGCTGATTTATTGGGAAAAGAATCTGCACTTTTTGTTCCGTCAGGTACCTTTGGCAACCAGCTTGCGATTATGACTCATACACACAGTGGAGATGAAATTTTGGTTGGTGAGGATTCTCATATTCTTATGCACGAGGTGGGAGCAGCAGCAAAACTTTCTGGTGTTCAAACACGTTCTTTTCCTATGGATATAGCTACCGATAAACTAAAGAAAATGATTCGGGATGATGATATTCACGTACCTCGCACCGGACTAATTTGTGTGGAAAATGCACTTTCCGATGGGAGAGTCATCCCTTTGTCAACCATGAAAACTGTATACGCTCTGGCAAAAAAACAAAGTATTCCGATCCATCTAGACGGCGCTCGCATATTCAATGCGGCTGTTTCGCTGGATATCATGGCCAGTGAAATAGCATCCTGCGCTGATTCTGTAAATGTCTGTCTTTCAAAAGGGTTATGCGCACCGATAGGATCCGTCTTAGTAGGCACTTGTGATTTTATTGCCAAAGCTCGCAAAAACAGAAAGTTAATGGGCGGAGGACTTCGTCAAGCTGGAATTTTGGCGGCAGCTGGAATCATTGCTCTAAACGAAATGGTTACCCGGCTGACAGATGACCACAAAAATGCCAGGTACTTGGCAGACCGACTTGAAGAAATTGAATCTTGCCGAGTATATCGTGACCGCTTAGACATAAACATGGTGTTTTTTACTTTGTCAGAGTCTGTCATCAGCGATTCTGCCCTCATTTCCGGACTGCACGAGGCCGGAATCAAAATTAGCGGCAAAGAAGATGGCGAATACCGGTTCGTAACCCATTGCGGAGTTTCTGCTGAAAATATCGACACAGTAATACAAGCGATGAAGAATATCATTGCTAATCATTCCTGAACATTTTGAGTGAAATAACGTTGTTCATATACTTGTTTTTTAAGGTTTAATGCCAAAATGTGAATTGAGGAAAAGGCTATGGAAAGTAAGAGACTGGGTTGCTATTGAATTTAATGAGAGAAAAATAGAATAAAGCAACTTTTTTGCAGATGTAGTTGTCAATAATGTTCATCATATAGCCATGCCAATGTCTTATTACTTAAATATTTTCTCATTTCATCTTCTGCTTCTAATAATACAACTTTTCTTAAACAAGGACATTTGGTATATGTATCTGGTAAATTATCTTTATCTAATAATATATATCTATATCTTAAAAGAAAGAAGTAAATATAAAATGTTTACAGAAAAATTTTTTGAGGTACTAAATCATGAGGGAGTAGTTTCTATTGTAACTTGT
>NZ_JAHLQL010000039.1 GCF_018919175.1 Clostridium simiarum | reverse complement strand
AGCTCCACCAAATAATCCGATTTTTCCCCCACGGCGATAAGGGGCTAAAAGATCTACTACCTTAATTCCTGTTTCAAAAATGGATAATTTTGTATCCAATTGGATAAAGGCAGGCGCAGATCGATGAATCGGAAATGTTGTACGAGTATCTACAGGACCCAAATTATCAACAGGCTCCCCGAGCACGTTGAAAATGCGTCCCAGAGTTGCTCCACCGACCGGAACACTTAGAGGGGCTCCTGTATCAATCACTTCCATTCCTCTCGTCAGACCATCTGTAGCACTCATAGCTACAGCTCGAACTCGATTATTTCCTAATAATTGCTGTACCTCACAAGTCACATTAATTGCTTGACCAACAGTATCTCGACCTTGAACTACCAAAGCGTTATAAATATTAGGCATCCTTCCTGGTGCAAAGGCTACATCTAGTACCGGACCGATGATTTGGACAATACGTCCCGGTTTTTTTTTTTCAATCGTGGAAACCCCAGACCCTGAAGTAGTAGGATTAATTCTCATAATAATAATAAAATGTCGAAATTTGTGAAAATTATCAAATTCAAAATAAACGTCTGCTAACACGCTAATCAGTTAATTAATTCAATAAAAAATGGGAGTTAGCACTTGATTTCGTTA
>NZ_JAHLQL010000038.1 GCF_018919175.1 Clostridium simiarum | reverse complement strand
GCTGTCTGATCAGGCATTGCCGCGAAGCTACCATCCGCTGGATTATGGCTGAACGCCTCTAAGTCAGAATCCATGCTAGAACGCGGTGATTTCTTTGCTCCACACAATATAGATGGATACGAATAAGGCGTCCTTGTGGCGTCGCTGAACCATAGCAGGCTAGCAACGGTGCACTTGGCGGAAAGGCCTTGGGTGCTTGCTGGCGAATTGCAATGTCATTTTGCGTGGGGATAAATCATTTGTATACGACTTAGATGTACAACGGGGTATTGTAAGCAGTAGAGTAGCCTTGTTGTTACGATCTGCTGAGATTAAGCCTTTGTTGTCTGATTTGTTTTTTATTTCTTTCTAAGTGGGTACTGGCAGGAGCCGGGGCCTAGTTTAGAGAGAAGTAGACTGAACAAGTCTCTATAAATTTTATTTGTCTTAAGAATTCTATGATCCGGGTAAAAACATGTATTGTATATATCTATTATAATATACGATGAGGATGATAGTGTGTAAGAGTGTACCATTTACTAATGTATGTAAGTTACTATTTACTATTTGGTCTTTTTATTTTTTATTTTTTTTTTTTTTTTCGTTGCAAAGATGGGTTGAAAGAGAAGGGCTTTCACAAAGCTTCCCGAGCGGGAAAGGATTTGCCCGGACAGTTTGCTTCAGGGAGCGGTTTTTTCCGCACCATCGGAGCGGCAAACA
>NZ_JAHLQL010000037.1 GCF_018919175.1 Clostridium simiarum | reverse complement strand
TCATAAAAGTTTTCCTTTCTTGATTTTGTCTTTCTTTCTGAATTTTTCGAATCTATGGATAAAATAAATACGATAAAGCCAATATTCGAAAATGAAAATGGATGCAATAAAACCATATACGTTTCCACATCAAAGTGAAATAGAGTATTTAGTTCTTTTTTCTTTCAATTCATGCCTATTGGTGTTCCAAAAGTGCCTCTCCGAATTCCTGGAGATGACGATGCATCTTGGGTTGACATATAGTGCGACTTGTCAAATACACTGGGTCATATGGGATTTCCCCGTTCTTTTCCCCGATTGAGATATCCCCTGTTTCACCCCTAAAAAGAGAAATTGAATTATCCAAAAAGTGGAGTGTGAAATGCAATTAGATGCATTATTTGGGGGAATTCATAGTTCTAGTATTAATTAGAATGATTTATGGTTGGCTTTTTTTTATTGGACTAAAAAATGAAGTATCCAGGCTCTGTTTAGAAAAACCCAATTTTGAATAAATTTAACTTAATATTACATATTTATAGAAATATGAATATCTATGATAAATGATTCCTCTTTGTTATTTCGAAAGTCATAACAAAAAGAAATGGTGATGAGAAGATTTGTCATATATGTGCAAATCCAAATCGGGCAGATATTTACCCGGAGTAGAGCATGAACCTAAAAAGATGAAATAGGCCCATTGAGGAACAAGGAAACACCATCACGAT
>NZ_JAHLQL010000036.1 GCF_018919175.1 Clostridium simiarum | reverse complement strand
TGTGGACGATTTGGAAGATATAATCGGAGGACATGTATGGTTAGGTTCCATTTGTATATTTGGTGGAATCTGGCATATCTTAACCAAACCTTTTGCGTGGGCTCGACGCGCCCTTGTATGGTCTGGGGAGGCTTACTTATCTTATAGTTTAGGGGCTATATCCATCTTTGGCTTAACCGCTTGTTGTTTTGTTTGGTTCAATAATACCGCTTATCCGAGCGAGTTTTACGGACCTACTGGACCAGAAGCCTCTCAGGCTCAAGCGTTTACTTTTCTAGTTAGAGACCAACGCCTTGGGGCTAATGTAGGGTCCGCTCAAGGACCCACTGGTTTAGGTAAATATCTAATGCGTTCCCCCACCGGAGAAGTCATTTTTGGGGGCGAAACTATGCGTTTTTGGGATCTGCGTGCTCCTTGGTTAGAACCTTTAAGAGGTCCAAATGGATTGGACTTGAGTAGGTTGAAAAAAGATATACAACCTTGGCAAGAACGGCGTTCCGCAGAATATATGACTCATGCTCCTTTAGGCTCTTTAAATTCTGTGGGTGGCGTAGCTACCGAGATTAATGCAGTCAATTATGTCTCTCCTAGAAGTTGGTTAGCTACCTCTCATTTTGTTCTAGGATTCTTCTTCTTCGTAGGTCATTTGTGGCACGCCGGAAGGGCTCGTGCAGCTGCAGCAGGGTTTGAAAAAGGAATTGATCGTGATTTTGAACCTG
>NZ_JAHLQL010000035.1 GCF_018919175.1 Clostridium simiarum | reverse complement strand
AAAGTTTCATTCAAATTAATTTAAAAATGCAATTGAATTAATCCTTTTGACTGACTGTTTTTACGTAAATGATAAGTAGAAAGGCGGTAGGAACTAGAATGAATAGTGCAGTAGCAATAAATGCAAGAATATTTACTTCCATAATCTCATTGGTTTTTTTACTTCGCAATAACTCGGGATTTAATCCCCTAGAGATGATAAATCTTTCGTCTGTAAATTCAATGAATGAATTCCCTCCCGATGATTTTGAATCGGATCAATATCACGAATAACAATATCTGATCTATCAAATCAATTCGTCGTCGAGACTTGATTAGTATAACATAGGAAGTTCTTTTATTCATACCGAATCAAAATTTTGATTCTGACCCAATCAATCGAGAATTTAGTTATTTAACATAGGTTTCTGTGTTTTCTACCCTGCGTTTTCCTTGGATAATCATCTGATGAAGGATCATTGGGTTGCTTCGATTAATTACCTAATTAGAAACCTAAACAAACAATAAAAAAGAAAGAAAAATAGTAAAGAAAAAAGAAATATGGACTCCCCTTTGATTTGTTGATTTGGAAACGAGAGTATGTCCCCCGACACCCTTTACTAAAAGGGAAAAATGAATTTAGGCATTTATTGGATATTGGATCCGTCGGGACTGGCGGGGCTCGAACCCGCAGCTTCCGCCTTGACAGGGCGGTGCTCTAACCACTTGAACTACAATCCCAGTGAAATAAGGGATATAGCAGAAAATTCTCTTCTTTT
>NZ_JAHLQL010000033.1 GCF_018919175.1 Clostridium simiarum | reverse complement strand
TTTAGAAACAAAACGTTCTTTACGAAATCGAGCAATCACCCCAGCTGCGTATTTGGAAATTCGGGAAAAAGTAGAGCAACGCGAGTTGCATTTTTTACACCATAATGCATGATTAACTTCGAGAAGGGATTAAGGCTAATTTCACTAGTATGTTTCAAAAACCTCAATCTGTCCATTGAATGCCTTATAAAACAGCTATAGATTGCATAGAAGAGTTAGCTACTCAATGCTTTTTGTCAAAGCTTACTGATGATGATGTGTCTACTTTCAGGCGGGTCTGTAGTAAGGAGAATGACATTATAAAGCTGGCACTTAGAATTCCACGGACTATAGACTATACTAGTATACTCCGTCTACTGTACGATACACTTCCGCTCAGGTCCTTGTCCTTTAACGAGGCCTTACCACTCTTTTGTTACTCTATTGATCCAGCTCAGCAAAGGCAGTGTGATCTAAGATTCTATCTTCGCGATGTAGTAAAACTAGCTAGACCGAGAAAGAGACTAGAAATGCAAAAGGCACTTCTACAATGGCTGCCATCATTATTATCCGATGTGACGCTGCAGCTTCTCAATGATATTCGAATACGCTTTGAGGAGATACAGCCTAATATCCGACAAACTGTTTTACAGATTTACGATCGTACTTGTTACCCATCATTGAATTTTGAACATCCGAACCTGGGAGTTTTCCCTGAAACAGATAGTATATTTGAACCTGTATAATAATATATAGTCTAGCGCTTTACGGAAGACAATGTATGTATT
>NZ_JAHLQL010000004.1 GCF_018919175.1 Clostridium simiarum | reverse complement strand
ACAAGTTACAATAGAAACTACTCCCTCATGATTTAGTACCTCAAAAAATTTTTCTGTAAACATTTTATATTCCTTCTTTCTTTTAAATTTTAGACAATATATATCGTGGATAAATGTTATCACCGATTCTTGTTATCTCTAATAATACAATTTCTTTTTTCTTTTGTCAATATAAATATTTTGTAGAAGAGTTTATATTTAATATTATATGATTATCTTGAATGAGAATAGATAATAGGATATTATTAATAAAAGATTATAATATATCAAAGGAGTATGAAAAATGAAATTTTCAGTAGGAGTGGAATACGCAATACATTGCTTATTATATATGGTAAATTCAGAAGAAGGGAAATCTGTGGGAATAAGGGATTTAGCAACATTTCAGGGTATTTCAGAAACTTATTTATCAAAAGTATATGCAAAATTAAGTAAGTCAGGAATTATAAAATCTATGCCAGGTGTAAAAGGTGGTTATGCACTAGCTCGTAGTGCAGAAGAAATAACATTTTGGGATATTGTTGAAGCAGTAGAAGGAAGTGAACCATTTTTTCAATGTGCAGAAATTAGACAAAATAATATATTATTAGATAAAGATAATTTACCAGATACACATACAAAATCTCCTTGCTTAATAAAAGTTGTAATGTTAGAAGCAGAAGATGAAATGAGAAAATATTTAAGCAAGAAGACATTAGCATGGCTATATGATGAGGTATATAATAAAATGCTTCCAAAAGAGGTGGAAAAATCAACAATTGAATGGTTTAGTAATAAAAGAAAGTAGTGATAAGGTGAACTACATCACAACGCGACTTCTTATTTTTAATTTTTTTATTACGTATCTCGCAAGGAATATATGGTTATAGTGGAAATAAAATCAAGTTGCTTCTTATCAAAAATTGATTACTATGCTTTTATGTAAAGTATTACATATTGAAAAGCGTTAACAATTTTATGAGTTATGTTCAATTTGCTAAAGATTTCTTAATGAAACACAAGCCTATAAAAAAAAGGAAGCATGAAGAATATACTTTAAAGCAAAACGAAGATTTAAAAAAACATCTTCGTTTGATTGATGGAAAGCTCGATTATTACCATGATGCCTGCCAGACTTATGATATGGACTCACCAATTCCAACCTGTTAAAAATACATAGAATAAGGATATAATGCAGTGTTTGTACTAAGGTAGTAGGACTTGCAAAATCCACATATTACTATAATTTAAGCATATAAGGAACATAGATATACAAACCTGTAAGAGGAAAATCAAAGGGTTACTCATTAACTCTTTATATTTGTACAACTTCATCAAACAAAAATTCCCCCAAACTCTAAGTCTGAGGGAACACAAAACACACTATGGAACTTTATAAGACACTCTAATAATCTATCAATACTGGTTTATAGTCTTCTGGTAATTCTTCTTCACTTAAGAATTGAAAATTATCATCATTCAGTATTGGGAAAAATGCTTCATATGGAATCCTAGAAAACTCACAGGCATAATCATTAGCTCCGAACCACCTACCTTCTTTGCTACTTAAATTCAAACCTCTAGCAAATTTTGTGTAGTTTGAACAATCATGAACTGCTAAATCCCAATTTTCTTCATCGGCTATTTTCATTAATTTGAAAGTTAATTCCCTACTCCAAATTGGAGATATGTAGCCCTGTCTTGAAATATACATGTTATCCTCAGAATAGTTGTCTATGTTGTTCTCATTTAAATGTAATTCTGCACAATTAATAAAATCCAGTTTTGTATCTAAAATAGCTTGCTTTTTCTTAAAGAATGTTTCAAAAAACTCAGGAGTCATTGGAGTTTCAATACCCACATTTTTAATATATTTTTTAGCAATTCCAATATTCTCAATAACTTTATCTGAACAATTAGAAGCACCAAGGTTAAAACGTATCTCATCAAGACCAGCTTCACCCAATGCTTTCAATGTCTCTTCTGTAGCTAAAGTTCCGTTGGTGTATAGATGTTGATAAATCCCTGCATCACTAAATTTCTTTATAACGGAATAGTATTTTTCAATTTCCATAAATGGCTCTAAATAAACGTAGGAAATGCCTGTAGGCTTCTGGTGAATTGAAAGAAGCAAATCAATATCCTTCTCATAAAATTTACTTCCCCCAATTTCCCACATCCCTTCTCCAATGGGAGGTATATCTTCTAGTTGTCCATAATTATAACAGAACTTACACTCTAAGTTACATTTGTTTGTTTTTCTAATTGCACTTAATCCAGTCCCTAAAAGACAGGAACGACATCCCTTTGAGAATTTATTTTCATTCCCCACAAAAAAAGTTCTATTTTCTAAAGTCTTTAAGCCTTTAATTTCTGACATTAATTTATCATTTCTATGATCGATAACTGCCTCAATTTGTGCTAAGGTAGCATAAATGATTTCCTCATGTTTTACACTAAGCCCCTCATCCTCAGGTAATTGGGCAAAAAAATCAAACCATATCAACGCATCACTCTTTGAAATTTTCATAATGTATCCTCCTCTAATTAATCCGTTAGTGTGAAATTTTTTACACTGTTTTTAGATTTTCTCTTGATATATCAAGGGTTGCAGAGTTTTTTACCAAAAAAATAATGCCTCCCTTTTTTGGTATAATTGAGTTCACTTACAATGTAAGACTATCCAAAAGTAGAGTGTCATTGTTGAACCCAATTATATCATTTTTATTCCTATATAATCAATATTTATTAAAACAGATGGATAAGTTACTTTTAGAACTCTTCAATGAAATCAATGTATAATCCTCCACTTCTTTTATTAAGCTTAGATATTTTTTACCATTGCTTTATGTATGGTTGAGCGCGGGGCATTTATCCATTATTTCAATAAACAAATGCGCAAAACCTCTTAGTTCTTCGTATTTGTTAAACTCCATAAAGCAAAATTTCCCTAAAACTCTCGTCTTAGGGAACACACAGCACACTTCGCTATTTACTTAAGACCTTCAAATCCTTAGAGATGTTACTTTACTTACCCATTATGAGGTAGATATAGTATATACTCTGGATTTCAAAATGCAACGTCCTGATTTTGTTATATTAAAAAAATCCGCTGTCAACACTAATTATTAAAAATAGACTGCATATTTTTTCTTACTGCTTTTAGCAGTTCTTTTGGCAGTTTTTCTACTTGTTCACCAATCATTACTCCGTGTGGTTGTTTGTATCCTTCATTCCATACGAAGTTAAAATTTTTTTTACTTGCTTCGCTATTTTTCCCTATTTGAAAGGCATAAACTTCAACATTTTTAGATAATAATTCTTGTACAGCTTCTTTTGATGATCCTGGAAAACTTGATGCACCATCTGTAACTTCAAATACTATTTTTATTTGTTTTCCTTTTTTAAGTTCACTTTCCTGTATGGGCGTAATTCTATTAGATATTTCCTTAAGACAGCTTGCATCATCTGTTGCTCCATCTGTTGCATTTAGCTTTACAATTGAGCGAATTATATCACTTTTTTCTTTTTCTTTCACATTTTTATCGTTAAATTCTTTAACATTATAATACCTACTGCCAAAAAAACAAGTTTCACTTAAAACGTCTACTTTTTGATTCAATTGCTCTGCATTACTTTTTAAATATCTATTAAAATCATCTATGGACAGCAAGGTCACTGCCAAAGCTTTTCTAGCCACCTCAATTTTTGACGGATTCATTGATCCTGAGTTATCTATAACAAAAGAAATCTCTATTCTTTCAGGTAATACATCTGCCCTAGTCTCTAATAAGTATCTATTAAAAATCGGAAGATTTTTGTAGCTTCCCTTTTTTTCAGCTTCTACAAAATCCGGATAAAAGTTAATAAAACTATCCACATCTAGTTTTCCCTTTACTTGACCATATTTTTTTACACTTACTTCTTTTTTTGCGTTCCCTATCAATTTCTTCCAAAATTGACGCATTTGTTCTCTTTCTAATTTCATTTTATTTGAATAAAATTCAAATAACTGTTGATCTGATTGACTAATCCCATAAGTCTCTAAATCTACCTTACCTTGCATGGTATTTTGTATACTCTCACTTATTTGGTCTTGTTGATCCATCATTTCTTCTAAAATCTTTTCCACTTCTTCTTGAGTAGATTCTAGTGAATCTGGCATCTCATCTGCTTTTGACTGTTCAAAAGGATTTTCACTTCCTTTAACCTTTTCTTCCCTCTGTCCTTTTGATTTATAAAGCATCATTTCATCAATTTCTTGTTTCCATAATTGTTCAAACGTTGGATAGATGAAGGAACGAATGAATGGATCTCTCTCTATGATTCCTTGATCATTATTTATCTGTCTAATTAATTGATAATGAATAAAATCAAAAAAAGGCTGATTAAAAATTTTTCTATCAAAGGGATTTAGAGCACTTTCTTCAATTTTAGGCTCTATTTTATATAATTCAATAATAAAAAAGCTATTTGCAAAAGCTCTATGCTTAGGCATTTGAGAAATTGACTCAATGGTCTTACCTGTCTGTTTCATATATGAAACAATTTTTTTAAAGTTTTCTTCATCCCTATATATAGGACACATCTGCAAAACTCTTAGAAAAGATGTTTGTTTATCCAATAGATGTAACAAATCAAAAATTTCTTTTCTCACATAATTAGAAATAATTTTAGGCCTATATGCAGGGTCATTTTCTAGACCTTCTTTTTTTATCCTAGTGATAATATACCTTGTCATGTGATCAATTTCTTTCTGCCAATCTTTTTTTCTATTCAGATATTTTTTAGTTTGCTTTTTCCAATCAGGATATAAGGCTAGCTCATAATAGATATGCCACATGATTTGATTGTCATCTAATTTTTTATCTAAAAAACTTTCCAAGGGTAGGTACAAAATTCCTTTGGAAGAGTCTAATATAAATCTTTGTAGTTTTGAATCAGTAATATACATCAGACTAGAATCTCTTGTAAATGTGGCTAATGAGCGTTGTTCTTTTTGCAAAAACTCTTCGCAATGTTTTTTAGATTCTTCAATTAGTGTTTGTTCATCAAAGTCAAACATACTCATCCCTCCTATTAGGCATCTGAAAATAAATAATAAGTCAAAGATGGGAAGTATATTTTGAGTTAGACAAGGAAACAGGTTCCGCAGATAGTAGCACTATCTAAGGGTTCTGTTGACGCAGTATAACAAAAAATAGACGAGCATATTGACTTATTTGTTTTTTGAAGATGCCTTAATACAACGGCAGATTCCACAAGTCTTTTGGTGTATCAATTCGATCAATGTGTAGCAAATTTAATTTACCTTCTATATCCATCAACAGATATTTTGAAACATCTAATTTAAGGACATTAGTAAAAAATATATCTTTAATTGTTGCATCTTCATTTAGATACCAATTTCCAAAATTCTCTTCAAACAAGTATATGATTCCATCTTCACTTAAAACTATAGCTGTGCCTTTTTTAGATTGAATGTCAAACAAATTACCTTTTAAATCATTCAATTCTATTTTCATAGTTTTTGAATCTTCATATAAAGAAAATAGCTTAAGCTGTCCTTTATTGCCTGTCACTATAAGTGATTTCTTGTTACCATTCTCATCTTCTAAACATCTAATTTGCCTTATTTCATCATTTAGAAAATCAACCTTTTCTGTAATGGTAATTTGTTTGTTCTCATATTTGATAAAATATAAATTTCCCATCTTTGTTCCAAGTACAAAATAATCATCATTTATTTTTTCTAGTACAGTCCAATTTGGAATAGTGCAATATATATCTTTATGAAAAACTAAACCATATTCATCATTTTCCTTTATTATTTCAAATAAATTTAACTTTTCATCTCCATTTTCCGCTACAAATAAGCCATCTCTAATTGCTAAACATCTTCCAAATCCATTAAAATCATAATTTGTTTGAACCCTTTTAACTTTAATCTCTCCATTAACATTAGGTAGCTTATCAAAATTATCGCTTGAAATTAGATAACATCCTCCTCTGACTCCAAAGAGCAAAATTTCTTTGCCATTTAATTTGCACATAAATGAAATTGTCTCTTTTATTTCTTTAATAGGAGGACTCCACTCTCCTTCAATTTGATTATAATCAGAAGAATCGTCTGCAATGTCTATATAAAAAAATTGAACTTTTCTATCTATACTACTTGTAATAAAAAGGTTCTTATTAATCCTCAATGAAGTTTGTAAAAAACTATCAAAACTAAAAGCCCCCAATTGCTTTATGGGATTTATCCTCATTGAAGTCTTCTTAATATCATTTACATAAACTCGATAATAGGGAATTAAATCAGTCAATAACTCTTCTTCTATTTTTAAAAGTTTGTTTAATTGTTCTTTGAAACCATCATCTAAAATTCCATTTGTTTGGCATTCATTCAGTTTTTCTCTTAGCTCTTCAACTTGACTCTTAAAATCCTTCCTGTCTACAGACAAATTTATTTCCATTTTTCTTCTCCATTGCCTTCTAAGTATTCAAGTAGATCTTTTGAATGCTCTAAATGAGATAATTGTTGATCTAGCTTTTGATACTCTGCCGCATCAATTCGCGATGAATCATCAATGGCAGCTTCAAAAGTTTCTTTTAGTCCTTTTGGAAAAGTTTTTCTCGGAGTTCCTTTCCCAAATATCAGATGAACTACATCTAAATAGCTTAAAGTTTCTGTTAATGGCCTTACATAGTTATATGGACGAGTACGAATTTCATCATAGGTTGTGGTTGCTTCTCCTAAGCCTTTTGTCTCAACCTTCCATCCTTCTCCCATAGGAAAAAATCCAAAACGTACTGCTTGTGAGAGAATATAGTTTTGGTCGTCAGGATAAGTAATTGAACTAATAAAGCCATCCCACAAAGCTTTGCTTAAGTCTTTTTCTTCGCCTCGATTCCAATTATCTAAAACATGTAAAATACTACGAATTGATAACACTGACTCCCTTAACTCTAGTTCATCCGCTCCGCAATCTTTTTGAGCTTCGTCATCTTTACATTTACCCATAAAAACATTTTGAGTAACCCTGCACAACTGAGAAAATCTAAACAATTCTTCTAATGTCCTTTTGGAATTAGGAATATGAATATTTCCATTTTTATCAGCTAATCGCGCTATTATTATTCTAAAAAGTTCATTTCTTTCTGGGAGCCCTTGATCTTCTAAGGAACCAATTGTCTTTTGAGGTACATAATTATATTCAATGGTTACGAAACGTGATTTAAATGCTGGATTTAACTCATTTGTTCCTTCATAATTAACCATTTGGCTTGACAGGTTTCCTGTACCAATAAATCCAAATCCAGGTTTAATGAGAACAGGACCAACTCCTGTGATATAAGCTGTATTCCCTGCATGACGCTGCAAAATATCATTTAAAGCAATTAAGTTTTGCATGGCAATTGTATTTAATTCGTCTACAATTACAGGTCGCCCCTCTTTTACTGCAATCAAAATTTCTCTTTCTATTTTTTTGATTTCAGTACCAAAAGCGCTATTACTTGCTACCAATAAATCAGAAAAACTTTTCCATATTTGAATTTTAAGTTGTAACTGTTCTTCATCAGTCATCTTCTCTAGTCTAGTTCTGTGCTCATCCATCCACTCATAAAAATCTCCTATAATCATGTTCAGATAATCCGCAAAAGACCCTTTAGAGAAGCTGTGTTTGAGAGTCAAAGTTTTCTCTACAAACATATCTTCATAAGTTAAATTATGGGACCCAGATATAAATAGTGGCTGCAGCGATTCTATTTCTTCTTTACTTCCATTAGTTAAAATATTTTTATAGTGAAGCTTTCTTTCTTCATTAAATTGTCCAAATTTTTCAATAGCATCCTTTTCTGTGGCATTTGGATTTCTCGAAAACCAATCTTCCATTTTATCTTCTAATTCTCTTTGTATTCTATTCTGAATAGTAAAATCTAGGGCTGCTTCAGTTGCTAATTGTGTTTTTCCACTTCCCAAATGTCCTACAATATACACAGGAACACCTAAATTTAACGAATCTATTACCTTTTGTTTTGCTTTGACTACATAAGGTACAGTTACCAAACGCTGCTGATGTTGGGTTTCTATATCACTTATCAGTTGACGTTTATAATAAAATTCCCATGCTTCTGGAGAATTTTCTACAATTACCTCTAACTCTTTTTCTAATTTTTTTATGCAATCAACCCTATATCTTGTAGCTGAATTACTGCCATAATGACTGTAATTATTACTCTCGCTATTTACTCTTCTTTCTAAGCGAAGGAAAAACTTTTCATATTCAATTGAATTTTCAATTTCTTGTATCTTTTTGCCCTTGTTTTCTGTTTCTTCTTCTACATAAGCTCTATATTTTTCATAATAAACATTGTTTTTTTTAGAATCATTAGGGATTTCATAATCCCTTTCTTCACATTTTCGAAAAGCTTTAAAAAACGCCCCTTGTTCTTCTATTTTTTTATTATTCTCGTATTCCGATGATTTTAACGCTTCCTTACGTAAATCATCTTCATACCAACTTTGCATTTCTCCTATAGTAGGAATATAACCTTGTTTGAGATCTATTTTTTCTTTCAAAGAGGTTCCTCCTTCGTATGATATTCTACTATATTATCAATATATCAAATGGCAATATGAATAATAGCTACAATAAATTAAAATCCCGATTTTTTTAAAATTCGGGATTTCAATCAAATTATCTAACTGTAAATGTCATTAAACAATTCCATATTCTTTTAATAACTTTTCAATGTCTGTTCCTGCTACTTGTTTTAAAATTTTACGTCTAGTCATTGGTGGTAAATCAAGTTTTGGTTTTTCTCCATCTAATAAACATACACCTGCATTTAATAAATAGCGGATATCATATCTTGAAGAAAATACTTCAGGAACTCCTTTTTCAACTCCAGTTAAAACATATACTGCTTCCATAGCTGTACGTCCTGAATATTCTATAGTAAATACAGTATCACGACCTGGATCATCTAATGTTTCAGCAAATTGTCCAAGGAAAGCAAAGTTTACTCCATTCTTTGGTACAACATATGGACGATCTCCAGCTGCACGAGGCATAAATTGAGATGTAATATATGGCATCATAACAGGAACTGCACTACATGATCCTGCTAATTCTTCAATTTTATCTGTAGGAACACCTATATGATATAACCATTCTTTTGTGATTTCCTTACCAGTACAATCTCTCATAGGTTTTTTAATATAATCTCCAGGGACATCAGAGAACAAACCATATACCCAAACAACAACGTCTTTTTCAGGTTGTCCATAATACTGTTCTTGACGGTTTATTGTCCAACTCATCAACCATGAAGAGTCAAGAGCTGAAACTATTCCACCTGTTACAGTACGTCCGCCGTATGGTGAACGTTTTGTAATCTTTTCAATGTACTCTGGAACACGTTCATCATGACAAGTTACTGTACAAGACTCCCAGTTAGATTTTTCTGTATCTGTACAGAATTTATCTGGTCTTCCAAACTCATCTGATTGAGCTGCTATATTTCTCCATAACTTCCAGCATCCTTCTGGTTCCTTATTAAATGGTGCAGGAGTATTGTCATCACCATATCCTGAACCTTCAGTCATAGAACCGTTAGTAATAAATACTAAGTCCTTTTCTGTTAAATCAATAGAGATATCTTTTCCAGTTTTATCTGTTGCAACTATTTTCTTTGCAACCTTTTTATCATCTGAAATTGAGAACTCAACATTATCAACAGTAACTCCATATTCAAATTTAGCACCATGATCTTCTAAATACTTAACCATAGGTTTTACAAATGAAGTGTATTGATCATGTCTTGAAAATTGTAAAGCTGAAAGTGTTGGTAAGCCTCCAACATGGTGGATGAAACGATTCATATATAATTTCATCTCTAAAGCACTATGCCAGTTCTCAAAAGCAAACATTGTTCTCCAGTATGTCCAGAAATCAGTGTTTAAAAGTTCTTCAGAAAAAATATCTTCAATAGTTTTATCTTCAAGTTCTTCATCTTGCATATTTACAAAAGCAGCTAATTCTTTTGCTAAATCTTGACCTAAATTAAATTTTCCATTATCATAGCGCTCACCTTGGTTTTTAGTAATACGACAATTGCTAAAGTTTGGATCATCGTAGTTTGTATAATAGAAGTGATCTAACACAGTCATATTAGGATCTTCTGTAGAAGGTAATGAACTAAATAAGCTCCATAAAACTTCAAAATGATGACCCATTTCACGTCCGCCACGTGCTACATAATCCATATTTTGACGAACATTTCCGTCCAAAGATCCACCAGGAATATCTAATTGTTCTAAGAAAGTAATTTTGCTGCCATCCATATGAGCATCACGAATTAAAAAACAACCAGCAGCCAAAGCCCCAATTCCAGTACCTATTAAATAAGCTTTTTTATCTTCAATTCCTTTAGGCTTTCTTGCATTTACTAAAGCATGATAACTTCCATTTGTAAGGGTAAGTCTATCATCATGTGTTTTTAATTTCATTATTATCTCCCTCTTTCTTAATTTTTTAATAGTTTTCTGAAAACTACTATTATATTTAGAGTTCTTCCATATTCACTCTATTAATAGTCCATAGGGTGTAATAAATAATAGGTCCCCTTTAACTTTGTGAATACTTAGTATCTGTAAGGTTTCTATAAATCTATAATATAGTTTTTTTGTGTTTTTTTCATTAGATAAATAAACTGCGGTGTTCGAATTTCAAACACCGCAGTTTATTTGCTTAATTTTTAGTCATTGAGGTTAAAATGTCTGATAAAAAAGGATTCTCCTTATTGCCTCTTACTAGACATCTTTTAAATCAGCACTTCTCTTAAGGGATAACTCAATGTTTCCATCGAAGAGCTGCCCGATTCGTCTTATGATAGTATCAGGATCTTCCTTCATTCCAGAAGCAATCCAGCGTAATACCATTTCAGTGAGGGCACACTGATAAAAGGAGGCAATCAATTTTCTATCTTCCGAAGAAGCTGAGATACCGTCGCTTACCTTTTCAATATACCGTATCATAACATTTCCTGATACATTGTATATATAGTTCACTAATTCTTCTCTCTGCATAGAATTATATACATGATAAATGGCTGTTTTGTTTTCTAAAGCAAATTTAGCAGCCACAATAAAACTCTCCTCCCAGGAGAGTGTGTCATTATATTCATCAATGACTGTCTGAAGTTCTGTTTGGAAGATTTCTGACAAAAGTGCATATACATCTGTGTAGTAATAATAAAAAGTATTTCTGTTGATCTCACATTCTGTAGCAATATCCTTAACTGTAATTTTGTTAAGTGGACGCTCATTCAGCATCTTTATGAATACCTCATGAATCATTTTTCTGGTATATTGCTGTGCCAAGTCACCACCTCCTTGACGCCTTATCTATATTCAAAATTATAACACAGGGCATGATGTTCTACAATTAAAGCATTTTAAATCTCCTTATAAAATATGTGCCTCAAAGTGAACAATGCTTTACTTTATTACCCCACAAACTGATTACCCTAGTATGAATTTTCCTCCCACTAAAGACAATGTATATTTAAATGGCTGGAATAGACTCCTTCTTGTGACTCTATTTTAACTCACCTTTTCGATAGTATCTATCTAAATAGTGCATACTAGCTAATATAATTATTCTATTATATTATATAAACATATATATTATATAAACATAAATTATGTAAGGAGGTAAGCTATGAAAAAAGAAATTGAAGTATTTGATTATGCTAATGAAATTATGAAAGCGATAAAGACAGGGGTTTTGTTGACCACAAAGGTAGATGACAAAGTGAATTCTATGACCATTTCTTGGGGTACACTGGGAATTGAATGGGCAAAGCCTATTTTTACAGTTTTTGTTAGAGAAAATCGCTTTACAAAACTTCAACTTGAAAAAAATCCTGAATTCACAATAAATATACCTTATGGCGCTTTTGATAAAAAGATATTGGGGATTTGCGGGACAAAATCCGGTGGTACAATTGATAAAATCAAAGAACTTAATTTGACACTTGAAACACCTAATATTATTTCCGTTCCTGCTATTAAGGAACTTCCGTTAACGCTAGAGTGTAGGGTTATATACAAGCAAAAACAAGATGAGAGTGCAATTACAGAAGAAAACAAGAAGAAATTTTACCCACAGGAAGTTGATAGTTCATTCCACGGTGCAAACAAGGATTTTCATACCGCTTATTACGGAGAGATTGTTAGTGCATATATTATCGAATAGTATATCTTGAAGTTCCTTTATAATCAAGGTTGTGCGCTTAATGTTAAGCTAATAATCAGTATAATCTACACATAAGATTATACTGATTTTCCAGGAAAACCAGGAAGAGTAATCAGCATTGAGGATCGCATAATAATTGTAGAGCTGATAAAAGAAGCTAATGAAAATACTGCTAGGTTAATTCCAGCTTGTGAAGTTGTTGGTATAAGTAAGAGAATTCTTGAGATGTGGAGTAAATCTAGTGAAGTAGTTGAGAATAAAAGAAAAACGGAGGCTTTGATTGTTATTTCAAAACCGCCGTTTAGTAATAGTTCATCTCTTCCAAGTGATTATGACCGCCTAAACAACGGTTTTACTTTTTCCTGTAAAGAGTGAATTAAATTATCTTGTCGTAAAAGCAATAAGAACAATCCTCCATGCTTAAATTGTGTAGTTTTCTAATCCCTATTTGCCTTTATGGAAGATACCAGTCCTTGTTCTGCAAGACTGCTCATAGCTCGGCTAGCACTACCCTTGGATACACCTAACTTATTCTCAATATCCACAATACCAACATATTCGTTGCCTCCAAAGTACAACTCATAAACCACCATAATGTAGTTCTGCATAGAATCAGATAGGCTTTTGAAAGTTCTTCCTTCTCTCAACTCTTTGCTTATATACGTTCAGCTTTCAATTTCCAACCAATGGCATTTTTGCGTGTATTAATGAAATCGGCGTAAATACCTTTTTGTCCAATCAATTCATTATGAGTGCCCTGTTGCATGATTTTACCGTTATCTAAAACAAGAATTTGGTCGGCATCCTGTACAGTTTTTAGGCGATGGGCAATCATAATGATAGTTTTATTGCGGGTTAGCTCTGCAATTGCCATCTGCAACTGATGTTCATTTTCCGGATCAACATTGGCGGTGGCTTCATCTAAAATGATAATAGGTGCATCTTTAAGTAAAGCACGAGCAATGGAAATCCTCTGCTTTTCACCGCCAGAAATAGTCGCACCGCCTTCGCCGATTATGGTATTATACCCATCAGGAAGTTTAGAAATAAACTCATGGCAACAAGCCTTTTTTGCTGCCTCAATAACTTCCTCCATCGTCGCATCTGGTTTACCGAATTTGATGTTGTTTGCAATAGTGTCACTAAATAGATAGACGTCTTGGAACACCATACTAAAATTTTTTAGAAGACTGTCCAGCGTATACTCTCTCACATTGGTGTTTCCTAGCGTGATTGTTCCGCTGTCCACATCCCAAAACCTGGCCATTAGGTGGCAGAGAGTAGTTTTCCCACTGCCAGAGGGTCCCACAATAGCTGTGGTTGTACCCTGTGGAATTAAGAAACTCACATCATCAATGATTTTTTGCTTGTCGTAGGAGAAACTTACACTCTCTCCACAAATATCAAATCCGTTAGGTTTAATGTCTTTTCCAGTTACATCCATAACAGGGGTATCAAAAATACTGTTCACCTTATCCATAGATAAATCCATCATCCGAAGAAGCGCTGAAAACCCGCCCACAGTATCAAGTTGAGCATAAATCATAAAAGATGCCACCATCATCAGAAGGCAAGATACAAGCTCCATGCTACCGTTTTTATAGAAAAAGATGGATGCAAGGATCATTAGCACGCCAAACATCTTTAGGACAAAACTTTGCGCACTAATATATGGAACAAAACTTTTCTCTAATCTCATACTGACGTTCTCGTTATCGTAAATCGCATCATCTACTCGCTTATTTGCGCTTTTATCCAAATTATAAGATTTCACCACACCAATGCCCTGCACATATTCCAGCACCGCTTCCACCAGGTTGTCATCCGAAGCCGATTTGATGGGCGAAACCTTGCGCGACTTTTTCTGCATCAGAGCATTTATCGCAAAAAAGGCGAGAACACCCAAAGTCATCAGCAACGCAATTCGCCAATCAAAAATCAGAATAGCCAGCATAATCATTGCGGTAGATAGGAGACCCTGTAATGTCATCATGATAACACGCGTTGCTGCATCCTGTAATGTATCGCAACTGTTGGTTGTGACAGAGATAATATATCCAAGATTATTCGTGCTGAAATACCCCATCGGCATATATTTCAGCCTATCGCCAATCTCAACCCGCTTGTCCGCCGCCATAGTGTATCCACCCTGAGTTTGACGAAGGGTAAATTCTTTTCTTGTGAGAATGCATCCAATAATACTGACTAACATAATACCGAGGGACATCCAAACAGTCTGTATTGTCATATGACCATCTACAATAGCTGATAGCACTATAGCAATCGCCGGAATGCGGATTGATTCAAATATGGCATATAGAATAATGAGCCAAATCGAAACAATAAACTTACCTTTTTGCTCCCCTACAAATCGAAAAAATTTCTGCAGTATCTGTGTCATGCCAAAACCTCCTTTGCTGCGTCTTTTCCTGCATCATGAGCTGCCCACATCCTTTGATACAGAGAACAGTTCTTCAGTAATTCGTCATGTGTGCCTTCAGCATGAATGTTACCATCCTTTACCACCACGATTTTATCCGCATCAATAATAGTGGACAACCTGTGTGCAATGACAATCAGCGTTTTTCCTGTTATCATCTTGGAAACTGCTGTTTGGATGACTGCTTCGCTTTCCGGATCAGTATAAGCGGTGGCTTCATCTAAAATAACAATAGGCGCATTTTTAAGCATAGCTCGTGCGATAGTGATTCGCTGGCGTTCACCCCCGGAGAGATGCCCCCCTCCTCCGCCACACCGTGTTTCATAGCCTTCCTTCAATCCCATGATGAAGTCATGACAACCACTTTCTTTAGCTACACGCTCTACCTCGTCATCTGAAGCGCTCAGTTTTCCCATACGGATATTGTTGCGAACAGTATCATCAAAAAGATAATTATCCTGCGTTACATACGCAATGTTCTCATTGACCTGGGACAACGGAATCTGTTTAACATCTACGCCACCTATGGAAATAGAACCGTCCGACACGTCCCACTGGGAAGCAATTAGTTTGGCAATAGTGGATTTTCCTCCGCCTGACGGCCCAACAAAAGCGGTTACACCACCAGCTGGTATGTTTAGATTGATGCCGTTAAGTATTTGTTTTTCCTTGTAAGCAAAGAATACATTTTTCAGAGAAATATCATAATCTGTCAGTTCCACTTCCGATTGAGGACGTTCTATATTCGGCAGATTCAAAACTGCTGCAATTTCTTGTACCACTGCATGGATTTTCTCCAAATCATCCACATGGGACATGGTGGAAATCAACGGGGCTCCAATACCAAGTGAAAGAATAATGGTAAGAATAAAGGATTCAGCGGAAAGGGTTCCTTGCATATATAGTAGTGAGCCAATAGGCAGTACACTCACAAGCACAGCCGGTAAAACCGATAAATTCGTAGCAAAGTAGGTTAGAGAACTGCGTATCCAATCAATGTATGATGCTGCAGCTTCCTTTGCCGCAATAGTGAACTTTTCATAGGATGTTGCACTTTGGCTGAATGCCTTAATTACTTCAATACCACCTACATACTCTACAGCAACAGCGTTTAAACGTTTGGTTTTCTCCATACTATTTCGCTGCTTTTCCCCATATCCTGATGTCATTTTTTTTAGACAGTAAAGTGCGATGGGGAGCGTGAAAAGTGAAGCAAGCGCCATACGCCAATCTATCGCAAACAGATAGAGAATCACACTGATTGAAATCAGCAGATTTGCACTCATTTCAGGTATTACATGGGATAACATGGGTTCAATGTTATCAGTTTGTTCTACAAGGATGTTTTTAAGTGTACCCGATGGTGTATCTAACAAATAACCCATTGGTAGCCGGGTAAGTTTATCCGTCAATCGCAATCGCACCTCTGAAATTACAGCAAAGGTGGCTTTATGAGAAAGACTTGTGGATATTCCATGAAAAATATAACGTAGTAGCCAAATACCCGTTATAATTAGGCAGTATATGGCATAAAAAGAGAAATCTTTATCGTCCCGAATTAGGTGGACGATCATCTGCGCCACAAAATAATAAGGCAGAATGCTGAGCGCCACGCCAATTATCGCATAGATCACCGATGCAATATAACCGGATTTGTGCGGTGCGACGAAGTCTCTCAGCCATGAAAACGTAGTTTTTTCTTGTGTTTGCAATACGTGGACCTCCTTATAAATCAAGGCTTTATCAAATCCTCAAATAGCCTCTAAAGATTGTTATTTTTGAGCTTGCTCTATGCAGTCCTCTAAGTTTTTTTATAGCGTCGCTTGAAATAGTGGCTCAAGAGATTGAATCTACTTCAAAACCTTGAGCATCAACGATAATAGTTTGAATTGATTTTCATTTTGTAGTTCCAAGCAATACGGATGATAACCTATCAAGTATTATAGGACACCATCTTCTTGCTTTTTAGTTCCAAACAAATCATAGGATATACAATTAGGACGACCTGTGCGTGGATCATTTACAATCTGGGCTTCAATCCGGAATGTTTCTCTCAAGACATCACTTGTCATAACTTCTTCTGGCTTGCCGTGCTTTATAATATCTCCACAGCGGATAGCAATCATATAGTCTGCAAACCGGGCAGCAAGGTTTAAGTCATGAAGTACCATGACGATTGTGCAGCCTTGTTCTCGGTTCAATCTATATAAAAGCTCCAGAACCTCAAGCTGATAAGCAAGGTCAAGGTATGTAGTCGGTTCATCTAGCAAAATAAGATCAGTCTGCTGGGCAAGCGCCATAGCAATCCATACCCTCTGCCGTTGGCCCCCAGAAAGGCTGTCCACTGCCATTGTTTCATATTCTGTAAGTTTTGTGACATCAAGTGCCCATTGGATTGTTTTTTTGTCCTCTGGTTGTAGCTTTCCAAATCCCCTTTGGTGGGGAAAGCGGCCATAGGCTACAAGTTCTCCTACCGTAAGACCAGACGGGGCTTGAGGCGTTTGGGGCAATATCGCCATTTTCTGAGCAACTTCCTTTGTACTAAGCTGCCTCATGTCATTGCCGTTTAGGTATATAGAACCAGCTTTTGGTTTTAGGATACGTCCCACGGCTTTTAGTACCGTGGACTTTCCGCAACCATTTGCTCCTATGATGGTTGTTATTTTACCTTTTGGAATATCCATATCTAATTTATCAACTATAAGATTATCTTCATAAGCAATTGCCAGTTGTTCCGTTGAAATACTGTTCATGATCTGTTCCTCCTTTTAGTTACTACCTATTTTTTGTAAGCAAATACAGAAAATATGGCGCACCTATGATAGCCACAATAATACCAGTGGGAATTTCTGAAGGCTGTATGACTATCCTTGCGATAGTATCTGAAGCAGATACTAACACAGCACCAGTAAGCGCACAGGTGGGCAAGAGTATACTATGCTTTGGTCCAACCAGTCGCCTTGCCAGATGAGGTGCAATAAGTCCTACAAAACTGATGCTTCCGCCAACAGATACACAAACCGCTGCCAAGACTACCGCTGCGGCCAATAAGCCACGACGTTCCTTTTCAACTGACGTTCCAAGACTGTAAGCTACATCGTCTCCAAGATTCAAAATGTCCAAAACACGGGACTTGTACAACACATAGGGAATCAATAATATAAGCCAAGGCAACAAAGTCAATACGAACTTCCAGTTGCTTCCCCAAATGTTTCCAACTTGCCAAGTAGCCACAAAGTTATATTTTGTCTCATCCAGTTTTACTACAAGAACAGTCGTTAATGCAGATATTCCTGCTTGTATCGCAATTCCAGTAAGGATTAACCTCATAGGGGCTATGCCTTCGTCTTTTTTGTAAGCAATGGAGTATATAAGTATTGCTGTTGTTCCACCTCCTATCAAAGCAAGAAATGGTAAAGTAAAGATTGACAAAAAGCTTTTTGTGCCAAAAAACATGGTATATAATATTACCATTAATCCAGCTCCGGCATTAATGCCAAGTAATCCAGGATCAGCCAGTGCATTTCTGGAAATTCCTTGTATAATACAGCCAGAAAGGGCAAGTCCTGCTCCGATTAAAACCGAAATAACAATTCGTGGAAGGCGCAAATCAAACAAGATTAAGTTTTCCTTATTTGTTCCCCCGCCAAAAAAGGTGCGAAGCGTATCTGCTGGAGAAAGTTTCATATAGCCTGTGTTCATGCTTACAACGAAGGAGATTACAAGCAGAACAGCACAACTAAAAACAATGATAGTATTACGGATAGCAATCTTGCGCTTGTATGCTTCATTTTTCTTTTGTAGCTCTGTCATTACAATGCCCTCCTTTGTTTTCGTGCTAAATAGAGAAAGAACGGTACTCCAACAAGAGCAGTTAATGCCCCAAGGGGAGCTTCAAATGGTGGATTGAGCATTCTTGCTCCTAAATCAGCTAATACCATCAAAAGACCTCCAAGAATTGCAGATGTGGGGATAATCCAACGATAATCCATACCTACAAGGTATCTTGCCAGATGAGGAATTATTAGCCCAACAAAACCCACTGCACCTACTACTGATACAGATGCTCCCGCTAAAATTAATACTATAAGAGAACAAAGCACATTAACCAGTGTTGTATTTAATCCTAGTCCTTTTGCAACATCTTCACCCAGGCTAAGCAGAGAAACAGAGCGTGATAAAGCCAAAGCTCCCAGTAAGGCGCCTATTATCCAAGGTGTCATTATTTTTATCTGATCCCAATTTGAACCTGCTACACCACCAGCTGTCCAAAACATAATATTTTGCTCAACTTCAAAATACAGGGCAATACCTTGTCCAAGTGCAGTCAAAAGTGCAGTAACGGCAGAACCAGCCAGAACAATACGCATGGGGGTCGCACCACCTCTTCGAAGAGATGCCACACCATTGACCAATAGAGTACCTAAAGCTGCACCCAAGAATGAAAACAAAATAATCTGCATATATCCAACTCCCGGGAAAAAAGCAAAGCAGATAGCCAGAGCAAAGCCTGCTCCGGCATTAAGGCCAAGCAACCCGGAATCTGCCATAGGGTTTCTTGTGGTTCCCTGCATGATGGCTCCTGCTACTGCAAAAGCAGCTCCCACCAAGGTGCTGGCAATTATTCGTGGGATTCGTAAATCTACTACGATTAAGTGATTAACGTTCTCGGCATCAAAATGAAATATTGCATCCCAAACGGTAGAAATCGGTATTTTTACAGCGCCTTGTGTAACAGAAAACGCTATAGTCATAAGAAGAATGCCACTGCCGCATATCATAATGAGCCATGTTGTCCATATTCTGCTATTTGTTCTTTGTGCATCATTAAGCGGTAATGACGCTTCGTTCTGCTGCTCCATCAAAATCTTCCTCCCTTAAATTCTAGTATGTAATAACAAAAAGCCGGTGGCTGCCCGCCTTGCAGGTTACACCCGGCTTTTTGCTAATAATCTGTTGCCTACTTACTTAAAGCATCAATAATGGATTTAACTCCATATTTTGTTGCTAGCGGACCTCCTGTAACTGCTGAAATATCCAGAAAATGTACATTTCCTTTTTTCACAGCATTGAGAGAGTTCCAAACACTGTTATTATTTAACCCATCAAGAATAGACTGACTTAAACTAATATCTGCTTCAAGGAAAATATGGTCTGCATTAATATTAGAGAGTCCTTCCATTGAAACATTCTGACCAGCCATTTCTAAAAATGCCGGGTCAGGAGTAAGACCCAAACCTAATTCCTTGTCAAAGGTATATATATATGATGGGTCACTAGGACTTTCAACATGATAACTTTTCCCATCCCAAGTTTTGATTAATGCTACAGTTTCACCTTCTACAGATTTCAAGGTGTCACGCCCATTGGATATTTGTGTCGTAATATCATTGATGATAGTTTCTGCTTCTTTTTCTTTTCCCAAAATTTCACCAAAAGTCCGAATCCCAACACGCCAATCTGCATAAAAGCCTTCTCTATCCAAAACAATTACCGGTGCAATTTTTACCAATGAATCATAAATTGACTCATGATTTACCGTAGCGAAAATAATATCCGGATCCAACTCCACAATCTTTTCAATATTAGGGGATAGCTTGTCCCCTAATTCTGCTACTGATTTCATAGCTTCAATATCTTTCAGATAGGCCAAAGAAGCTAAAAATTTGCCCTCAGTAGAAGCAATTGGTATTTCTTCCAAGGGAACAAGAAATTCCGGATAAGAGTACCACAGCGAAACTATTTTCTCTGGTTTTTTTTCTATTACAACCTTATTGCCTGCAAAATCAACAAAAGTCCTTGGCCACCCTCCCTTATCATTAGCTGATTCACTTTTCCCAGCAGTAGGTGAGCTTTCAGATCCTGCTGTGTTATTATTTGTAACTGCTCCATTGCATCCTGTTAATAAACTTACCAACATTATCAATGAAAGCAAAAATCCAATTGTTCGTTTCATCATTATACCTCCAAATATGTTTTGAAGTTAGCTATATCTAACTTTTCTAATTTAGTATAGCAAAACACCTTACACATTGGAATGCACCCATGTTTAATTAAACTGGATTATTTATGAATTTATTACGATACTCTCTTGGAGATAATCCAAACTGTTTTTTGAATGCCCTGCTGAAATAAAAAGGATCATTAAACCCTACAGCCTGCGAAATTTCTTGAATTGTTGTCATATTTTCAACTAATAGCATCTCTTTTGCTCTATTCAAACGATAGCTGAGCAAGTAATCTCCTGGTCCCATGCCCGAATATTTACTAAACACATAAGCAAGCCGATTCCTGCTAACTCCATTTTGCTCAGATAGCATTGAGATAGCTAGTGATTCACTATAGTGTTCATGGATATATGCTGACACTTGGTCAAATAAAGTTTTAGAATTGCCGTTGTCTTGATTACGTGCACAAGCGAATACCTCTTCCAGTACATTATAGAATAGTACCTTTGTTTGGAATGCTGGAATACTTCCAGATTGAAATGATATTTTCCACAAACGTTCAAGCAAGTCATATAAGCGGAGAGAGTATCCAACTTGTAGCTCAAAATGTGATGAAGAAGGCGACAACTTATCTGAATCAGGACCACATATCTGGTAGTGTACAAGCAGATATTCCCAGCTTGTATTGTTGTTTTTCTTTTCAGCCAACTTCATTTTAGCTCCGCCATGTATTACCTTTCCTGGGGTGAATACATACGGCGTACCATCAAAAGTAAATTCTACTTTTCCATTTAAAGGAAACACAAAACCTGGAAAAGGTTCTGTATAACTAGGCCAAGACTTACCGGGTTTCTGAGTAAATCGATATATTCCCTCCATCTGAAAAGGAACATCCGCAAAATGCTTTGCCAGCTTGTTGATTTCTATTTTCATTTTAATCTACTCCTTAATTACATTTATCTTCTATTTTTACTATTATCTCTTGTCATAGATTATCTATCCTTATTATATCTCTTACGAGAATAATATTAATTACTCTCTACCACAACTATCTTACCAACCAGGTCCTTTAGTTTTCTATTCTGTAAATACTCAAAGGCTTCATTGGTATCTCAATAAATTTCTTCTAATTCACATAAGTTGGTGGTATCAAATTTAAGTTCATAATCCTTATTGGAAATAAGGATTTTAATAACTTTATTTTTTAACTTTGATGCTTTAAAACTTATCCCTTCTTCTATTTTTTAATAAGAAAAAACAGGAGTTAAAACTCCATTTGTAGGTTGTTATATATGAATATAGTTAAAATAATAATTAAATCACTTCATACATAAATAAATAAGGAAAATGTCATCTTTATTTCAATTTACTTATATATCTTCTTCTATCAATAATATCAATTAATATATAGGAAATACAACAAATGCCATCATTCAAATTATAAATTTTCTCATCCTCTTTATCCATAATTTCATCATTATCAAATCTATTATATTTTTCATCCTTCATAGATGGTATTTCTTAGATTAAGAGCTACCAAATATCTTCAATGTATTTGTTATATTAAGTTAATTATCATAAAAATAATTTTTATTTTATTGATACTTTGTCCAAAGAAATATAACTCTTTCACAGCAATCACCCAGCATTCACACGGCAATTATCTTTAAGTGTTTTAACCATACACTATTATCTATCGCTGGCCGTCGCAGTACTCAAACTTATTGGCGGTGACATTCTGCTCGAATAGATTGCCAGAAAATGCTTCTTATCTTCCTTACAGGTTTGTTTTGTGGAAAAGCCTTACTCTCACTAGATTTTCTCTATACGGTTCAAGAAAAAAAAACACTTCTCCTTCCTCCTGATTCCGAAAAATTAATAGACCTGTTGAGTTTACTCAACAGGTCAAAAATAACATTCTGTATTTACAACGTACAACTTGACTTTTGATGAAATTTTATCAGGTACAATTTGAGACCATTCTTGATTGTGCCGCCAGCGCTCCCCGAATAATAGCCTTTTCCAGTACCACAGCAGCAGCTGTGCCTATCACCGTAATAGCAGCGTCACCTTTGTAGTATTCAGTATCTGAACCTGTTGCAAGACAAAAGATCGTGTCCCCATCCCATTGCGAATGAATTGGAGAAATAGCCCGCGCCATTCCGTCCTGGGCAAGTGTTGCCACCCGGCTGGCTTCTGCTTTGGTGAGTTGTGCTGTTGTAGCAACTACAGCGATTGTGGTATTCATTTCGCTAAACAGCGGCGACGGTACTCCCTCCAACATTACTCTTGTCTGATTAACAAATTCTCCATCCGGACGCAGAGCTCCGACAACAATATGACCATGATTCCACACATCTCCAAGTGGGTTGACTATGGCTAGAGCCGCAACCACGGGACCTCCAGGAATGTGAATAGATGCCGTACCCTGTCCACCTTTCATCGGCTCTCCGTAGAATTTTCCTATAGTTGCCCCTGCGCCAGCACCAACGTTGCCTTCTGCTACAGGACCCTTATTTGCAGCCTGACAGGCAGTATAGCCCAGAGCTGCATCAGGTGGGTTTGATCCCTTGGCATAAAGGAGATCGAAGATGACAGCTGCAGGTACAAGAGGCACTTCTTAGATTCGCTGTTCATAAAGCCAGCGCATTACACCACTTGCTGCTGACAGCCCGTACCTGCTACCACCGGTGAGTAGAACAGCCTGTACTAGTTCCTCTCTGGTTCCGGGACGGATACTATCGGTCTCCATAGTGCCGGGGTTTCCACCAACTACTGATACACCAGGAACTGCTCCTTTCGGACATATAATCACTGTGCATCCAGTACGTCCGCTTTCGTCCTCTGCAGTTCCAACCAGAATTCCGGGAACATCCGTGAGCCCACCCATCATTTTTTTACAATTACCATACTCTTCATTTTTCAATTATTTTACCCCCTATCTGATTCATAAACGTAAAAATCAGGTAGTGCGCTAGCGAATATTTTACCTTATATCTTTTTTCTTCCCATAACCATAATATTTTGTTCATGTCAAAGTGTTCATATAGATATGGAATTTTGCATATTGAAGAAACTTTTTGATTGAACAGTTTTGTTGGTATGTACATGATCTTTTTCACTAAGTATTTATTCATCATCTATATAAAATGGGCAATTTCACGTATTTATCTATAATTTCTCTCAAAAGTACACTTTAGCATAGCTAAAAATATTTCATTAGTAGAAATTCACTCCTCATCCATATAAATATGTCAAATCCAGCCCCCCCCCTTGTGCTTAATGCTATTAACATTTGATTTGTTCTATCCAATTAATCATAGTATCTAAAGTAAGCTTTGTGTTTCCCATATTGCAGTGATTACAAGCACTTTCTTTTTCAGTAAAAAGTCTAAAAGTTAAGGATCTTACATTACTTAAACAATCTAACTCATCCTTAAAAATTTTATAATTAATAAAATGATCCTTATTTGCTCCTATAATCAATACATCTTGATCAATTAAATGTCCAACATCTTCTATTTGAAATTCATTTAACTTTACTGCATATTCATAAGGAGATTTTGCATTATAAGCATACATACCATGCTTTATTCCCCAATCTACTGTAGCATTACTTTTAGCCCCTAATTTGAACATTAAATTAATTATAGGTGCTCCATGAAGCTTCATTAATAACTTTACTAATTTTTGCTCAAAAGAAGGCATAGTGCTTAATATAACAGAAAAGAAATTTGGAAAAATAGACCATGCTATAACCCTTTTAATCCTCTTTTCATAAGCTGCTGCTCTAGGTGCTAACATTCCTCCCAGTGATGCACCTATAATAGTAACCTCATTTAGTTTAAAATAATCAATAACTACAGTTACTGGTTTTTCCCACTTATAAGTAAAATGTTTTCCTTGAATTCGCATAACATCACCTTGACCCGGCCCTTCAAAAAGATATACATCAAAGCCATTTTCAGCAAAATAAAGCATTGCAAAAAATAACTCCTCCATATAAGAATCATTTCCACCATGAAGTAAAATGGTATCTTTCCTTTTACCAACAGCTTTTGTACACAATACTGGTAATTTTATATCTTCATAAGGCACTTCATATTTAATTACAGTCCTATCTTCAAAATATTCTTTATAATATTCATAAAACATATCTGCAGCTAATTTATAATATTTTACTTTATCTGGATCATGGTCATACATGAAAAATTCGCTCATTCTATAATAGGCAATAGCTTCTTTTATTCTTCCTTCATTTTTAGCTTTATCACCTATTCCTATTAATTCTTTTTTCCATGTGGCACTGTCTTTTATTCTATGAGAAATTTCTTTTAAATCCTCTAAATTGCCTTCATTCCACATTATTATACGATTTAATTGAAAATTAAAATTAGGTTCTTCATTTAAAGAATATAATCCTTTTTCAAAAGTAATTTTATCCTTCTTCATTTTATCCTCTCCTCTATTATAACCTTTAAAGGCATAGCCCTTATTTATTTGGCTATGCCTTCATTATAATTAGGAATAGAACATAAAACTTCTAAATAATAGCTAAGTTTTAAATACTTTAGTTATTATTAATTGATTCTTAGATTCAAATGGAACTTAATTTGTTTTTTTGACTTTTATATTTGTACAACTTTTACATATTTTCTAAATTCATTTGCTGATATTCCAAACATATTTTTATTAGTAGTAGCAAAATGAGAAGGGCTATGAAAACCTGCCCTTACAGAAGCTTCTGTAATATTTTCTCCTGCTAAGATATATTCATATGTCTTTGCTATCTTCATAATGACTAAAAAACTACTTAAAGATATCTTCGTTTCTTCCTTAAATAAATGAGAAAGTCTGCTCTTAGATAAAAACACCCTCTCAGCCACTTCCTCTATAATACCTTCTGTAATTTCTTCCCTCTCTTGAAGCAAAAGCAATACTTTTTTAATTCTTTCATCTGTAATATAAGGTTTTTTTGTATCCAACTTACAAGCTTTTAATATTCTTTCATAAGTATTACAATACTTATTTTCTATTGAATTACCTTCTGTTTTATTTACCATATTTTCATTCCAAATTTTTTTAATTTCTTGTACGACATTTAAGGTCAGAATATGATAAAACTTCCCCTTTAAATACTTTTCTTCTATCTCCTTAGCTATATCTGTAGTTTCATCAAATAAATATACTAAAACATCATTTCCATTATTTTCAATAGTATGAAATACATTAGAAGAAATAATAATTCCACTGCAATTAATTTCTTCATCTTTAACAAAACACTTCATTTCTCCACCTAAGCTAATTAACAAATGCTTTGCCCAATGCTTGTGTTTCTCCGGTTCATTATAATCAGCTACCAAAAGTACATGATCCATGGAATAAAAAATTTCTGTCATAAATTCACCCCAATTTGACATAGATTTGTGAAATTTTTTCATCAATACTCCATAAGGATTTTCTATTTAATTCTTATTACATAATGTAAAAATAGATTTAAATAATGAATTAAATTCACTAAATGCTATTATAATTATGGCAAGCCACTAAGTGATTTGTTGAAACCTCTATAAGTTCTGGTATTTCTTCCCTACACCTATCCGTTGCATATTTGCATCTAGTG
The DNA here is from genome assembly GCF_018919175.1 of Clostridium simiarum. Classification (GTDB taxonomy): domain Bacteria; phylum Bacillota; class Clostridia; order Clostridiales; family Clostridiaceae; genus Clostridium_L; species Clostridium_L simiarum. The sequence goes on along the minus strand of NZ_JAHLQL010000004.1, from coordinate 334,278 downwards.
TTAAACTTACAACCTGAAGGGATTTTTCCTGCACTTGGTATACTTCCTGTCAGTAAAATCCTTTTATTCTCTTGAAGTGGATGACTGATGGGCATTGAAGATATTAATGCCTTTGTATAAGGGTGAAGAGGATGATCATAGATTTCCGCAGAAGGGCCCTTCTCTACTATCACTCCTAAATACATTACACATATTTCATCACAAAAATATCTTACAACACTTAAATTATGAGATATAAATAAGTAGGTTAAAGAAAGGTCCTCTTTTAGATCTAACATTAAATTTAAAATCTGTGATTGAATTGACACATCTAAAGCTGCTGTAGGCTCATCACAAACAATAAATTGTGGACTTAAAGATATTGCTCTTGCAATACCAATCCTTTGTCTTTGTCCTCCACTAAATTCATGGGGATATCTATTTAAGCAAGTTTTATCCATTCCACAAAGATTTAAAAGCATTTCGCACCTTCCCTTTATTTCTGCCTTACTCCCCATCTTATATTTTACCATTCCTTCAGAAACAATTGCTTCTATGGTCTTCCTTGGATTTAATGATGAGTATGGATCTTGAAATATTAACTGCATATCTTTTCTTATCTCATTCATTCTTTTATTAGGTATATAACTATTTTTCTCTACATTAAATATAGTTTTATCATTAAACTTAACACTTCCCCCCGTAGGTTCTATCAAGTTTAATATTGTTTTGGCCACCGTTGATTTACCGCAGCCTGATTCCCCAACTAAGCCCATTATTTTAGTTTTATGTATTTTAAAGGACACCCCATCCACTGATTTTACATAAGATTTATTATTAAAAAAAAGTCTACTTTTTAATGGAAAGTATTTTTTTAAATCTTTTACTTCTAATAAAATATCTTTATTATTTTCCTGCATCAGCTATAGTCCCTCCCCTTTACCATCATTAAATAACCAACAACAAACCTTATGGTCATCTTTTAATTCTTTTGTACACGGTTCTTTTTCTCTACATATATCCATAACCTGTGAACATCTGGATGCATAAGGGCAACCTTCGATATTTTCATATAGACTTGGTACGTTTCCACTAATAGTATTAAACCTTCCATTAAAATTATCAGGCATTGAGTTAATTAATCCCTTAGAATATGGATGCATAGGGTTATCGAAAAACTCTAATACAGTACATTCCTCTAATATTTTTCCTCTGTACATTACAACAACTCTTTGAGCAAGTTCTGCTATAATTCCTAAATCATGAGTAATAAACATAATTGAAGTTTCACTTCTCTTATTAATATCCTTTAGTAGTGATAATATTTCCCCTTGGGTTGTAACATCAAGGGCAGTGGTTGGCTCATCAGCAATAATAATCTTAGGATTATTTACAATCGCCATAGCTATCATAATTCTTTGGCGCATGCCCCCACTTAGTTGGAAGGGATATTTATTAATAACCTCTTCAGGGCTTGCAATATTTAGCTGTTCTAAAATCTTAATAATTTCTTTTTTATTGTCCTTTTTTGGATCTTCACTATGTATTTTATAAACTTCATTTATTTGTTTATAAACCGTAAATACAGGATTTAAAGATGTCATTGGTTCTTGAAAGATCATAGAAATTTTACTTCCTCTAATCTTACACATTTCTTTATCCTTAAGCTTAAGAATATCCCTATCTTCATAAATAATCTCCCCTGACTCAATCTTTCCATGAGGACCTTCAATTAGATTCATAACGGATAAAGATGTAACACTCTTTCCACTTCCTGACTCTCCAACAATCCCTAGGACCTCACCCTTTTTAAGAGAAAAACTAATATTATCTACTGCATTAACCTTTCCAAACATAGTTTTAAAACTTACTTTTAAATTTTTTATTTGTAATATGTCCATGGAATCCTCCTTTACTACGCCTTAATCTTTGGGTCTAAGGCATCTCTAAGTCCATCGCCTACAAAGTTAATGGATAATACTATCAATATTACCATAACCCCTGCTGGAATCCACAGCCACCATTCATTCTGTAAAACTGCCATATTCTGTGCTGAAACAAGCATATTTCCCCAACTAGGCTGTGGTAGTTTTACTCCCATTCCCAAAAAACTTAAGGAAGCTTCTGTTAAAATGCCATTTGCAATGGAAAGGGTAGCTGCCACTAGTATGGGAGACATAACATTAGGTAATAAATGCTTAAATATTATTTCTATCCTATTTAAGCCTAGTAACCTAGCAGCCATTATATACTCTTCTTCTTTTAAAGATAATATCTCAGCTCGAACAATTCTTGCAATGTTTGGCCACATTAAAATTCCAATGATAAATATTAAATTATAGACACTTGGACCTACAATTGCAGCTATGGATATTGCAATAACAAAGAATGGAAAGCACATTATAATATCAATAATTCTCATAATTATTTTATCTATAATTCCTCCATAAAACCCTGCAATTGCTCCTAAGGTAACTCCAATTACAAGCTGAACTACCATGGATGTAACTCCAACTAATATTGATATCCTTCCACCATATAATAATCTGGTAAATACATCTCTTCCTACCTCATCTGTTCCTAGTATATGCTCAGTATTAGGTGCAGAACGTATATTATATAAATCCGTTGCACTTATATCATATTTAGTTAAGAAAGGAGCTAAAATAGAAATTAGTATTAGGGTTATAATTATAATAAGACCCATTAGTGCTAACTTATTACTCATAAATTTCTTCATTGATATATTGTTTAAAGAATTTAAGTTTTTTAGCCTATCTTCATCTTTTTTAAGAAACATTTATTTTTTCTCCTTTCAATTATTCTACTACTCTTATTCTTGGATCTACCACAGCATATAAAATGTCTGCAAGTAGGTTAGATAAAACTATAATTACAGCTAATAGCATAGTTATCCCCATAATTAAGGGATAATCTCTATTTAGTATAGCTTCATAATTTAACATCCCAATGCCTGGCCATACAAAAACCGTTTCTGTAATTAATGCTCCAGAAAACATAGTAGGAATTTGCATACATATAACAGTTACAATAGATATTAATGAATTTCTAAGTCCATGGGTCCAGATAGTTTTGTTTCTTCTTAACCCCTTTGCCCTTGCTGTTCTTATATAATCTTTGCTCATAACCTCTAGCATAGATGATCTTGTGTATCTAAGTAAGGAGGCTGCTTGAGTTATTGACAGTACTATAACAGGCATAATCATATGTTTTGCCACATCCATAATTTTTTCAATCCCCATATAGTTTTCTCCCAATGTAATCATTCCAGAGGCTGGAAGAAAATCTAAATCAAAAGCTAGCCATTTTACCAGTAATAATCCTAGAAAAAATGTTGGTACAGAAACTCCAACAAAGGATACAAAGGTGAAGCCATAATCTAGAATAGATTTAGACTTAGATGCAGATAAAACTCCAATGAGTATTGCAATAAAAGTACTTATAACCAAAGAAATAACTGAAATTAAAAGTGTATTTCCAAGACGTGATACAATGATATTAAAAACAGGGGTTTTATAATTAATAGAATATCCAAAGTCTCCAGTAATAGCTCTCCCTGCCCATTTAGCGTATTTAACTGGAATAGGATCATAATATCCTAACTTTTCTAGCTTTTGTTCAATTACTTCTGGAGAAACCGATGGATCAATCATTGTTGAATATGGATTTCCAGGTTGCATATGAACCAATGTAAAAACAATTATAGAAACCCCAAATAGAACAGTTATAGCAGTTCCAATTCTTTTTAGCATAAACTTCAACATAAGTATTTTCTCCTTTTTATCTATAAGCATTTTAAAGGGGCTACATCAAAAATATTAGCCTATGTTTTATCCTAATGTTAAAGTGACCTTAAATACTATTGATTCAATTACAATAATATAATGGCTATTTCAACATGGTTTAAAACACACTCCACTTTGAGGCATCCCCTTAAATCATATTTTATTATAACTTAATTATTCTATAACCCAGTTGTGTACGTTGTTAAAGTTATTAAAAGTAGATGGCTCATAACCTTTTAATTTTCCATTGTACATCATTTCATTTGTTTGTAAGAATAGATATACTTGAGCCACATCTTTATTTAAAATTTTACCAATTTCTTCATAGTAACCTTGACGTTCTTCCTGATTTAAAGTACTAAGACCTTTTTCAATTAATTGGTCAACTTTATCATTTTTATAAGATACTATGTTATATCCTTGAACCCCCTTCTTATCTGTAGCCGCACTTGAATGCCAGAAAGGTTTTGGATCTGGATCTAGAGATAAAGTATTACCCATCATATATAAATCAAATTCATGATTTGAAACAACCTCTTCCATTAATGTAGAAAATTCCATAGTTAATATCTCTATTTCTACACCAATTTGTTTTAAGCTTTCTTGGATAATAACAGCACTTTGCTCTCTTGTTTTAGATCCTACAGGACACTTTAATGTAAGATGCATTTTTTCTCCAGTTTCATTTTCAACAACACCATCATTGTTTCTATCTTCCCAACCTGCTTCTTTTAATAAGTTTTTAGCAGTATCTATATTGAAAGCATAATCATTTATATCAGAAGCTTTAGGATATCCCCAAAGTGTTGGAAGCATTGGAGCATTTACAACTTCTCCTCTACCTTCTAACAATTTATCAACCATTAAACTTCTATTTATAGCATACATAAAGGCTTGTCTTACTCTTACATCTTGGAATATAGGTAGTCTTAAATTTATACCCATATATTGAAACATGAAATCCGAGAACTCTACACTCTTAAGTCCTTCTGTATTTAATGCTTTAATATCACTTTTTCTCATATCCTTCACGCCAGCAATATCAATATTACCACTTTTTAACTCAGCTTGAATTGTATCTGGATTTACAACTTTAAATATTAATTTAGAAGTCTTAGGTTTACCTTCAAAGAAATCCTCTGCTGCTTCAAATTCTACATATTGACCTGATTCAAACTTAGTTACTTTATATGGTCCACATCCTATAGGAGCATTAAGAGCTTTTGTTTCTTTCTCCCAATTTTCAATAGGAATTTGTGACCAAATATGTTTAGGAATGATTCCTAAGGTACTTAGATTTGTTAGTGCTGGTGCATAAGTTTCTTCAAACTCAATGGTAATAGTTGTATCATCCTTAACCTTAATACCTTCTATTGAGTCTGATTTTCCCTCATGATAAGCTTTAGCACCCTTAATTTTTTCAACGTCATCATAGTTCTTACCAGTGTATTTCCCGTTAGCCATTGATTGTAAAGTAAAGGCCATATCTTCTGCTGTAACAGGTTTTCCATCATGCCATTTTGCCTTAGATTTTAATTTGAAAGTTATTATTTTTTGATCTTCAGAAATTGAATACTCCTCTGCTAAATAATTTTTTAGACCACCTTTATCATCAACTTGCATTAAAGATGCATACACCACACTATTAACATTTGCATCATATCTAGTGCTAGATATTAAAGGATTAAATACTCCCGTAGGTGCAGTATCTAATGCATAAACAATTTTATCTTTAGCTGTGCTTTGTTTTTGTGCTCCACTTGAGCTTTCATCTGAATTACCTTTAGCAGCACACCCAACCAGCATGGTTAAACTCAAAACTGATGCTGTAATGACACTAACTATTTTTTTCTTCATAATTTATTCTCCTTTATCTCTATGTATTTTTATATCATACATGTGTTTTTTAAAACATATATGTGGTAATTATAAAAACGTTTTCATTTGTTGAAAAGTGTATTATAATAAGTTTCTATGTAACTTTAAAGGACTAAAAACCTCTCTTAGTCTACCATGAAACAAAATATTCAACAATATTACACAGAACATATTTTATTTTTCTATGAATACTACTGGATTTATTGTTTTTATTAATAGATTCTTTTCTTCCAATAGCTCTTTAGGAATGGTGTCACCTGTAAAAGTCTTACTCAGTAACAAATCACCTTTGTATTTCTCATTAGCTTGTATCAAGATGTACATTACTTGTCTAGAGCGATCACCGCAGGTGCAAACTGCAAAAGTATAATGCTTATTAGCATTAGTAATTATGAAATTTTATATAAACTTCAAAACTATTTTAAGAGGTGCCCACGCATAAATAGGAAATAAATTACAATCACTAACTTCCAGTAAGAATTAAATATGCATTTTCATGTTTTTACAATGCTGTTTAGAAAAAGTAAAAAAGCCGCCTGTTAAGGCGGTGAGTTTTTCATGGTCTACATTCTCTTTTAAAAGGCCAATTTTGCCTAGGACTTCCTGTGTTAGCTTATTTATGGCTAACAGATAGATATTCATTCTTAAAAATACTCATTATGACTATATTATGCCAAGTTCCGGCACCATAGAATACTCTCAATCACCAACCTAAATAACTCTTCCTCAGCAATTAATTAACTAGAATTGAAATTTAGACATATTGTCTTACAGCACCTACAATTTCTCTTTCCTCCAATTCTTCTAGCTTATAATATTTAGCATTCATAGTTTTTGCAATCTCTTTAGCAAGTCCAAGCTTTACAAAATCCTGCTCTGTATCTATAACTATTGATTGTATACCTTCTTTCGAAATTATATTTGCCATATTAATAGCCTCCTGAAAAGCATCCTCGCCCCTTATGGAGGAGTTAGCTTTTCCATCTGATACAAGCACTATTACAGGCACCATATCCCTATCCTTTTCTTTGGCTGCTTTTAAAATTTCATATCCTTTAGAAAGTCCTGCTGCTAGTGGGGTTTTTCCTCCTGTTGGAAGTGTCTTAAGACTCTTTTGTGCAAGTTCTACACTCCTAGTAATCCCAAGTAAAACCTCTGCCTCCTTTTTTCTAAAAGCTATCATACCTACCTTGTCTCTTTTTTCATATGCGTCTGTAAGAAGAGAAACCACCGCTCCCTTAACTGCGGTCATTCTTTTTTTAGCTCCCATAGAACCACTAGCATCCACAATAAATAATATGGTACTTCCTGTTCTTTTTTCTCTCACCTTTTCTCTAAAATCACTTTTATCTATAGCAACAGCAAGGCCATTTTTTTCTCTTAACTTCTGATATGGAGCAGCTGCTCTAAGAGTGGCATCAAAAGCTATATCTCTTATCTTCTCCCTAGGAAATGAATATCTTACATATCTTCCCTGAATTAAATCTGTTTTAGTTCTGCTTCTTTTTCCACTACCCTTACGTTTTTTTCTGTCCATAGGCTGAATATTTAAAGATTTTGCTGTAAATATTCTCCCTATATCATCTATAACCTCTTTTTCTTCATTATTGTTATAATTTTTATTTTCCTCTTCTTTTTTATCCTCTAAATTATTATCTAAACTTTCTTCCTCTTTATTATGTTCTTCCTTATGAGGTTCCTCCTGAGATTCATAAGAAGGCTCCTCATGATCTTCTGTAGAATCATTATTTCCCTCTGAACTCTCTTCCCTATTTTCTTCTTCTGGCTCCTGTTCACTTTCCTCTGGTTCCTCCATTCTAGATGGAAGTTCTCTCATTCTATGAGGAAGTGCTAATTCTGCTGCCTCCTTAATATCACTAATTGTTATGTTTTTTCTGTTTTCAAAAGCTGCTATAGCCTTGGCAGTTTCAATTATTACAAGCTCTGCCCTGTGCCCAGCACAATTTGCTTCCTGAACAATTTCTGCTGTAAGCTTCATTATGCTATCTGAAACTTCAACCTTCAAAAGATATTCCTTAGCCTTTGAAATTTTCTTTAAAAGATTATCTGACTCATCTTTCCATACACTTATGTATCCTATTGGATTTTCTTCATATTTTAATCTTCTTTTTATTATTTCCTTTCTTTCTATTATATCTTTGCTTCCCTTAACCTCTAAATATAATCCAAACCTATCTAAAAACTGTGATCTTAAACTTCCTTCCTCTGGATTCATAGTTCCAACTAAAACAAAACGTGAATCATGCTGAAAGGATATGCCTTCCCTTTCCACATGATTTACTCCAGAGGCAGATACTTCAAGAAGGCAATTAACAATATGTTCACTTAAAAGATTAACTTCATCTACATATAAAATGTTTCCGTTAGCCTCCTTTAATATTCCTGGTTCAAAGCTCCTTTCCCCCTGGGTAAGTGCCTTTTCCATATCAATGCTTCCAATTAATCTATCTTCTGTTACATTTAAAGGTAAGTCAATAACCTCCATATCATTCATCAACTTAGCCAATCCTCTTACAAGGGTAGATTTTGCTGTGCCTTTTTCTCCGCTTATTAGAACTCCCCCTATAGATGGATTAATTACATTAAGTATAAGAGCTTTTTTAACTTTTTCCTGTGATATAACCGCTACAAAAGGATATACACAATTTCTTTTCACCTAAAAAACACTCCTTCCTTATGCCTTTACTATTTCATTAATTATTTCCTCAACCTTTGAAAAGTCCATAACTCCCTCTTCAAATGGTTTTTTTCTCATTCTATGTGGAAGTGTAAGTTCTGCTGCTTCTATCATGTCTTTACTATCTACTTCATATCTGCCATTAAAAGCGGCTATAGTCATTGCAGTTTTAATCATACTTATATCTGCTCTATGACCATCTACATCCATTTCTATACTTATTGTTGCAGCCATTTGTAGTACTTTATCATCAAAAGTTACTTCTTTAAGAATCTCCTTAGCCTTTGAAATTTTATCTCTTAGTTTTTCCTGCTCTTCCTCATAGCTTGACATAAAGACTTCATTATCCTTTTCATATTGAAGTCTTCTTTTTATTACCTGAACTCTTTTTTCTGTATCTCTCTCTCCTATTACATCAACTACCATACCAAATCTATCTAAAAGCTGTGGTCTTAAATCCCCTTCCTCTGGATTCATGGTACCTACAAGAATAAATTTAGATGGATGTGAAAAGGATACCCCTTCTCTTTCTATGGTATTTATACCCATGGCAGCAGAGTCTAATAGCACGTCCACTACATGGTCATCAAGAAGATTTACCTCGTCTACATAAAGGATATTTCTATTTGCCTCCGCTAAGATTCCTGGTTCAAATTTCTTTTCTCCATTTTTAATTGCATGTTCAATATCTAAAGTACCTACCACTCTATCCTCTGTAGCACTCACTGGCAAATCTATTACTTTCATTTTTCCCTTTATCCTATTTAATTCATCATTCTTTACTAATTTTTCACTACATTTTGTGCATAAACTGCTTTTGTCCTCAGGATCACAGGCAAAAGTACATCCTTCAACCTGAGGTCTTTCTGGTAAAAGCTGAGCTAATGCACGAACTGCTGTTGATTTAGCTGTGCCTTTTTCACCTCTAATTAAAACTCCTCCAAGAGATGGATTTATAACATTAAGTATTAATGCCCTTTTCATATTTTCCTGTCCAACAATGGCTGTAAATGGATAAACCTTTTTTGTATTTTTCATTTTATAAAACTCCCTTCAAATATAGGTATTTTTACTCAGTTATAGATCTTTTTACTCAGTTCTTTTGCATTTGGTAACACCTATAAAAAATATAACTATAAAATAAATAAGCAAAATCATAGGATGAATAATCATGTTCATTAAACTTTCTCCACTACTTCTAAGTCCCAAACTAGTGTGAGTAAGGGGTAAAATCCATATGAATCTTTTTATAACTACTGGCATTTTATCTAAAGAAAAAAATGTACCACATAAAAATGACATAGGAGTAATAACAAAACTTGAGAATTTTGACATATCACTATGAGAATTTATAAATACACCTACCGTAAAACCTATTGCTGAAAAGGTTAAACAATTAAGAACTATAATTAAAATAAAATAAGGTGTTATGGTTATTCCTGTTCCAAAAATTAAAGATAAAACTATTATTAATAAAGCTGAATATATTCCAAGCAATGCTCCTGCTACTATTTTCCCTAGTGAGTAGGAAGCCATAGTAATTGGAGCCATCATAAATGACTCAAAGGTTTTATAAAATATCCTAGATATATTTACTGAATTAGCTGTATTATTATAGCTTGAGGTCATTGTTGTTAATGCAATAATTCCAGGGATTACAAAGTTAATATACGCCTTTCCTTCTACGGTTATACCTCCACCTAGCCCCCAACCAAAAGCTATTAAATATAAAATCGGGGAAACCATTCCTGCTAAGGTTATAGTCCAAAATTTACGTTTAAACAATTTAAATTCCTGCCATAAGATACTTGTAAAAGTAGACATTAAGCTTCCACCCTTCTGTTAGTTAATTTAATAAATACATCTTCTAAATTTGCTGGTCTAATATTTACACTTTCCTCTAACTTAGAAGCAAAGGCTGATGCTTCTTCTCTTGTTTCAAAAAATTCTTCCTTTGTTTCTCCATTTTCAAAATATTCCACAGTATACTTTCCAACTTTGGCGATTAATTTTTTTGGAGAGTCTAGTTCTATCAATGTTCCTCCATATATAAGGCCTACTCTATCACATAAGACTTCAGCCTCTTCAATATAATGAGTAGTTAATAGTACCGTTAAACCCTTATCCTTTAACCTTTTAAGTAAATCCCACATTTTTCTTCTTGCAGTAGCATCAAGGCCTACGGTAGGCTCGTCTAAAAGAAGTAAATCAGGATTATGCATAAGGGCCCTTGCAATCATAAGCTTTCTTTTCATTCCCCCTGAATACCCTTTAACAATTTCATCTTTTCTATCCGTAAGCTCTGTAAACTCTAAAAGCTCCTGAATTCTTTTACTTCTTATGTCTTTAGGCATTTTATAAAGCCTTCCATGAAGTTCCAGGTTTTCCCAAGCTGTCATTTCTACTTCTAAATTATTACCTTGAGGTACTACACCTATTTTCATTTTAACTTCTTGCAAATTTCTATCCATGCTTTTATTATTAATAACAATCTCTCCACTGGTTTTCGGAGTTAAAGTACTTATCATTCTAATAGTTGTACTTTTACCCGCTCCATTTGGTCCTAAAAGCCCGAAAAATTCACCTTTACTAATTTCCAAATTCAACTCATTAACTGCGGTTAAATCACCATATTTCTTCGTAAGATTTTTTATATTTAACACTCTTTCACTCCTCCTACTTCTTCTATAATTTCAAAAGTAGTCTTTCTTAAAGCACATTCTTCTAAAGTTATCCTATTATTTTTTCCATTTATAATACTTCTTGCGGGACATGCTCCTACACAAATGTCTCCATATTTACATAAAGAGCAGATTTCTGGTCTTTTACTTTTAATTATCACTTCTTTAAATGAGTTTATGTTATTAATGTTACCCATATAATACTCTTCCTTGGATACAAGAGAACCACAGGGATATAAGTGTCCCTGTGGAGTTACCACCATAGATCCTCCATACACTGCATGACAATATTCTGTACATCTTATATTTTGTAACATCCTCCTTCTTGCATCTTCTACTTCTCTTATAACTATTCTTCTCCCTGTAATTTCAGACAACTGTAAACTTCTCTGATATGCTTTCCTTACATACTTTCTAATTTGGGTTTCTGAAGCTGTTTTTACATTATTGTTGCAAGTTCTTCCTGTTTCTCTTAAAAGATCAAGACCTATACCACCTACATTTCCCAAATAAAAAGCTAAGTCCATAAGCTTATCTAAATGTTCAATGCTTTCGCTTGTTATAACACTATTTAAATTAACCATTACCCCTTCTTGTGCTAAATTTTTTATTCCATTTATTGCAGCTACTGTTTTTCCTCTGAATTCTTCATTTATTTCTACAGGTCCATCTAAGCTTACTCCCACAGATATATTCATTTTTTTTATTTCCCTGGCAATTTCCCTTGTAATTAAGGTTCCATTAGTCTGCATTTGCATTTTTATATCTGGTCTATGGATTTTTAAATAATTATATATATCCTTAATAAGACTAAAATTTAAAAGCGGTTCTCCACCTGCTAGTTGAAGTTTGAACCTAGACTTAGGTAAATCCATAGCTTTTTTTGCAGTTTCAAAACTCATATAATCTTTTTTATCTCCTGCATTTGCATAACAATACTTACATCGTAAATTACAATCATTAGTAAGCCATAGTACTAAAAAGTTCAAATTGTTAAACATGCTCTTCTATGTCCCCTTCTATGTCCAGATATAGTTGTCTTAATTTATCTACACTTTCCTTTTTTGCATTCCACATTCCCCTTTGGTGAGCCTCAAGAAGTCTCTCTACCATACTATGTACCGCCCAAGGGTTTACACTTTTAATCCACTCTCTTTTTTCATCATGAAAAAGATAGGTTTCACTTATTTTTTCATACATCCAATCCTCTATAACCTGTGATGTGGCATCCCATCCAAAAGCTATATCAACCATTTTAGAAATCTCTTGTGCTCCTTTATATCCATGCTTTTTAAGTCCTTCAAACCATTTAGGATTTAAAATTCTTGAACGCATTATTCTAGCAGTTTCTTCATTAATATCCTTTATCTTTGTTCTCTCTGGATCGCTGCTGTTTCCTGAATAGGATCTAGGTGCTTTTCCTGAATTTGCCCTTATAGCTGCAATTAAACCTCCATGATAATTATAAAAATCATCACTATCTAACATATCTATCTCCATGGAAGATTCATTTTTAACCGTAACCTGTGCTTCTTTTAATCTTCTTTGAAAGACTTCTTTAACCTTTTTACCATGCAATTTACTTCCATAAGCATGTCCTCCCCATAAAGCATACACATCCCCTAAGTCATTAATATCTTTCCAGTTTTTACTGTTAATTAAGTTGCTTACTCCTGCACCATAAGTTCCTGGAGGGCATCCAAAAATTCTCATGGATGCTTGTTCTTCGGCTTCTTCAAAGGACATCCCATTACCTACTAGTTCTTTAACTTCCTTGAAAATATTCTTTCTTATATAATTGTCTTCTGCACTCTCACCTTCCAGTGCAGAAGCTATATTAACTCCCTCTTCTATAAGCTCTATAATATTAGGAAAGGTATCTCTAAATAGGCCTGTAATTCTTAAAGTTACATCTATTCTTGGTCTTTTTAATTCTTCTAAAGGTATTACTTCAAGCCCTATAACTTTGTCCGTACTTTCTAACCACTTAGGTTTTATTCCCATTAAATACAGTGCTTCTGCTATATCATCCCCACAGGTTTTCATGGTTTCTCCTGCATAAACCACCAGTACAACAGTTTCAGGATATTTACCTTCCTCTTTTAAGTATCTTTGAAGGAGTTTTTCTCCAAGTTGCTTTCCAACTTGCCAAGATGCTTTAGTAGGTACTGCTGTAGGATCTATAGAATAAAAATTTCTTCCCGTAGGTAAAATGCTTACCTTTCCTCTTGTAGGACTCCCACCACCTCCAGGTGGTACAAAATTTCCCTTTACTCCTTCTATAAAATATTTAATTTCATCTGTAGTATTATTAAGCTTATTTGTCACAACCTTTGAAGCAAAGCTTAAAGTATTCATTAGTTCTTCAGTATTATCTTCATGTTCAAAGTATTCGTTTATTATATCTTTAATAGCTTCTTCTTTGTAATTTGCTTTGTGAAACTTTCTAATTAGCTCTCTACTCTTTTCTTCTATACTATCTAATATCATTAAGTTAGTTTTTCCATCCTCACCTTTTTCATATCCATTATTTTGTATGTAATTATAATCTAATCCTTGGGCTATACAAGTACCTTCAATTAAAGACAAAACCTTACCATTTTGTAATCTTAACAAAGCACAAACTAAATTTTCATATCTCTCTCCCTGTGGAATATTTCCAAATACATGAAGACCATCCTTAACTAAAGAATTTTTAATTTCTTCAATCCAACCGTGAAGTTCTTCCATAAACTCTTCAAAATTCTCTTCTATATCCTTAAGATTTGTTTTTAAATCCTCTTGGTAATTATTTTTTATAACCAACTCAATTATTTCCTTTTGTATATGAATAAGCTTTCCTGTATCTCCTTGCTTTGCGTGATAATATTGTTTTATAAGTTCATCAATATCTTCCATATCATCGTAGGTTCCACTCTGCATAAGAGAAGGGATAAGGTGATCCAATATAACCGCATAAGATCTTCTTTTAGCTTGAATACCTTCTCCAATTATATTTATAATATAAGGGTATAAGTGGGGCATATCATCAATGTTAATATCTGGATAACAATTTTCTGATAATCCTATTTCTTTTCCTGGAAGCCATTCTAAAGTTCCATGAGTTCCAACATGTACAACTACATCAGCTTTAAATACCTTCTTAATCCATTTATAAAAAGCTATATATTGATGTGGGGGAGCTATATCTGTACTGTGATAAACCTCTTCCGCCTTATCTTCATAACCTCTAGAGGGTTGAAGGCCTATAAATACATTTCCATTTATAATTCCCGGTACTGGAAACTTATCATCAAAGACCATAAATTCTCCAGGAGACTCTCCCCAATCCTTTATCATTTTATTTTGAACCATATCACTTAATTCAGAAAACCATTGTCTATAGAGCTTTCCTTCTATTATATCTACACTTTTTTCTAGAGCTCTTTCTGCCGTAAGCCATCTACTATCATTGCTCACTGCATCTATAATTCTATTTATTATTTCATCTCCATGTTTAAAGTCGTATTCCGTATATACCCCTTCTTTTTTAAGTGCATTTACCATATTAAATACACTTTGTGGAGTATCCAAACCAAAGGCACAGCCTATCATATCATTTCTTGGAGGCATATTATGAAAAAGTATTGCTACCTTTTTATCCTTATTCTCTATATGCCTAAGCTTTGCCCAATTTAATGCCAATCTACAGACTTTATTAACTCTTTCAGGTATGGGTTTAAATATGTATTTTTCCCCTATTTCATCTACCAGCATTTCACTATAAGCTGTAGTCACAGTTATAATTTGTCCATCGAATTCTGTAGCATATACACTGCTTGTAAGAGACATCATGTCAATTCCTCTTAAAGATTTCTGCCAACTTTCAAGGCTTTGATAGGTATTCATAGCTTGAAATACTGGTACTCCAATTTTCTCAAATATACTATTTGAAATGACTTTGGTTCCATCCCCCGGATTGCTTAATATACTTTGGGTATGAGCCATAGTGTTAATAATGGCATCCACTTGTGAAACTCCATTTTTCATTAACATATTATCTATTACCCAGTTAAGTCCTTTTCTTCCTATAGATAAATCCGGTGCAGAGGCAGTATATATAGCTAATGGACTTCCTCCTAAGCTTTCTATTTCTTCTATAAACTTATCTATATGTCTTGTATTATTTTCTCTAAAATACTGAGTATAAAATAATATTGCCACTATAGGCTTATTTTCTTTTTTTATTTTCTCTATATAACCTTCATAGTCATGAATATTTTTCCCTAGATAATATATTCCTTCCCAGGTTGGAATCTTTTGTTCATTTAAAGCTAGATTTTTACCTCCAAAATTATTAGCTAAGTAAAAAATCATATTTTTTAGATTTTCATATCCGTTCATTAAATAATAAGATAGTATTTCATTATATTGAAATTTTGAAATGCCACTTTTTTTTAAAAGAACCTCATCTTCACCATCAACTTTAGAATGTATAAAAAATTTCTTTTTATCATTAAACTCTTCCATTAATTTTTCTAAACTTTTAAAGTGAGTCACTCCACCATGAAGAGAAATAAAAACAAAATCACTTTCTCCTATTTTTCTCCTACACTCATTAAGCCCCTCTTCACCTTTATCCACTTCTGAACATTTCATAAAATCTAAATAAATGTCTTCTTTATAATGTTCTTTTATATTCTTATTTACTTTTTTTAAACCATAAGATGAATCAAAACCAGACATTATAAAAGTTATTTTAAACACGCCTCTTCCCTCCACATACATTCACCTTTCTCTTTTAATATTTCAATTATCTGTTTAATTATTTTAAAGAAATATAACTGTAAGCATTATGTGAAAATTAAAGCGTAATGAGATATAAAACTTCAAATCTCCTTACGCTTATTTTTTTATAGGTACAATAATCTATTCCTTGTATTTAACATAATGCTTTATATCATATCCACTGTTAACCTCTGGCTGAAAAATCCCTACTAAATCAAGTATTAATTCATCTGTTTTATCTAAGGATTGGTAATAATCTGCATGGAAACACCATACATTTTTATTCTGCACTGAATTTAAATTCTCTAAAATAGGAGCTTGCTCTAGTACCCCCTTTAAAGTTGGTGCGTAATTAGTAGTTGATGCATAAACAAATACATCTGCCTCCTTTGCTTTGGCATAAAATTCTTCAATGCTTATCTTTGCATTTCCTACTCCTTCACTTTTAAATATATAATCTCCACCACCCAATTCAATCATCTTTGCAGCATAGGAATCAGATTTAGGTACATAAACTTCACCTTTCGAAATCATTCCCCAAGCTACTTTAGGCTTTTTGCCACTGCTAACCTTTTTAGCAATATCTTGTACCTTACTAACAGCCTCATTAAAATATTTTTCTGCTTCTTCTTCTTTGTCATAAAAAGCAGCAACAAACTTAAGCCACTCCATTCTTCCAAAAGGATCTTCTTCAAGATAATCATTATCTACTGCATAGCTAATTTTTAATTCATTAAATTTATCCATCATTTCCTTTTGTCCACTAGGTCCTGAATAAACAAATGCAATGCTTGGCTTTAATGTTGAAATCTTCTCATAATCTGGTGCCTTTCCAGTGCCTACAAAAGTAGTTGCACCACTTTCTAAACCATTAATAATTTCTGGTATTGTCCAATTCTTTTTTTCTGTTGTAACAGCCTTTACAGTTTCCAATTCCTTTATTGGTCTTAGCAAACATGCCTGGGTAGTAGACCCTAACATTACATCCTTTATAGGCATATTTACAACAATCTCATTTTTGTACTCTTCTGGAACAATTTTGCCTTGTGGTACAAGTATCAAAGTTCTTTTATCTCCATCCACTACTTTTTTTAGTCCACCTTTTAAATAAGTAACGCTAAAGCCCTTTGTATATGATAAAGGCATTTCCGTATTAATGTTTAACACTTTATTCTCTTCATCAAAGCTTACTCTTGCATCCATCACTTCCTTTAAAAAGCTCATTGACACATATAAATCATTATTTATATTTTTTACTTCATCAGTCATGGTGATTTTAGTGGAATTAAGCTCTGCCTCTTTACTATCTGAAACAACTTTAATAGTATCCTTATCCTTTGTGGCTGTAGCACTTTTTCCTTCTATTTTACATTCTCCACCAACATACTCAAAGGCCTCTTTTAAAGATGCATATACCTTTCCATCTTCAACCTTTGTACTAACTGATTTTCTATTATTGTTATTCTTTACTTTTGAATTTGTAGTTTCGCTGCTTTTATCGGAGCATCCTGTCATTGTAAAAACAAATATAAATAATAATGCAGTTACAATGAAACTCCTGCTTTTTTTTCTTTTAAACCCCTTGCACATAATTATCCCTCCAAATTAATATTTTTCATTTAAAGTATAGTTTTGTAAATCATTATCAAAAAAATAAAACTATACTTTTAAAAGCATAGTTTTCCAGTAGAAGCTAAATCTAAATTAAACCTTTTGAAAAAATATATATTTTCCCACCGAAAACTATATTAAATTTTGGCTACGGAAAATAAAAAAACCTCCGTATTACGGAGGTTTAAGCATAACTGACTATTATTTATAAAAATATAATTATTGCTTTAAACTTTTATAAAAGCATAACAATTAAACTTCATATAAAATCATAATAGGTTTACTTCCCTCCGAAGTGCCATATACTAGCTCTAGGCAGGTCTCCTGGCTTACGGGTCACTCTCCACCATCCTTCCCAGATTGCTCCAGTGGATTTGGTTTCGTCTCCGTCTACAGTAGCGGGGGCTGCAGTGGATTTTCACCACTTTCCCTATTAAATCATGATATGATACCTAAAACAAATATTAAATTTTTATTAACATAATTGTAATTATAGCAACGAATTCTACAAAATGCAACACTTATGTCAAAAATTATATAATTATGATATTTTTATTATAATCAAAATACTTAACTATAGTTACATAGTGTACAAATATCATATAAATCCTTTTCATCTAATGTTGGATATCCACAACAAGGACAATTAAATCTTTTATCAAATAAACTCTTCATAAAATTTCTCCTTTTCTATGCGTATCATACTGTGCCATAAGTCATACAATGATTCATATATTGAACCTATTTCATTAGGCTCTCCATTTGAATCAAATTCACTAATCATCCTATCATATAAATAATCATCAATATGATAACACTCATCTTCTGTTAATGTTAATAGTACAGGTATTTCCTCATTAGCACAGAATTTATATATGCATAAATTTTTATCAATTATCGCAGTTTTAGAAATCTTACTCCAAGAATCTAAATTATTTAAGTTCTTGCATAAAAAATTATACAAAAAAAGATTAGTTGCAATCTCCATCACTCATCCCCCAAAATTCATAGTTTTAGGTAATTATAAGTCTTATCTTTGAATATTACAATTAAACTTTATTCCTTATTTTTAAATAGTAATTAATTCATAGTTATCAAATTGCTTTCTATTTTTGGAAAAGAAAAAACAGGGTTAAATCCCTGTTAATGATTCAATTTATAATAAATTCATCCAATCACGTCTTCCATACTTATATTATTAACTTATTGTAATTATTTATGAAAGTCTCAATATTTGAAAAAATATTTTTTACTCCATCTTTAATATCACTTTCAATATTTAAAGCAAGTAAAGGTTCATGAAGAGATACTCTAAGTAAAAACCAGCCTTTTTCTTTATTGCAGTTTATCTTTATCCCGTCATAGTTTTTAGGTTCTACACTCCATCCTTCAATTTTAGAAACATATTCCTTTAAGTCTTCTATGACAGACTGTCCGTAAGTTCTAAAATCTTCACACTTAATCTCTATTCTTTTTTCTTCGCTTTCTAAAGGATGCTGTAAATCTTTTATTAGGTAGGCTATATCCTTATCTTCTTTTTTTAGTCTTGACATCTCTATAAGGATTTTTACTATAAGATAAGCTCCATCATCTAAAAAATAATTTTCCTTTAAAGCTGCATGTCCTGAAGTTTCTATAGCAAGTGGACACACAATGCCTTCTCCATTCAACCTTTTAGCTTCATTTATAACATTTTTATATCCTCTTTTAAATCTATAGTGAACTCCACCTAAGTTAATTATAAATTTTGTTAGTCCTGTGGAGGTTATTGAGTCAGTAACTATGGTAGCTCCTTTATTTTCCTTTATAATTATATAAGATATTAGTGCTATAAGAGCGTTTTTATTTATCTCTTCTCCAGTTTTAGAAACTATTGCAGCTCTATCTACATCAGTGTCAAAAATTATTCCAAGGTCTGCCTTAGAATTTAATACTGCATTTTTTATAGATTCCATAGCCTCCTTATTTTCTGGATTAGGTATATGATTTGGAAAGGTTCCATCTGGCTCTAAGAATTGACTTCCTTCTATGTTAGCACCAAGATTCTTTAATACCTTAGTTGCAAAAAATCCTCCTGCGCCATTTCCTGCGTCTACTATTATCTTTGTTCCTTTTAGTGGTTTTTCAGACCCTACTGCTTCTCTTACCTTATTGACTAAAAGTTTTGAATAATCTTCTACTAAATCAGCTTTTCTTAACATTCCCTCTGCATTTTTTATATAAGTTAAATTCTCTTCTAGTGCTAAATTAATTATTTCTTCTATGTCTTCTTTTTCACATCCACCAACCACTGTAAAGAATTTAAGTCCGTTATAATAGTAAGGAAGATGGCTTGCTGTAATCATTATTGCACCATCACATTTATAATCTTCTAAAATTGTGGTCATAAACATAGATGGGGTAGTTGTAAGTCCACAATCATACACATTTATTCCTTCACTAGTTAAAGCTTCCACTAATGAATCTTTTAATTTAGGGCCTGATAATCTTGAATCCATACCTAAAGCCACTTTTAAAAATTCCTTATTATTGGTTCTATTCTTAAGCCATTTTGAAAAACCGACTCCAAGTAATTTTACAATTTCAGGGCTTAGGGTTTCTCTATGCTCTTTAGTTTCTATTGCTATTCCTCTTATATCTGTACCATTTTTCAACTTTTTTAATGTAAGTTTCGTATCATTTTCTACATTAGATAAACTTGTGCTCATGGATATTCCTCCTTAGTAATTACTTCTAAAGTGATTTAGCTTCTTCCCATATTTGATCTTCTTGAGGTTCTCCATTTATTATTATGTATACCCTATAGTCTTTTTTATCTAGCTTTCCAACTAGAGCCATTCAATTTGCAGCAGATAAACCTTGTCCGAGTGAACCTATTGACATATCTACTCCCACTTCTCAATGTCTTGATGTGCTGACTTTGCTTCTGCTAACATTTTCATAATGCCTACTCTTATAGCTTTTACTGTATACTTATAGTTTTCTGTATTCCCTCCTATATTTATTAAGAGCCACTTTTAAGTGGCTCTTAACTTTAAACTTCTCAAATATTTTATTATAGCTTATCGTATTAATTACTCCAACTCTCTGATCTTCTCTAAAGTATTCCATATAAAACATGGTGAAAAATCATCATTTATCAATTCATGTGCATTCCAACGTGAACGCTCATCAATTTTTAATGCTCCTTGTTCATGAAAAGAACATTCAATTTATGAAATTCAAATTAGTTAGAAGTACAATTTCTGAATTTGTCTATGGTTTCACGAATCTTTCTCGCGTTTTCAGCGATATCTTCAGAACTGCCTTTAGTTAATAAACCACCAAAGCCACAAACATCAACACCGTTTTCTAGCCATACATGCAAGTTATCAAGAGTAATTCCACCACTTGCTAAAATCGGCATATCAGGAATTGGTGTCTTGAATACTTTTACTAGTTTTGGTCCATAGAAGTCTGAGATTGGGAATGCCTTTATAAAAGTAGCACCTAAGCTTAATGCATCAACTGCTTCAGTCAATGATGTGCATCCTGGTGCATAAGGAATCTGATATCTATTGCAAATTTTTGCTACATCTTCATTGTAGGTTGGTGCAATAATGAACTGTGCTCCATGTAAAATAGCATGACGAGCTGTTTCACTATCTAAAACTGTTCCCGCTCCTACACAAAGTTCTTTACCATACTTCTTGCTAAGTCCTTTAATGATTTCTCCAGCATTATTCAATGTATAGCTCATTTCCATAACAGGGATTCCACCTTTAATACAGCCTTCAGCAATTTCAGATGCACGATCAAGTGTTTCTACTCTTACGATTGCAAGTGCTCCGATTTCTGCCATTGTTTTTGTTATATTCATCTTTTTCATATCATTCACCTCTGTATTAGTATAAACCTTTATCAAATGTAGCTTTGTAAGCTTCAACTACACTTTTGATTTCTTCAAGCTTTTCACCACTTGGCTGAGTTACAGGGAGACGGGCAGAACCAACATTAATACCGTTCAACACAACGGTTTGCTTAATTACTGATGGAATGGTTCCAAACTTTAGGATACGGCGAAGCTCTTCAATACTGCTTTGTGCCTTTTGAGCTGCTTCAAGGTCACCTTTAATGAAGTTATTATAAATTGCAACATCAATTTCTGCAAGGAAGTTTGCTGTTGCTGCAACTGCACCGTGTCCTCCAACCTTAAGGATATCAAGAATAAGTGAATCTGAGCCTGAGAACACACCAAAGTCTTCCCCTTTAGTTACTTCAAGATAAGCTTTCATGTTGTCCAATTTACCACTGCTGTCTTTAATTCCCACAATGTTCTTAACCTTGGCCAATTCACGTACTGATTCAGGTTCAATATTAATTCCAGTTTTACCTGGCATATTATACATCATGATTGGTAAAGTAACTTCAGCAGCAACAGCTTTGTAGTGTTCAATTAATTCTTGTTGTGTTGGCGGCACAAAGTATGGGGTTATAATGGATAATGCACTTGCGCCTATTGCTTCCATTCTTTTAGATAAATTAATTACTTCACGTGTTGAATTACCACCTGTTCCAACAAAAACTGGTACACGATTATTGGTGTGTTCTATAACAATTTTTGCAAATTCAACTTTTTCATCGTCTGTAAGTACATGGCATTCACCATTTGTACCTAAAATAAATAATCCATAAACGCCTCTATCAATCAAATAATCAATTAATTCACACGTTGCCTGTGGATTAATATTCTGATTCTCATCAAGCGGTGTAATCATTGCACATATAATACCTTTATATTCCATATAATTACTTCCCTTCTCTAATCGATTGTCCAAGACTTCCACCTGGATGCCACTTTAAATATTGTTTTGCATCTAGGCCTTTAGCATATTGTAACGCAACACTTAATGACTGTAATGCAATAGTTTCTGCAAGAATTGAGGCACGTGGAGCCTTATTAAGGTCATCGCCTTCCTTGTTAACTCCTGCAAATAAGAATGTATCAGAAGCGTTCTTTAACCAAGATTCAGAATTACCACTGACACCAATGATTTTTGCTCCATTTGCTTTTAAAGTTTCAACAGTTGATTTTAGTTCTTGCGTTTCACCACTATTTGATATTGCAATAACCACATCTCCAGCAACTACTTGTCCACTTGAGCCATGCACTGCTTCTGTCCCATGTAATATGTATGCTGGTGTTCCAGTTGATGAAAGCAATGAAGAAATATATCCTGATACATGACCTGGTTTACCAATACCAGTTACGTGCACACGGCCATGATTCTTTTCTGATTCAAGAATTAAATCACGCGCTTGATTAATAGCAGATTCATCTATTGAAGAAATAAATGTTGATACTTCATTAGACAGAATGTCTAAAAATGAAGGTAATGTCTTTTCAACCATAGTTTGTCCTCCTTAAAGTTATAAGAGCCATATCTATGGCTCTTATATAATATTAATGTAGCTTAGATAGGTTTTATAAATTGTAAAATCTTATGTAATGTAGTTCCCACTACGTTATAGTCGATATTAGGGAATGTTGCACCTTCTATACCAAGTGTTCCATAAACTGGGTATAGTATTGTTGGTAAGAATGCAAGCAATAACCCAACAACAAATGATCCTAAAATAGCACCTCTCCATCCACCAGATGAATTACCAAATACCGCAGCTGTACCACCTGAGAAGAAACAAATATGAGCAGCTGGGATAATAACTACAGGAAATACACTAGGTAATGATGCCATAACAACGATTGCTAATAGACCAGCAGCATATGATGTAATAAATCCAAGAATTACTGCATTTGGTGCATATGGGAATACTGTTGGAACATCTAATGCAGGACGTGATCCTGGAATATATTTTTCTGAAATAACAACGAATGCAGCAGTTATTTCAGCTAAGAACATACGAACACCTGTCATTAATACTGACATACCAGCTGTGAAAGTGAACGCCTGTACAAGAGGGAAAACTAACCAGTGTTGTGAGCCAGCAAGCTTTTGAGTAAATTCTTGACCAGCCTTTAATGTAGCAACATAGAATAAGATTAACATAACTATTGATAGACCCATTAAGAAATCTCTGAAAACTGATAACCATTTAGGGAATTTAATAGATTCTGTTGTTTCTTCTTTATGCTTTGAGAATAAACGTCCTAGATAACCTGCTAATCCATACCCAATCATATTGAAGTGACCAATTGCTTGTTCATCTCCACCTGTCATTTCCCTCATAAATGGTTGACAGAATTGAGGTAATGCAGCAGACATAAATCCTAAAATAATACCACTTACTAAAATTGTAGTCATATTACCAAATCCATGTGCTTGCATAATTAATACTAGTACACAAGAAAAGAATAAACTATGACCTGTTGTAAAGAATATGTTCTTGAACCTTGTAATACGTGCAAAGACTAAATTCAATATAAATCCGAGAATTAACGTACATGAAACTGCGAAACCATATGTATTTTGTGCAAGTGCTGTAGCAGCTTCAGGCGAAGCTATAACACCTGTAATACCAAAACCATATTGAAATAGTTTGTTAAAGTTTTGTAATGCCCCAGTCATAGCAGAGGCACCAATACCAAATACTAAGAAACCTATAAGTGTTTTTGAAGCACCCGTGAATACTTCAGTAGCTGATTTCTTTTGAAGAATCAAACCTATACATGCAACTACGCCAAGCAAAACAGCAGGTGTACTTAATAAACTTATGATAAAATTCATATATATCCCCCTTATCCTATTAAGTTTTATTACTTTAATAAATTTTATTTTTGTTTTGAAGCCAGAAATTGTTCTAATGCTGTTTTAATTTCATTACGATCAACAATATTATGAATTCCAATAACATCAAATTTTAAATTCTTCTTTTTTAGTTCTTCTGCAACATCGATCAATGTTTCTACTGCATCTCCATTAAATCCATTTAATGAATCTAAAGAACCATGCTCCACTTCAATTGGAAAATTATTTTCTTTGATAACTTGTTGGGTTTTTATTTTTAACATTAAACTTGATCCAACCCCTGCTCTACATGCGATTAAAATTTTATACATAATTAAATCCTCCTTTTATGATTCGTGTAATTTTATAAAATCAATAATTTCCTTAGGATCCTTAGCTCTATCCAAAGCTAGAAAGAACTCATCCATTTCAAATAATTCAACCAGCTCAGACATAGCACGTAAATGACTATTATTGTCTACAGCACTTAGGCAAAATACATATTTTACAGGATCATTATCTTCATTTCCGAACTCAATAGGATTTTCTAAAGTGGCAATCCCTATTGCAATGTCTTTTGCTCCTGCTTCTGGTCTAGCATGTGGAAGTGCCACATGTTTTGTAATTACAATGTAAGGGCCAGATTCTTTTGCTGTATTAACCATAGCATCTACATAAGCTTCAGTTGCTTTATTATTTTCAACTAAAACAGAAGCTGACTGTCTAATAGCATCCTCCCAATCTTTAGCTGGCACTTTTAGTTTTATGAGTGTTTCATTTGTAATATCACTTAACATAAGTCCTTCCTCTCCTTTAGACGTAAAATTTTCTATTTGTGTAAAATAGGATAATAGTTCACTTGAAAGCATACTTTCAGAAGTTACTTTCGCATATTTTTTTATTATATCCATAACTTCATCTATTTTTGGTTGTCTTAAAAAAATATCACCCAATTGAATGTACACCTCACGTGTAATCCTATATTTTTCCTTTTGGGTCATAACAGGACTCACTTTAATTACTGGTACATCTATTTCTAAACCTTCTGCTTTATAATTAGTAGTAAACACAATATCTACAGATTCAACAAAATCTTTTAGTTTAGAGGATTCTAATGGCGGTAAAAAGTGTAGTTCTGGAAATAAGTTTGTAAGCTCTGCATGTAAGATAGCTGAGCTACCAACACCGTTTGAACAAATTATAAGTGCTGTCTTTTTTCTAAGAATATCAAGTTCTTTTTTGTTTGAGAAAATAGCTGCAAAATGCATTGTCAAATATGCTAATTCCTCTTCTTGAATTTCTTCTCCAAATAGACCGCAGAACTCTTTCATTGCATTACTTACAATTCTATATACTAATCGGTACTCTTCTTTTACCTTTTCACAAAGTGGATTGTAAACAGGTAATTTAAATAAAAGTCTGTAATAAGCTGGTCTAAAATGAGAGTATAATTGTTTAAATATTTTTTCTTGGCTTATATAATAAACCCCACTTAAATATCCAAACTTTGTCATCATTTTATTTACAATTTCTGAAATTACAGTCCTGTCCTTTGTATCATCTTCATCATTTCCTACTGATATGCCCAAAATCCAAGCACTAATATACATTACGTCGTGAGATTTTATCTTATCTTTGCTATCATATACTTCTAATAATTCTTCAGCAAATTTATATTCCTTCATTGAGTTCATAACTGCAATATTAGGGATATCTATATTTTCTGAAGTAATGATTTTCTTTGCAAACATTCTTGCTTTTAGAAAAATGAATATATAGATAAATTCTACTAATCTGTTTTCAACAAAAGTAATTTCATGTTTTCTTACAAGCTTTGATATAATTTTTTTAGTTTTTTCAAAACTATCTAGTTTATACTCCTCAATAAAAATGTCAAAAACTCTTGAACCTTCTTCATTTGATAGGGTCTCTATAATATTTTTAATAAGTACTCTTCTAATTTCCATTTCAGACCCAACTAAATAATAGCCATTTTTACGATTGTTTTTAATTTTAATGCCCTTTTTCTCGATATCCGGTATCAAATCTTTAAAATCAAGATTTACAGTGGATCTACTTACCTTTAGAGAATATATAAAATGATTAATTGAAATATCCTCCATGTTAATAAAAAGCATTAAATACATATATAGAAGTCGTTCATTTTTACTAAAGTAGTAAGTTTTTTTAGAATAGTTTTTTTCTAAGATTTCTTTTATTGCATCCTTTGTCTCTTTTTGAACAATAATATCATTATTAGTTCCTAGAGATATAAGTGGTACTTTTTTTACTTTAAACATATCGTTAATTTTCTTTAGCCTGTAAGTAACTTGTCTCCTTGAAGAATTAGTTTCTTCTTGCAATCCTTTTGTAGTAATTAATGTACTATTTAATAAAATCTGAAGAATTAATACAATTTCTTTATCCATTTATAATAATCCTACTTTCTTATTAAGATTAGTTATAATCTCGTTCTTGGATTTTATCTTTCCCCCCTTCTTAATGTTTATTCTATTTGAAAAGTTTATCGTTTTCAATTTCATTTGAGTTCAACTTTTGTTTTAGATTAAAACAAAAGTTGAACTTATCTGAAACAAAGAAGTGATATTTAAAAATAAAATATGTTTATAAAAGAAAAAATAGAGTGTGGCAAAACTACTCTAAAAAGTAGTTTTGCCACACTCCCTATAGTATGAATAATAGATCTATGTCAATGTTTTAGACATAAAAAGCTGAACTTTTTATGTAGCTTTCTTAGCTAACTCTTAACATTTCTGTAGATATATATCCTATACTACCATGGATTCTTTTACTATTACACCAAGATTCCATATATTGAAATATCGCAAGCCTTACAGCATCATAATCAAAGTAACTAACAAGATGAACTTCTTCTTTCTTCAAAGAATCATGGAAAGATTCCATACAAGCATTATCATAAGGTTACATTTACTGCTTAATTGTGCTAAGATCTTCCGAGCATTATAGAGCTTCATTATTATATTCTTGAATTCCTCTGTATACTGTTTTTCCTCTTTTGTTTTGCTTGCTAAGAATATTGTAAATTAAGATTAATACAATTTATTTACTATCCATCTCTGTGTATGAAGATAATCTTTTTTCCAATGTTTCTGTATGAAGTTCAAATAAGTTATTGTCATAGTCATAAAAGTATATAGAATATCCTTCTCCTTCTACTCTTTCTCTTGGAGGCTTTAGTTCTAAATTTAAAGCTTTAATTTTGCTTAAATAACTATCTACATCAGAATCTGATATTTTAAATGCTACATGATGGTAGGTTCTGTTAAGTATATTTGTATCTTCCATAATGGCAATCCATTGATTGCCGATACTAAAAAAACGTTCCTTAAATAATGAATGTTTTTTTTCACCACTATAATAAACTTCTTTTGCATTAAATAGTTCTTTAAATAATTGAGTAGTTTTATCTAAATTATTAACAATAAAAGTAATATGACTTACACCTTCAATCATAATATGAACTCTCCTTTCCATTCCTTCAGGTTGGCTTATATTAAATATCAGATAAGCCCTATTTTCTATAATCAATACCTATCATTACAATTTCAATTTAATACATAGCTTTTCCTGCCCGTAGTAAAGAGATTTTATAATGCTTCCAGATTCATTAGCTATTATTTTTCCATTATCAACTAAGGAATATGAAATATATTTATCTGTCCAATATCTGCTCTGATAAAATTACTCAATTACAGGTGGGATCCTCCACCTGTAATGCTTAATACAGGAAAGTTGCGAATCAAAAAAATTTTATTTATTACAATTGCATTAACATATCACTATCTATTTCAACCTGATAATCAGAAAATGCATTGCTAAATGTTTTGTAATTTATTATCAGTTTTTCAAAAGCAGTTGCATACCAATCCCTTGTCAATATAGCATATATCTTTAATTGCTTCGTTTAGGCCTATTTGGCAAGAAAAATCGTTCTATCAGACTTTTTGAATCCATTTTTAATATAAAATTTTTCTGATGGGAACCCTTTAGCAGTTGTTAATATTATAGTATTTATGTTCTGCTTTTTAATGTCTAATTCGATAAGTTGTAGAAACTTACTACCTACCCCTTGTCCTTGGAATTTTTCACTTATACAAAATTGATCAATGAAATATTCCATCCCTCTTAAACACGGAGTTTTCGCGCCTATGCTTAATCCAGCAAGTTCATCGCCTATCTTTATAATGTAGCCAATAAAATAATTGTTATTTATGTAATTCTCAAAAAACTCTACAACTTGTTCTCTTGACTCATATACGTCATTCCAGGGTTCTTTTGAGAAGGTGTTAATAAATAAATCAACACACTTGTCCACCATGTTGTATTCCAATGGATATAGCTTAACCTCTAACTCCATATATATTAACCTCCATTAAATGTAATTTTTCTATAATTCAGTATTTTATAGCATTTTTACTTATTATTCTTTCTATACGCTTATGGTTTACTTTAGGGTTCTTTCCCTCATTCAACTTCTTTCTAATTTTTATAGAACCATAGACTTTATTACTTCTGTTGTGAATATCTTTAATTATTTCCTTTACATATTCGGTTGGTGTCTTATCCTCAATCACAAAATAGACTTCTTGAAGAAAACTTTTAATTTTCTCGTCAGTAATACCTTCTGCATGGATGTACTCTTTGTCAGCACACTCTTCTTTTAATCCTTCCAGCATCTTCAAGCACTCTTCATCTTTGACATTATTTATTAGACCTACTTTGCTATATATTTCGTCAATCTGCCATTTCCAACCTTACTAATCAAATCTTTATCAATCATTTCTTTGAGCATATTAATTGCATGAGTCGTACCAATCCCCAAAGCTTCTTCAACGTCACTGCCAGTGATTTCTTTTTGCTTTTCGAATAATCTGAGTATCGGTAAATACTTCTCATCTTCTGGATAATCCCTCTCATCTGTGCGTAGTAAATCATGGAAGGTTGCTTTTGTACCGTTATAAAAGTCAATGGTTTTATAGGCATCTGCAAGCTGAGCAAATAGTGAACCAGTAAGTTCTTTTCTATCCCTAAACACTAACTTATCTGTGCCTTGAAAAATTGCAAATTTGATAGAGTGTTTACATTGGTCTGAAACAAGTAACCCCATATTTGTGTAAATATCATCACAAGAAAGGATGCCTAAATTTTTCATTTGAACTTCTGTAAATTCTAAACCTCTTTTTTGTAATTCCTCATCTAGTCTATTAAAGGTCAACTCTTGAACTAGAGAACGATTTGCCTCAAATGAATCACCATCTGTCATTTTTATCATCATACGGATAGCATCTTCAGATGCTGGGGCAGATGTTATCCCACTTCTAACATATACGCCTGTTGTAATATTTTGTTTTGAAATACTCTTCAATATTTACTTTAATATTTCCATACTTATTAGATGGTGATACTTCCAAAAATTCCAATCTCAACGAAACAAGCAGATTTAAATCTTTTATTTCAGCAAATCTATATGTAATCATATAATGCACCTCTCTATATTATATTTAATGTTCGCATTATAAAACAAGCTTACGGTTGTAAAGTTATATCCATAGGTTCAATCTTTATATCCAATTAGAAAACTTGGAAAACCATAATAGCGTTTTTCAGAATATATTTGTTTTTTTCATATGTACCTCCTGTCGCTAAATCTAATATAAATACTCATATCCTTGTAAAAATTTACAAATGAAAATTAAAAATTATTGTCAAAATAATTGTCTTTCTCTACCTTACAAATTCGTATCATATATTTTGAATACCACATCTTTTTTCCCATTTCCTTTGCTTTCATATGTGGATTATTATCTTTCCATTCATTAATACTCTCTAAAGAATCCCAGTATGATATTGTCACTCCAAAGCTCTCTATATTTCTGACACTTTCTACTCCTAAGAATCCCTTTTGTTTAGAAACAATATCAACTAAGTTATCAGAAACTTTTTCATATCCATTATCAGTTGAAGTTCTTATGGATGTAAAAATAACTGCATAATAAGGTGGTTTAGGTGTTTCTATTATTTTGCTCACGTAAATTCCTCCATTCAAGATTTAATAGTACTTATAATTAAATTGGAATATTTAATACATAATATTTCAGTGCTTTTATAATAATTAATACACTTTATTTAGATTTTATATAATTAACATGAAAATATTTTATTAACTATTTCGTAAGAAAATCCAGCGCTTGTTGTTCCAATTGCTGGAAAGCTGGATTTTTCATATATAACTCACTGCCAATATCCTATGCATTTGGAAGTATAAACATTTTATTGCGATAGTGAAGCTCTTTAAATTGATCTGCTAAGTATAATTGCTTTGTGTTATTCATATTTTACCTCATTTCATAAATATATTTTTGAATGAAACCATAATAATCGGCGCATACATACAAAACAAACTTAATCTTTGCCATATTCCCTCATTAGAAATTATAGTATTTTCAAACCTTGCCTTATCAGCCATTACAAACAAAGTAAAAAACAGTATAGCCAAAGCAAAAAATATAAACGACATAATGCTTAAAACTACCTCCTTTGAGCGTATAGACACAATCCCAATAATCAAAGGAACAAAGGTTAAAACAGAAAATCCTAAAACAGAGCCATACCCATGTATTTTTTCGGGTAGAGTTGTAAGTGCCTTTGTTTCTCCAACTGAAAATATACCGGATAATATGCAAGCTCAAATAGCATAAAGCCCTACACAAAATAGCAATACTTTTGAAAGTATATTTGAAGCAGGTAAATACATTGTATGCAATTTTAAGCTACCAAGAATAAGCATCATTCCCGCAGCAATAAGCCACAAGTTATATATTAAATGTACTGGGGAATTGCGATTACCTAACAAACTCATTACCATTGTCAAATGATTATACTTTTTGCAAAATGGCGCAAGAAAAAAAGGTATAACCAAATCGCCAATCGTTGCAATGAGTAAGAGAATAAAGCCTATATCTGACACGCCAAAGGATTTTACCATATTATTTATCATCTGGCTTAAACCCTCCTAACCCTTTAAGGATTTTTACTGCAACTTCTTGCATAACATCTGCTTTTGTAATAGCAATCCCTTGTTCCTCATCTCCTAAAACCAATAAAGTGTCTCCCGATTTTATATCAAACAAATCTCTTGCTTCTTTAGGAATTACAATTTGTCCTCGTTCTCCTACCTTGACTGTTCCAAAAATATGTTTACCTTTTGGTAATGACATTTTCAACCCCTCCATATTCATACTTTTCATACTCACATAAAAAGTATATCATCAATAAAATGGTAAATCAAGGAAATGGCCCTCCCAAATTATATTTCAGTCAATACTATGATATGTATGCTCATATCCCAAAGGAAAGGTGAACGTCAAAAGGTAATAGGGTGAAATATTATGAAGCCAGCAACAGAAAAATTTGATTTCAAGACTTTCGGTCAAACCATTAAAGCCCCAAGAAAAGCAAATTTTCTACTTAACCGTCCTATCGGTATTTCTCAGTGACTATTTATTGTTTTCAAGCTGAGAAAACTAAGGCATTGGAAGTATCTTCCCTCTCCATCACTATACTTAGGCTTACAAAGAAGATGTCTGTTGAACCTGGTCCCCCCTTGGCGTCAGGGTATATTTCAGAAAAAACGCTTATGAGTGAAATATCTCCATTAGCAGACAAAGGCCACGCAGATATCTAAGTTCGATCTGATATTGAAGATGGATGGGCCTAACTGGAAGATTATTGAGTCATAATATTGACAAACCGATTATATTACCTTATACTAAATAGACACCACTGTCTATTTTGCAAGGAGGTTTATTTGATGCCACAGGTAACTGAGAGATACTTAGAAGATCGAAAAAATAAAATAGCTAAGGTAGCCCTTAAGGTTTTTTCAAAAAAAGGTTACTCCAATGCCGCAATGAAAGATATTATGGATGAGGCAAAAGTATCAAGGGGTGGATTATACGCGCACTTTCAAAATATTGACTCCGTTTTTATAGCTGCATTAAAATATGATGATTCTTTGCCACATAACCGATTTTTAACTCCTAATCCTGATGATCCGTTATTGCCTCAAATAAAAAACTGGGTTCAAAAAATAGGAATGTCAACACAAAATAGAGAAACCTGCTTAGTACGTGCAAAATCAGAATTCTTTCTTTCACACGATGTTTCAAAAGTTCCATACTTACGAGAAAGACATGAAAAACTTGCACAAGATATTCAACTAGTCATTAAGATGGGAATTAAAACAGGCGAATTTAAAAACCAAATTGATGTAAATTCCTTTGCTGAATTATTTATTGCATTAATTGATGGCGTTATGTTGCATCATTGCTATCAGTATTCTTCTAGTTTTAATCTCTTAGAAATAGTAGACTTAATAGAAAAAATGATAGAGAACTTTCTATCTTAAGGAGGCGCATGCAATGTTTGAAAATAAAGTGATAAGACTACGAAAAATTTCTTCAAATGATTATTCTATCTATCATAATTGGCGTAACGACATAGAGGTTATGCAAAGTACTAGTCCACAACTGGATATGTATACTTTGGAAGAAACTGAAAAATACATTTCAGCAATAGCCACTCAATCTAGTGCTAAGGGCTATATTATCGAGTACAAAGAAACTAATCAAGCAGTGGGTATCATTTCTTTGATAAATATAGATTATAAGAATCGCTCTGCTGAGTGTATTATTGATATCGGAGTAAAAGAGGTGTGGGGAAAAGGAGTCGGTACAGCTGCTATTTCTTTAATACTAGAGTTTGCATTTAATGAGTTAAATTTGCATCGAATATATTTGCAAGTATTTTCCTTCAATAAAAGAGGCATAAAGCTTTATGAAAAAATGGGTTTTATACATGAAGGAAATTTACGTCAGGCACTCTATCGCAATGGAAGCTGGCATGATATTGTCATTATGAGCATTTTGAAAAATGAATATAAAACATCTCTTGCCTAATAATTTAGATGATATCATCTAGTTTTTTATGAAAACAACTAAAGCACATGAACAGCTACAACAGTCTGTTTGTGTGCCTTTTGTTGCCTGAAATTTTTTGTTTTTAATCTGTCTCCCTTAAGGGGAGCATATTATTCCGAGTTTAATGGTGATTTCTTTTATGACAGCAACCACCGAATGAGATTTGAAAAAAATTGATACAAATAGATACACTATATATTAAACCACAAAGACAATATCTACATGCAAAGAATTTATTAAAGTGAAAGACTTATGAATTTATTTAAACTTTCTTAGGAGCAAATTTATTTTAACTTGACACTAAAATTATATAAAGAAACTATTTGACAAAACAATATGATTAAAGCTATTATAGATATATTAAGTCTTTTATTGGAAGTGATTCAAACATTATGAAATTTTCAAAAGCTACAAATTATGCTCTTCACACCATGCTTTTTCTTGCAATGAGCTTGTTGGTATACAGGAGTTAGCAAAAAAACAAAAAGTTTCTCCGACGTACCTGTCCCAAACATTAACTAAGTTGACTAAGGAAGGAATGTTTAATTTACAAAAGAGGAAAATTGATAGTAGAAGATTTACCGCTCTAGCATTCACGATTATTGGAATAATGTTTGTTAAGTTCTTGTAATTTTATATGTTAGCTAAGCAGTATTCAATATGTTTCAAAAAAACTACCAAAGCATAATTCCTATCATGGATAATGCAGATAATTTCGCTTTATTGAAGTGATATTATGCCAAATCGAATCCATACTCTGCGCTTTCAATGGAGGAAGGAGAAACTTATATAAACTAGAACATTTATGAATAATGAAATATTGTTTGTAAAATATATGAATTCGAAAAAATCAGAGAGTTTGAGAAATCGATAAAATTGACTCTTTAGGATTGGCAAAAGTTCGTTGAACAACACGAGTGGTTAATGATATGAAAGTAACAGAAAATTATATTAAGGTGCTAAGAAGGTTCTATTTGAGCCTTAGTTTTTATTTTTATATTGAAAGGGTGATTAAGTGAGAATTGAAGAAATTGAAGCAAAATGGCATTTGAAGGAAAACAATAAACAAGCAAGTGTAAATAAGTGGAATTCTATGGCAAATGGTTTTGGAGAACATACACTACCTACGTTTGAAGAAAACCGTTTTCTGCAGCTCCTTGAACAAAACCAAATGTTTGATGGTAATTCTCTTGTTCTGGATGTGGGCTGTGGTACAGGAAGTTATGCGCTCGCGCTGTCCGACAGATGCAAAAAGGTCATTGGTGTCGATCTTTCGCCGCGAATGATTGAGATTGCTAAAGAAAAGGCTCAGAAAGAAAATGTAACAAATATTGAATTTTACTGTGCCGACTGGCACAATATGGATTTAATACAGGAAGGATTTGAAAAAAAGTATAACCTTGTTTTTGCGCATATGACGCCTGCAGTACAAAGCGCCAGCACATTTCTTAAGCTTTCTCAGGCCAGTCGAGATTGGTGCGTTTTGTCCCAACCTACTCGTCGCATTGACCCTGTACTTGATGCTGTTAAAAAGCTTGTTGGTATATCGGGAGAAATGGAAAACAGCGATGTAAATATTTTGTACGCGTTTGGGTTGCTATGGCAGCAGGGGCTTTCTCCACGTTTTGAATATGAGCAGCAGCGTTGGAACATGAAAAGAAACCTGGAAGAAGCATATGGATTGTACGTAAATGCGTTGAAAACCTATCGTGACATATCCTTAGAAGAAGAACAAAAAATAATAAGGTATTTACAGTCTGTTATAAAAGACGGTATGATTTGTGAGGATGTTGATACTATGATTACTACCCTGTACTGGCAGGTTTAAAAAAGGAGGAAATAAAAGATGGATAGAGAGTTATGGAATAAGGTAGTTGCATTTCATGGACATGAGTGCGCAGGGCTTGCAATAGGGTTTAAGGCGTGCGAAGCGGCCATCGAAAAAATGGGAATCACAACTTTTGAGGATGAGGAAATCGTTTGCGTAACGGAAAACGATGCTTGTGGAGTTGATGCTGTTCAGGTGCTTTTGAGTTGTACAATTGGAAAAGGAAATCTTATTTATCACGGGACTGGTAAGCAGGCGTTTTCATTTTTTTGCCGTGCAGATGGGAAAAAACTACGAGTGTGCTTAAAGCCGAGGAAAAATGAAGGCATTGATTTGGAGCAATGGCTGGAAGAATTTTTGAATGCTCCGGTAGATGAAATTTTTTCTTTTTCCCAACCTAAATTTGAGTTGCCTGAAAAGGCTCAGATTTTTAAAACCATTCTCTGTGAGCTTTGCGGAGAAGGTGCTCCCGAATATAAAATGCATTTGCAGGACGGTAAAACAGTCTGTACCGACTGCTTTAAGAGCTACAACCGAGGCTGGTAAAAAAGAAAGGGGGTAGATCAATGAATAAACAAAAATTAATTGGAATAACCCTTGTATTTGCGATTTTGAGTATTTACGCATTTACATCAAACCTTGTTTCAATGAAGTCGACTACTGATACTTCCACACAGACCTCTAGTTCTCGCATCATCACTGATGCTTATAATCGTCAGGTCGAGCTACCAGATAATATAAAAACAATAGCTGCAATTGGCGGATCAGCTCGCATTCTCACCTATGGCGGGTGCGCTAATAAACTGATTGGTGTGACAGATATGGATAAGAAAAACGTTCCGGCTATGCCATATTCAGTTGTTAATGCAGAGCATTTTAAGTCGCTGACTTCTGTGGGAAGCGGCGGCAGTAACGGCACCTATTATGTGGAAGCACTAGTTGCCCTAAAGCCGGATGTGATTTTCGGCATGATAGACGAAGATACCATTAAAAATATTGCAGAAAAAACTGGTATTCCAACCATTGCCATCTATCCCACTGATATATTTGATCAGAGCTTCTATTCTGCTTTGAAGCTGATTGGTCAAGTAATGGGAACAGAGGATCATTGTACCAAAGTTATTGAATATGTAAAGAGTTGTAAGAAGGATTTGGATGATCGCACAAAGGACATTCCAGATGCTGATAAACCCACTGTTTATACTGGTGCTGTCAGCTTTCGGGGAGCGCATGGTTTTGAAGGTACTTATGCTGGCTATCCGCCATTTGATGTTATCCATGCAAAAAACGTGGTGGATGAGACAAGTAAATCGGGAGCTATGCTGATTGACCCTGAAAAAGTGATGATCTGGAATCCTGATATTATTTTCCTGAATCCTACTAATATGAACCTAGTTAATCAGAGTTATGCGAAAAATAAAGCGTTTTACAATGGGTTAAAAGCCGTACAAAATGGACAGATATATACACAGATTTCCTATAATTATAATTGGACCAATATGGAAATCGCCATTGCTGATGCTTATTATGCCGGAAAAATTATCTACCCAAAACAGTTTGAAGATATTAATCCGATTAAAAAAGCAGATGAAATCTTTAACGTAATGTTGGGACAGTCTTTTTATGAAAAATTGGCGGCTGATGGGTCAAAATTCGATAAAATCACAATAGGAGAATAGTGTTAAATGAATGAACAAGGAACCTACAAAAAATACATACGTTTTAAGCTATTGATAATTCTGCTTTTAGTTGCCGCAACTGCTTTAACTGCCTTGTTTGCGATCAGCGCTGGTTCGACGGACCTTACCTTAAAGGAAGTTGTCATGACACTTTTAGGGCATGGAGACAAACAGGCATCAATTGTGATATTTAATATACGAATGCCAAGAGTTGTGACAGCGATTATTGCGGGGATTGGTCTTTCTACAATAGGCTGTGTTATGCAGAGTCTACTACGTAATCCCTTAGCTTCTGACTCTACCTTGGGCATCGCTCAGGGTGCTGCTTTCGGTGCTTCTTTCGCAATGGTTGTTCTAGGCTCTGGAATGCAGAATCATGCATTGGACGGAGTTATGATTTCAAACCCATACATAGTATCTATTTGTGCATTTGTTAGTGCCATGATGTCTACTATGATTGTGCTGGGTCTATCTCATTTTAATAAAGTTCCTCCAGAATCGATGGTGTTAGCGGGTGTAGCACTCAGTACCTTGTTTTCTGGTGCAACAACGATTCTGCAATATTTTGCTCCTGACGTAAAAGTTGCGGCTGTAGTATTTTGGACTTTCGGCGATCTGGGGCGTACCAGTTGGAATGAAATTATGATTATGTCTATCACGGTGGGAATTGCACTTATCTATTTTATCTTCAATCTATGGAACTTTAATGCGTTGCAAAATGGGGAAGAAACCGCTAAAGGGCTTGGTGTTAATGTAGATGGCCTGCGTATGTTCGGTATGCTTATCTGCTCCTTGACTGCTTCGATGATTGTTTCATTCGTGGGTATTATCAATTTCGTTGGCCTTATTGCACCACATCTGGTACGACGTTTTATTGGCAGTGACTATCGGTATCTGCTTCCGTCTTCTGCATTGATGGGGGCGCTCTTGCTCCTGCTCAGTGACACGGCAGCTCGCTTGGTGGTGTCCCCGGTTATTCTGCCTATTGGTGCTATAACATCCTTTCTGGGTGCACCACTGTTTCTTTACTTACTGTTTAAGGGGGGTGGTAAAAGATGATTGAAGTTAAAGATTTAGACTTTTCTTATAATAGTAACCGTACTATTTTAAGCCAGATTGCATTTGACGCCATGGAAGGGCAGTGCATTGCTATACTAGGCAATAACGGTGCTGGCAAAAGCACCCTGATTAAATGTCTTAACCATATTTTGATACCTCAAAAGGGTGTAATTCATGTCAATGGGGAAGATGTGCACAAATTTGAGCGTAATGAGATTGCAAAATGTATGGCCTATGTGGCCCAGCGTAACACAAGTGATAGGTTTACTGTATTTGATTCCGTACTGCTGGGACGTATGCCTTATATAAAATTGAAACCGAAGAAGGAGGATATTTATATAACCGAATCCATTATCAAGCGTATGGGTTTAGAAAATTTTGCATTACGTTATATGAACGAGCTTTCCGGTGGCGAAATACAAAAGGTAATGCTTGCCCGAGCATTGGCTCAACAACCGAAAGTACTTCTGCTTGATGAACCGACAAGCAATTTGGACCTCCGTAATCAGTATGAGGTGCTCGCTACTGTTCAAGAGATTGCAAGACAGGAGAATATCAGCGTCATTATAGTAATCCATGATTTGAATCTGGCTCTTCGGTATTGTGATAGATTTTTGTTTGTCAAAGAAAGCAGGGTTTACATTTATGGAGGTAAGGAAGTCATGACACCTGAAAATATTAGATGTGTTTATGGAATACCTGTTGCTGTTGAAACTATTCAGGGGGTATCAATAGTAGTCCCTATGCCACAGGTATAAAAGTCAGCTTTAACCACTATTATTACTATTCAAATGGGATTCTGATTATCCAGCTTATCACAGGATGTTAGCAGGATGTTAGATAGAAGAACTCCAT
This sequence comes from Clostridium simiarum, assembly GCF_018919175.1. Classification (GTDB taxonomy): domain Bacteria; phylum Bacillota; class Clostridia; order Clostridiales; family Clostridiaceae; genus Clostridium_L; species Clostridium_L simiarum. The sequence goes on along the minus strand of NZ_JAHLQL010000004.1, from coordinate 295,692 downwards.
TATGGAGAAGAAGTAATGGAGTACAATATTATGGTGAAAGAAGCTGGATGTAAAGACCCGAATTTAAATTTTTATATTGGAAACGAAGTACTTTATATGGTGATGAAAATTAACCAATCAGTCAGGAAATAAAAGTTTTAAGACATAAGAATTGAACCAAACTTTCATTCAACTAGAAGATGATGACATCTTGATTAGAAAAATGGATTTATATAGACCTAAGAATCTGTTCTTGATATAAGATCAATAGGTCTTCTAATTTCTATTTTTAAGAACTATACTTACTTTCTTATTATAGAAAGGGGAATTTAAATGACGGAAAAAATAATAAGTATACTACAAACAGAATACGGAATAAACTGTCTGTCCCTCATCTCTCAAAAGGGCGGATGGTCAGCTTCGGCATATAAAGTGTCTGATGGTGTGAAAAACTATTTTTTGAAGGCGTATGAACTAAATAGAGCTTCTACTCCTAAGTTAACATCCATGATTGACATATATATTCCAATTACCATTTGGTTGAATCAAAATACAAAGTTGTCCGGCAAAATTCCTGTTCCTGTAGCAACAAAGGATGGGAATTATAGATGTCAAGATAACCATGCAATTTATCTTTTGTATGAATATATTGACGGTGAAACTATTGGTGATGATGAATTGTCAGATGAGCAAGTAGTGCAACTTAGTGATATGATTGCGGAACTTCATTCTTTCAGCAGTACGCAAATACCTTGTGATAGCTTGAAGATAAGAGAGGATTTTGCTCTTCCTTTTTTACAGCCATTAAAGGAACATATTATTCAAAACTTTGAGAACCTTGCAAGCGACCTAAAAGAATTGCTAAAAGGACGAATTGAGTCTGTGGAAAAGCTGATGCAACGAGCAGAAAAACTTTCACATTATCTTATTAAGAATAAGCCCAAAATGGTTTTTTGTCATACTGACCTTCATAATTGGAATTTGATGCAAAGCAAGAATATATTGATTTTAATCGACTGGGAAGGCCTAAAGGTTGCTCCGCCCGAAGCTGATCTTATGTTTTTGAAAAAAAAGCCTTACTATAAGTGTTTTTTAGATATATATCAGGAAAAACATCCAGACTTTCAAGTGAATTCGGATGCAATGGAGTTTTACTTGGCTCGACGTATGTTAGAGGATACTTGGGAGCTTGCTGAGCAATTATTGTTTGATTCTCAGAACGAAGAAAGTCGTTCTCAAACACTTAAATATCTTAAAGAAATATTAGATGATATCGAATCATAATTGAAAGCTGACAAAATTTACGTTCATAGGGTGTCATCTTTAAAAACCTTTAAAAAAACAGGGTCAAAAATGCACTTTTGACCCTGTTTTTTGTCCTTTTTTTCTTTCAAAACCACTATATATAGTGGTTGACCTGTCTTATTTGCCGTTTAAACTACTATTTCCATGAGAACCATACTCTCAACGTGCCTTGAGGATACAAAAGATGTTCATTGAACCTGATCCCCCTTAGGTTCTAGGCTTATAGGTGTCAATTTTCCGTACAAAGCATATCTTGCGTTATTAAATTCATAAGAGCAAGTACATAAGGTTACAATTCGATCATCGGATTTTACAATTGTATTGCTTTCAAAAGTAGACTTTTCTTTTAGTTCGTTAATGTAGTCCTGAAAATCCATATCATTGGTAAATTTGAAACGAAGGAATTCATAATTTCCATCAACTATAATTCCCGCAAAAAATTCAATGATAAAATCTCCATTCGGAGTATATAACACCATTGTTGGAAAGCTGTCATAATAACTTTGATCTTTGTACTTCGTTAAGGATGAGAACATAGAACCATTCTTCATATTATGTCCGTAAATGATTGTATTTTTATCTGAGAAGTTGCCGTTATTACGGTAATCCATAAAAATCGATCCCAGCTTGTTTTCTTCATGGTTGAATAAATGTGACAGATAGTATTCATTATCCTCTCCCAACACTATGGGATAATCAATCACACTTCCTTCAGCCAGTATCCATCCAACAACACCGTCATTGATCTTTTTTAGTGGGGCAAAATCCATTTTCGCTGACATCTTAGATGCTGTAACATCAGCAGATTCAGCACTTTTATTTATCTCAGTACTCTCGTGGCGTAAGGCTGATTTAACCTGCTCGTAAACAACGTCACCTTGCAAATATTCTGTATTACTATGGACCAGAAGAATCCCAAATAATACAATTCCAGCCATACATAGACCCATCATGGCACGAAGAAGGATTTGATATTTATTTAAAGAAGTTTTTCTATCTCTATTGCATACACTCATAGCAGAGTCCTTTCTAAAAAAAGTGTTCGTGATACAGATATACTACACATCTATATCACGAACCCACTGTACTAAGAATTAACGGTTTCTTATACCTTTCTTATTTCTAAAAACAAAATCCAAATTGATTAAAACTAGGAGCATAAGAGCTGAGATTGCTAGTCCAATTCCCCAAATTGTACTCAAGCTATTGTCTCCGGTTTTCGGAACAGAAAGTGTTGTCATACCACCATCGGAGCTTTCTTTAACCAAGCCTTCTCTTGCATTGGTCAGTGCAACCAGGGCCCCATCAACTTCTGATTGGGTCGCCTTCGAATCATTCAAAACCGTATTAGCTTTGATCAGCTTCTCTTTTAGCTCTGCCCAACTTGTAGCGGTATAGCCTGTTTCTTTCAGATTGCTGGCACTTATCTCGCCAGTTATCTCAGTCACTTTAGCCTGAAGTTCTATTTTATCCACTGTCGGTGTTGGTGTCACAGGAACCAAGCCTTCTCTTGCATTGGTCAGTGCAGCCAGGGCCCCATCAACTTCTGATTGGGTCGCCTTCGAATCATTCAAAACCGTATTAGCTTTGATCAGCTTCTCTTTTACCTCTGCCCAACTTGTAGCAGTATAATCTGTTTCTTTCAGATTGCTGGCACTTATCTCGCTAGTTATCTCAGTCACTTTAGCCTGAAGTTCTATTTTATCCACTGTAAGTGTTGGTGTCACAGGAACCAAGCCTTCTCTTGCATTGGTCAGTGCAACCAGGGCCTCATCAACTTCTGATTGGGTCGCCTTCGAATCATTCAAAACCATATTAGCTTTGATCAAATTCTCTTTTAGCTCTGCCCAACTTGCACCCGTATAATCTGTTTCTTTCAAATTATCACCAGTTATTTCACTAGTTATCTCACTCTCTTTCACCTGAAGCTTCATTTTATCCACTTTCGGCGTTTCTGTACCGCTGCCACCGTGGCTTGAGATATATCTGGCATTGACAAAGTGTACCTGGACTATCTCACCTTCACGAATGGTACCAGTATGCATCCGATTAACCGGGTTAGTGGTGTAGCCGTCGCCCGTGTAATCCTTCTGGACAATGGTGTAGGTGGTATCCTTGGGAATGTCCAAACTGGTGACAGTTTCTCCATGCTTTAAGGAGATGGTTCCACCGGATTGGATTGTTCCGTTGGTGCCGTCCGACTTGGTATAGGAATAAATCCCATCCTTACCTTCCCCATCAAAGGTGACGGTGAACACAAACTCCTTATTCTTGTCCCCGCCATTCCCCTCTACCATCTGACTAATCAGAAAACCTCCAGGGAGGTATTTGTTATTGATAAAGCGCGCTTCAGCAATTTTCTTCTCCTGGATGGTTCCAGTTTGCTTACAGCCTGCCGGATCAGTGCTATAGCCATCGCCCGTGTAATCTTCCTGGGTAACATTGTAGGTGGTATCCTTAGGGATATCATAAATAGTGATGGTTTCTCCATGCTTTAAGGAGATAGTTTCACCGGATTTAATGTTTCCACTACTACCATCCCACTTGGTATAGGAATAGATCCCATCCTTGCCTTCGCCATCAAAGGTGACGGTGTACACAAACTCCTTATTCTTATCCGCACCCTTGCCCTCTACATTCTGCTCAATCAGCAGGCCGCCAGCAAGCATCCGTGCATTAACAAATTCTGCAATATGGTTGCCATCTTCCTCGATGATGCCAGTATACATCCCATTCGTAGGGTTGGTGATGTAGCCGTCGCCCGTGTAATCACCCTCGATAACGTTGTAGGTGGTATCCTTGGGGATATCAGAAATTGTGACGGTTTCTCCATGCTTGAGGGATATAGTTTCGTGGGATTTTATGTTTCCGGTGGTGCCGTCCGACTTGGTATAGGAATAAGCCCCATCCTTACCTGCGCCGCCAAAGTTTACGGTGAACACAAACTCCTTATTCTTGTCCCCACCGTTACCCGCTACCGTCTGACCTATGGTCAGCTTACCGGGGAGATACTTGGAGTTGACGAATTTTGTTTCAGCAGTTTCTTTCCCCACTATGTTGCCAGTGTGCGTGAGCCCCACCGGGTTGGTGGCGTAGCCATCGCCTGTGTAATCTTTCTGGACGATGGTGTAGATAATACCATCGGGGATTCCCTTGATAGTGATTGTTTGGTCTCCTCTCAGCGTAACAGTTCCACCGCTGACCAAGGTGCCATTTTTTGAACCGTAGTATGCATAAGACTTGCCATTGCTGAAAGTAGCGATGTATTCAAAGTCCTTTGTTGGATCTGCTCCCTTTCCCTCTATGGCCGTTTCTAGCTTCAAATCGCCGGGCTCCCACACAGGAGTTGGCACAACCAGCGGTTTAGTTGGGGTCACCTCTACTCCATCCACCCAGATGGGATTCCATGGAGTAGAAGCCACTCGCACCTGATAAACCGTAATGGTGGGCAGATAGGTGGTCTCGTCTATATAGGTTTGCTTCAGCACATAAATCCCCGCTTTAGCAAACAGGCTAAGCTTTCCATCCTCACCCGTAGTTCCGCTGGCAACCTCGGTTACTCCATCCATAAGATATAACGTAAACTTTACACCGACCAGCGGCTTTCCAGTGGGATCAACCTTTTTCAGATCCAGCTTACCTTGGGTGTTTGCACTGCCACCTACGTCTGAATTGTCCACTGCACTTTCGCTTTTAGCGCTTATATCCTTCATGGTGTCGTCACCCATAAGCTTAATCTCGTTTCCAACCTTTCCACCGCTAGGTACTTCAGTGACTTCGGTCTGATACACAATTTGGTATAGCTTATTAGGGTCTTTCATACGGAAAATCAATCTGGTTACACTGTCTTCTGTGACAGCTTCAACCTTGACCTCGCAATCGGGATCGTACAGGTTCAGTGCATCGCCGTCTCTAGACAGGTCACCGCTAGGAGTCAACTTAGCACGGTATACGGCCATGTCAGGGCGTCTAAGCGAAAGGTTTTCGTTTTCGTCATTGCGTAGCGCCAGCCCTCCACCAAGAGTGTCTTGCAAATAGACAGTTTCCTTCATCTCGAAAGGCGGGCTATAGTTCACTGTCCACTCCAGTACACCATGATTGGGTTTAGTCACCGATTTCCCTAAGGATTTCATGGGCACGATAACCTTACGCTTTTCAGTTCGCACAGTAGGGATTTCACCCCATTTGATGTGCAGCTGAGCGGTGTTATACATCTCATGCTTTGTGCTGCCGGTTGCGAAGTATTGGCGTAGGGTTTCCTCTGTGGGTCTTGCCTTGATTAGAATAACATAGGGACTTTCTAGCTTACTAAAGGAGAAAGTGCCTACGTTCCCAACAGAAGAAAATTCCACCACGTGGCGCGAATCAGTCGGCGCAATAATCTCCTTGGCATCATTTCGGGTTCCCCAATTATGGCTACTGTTATTGCTTGAATAGCCTCGCCAAAGCTCAAAGTCCTTCCCTTCAGAAAATGGGACGAACTCCCAACCCTCAGGCAGGATGTCAACCAGTTTGATGTCCTTGGCCACCCGATTGCCGCCGTCATTTGCCATCTCATCTGTTTTCAGCCCAGGCATATTGACTGCCAGTCGGAATGTAACTGTATTAGTCACCTGGTCATAGGCCACCAGTGTGTCTGTCTCGTTGTTGTCGTTTGTGATGTAGTGGCTGATATAATTAGGTGCAACGTTTGTGTTTAAAGGCTTCGATGCATATAGCATCTCCTTATTGAGCATCCGTGCGTGATGATTGACATATTTATCTGCCCGTTTTATGTATTCGTTGCCGTCAATCAGGTGTGCACGGTTTTTACGGGGTCTATTGTCCACAGTACCGTACTGCCCTGCAAATTGATCTGGGTTGGTCAGCACAGAACGGAAGGTGAAGGAGGCTAGCTTATCGGTGTTGTAGCCGGTGACACGCAGCAGGTCGGCCACTCGCTTTCCACCCTGAGTCAAAGGGATAACCTCCAGATTCAAGTCGTGATTCGTAGTAAAGGAACCGTCCTTATACTGCTGCCAATACGCCTCAGTCGTACCACCTTTTGTTTTAAGCAAGCTTAAAATTGCTGGGCTGACTTTATCGTTGGCATCCACCTGATTGAGATCAATTGAGTCGCCATACACCAGTAGTTCGTACACCTCGGCGTTGGGAAGTGATTCCTGAGGCGTCAGGTTGACTGTCCATGTAACTGCACCGATATTGTAATCGTCCTGGGTGATTGTGCCACCCTTTGTAAATGTATGAGCACCAATGGCGATCGTAGCGTTGTCCTTTACAGTGCCCCCATCGTTGTTCTGTACGGTATTGACATCCAAATCCCACCTTGCGGTAGCCGTGTTGGTGAAACTGGTTTGACTGCCCGTAACTTCGGACACAATGATTAGCCTAATGGGTCCCTTTACATCTCCAAAGGAATATACATTGCCTACGGGGTCAATGGACGTTTTTGTATCAGCCCACTCCTTCTTGCCGTCGTCCCATAACTGATATTCTGCTGACTTGAATGCAAGCCCCGTCGGCAGATCATCGGTGATGGTAAAGTTTTTCAAACCTGTTTTGGAGTAATTCTTATTAAGGTCAATGGTCCATGTAATGGTGCGCGAGTCTTCGGGATTCAACCGCTTGTCCAGTGTACCGCGCTTCTGAATCCAGTCGGGCTTTAAGCAAACTCTCCACTGTCCCGAGGAAACCAGCTTGCTATCCGACGTATCCCTCAGTTCTGCAGTATTCTCCACGGTCTGCCACCCATTATCACCGTTATACTCACGGTAATATTTAGCCTTTGGAATCCATGTCTTGAAAGTGATGGTTGCCTTGTCACCAAAACCCGCTGGGAAGGTGTAGGCCAGTGCGTTATTAGCACCACTGTCCGGTGTCACAGAATTGCCGTTGATCTTGAGAGATCCCTCCACATAGGTCCCCACCTGAAGCGGATCCAGGGCGTCGTAAAACTTCAGCCCGTCCAGCGGCAACGAGATTGTACTGTCAAACATATCCATAGAAGCTACGTCCACCTGCCACTGGATTGTCCCCTCTACAAAATCCGGTAGATTTATCCAGCCGTTTTCGGAAGCATTGCTGTTGGACTTGTTTGTGATACTGTATGCAGACTTAGTATTTGGGTTTTCCAGATAGTAGCTCCCCCCGAAAATACTGATCAGCTTTTTGTCGCCATAGCTTATGCCCGACACATCCCCCTTAGCGGTGGATTCAAAGCCAAAGGTGACTTTCTGTCCTTGGCCATTGAAAAAGCGGTCTTCGCCGTCAAACACAATCCTAATGCTCTCCGAGGAGAAATAGGCGGTTCCAATTTTGAGACCCGATTTTTCCGTCAGAATTTTGGTAGCCGTAGGCAGGATCACTTCCGGAAAGTAGGTGGCTTTGTCCAGCATTATCCAGTCACCCTTCAAAATGACGGTACTTTCATCCACTACGTTTGGATCAGCAGCGTCGCCTTTCACCGGCACCTTGATGCCAGTTGACTTAATTGAAAAAGGTTTTCTACCATGAATGGTACCGTTGGGTGCTAAAACATTCCCATCCTGCGTAACTTCCAGCGGAAATGACAGATTGTCACCCACGAGTACCGACGTTTTGTTGGAAGCCATGAAGGTGGCTGGTACAGCCAGCTGAGAATCCACTGATATACCCTGTGCGTATGCCACAGCATTGAACGGTGCGGCCTGTAAGGTAAGCAAAACCACTAGACAGAAAGACAGCACAGTCCTATAAACGTTTTTCTTTAGTTTCATTATTATATCTTCCTCCTTTTCATGAAATTTAGCAACAAACCAAGAGACTTCCTCCAATTTATCTTTTTCTTTACACTCATAACTTTACAGTTTTAAGTCTTTTGTGGAGTTGCAAATGTCATGCAAAAAACTATATAATGCGCCATTATATAGCCTTAAGCAAAACATTACTATTAACATTATAAAAGGTTAGCTTGAGCGGTGCTTGAAAAATCTGAACTGATATACTCTTGTAATGGTCAAAAAAAGAAAATATTATAGCACTAATTTCCTTTTTAGGACAGCAAGTACAAAAAAATCATGTATAATAAAAGAGAATTTAATTGAATTTGGAGGAGTAAAATGGGAATCGGCATACTATTAGAAGAACTTATTAATATAGCACAAATATCTAAAACTGATTTTGCCATCAGTATGAATATGACCCCAAGTGGATTAAGCAAAATCCTGACAGGGAAAAGGCTACCTCTTTTCAGAGAAAAAAGAGCATTCTGCAGGCAAGCTGCTAGTTATTTCGCTGAAGCTATATATTGCCTGGGTTGTTATTCAAAATTCAAAAATATTTTTCCGATCATATATGATTTTAATTCCAAATACGAACTGGAAATATTTTTGTCCAATGCAATAGAATATGCATTGGACAAAGGCTTCTCCAGAGAAAATAACATAAATCTGGACTATCCTGAAAGAGAAATAAGCTTTCTTGGGAAAAAAACTATTTTGAATATGCTTTGTGTGATTGTTTCGGACTCTATCATAAATGATAACAATATTCCCTTAGAGCTTTACAGCACCTTGCCTCTGTTCAGCTGCCTTTATTCCGATATTTTCCGTCGAATTAAAATAGTAACCCCCAAAAATCAAAAAAACGTATCCTTTAATCACTTTTTTGATTTATCTTCATTTGAGGCGTCCTATGACGAGTACAATATTGACGTTCTTTTATCTATTGTCAAAGCGCAGCAGTATGTTGATTTGAATTTATGGAAAATCACAAAAGAAATAGATTCTTCCTTTTTGTTAGTAAAAGGACAATTTCTCTTGCTTTTCAGCATTCAGATAGATGGGACACCTCTTATGGTACTAATCACTCATAAAGGTTATTTAACAGTATTTTTTAATTCCCTTATGAAAAGAAAGGATGCTAAAAAAATTAGCTATAACAGAAGTGAAGCTATTGCTGCCTTAGAAGCTGATCCATCACTCATTGACAAACTTACCAATAGACATATTGATGCGGTATATAATTTTATATCCATTGGATATTTAATTGGAAAGAAGGATTTAGAAAATATAGAAAGCAAAGAAACCATAAAAAAGAGTATTTTGAAACTTTTTAATGATGTTCTTACAAAAGAGACTACTTTTTTCGTAACGATAGATGCCATGATGAGTATTTACGCTACAGGCAAGGCTATTGTGCCTCTCATTGGCGCAATTGATATTGCACCCGATAAACGCATCCCATATCTTAAGCGGTTTGATTCTTATATAAATGACAAAAGCCATGATAAAATCAGAATTGTTAATAGCGAGCCGCCTAAAGTCGCGGTGCTCTGTTCACGCGGGTTAAGCCTGGTTTATCTGATTGATCATGAATATGAGTCCGAGAAAATTCATTGTTTTGAAACGGATATGATAAATAATATATTGGGCAGCGAGGTGGCAGAGAGCACCATGACAATACTGGATTTTAGTTCTGATTTATGGAAAACTTATATTGACGAGTTATCAAAGACCACAATTCATAAGGAGTAGCAAATCCCGATTTTAATTGCCTCGAATCCATGAAAATTAAAATCAGGGTTGTACAAGTATCCACTTTGCTCAGATTCAATTCCATGGTTTAAGTCTGTGTGGCTTCATGAATTAGAATACACTTTTATATTATTTCATGGTATAATGTTATATAAATTTTTCAAAAGTGGGTGAAAATATGAAACTGACAGTCAAGGTAGCTCCTAAATGTTAGATTTAATTTTACTTTTAGGAGGATAATCATGAAATTTAATAAAATAAACATGGAACAGTGGGATCGCAGAGAGCATTTTGAACATTATTTTAAACATGTAAAATGCGGATTTAGTATTACAAAAAATATTGATATCACAAAGCTTCTGACTATGAGCAAGGCAAAGGAATTGGATTTTTATCCCCTTGTTCTGTATATGTCCTCAGTTGGGGTAAATGCTCAAATGGAATTGAGAACTTATGTCAATGAAGCTGGAGAAGTTGGATACTGGGAACAAGTCCACCCATCCTATACGATTTTTCATAAGGATACACATACCTTTTCAGAGCTTTGGACGGAATATTCCAAAGAATTTAAGGTGTTCTATCAAAATTATAAGGCAGATATGCACTTGTACGGAAATGATCACAGCTTCTTTCCTAAAAAGGATTGTCCGCTCAATAGCTTTCCTGTATCTTGCATTCCGTGGAGTAGTTTTTCTGGATTCAATTTGAACTTATTCGGAGACAATCAATTTCTCTCGCCAATCATAACCTTTGGTAAATACTTTGAGGTGGGAGATACTGTACAACTACCAGTTTCCATACAAATCCATCATGCAGCTGCAGATGGTTACCATGTTTCTCAGTTTCTTGCTGAGCTGCAAAAACTCGCATTAACAGCAGAAGAATGGTTGTTATAAGCCATTTCTATTGTATTATATATTTTAAATAGTATTTCATAAAAAAGGAAGCATACTGCTTCCTTTTTTATTTTCTCTGCTTTACTGGTGTTTTCATCGTCTATAAGTGAAAGGTAGGGTTTTCCTGCAAGTTCCAAACGCAACAAAAGGTATTACCTTAGATGAAATATTCGGTATTGAATTTAATCTCCGATAATATAATCATATGGAGAAATTCTTGTATATGAACATCTTCTTGTTGTGATTATTGAGGCTTTGTTATTCTTATAAAAGATTCGTTTTTTCTAAAAATCAATACACAGAAGAATTTAGGAAGACGATTTTAGAGCTCTATAACTCTGGCAAGAGTTTTGTAGAGCTAAGTAGCGAGTATACATAGCAAAATCACCAATCACAGGATGATGAAGAAAGTTAAGCCAGTAACTGTGGATAAAGACGCAACTATTACAGCCGCAGACTATCTGCATAAAAAGTTCCATTGTGTTATACCTGAAATGTGGACTGCTTCCTGCCTCACAACATGCTTATAATTCTATATGCCCGCTCAATTACTTCCCCAGGTGAAATTTTTATACATGTGTATCCAAAGTATTTATACGTTTCTTCATGAATATATTCAAAACGTAAGGATTCCTCAAAGCTAATCTTTCTTGCCTCTGAAGGCTGACAAAAACCTAGATTTTCAATAAAGAATACCTTCTTCTGATAAATTTGCTCCTTCTCAACTCTGTTTATTTCTTCCATGATTTTTTTAGATGGTTGATATCCAAGATATTTGCTAAGTGCATATGTGCAAAAAACTGAGCGATCATAGATTTGAACTTCAGATGAAAGATCTGAAAGCTGTACTTGTCTTTGTTTTTGCAATGCCACAATTTTATTAATAAAGGACGCATCCTTCCATGGTTCAGCATTGCCCTGTACTTGCTCTAAAGCAATTATATCAGTTGCGGCTTCTTCCACTACCAAATAACCCATTATTTCTAGTAATCTAATAATTGAAGTTTTCCCGGATCCTGGTGTACCTGTTAAAATATATCGTTTCATTAAACACCTCTTAAAAATAGTAACTAGTCCCACTTTTGAGTAAAAATTGTACGACCTTTGATATTAATAGAAAAAACAGAATACATTTTGAGATTGTTTGTTAATTTATAGAGTGGTTTCGTCTGATTTGATGATAGAAGGGTTTTTAACACAAAAAGATTATAGCAAATATCATTTAGCAAGTCAAAGCATATTGTAAATTTCTACTTACGCTTTTCTATCTATCTATGAAAAATTGTAATTTTATGTTTCCATCCATCTAAATTCACTATGTTATCTATAAAATTGCTCAAAAAAAAGAGGCTAAAAATTGCATTTTTCCACCTCTTTTTCTGCTAATTTTCCACGCCGAAACCACTCCGTATTGTTTGGGCTTTATTGGGGTCAAGAATGAAAATTTTCTTAAGGTTAAAAAGATTTCAAAACCTTTAATAAAGTAATAGGAGAATCACTGATTATAACCGTTTAATTTGTATACATTTACCTTCATAATCAATTCTCCTTATAAATTTACAATCCTTCAGATATTCTTTTCCTCTGCTATTTTTAATATATAATCCGCAACAGCAAGATCTTAGAACTCAATCCCTGTGCTGTCAAATACCGTGATATTTTGACTAGATATCGACCTGTATATTGTTTTTGACCTCTAGTCATCATAACACTTCCTTCTCTTTTCTCTATTTTAAAGTGTTCGGCTTTCTGTGTCTACAATATTATACTAACACCAACCTTTATCAAAGCATTGTGAAATCTAATATCCCCAATGGATTTAATCATCCCGCAAAAACCGTAACATAGGACAAGGACTGGGTCTTTTGAGATCGGGATTGCCACTTACTCCTTTATGCTCCATCCCCGGCTGTTCTCTCGGATGGTCACGAAGTCCCGATAGATTCCTCCATCGTTCATCAACTCTTCATGCGTTCCTTGCTGAGCAATACATCCGTTCGCAATCACCAATATATTATCGGCATTGCGAATGGTATTGAGTCGGTGTGCAATCACAAGCAGGGTCTTTCCCTCACACAGCTCGCTGATGGCCTGCTGGATGAAGCTCTCGTTGTCTGCATCCACACTGGCAGTGGCTTCGTCTAGAATCACTATGGGAGCGTCCTTCAAAATGCAGCGCGCAATAGAAATTCGCTGTTTTTCGCCGCCGGAAAGCGTTGCTCCCCCCTCACCTACCATGGTGTTGAAGCCGTCAGGTAAAGCCATTATGAAGTCATAGCAACGAGCTTTTCTAGCAGCCTCATACACTTCTTCTTTGGTGGCCTCAGGCCTGCCCATACTGATATTGTTGTAAATGGTATCCTGGAATAGATACACCCGCTGGAACACTATGCTGATATGATCCATCAAATCCCTGAGCTTTACCTCACGTACATCCTTGCCGCGAATCAGCACCTGTCCAGACTTCACATCCCAGAAACGGGTAAGAAGGCTTGCAATCGTGGATTTTCCACCGCCGGATGGACCGACCAGTGCCAACATATTGTTCTTTTTCAGGTCAAAGGAAACGTTGTGCAACACCTCTTTATCCCCATAGGCAAAACTGACATTTTTAAACTGTATCTCGGGTGTGTGGCTACTGTTCGAAATGGAGTTCTCTCCGTCGTCCGGCAATTCAGACTCCGCAAACACCGCCTCAATGCGGTCCATGCAGCTGTTCATGACCGTTAACTGCGTGATCTGGCCATAAAGTGCCTTGATTGGACCGAACAGGTCAAGCACAAAGAGCATAATACCTACAAGTAAGGTCACATCCAGCATCCCGTAGAAATTCAGGAATACGGAAAGAGCAATCACTATAACCGAGCCGAAGCCATAGAGGATATTCAGCCAACGTTGCCACGGTGAGTGGTTTTCTTCAAATTCAATGCTAGTCCGGCAGCTCTCCCTGAAGTTGTCAGAAAGCGCCTTCGACTTCTCTCCCATCAGGTTATAAGTTTTGATGATTCCAATCCCTTCGGTGAAATCAAGGACGGAATCCGTTAGGCTTTCGCTCTGCTCCTGGCGGATAGCGGAATCCGTCAGACTCTCTTTTCTCATTCCATTTGATACCAGTAGAAGAAGAACCATAACAGCAATTGCCACAAGCCCCAGCCACACGTTGAATAGTAACATGAAGACAATCATGATGGCTTGCGAAAAGATATGGCTCATCATGTCTGCTAATGCCGTCATGCAGTTTTCCTCAATAAACACCATGTCGGTGGACAAAACGGAACTAATTTTGCCGATATTGCCCTCTGTAAAATACCCCATGGGCATTTTGCGTAGATGTGCACCTAGCTCCATACGTTTGTCGGCAAACAGCATAAATCCCGCCGCCGACTGAAGCCAGTCTGCAATGTACTGGAACAGCATTTGCAGCATCAGACTGCCTGCCATAGCAATTCCAATACGCAGACACATATTCACAGTGGCCGTGCCGTTATAAAAGGCAGTAAGAATAAAAAGGGCAAGACTGATTGGCACTTTTGACAGAAATGATTTCAAAAAGGAGAATACGAATGCCAGCTGTATTCTTACCTTATAGGTTCCGGAAACCGCAAGTATACGTTTCATTAATGAGATCATAAGGCATCTTCTCCTTTCATTGTGCTGACTTTCCACTGTTCACTGTCCTCTGCAGCCCGCCAAAGCTTTTGGTACTCAGGGCAGCTTTTCATCAGCTCTTTATGGGTACCGGCCGCAACCAGATTGCCGGAATTTAGAACACAGATCTGATCCGCATTCACAATAGAGTGCAGCCGATGCGCGATTACAATGACAGTTTTTCCACGGATTACCTCGGCAATAGCTTCATTCATTTTTTCCTCGTTCTCCGGATCCATAAATGCCGTGGCCTCATCGAGAACAATGATAGGCGCATTTTTCAAAATAGCACGAGCCAGTGAGATGCGCTGCCGTTCACCGCCAGAAAGCTGCTTTCCACCGTCACCAGCCATGGTATGAATGCCATTTTCAAGTCGTGCCAGAAATTCGCCACATTGCGCCTTTTCCGCTGCTGCCATAACCTCCTCATCAGTGGCGTCCAGTTTGCCAAGACGAATATTTTCAAGGAGGCTAATGTTGAATAGAAACTGCTCCTGCGCAACGTAAGAGATTTCGTGATTCAACGCCTCAAGGCTCATATTTCGGATATCCTGTCCACCTATTGCAACTGCACCCCCGGTAACGTCATAAAAGTGAACGAGCAGCTTAGCTAGTGTGGATTTGCCGCTGCCTGATTCTCCTATAAGCGCCGTCAGACTGCCTTCTGGAACCTCAAGTGATATTCCGTGGAGTACCTCGGTATCCTTGTAGGTAAAACGGACGTCCTTAAACCGCACCGAATGGTTCTTTCCGGCAAACGGTTTATTGGATTGCTGCAACGGAGGCGTACTCATCATCTGCTCAAGATTTTCGATTCTGTAGTTGATCTGTGCTATCATGGGCATAAAACCAACCGCTTTGAGAAGCGGTGCACCGATTCCGAAGGACATACATAAAACCAGAGCCAAATCCGGTAGTGTGGAATAACCCTGAATGACCAGATAAGCGCCTATGGGCAGGACAAACAGCGCCACAGAGGGCACGATACTCTTATAAATCGCCATCCAGAGCCAGCACGCTCGATACCATGCCAGTGTGAAGTCTCGGTATCTTTTTACGTCCCCTTCAAACCTATGGTAAGATTCGCCGTCACGGTTGAACACTTTGACGACCTCCATGCCGTTTATGTACTCTACAATGGTATTGTTCATATTCTGCGCCGCCCCGTAATAGTTGTGCATCTTCTTCATACCGATCCGATACATTACCGTCATGGCCATCAGCCCAAGCGGCAAAGAGCATAAGGCCAAAAGCCCCAGCTTCCAATCCACAAGGAACATTCCAGCAAATACCATAACCGGGATTGCGAGATTCGCGATCCCCTCCGGGAGCGCGTGGGCCAACATTAGTTCAATTGTCTCAATGTCGTCAATGAACATTTTTTTTATAGAGCCGATGCCCTTTTCCTGAATAATACCCAGTGGCTGTTTCTCCAGCTTGTCCTGAAGGGAGATGCGCAAATTTTTCAGAGTATTGTACGCCGAACGGTGGGACAGGGAAAGCCCCCATACATAAAACACAGCATACATCAGTACGCAAACTACAATGGCGATAATGCGCCAGATAATATATTCCGCCGTTATGCTCTCCCGCATCAATAGAGGACGGATAAGTTGATAGATGAACCAAAAAGGCAGTACGTTCATCACGATACCGATGAGCATTGCGGCGATGGCTGCATAAGTTGTTTTGCGATACTCGCCGGCATATTCCAATACCTTTTTAAACAAGATATTTACCTCCTTTATAAATTTTTTTCTTTTTTGAATATTTGTCCTCCCACACCGTAGGGAAGACACACTGGCACATCCAACACAGGATGCCGGATCACTTCCGCCTCCACGTCAAAAACCTTCCGAAGTGTTTCCGGTGTTATGACCTCTTCTGGTGTGCCAGCACAGTATTTGTTTCCATCCTTGATGGCTACAAGATAATCAGAGAACATAACAGCATGGTTTAGGTCATGCAGAACCATGACAACCGTTACGCTCTGCTCAACATTCAACTTCCTTAGAAGCTGGAGTATCTCTAGTTGATGGGAAATATCCAGATAGGTGGTTGGCTCATCCAGAAACAGAATGCCAGTCTTTTGCGCCAACGCCATGGCAATCCAAGCGCGTTGCCGTTGGCCTCCAGAAAGCTGATCCATCTCCCGGTTTGCCAGTTCTGTCATATTAGTACACGACAAGGCCCACTGAATCACTTCCATGTCTTTTTGTGTCATACCAGACATCTTAGAGCGATAGGGGAAGCGCCCGTATTCCACCAAATCCTCCACGGTTATTCCTGTGGGAGTCTGTGCACTTTGAGGCAGTAGCGCCAGCTTTTGTGCTACAAGCTTTGTTGGTATGCTATGAATGGATTCTCCCTCCAGATACACAGCACCGTCTGATGGAGCGATTAGCCTTGACATGGTTTTGAGAATCGTAGATTTACCTGAGCCATTTGAGCCAATCAGTGTTGTGATTTGTCCTGACGGGATTTCAAGATCGAAATTATGAAAAACAGGGTTGCCGTCATAACCCGCGGACAGTTTGTTTGCTGTTATACAAGCTTGCATAGTATTTCACCTCCTTAGGTCTGCTTGCGTAGCAGGTATAGAAAATAAGGCGCTGCCAGAACAGAAATCATGATACCCACAGGTATTTCAATGGACTGGAATAAGGAGCGTCCTATAGTATCAGCCAATAGCAGGAAAAGCCCTCCCATCAGCATAGAAGTCGGAAGAAGATAACGATGGCGAGCACCCACAAACCTTCTCGCCATGTGGGGCGCTACAAGGCCAACAAATCCAATACCTCCACTGACTGAAATACAGCTGGCCGCCAGTGCAACTGCGATAATCAGAAGGATTCTGCGTTCCCTTTCCACCCGGACACCCAGCGCCAAAGAGGCTTCTTCACCAAGGAGAAGCAGATCCAGAACATTCATCATGCCGAACAGCATGGGGATCAGTATCAATAGGTAGGGAATTAGCGCCTTGACCTGATGCCAACTGCTCCCCCAAATGTTTCCCGCCAGCCATCTTGCTACCAACTGATAGCTGCTATTATCCATATCAGCGCCCATAATTAGCATCAAAGCGAAAAAACCGGCGGAAAGACAAATCCCCCCTAATAACATGTAATCAGGTCTTACCTTACCATGTCTTTTGGAAAAACCGTATAACATCACTGCAACAAAAAGACCTCCTACCATGGCAAACAACGGTTGATAGATCATCGTTCTAACATGCAGGGATGGAAAGAGTGACAGAAACAGCATCACTGAAAATCCGGCACCGGCGTTGATGCCTAAAATGCCCGGATCCGCCAGCGGGTTTTCTGTTACTGCCTGCAGCGTACATCCAGACAGAGCCAAGCCCATCCCGCACAGGACGGCCAGAACGATGCGCGGCAGCCGAATTTGCAGCAGCACAACTGATGATTCGGGACTGTATGGGTTAACAAGACTTGCCAGTACTTCTGCATATGGTATTTTCAGATACCCGCAGTTTATAGAGAACAGAACTGCTACGCAAACTACTATCAGAAGTAGCCATGGCATCAGCCGTTGCTTGTTTCGCTTGTTCATATGACGGCTCCTTTCTTTCGGTAGGTCAGCGCTAGAAATATGGGAACGCCGATTGCCGATACCAGTGCGCCCACAGGAGTGTCAAAAGGAGCATGGATGGTACGGGCCGCCACATCGGCAATCACCAGCAATATGGCCCCTAAAAGTGCCGATACCGGCAAAATCCTGCGGTAATCCGTTCCCACCAGCAGACGAGCCGAGTGGGGCACAATCAGCCCCAAAAACGAAATCCCGCCCACCAGCGATACGCTTGCGCCTGCCAAAATTAGGACAACCGCCATTCCGGTGATACGAACCGCCCATAAATTCACTCCAAGTCCCGCAGCACTTTCTTCGCCCAGCGCCAATACGGACAATTTTTCTGAAAGAAGTAGTCCAACAATCCCCGCTGCCATAATCCAGGGAGTGGTTACAATCAGATATGGCCAAGCAATACCGGACAAGCTGCCTGCTGTCCAAAAGGAAAGGTCTTTGGAAATACCGAAAGTAAGTGAAATTCCCTGACTGAGAGCGGTTAATAGTGCCGAAACGGCAGAACCGGCTAAAATCAGCCGTATGGGTTTAGCCTTATGCTTGCCTATGCCTAAGCCATATACCATCAGAACAGCCAAGGCCGCACCGAGAAATGCCGAAAACATCGTACCAAAAACCGATATATATGGTAAAAAGACAGCGGTAAGCGCAACAAATAATCCAGCCCCTGCATTAATTCCCAAAAGCCCAGCGTCGGCCAAAGGATTTCCCGTAACACCCTGCATAATAGCCCCAGCAAGGGCAAAGGCCGCTCCGGTAAAGCAGGCTGCCAAAGCTCTTGGCATACGCATTTCCAGCATAATCCTTCCTATCTCAGAAGGGTTATTCGGATGGGCAAGCGTTTGAAGCAATGTTTTAAGGTTCCCTCCAGCAACGCCTATGCTTACGGAAATCAGAATGGACAATAGCAGGACAATGCTCATCAAAAGAATTGAAAACGCATACCCCGCTTTTGTGCGAAGCCGTTGCTGGAATCTAGATGGAATTTTAAAGGGAGCTCCCCCTTTAAACAATTTACTCTTAATCAACATTTGTGTGATTAATAATGGCCTCCGCCATTTTCTCCATATAAATCAATTTTCCTCTGGGCGTGTAGGCCATGTTGTATTGTGCGCTATTCAGTCCGTAGTAGACATTGCCGTTTTGTACAGCTTTCAGATTCTTCCAAGTGGGACTATTCGCTGTATCTCCAAGCTTTCCGTCGTCACTGAAGTAGAAAATATGATCTGCGTCGATCTTTGAGAAATACTCAGCATCCACAACCTGGCCCCAAACATCTTTAGGTACGCCGGCTGACGGGTTCAGCTTAAATTCGTTGAAGGCAAGATCGCCAGTGCCTGCTGTCCGATAAACATAATAGGAACCAAAGTGCACCGAGTTTGCCTCAATGACCGCAAAAGATTCATTACCAACAGCTTCCTTTATCTGTGCGGCAAGTGCGGCAGCCTTTGCATCGTAGTCCTCAAGCCACTTTGACACGATATCTTCCTTACCAAACCATTCACCTAGCTGTTGGAAACGTCCGCGCCAATTTACAAAGCTGATATCGTCGCTTAACATGACCGTAGGTGCAATGGTCTGAAGTTGCTCGTACACCTTTTCATGTCGGATGTTCATAATGATAAGATCAGGTTTTAATTCGGCAATCTTTTCAAGGCTTAAATCCATGATTCCGGCATAGTTCCCGACTACCTCAACCTTATTTTCAATAAAGTAGTCCTGTAGGTAATCAGGCACTGTCACACCATCAAACATGCTAGTGTTGGCCGATCCAATAAACGGAATCCCCATAATGATCAGCTCATCCACTGATCCGGAGACATCCACAACACGCTGAGGGTTGGCTGGAATTTCAACTATCCCCTTCATATCCTTAACCGTTATTGTATCACCATCCGATCTGACAACTCCGGTGGTCTGTCTTGTTTGCTGATCGTTTTTTTTCGAGCTACCGATTGAGCATGCAGACATGAGCACTGCCATTATAAAACAAATTGGAATAATAAGTTTTTTCTTCACGTTAATCCTCCTGTTCGTTACAAAATTTATGTTCAGTTAGTTAGGTTTGACTAACCGTAATAAGTATAATGAATAAAATACTTTTTTTCTCCCCCTAAACGGATTTTTTTTGCCCTAAGACGGAGGATGGCGGTGTTATCACAGTTTTTAGAAATGTAAAAAATTATTTCCATCAGGATGAAAGAAGCTTTATGTTGACAAGTTAGATTTAGCTAACTATGATAGATATATTACCTAACTATAAATGATATAAAAGATTATTAGGGTTTTCCTGCCCTTATGCCGGACAGAAACCATTAAGGAGTGATTGATAAAATGTCTTACTTACCATTAAAGTTTGAAGATTCAAATATTTTCTCCAAAAAAAGTATAGCTATTCGCCCTGATGTATATATCATGGTATCTGACGGTATACTGCAAAATAAAATTCAAAGAAAATCAGAGACGACCGCTCCTATATTTGAATTATCTTATAGCCGAAATAATGCCATGTACGGAGAAGTGGATCGGACACTGATTGAACTTCGACCAGGATATGCATCACTTGGCTTTTCGGAACAGGCCATCTGCCATTCAGAGTACAACAGAGGAGATGATATTAAGTTATATTCAATTTGGGTCAGCCCCTGCGCGTTTGATGGTTTTTGTAAAGCAGTTTATGGAAAAAGCAACGTAGGATTTCGTTCTTTCCAAAAGGGAGCTTATTATTCTTGTGACTTCAAAAACGACGCACAGGAAGAGAGCCTTATCAATAAATTAGATTCATGCTTTGAAAAGGGATCAGATAAACTAAATAGGCTTTTACTGGAAAGCTATATTTTAGAGCTGTTGTCCATGAATATCGAAAGACTGCTCTGTAAGGATTCTTTTGATAATCGCTTTAGTGAAATATCTAAATCCGATATAGAGCGACTGACTTATACCCGCGAGGTGCTGTTAAATCGATTAGAAACCCCTCCAACTCTACTTGAATTGTCACGCATAATCCAGATGAATGATTACAAATTAAAACGTTTATTTAAACTGTACTTCGGAAAAACTGTCTATGAATTTATTCGGGAGCAGCGGCTGGAAAAAGCTTTTTCTTTGCTTCAGGGAGGAAATTATAATGTGAGCCAAACTGCCTTTGCAGTGGGATACACGAATATAAGTCACTTTTCAAGCGCTTTTCAAAAAAGGTTTGGAATAACTCCGCGGGCTCTTATGAAAACGGGACGTTTCATTACATAAAAAAGCATAAATAAACTTGATACTTAACCGTCATGGACTTATCGACATTTGTATACATTATTTTGAATATGTTTCGTTACTTACTTTTCTCCTTTTGGAAAACTTAGAAGGTCAACACTAAAAGAAAAGTGCTGACCTTTCATATTCATGTTCATAAAATGATTTTAATTTTTCTACTGAACAGATTTGTAGCCTTTGAAGCGTAAATTTAGAGCTGTACTAATGGGTAAGGAAGTTGACTGAATACCTTTATTTTAATTTTTATATTTAATTTATATAAAATAAAAGCACCAAGATTTTACTTCTCAGTGCTATTGATATTTTAAATTTGTTTGCTGTAATATTTATCATCAATTTACTTTCTAATCTTTAACTACACCAATTCACTTAAGTCTTGCTCTAGCTGAGTTATTTAATTTGAAGTTTTTCAGCTATCTGTTCCAATGGTATCCTTATTAATAGTTTTTTCAACATTCTCCAAAAATACTTTTAAAAAGAGCCTTTATCAACAACCATATAATTCTATAGTTGGATAAAGGCTCTCTTTAATAATAAATCATCAACTACTTTTGCAGAGCAGTTCTTCTTTCCTTCAATATAACTATTGCACTGTCATACTATCTTTTAATAAATCTTATATTTTTTCTTTTCTATAAAAAAATTGCTTTGCATAGTTATAGCATTATCTCTATTACAAAATACTCTTTTAGTAATTTCTATGTTATAACCATCTTCAAAATCAATAGTTTTATAATAAGGCTAAAAATCTCCATACACAGTTTTTATAATAGAATTTATACCTGTACCACTTAAAATATCAATTTTTGTGTCATAAAACGTATATTTTTTTTGATAAAGAATTTTTATTAAGTTCATTTAGACATTGTAATATTAGATTTTCTGTTATTTGCAAAATACCACTTCCTTTTAAAAATATTCAAAGCCTGTATTTCTTAATAAATACAGGCTTTCAATTGTGATTATTTATATGGTTTTCCTAAATATTCATCTTTCCAGTAGTTATAATAGTCATTTGTCCATTTATCTCCATCATAATATTCAACATACATAACACAAGCATTTAATTTTGCAACAGTTCCATAATTCGTATATAAATTCCATGCACTGCTATCTCCAAATGTTTTCCCCGCTTGTATATTTACAGACTCAGCCTTGCCTTTAAATAATTCATTTTCTCCAGCTAGTGTTCCTGATTTTAGAGGGTATCCATTGCCATCATACATAAGAATCCCAATAGTAAACTTCTTTACAACTTTATTTGTATTATTTTTAACTATAACTTTAGCTTGATCGTTAATATTAAAATAATCTGAAACTACACTACTACTAACCACAACTAATTCCTGTTTATTTTTTGCTTCTTCAATTTTTTGTATTTTTTCGGTTTCTAGCTTTTCCTGTTGCAATTTTTCATAAATTTCATTTTTAGAAGTTAAATCAGCATCATTAGAAAAAACTACTATTGCCTCTGACAAGATTTCTACTGCTTCATCGTAATCTTTCTTATTTGCAAATTCTTCTGCACTTTTTAATACTTGTTCTTTATATTTTTTTTCATTATTATTAATCTGCTCTTTAGCTTTTTCATAGTTCTTATCATCAGAAATTACATTTTTATATTCCTTTATAGCATTTATTAAATTGTTGTTTTTCAAAAACTCATCTGCTTTTTTAAATGCAATTCTTGAATTGTTAAGGTTGTTAACGTTATCAATTGCATTATTAACATCGATAGATATTAATCCTGTACTCTTAATTGTATCAATCCTATCTTTTGCCTTATTAAAATCAATTTCTTCATTTTTAAATGAATTAACGATGTCCAATAATTCACTCTTTAAGAATGAGTTTATTTTATTTTCATTATCTGAATTACCTTTAATTTTATCATTATAAAGTCTAGCTGCTTCTGTTTGCTTATTATTTCTAATATCACTCTTGTATTTAGATATAGGATTATTAAAATAAATAATTCCAGAAACTACAAAAATTATTATTACTAAAACTGAACATGATAAAATAACATTTTTTTTATTTATATGAAACTTTATCTTGTCTTTAAATACTTTCTTATGATTCTTTTCATTATCAGCAATATCATTTTTCATTTCATTACTATCAATATTATCAACATTTGTAGTTTCTAATTTTGCACCACATTTATTACAAAATAGACTTTCATCAGAGTTTTCACTCCCACATTTTGGACATATCACTTCCAATCTCCCCCTTATCATCCCATATAATTCAATTATAATCTATATGTGTATAAATTCAATTGTTTTAATAAATTACTTAAAACAACAAACTCCTATCATAAAACCTTAAACTCTTAACCCCTTGAATGGATTTATATCAACATAATAGACACAGATAATCAAACTATATATTTTACAAGTATGTTATTTATACTTCATTTTGTATATTACTACTTTATTTAAGTATAATTAAAAGCACTCAACCTACAAGATTGAATGCCTTTATTATACCTAAATATTATTTTATTTCTTTTACTCTTCCTACAATTCCACACTCAAGCATAACTTTGATACCACGAGGATGAACCTCTGAGTTTGTAAGAAGTTTTTGCACTACGCCCTCAGTTAACTTTCCAGAACGCTGGTCTTGTTTTTGTACCACTAAGACCTTTGTTCCTACTTTTATATCTTTTCTTATTGTTCCATCCATAGTGTTACTCTTCTTTCTTATTTTTTATATAGCTTTACACAGGTCTCCACATGTGTGGCATAGGCAAATACTTGTTTATACTCTCCCTTATGAAACCAACCACTTTCATTATCTGTACTGCTTACTTTTTTCTTTTTTACCTTTAGATCACTTCTTATTCTTCTTTTTAAGGGCTTTTTTAACCTTTTTTCTCTATCTTTTTCAATCTCTTCTTGCAAGGTCTTTATGTAAAACAAGCTTTCTTATGTTACATCTTTACTCTCATATTTTTTATTATTCGCATGAACCTTGATGTGTGTTCCATCAATAAAAACTTCTGAAGTATCTACTAATAGGACTTCAATGCATTGTTCTAAAACTCCGTAAAAAATTTGTTCAAATATATCAGTGCCTCTAAATCTTCTTGAATAATTTTTACCAAAGGTAAAAAAACGGGGAATTAAATCTTTCATGTCCAATCCTAAAAACCAACGATAAGCCACATTAACTTCAATGTCTTTGATTGTTTGTCTCATACTTTTAATTCCATATAAATATTAAATTAATGGCAGTTTAATCAATAGAACAGGATCTAAGCTAGGTCGCCCATTATTTTCATCATATTTATCTTCAACTAATTCGTAAATAAAATTAAAATGAACATACTTATCAATATCTCTTAGTAAATGTTCCTGTGGAACTAAGTCATTTAAAGAATAAAAACCAATTTGATCTCGTTTACTCATGTCTTGTTTAAATCAGCTCCTTTTCTTTATTTTACCAAGAAAAAAAGACAAAGTATCGAATAATTCAATACTTTATCTACAGTCTGACCAAAGAAAATTTCTTTTGTTTTTAGTTTATTTCTTATCTTTAAAAATGATCAAAATTTTGTTGTAACTTTTCAATAAACATTCCCACATGATAACCATCACAAATTGCATGATGAACTTGAAAAGCTAGTGGTAACAACAGCTTATCATTTTCTTTAATTATTTTTCCACCTGTAACAATTGGGGCTAAAAAATAATCATTTTTATTAATATTTAGATTAAAGCCATCGAAAGAAACCAAAGGTAACATTGAAACTACTAGAATATTCGTTGGTAAATCCTTTTGTGGTGTCATTTGTTTTGATTGTTCATAAGTTTTAACTGTTTCTAAATACCTTTGCTGAAACTTATGAACATCAGCTTGCCAAGGTGTCCATACACTAACAAAATTTTCACTCACTTGGCTATTAATTGTATAGTTTGGTTCTAACCTATCCCATACAACAAGTTCTTGTTTTTCATTATGACCTACTCTAAAACATTCAAATTCGTTAATAGTTTTAGTCACTTGATGAATAACAGCTGCGTAAAACTTAATTTCTTGTTGTTTTATTCTTTGATAAAACTGAGTCACATCTAATTTAGTTGTTAAACTAAAACTAGTTCCCGTTGCCATAAATCCTTCAAAATGATCTTTTCTTTCCCATGTATTTAAATCTATTTTTTTATAATTCATTTTCTTTCTCCTCTCAATAATTAAATTTTAATTTATTAAGAGGATAATTTAACTGTCTTAATCATTGGTTGTCACCCCTTTACTTTAATAAAGAGTTTAACATAAAAAAAAAGACTTGTCTAAAAAAATTGAATCGTGAATATGGTATCTCTAGCATTACAATTTATTCTCGGATTAAAAAATTTAAACCTATCAATGATGAAAGAATGACCTCAGAACATATCGCTGAACTGTTCAAACAATACCAACAGCTATAAGAAAAAATGATATTCTAAAAAAGGCTATAACCTTTTTCGTGAAAAAGTAACACAAAATAAAGTGATTCTTTTTATTTTGACAACAAAGAATGGGTTCTCTGTTAGTTTAAAAAGAATCTAGCGTTTAATGAAAGATGCTGATATAAGTTCAATTATTGTTAAAAAATTTCAGATAACCTCTTCTAATCATAAGGTGATGAAAGAAAAAACATCTAAAAAAATTAAATTGCATAGAAAGTAATCATCTGACATCACTTATATCTAAACACGAAAAAATGGTTGGTATTACCTAGCTCTGTAATGGATTTGCATTCTAAGAAAATAATTGGGTTTCAATATTCAAGTCAATGATTTCTCAATTAGTTATCAGTACCTTAACAAATACCACTTTAAACAACAATCCTAATGGTGTTATTTTGCGTATAGACTTAGAAAAACAGTATCCAAGTGATAATGTAATGTACTGGTTTGAAATAATACATTCTTTTAATCATATGGGATCCCCTTATGACAATGCATGAATGAAGTCATTTCATGCCAGTTTGAAAAAGGTGAGGTTCACCATCAACTATTTTATATTTCTAAATAACACATCGTGCTGTTTATTCAATATATTGAATCTTAATACAATCGACAATATATTCCCAGTAGCATCAACTATTTAACCTCTAAGGCTTTTCAACTACAAGAACTTCAACATTAAAGTAAAAAGTTAAGGTAAAGGTGTCCAAGATATTGACTTAGGTTAAACAACCAATATCATGATTGAATGTAAATTTGTGATACAGTTTTAAATATTTTTAATATAAATATTTACTAATTTTATAATGTCAGAAATTATATATGAATTCTTAATAAAATTTAAAAATCACCTCTATTTTCTTCTAAAAACTCTTTAATATTCTTTAAGGCTCTTGTCTTGTGGTAGTGAACTGTACTCTTTGATAATCTTAAACATTCAGAAATTTCATTAATTTACATTACTTGAAAAAATTATAATATAATAATTTTTTTTCAGTTTCTGAGAATATATCTATTGCATTTCCTATTATTTCATTATCAACCTTATAATTAAGGCTTCCCAAGGATATGTGAATATTATCTACATCATAGTTTTCTGTAAATGTAAACTTATTCATATCATTATAGTTAAGTAAATCTATAGAAATTAAACCTCGATATTTTCTGGATTTTTCTAAATATATATCCCTAGCATAATTTCTCAAAACTTTTTTACAAAAACTATCAAATTGTTTTTCAATCTTCTCCTCATGTTTCCTACTTGCTTTCAAAAAATTCACCTCCTGCTTTTTAGTACTTAAATTTAATTATTGTTAGTCATAACTAACACGATACAAAAGGTAAATTCGTTTGATTATATCAAAATTAATAATGAAAAAAATATTTTCTGGCTAAACTTGGTTTGATTTACTAGTGTATTTTTGAAACTTTGTTAATTTTTTATCGTTCTTTCCCTTTTACATGACTTAAAAATAATTAACTATAATTGAATATAAATAATACAAACAAAAAAACTTTATTTCAAAGGCTCTTTATTCATTAATAGAAAAATGTTAGAGACTGTTTTTTTAAATCTTGCTGCTTTACCATGTAAATAGTACTATTTATATAAAATGAAATTAATTATTAGAAAATAATTTTGTCAACTTTGACATGAATTCTGAAATAAATTTATCAACATAGACCCCAATTACCATTGAAACATTTGGATTAGGGTCGTTTATTTTTTCGTTGTTTCCGATTGTCGTACTCTACCTGAACTTTCTGTTTCAACCTTTATATGAAATTTAGTAGTTTTAAATAATCTAGGATCAATAGAGACAGAAACATCCAAAGGTTCATGCAATCAACATCCTCCTAAATATGGTCATAGGCTTTAAAATTGTAATTAACTATATGATAAATTTTTCTAGTACCAGTACTTTCCTCCATGAAGGCTGCTACGTTATAATTTATAACTTTTTTATCTTTGATGATTTGTTCTAAATATTCTTTTTTAATACTATTTAATATATTTAGTTACACTATTTCTTTTTGTCATATTACACAAGATTTTATCTCTATTTTTTTAAACTGAAAATCTATATCTCAGCAAAAAATGACATACTTAATTACTCTATATAACTTATATCACCAATTTTATCTAAATTATATTTTCCAACTTTGTATTTGAATATAGTATTTTTATTTCTTCACCATTATATTCACCTGGTGTTACGATATCCAAAAGAATCGGTATTGTCCCTCCAGACGAAATTATTAAGACATTGACATTTCCACTGTACGTATTATTAAACCACCTTTACCTAGTAATTCTGTAGAAAAAACTTTATCACTACCTTCTGTTAATTGTTTTACAGAACCTTTCATTGATAAAACGACAGATAATTTTTTTACTTATAGATATTACCTCTTCACTTTCTAATTCTGATTCAAGTTCAGAATCATCTTCCCAGAAAAAATAAGTTAATAAAAAACCTGTTCCAATCGACGCTACAATTGATAAACTAGCTTCTAAAAGACCCCTAATATCTCCTGTTTCATGATTAATAAAATGCAAAATACCAAAAATCTCCAAACTCCCAAATAGGGAACTAACCTAAATTTTCTTAAATCGAATTTGACTCAGAAAAGTAAAACAAAAAATTCCAAGGACATCTCGTGACCTTGGAATTACAATTTACTATGTATCAAAATTAATTTTTGTCATTAAAATAATTAATCTTACATATGCTTATTTAGAATAACCTGTACTTGTTCTTTTTGATGATAGCCGATAAAGTGACTTATTATTTTACCATCTCTTAAAATTAACATATTTGAAGTACTCATAATCTGAGACTCTTCACCTAAGATTAGGTTTTCATCTAAATTAATTTTAACAAATTTTATTTTACCAATATATTTTTTTTAAAGGATTTATAAAACAGGACTTTGCATTTTACATGATCCACACCAAAGTGTCTAAAATTGAACCAGTGGTACATTTAAGGTAGTTAGGACGGGCAGCCAAACTACCTATCCAAGCTGTTTTATTCCATAAAACACTTTATCTTCGTATAAAATAACCCCTTTAGTCACACCGTTTTCAAAGGTAACAAAATAATGTTAATGAATTGAATCGAGTTCTACATGTTCAACATTCATATCTTTTGAAAGAAAATTAACTAAAATAGTCTTACCACTTCCAGTTGCTCCAATTATTCTAATTTTCATTTTTATACTTCCTTGCGATGCTATCTAAGTAAACCAAAGCTACCATTTAGTTTCTTTACTAATTTTTTATCACCTTTTATTCCTATGCCAAAATACGTTAAATCTTCTTCATTGAGAACCTTCATTTTTTCAGTATATAAATCATAAGTTTTTGAAGTTTGAGCTTCTTCTATAAAATCAACTATTGTCAAACTTTATTTATGTAATTATTTTTCTATGTAATGTTACAATACTTATAAGTAGTAGATATATCTAAAAAATTCTAGTTTTTAGAGAACAATGTTGTTAATCGATTCATAAATTCAGAAATAAATTTGTCTACATCAACTCCAATTGCTACAGAAATATTTGGGTTTGGTTCGTTAATTTTTTCGTTATTTCCAATGGTTCTACCTCTACTCGGACCTTCTGTTTCAACTTTCATATGAAGTTTAGTTGTTGTAACAAGACTTGGATCAACTGCAACGGCAACAGCTAAAGGATCATGTAAACCGCATCCCCCTAGATATGGAGATAGTGTATCATAGGCTTTAATATAGTAATTAACCATATGAGAAAATACTTTTCCTGATGTTGTGTTTAAATCACTCCAAATTTGAGATTGTTTTTTTGTTAGTAAAGTTTGAAGTGTCACATCTAAACCAATCATTGTAATTGGTAAACCGCTTTTGAATAATTTGTCTGCACTAACTGGATCTTGACTAATATTAGCTTCAGTGAATTGGTTAGCATTTCCACAAACTGTTAAAGCACCACCCATAATGACAATATTTCCAGCTAATTTTAATGTTTCTAAATCTCTATCAACAGCAGTTGCCAAGTTAGTACAAGGACCTGTGGCAACGATTGTTAGCTCTTCTCCGTATTTTTTACATGATTCTAGAATAAAATCAATACCATCTTGTTGTTGCTTAGCAATAGGACTCTTTGCTATATGAGTATTACCAACCCCATCTTCTCCATGAATAAACATACTTCCGTCAGTCGTTTTGAAGTGCTCTTTATCAACTGCGTGGTGTTGTCCAGAAAAAACAGGTATATTAGAGTTACCAAGCATATTTAAAATATTTAAACTATTTTGAACGCCTTGCTCTGTTAAAACATTTCCGTAAGTACCAGTAATACCAATTAGTTCTACTTCAGGAGAGCCTAAAGCATAAGCAATAGCTAGTGCATCATCAATTCCAGTATCTATATCTAAAATCATCTTAATCTTTTTCATTTTATTCCACCTCATAATTTTTTATTAGTTTATTAACTTCTTCATAAGTAGGCATTCCAGTCTGAGCACCAAATTTTTGAACAGAAAGGGAT
The DNA here is from genome assembly GCF_018919175.1 of Clostridium simiarum. Lineage (GTDB taxonomy): Bacteria > Bacillota > Clostridia > Clostridiales > Clostridiaceae > Clostridium_L > Clostridium_L simiarum. Next base: position 265,491 of record NZ_JAHLQL010000004.1, on the reverse strand, counting down.
GCACCAGCATTCGCCCAAGTAATAGCTTCATCTAATGTTGTATTTTGAGAAATTTTAGCAGCAAGAATTCCATTGAATGTATCACCTGCGCCGGTAGTATCAACAACTGTAGCTTTAAAAGCTTTTACTGTGACAATCGTATTATTTCTTACAAAGGAAACACCTTGACTTCCTCTAGTCACAATTAATTGAGTGTTAGGATGTTTACTTTGCCAATCTAACATCTGTGTCTCAATTTCAGAGTAATCAAAATGACTACCACATAAATCAGAAAATTCTGAGTCGTTAGGTGTGATAAAATCAACGTTGTTTATGATTTCATCAGATAAGTCATGATAAGGAGCAGGATTAAGAATCACAGTTGTTTTATATTTTTTAGCAATTTTAATAATGTGAAGAACACTACTTATTGGTATTTCAAGTTGCAAAAGTAAGACTTTAGCATTTTTTATTTGTTCTTCATATTTATCGATAAAAGTCTCGCTAACCCAATCATTGGCACCAGGAATTACAACGATGGCATTATCAAATTCTGTTTTAAAAATTGAAGCCATACCTGTAAAAGTATATGAGACAGTTTCGATATTATTGATGTTAAGGTTTTCATTTTTTAAATGTTTTTTTATTTTTTCCCCAAAAGTATCATTCCCAAGACAACCAATTAATGAAACATCATTAATAATTCTAGAAGCAGCAACAGCTTGATTTGCTCCTTTTCCACCGATAAAATAGTCAATACTTCTTCCGTGAATAGTTTCTCCTATTTTTGGGAGACGATTTACTTGCATTGATAAATCAAAATTTAAACTTCCAATAACTAATACATTACTCATTTAATCTCTCCATCTTCTTTAAATAAACAAACCGATAATTGTGGCGTTCATCATACTAATTAATGTAGATGCTAACATTATTCTTAAACTAAATTTAGCAACAACGGCACCCTTAGCTTTGTCAAAACTACCTACTAGTCCAACAGTAATTCCCATCCCTGCAAAATTAGCAAAAGATAAGCAGAAAATAGAGACAATAGCAACACTTCTTTCAGAAAATGTTTTTGCTATTTGAGTGAAAGATTGAATCGCAACAAACTCGTTAGATAATAATTTAGTTGCCATAATCTCCCCTGCTTGCACAATATGGTCTCCAGGAATACCCATTAAGAATGCAAATGGAGCAAATAGATATCCAAGCATTTGTTGGAAAGTAATGCCAATTATCCCTTGAAAAATAGTGTTAATAAGTGTGATTAAACCAATGAATCCCATAGCCATAATTGCAATACTGATTGCTATATTAAAACCTAATGTCATATAGTCTCCAAGGACTGTGAAGAATGGTTTTTTATTTTCTTCATCGTCAGCTACTTCAAAAACATCTTCCTTAGGATCAACATCAAAAGGGGAAACTATATGGGACATGATAAAGATTCCAATCATATTCATGATTAAAGCAATAACAACGTATTTGGGACTAAGCATCTGCATATAGGCTGCGACAACGGTTACACCAAAGTTTGAAATGGTTCCTAGACAAATTGAAAACAGACGCGCATTTGACATCGTCGCAAATTTATCCTTAAAAGAGATAAATGCTCCTGAAGAGATGAAAGGATAAGCAACAACGTTATACGACTCAAGGCGTCCAAGTCCATTTACTTTACTAAGTAGAGAACCAATCAAATTAATAAAAAATGGTAAAACTTTAATATGATTTAAAATTCCAACTAAACCAGAAATAAAAATCATAGGCATTATCACGTTTAAAAAGAACTGATTAGGGACACCCTCATTTTTTAAACCACCAAATACAAAATCAACTCCGACACTAGCTGAGTCGAATAAAACTTGAACACCAGCAGCAACTTTTAGAATAATAACTTCTCCAAAAGTTGTATTAAGAAAAACGAATGCGAGTAGAAATTGTACGACTAGTAAAAATAAAATCGGTTTCATTTTTGATTTTATTTTTTTGCGATCTAAACTAATAGACCACCCAATTAAAAACCAAACCCCCATAGCAATGGCTGCTATTATAAATTTCATAGTTACACCTCTACTTTCTTTGACAGATTATTTAGTATAGATTAAAATGTTGTTGTTGATTAAAAAATAAATTTTTATTAGTGAGTCACCCTCTTTTTAATATTTTTGAGTAATCCAAGCTTGAAATCTCATTTGTAAAATCAATTATAATGTCTCACGTGGGTGGAGAGTCAACACCTGTTGAGAAGAGAAGGGTGAGTTATTTATGAAGTTAATCAGTATTGGAGAATTATCAAAGATTTCAGGAAGCACAATTAGAGCATTGAGGTATTATGATGACAAAGGTTTTTTAAAACCTGAGTATATTGATCATGAAACTAATTATCGTTACTATTCTGCTGACCAGTTAGGGAAATTAACGGTGCTTCAAATGTGTTCTGAATTTGGAATTCCCCTTAAAAAACTTGAGCTTTTTCAAGATACTGGTAGTAATTTTGATTTGTCTAGTATGATTTCTGAAGGGGAAGAGCTGCTACGAAATAAATTAGAAGAGTTAAAAGTATTAGAAGCAAGAATGGATTCTTTAAAGAGAAGTATTAGCAATCTTCAAGAAAAGAAATCCATTAATAGTGTATATAAAAATGAGTATCCTGAAAGAATCGTGATAACGATTACTTATGATTATGTGGATCCTTATAGTCATAGTTTTTCTAAAATGATAACGGACTTGTATAAAAAAGTCCGAAAATATAATCTTACAGCTTTGTATAATCAGGGAGTTATTAAAGTAAAGGATGATAGAAAAGATAAAATGGTTGGATTTATCGAAGTAAAAAAAATGACTTTTACCAAAGAGCAAAATAAACATTTAGTAAAGTTACCTGCTGGAAATTATCAATGTGAGTTATTTGAATTTGAAGATTTTAGAAGTAATTTTAATTTGATATGGAATCAAAAAGTTGAAGAAGATGAATTAGTGATATGTTCAGACATCTTTGATTCTAATTTTTCGAAGGCGGTTCCTTACATTGAAATCCAAAAATTGCCATTGATAGAGCCTCTAATCATAAAATAAGTTGGTTAACTAAGAAGCATTAGGGTTTGTCAAGAAAACTGTGTAAGTTTTCTTGACAAACCCTAAATTATATAAACAATTAACATATTTTTCTATACAAATAAAAAGCAGCTAAACTCTATATATCTGTTTAGTTGCTTTTTAAATCTAATCATGTATATCTACCTATCGGCTATAATAGAAATAGAAGTATTTATACTCTATTCTTCATAAAAAATTCCAATTCATCATCAATTTTAACCACAAGCAAAATTAAAATTACAAGAGCAATTTCATAATCAGCTTCGTATTGTTTAGCATTATCATAAAGAGGGGCTCCATGTTGATACTTGTTTCGTATTCCCCAGCTATTATCAAAACACTTATTGTTTAGTAAAAAATTTAAGTAATTTGCCCTTTCCCCAATAAACTATACACCTTAAACTCGTTATTTCTAGCTTTTTCGTAGATTATCATATTATTTCATTTTTTATGCTACCTTCACTTTTTTATTTGTGTTATTGTAATATTCTTCTGGTGTTAAATAACCGTTAGAAGCATGTATCCTTTTCCTGTTATAAAATATCTCAATATATTCAAACACTACTGCACGAGCTTCTTGGCGTGTTTTAAAGTGTTTATCATAAAGCCATTCACATTTCATCTTCCCCTAAAAGGATTCCATAGGAGCATTGTCCCAACAGTTTCCTTTAGGAGACATACTACATACAAACTGATACTTTTTTATTAAATCTTGGTAGTCATTAGAGCAATACTGCGACCCTCTATCTGAGTGTAAAATGACTCCTGTTGGTTTTCCTGCTTGCTGATACGCGTCCTTTAATGCGTTGATAACTAACTCCTTTGCCATTCTTTCACTCATGGATAAACCAACAATTTTTTGTCCACATAAATCCATAACACAAGCATTTAATTTTGCAATAGTTCCATAATTCGTATATAAATTCCATGCCCTGCTATCTCCAAATGTTTGCCCCGCTTGTGTATTTGCAGACTCAGCCTTGCCTTTGAATAATTCATATTCTCCAGCTAGTGTTCCTGATTTTAGAGGGTATCCATTGTGGATTTATATCAATATAATAGACACAGATAATCAAACTATATATTCTACAAGTATGTTATTTATACTTTATTTAAGTATAATAAAAAGCACTCAACCTACAAGATTGAATGCCTTTATTATACCTAATTATTATTTTATTTTTTTTACTCTTCCTACAATTCCATCCTCAAGCATAACTTTGATACCACGAGGATGAACCTCTGAGTTTGTAAGAAGTTTTTGCACTATGCCCTCAGTTAACTTTCCAGAACGCAGGTCTCCACATGCCTTGAGGTGACAAAAATAATGCCACTTGGACCTGGTGGTGCCTTGGCGGAGGATATTTTTTCAAGTTTTAACCTCTACAATTAAGAGCAGAGGAGAAATTTTTTCTGCTCTTGTGGTGTTATTACAACTTTATCAGTTAGTAAAAACTGTACGCAATAAAACTTTTAAACAATTGCGCCTACTTGAAAACTTTATTTAGCACTAATTGCACTCCATATTATTCCAAATCCGTAATTAACCTTGCTTCTTGGCTTAATGCTACATTATAGTCTTTATCGTTCAGAATACACTCTTTAAGTTTTAATAAAAACTATCATAACAGTATAACCTTTATTTTATTTTCCAAGGTATTTAAGATAAATCAATACATATTGTCCTTAACATTAAACGATTGGCCTTTTAGATTGTATTTTAAAAATTTGTATAATATATAATTTTCCTTGTCAGTCTCATGTGTAGATAAAATAATCTGCTTGTTTGGAAAATCGTTCCTTAGCACTTCTATAAATGATGCTATATTAATATCATCCATAGTTTGTACTGGGTCATCAATTAGAATAAATCCTATATCATCTGTTTGTTCTGAAATGTATCGCTTATTCATTGCAAACAAAAAAGATAGAACAAACCCAGCTAATTGCCCTGAGCTGAATGTATTGAGTATGTCATGTTTTGCATCACCATTTGAAACAAATCTCATTTCGTCTTTATTAATAAATACACCTAGACCATTTTGATAGTCCTGCAATATTTTCCCTGTGTATATTAGTAGAGGCACTCGCAATTTCTTTAGAACTAAATTTTTATATTCGTCTATTGCAGTATTATACAAGTTTTTTAGATTATCAAAGTTATTTCTGATTTTTTCAAGTTTCTTCAATTTGATGATTAATGTCTTAACATCATTTTTGATTTGATCGATCTCATTATTTTTCAGAAGACTATTTTGGTATCTTACAAACATAATTTTATTATCTGTAGCAGTTTTGTCTTTTAAATTTGATTGCTCAATCGATAATAGACCAGCATTTTCCTTGAATATATTGTCATAATTATAAAGTTTTAAATTCTCTAAAAAATTCTTATTTTCATAGTCAGAAATATTCGACTCAATAATTCTTTTCAGTTCAACAATTTTGCTTGTCTCATTTAGTTCTCTCCACGAATTAACTTCTCCAACCAATCCATGAATTTTTGAAATATCACCGATTTTCTTTTCCGACTTAAGAAGCATGGAATATTCACTAGCAACTGTACGAATTTGTTCAATTTCGTTGTCATCTTTTCGCGCGAACAAAGCTTCTATTGAATCAGCTATTGATTTAGCATAATTAGATAGTTTCGCCTTCTTACCTTTTATTTCTACAGAATTATTATCTTGTGAGCTTTTCAGCTGAGTACTTAAAGAGCTATATGCTGCTTCCAATAACTCAGGATTGTCATAAGGGCTATTGCAATAAGGACAACAATTTAAATTTGCATTATTTTCTCTAACTGAATGTAGCTTTTCTCTCGCTTGTATCAGTTCATTTGTCTTCTTTTGGTTCTCTCCAAGTTTGGAATTTAGTACTTTTATTTCGTCAACAAGATTATCTATGTCACCAATTACTAACGTATCAGGAATTATTCCTATTTCTTGTAAAGAAATCATATCTTCTTTCTTATATTTTGAAATATCCAATTCACTGCGGAAGAAAGCACTGTATTTAAAAACATCCAGCAATCTGTTTAATTTTGTAATTTCATCTTCAACCTGTTTAAGATTAAACTTATTACCGTTCATAAATTCACTGAATTTTATGTAGCTTAAGATTGCTTCATTGTTATTTGAAAACATCAATGTTTCATTATTTTTCAGGAACTTCCTATAGTCAGGTAAATCTTGATATAAATTATAGATGCCATTTATTTCATCAATATATGCTGATAGTTGTTTCTCTGAAATATCCTTTAACTCTAAATTCTCAAGATCCCATTTTTTCATTTCACAATCTTGCGGATACATTAACAATGGTGTATAACTGATTTCTTTATATTCTCCACCAGTAGCATCCAATTTCATCTTCAAATTTGATATTTTAATATCTAACTCACTTTTTGTTGTTTTTATTTCATCATTAATCAAAACTCCTGTTTTTGCCCTTGTAGCTCCAATTAAATTATTCTCTATCTTATCGATTTTCTCTTGTATACTTTCTGTTTGAAGAAGTTTAGTCATGCTGTCTTTTCTACTGGAAATACTATTTTTTAGAAAGTGAACAGATTCCGCTTGAGAAACGTAATAGTAGATATTAAAATGCTCTTTTATGTAATTTAAATTCTCAAATTCTGAAATATCGTCCTTCCAATTTATATTGCCACTCAAAAATTCATCAAAATTATTTGTATCAATTGTTCCTTCAATACAAGTAAATTTAATAGCTGTATCGATAATTAGCTTTGTAAGACGATTATCTATCTCTGCAACAATAGTTATCTTTTCATGTCTTATATTTATCAATGTTAATATCAAATATCCGCATTCAACTGATGTATTTAACAGAATATTTTTTCCAAGATTGGTTCTTCCATCTTCAATCTCTGAATTTAACCGTGTTATTCTTTTTGTAAAGATCAGCTCAATGGCATCAAAAAATGTTGTTTTACCAAATCCATTAGGTCCTGATAAAATAGTAGGATTTGCATCCTGTATAAAATAGAATTCATAGAATTTTTTAGAATCAAAACACTTAAAATTGCGAACTTTTAGACTTTCAATTTTATAACTCACTATTTGACCCCTTTCATCCTTTTTTTGATTTCTTTATTTATCTCATATTCATCAATGGCAAGACTGTCTTCTAATAGAAGTATCTCCTCGATATTAATTTCATCATTATTCAAAATTCGATGATAATTGATTTGCTCTTCTTTTAAATTACGTTCAACCTGTTTTTCTATAGGTTCAGGTGCTAATTCAGTCTTAAATTTATACTGCAAAAATGGAAGCTTAGAAAACATCCGAATTACAAGTCCATAAGTACTTTCCAAATCTTTTCCTTCAACTAATCTAAAATAATTCTCTTCATTATCTACAATTTGGCATAATGCCTCATCTAATGATCTGTCTGGAAATTGAGATAATGCATCATTCAATTGATTCAACTGATTCAGTGTATAGGGCAAAACGTATCTTTTGAAATAATTAGGTGATTCTTCTATAGAATAGACTTCATTTCTATAGTTGTTCAACTGTTCAATATTGTTAAATAGTAGAAGATATATCGCAGAAGTATTTTTATCTATCTGACTAGCCTCTTGTGTGCTTTTAAATTGTTCCAGTATTTTGTTTCTTAAAGTAGAGTTATCTTTTGACTTTGTGGCATATAATTTTTCAAGTTCATCTAAAGCAAGTTTTACTTTCCGTTCATCATCTTCGAACTCTCTACAATCTATTTCATATACCAAAAAATAATTTGCAACTAAATTATCTTGATGCTTGTAAAATAAAATGTTATTTTGATTTTGTATATCATAAATATTTATTTTTAGATATTTATAATAGTCAAATATATTATCTAAAATATTTATCATTTATTATTCAACTCCTTTTCAGCCTCTGTACGATTAATTAGTCTCATGATTTTAGGTTTGCTAATGTTCATTTTTTTCTTTTCAATAGTATCAGAACTAATTAGAGCAATATCTTTTAACTCTTTTTCACCTATAATGTTAAACTTGTTTCCATCATGTGAAAAGGTTTCTTCATTCAATTGATCGGTTATAAGTACATCTGTTTCGTACATTAGTAATTTATCGCCATCTGGTTTATGTATTTCTTGGTTTAATTGTTCGCATAGTTCGTAGCTTTCTCCACTTGAATCTAATGTTAACCTGAAAAATTTACCTTCACTTTGCATTAAAATCGCTTTTGACGCTTCAAGTTTTAAGCCATCAATTTTACGCAATAGAGTGATGATTAATCTATTTATAAGTGGCTCATTTGGCAAATCATGATTAGGTGTTTTTAGTAGTAATTTATATAAAAAATCTTTTTGTTCTTCAGATGTAAGTTGAAATATTTTTTCTATTTGTTCATACAGATTACATTTTTCGCATTCCTCACATTTATCAAAATCACAATTATTGTTAGTTCTAGTCGGATATTTATTGAACACCTCCTCTATACGCTCCAACAACTTATAGTACTGGAAGTCTACTGTATAACTGTCTGTCTTATAGTCAAATACAACTTTATCGTATATATCTTTAAAGTTAATTTTACAGTTATTTTTTCTTTCTTTTGTATTAGAGTCCTGAACGTTTTCTTTTATAAATAAAAATACTTGATCACAAATCAGCTTTACTTCGCAATTGTCTAAGTACATTTTTCTGTCTTGATACTGAATTTCTAATATGTTCTCAATTAATTTATGTGATGCACTTTTGACATCCCTTGTTGTTTCAAAAATCTCCTCATTCACAGTCCATAAATCTTTATCCCCTTTAGTAGAAAGGTCTTTTTTATAACAAAGTAATTCTTTTACTATAGCAGTTTTCGCTTCTAGTAAATGGGTTTTATCAATTGGCTGCTTACTCACAAATTTAAGTATGCTGTAGACAGAACCTTTTGTCGTATCTGCAGTAATATCTTCTATCAGCAAATATTTGTCATAATCATTTTTAGGTATCTCATTTTTAGCCTTAATTTCTTTTTTCAGTTCTTCTAATAGTTCATCAATTAAATTTTGAGTAGTTGCAATGAAATCTAATGATAATGTCTTTGGCTTACTAATGTGGAAATAGCCATACTTAGCCTTATATTGTAAAATTGATAATATAAAACAAAGCTTATCTTTATTTTTTAAAGAGAAGCTGCCATACTTTACTTGGTGCAAACTAAGATACTCATCATTTTGTATAATAGAAAAATCATCTTCACCCTCTAAACCTAGTTTAAAGTTATTGATATTTTCTGCTTTGTTTTTTTGAATTAAATCATAAATTTGCTTTAAAGCAAAATATAGAGCACAATAGCCTTGATATTCGAATCCTTCCCAAGATGGAATAGCACTAAAAGGCGGTATTAACATTTTATATATCCTCCTTTTTATATATCTGCTGCCCAGATGAAGTCTTTTCAATCGGGATAACCTCTAAATCATCACTTTTGATATAATTGAGAAATAAGGTACCAAGGAGGAGTCTGTCACTTCGTGATATTCTATTCCACTCGTATCCTTTAAAAAGATCACGAACTAAGAAAATTTCACCTGATTTAAGGTTAGTCAATTCTCTTTTTGCCATATCTAATAATTCATTTACTGTTGACAAAATGATACCTCCTAATCGAGATAATGATATAAACAACATTGTTATTACAATTGTATACCTTTTCCTAATATTTTACAACAACAAAACGTCATATTAGACACAATTTTACAGAATATTTAGAATTAAAATAGCAAAACCACCAACAATAAAGTCCTTGGACTTTATTGTTAGCAGTTTAAATTCAACAGGCGGAGGGAAGACACCCTACTCCTATTTTAATGTTTATTCATAGTAATCCACATCTTGTTTAATCACTATTCCTGAGTGGAACTGTATCTCCAGTTTCTTGTTTCACTATAAACAAACTTTTATATTTGACCCGTCGTATCTTTTAATTAAAATATGTCCATCATACACTTCAATTCTATCCACCTTACTCTTCACTACACTTTCATCGTACATACCATGACAAATCAGTTCTGAGAACCCTTCCTTTAACCACTCTTCGTTTAGCGTAGGGGATAGTTCACATTCCTGTTTTCCCTTTCCAATTCTAGTGGCACATCTCCATAAAACTTTGCCACGTTCCGTTCTTCTACGATAGGATGCACCACAGTCCCCACATACTAATAAATTGCCAAGAATGTACTTGCTATTGAATTTGTTCTTTGACGCTTCTATACTTCCATCATCATTACGCACAATTCTTTCACGTCGCTTCATTTCTTCTTACACTCTATCAAATATATCTTTTGATACAACAGCAGGGTGAGTATCTTCTACATAATACTTTGTGCGTTCCCCATGATTCACTTTTCTTTTTCCAGTAATGTAATCCTCGGTAAAAGTTTTCTGAAACATGGTACAGCCTTTGTACTTTTCATTTTTAAGCATCTTTTGTATAACATACGTTGCCCAAACATCTTTACCTGTAGCAGTTTTAATTTCCATGCCCTCTAAATAGTCTTTTATCTGCTGTAATGTCATGCCATCTAAATATAGATTAAATATCATTTTCACTATTTCTGCTTGCTCAGGTATAATAGCTAAGCTGTCGTTTTCACATTTATAACCCATAAAGTTTTTATACTTGGTAAATATATCTCCGTTTTCAAACTTCCTTTGATAGCCTCATTGGATATTCTCACTTAGATTTCTGCTTTCTTCCTGAGCTAAAATACCACTAAGAGTGATTGCAAATTCTGCTTCATCTTCAATCGAGTTTAGGTTTTCATTTTCAAAATACATATTAATGCCCCTTTCTTTTAATTTTCTTATGATTATTAATGTATCTAAAACATTCCTAGATAATCTACTGAGAGATTTAGTAAGAATGTAATCAATCTCACCAGCACAAGCCTTATTTATCATTTTCTCTAAGTTGGAACGACCTTTTTGCCTAAGTCCACTACCATAATCAAAATAAACTCCAGCGTATTCCCACTGAAGATTGCTTTGTATGACGGTTTCATAATTAGAAATTTGCAAATCAATGCTACTTTGTTGGCTTTCGAATTTTGTACTAACCCTGCAATACGCAGCAACCTTCAACTTTTTCTTTTTTTCTATAACTGGATCTATTCTTCTAAGCTTTTTCATCACAATCTCTTTTCTCAATTTAGGGTACAAGAAAGCCGTGAGGATCTTTACTCACGGCTTTCGCTAATTTTTTTCTATTCTATTTCTAAGCTCGTTGCAACAGGCATACAACTTCACAATGCCTTGAGGATACAAAAAAGATTTCGTGTCAATCTAATATCCCCTTGGTGGCGGAATATGTCTTATGAACATCCATCTGTGCAGTTACCTTGATAACATAGGTACTGTTCAAGATCTACCCTAATGTAGTAAATACATGGGGTCGGACAGGGTAGGTTTTTGTGATGAGGGTAGCCTTTTATGTATTAGCTATATTTTGTTTCCTAAGTTTTTTGAACGCTTGGAAATTATCCGGATTATCTAGTAGAGCGATAATTTTTTCTGCACATTCTTCGGTAGTATTAGCGTGAGTATCAACAATAATATCATACGTCTTGTCTATAGGGTATAAATCGGGTAATTGACTTTCTGCTAGTCCAATATCACGGTCGCCACGTTCTTTTTCTCGTCGCTGTAGTTCTTCTAGTGGACATGTCACTTGAACAAAAAGTGCTGGATAATCATGAAGTATTTCAAGCATTTTTGATGGCAAATAATCGTCATCAAAAACATCATCAACAATAGTATTATAGCCCATGTCAGAGTACATTTTGATGGTGTGGTACATATTAATGATGGATTGTAGCCAAATTCCTTCATTTTCATCACTATCGTTGTTGATAAATTTTTTAGGTGTCATGTACATAAAAGTATCCATAGACATCCAGTAATAGGGTTCTGTCAAGCGTTCTTGCAAGGTTTTTGATAAAGTTGTTTTTCCTGCACTGGATACGCCATTTAGGTAAATAATTTTCCCTTTCTTCATTTAGAAATCCTCCTTCTATAATTCAAATCTTGCAAGCATTTCGCCGTCTTCTATATCCCCTGTTTCCATGAATCCAACGGAAGTATACAAACCTTTAGCCTCTTCGTTTGTGGTCACATAAGATAAATAAATAGACGACGCTTCTCCTTATTGGAACGTCCGCAATAATCCCCATTGCTTGCTTACCACCCCCCTTACCGTGGCGCTTCTCGTCAATCATAAAGCGAAAAAGTTGGTAAGTTTGCTTATCGCCATACTCTTTATACAAAAACTCATCTTCTCCTAGCTCATGTCATACTCCATCCTTGTAAACCCTACAACTTCTTCATTGTTGTATATAGCAAAGGGTATACATGGTTTTTCTAGGCTAACTAAATCTCCATAGGCTTGGGCTAGACTATACATATGAGATGCCACATAGGCATCTTGTCCCTCTGCTAATTTCAAATTTAATATTGCTTCTAAATTATCATTTTTATTCAATTTTCCTGTTTATAAAGACGGTGGAGATGTTTGTGGGGTTTTGTGGGACAAAAGTACGCAGGTCTCAACATGTCCTGTCTCTGGAAACATGTCTACTGGCTGTACTTCTTTGGTTTTATATCCTAACTCTTCTAATATAGCTAAGTCTCTTGCAAGGGTAGAAGGATCACAGGATACATATACTATTTTTTCAGGTGACATGTGAGCTATGGCTTCTAAGAGTTCTTTTGCACAGCCTTTTCTCGGTGGATCAACTACTACCACATCAGCTTTTATTCCCTTTTCTATAAGTTCTGGAATTACCTTTTCTGATTGTCCCACAATGAACTCTACATTATTAATTCCATTAATCGTTGCATTTTCCTTTGCATTTTCTATGGCCTCTTTTACTATTTCTACCCCATAAACTTTTTTCGCCTTTTGTGATAGGAATAAGGATATGGTTCCTGTTCCACAATAGGCATCAAACACTATTTCTTCTCCCTTTAAATCTGCATAGTCTAAAGCTTTTCTATAAAGCACTTCTGTCTGCATTGGATTCACTTGAAAGAATGATAGGGGTGATATATTAAACTTAAATTCTCCAATGTAATCACTTATATGGTCTTCTCCCCATAAAACTATGTTTTCTTCTCCTAGTACCACATTAGTTACTTTTGAGTTTATGTTTTGAATGATGGATTTTACTCCTTTGATGTTATCTCTTATTAATTGAATAAACTCTTCTTTATATGGAAGCTGTTTTTTGGTGGTTACTAAAACTACCATAACTTCATCAGTTTTAAAACCTCTTCTCACCATTATATGTCTAATGAGCCCTTTTAAATTTGGAGATTTACTTTCTATTTCATTATAGGGTTCTATGTTATATTTATTCATCCATTGTCTTGTAATTTCTACTGCTTTATCTCCGCTTTCATCTTGAATATGGCATTTATTCATATCGATTATATTATGGCTTCTTGGAGCATAAAATCCTATGGTTACATCGCCTTTGACTCCACCTACTGGTAATTGAACTTTGTTTCTATACCTATAAGGGCTAGCTGCTCCTATGGCTCTATGAATTATTGTATCTTTAATTTTTCCTATTCTTTCAATACAGTCTTTAACCCTATTAGTTTTAAAATCTAGCTGACATTCATAGTCCATATGTTGAAGATTGCAACCTCCACATCTATTATATATAGAACATATAGGATCTACTCTTCCATTAGAGGGGTTTATTATTTCTATAAGCTTTCCGAAAGCATAATTTTTATTTACTTTTATTACTTTTATTTTAACTTTTTCTCCTATTAAAGCTCCTTGTACAAATATAGGAAATCCTTCTATTTTAGCTATTCCTTCTCCTTCATATCCTAAAGATAATATATCTACAACGTAATCTTTATTCTTTTCTACCAATTAAACCCACCCTTTTATATTTAATCTATATTATGTAAAAATCATAATATTTCCCCTCTACATATGGAGGGGTATTTCTTATATTATTACTACTATTTATAATATTTTTATAAAACTTATCTTTTAAACTTCTGTTAAAGAATTGCTTTTTTATCCCATGACTACCCGCTCTAATACTCCCATCTTCCTCAAAGTGGCAATAAAGAGCGGCTACGTCCCTGAATAACAATTTCTAAGCTTTATAGGGAGTAAAGACTCTCTCTAAAGGTAAGAACTCTTTTTATGAAACTCCATCTGAACCTTAAAGATTCCTGCTTTACTATTACTTATAGATTTTCCCTTATAACTTTTATATTGTCAAATTATATTTTTATAAAATAAAAAGTTAAGAGGAAAAAATTTTATCTAAATAAAAACTTTCCATATTATTAGTTTTATTTTATCTATCTTTGAAACTTTCACATCTTGTATAGGAATTACTCAATGAAGCTGGACCATATATTTGAACATACTCAGCTGTGCATCTTCTATCAGCATTATAGATGCATTTTTTAGCTTCGCAAGTTATATCTGGACTTACTACCACCTTTTCATTTTCAAAGGCCTGCCTTAATTGACCACCTATATTAATATTAGTCATCCCTCTAATAGCAGCTGTTATATCTGTATCTTCAAAGGTATCACATTCTGTTCCCCTACTAGTGTCTGCCTCTTTACCTATTATGTGTATAACTCGCGCACCACATAAACCTCCACCATTGTGAATGCAATTAGTAACGTTACAACTTAGCTTTGCCATGTTTATTCCTCCTTAAAAGATAGATTTAATATAAAATCAATTTTACATCTACATATAGTATTATCTTTTAAGTATAAAGATAAACAAATTTCTTAGTTTTAGAGGGAGTTTCTAATTACTGTGAAGCTTAGAAATTTTTATCTAAAAACATAGTCTCTTAGCCAAGTAACCAATCTATGATTTGAAAGTATTCTATTAAGTAGATACCAAAACCTATGACTTTAATAATCCATTACTCTTTGAGTACCATCTGAATATACTAATCTGAATATACGAAAATGAGTTTCCTACTTAGTACCATCTGTAGCTATAAAGATAATCTCTAGGTAAATCCTATTAAAGCAGATAGTCTTTAGATAAATGGGCAAAAAAAGAGCACCTATAAAGGTGCTGAGCATAGAATCAGTTGCCATAATTCCATGTTAATGAGTAATCATTATATCATCATATTATTACCTTACATATATAAAATATACCATTTATTAACTATTAATTTGTTAACTTTTTGTAAATTCTTATATTTTTATGTTTTTTTCGTGATTTTCGGCCTATTTTTATTAGTTTTTACAAAAAGTTTTCAATTTGTTAACAAATATTTCACTAACAGTAATGGGTTTTATATTTTATTCAACTATATGAACTTTCATCATATTAGTTGATCCTATATCATTTATAGGTATTCCAGCTGCTATTACAACTAAATCTCCCTTTTTAACAAATCCTGATTCTTTTACCATACTTACTGATTTTTCTATAAGTTCATCTGTGCTATTTACCATCTCAGCCACTATTGGGAATACTCCCCAACTTAAACATAGCTTTCTTGCAATTTTTTCAAAAGGTGTAACTGCTATTATTGGGCATTGTGGTCTGTATTTAGATACTATCCTTGCAGTGCTTCCACTTTGTGTAGCTGTAATAACTACTTTGGCGTTTAATTCCATAGCTGTTGTTGTGGTTGCAAGACTTATAGCTGTTGGAACTCCTGGTCTATGTTCTATTTTCTTTTTCATAAGTAATGTTTGGAAATCTAATTGTTTTTCTGCCTCTCCAGCTATTCTAGCCATAGTTGATACTGCTTCTACTGGATACTTTCCATTTGCGGTTTCACCACTAAGCATTATAGCATCAGTACCATCAAAAATAGCGTTAGCAACATCTGATGCTTCGGCTCTTGTTGGTCTTGGATTTCTTATCATGGAATCCAACATTTGAGTAGCTGTAATAACTGGCTTTCCAGCTTTATTACATTTTTCAATGATCATCTTTTGTACTACTGGAACTTTTTCTATTGGTATCTCTACCCCTAGATCTCCTCTTGCCACCATTATTCCATCAGAGGCTTCAATGATTTCATCTATATTGTCTACACCCTCTTGGTTCTCAATCTTTGAGAATATAAATATATCTTCTCCACCTATTTCCTTTAACACATCTCTTATTTCTAAAACATCTGCAGCTTTTCTTATGAACGAAGCAGCTATAAGATCCACTTCCATCTCTACTCCAAACTTTAAGTCTTCAATGTCCTTTTTAGTAACTGCTGGAAGCTTTGTTGATACTCCTGGAACATTTACTCCCTTATGATTAGAAACAGCTCCACTGTTTACAACTAAGCAGTTAATTTTGTTTCCTTCTACAGATTTAACTTTAAGCCCTACTAAACCATCATCAATAAGTATTGAGTCTCCTTCTTTTACATCGTCACAAAGTCCATCATAGGTTACAGAACACTTTGTGTTATCTCCAAGAATTTCTTCTCTACAGTATATTGAAAATTCATCGCCTTCCTTAAGTTGAACTGAACTTTCACTAAAGTTTCCTGTTCTTATTTCTGGTCCTTTTGTATCAAGCATTATAGCTATAGGCTTGTTGTATTTCTTACTAAGTGACTTTACTAGATCTATTCTAATCTTATGTTCTTCATGATTACCATGAGAAAAGTTATGTCTAGAAACACTCATTCCTGACTCTATTAATTTAGAAAGCACCTTTTCATTTTCACTTCCTGGGCCTATAGTACAAATAATCTTCGTCTTCCTCATAAAATACACTCCCTTAAAATAATTAAGACCTTTATATATTTTTAATATATCCAAAAAGTTTAAAATAAACTTTTCTTATTAATCATTTATTAAAATTCACACCACTATGATAATATTTGAGCTATTTCAAAAAGATCTTCATTAAAAGTTCTAGGCATAGATAAAGCTTCGTCAATATCTAGATCAACTACTTTTCCATCTCTTATACCTACTACTCTTGAAGATTTTCCTTCCATTAGCACGTCTACAGCCTTGTATCCTAATTTAGAAGCTAAAACTCTATCAAAAGCTGTTGGACTTCCACCTCTTTGTATATGTCCAAGTATTGTAGCTCTAGTTTCAATTCCTGTTATCTCTTCTACACGTTTAGCTAGCTTATCTGCACCACCTACACCCTCTGCTAACAATATTAGGTTGTGCATCTTTCCTTTTAATCTTCCTGATAATATATTCTTGCATAGTTCATCTGCATCAAACTCTTTTTCTGGAACTATTATGCTTTCTGCTCCTCCTGCAATCCCTGCATGTAGAGCTATGTCTCCACAATTTCTTCCCATTACTTCAACAATTGAAACTCTTTCATGAGAGGTTGATGTATCTCTTAGCTTATTTATAGCATCTAACACTGTATTTAAAGCTGTGTCAAATCCTATAGTATACTCTGTGTATGTTAAATCATTGTCTATGGTTCCTGGTATTCCTACAGTGGAAACCCCAAGCTTTGAAAGAAGTCTTGCTCCAGTAAAGGAACCATCTCCACCTATAACAACAAGCCCGTCAATGCCAAAAACACTTAGTACATTTGCAGCCTTTTTTCTTCCCTCTTCAGTTTTAAACTCTTCACATCTGGCAGTTCTAAGTATAGTTCCACCTCTTTGAATTATGTCAGATACGGAGTGCCTATCCATTGGAAATATTTCTCCATTGATAAGTCCACTATAGCCTCTTCTAACTCCCATTACCTCTATACCTTTTTCTATAGCTGTTCTAACTATTGCCCTTATGGCAGCGTTCATTCCTGGTGCATCCCCACCACTTGTAAGTATAGCAATTTTTTTCATACTTATTCCTCCTGTACCACTGGGACAAGCTTAGTCCCACCTAAGACAAACTTGTTCCACATATAATTATTTTCTATCTTTTCTTAGTAAACTTTCCCCACAGGCAATGCTATGGAGTTTTATGTAGCAATAACCTGTTAAGGATTATTAATCCTACTATTCACTATTACAAAAGCCAATAGCAAAGACTTAAAACTTTTTCATAGAATTAATTTATAGTTTTCACCTTATTGATCTACATAGTTATGTCCCTAATCTTATCCCAAAGTTAATAATAATTTTGTCAAAAAACATATTATTTAAGAATATTTTAATATTCCCCCACTTTAATTTTACTTAATTACTTTATATTTTTCAACTATTTCAAATAAAATATTCAAATATAAATAAAACCTTGTAGATTGGGTTAATGTTACAGCTTCTCAAAACATAGTTTTGAGAAGCTATAATCATCCTCCATGTTTAATTATTAAAATCTTTTTTCTAGCTTTTACATTAAGTAACCTTTACCCTATCTTCTCCAAATTTACTTTTCAAAAGTTCTACTATGCCACTATCTAAGTCTACCCACCCATCTCTTGAAAGCCTAAATGGAATTCTTTCCTTAGCAGCAAACAAATATACTGGAGTATTTCCTTTATACTTTGAAAATATTATCTTTAATTCTTTTATTATATTTCTTGCTGTTTTTTCGTCTTCTACCATTATATACAGTTTTGAACTATCTACTTTTTCTAAAGGAATTATATCTTCACAAATCACTTTAGGATCTTCATCTTCATTCATAGATAGCCTTCCCTTTATTACTATTAAACTATCTTCTTCTATTAGAGGGGCAAGTCTTTCATAAGATTTCGGAAAAACTATAGACTCTATACTTCCCGTTAAGTCTTCTAGTCTTATAAAAGCCATCATAGAATTATTTCTTGTTATTTTTCTATTAAAATCTGAAATAATTCCTCCAATAGCTACCTTTTCTCCATCCTTTAAAGTACCTATTACCCTACCTACTTGAACCTTATCCATAGACTCTATGTCTGTATTTTTTAATAAAGCCTCTTCGCCATAAAGTTCATCATAATCACTGAATATCTTAGATATAGTAGTGGAAGTCTGAAGACTTAAGGTCTTTTCATATTCATCTAAAGGGTGTCCTGTAAGATACAATCCTGTCATCTCTTTTTCCATAGCTAGCATATACTTTTTATCAAATTCCTTTATATTAGGATACTTGATTTGGAATTGCTCCTCTGTATTACTAATAGCTGAAAAAAGACTTACCTGACCTTCTATATTTTTCTTTTTCTGATTAGATACTCCCTCTAACATTTTTTCATGTACCGCTAACATTTGAGATCTAAAAATATTAAGATTATCAAAGGCTCCTGCCTTTATTAAACTTTCTACTGCTCTTTTATTAATGGCTGAAGGATCTATCTTATTGCTAAAATCAAAGAGTGAAATAAACTTCCCTTTTTTCTCTCTAGCATAAACTATATTTTCTACCACGTTTAACCCTACATTTTTTACAGAACCTAATCCAAATCTTATAGTATCATCTTTTACTGTAAATTTACCATAACTCTCATTTATATCTGGTGGAAGTACTTGTATCCCAAGACTTTCAGCAAATCTAATGTAGGAAGCTACCTTTTCATTTATTCCCATAACGCTATTTAACATAGCTGCAATATATTCTACAGGATAATATTTCATCAAATAAGCAGTTTGATATCCGATAACGGCATAAGCCGCCGCATGGGATTTATTGAAAGCATAGGAAGCAAAATCCATCATTTGATCAAATATCTTATTTGCTATTTCTTCTGAAATACCACCTCTTACACATCCCGGTACTTCTACATTGCCATTTTCATCTACTACACCATATATAAAGTTACGTCTCTCTTCTTCCATAACTTTGTGCTTTTTCTTTGACATAGCTCTTCTAACTAAGTCACTTCTACCCATGGAGTATCCTGCAAGTTTTCTAACAATTTCCATAACTTGTTCCTGATAAACCATTACTCCATAAGTCACATCTAATATACTTTCTAGTTCTGGTGTTTCGTATGATAACTTTTCTGGTGTTTTCTTACTTTCTATATATCTAGGTATTTCTGCCATTGGGCCTGGTCTGTATAAACTTATCCCAGCTATTATGTCTTCTAAGGAGTCTGGCTTTAACTCCTTCATAAAGTTTGTCATTCCTGCTGACTCTAGCTGGAATACCCCTACAGTCTTACCTTCCCCTATCATCTTGTATACGTGTCTATCTTCAAAGTCTAATTTATCTAAATCTATCTGGATACCCCTGTTCACCTTAATCATGTCTACAGCATCTCTCATAACTGTAAGCGTACGAAGGCCTAAGAAATCCATTTTTAGAAGACCTAGTTCTTCTAGGGTTCCCATGGTAAATTGTGTTACTACCATACCTTCATTTCTTTGAAGTGGAACGTAGTTTACTAAAGGCTTTGATGCTATAACTACACCTGCCGCATGGGTAGAGGAGTGCCTTGGAAGCCCCTCAAGGCTTCTACTTACGTCTATTAGCTCTTTTACCCTTATCTCTTCGTCGTAAGCCTTCTGAAGCTCTGGGTTTATGTCTAAAGCTCTATCTATAGTTATATTAAGCATGGTAGGTATCATTTTAGCTATTCTATCTACCTCTTGATAGGAATAGTTCATAGCTCTTCCTACATCTCTTATACAAGCCCTAGCAGCCATGGTTCCAAAAGTTATTATTTGTGATACATTATCTTTTCCGTACTTTTCAACTACATAGTCAATTATATCTTGACGTCTTTCATAGCAAAAATCGGAATCTATATCTGGCATGGATACCCTCTCTGGATTCAAAAATCTTTCAAAGATAAGTCCATATTTTATTGGGTCTATTTTTGTTATACCTAAGGTATAGGCTACAAGGGAACCTGCTGCTGACCCTCTTCCAGGTCCTGTTGGTATTCCATTTTCTACAGCAAATCGTATAAAGTCCCAAACTATTAGGAAGTAGTCTACATACCCCATTTGGTTTATTACTCCAAGTTCATAATCAAGCCTTTCCACATATTCTTTGGCTTCTTTACATCCATTTGCAATTTCATAAACCTTAGGTAAATTAAAGCTATCTCCTTTAACTTCATTAAATACCTCATATCTTTCCACCAAGCCCTTATAACAGGTTTCCTTTAGATACTCAAAGGGATCCCAGCCTTCTGGTAATGGAAATTTAGGTAACTTTGATTTATGGAACTCATAGTCAAAATTGCATTGTTCTGCAATCTTAATAGTATTGTCTAAGGCTTCTTTAATATAGGAAAACTGCCTCCACATCTCCTCTGGAGATTTTAAATAAAACTGATCTGAAGGATATCTCATTCTATTTTCTTCTTCTACAGTTTTTGCTGTCTGTATACAGAGCAGTATGTCATGAGACTTAGAATCTTCTTTATTTATATAATGCACATCATTAGTGGCCACTAAAGGAATTTCTAATTCTTTAGACATTTCGATTAGCTCTTCATTAACCTTTCTTTGCTCCTCTAAACCATGATATTGGAGTTCAAGGTAAAAGCCATCTTTAAAGGTTTCTTTATAAAATAAAGCTGCTTCTTTAGCCTTATTTTTATTACCTTTTAATAGACTTGATTGTACCTCTCCTCCTAAGCAGGCACTTAAAGCTATAAGTCCCTCACTATGTGACTTTAAGTAATCATGATCTGTTCTCGGTTTATAATAAAAACCTTCTATAGAAGCTTTAGAAACTATCTTCATTAGATTCTCATAACCTTTTTCATTTTTTACAAGTAATACTAAGTGATGAGTTTCATTTTCTTCATCATTTTGCTTTATATGTAGTGATTTTGGAACCACATATACTTCAGAGCCTAAGATAGGTTTAATACCTGCATCTTTAGCTGCTTTATAAAAATCTACGCAACCATACATAGTACCATGATCAGTTATGGCTATACTTTCCATACCTAGTTCTTTGGCCTTACTTATGATTTTTGGTATTTTGCCAGAGCCATCTAAAAGGCTATATTCTGTATGCAAATGAAGATGGCAAAACTTTTTCTTATTGAAATCTTCTAGATTTTTCACATCATATTCTCTCGATGTTTCTTGAATATTTTCTTCTTTTAATAGTGAATATTCCAAAAATCAAACCCTCCTTCCAGAGAGATTTCTTATTAATAATTATAACCTTAATCATATTTAAAGTATATGTAATAAAATGTTAGCACCTTCGATATGATACCACTTAGTGTAACCAAATCGAAGGTGCTTTTATTTTTATTCCTTCTAGGAATTTTATTTTATTAAGCTTAAAAAGGACTCTCCATTTTCAGGCCTTTTTATATTAAAATATTCCGCCACAGTAGCCCCTACATCAGATAAGGTTTTTCTTGTTCCTATATTTACATTCTTTATATTTTTTCCATGAATCAATAAAGGAACGCATTCTCTAGTATGTCTACTATGACCAATAGTAGGATCATTCCCATGATCTGCCATAATTACTAGTATATCCTCTTCTTTTAAATTATCTATAATTTCACCTATATATTTATCTGCTATAGATAGCTTTTCAGCATATCTTTCTGCATTTTCAGCATGGCCACTTAAATCTGTTTCTTGTACATTAGTACATATAAAACCTGTATCCATTTTCTTCATTTCATCTAAGGTTAATTGTAACACTTCTGCTGTGTCTACCCATGGTATGCTTTTACCATATTGGTTACTTACTATATCGGCAACTTTACCAATTAAGGTAACTTTAATTCCCTCTTCACCTAATATAGTTGGAACTTGAACCTTTTGATCTATTCCATAACCTAAATGTATGCATTGATATCCTTTATTGTAAACTCCAGATTTAGGTGCATTAACACCTATAAACCCATTTCCCTTTTCTTCAATGGCCTCTAATATATTTTCTTTTGTGACTTCTTTACCACCAAAGGTAATAACTCTTGGTACTCTTACTTTACTTCTAACTAACTTACCTATTTTTAAGACCTCTTCAAAAGAAATTAAATCTAAGGAAGCTGTAACATTAATAGCTTGTCCTAAATCCGTTTCTATGTTATCCGCTACAGTAACAGCCCCATTTACCATAAGTAAACTTGCTTCTTTTCCATTTATATATTCTACATCATAATCCTTACTTTTAAGTAACTCATATACTTCATTAATAGACTTAGAAAAGGCTTCTCTTAGGGGTTTCATAGGCTTTGTTCCCATTATTTCCTGATGTCCAAAGAAAGTATCTGCCCCATAATGCATAAGTTCTGACTTACCAAAGGTTGCACTATTTGAAAACTTCATATTTAAAGATTCTTCCCCTAGAGCATTCATAAGGCCTAATCTTTCTAGATTTTTAAGCTTTAACTCTGGCATTTTTCCTAATATATGTTTTAAGGTGTTAGATCCCACATCTTGAGGTCTTACAACTTTAGTATCTTCCATATAACCTATTCCAAAACCATCTAAAACTATAACTATAAATCTATCCAACAGTATCACCTCACTATCTTTTATTTGAAAACTTTTTAATATATATCTAAAATATTACTTTATCTTAACTCCTTGAGAATCATATATTCCAATTATCTCTGGATTTCCTGTGCTTATGCCTTTAACTATAGCCACATCGCTACGTGTTACAAATATCTGTGTTCTAAAAGCCATTATTACAGTGTCTGAAACCTTTGTGTTTTCTTCTAAGGTAAAATAATAGTCTATACTTTCTAAGCTTGGCTCTTGTACATTTACTAATTTAGAATCCTCTAAACTATTTCCTACTAAAGCTTTTTTTAGATTAGATCTTCTGTAATACCCGCCTCCATAGCAATAACTTTCTGAATTTAAGTTGTGAGAAACCTCACTTACGTAAACCATGGCAGGTTTTTCAAAGCTATCATAATCGCTATGATAAGGAGTTGTTCCTGTAATCCCATGTCCTGGCTCAGCATGGGTTCCCCCAAAACTTTTTATAAGCTTTATACTTTCAGTACAACTAGCTGAAGGTAGGTTTAATTGTTCTATATTGATATCTATATTCTTTAAGATTTCTTTAGCCTTTAATACAGTTTCAACATTATGTGTTTCCTTTATTCTTTTATCTTTATCATCATATAAAAAACAAGGGAAGGAAGTTAAACCATATATATTTATATTAGGTAGGTTTTTTATAGAATTTACTGCATCTTCTAACTCTTCTAGGTAAAACCCTCCATACTGGGCTGGATAAAGCATATCTCCCTTAGCAATAACTCTTAAAGTAATATTTTGAATAATACCAAGCTTTACTGCTACCTCTGATATTTCTTTAGCTTTTTCAATAGAATAGATGGATATAGTCTCTGGTCTAGAAGATAATATAATCTCCATATCAGCTCTAGGAATTTGCACTAAATGTCCCACATGTCCTAACTTAATTCCATTTTCTATATGCCTTTTAGCATCTTTATAATCAACGGCTACAGCTCCTTCAAATCCCATATCAATTAAAGCTTTAGAAATTAAAGGATTCCTTCCAATTTGTTTTCCCATAAAGTACAGTTTTACACCATATTTATCTGCTTCTTTTTTCATCATTAATGCATTTTCTAGAATCATATCATAATCTAATACATAAGTATCAGGAGATATAAGCCCCTTTTTATGAAGATGAAATGCAGTTTTTATTAAATTAGGGTTTCTCTCAATAGTCTTTTCTAAAAACATATTCTCATTCCTCTTCTCTACAATCTTTCAAAAGCCTTACTAACGCTTTCTTTAAGTATTCTAATTACAGTATCAGCACCGCTTCTCATAGGATTAATTCTTACCATTCTTTTTTCAAGGGTAGGATCTGCCTTTCTAAAGGTTCCAGATACCCTATATATCATTGGAACTATCTCATATTTTGATTCAGCTCCCACTGGATTTGGAGCTGCTCCTAATTTTTCTGCTTCTTCTAGCACAATATTAGCTATGTCTTCTTCAAATTCTACTAATAGAACCTTTGATTGAGCATTAGCTAAAAATGCATTCTTTACCCCTTGAACTTCCCCAGATCTTAATCTTTTAACTAACTCTTCGTTAACTTCAGCTTGTATAGCTAAAGCTACTGGGGCATATACAAGTCCCCGTAAAACTTCCATAGCTTCAAAACCTTGTACTTGACTTCCTCCTGAATAATTTAACTGTATAACTTTATTTATTAATTCAGAGTTACCAACTAATATTCCTATACCCTCTGGTCCTAAAAGCTTAAAGGAAGAAAAACCAGACAGATCAGCACCTAATTCAGCACCTATCTTATCTACCTTCATTACTGCATAATTATCATCGGTTATAATAGTTATATCTTCACTGTGATCTTTTATAAGGCGAATTATCTCTCCCATATCATAGCTATCTTCTAATTTTTGTCTTGTATATTGTAACAATGCTCCATTTACACTATGGTTGCATAAAGCTTTTTTTACTTCTTCTTTATTATTAAAGTCAGCTTTTATAGTGTCTATTCCCATGGTATCTAATGTAACCTCTGTAGTAGGATATATAGGTGCATCATGAACAAGGATTTTATCTCCAGGCTTTAAAAAGCTTATAAGTCCCCATCTTAAGGCACCTGTTCCTGCTCCTCTTACTAAAACTGCTGCTTCTGTATTAAAAAAATCTGCTAAGACCTGTTCAACCTTTTTTGTATAACTAGGTTTGTTTAAGCCCTTAACTACACCTAAATCTCCTAGTTTTAATACTTCTTCTCCTGAAAAGTATTTAGTCATTGTATCTACCATTTTAAATTGCAATTTTTTTGCTTCTTCTATTCCTATAGATTTTAAAGGATAAGTAATCATATAAAGTCTCTCCTTTAGTTCTTACATAATTTTTAATTTAATATTGTTACTATGTTTTTTTCTGTAATAGTTTTTATATCTTCTGCTGAAACTCCGTTTTCTATAAGTCTAGGTATAAAATTATCTAATAAATAAGAGTAACCTATACCACCTCTACCCTTCAGATGAGATTTTCTTGTAATATCCATAGACATAAGTACTTTATCACTAAGACCTCTTTTGCATATCTCTTTAAGCATATCTATTCTAACACCATCAGGTTGATAATTTTCTTTCCCAATTGTATCAAAGGCAACATTTGCTCCTTTGTCTATAAGCCTTAATATATAATCTAAATCTCCTGTTAAATCCACATGACTTATTATTAGTTTTTCAATATTCATACCATGAGATTTCAGTAAATCAATTTGCTCTAACCCTAATTTTCCTAGAGTAGTATGAGTTATAATAGCCTTGCCTGTTTCCACATGAGCTAAAGCTCCTGCTATAAAAACCTTTTTTTCTTCTTCCTCTATGCTGTTTTGACTGGTTCCTATCTCACCAATAACTTCTGCTCTTACACCACTATCTTCAATTCCATTTATAATTTCATCTATCATTATTTTTGCTAACTGCTTTGAAGATAAATCATAAACTTCCTTTGGGAAAAATGGTGATTTATAATATCCTGTAGAACATAAAATATTCAAATCTGTTTCCTTAGCTACAGCTTTTATATATTCAACATCTCTGCCTATACCTCTATTAGTAACTTCAATTATGTTTCTAACACCTTTTGTATAAAGTTCTTTAAACTCCTCTACAGTTTCATCAAAAACATTAAGATTACAATCTTCATTGTTTTTTACTCCAGACAAATCAATTTTTACATGTTCATGAGAGTATGTGATTCCTTCAACTAATTTCATAAAATTCACTCCCTTCTTAAATTAATGTCTCAATACCTTAAAGATATTGAGACATCTAAAATTTTAATCTTTATCTTTAATGTTAATTTATAGTTAATAAATTATATTTAAATTTAAAACTGTTTTTATGCTGGTGGAAGGTATAATCCAACTATATATAATATGTTAATTAATACACCTACCAAAATTGCTCCCATAGGACCTACCGCCATATCTACAATAGGTTTCTTTGATGTTTTATTAAGCACATAAAGTCCTATAACAACGAATAGTCCAAGACCTGGAGCCATAGCATTTGCTGCCATTAAACCTCCTATTAGTAAAGCTACTTCAAGTACCTTACTCATAGCAGTTCTTATATTGTCTCCACACTTTTTAACTCCTGGGAACTTATCTAAGAATCTAGCCATAACATCTAAGAATAATATTTCTAGAGCCATTACTGCTGCACCTATTACAAAAGATAATATAGGATTTTTTATAAGTAATCCAATTACAAATACAAAGGTCATTCCTGCCGGTGCATATACACCTGTAGTAATAGCAGTAGTTGCCACTAATGGAATAAATCCAATTCCTCTTGCAAAAGCAGTCATAGCTGCTTCTACATTTTTACCAGCCTTAAGTAAATTAAGTGAGATTGGGTCTCCAGCAACCATACTAAGACTAGTAGCTGCTGCAATTAATCCGCCCATAACAGCTAATACTGGTAAATTCTTTTTAATCTTTTTAACTCTTTCTGCAAATATAGATACAAGATCCACCTTAGGAGCATTAGGATCTGGTTTTTCTTTCATAGCAAATACAATCATTATAATCATACCTGCAAGTAAAGCCATTCCTTCTTGATCTATTTTAATATTAGCTCCATTCCATTGGAATTTTCCATAATATAATGTTATTTGTCTAACTAAAAATGAAATGATTAATGTAATAATACCTTTTTTATATCCAAATTGATAAGCTACAACTAGAGCTGGGAATACCGCAAAAGCTGCTACAACAGGAGCCCCTACTTGACCTAGTTGTGGCAAGAAGTTTACTGGTAACTTAGCAAATAAATCCACTATAACTTGAAGTCCGCTAACAAGTCCTAATCCATATAAAGCACCTATAATTCCTGATATTACAATACCTTTTTTACCTGCTGGACACCATGTTCCGATTATATCTGTTCCTAATAATATACTATGTATTAAAATAATAGAAGCAGCGATAGAAACCGGAATTCCAAACCCAATAACCAAACCAAAGCTCAAAGCAAAAGATGTTGCGGCTAATGATTTTTTATCTAATCTTCCTTCTAGATACTCTGGCACAATAGGTCTTAGTCCATCATTAAATACTGCAACACCCATATTTGATAATATGGCTGCAAGAGCCCCTAAAAGGGCTATAACTACATAATTCATAAAATCTTCCCCCAATCTTATTATTTTTTGATTAGTCTAATATTTTCTTTAGTATAATTGGTAGAACTACATCAGCATGTTGTGGAGTAAATCCAAATGCTTTTTTTCCTGCTTCAATTTCCTTAATAATTGCCTCTTCACTTCTTATATTTCCTGGCATTGAAACAGTAGCACACAATCCCATGCCTAGTAATGCTATTGCCATTGCTAGTGCACCACCTCCCCCTGTGTTACAAGCGCCTAAATAATAATCCGCTTGTCCAGTTTTAATTGCCATAGCAGCTTCAATGTCTGATTTTATTTCAACTGTAGCTTTGTCTCCTGCTATGTTTTTAGTTATCTCTGCTACTCTATCCTTATCGATTTGTCCACCTATAACTATTCTTATCATTTTAATTGCCTCCTATATTATTTATTATTTAATAGTGCACATAAGTGCATCATTATAAAAACCTTTTCTTCCTCTGGAATACTAGATTCTATAACCTTTTCTATGTCCTTAAAAATCTCTTCTGATTTATCATAATTTTCATTACATCTTACTTCTTCATAAATCATCTCTTCTATACTATTAACAATTTCTCCATCCTTTATCCTTTTAAAAGAGATAGCTAAATGAGTTATCAGCATTGAAGCGTTTTCTTCTGTAAGGCTAATATTATGCTTTTCTTTAAACATATTTATTATATTTATTATATCCTTATAAATACCCTCATCTATTTGACCTGCCTCTTTTAAAATATTTAATCTAATTGTTAAATCCATTTTTTCTCCTCCTGCAATAACGAATGTACATAATTTTGTATATTGGCTTTAAAAAATATCTCTTAATAATTTGGTATGATTTTTTCTTCTATAACTTGGTTTTGATATTTTAAAACCTCTTCTTTTTTTAGAAATTTAGAAATTAACTTTCCCATCTCTTCTCTCTCTTTATTTATAACAAGCACAGCCTCTGTATTTTTATCAGAATACTCACCAGAAGTTATTTTATACTTAACATCTAGATGCTTATCCTTTACCTCATCTATAGTACATATAGCTGCATCGATTTTTCCTTTTATTAGGTTGCTTATTATTTGGCTATAAAGTAAGTGTACTAATTCTACTTTTTTTCCTTCACACTCTTTTACAGTCATTATCTCATGGTCTAGAGATGAAGTATCTACACCAACTCTCATTCCATCTTTTATTTCACACTGACAAAAGTTATTAAAAGCCATTATATGATTATCTACAAAAGAGTTACTACCAAAATTCATAGCAATTATTATAGGTTCTCCCTGTTTAATATAGTGCTCAGCTGCCAAACAAGACATAACTGCAAAATCATATCTTCCTTCCTCTAAAGCCTCTAATCTATTTTTAGCCCCTCTCATATAAGCAAGATTCAAAGGGAACCTTTCCGCAAAAGAACTATTGTGTATTCCTGTGGCTAGTCCTTCGTACCTTTTAGAATAAGGCAAGGGCATAACTCCTAATATAGTCCTAGTATCTGCAACCTCTAAAAGCTTTCCATAGTCTATATAAGTTATAAAAGTACCAAGATGACCTCTAGATTCTAAACATATAGCTTTATATTCTTGCAAAAATTTCAGAGCAGATTGTATGGTTCCTCTAGCTGTATTATGTTTCTCTGCTAAGTTGGCTATAGTCTCTATTCTGTCTTCTACATCTTTTGCAATAAATTCTTTAGCTAAAGTCATAGCCATATAACCATTTTTTTGCATTAATTTTGCTTTTAAATCCATCTTCTCTCCTTATATCAATATACAATATTTTGTACTTTCTATCTTCATATTATCATATTGTCAAAACCTTTTCAAGAGTTATATTAATATTAATAGGCTTTTTTAAAAGAAAACTAGTATGTAATTTCTTCTTATATTCTCATTTTTCTCCTGTTAAGAAATAGAGAACTCTAAACTTTGATATTTAGAGTTCTTTATACCTTATCTCTTTAGCTTTAATATGTAATAAATGCTTTTATTGAGTTTTAAACCTTTCAATTTCTCTCATCATATCACTAGTTTTATTGCTTAATATATCTGCCGCACTATAAATGTCTTTGCTTGAATTAGCCATTTGTTCACTGGATGCTGCTATTTCTTCAGAGGATGCTGAAATTTCTTCTGATATAGATGAAATTCCTTCTGTTTTAAATAATATATCTTTTTTCTTTTCATTTAAGGTTATAAAACCTTCGCTAATTTCGTTTACCCTTGGGGTTACATTACCTATAGCGTTAGATATAGTTTTAAAAGAATCCATACTACTTTCTATGCTTACCTTTTGTTCTTGTAACTCTGAATTCATTTCATTAGTACCCGTTACCATTAACTTTGCCTCTTCTAAAACATTACCTACAAGATCGTAAATTGTTTCAGATGACTCTTTACTTCTTTCTGCTAGATTTCTTATTTCATCAGCTACTACAGCAAAGCCTCTTCCCGCTTCTCCTGCTCTAGCCGCTTCAATAGCTGCATTAAGAGCTAAAAGATTTGTTTGTTCTGCAATACTATTAATTAAATAAGTTATTTCATTTACTTTTTCTACACTCTCGCTCATACTTCCTATCTTTTGAGAAAAATAATTAAAGTTTTCTACTAATTTATCTAAAGATAAGGTTACCTTTTGCATATCCTCATTGCTTATATCTGCTTTTTTGCTTATTTCACTGGTCATGGTATTAATTTCTTCTATATTGCCATTCATACCATCTAAATCCTTACTAAAATTCTCTAACATATTTACTATATCAACAAGGTCTTGAGCTTGCTGAGTAGCCCCTTCTGCAACCTGATCAATAGCTGAATATATGTTTTGGGCATTGCTTGAAAAATCCTCAGATATTTTTACTAGTTCTTTAGAACTAAGATCTATGTCTGTAGAGTTTGTCCTTATATTTGATATCATTTTGCCTACAGAACTTTTGCTTAACTCTAAAGCATTTGCCATTACTCCTATTTCATCACTTTTATTTAATTCTTTATCATTAATTCTTTGACTAAAGTCTCCCTCTGCCATTACAACTATATGGTTTCTTATGTTATTTAATCCTTTAGATATGTAATCTGCTAAAATCCAAACTACTATTACAGCTACAGCTATAAATAAACAGGATACAATAATTACATTTCTTCTTAAATCATATAGACTCTTTAAAACGTCTCTTTCTTCAATAAATACTCCCACTGACCATCCTGTAGAAGTAATAGGTGTGTATCCTAAGTATTTAACTACCCCTTTGTAACTATATTCTCCTACATCTGATTTTCCATTAATCATATCTTGCTCAATAATTGCTAATTCACTTAGTTCAGGATCTTTACCTTCTACAACATTTTCTTGTTTAATAACTAACTCTCTATCCTTATGAGCTATAACATTTCCAGTTTGTCCTATAACATAAGCTTGTCCTGTGCTTCCAAATTCAATTCCTTCATTTAATTTACCTATGTCATTTCCATCCCTTAAAGCAATTAAAGCACCTTTTATATTGCCATTATCTTTAATAGGAACTGCATAGGCCATAAATAAATTCTTATTATCTATTTTACTAACAAAAGGCTCTGAAACAGCATTTTCACCTTTTATAGCCTTCTTAAAATAGTCTCTTTCTTTTATATTATTTGATAGACCATCTGTATAAAACACATTACCTTCTAAATCAGCTATACCTAACACTAAGTGTCCATGACTTTTAACTTCTTCATCTAAAATAGTTTTCTTCTCTTCCCAGGTAAAATCATCATTTTTAATTGTATTATTGTTTGCCACGGATTCTAATACAAAGTATTTATTATTTACAATTTCCTCTACATTAACAGCTACCTGTTGACTTATGGTTTTCATTAAACTTTTGCTAGAAATCTTAAGTGCATTTTTATTCATAAAAAATGATAGAACACCTAAAGAAATACAAGTTAGGCATATTAACAATATAAGTACTATTAGCATTTTAGTTTTTAGACTTTTACTTTTTTTGTTTTCCAAACTTATCTCTCCTTTAATTTTGTTTTTAATTATATTAGGCATCATTAAATAATGGCTAATATAATTAAATTTTATTTAAATGCTTAACAACGTCCTACCATAGTATATTACAAAACACCCACTTTGTACATATTTTAACATCTTTTGATTTTAATTTTGTTTTTAATTTCTCTATATTAAATATAAAAAACTTTTCATGAATTATATATTATTGTAATAATAACAAGAAAAAACACCTATTATTTTTTTATTAATAGGTGTTTCCTTATTTTTTTGTCTTTACTTTAATATTAACTCTTTTTAAATCAAAGTTTCATTTCAAACAAAAACAGCCTGTGTATCATTATCTACAGGCCATTTTTAGTAATTTAATAAATTTTTAGTAATCTAATGCTACAGATCCTTCTAACATAGGTTTTAGATTCTTTATTACATGATTAACATGATATTCACTTACTTGGTATCTATCCATGTCTTCTCTACTATCAAATCTAGTTATAAGAGCTATATCGTAAGATCTATCGCTTCTTATTATATCTACACCTACTTCTAAATATTTAAGTTCAGGAATTTTCCCATCCATAGAAGAAAGTATTTCCTTTGCTCTCTCCATATTTTCTTTTCTAGAATCTTTTAATTTAAATAAAACTATATGAGTAAACATTTATATATCCTCCTTAATTACCTAACATTTTTGCAGATAATATACTTTTTCCTACTAATTCCTTTTTAGCATTTATCATATTAACTTCCACCTTGCAATAATTTCTTCCCATATCAATGATGTCTGCTTCTAACATAACTTTAGTATCTAATTGCAATGGTTTCATAAAATAAGTACTTATGTTATCTACTGAAATATTTATGTTTCTATCCTTAAGGGCATATACTGCCACTGCAGATAGGAGCATGTTAAGTGAACTCCAAGAGGCAGTACCAATAGAATCTATCATCTCTGATATTATATTCCCTGAGAATATACTCTTATCTCCCATAACTTCATATTCAAAATTAGCTAGAATAAGTTCTTCTAAATTCCCTGATCTTTGTGGCTGTCTTGACATATATTGAAAAGTATCTGTTACATCCTGTCTTGTAATTATTCCAATAAGTTTTTTTCCATCTATTACAGGACATATCTCTATTCCTTCAAGGCCCATTATGTAAGCAGCATAAGCTACTGTAGTCCTAGGGTTTACTGTTATAGGATATTTTGACATTAACTTTCCTATAGGCTCATTTCCATCTAAATCCATAGATAAATCCTTCGAAGTTATCATTCCCACTACCTTCATATTCTCATCTACCACTGGATACCTTATGTGATTTGTCTTTTTTACAAGTTCTCTCCAGTCCATAATAGTGTCATCAGCTTTAAGATAATAGGGATCTTTTTTCATTATATCTTCTACTAGGATAATATCTTTTTTCATCATATTTTCTGACATAGCTTTATTAATCATAGTGGCTATGGTAAAACTATCATATTTAGAAGAAATAACAGGTAGACCTTTTTCATCTGCTAATTTTTTTACTTTTTCATTGCAGTGAAATCCTCCAGTAATAAGTACTGCGGCTTCATTATTAAGAGCTAATTCATGGGCTTCTTCTCTATTTCCAACTATAAGTAAGCAACCTGGAGTTATATATCTAGACATAGCATCTATGGTCATGGCTCCTATTAAAAATTTTCTAAGGGATTTATGTATTCCATCTCTCCCGCCAATTATGCTTCCTCCAACTATATTAACTACATCTGCAAAGGTTAGAGATTCCTCATTTTTTCTCTGCAATTTATCAACTCTTATAGTCCCTACTCTAGGTATAGTGGATACCAACCCTTTAGCATCACATTCTTTTATAGCTTTATATGCAGTACCTTCACTAACTCCTAAGTCACTAGCTATACTTCTTACTGATATTTTATGGCCTGGTTCTAATGAAAGTATGTAGTCTACGGTTTTTTGATGCTTTGACATTTTTACATTCCTTCTTTTCTAAGCTCTTCTGCTATTTTTTCTATTTTTCTTAATCTATGGTTTACACCAGACTTTCCTACTGGAGGACTTAGCATCTCTCCAAGTTCCTTTAAAGACTCATCAGGAAATTTAAGCCTCAGCTCCGCAACTTCTCTTAAATTTTTAGGAAGCCTTCCAAGTCCAATTTCACTTTCAATAAAATTGATACTTTCTACCTGGCGAACAGCTGCATTTACAGTTTTGCTAAGATTAGCTGTTTCACAATTAACAAGTCTATTTACGTTATTTCTCATTTCCTTCATTATTCTAATATTTTCAACCTCTAATAAGGATGTATGGGCTCCTATTATATTTAATAGATCCACTATTTGTTCTCCTTCTTTTATATAAACAATATAGCTACTTTTTCTTTGTATAAACTTAGAGCTTAATCCATAGGTATTTATAAGATTACTTAAATCCTCAGCATAATCAACGCTATGTGTTACAAATTCTAAGTGGTAAGTTTTTTCTGGATTACTTATACTTCCTCCACCTAAAAAAGCACCTCTTATATATGCTTTTTTTCTATCATCTGTAGTAACCAATTCTTTATTTATACCATAATCCAGAGATATTACTCCCTCTTCTTCTTTCAATATTCCTGCTAATTTTAAAAATTCTCTTACTCCCATTTCCTCAGTTATCATAACAATATATAGATTATTCTTTTTTAAAGAATTACTCTTTTTAACCATCAGCCTTGCATGTATATCAAAATGGTCTTTTAGTAATATGAATATAAGCCTAGCTGTAGCAGGGTTTTCAGTGGTTATTTTAAAGCTAAGCTGCCTATTCCCTGCAAAGGTTAAGGTTCCACTAACCTTCATTATAGCGGATATCTGGGCTAATGCCTCTTCCTTTGAAGTTTCTACAAATCTACATATTTCACCTTTTACTTTTGATGAAAACGACATATCTCATTCTCCTAATTCTAGTTTTTCTTTTGCTTTAATCTTTCTGAAAGATAGAAGTATTCAATTATCTTCTTTCTATCATAGAACAGCTTTTTCTCCATTATAGTTTCTACTATTACTGAGGCTAACTTTTCTGAATCATGTCTTACAAGCCCCTTTCTAGTCTTTACCAGGTTCGAATCTATAATTTTAACATTTAGTCTGGCTAGTTCTTCTTCATCCTTGGTAACTAGTTTAGAGTTTTCTTTTAAATATCTTTCTTTTAATTCCTCTTCTATAGTTCCCGCATTTGTTATTACATAATCTAC
Source organism: Clostridium simiarum (assembly GCF_018919175.1). Lineage (GTDB taxonomy): Bacteria > Bacillota > Clostridia > Clostridiales > Clostridiaceae > Clostridium_L > Clostridium_L simiarum. Next base: position 230,168 of record NZ_JAHLQL010000004.1, on the reverse strand, counting down.
TATGCCATCGCCACCATGCTTCATTATTGCCTTAATATGATCTGCCACATCATAATCATCTGTTTCTCCTGGTTGGGTCATTATATTAGAAATATATATCTTAAGAGCGGAAGTTTTATGAAGGGCATCGGATATATCTTTTACTAACAAATTAGGAATTACGCTGGTATAAAGACTTCCTGGTCCTAATATTATAGCATCTGCATCCTTAATAGCCTCTACAGACTCTTTTAATGCCTTAGCATCCGCTGGTTCAATTATTATGCTATCTATGGGGCTATTTTGTTTTATGGCCTCCTCTGGAATATTAGATTCCCCTTCAACTATACTACCATTTTGAAGCTTTGCTTTAAGCACCATATTTTCTAAAGTAACAGGCATAACTCTTCCTGTAACAGCTAAAACAGAGCTCATCTTTTTAACAGCATCCTCAAAGTTGTCTGATATACCGTCCATAGCCGCTAAAAATAAGTTTCCAAAGCTCTGGTTTTTCAATCTTCCATCTTTAAATCTGTATTGCAAAAGTTCTTCCATTAGTGGCTCTGTATCAGCTAAAGCTAATATACAGTTTCTTATATCCCCTGGAGGAAGTATCCCAAGATCTTCTCTAAGATCTCCAGATCCTCCACCATCATCCGCTACAGTAACTATAGCTGTTATATTAGAAGTATAGTATTTTAATCCTCTAAGCATAGTTGAAAGTCCAGTTCCGCCACCAATTACAACTATTTTAGGGCCCTTAACCAAAAGTCTCTTTTCGTAAATTAAAGTTTCAAGCTTTCTTGAATCCAAAGAAAACTTTAGATATCCCTTATTTATCAATGCCATTATTGACTTAATACCTTCAGTGACTGAAATGTATAGCACAAAAATCCCTGTTACATTTAATAATATATAGAAACCTTTATAATACCAATTATAGAGCATGTGCCTTGATAACTCATTTAGTCCAAATATAATAAGTATCATTCCAAATATAGCAAAAAGAATCCATCTTTTTACCTTTATACCTGGTTTCAGCCAATCTGTAATCTTCATAGCTTCTTACCACCCTTATTTATATCTTCATTTATATCTCTATGATCTATGTTTGCATTTCTTCCAGAGTTCATAAGAGTATGGTATATGGAATTGGCTATGGCTACAGATCTATGTCTTCCACCAGTACAGCCTATGGCTATAATAAGCTGTCTTTTACCCTCTTTTATGTAATGGGGTATTAAAAACTCTAACATGTCTTCTAATCTAAGGATAAATCCTTTGGTTTCTTCATGTTGCAATACATACTCTTTTACAGGTTCCTCCATGCCTGAAAACTTTTTTAGTTCAGGTATATAGAAAGGATTAGGTATAAATCTCACATCAAAAACAAGATCTGCATCCACTGGAATTCCATATTTAAATCCAAAAGAAAGCACAGTTATACTTAAATCTTTTATAGCTGTCACTCCATCACCATAGATAGAATTAATTTTTTCTCTAAGCTCATGTATGGATAATTTTGAAGTATCTATAATATTATCAGCTTTTTCTTTTACCTCTTTAAGCCTTGTTCTTTCAAGAGTTATTCCATTAGTAACCCTTCCATCCCTTGCTAGAGGGTGTCTTCTTCTAGATTCTTTAAATCTTTTTACTAATACTTCATCTGAAGCATCTAAAAATAATATCTCATATTTGAAATCATTTTTTCTTAGGTATGTTAAACTTTCAAAGAGTGCATCAAAAAACATGCCTCCTCTTATGTCAATAACTAAAGCTATTTTTTCTATTTTACCCTCACTTTGTATACAAACCTCTGCAAACTTTGGTATCAAAGTTGGTGGTAAATTGTCTACGCAAAAATAGCCTAAATCCTCTAAGTTTCTTGTGGCTTCTGTTTTTCCTGCTCCCGATAATCCTGTTACAATTACAAATCTCATAGTATCACTCCTATGCTATGCTGGTTAAACTTATTATATCACAGATGAGTAAGCTTTATAATATTAAAAAAATTGCAATGGTCTTTTAATATAAAAAAATCGGATAGTAAGTATTCTATTATACTTACTATCCGATTTTAATTATACTTTATTTATAGAATCTCTTTTAACGCTTTAACAAACTTTTCATTTTGCTCCCTAGTACCTATGCTTATTCTTAACCACTGAGGCATATCTAACAAAAATCCTGGTCTTATTATTATTCCTTTTTTAAGTAAAGCATCAAATATAGGTTTATCATCTCTATTTAAATTAACCATAATAAAGTTAGTATTGGTTTCTATATACTCTAAACCTAGGTTTTTAAATTCACTATATAAAAACTCTTTTTCTACGTTATTAGTATCATAAACTTTCTTTAAAAATTCATCATCTTCAATAGCTACTACTGCTGCATTTTGAGCAAATAGATTTACATCAAAAGGATTAATAACTCTATTTACATATTGAACCAAATCTTCGCTAGCAACTCCATATCCGCACCTTAATGAGGCTAAACCATAAGCTTTTGAGAAGGTTCTTAATATTATCATATTAGGATGATTTTTTAATAGTTCTAAAGAGTCTGGAAAATCCGGATCTACCACGTATTCAACATAAGCCTCATCCATAACTATAATAACACTGTCTGGTATTTTATTTAGTATTTTATCAAAGTCTGCCTTTTTAAATATATTTCCTGTAGGATTGTTAGGATTACAAAACCATATTATCTTAGTTTTATCTGTTATGGCATCCACCATAGCCTCTAAATCTAAAGCATTGTTTTTCATAGGTATTTTTATTGCTTTAGCCCCCATAAGCTTTGTGCTAGTTTCATATCTTGGAAAAGTAACTTGTCCCATTATAGTTTCGTCTCCAGATTCTAGTAAAGTATTGCACAAAACTTTTATTAAAGAATCTGATCCTGCTCCACAAAATATCTGTTCAGGACTAACATTTAACTTTTTAGCTATAGCTCTCTTTAATTCGTAACTAGAAGAATCAGGATATAATGCTGAGTCATTTATCATATTCATTATAACCTCTTTAGCCTTTGGTGAACATCCAAGAGGATTTTCGTTAGAAGCAAGTTTTATAACCTCATCTAACCCTAATTCTCTCTTTACCTCACTAATAGGTTTTCCTGCCACATACTTCTCAATATTTAACACATCTTTTCTAATAGAATAACTCATGTTATCTTCCATTTCTTATAATTATTACCCAATAAGAAATGGATTACACCCCCCTTTATATATATTATGGATATAGAACCCATTTTATAATTAAGAATGGAGAATCAAGAAGATTTCTCAAGGCAATTTAACACTTTATTACTATTAGGTTTTGTAGCTTATAAATTTCCTTAATTATAAATCCTTAACTATCCATTCATTAACTACTTTATAACCATTGATTAGTCTTCCCCTATTATCCTAACTTCTGGTTGCAACTCTACTGAAAAATTATCTAATACTGTTTTCTGCACAAAATTTATAAGTTCTAAAATTTCTTTAGCAGTTGCATTGTTCCTATTTATTATAAATCCTGAGTGTTTTTCTGAAACTGCTGCACCACCTATAGCTCTCCCCTTTAGTCCAGAGTCTTGTATTAACTTCCCTGCAAAATATCCTTCAGGTCTTTTAAAAGTACTACCTGCTGAAGGGTACTCTAAAGGTTGCTTTTCTTCTCTTCTTTTTGTGAGTTCATCAATTCTATTTTTTATCTTTGACTTTTCCCCTGATTTAAGCTGAAGTGTTACTTGAAGAACAACATACCCCTTCTTCATAACTGCGCTAGTTCTATAACCAAGTTCTAACTCACCATTTCTTAGAGTAAGAACATTTCCCTCTTTATCCATAACTAAAGCATGTTCTATTACATTTACCATTTCTCCATCATAAGCCCCTGCATTCATGGTAACAGCTCCCCCTATGCTACCCGGAATGCCACAAGCAAACTCAAAACCTGTTAAACTATGCTCTAAGGCACAATTAGATACATCTTTTAATTGAGCTCCACCCATAGCTATTATCTTATCTTCTTCTACAATTACATCATCTAATTTACTAAGCTTTATTATAATACCTCTAAAACCGCCGTCTCTTACTAATAGATTTGATCCATTACCTATAATATAATAGGGAATTTCACTTTTAACACAAAACTTAACTGTCTCTATTAATTCTTCTTTTGTCCTTGGGGTAACCAAAATATCTGCTGGTCCTCCAATTTTAAAATATGTGTGTTTTTTCATAGACTCATCTAGCAATATATCTTCTTTTTTCAATATTTCTTGTAATTTAGGAACTAAGTGACTGTAATGATTCATTATATTTCTCCTCGAACTTACTTAATTGATAAATACATCATGAAACCTATTATGCATTTATTTTTATTAATCATAATATATTATACATTATAATATAAATATATTTAATAGTCTATTAGAGCTTATAATCTTTAAGTTTTCCCTTTTCTTTAAGATAATTTATTAGTCTATTCTCATCTAGGTTTATTATAAGTTCCTCTGGCATATTTACTTTTTTTAATATAGCTTCTGATTTATCAAATCCACCTATATCGTAACATATATGAGCATCACTACCCATTACAATGTTAGCTCCATATTCCTTACATAAGCTTGCAATCTTTATGCAATTATCCTCAGAACCTAGCCTTGATCTAAAAGAGCTATTGTTTATTTCAATAAGCACATTTTTTTCTTTAGCCTTTTTTACTAATTCTTCTTCAAATATTGGAAAAGAAGGATTGCCTGGATGTCCTATTATATCTACAAGAGGATTATCCATCACCTTTATTAGTGCTCTTGTATTTTCTTCCCTACTTCTTGGAGTTATGCATACATCATGAAGACTTGCTATTATTATATCTAATCTCTCTTGAAATCTATTAGAAATGTCTAAATTACCATCAATATCCATTATATTGGCTTCACAGCCCTTTAAATGAATTATTCCTTCCATATGAAGTGGAAGAACTTTTAAATTCCCAAAATAAAATTCATGAGGTCCTCCTGGCATAGCTGGTCCATGATCTGTAGTACACAATATCTTTAATCCCTTTTTACAGGCCCACTTCAAATTTTCTATAAGTGTGCTATAAGCGTGTCCGCTTTCTATTGTATGTGTGTGTGTATCTAAAACATATTTCATCCTTTGTCCTCCTGTTTTCTACTTTTAAAAGTAACTTTCTATTATTAATATCCATATTTTTTATTTAATTAAAATCCCAACAATTTATATTCTACATTAATTAAATTAATTCATCAAATTCCTATTGAGTAAGTTTTACTTTATATCAATTATCTTAACTGTTCTTTTATATTATCATACAAGGACTTTGTTATATTTTCGTCCTGCTTATTTATAAAAATCCAGGTTCCTTCCTGTAACTCTATAGCTATACAAGGTTCTTCTACATCATTTATAAAAATCAATGATTTTCCCTTTCCTTCTACGTTAAAGTATCCATAAGCCTTTCTACAACTAGTGGCACCATTTCTTTTACATTTAATTCTAGGCATTTTGTTTTCATAAGTTACAGTTTTTATATCCTTTAGACTTATTTCCTTTCCATAAGCACCTTCAATTTTTAGTGCGTTTTCATTTAAATTTATAACCCTATCCTTTGTAAAAGCAGGTATATGTAACATTAAAAGAAACCCACCAATTATAATTATTGCTGTAATTATAATAAAAATTTTTCCTAAAAGTTTTCCTATATTCAAATCCCATCCTATACCTATTCTTTTTCTTGTAATAATGGAAGGATCTTTCTTATTGTAATACATTGTACCCATTATATAATTTTCGTCATCATCGCCCTTTGGAAAGTAAAAGTTCCAATTTTCTTTACTTTTAATAAGTTTCATGGCCTTATAAGATTTGTAGTGACAAATATTTAATGTTAGAAAACTTGCTATAGCCCCAGTGTAAAAAAACAGTGGAATATACTCTTCTTTAAATAAATGTTGAAGAACTATTATAACTAACCACAATACTCCATAGGAAATATTCCAGTTTCGTTTAAAGCACTTATCTACATGTTTTATATCCTCTCTATTAAAAGCACTTTTAGGAATTCTAACACCGTAATAGACTTCACTTCTTGATGTACTTTGACTAAAATAGCCTATAAAATATAAGATAACCATTATAAAAAGCTCAATAATATACATAAGTTACATAATACCCCCATATCTATGAAAACTTTCTCATAAATTCAATATGTCTCATATATAATAATTTTCTCCCCAAACCCCTTAACCTTGTATAGTTAGAAAAAACATGCTTTATAAATAAATTTTAAACCTCATTTATAAGCATGTTTTTAATTACAATTATCTTTGGTTTTTAAAAAACTCCATAATACTTTCTGCAGCCTTTTTATCTATAGATGGAGTATCTATAAGCTCTTCATATTTAGCATTTTTAATATTTTCAATACTTCCAAAATTTTTAAGTAGTTCTTTCCTTCTCTTGTCTCCTATGTTAGGTATATCTTCTAGTATAGAGTGAAGAACCCTTTTATCCCTTAAACTTCTATGATAGGTTATAGCAAATCTATGAACTTCATCCTGCATTCTAGTTATAAGTTGCATGGCATTAGAACTAGGTCTCATTAATAATTCTTCATTATTAAATATTAATCCTCTAGTATTATGTTTATCATCCTTTACCATTCCGCAAACTGGTATATTTAAGTTTAATTTATCTAATACCTCTAAGGCTATATTAACTTGACCCTTTCCCCCATCCATCATTATAAGGTCAGGAAATACACAAAACTTACCTTTACTTAATTCAAGATTTCTCTCTTGTATATTTTTAATCTCATCTAAGCCATGTTTAAATCTTCTAGTAAGGATTTCTCTCATACTATCATAGTCATTAGCACCTTTTACAGACTTTATCTTAAATCTCCTATAGTCACTGTTCTTTGCTTTTCCCTCTTCAAATACTATCATACTTCCTACAGAATCCATACCCTGTATGTTTGAAATGTCATAAGCCTCTATTCTGTGAGGAATATAATCTAAGTTTAATATATCCGCAAGTTCTGTAAGGGCAACTTTATGAATCTCTTTATCTCTTAAAATCTTAAATTTAAACTGCTCTAATGTTAACTTAGCATTCTTCTCTACCATATCTAAAAGGCTTTTCTTTTCGCCCTTTTTAGGTATCTTCAGCCAAACCTTGCTTCCTCTTTTCATAGTTAGCCATTGTTCTAAAAGCTCTCCATCTTCAAGATCAGGAAGGTATATGGTTTTAGGAACATGGGCTGTACCGCCATAAAAACTTTTTAGAAACTCTGACACTATCTCAGACTTTTCAAAGTGTGCAGTGTCCTCAAGCATGAAGTGCTCTCTTCCCATTAACTTTCCTTCTCTTAAGAAGAATACTTGCACACAAGTATCTTTTTCATCTCCATAGATATTTATGAAATCTTCATCCTCAAAGTGTCCTAAGAACATCTTTTGCTTTTCAGAAATTCTTTCTACTGAAGATATCTTATCCCTTACAGAAGCAGCCTTTTCAAAATTTAAGTTTTCAGCCGCCTCCATCATCTCTTTCTTTAAACTTTCTAGTATGTTGCTATTTTTTCCATTTAGGAGTTCTATAATATCATCAATTATCTTTTTATATTCAGCTTTATCAATATAACCTGCACAGGGTGCCTTACATAAATTTATATGGTAATTTAGACAAGGTCTACATTTAGTGCCCTGTTCTGTTATATTTAACTTACAGGTTCTAATAGGAAAAATCTTTTTAATAAGCTCTATGGTTTCATATACTGCAGTGGCATCAGTATAGGGTCCAAAATATTTATTGCCATCCTTTGCAATACTTCTTGTAACAAATACTCTTGGAAAATCTTCATTAGTAGTTATTTTTATAAATGGATAATGTTTATCATCCTTTAATAGTATATTATATCTTGGTCTATACTTTTTAATAAGATTACATTCTAATATCAAAGCTTCCATTTCTGAATCTGTTACTATATACTCAAATTCAGCTACATGGCTTACCATAACTCTAACCTTTTCAGAATGATTTTTAGAGTTTTGGAAATATTGTCTTACTCTATTTTTAAGCACCTTAGCCTTACCTACGTATATAACTTCCCCCATAGAGTTTTTCATTATATAAACTCCAGGTTTATCTGGTAATATCTTAAGTTGATATTCAAAATCAAACATTCAAAACACCTCTTTATTTTAAAAGCGCCGCTTTAAAAACTGTCCCGGCTGTTTTTGCTGCCTTTCCTCCTCCGGCTCCTCCACCTTCTACTATTACTGCTATAGCTACTTGTGGATCTTCATAAGGTGCAAAACCTATAAACCAGGAATGTGGAGCACCGTCATTTCCGTTTTTATCTTTGTAATCTGCTGTACCTGTTTTACCAGCAGCATTAGTTCCATCAAAAGCTCCTGGTCCACCAGTTCCTCCAGTTATAACTGATCTCATATATGATTTTATTATATCTGAATTATCTTTAGATATAATTTTGCCAAGGGATTCTTCTTTTATATCCCTTATTTTATTCCCTTCTGGATTAACAATTTCTTTTACTAGATGAGGCTTCATCATCTCTCCATCATTAGCAACTGTTCCAGCCACTAAAGCCATTTGCATAGGGGTAGATAAAATAGCACCTTGACCTATACCAGTTTGGGCTATATGCCCTTTCTCATTGCTTTGTAAGTTAGGAAAATTTCCTTTATTTATGATGAACCCATCAGAAGGTATACTTTTATTAAAGTAAAATTTCTCCGCTGTTTCCTTTAACTTATCATTACCTAAATCTAAAGCTAAGGTTCCAAAAACCACATTACTTGAATGTCTAAAGGCTGCATCTAATTTTAGATTTCCCCAAGCTACATTATTTAAGTTGTTTAATGACTCCTTACTATTAAAGACGATCTTCCCTGTGTCATTAAAAGTTTTTTCTGTAATGCCTGGTATATTCTCTAAGGCACTAGCTGTGGTTAAAACTTTAAAAGTAGATCCTGGAGGGTAAAGTCCAGCTACTGCTCTATTTACCATAGGTGTATTAGTTTCATCCGTTGCTATATCATTCCAAATCTCCTTTAAGTTATTAGGATCATAAGATGGTTTAGATACCATTGCGAGAACCTCTCCAGTTTTAGGATTTAAAACCACTATAGATCCTCTCTCCTTACCTAAAGCATCATAAGCTGCCTTTTGAATATTATAGTCCAAAGTTGTAACTACACCGTTACCAATCTTTTCTTTATCCTTTTCAAATATCTTGCTAAACTCTTTGTTTTTAAAATAATTTATTATAGTTTCATAGTTTAGAGTTACTCTGCTACTGCTCATAAGCTCTTCATCATATTCTTTTTCTAGTCCAGTTATACCATAGGTTATATCTGAATAGCCTAATGCGTGAACAAACATAGGTCCAGCAGTATATTCTCTGTTTTGAGTGGTAATACTTGCTCTTTCACTTTTAGTTAAAGCCTCCTTGTTTCTATCATATATAGTTCCTCGAAGAACCTCATTTCTTTTTGCAATAAGCCTTTGATTCTCAGGCTTATTAGCTATGTTTGGAGCCTTTAAAGCTGTAAAGTATGCAATGTAAGTTATAAGAGCCAAAAAACATAATAGAAATACTATTAGTACCTTCTTAATACTTTCAAATATATCATCTTTAATAACATTTCTCATCTTATCCCTCCTCTGAAACCTTTTGTATTATGCCTAAAGCAAAAAACATAGTAAGCATAGAAGTTCCTCCATAGCTTACAAAAGGAAGGGTTATACCTGTTAGTGGTATTACATTCATAACTCCACCGATTATAACTAGCACCTGACTTGCTAACATGGCGCTATAACCTACTACAAGCAGTTGAGAAAATTTATCTTCTACATATATAGCAGCTCTCATACATCTATAGAAAAGTAAAAAATACAACATTATAATGCCTAATCCCATTATAATACCTAATTCTTCACAAATTACTGCAAATATAAAGTCTGTTGTCCTTACTGGAACTAGTCCTGGAAGTCCAAATCCTAAGCCTGACCCCAATAGCCCACCTGAGGATATTGCATAGAGTCCTTGAACTATCTGAAAGCTTTCATCATTTGCATACTTCCAAGGATCTTTCCATATCATAACCCTTTTTCTTACATGAGAAAACATATTGTAGCTAGCAAAGGCTCCTGTGCCAGACATTACAAAAGTAGCTATAATATACTTTAGCTTCGAAGTAGCTATATAAAGCATAGTTACTGACATTCCAAAGAAAATAAGAGCAGAACCTAAGTCCCTTTGTATAACCATGAATCCTAGAGATACCATGACAATTATAGCGGGCTCTATTAGATCTTTAAAAGTTTTATAATCCTTTAAAGATGAGGCTAAATAGGCCGTGAGGAACAATTTACCAAACTCTGAAGGTTGAAAGCTAATAGGTCCTATTATAACCCAGTTTTTAGCTCCATAAACTGTTGTACCTATAAGAGTTGCCATGGCCATAAAAACCACTGTTCCTATCATATATAGACGTTTATATTTAGAAAAACTTTTAAGGTCTGGCAATAAAACCACTACTAAAATATAAACTGAAATACTAATACAAAACCAAATTACTTGTTTTATAGAATCACTACGTTTTAATCTATAAAGCATAGCAATACCAATAACAGATAATAAACATACAAAAATAAGTATAAATTTATCTCCATCAGGGAAAAATTTTCTTACAATAAAGTAAGCATACCCTATAAGAAGGCATATAACAGCTCCCATAATTAATGCACCTTTGTCAAAAGGTTCTTTTAAAAAACCTAGATTAACAAAAAATGCTATACACAATAAATAAGTAAGCCCTAAAAGCTTTCTCTCATCTTTAATACTATTCATATATCCACCTTCTTTTATGCGAAATAAAAACTTTCACTAGCCAATAACCCTAAATGTTACTGTGCCTATTTTAATCTCATCTCCTACCTGTACTTCTATGGCACCATTTACTTTTACCCCATTTAGCATAGTTCCATTAGTGCTTTTTAAATCTTGTAAAAAGTAGTTATCATTCTTCACATAGAACTTTGCATGGGAACCTGAAACATATTGATCTGACAATATTACATTGTTGTCTACTGCTCTCCCTATAGTAATAGGTCCTCTAATAGGGATTACACTTCCCTTTTTCAATGAATTATTTTCTCCCGGATCCTCTACTTCAAGTCCTAGAGATTTCTTTAGTTTCTTTTTCCTCCCTCCATTTTTCACATCTTTATACATTATCTTTAATGCTAAAAATATTATTACATACAAAATAATAATAAATATAATGGTAAATAGAAGTCCAAAAAGTCTATTAAATCTCATATTTTCACCTCTTATCTTAATTAATATTATTACAATAATATAATTCCACTTAATACTATTGATTGATAATTTGCGATTTAATTCCCCTATACAATTATACGTCATTTTAATTATTTATGACCATGGATTTTAAATATTATATCACGGTTCTATGAATTTTATGTTAATAACCTTCATTAAGGGATTCTTGGCTTTAAGTATAATTTATGTGTACTAAATCCTATAAGACTTGTCCAAGTGATTAAAAGTGCCCGTTGTAGTAAAGTAATGAGATAAACAGAGTTCTTGCCTTTAGATGGAGTTTTTACTCCCTCTAAAGCTTAGAAATAGTTATCCAAGGATGTAGCCGCTCTTTATTCCCACTTTGAAGAAGATGGAAGTATTAGAGTGGGCAGTCATTGGATAAAAAAAGACGACTAAGTCGTCTTTTAATTGTGATTTAAGAGATCTTTTATAGTTTAATAGCCTTATTATTTCTACATGTTTTTTTACTTTATTTAAGAAAGTATCCTCTTTAAATAATGTCCTGTATAGGATTTTTTATTTGCTGCTATATCTTCTGGAGTTCCCTTTGCTATTATGGTTCCTCCTTTTTCTCCACCTTCCGGTCCAAGATCTATTATGTGATCTGCACATTTTATCACATCTAAATTATGCTCTATTACTACTACTGTATTTCCTCCTTCTACTAACCTTTGAAGTATAGAAATTAATCTACTTACATCATCTATATGTAAACCAGTAGTTGGTTCATCTAAAATATATAAAGTTTTTCCAGTACTCCTTTTAGATAACTCATAGGCTAATTTTATCCTCTGAGCTTCTCCTCCTGAAAGTTGTGTTGAAGGTTGACCTAATCTTATATATCCAAGTCCTACATCATATAGAGTTTGCATCTTATTTTTTATTCTTGGTATATTTTCAAAGAAATTTAAGGCTTCCTCTACTGTCATATTTAATATTTCATCTATATTTTTCCCCTTGTATTTCACCTCTAATGTTTCTCTATTGTATCTCTTTCCTTTACATATATCACAAGGCACGTATACATCAGATAAAAACTGCATCTCTATTTTTATAATACCATCACCGCTACACGCTTCACATCTTCCACCTTTTACATTAAAGCTGAATCTCCCTGGCTTATAGCCTCTCATTTTTGATTCTTGAGTATTTGCAAAAACTTCTCTTATAATGTCAAATACCCCTGTATAAGTAGCTGGATTAGATCTAGGAGTTCTTCCTATAGGGCTTTGATCTATAGCTATTATTTTGTCGATATTCTCATGACCTAAAATCTCTTTATGTGCTCCAGGATATACCTTTGCATTGTTTATCATCTTATTAAGGCCTTTATATACAACTTCATTAATTAAAGTACTTTTTCCTGACCCAGATACTCCAGTAACTAAAGTTAATGTACCTAATGGTATATCTATATTTACATTTTTAAGATTATTTTCTTTAGCTCCCTTTACCTTTATAAAGTTTCCATTACCTTTTTTTCTTTCCTTTGGAATATCTATCTTTTTCTTACCTGTTAAATATTGTCCTGTTATAGATCCTTCACAGTTTCTTACTGTATCCAAATCTCCTGCAATTACTATTTCTCCACCGTGTTCTCCTGCTCCTGGCCCAATGTCTACTACAAAATCAGCCTCTCTTATGGTATCTTCATCATGTTCTACCACCACTAAGGAGTTTCCTAAATCTCTTAGGTGCTTAAGTGTTGCAATTAATTTATCATTATCCCTTTGATGGAGTCCTATGCTAGGCTCATCTAATATATAAAGTACACCCATTAAGCTAGAGCCTATTTGAGTAGCTAATCTTATCCTTTGAGCTTCTCCTCCAGATAAAGTTCCAGCATTTCTAGACAGATTAAGATAATCTAAACCAACATCTAGAAGGAATTTTAACCTACTCTTTATTTCTTTTATGATTTGATCACTTATGATTTTATTTTTTTCAGACATACTCACTGAAGTTATAAAATCTAACTCATCTCTTATAGGCATCTTACAAAATTCCTGTATATTTTTATTACCTACAGTAACCGCTAAAGCCTCCTGCTTTAATCTAGCTCCTTTACATTTAGGACAAGGATTATCGCTCATGTACTGCTCTATGTCTGACTTTATATAATCAGAATTTGTCTCCATATACCTTCTTCTTAAAGAGTTTATAACTCCCTCATAATTATGATTAAATTCCCCTGTAGAAAATTCTTTTTCATAATGAACTTTAAGTTTTTCTCCTTTTAAACCATATAATAATACATCTACCACCTTACTTGGAAGATCTTTTATAGGTGTATCAAGTTTAAACTTGAACTTCTTAGTTAGAGCCTGCAATACACTATAAGTCCATGAATCTTCCTTTAAGCGACCCTCTCCCCAAGGGGCTATGGCACCCTCCATTATACTTTTACTTCTATCTGGTATAACTAGGTTTTCATCTATTTCCATTAAAGTTCCCAGACCATCACATTTATCGCACTTTCCATAAGGTGAGTTAAAGGAAAAAAGTCTAGGTGCTAATTCGTCTATACTTATGGAACAATCTGCACAAGCAAATTTTTCACTAAATAAAAGTTCTTCTTCTCCTATTACATCTATAATAACTAATCCCTCTGAAAGTTTTAATGCAGTTTCTATAGAGTCTGATAGCCTACTTCTTATATCTTCTTTAATAAGCAAACGGTCTACTACCGCTTCTATACTATGCTTTATATTCTTTTCAAGGGTTACCTCTTCTTCTGTAAGTTCAATCATATTTCCATCTACTCTAGCTCTTACAAAACCATTCTTTTTAATATTTTCCAATATCTTTTCATGGGTTCCCTTTCTTCCTCTAATTATAGGAGACAACACCTGAATTTTACTTCTCTCAGGTAGCTCCATAATTTTATCTACCATTTGATCTACAGATTGCTGAGTTATTTCTTTTCCACACTTAGGGCAATGAGGAATTCCTACTCTAGCATATAACAGTCTCAAATAATCATATATTTCTGTTACCGTTCCTACTGTAGAACGTGGATTTCTACTGGTAGTTTTTTGATCGATGGAAATTGCTGGTGATAGTCCTTCTATGTACTCTACATCTGGTTTATCCATCTGACCTAAAAATTGTCTTGCATAAGCAGATAAGGATTCAACATATCTTCTCTGGCCCTCAGCATAAAGGGTATCAAAGGCTAAAGACGATTTACCCGAACCTGAAAGTCCCGTAAACACTACCAGCTTATCTCTTGGTATCTCTAAATCCACATTTTTAAGATTATGAACTTTTGCCCCTTTTATAACTATTTTATCATGCATAATAAACTCTCCTTATTTTTACCAAGTCACTATTTTTTCTTTTTTCTAAGTTTAAATATTATATCTCTAAGCTCCGCTGCTCTTTCAAATTGTAGATTCTTTGAAGCTTCCTTCATCTCTTCCTCATATTTTTCTATAAGCTTTTCTACATTTTCTTTATTAGCTTGAATAGCTTCTTCCAAGCTTTCATATTCTGATTTTTCTTCTGCTACCTTAGTAGTCTCAATTATATCTCTAACCTCTTTTTTAATAGAAGTCGGAATTATGTTATGCTCTTCGTTGTACTCCATCTGTATAGCTCTTCTTCTATTAGTTTCATCTATGGCTCTTTTCATAGACTTAGTAATGGTATCACCATACATTATAACCTTACTATCTACATTTCTTGCAGCTCTTCCTATGGTTTGAATTAATGAAGTTTCCGATCGTAAAAAGCCTTCCTTATCTGCATCTAATATAGCTACCAATGAAACTTCTGGAATATCCAACCCTTCTCTTAAAAGGTTTATACCTACTAATACGTCAAACTCACCTTTTCTAAGATCTCTTATAATCTTCATTCTCTCTATGGTATCTATATCTGAGTGAAGATAGGTAGTTTTTATATTAAGTTCTTTTAGATATTTAGTAAGATCTTCTGCCATTCTTTTAGTAAGAGTGGTAACTAAAATCCTATATCCCTTTTCAATAGTATTTTTTATTTCTCCATAAAGGTCATCTATCTGTCCCTTAACTGGTCTAACTACTATTTCTGGATCTAAAAGTCCTGTAGGTCTTATTATTTGCTCTGCAACACTTAATGAGTGCTCTAATTCATAAGGGCCTGGAGTAGCACTAACAAAGAGAACCTGATTTAATTTTTTCTCAAATTCTTGAAACTTTAAGGGTCTATTGTCGTAGGCAGAGGGTAATCTAAATCCATAATCCACTAAGGAATCTTTCCTAGATCTATCCCCTCCATACATAGCTCTAACCTGCGGTAATGTGACGTGACTTTCATCTATAAAAAGCAAAAAATCTTCTGGAAAATAATCTATTAAAGTTTTAGGAGCTGTCCCTTGAACCCTTCCATCTAATATCCTAGAATAGTTTTCAATGCCGCTACAATACCCCATTTCCCTTATCATCTCTATATCAAAATTTGTTCTTTGCCTTAATCTTTGAGCCTCCAGAAGCTTGTCTTGAGATATAAGTTCTTTTAATCTTATCTCTAATTCTTCTTCTATTTGATTTATTGCTACTTCCAATCTTTCATGAGATGTAGCAAAGTGAGACGCTGGGAATATAGATACGTGATTTCTCTCTGATAATATGTTTCCTGTTAACACATCAAATTCTTTTATCTTATCTATTTCATCTCCAAAAAACTCTATTCTTATGCCCTTATTATTAGATGAGGCAGGAATTATATCTAACACATCGCCCCTTACCCTAAAAGTTCCCCTGGCAAAGTCAATTTCATTTCTCTCGTACTGTATTTCCACTAGTTTTTTGATCACTTCATCCCTGTCCTTTAACATTCCAGGTCTCAATGAAATTGTAAGCTTTTTGTATTCATCAGGATTACCTAATCCATAGATGCAAGAAACAGAAGCTACAATTATAACATCTCTTCTTTCAAATAAAGCTGAAGTAGCAGAGTGCCTTAATTTATCTATTTCATCATTTATGGAAGCATCCTTTTCTATATAAGTATCTGTTTGTGCCACATAAGCTTCTGGTTGATAGTAATCATAATAAGAAACAAAATATTCCACTGAGTTGTTAGGAAAAAAGTCTCTGAATTCAGAACATAACTGAGCTGCTAAGGTTTTATTGTGAGCTAGAATTAATGTAGGTTTTTGTAATTTTTCAATTATATTAGCCATGGTAAAAGTTTTCCCTGAGCCTGTAACTCCAAGCAAGGTTTGAAACTTATTACCCTCATTAATAGACTTTACTACTGTATCTATAGCTTGAGGTTGATCTCCAGTGGGCTTAAAAATTGAGGATATTTTAAACTCTCCCATACAATCATCTCCAATATTTTTATAATTATAATGAATTAATTAAAAGTAAATCTTTTTATTAAACTGAACGCTTGTTCGTCAATTATATTCTATACTTATTATTATCCCCTGTCAATAAACATAGTAACCTAAAAAATGTGAAATATATATAAAAAAATGGAACCACCTTTTAGTGCATTCCACTTTTAATTATCTATTTTTCTTCATCTTTATCATTTTCTTCATTTTTATGACTTTCGTCTTCTTTATGATTTTCATCTTCATGCTTTTTTAGGTTATTTAAAATTTCACTGAATCCCCCATTACTAATATTAGTTATCACATCTTCTTTTGGCATGAATCTTGGTACAAGCACTAAGCCTATTCTTTTTCCCTCTATTTTATTTAACATAAGCTCCTTGATTGTACCTTTTGAATCTTTTAGTTTAACCTTCATATCCGTTATACTCTTATTTACGAAACTATAAAAAGTAGCCTCATTTTCTATTCTGTAATCATTTATTTCTAAAAGCTTGTCCCCGCTTCTTATTCCAACTTTATGTGCAGGTGAGTCTGGAGCAACTTCTAATACTACTAACCCCTCTTCATCACTGATAAACTTTGGCTCTGACTTGGATTCTATAAGCTTTTGGACGTTTAACATCACTTCATGTCCTAAAGGGGCAAATAATATAACAAAAAGCTGCCACGCAAATCCTTTATTTGCAAGCTGAGCTAAAACTGTAAGTATAACGCCATATAATAATATGCCTATACCTGAACTAGTAGACTTCTCTTTCTTAGATTTACTAAATGTTACTCCATTATAGCCTATAACACCATAAAAAGGCATAATACCTATTATAGCAATGCTTAGTATATCAAGAGTTAAAGGTCCTTTAACAATGGGCCACCAACTTGGTGCAGTTATACTTTCTCCTCCTATTACTGATCCATTATTAAAAATTAGCAATATAGCTATGGGGATTGCCCAATAGCGTTTAAGAGCAAAGCCCCCCATTATTTTCCCTTCTTTATTTGTAAATATGGGTAAGGCTCCTCTATCTCCATCTATCAATACCAATAGGCCTTCCACTATGTGTAACACTCCCACTAAAGTCATTAAAGCTGCAATATCTATATAAAATGGTTTAGTTATCATATCTATATTAGGGTAAATAGTGGATAATGGATCTTTTATGATGTTCATTATTATGCTGAAAATCCCCAGTAATGCTCCTGAATATGAAAAACATATAAATCTTGGGTTAAAAAAAAGAAGCAGTACAGAAAATATAAACATTATGTGTATACCTGAATTTTCACCAAACATCACCCCTAAATAAGAGAGCATGAGACTTGCTAAGGCTCCTGCAAATATGCCAAGTACCAGTTGCGACATTGTAAGTTCTAGGGGAGAATTTATTCTCTCCCCTATTATCATCTGCTGCATTATAGCAGTTCTTTTATTTTTTCTATAGAACATAAATCCAAGCATGGCAAGGGTTATTGCAAAAGATGGACTTACAATAGCAAAGGCTACGGATTTTAATGTATATCCCGTAATACTCATTAAATAAACTCCTCCTATTTCACCTTATCCTTAAGTATCTCTAAAGCCTTTTGGAATTGAGGATCTTTTTCTCTACTATAGGATTCTCTTACTTCATCTGTAATCTTTACTTCTATTTCTGGAGCAATACCTACTTTATGAATATTTTCTCCATTAGGAGTGTAATATTTAGAAACAGTTACTTTAAGTCCAGTACCATCTTTAAGGTCTAGTACTCTCTGTACCACTCCCTTACCAAAGGTTTTTTCTCCCACTAAGGTTCCTGCTTTGTAATCTCTAATAGCTCCTGCTACTATTTCTGATGCACTAGCTGTTCCTTCATCTGTAAGTAAAACCAGTGGCATTCCTATAGAATTTCCACCTACAGATTCATACTTTTCTTCTGCGCCATACTTATCCTTTGTAGATACTATTACCTTACCTTTATCTATAAAATTAGAAGCAACTTTAACACATTCACTTAAAAGTCCACCAGGGTTTGATCTTAGATCTAATACTAATCCCTTCATTCCTTTAGACTTTAATTCAGAAAGTTTTTTATTAAACTGATCTCCAGTATGTTCGTCAAACATAGATATTTGAATATACCCTGTAGATTTATCAAGCATTTCACCTTTTACAGTAACCATATTAATAGTATCTCTTTTTGCTTTTACTTCAAAAGATCCTTTGCTTTCTCTGTATATCCCTAGCGTAACTTCTGTTTTATCCTTGCCTTTCATAATAGATACGGCTTTCTCAAGATCATTTCCAGTTAAATCAATATTATTTACCTTTTGAATTATATCTCCTGATATTATACCAGCCTTTTGTGCCGGAGAATCATCAAATACTGAAATTACTACTATTTTATTATCTTTAACACCTACTTGAATTCCAAGCCCTACATAAGCTCCTTCATTTTTTTCCATCAAATCAGAAAAATCTTTTTCATTCATAAAAACTGTATAGGGATCATTTAATGATTCAGTCATACCTTTTAAAGAACCTTCTAATAGATCCTTATCCTCCATGGGGCCATCATATAACTTATACAATATTTCTCTTACCTGAAATAATTTTTTAAACTTATCAATATCTTTTACACCTTCCATGGCTGCTGCAAATTCAGGACTAGAAGCTACAGACCCGGGAATTGAAAAAGCTATTTTATTTCCTAAAACAAAAGATCCTAAATTGGTTATGAGTAATAAAGCTACAACTAGCGCTATCCATTTTCCTCTTCCAGAACTTCTATTGTTTTTAGGTAACCTTTCGTTTATTTCTTTTTCATTTAAACTCATAAAACAAGACATCCTTTCTTTAATGCAAAAGCATCTACATATTAATTTACAATAGTTTATTATATAGTGTATGCTAAAAGGATAATATTCATAAATAATTTTATGGCTCTGTTTTTTAATTATAAAAACAGAGCCATAAAATTAAACATTAAACATCAAGGAATTTTCTTAAAGATATTATACTTCCTAGGGCACCTATTATTATCCCTGATAAAATAAAGGCCCAAAGCATTGGATTAATTATGTAGTTTGGTGAAACCATTTGAGCTGTCATAAGGGATTCCGTTATCTTAATAAAACCTAACCTATAAATGTAATATAGAAGTACATCCGCTATTAAAGCACCAAACACACCCATTGTCATACCTTCTATTATAAAAGGCCATCTTATGAACCAATCAGTGGCTCCAACAAATTTCATTATACCTATCTCTCTTCTTCTTGAGAAAACTGTAAGCTTTATTGTATTTCCAATAAGGAATAAAGAAACTCCTACAAGAATTATAAATAATATTATCCCTGCCCATTTCACACTCTTAGATATGGTTATTATACTTTTTACAAGGTCCTCATCATTTCCTATTTCATCTACACCACTCATATTAGTAACTTCTTGTCCAACACTCTCTGCTGCCTCTGGTGTAGTAAGCTTTACCACAAAAGAGCTTGGCATAGGATTTTTTGAACTATCATAACCACTTAATAAACTTGCATTTTCTTTTAATTGTTCTTTAAACTTTTGAAGGGCTTCACTTTTGCTTTCATAAGCTACTTCTTTAACACCTTCAGTTTTTCTAAGCTTATCTTCAATGGCTTTTTGATCTGAAATAGTTACATCTTCTTTTAAAAATACTTTTATTTCAACTTTAGATTCAACTTCACCCACAAACCTATTTATGTTTAAAGCTAGCATAATAAATATACCAAATATAAAAAGTGTAGCGGATACTGTAATAATAGATGCAAAACTTATGGTCTTATTTCTTTTGATACTTTTAAATGCATCCACAAAAAAACTTTTAATAGTGCTAGTTTTCATAACCGTACCTACCTCTCTTTTCATCTCTTGCAATACTTCCCTTTTCAATAGCTATAACTCTCTTTTTCATAGTATCAACTATATCCTTAGCGTGAGTTGCCATTAAAATCGTAGTGCCAGCTTTATTTATATCATCTAATATATTCATTATTTCCATAGCTGTTTCCGGATCCAAGTTTCCTGTAGGCTCGTCTGCAATTAACAGAGATGGGTTATTAACCATAGCTCTTGCTAGGGATACCCTTTGTTGCTCTCCTCCTGAAAGTTCATTTGGAAACATCTTATATTTGTCTGATAGACCTACTAATGCTAATACTGTAGGAACTCTTCTTCTGATTTCTTTTTCAGAAGCTTCAACAACCCTCATAGCAAAAGCAACATTTTCATATACATTAAGATTTTGTATCAATCTAAAATCTTGGAAAACCATTCCAATCTTTCTTCTGTAATAAGGAACTTCTTTTTTCTTTACATTAGTTATATTAGTACCATTTATTATTATCTCACCTTTAGTAGGATCAATCTCCTTTATAAGCATTTTTATAAAAGTGGACTTACCAGCCCCACTTGGTCCCACTAAAAAAACAAATTCCCCTCTATCTATAGAAATATCAACATTCATTAAAGCATTTACATTGTTATCGTAAGTTTTACTTACGTTCTTAAACTCAATCATACCTACAACCCCTTATGTGAATTTTCTGCAATTTATATTATTAGACTACAAATATTATAACACAAGCTTACTTTTTGTAAAAAAAATATTTTATTAATTTATTGTTAACGAAATTACATTTCTCTAAATCCTTCTCCTAATACCTCCTTAACTTCATTCACTGTTATAAACGCCTTTGGATCACTTTCCTTTATAAAATTTTTAAGTTTTATAAACTCCCTTCTACCTAAAACCGTATAGAGCACACTATTATATTTCGAGCTATAAGCTCCTTTTCCTTCAAAAATTGTGCAACCTCTTTCTAAATCTTTCATTATAAATTCACTGATCTCTTTATGCTTTTCTGTTACTATCATAACTTGTTTACAAGCATTAAATCCATCTATAACAGAGTCTATAATGTTTCCATTAAGGATTACACTTAAAAAAGCGTACATACCTATTTCAAAACCAAAAGTGAGAGCTCCTGCCAACACTACCAAGATATCCACAGAAAATAAAGCCTTACCTATATCTAAGTGTAGATACTTGTTGATAATTTTAGCTATTATGTCTGTTCCTCCTGTAGAAGAGTTTTGGTTAAATACTATGGCCAAACCTGTAGCTGTTATCAAAGTTCCAAATATGGTAGCTAAAAGCAGATCATTTGTTGGCGACATAGGATTAAATAGATTTTTTATTATCCACATGATAACAGATAAACTTAAAGCTGAATATATGGTCTTTAATCCAAAACTTCCTCCTAATACCAAAAATCCAACTATAAATAATATTAAATTTAATATAAGGGTCATAGCTTCTACTGAAATATTAGGTAGGTAATTATGAATGACTATAGATAATCCTGCCACCCCACCTTCCGCAATATTATTAGGTATAAAAAAATATTCTACTGCAATAGCAACTAATATAATTCCAAAGGTAATAAAGGCATATTCTTTAATTATTTTTTTCTTATTTAACCCTTTAGTTTTCATAAAATTATCCTCCTAAAATCATTTAAGTTATTTTGTCCTATGTCTATGAACCCTATTCTTCAAACTAGGTTAATAGTGGTTAACCATAGATTACACTTTCTAACTTTTAAACTACGCCTGAAACTAAGAAGCCATTTATGTAACAATCTAATAATTGTATATAAAAAAATAAAGAGTATTATTTTCATATATATACTCTTTATAATTTTACCATATTAAATTCTACAATCCTATCTTTATTCTATGTTTGCAAATCCTTGTCCCAATACTTCATGAACCTCATTAACGGTTATAAAAGCTCTAGGATCTACTTCTCTTATGTAAATTTTTAATTTTATAAATTCTTTCCTTCCCATTATACTATATAAAAGGTATACATTATCTTTACTGTAAGCTCCTTTACCATCAAAAGTAGTGCATCCTCTATTTAGCTCTTCCATTATGTATTTAGAGATTATATCCCTTTTCTCACTTACTATTATTACCTGCTTACTAAGATTAAATCCTTCTACTACTCTATCAATTATAAGTCCATTTAAAAGCACAAACACTAGAGCATACATACCTTTTTCCCAACCAAAGGTTATTCCAGAGATTATTGTTACTATAAGATCCGCAGAAAACATGGCTTTACCTATATCTAAATGGAAATATTTATTAAATATCTTGGCTATGATATCCGTTCCACCTGTTGAAGCACTTTGATTAAACACTATAGCTAGCCCTGTTCCTGTTATTACACTAGCAAATACTACTACAAGAGCCAAATCCTTAGTTGCAGCTACTGGATGAAGAAAGTTCTTTACCATCCAAAGTGAACTCGAAAGACCAAAAGCAGCATAAATAGTTTTTATTCCAAAATTTCTTCCAATAAATATAAAACCAACTATAAATAAAATAAAATTAAATATAAAAGAAAATAATTCAGTTGATATATTAGGCAAATAATGATGAGCCACAATAGAAAGCCCTGTAACCCCTCCGCCTGCAATTTGGTTCGGTATAGTAAAATATTGAGCCGAAAATGCTATCATTAATACTCCTATAGTTATTAAACCATACTCTTTGAAAGTCTTATTCATACTTTTACCTCCTTTGTTATTACGAATACTATACCCTCTAATGTATAAATCTTTTAATCAATATGCTGCTACGTTTAACCAGGCATCCCCATAAATAAAGTCTACATGAATCTTAGATAAATCTACAAAAATACAAACCTCTTCAGAAACATAACCAAAAATATTATAAACCATAGTTTTCTACAATTAAATAGTATTTTGTAGAAATATCATATTAGAAATAATCATCATAAAAAAATTTCTCCTGTGCAAAAACACAGAAGAAATTTTATTTATTTATCATTTAGGATTTAAATTTTATTTCAAGGATATACCTTTTTTAACTGCCTTAACTATTTCTTCAGCAGTAAGTCCATAAGCTTTTAATAACTCTGCTGGCTTTCCACTTTCACCAAAGGTATCTTTAACCCCTACTCTTATAACTGGTACAGGACGTCTTTCAGCTACTACTTCACAAACCGCTGAACCTAATCCTCCGATTATATTGTGCTCTTCAGCTGTTATTATTAATCCTGTTTTTCTTGCTGCATTTTCTATAGCTTCACTATCTATTGGTTTTATAGTGTGAATGTTTATAACTTCAACCTTTATTCCCTCTTCTGCTAAAGTGTTATAAGCCTCTAGAGCAGCCTCTACCATAATTCCTGTAGCTATTATAGTAGCATCTTTACCTTCTCTTAGTGTAACTGCCTTTCCTATTTCAAACTTATAGTTTGGATCAGTATTTACTGTGCTAACAGCGGATCTTCCAAGTCTAACATAACAAGGTCCATTATACTCAGCAATAGCTTTTATAGTAGCTTCTGTTTCTACATCATCTGCTGGGCATATAACTGTCATATTTGGTATACTTCTCATAAGAGCTAAATCTTCTATAGCTTGGTGGGAAGCTCCATCTTCTCCAACAGTAAGACCTGCGTGAGTAGCACATACCTTAACATTTAGTTTAGGATAGCATATAGAGTTTCTTATTTGCTCAAAAGCTCTTCCTGCTGCAAACATAGCAAATGTACTTGCAAAAGGAATTTTTCCGCAAGTAGACATCCCTGCTGCAATGCTCATCATGTTTCCTTCTGCTATACCTGCATTTATAAATCTATCTGGGCAAACCTTCTTAAAGTCAGCGGTCTTGGTGGATTTTGAAAGGTCTGCATCTAAAACTACAATATTTTTATTCTCTTGGCCTATCTTAGCTAAAGCTTTTCCATAGGCTTCTCTTGTCGCCATCTTTGCCATTAGTTTTCCCCTCCAATTTCCTTTAGAGCTGCCTCACATTGTTCTCTATTTGGTGCAGAACCGTGCCAGCCCACTTCATTTTCCATAAAGGATACTCCTTTTCCTTTTATGGTATTGCAAACTATCATAGTAGGCATTCCTTTTGTATTTTTAGCTTGGTCAATAGCATTTAATATAGCCTCAAAATCATGTCCATCTATCTCTATAACATTCCAATTAAAAGCTCTGAATTTATCTCCTATTGGAGCTGGATTCATTACTTCTTCACATTTTCCATCTATTTGCAAACCATTAAAATCAACGAAAGCAGTTAGGTTATCTAACTTGTAGAATCCTGCTGCCATAGAAGCTTCCCAAACTTGACCTTCTTCAAGCTCTCCATCTCCTAAAAGTGCAAATACTCTATAGTCTTTTTTATCTATCTTTCCAGCAATAGCCATACCTACTGCCGCAGATATTCCTTGACCTAAAGATCCTGTAGACATATCTACGCCTGGAACATCATTCATATTTGGATGTCCTTGAAGCATAGAGCCTAATTTTCTAAGTCCCATTAGCTCTTCTGCATTAAAATATCCTCTTCTAGCTAATGTACTGTATAAAACTGGTGCTGCATGTCCTTTTGATAGTACAAATCTATCTCTATCCAACATTCTTGGATTTGAAGGGTCAATATTCATTTCATTAAAATATAATGTTGTTAATATTTCTACAGCTGATAAAGAACCTCCTGGATGTCCGGAGTTTGACTCTGTTAGCATAGTTACTATATCTTTTCTTATAACCTTAGCTATGCTTTTCATTTCATCAATGCTTTTTTTCATGATAGACCTCCTATGTTTATTTAGTAGATTTCTTTCGAAATCTTTATTAAGCTTTCAAGTTAGTATTAAGTATCAAACTTTTTAAACTTTCTTTCGCTTAAGATATATATTGTTGTTCTACTTTACTATTATATATTTAAATCGATTTAATTTCTAGTATTCAATGTTTATAATTTGTTATTTATTCTATAGGTACAAAAATACCCTATAGGTATACTTTTTTTGTATATCTATAGGGTACATTTTATTTATATATATTTCTAATTCTTTATCTCAATTCAATTTAACTTTAGTATGTCAGCATAACCCTAAGCTTATGAGCAAGGCCTTATCAACCTTTTCCATGTCTGCATTAGTCATATGACCTATCTTCTCTTTTAATCTTTTCTTATCTAGGGTTCTTACCTGTTCTAAAAGAACTACAGAATCCTTATTTAAGCCGTATTCCTCTGAAGATATTTCAACATGGGTAGGAAGCTTTGCTTTATTAATCTGAGAGGTTATAGCTCCAACAATGACAGTTGGACTATACTTGTTTCCAACATCATTTTGTACGATTATAACTGGTCGAATTCCTCCCTGTTCTGATCCAACTACGGGACTCAGATCAGCATAATATATATCTCCTCTTTTCACTACCATCGTTGTCATTAGACAAATCACTCTCCGAAAGCCATGTCTCATATTCTAAACATTCTTCATATTCACATGCACAACCTAATTCTGAGTATTCTAAGTTAATGGAAGCCATTTCAAGGTATCCATCTTTCATGTTTTCTATGCTATTATTTTTACTCTCTATATATAGTATTACGGATCTCATAATAAATTGACTCTTTTTTTTGTCATCATCTTTGAGTACATCTGAGAGAGTTACCATTAATCTCTTACATCTTGACATACTATTATACTTACCTCCTATTTTACAAAAGCGTAAATATGTATAGTCCAATTATAGTACAACATTCGTCAATATGTCAAAGGATTTATGTGATTTTTCATCAAATTATTACAGGAAGATTAATGGTTACATTCTAATTTTTGACATTAATTGTGTTTTTCATACTCTTTAATTTTTTTAAAATGGATTTGGTGTTTATTTTAATTTTTTATTATATTTAGATATAATTTCTTATTTTAATCACTTCACCATTTTTTATATAGACTCTAGGAACCCTTTTACTTATCATACACATAACTTCATAGTTAATAGTTCCTATGGCTTCTGCTATATCTTCAGCATCAAACTTAGCCCCACCTTGGGACCCCATGATTATTACCTCATCCCCCACATTTACAGATTCAATGTCTGTTACATCTACCATACACTGATCCATGCAAATCCTTCCTACTACAGGCGCTAACTTTCCGTTTATTATAACTTTACCTTTATTAAAAAGTAAACTATTATATCCATCAGCGTAACCTACAGGTAATGTGGCTATGATGCTTTCTCTCTCTGTTTGGAACCTTCTACCGTAACTTATGTACTCGCCACTTAGTAACGTCTTAACGTGTATTATATTAGTTTTAATAGTCATCACAGGTTTTAAATCTATATTTGTTTTGTCTACTTCTTTTGATGGATAATATCCATACATTATCATACCTAATCTTACTGCATCAAAATGCGTGTCTGGTAACTCTATAGTGGCTGCACTATTAGCTATATGCTTGACCCCTACGTTTACCCCCATACATTCTAGTTTTTCACAAAACCAATTAAACTTCTTTAATTGAAGATAGGTATATTCTTTATCTTTTTCATCTGCAGATGAAAAATGAGAAAATAATCCCTCTATTGATATGTTAGGCAGCTTACTTATTTTATATACCCATTGAAGGCTTTCTTCATTAGGTAAAAAACCTATTCTACCCATACCTGTATCTAAGGCAATATGAATCTTAGCCTTTTTATTATACTTTTTTGCCTCTTTTGATAGCTCTTCTGCATACTCGTAGGAATAGACAGTTTGCTCAATATCATAACCTATAAGCTCTTTAGCAAAAGTAAGTGGGGTATATCCAAGTATCATAATAGGTGCCTGAACTCCTCCTCTTCTTAGTTCCATAGCTTCAGTTATTATAGCTACTCCTAATCTTTTAACCTTTTCTTCCAATAAGGTATGCACTAATCCTAAGGCCCCATGTCCGTATGCATCTGCTTTTATAACTGCTATTATTTCCTTATCTTTGGTAATCTTTCTAACTTGCCTTAAATTATAGCTTAAATTATCTAAATTAATTTCTACCCATACTGGTCTAATACTTTTAAACATATTCATGCACCTCTTGACACCTTACATCTCTGACTAATTAGTTATCTAAATTTAATATCTCAATATCTTTCTATGCCATAGCTACTATTAAGTAATGATATTTTTCTATGAATTATTTAATGTTACTACTTAAAAAGATTTTTGTCCAATTCAATATTTATATCTAAATTTCTATAAATTGCACTAACCCTTTCATTCCCCCTCTCATCAAAGATAACTATTTTTTCAGGTAGGTTTTTTGTAAGATCAACATACATGAATGCAGTTTTGAGGTTGCGATTATTTCCTGGTATTATTAATTCTACAACCATGTAGTTTTTACCTTCTAAATTTTTACAAAAATATTTTATATCCTGACTACTATATAAATATTTTATATATTCGCCTATAAAGGTGAATCTATATAGTTCATCAAAATCATTATCCAAGCTGTACTTTGCATTATTAACAATATCTTCTACTTCTATGGAATCTTCTTTGTATACATAAACTCTTTTCTGCTCTAATTCAAGTCTATATCCTTCATCCTTATGAAAATACTGCTTTGCTTTTTTTGTACTAGCCTTCTTATCATTTTTTATTTCATATTCTACATAGCTTTCATAAGACTCAATAGACTTAATAAAATCTAATACCTCTTCAACATTCCTTGCTGGTTTTTTACAAGAAATATTAGCAAAAGGTAAAGATAAAATTAAAAAGAATAATAGCATAATTCTTATATCTTTTTTCATCAAATCCTCCTTAGCAATAATCATTCAATTAGATTATTCTTTTTAAAATTTTATACTGAATATTTTACTAAGAACTCAATATAAGTTTTTCACTATTACTATTATTCTTTAAAGGTTTATATTATTCTATTTATAATTGTTTTTCTTTATATTTTTTATAGCATAAGGTATATACTCTAGAACATGAGATGCATTTACTGCAAACATATCCTTTGATAACTTTTCCCCTATATATCCATGAATAAAAGCTGCACAATAAGCAGATTCTAAAGGCCTTTGAAATTGAGATATAAAACCTGCAACTATACCTGTAAGACAATCTCCCATGCCTCCTGAAGCCATGGCACTATTTCCTGTTGGATTTATATAGGTGGTTTCTCCATCTGTTATCACTGTATGATATCCCTTAAGGAGTACTATTACTCCTTTTTCCTTTGCAAAGCTCTTTGCTACTTCTAATCTATTTTCTCTTATATAGTCAATAGATAGACCAGTTATCTTTGCCATCTCCCCAAGATGAGGGGTTAAAACTACAGTTGATTTTTTATTATCTAAAATATCTGTATTCCCTTGTAACACGTTTAATCCATCAGCATCTATAACTATTGGGCAATTTGCATTTTTTATGAGGTATTTTAACATCTCTAATGTATCATCTCCCTCACCTATACCAGGTCCAAAAGCTATAACATCACTTTTATCTATTAAATACTTTAACTCCTCTGCTTTTAAAAAGGGTGTTACCATAGCCTCAATTAGTTTAGAGCTTAAAGTCTCATATATTTCCTCCCTACAAGCTAAAGTCACAAGCCCAGCGCCAGTTCTTACTACTGATTGTGTTGTAATATAAGCAGCTCCTGTAAATCCTATAGACCCTGCAATAACTGTAGTTCTTCCATAGTCTCCTTTGTAAGCATATCTATCTCTAGAGGTTATAAAATGTCTTATCATATCTTCCTCTAACATAAACTCATTTTTATGAAATCTTTCTATTACAAATGTTGGTATACCTATATCTTCTACAATAATTTCTCCTGTATATTTATCAGTTCCATATCCTAAAAAGCCCCTTTTATAAAGCTGAAAGCTTATAGTTTTGTCAGCCTTTATACAATTTCCAAGAGCTTTACCGTTATTACTATCCATTCCTGATGGAGTATCTATGGAAATCACATATTTACTGTTTTCATTTATTATAGATATAGCTGAATCATAAGGCTCCTCCAGCTGCCTTTTAAGCCCAGTACCAAAGATAGCATCTATCGTAACTTGGCTATATAAAAGAGAATTTCGAAGGGCATGTATATCATCTAAATTTGATATATTATTTATTTCTACTCCCATATTTTTAAGAATATTATAGTTTAACTTGGCATCTTCACTTAAGATACTGCCTTGACCTATTAAAAACACCTCTACACTTTTATCTTGTAATATAAGATGTCTTGCCACTGCAAACCCATCTCCACCGTTATTTCCACTTCCACATACTACTACAAAATTTTGATTATTACTCAAGTCCAAATTTTTTATAACTCTCAGTGCTGCATTTTCCATTAAAACTATACCCGGAATTTTCACTTTATCTATAGTATATTTATCTATCTCTTTCATTATTTCTGCTGTTGCTATGTTCATTCAAAACACCTCCACTATAGCATAAGCTATGGCTGTACTCTTATTATGTGAAATAGACAAATGAATTTTATAATCCTTTTGTCTACTTCTAAATGTATTTTTTAACACTTCTTCTGCTTTCTTTGATAATATTACTAATGGTTTCCCTAGATTATCTCTTAAAACTTCAATATCACTAAAATTAAATCCTCTAAATCCTGTACCTATCGCTTTGCTCACTGCCTCTTTAGATGCAAATCCTCCAGCAATACTTTCATAATTTTTTTTATAATTGTAGTATTCTAATTCCCTATCAGTGAATACTCTATGCATAAATTTTGAATTCTTTTCAATAGCATTTTGCACTCTCTCTATTTCTATTATATCTGTACCTATTCCATGTATATTCATAATAATATTCACCTCTTCATAAAGAAATACAAGCATAAAATAAACTATAATCCAGCATTTCTATTGATTTGTGGGATTTTTTTATATGTTTCATTATAACATAAGGGAACGCAGGATTCATCTTTAGGAAAGCCTCAAGATATTCCTGCGTTCTCTATAATAACTTAATTCGTTGCTATGCTATAAAAATTATCTTCGAAATCCTCTATATATGAATCTACATGTTCTCCTATTATATCTATAAAATGGATAGGCGATACCTTACCTTCGTATAAAACCCTTAAAAGATTATGAACTTTATGTCTCTGAGGGCTAATGCTTTTTAGCGAATCTCTTTCAATATTTACCACTACTCCATTCAATAAGTCCTGCCTTTCAACTTCAATTCCATAGGACTGAACCTCTATGCTAGAATCTTCTGTAGATAAAGTAATATTTCCCTTTGTCATTCTGTAGGAATATATGTACATTCCTTCTTCCTTTATTTCGCTTCTGGATAAGCTTTCAACAATGATCATTTTCTCTCCCCCCAAAATATGACTTCATTTATTTAAACTATTTTGAAATACTATAATGCCTCATATATATAATGTTATTTTCCTTCTTATTATAGTATCACTGAAAACACAAGAAAGTTGTCATAATATAGTTTGAGTTTTCAGAATATTTAATCTCTATTATGACACAAACTTCATTTTAGCGATATTTAATATCTGTTAATAAAGTAACACTCTTGGGAAGTTGTCCTTTTCGAAGATGATTCTTGTCGAATTTTATATAAATTTTTAGATAATTTCTTTGCACTATTATTTTTCGACAAGGTATTTAATGTAAATATAGTAATTTTTAGTTAGATCGAGAACCTGATAATGAATTTTAAGTTCTTAATTTCTCAAATGTAATAAAATTAACTAAGATCTGTTAATTTTATCCTTTATTTCATTATAACATTTTTTATATTCATTTACTTCATTTTCTTTTATAGAATGATTAGAGAATTTAGCTTCGTTATATAATTGAGTTATATATCTTACTTTTTCATCTTCTTCAATATGGATCCTTGTAACATTATAAAGCTGCTTTGATGTCATATAAGGTTTAAACCATCCTTTTTTAAAAGTTCTATCTTGAAAATCCCTAAATATATAAAATATCTTCTCATTTAAGGTTTTTCTTTTTAAAAGCTCTTTCATCCTTATGGCAAGGCTCTTTTTAGTGCTTACCCTTTTTCTGTCTATTTTTTCTCTTACTTCTATAACTCCTTCGTCCTTAATAACTTTTCCATGTCTATATTTCTTTATAGTACTATATATTAAATATACAACTAGTAGCACTATAGCTATCTTAATTACATTCTCTAATATAGACCAAAAAAGCTGCTGCTCATTTTGAAGGTTTTTAAGATCCTGTAATTGATCCTTTTGTTCCACTAAAGACATATTAGCATTACTGTTGTTTCTTGTTAATAAATCCTGAATAAAATTTATAAAAGCATTTATAGGTGCACCTAATAAATATAGTATGGCATATATTATCTTATCCATAATAAAGCTTATTACTTTAAGTAATGTTGATAATATAGTTTTAAATATATTATAAATAAAGTTTGTAGATAAGAGTAAAACAGATATTAATATAGAAGTATTAACTAAATCATCACTTTTCTTTCTTTGAATCTTATATTCGAACTTACGCGCCTCTCTTAAAGTTATCACAGATAAAACTATGAAAAATATATAATATCTTAAAAGAGTAGTTCCATATATTCTATCCACTTTTAAATACAATACTACTGATAGTACTAATGTTATAAAACTATGTTTAAGCTTGTCCGCGATGTAACTATAAGAAATCCTCTCTAAATCATATCTTGGTAATATCAGTGTTACTAATATTCCCAAAGAAGCATAGGGTATAAAATCTTGTTTTCCATAAATAATAAAAAACAATAAAAAGTTCATAAAAAGTGGTGCTAAAATTATGAGATATCTATTACCTGTTTTTCCATCAAGATACTGCATTAAAATCATAATTAAAAATACAACTAAAAAATCTAGATATCCTGGAGTCATATTACCAAAACCATTAGAAACAACTGCATAACATATGAATATAGCTAACATTTTAGAGGTGTAAAATAACATCTTTATATTCTTTTGCCAACTCATATCTCTCCCTTCCCTTCATAATGTATTTTTTCCACATGATCTATTTCGGGAAGAGAGCCCTCTTTAGAAATATCTATTATCCTCATCATAAAACCATATCTCCTAAGCTTTATTATTTCATTGATAATATCATCATTCATATAGGGTGTTAAAATTATATAGATGGAATTTTTCCTAAAGTATTTTCCTTTTTCTTTTAAGAATTCATCAAATTCTACTTTAGGTGCTTTATCCATTCTTGCTCCAAACTCTAATATGCTTTTAAAATTATTCACTCCTGGTAATATTTCATTGTTAAATTCACCTTTATAACTTATCATATTTGCATTAGTTAAAACTCCTGTGGGTATTCCTTGTTTAATAGTCCAATTGGATAAGGCAGTTACTATATCTACAGCCCTTTCTATAGCTTCTCCATCCATAAAAGCCCAATAGGGTTTAGAACACTGCACATTTATAACAAATACCACTTCTCTTTCTGAAGTGTACTCATACTCCTTTACTAAAAGTTTGTTCATTCTAAGACTAGAATTCCAGTGGATATCCTTCATCCTGTCTCCTCTTGTATATTCTCTAAGTCCTCTTATATATATAGGATCAGAAAATATCCATCTTTTCACCACAATATCTCCTTGAATACTATTGTTTTCAAAGAATATTTTTTTTGCTGGTAATACTATAGGATAGACTATTATCTCCAAGAAATCCTCGTTTTCCTGCTTTAAATTCGAGAAACCAAAAATGTCTCCTAAAGATAAGGATATATTCCTAAGATAATAAACCCCTCTTTTATTTATAATAGAGGGATGATATCTTTTTATTCTTTCATAACCTAAAATAGTGTAGCTACTTGAATAGTAATTCATATTAGCATTTTTTAGGCTAGTTTTGAATTTAATCCTTTCAAATCCAAATGGATATTCTTCCTCTATATTTAAAAAAGATACAGGAAATCTCTTTTCGTTATCAATCTGTGTGATTACATTAAATTGTTCCCCAGGAAATATTCTATTTTTATCTAAGCTTCTCTTTATAGTAAGGTGCTCAAAACCTTTTCTTCTGGTATACTCTGCAAAGATATAAAAAGCTAGCAAAACTAAAATAAATATAGAGTAACTCTTCATATTTTCACCCCTATATCTCTTCTAAGGGAGTGTGAACTGCATTTAATATATCTTCAATTACCTCTTCTGCTTTATTATCAAAGGCTCCTCCTCCAGCTTTTAATATTATTCTATGACTTAAAATAGCCGGTGCCATCTCTTTCACATCTTCAGGAATAACATAATCTCTTCCATGAATGGCTGCATGAGCTTGAGAGCCCTTCATAAGAGCTATGGTAGCTCTTGGCGATGCTCCTAAATCTATATTTTTATGCTTACGAGTTTCACCTATTATATCAACTATGTATTTCTTTATACTATCTTTAACTTCTACATAAACATAATTACTTTGAAGGTATTCTATATCTTCTAAGGATATTACTGAGGTTAATTCTTCTAGTGGGTCATTTTCTCTATATCTATCCAATATATCAATCTCTTCCATATAGCTTGGATATCCCATAGATAGTTTTATGAAAAATCTATCTAACTGAGCTTCAGGCAAAGGGAAGGTTCCAAATTGCTCTACAGGATTTTCTGTGGCTATAACAAAAAAGGGTCTACCTAGCTTTAATGTATTTCCTTCTACAGTTATTTGTCTCTCTTCCATACATTCTAATAATGCAGATTGAGTTCTAGGAGTTGCTCTATTTATTTCATCAGCTAAGACAAATTGACTTAGTAAAGGACCTTTTTTAAATTCAAACTCTAATGTTTTTTGATTATAATAATATATTCCTGTAAGATCTGAAGGTAAAAGATCTGGTGTAAATTGTATTCTTTTAAAGCTGCAATTTAAGGTTTGTGCTAAAGATTTTGCAAGTTTTGTTTTTCCAAGTCCCGGAACATCCTCCAAAAGTACATGTCCAGAACAAATAAAAGCAACCATTATCTTATCTATTTTATTCTTTTTACCTACAATTACCTTTCCTACATTTTCTAAAGCCTTTTCTCTAAACTCCACAAACTTATTAACATCCATACTAATTCACTATTTAAGAATCCCCCTCTTAAATAGCCCCTCCTTTCAATATCCCTTTTAAAATTCAGAAATAATATACAATTATTATATCATAATGAAAATTATTTCTTCTACATAAAAATTCAAACAAATTAAAATGATAATAAAATATAGTCTGTAATCCTATAATAATTATAAGACTACAGACTAATTGACATTTTTACATATTATATTTAAACCTATGTAGTAATCCGTCTAAAATACTTCTATACTAAATTTCAAATTCTAAGCAAATATTGCTGGAAACCCAAATATAATTGTAAGTATAAAAGCTGATATTAACCCTCCTAAAGCTGTACATAAGAAAGATTTTTTAAAGTCCAATCCTAAAAATGAAGCAACAGCACTTCCAGTCCATAATCCTGTAGTAGGTAGTGGGATTGCTACAAATATTATAAGACCTATTTCTTTATATTTTTCAATCTTACCTGTATTTTTTTGAAGTTTATTTTCGATTATTTTATTTAAAGGATCGAAAAATTTATATTTTTTCATCCACTTAAATATAATATTAAAAAATAATAGTATAAAAGGTACAGGAAGTAAACTTCCTAAAAAGCTAGCTATCATAGTAGCCCAAGGATCCAAGCCATATTTCAGTATTCCTATTGGAATAGCAGCCCTTTGTTCTGTTAAAGGTACAGCAGACATTATAAAAATTTTAAACAATAGAGAAAAATCCATACTAAAGCTCTCCTTACAATTGTATTTAATTTTTAAAGTTTCTCATAATGATTCTATTATAATGAGATTTTATGACTTCATCAACATATTATTTGTTAAATCCATTGACCTACATAATTCTTTCCCTTATAATTATGTATAGTAATTATTAATTAATATCTTTTATTCTTATTTGTTAATAATTTAATTATTGAAAGACTTTTAAAATTATTATTTCTGGCTATACTAAAAAGATTATTTATAAAAAATAAGTCAGTATAAAAAACTTAACTTGATTACACAACAAAATTTTAAACAATCTTATTTAATAAATGATATAATTAATACATACTCTTATAGCATTATAGAAAGGAATGTGAAATATGAGATCTTTAGAAGTAAAAAAGGATATTTATTGGGTTGGAGCATTAGACCCTGATCTTAGAATCTTCGACATCATTATGTACACACCTTATGGAACCACATACAATTCTTATGTAGTAAGAGGCAGTGAAAAAGTAGCCTTATTCGAAACTGTAAAAGCTGAATTTTTTGACCAATATTTAGAAAGATTAAAATCATTAGATGTAGATATTCACAAAATAGACTATATAATTGTTGATCATACAGAGCCTGATCATGCTGGTTCTGTGGCTAAAATTCTTGAATTTTCTCCTCAAGCTAAAGTAGTTGGATCTGCTCCTGCTATAAAATTCATGGAAAAGATTGCAAACAAACCTTTTGAATCTATAGTAGTTGAAGATGGTACTACTCTAAGTCTTGGTAACAAGACCCTTCAATTTATAGCAGCACCATTTTTACATTGGCCAGATTCAATATATACTTTCGTACCAGAGGATAATATAATATTTACTTGCGACTCTTTTGGAAGCCATTATTGTTCTGAAAATGTATTTAATGACTTAATAGAAAATGAAGAAAATTATATGGAAGCTTTAAGATATTATTATGATTGTATCATGGGTCCCTTTAAACCTTATGTGCTTAAAGCTATTGAAAAGATAGAAAAACTTCCTATAGATACAATTTGTACAGGTCATGGACCAATTTTAAGACAGGATCCTTGGAAAATAGTGGAGCTATATAGACAGTGGAGTACACCATTACCTACTGCTGAAATTCCAAAGATAACTATTCCTTATGTATCTGCTTATGGCTATACAAAATCCTTAGCTGAAAACATAGCTGAAGGTATAAAAGCTACAGGAGACTTTGATGTAAAAATGTATGATGTAATTCATCATAAAATGGATGATATCGTAAAAGACATTACTGAATCTGAAGGTGTATTATTTGGTTCTCCAACAATTAATAGTGAACTTCTTGAACCTATTCGTGATGTACTCTCAAAATTAAACCCATTGGTTCACGGTGGTAAAGTCGCTGCAGCTTTTGGTTCCTATGGATGGAGTGGAGAAGCTGTACCATGTATTGAGAGAAGACTAAAAGAATTAAGAATGGATATATTTACTCCTGGGCTTAAAATAATTTTTAAGCCTTCTGAAGAAGAGTTAACAAAAGCCTTTAGATTTGGTGAAGGTTTTGCTAAAAAGCTTCTGGATAAGAAAAAACCAAAGGTAGCATCAAATGGAAAGAAAAATAAAACTAAACTTTGGAAGTGTGTAATTTGTGGAGAAATCTTCGAAGGAGACCTTCCACCAGAAATATGTCCAGTTTGTGGGGCAACCCGTGATCAATTTATAGAAATAAAATCGGAAGATACAACTTTTAGAAAAGAAAGTGAAGAAAAGTTCGTAGTTATTGGAAATGGTGCTGCCGGTTTCTATGCTGCAAAAGCTATAAGAGATAGAAATCCAAAATGCACTATAAAGATACTCTCTAAAGAAAAATCCATGGCCTACTATAGACCTCAACTTTCCGATTATATAACAAACTCCATACCAGATGAAGACTTTTATATAGCACCAGAAAAGTGGTATTCAGATAATAAAGTTGAACAATTACTTGGAGTTTATGTAAAAGAAATACTACCTGAAAACAAAAAGATTACTCTAAATGATGGCACAGAGGTATACTACGATAAATTAGTATTAGCCAACGGAAGTTATAACTTTATTCCACCTATAAAGGTTGCATGCGATGATCTTAAAACTGCAGCCGGTGACTTAGTTCTAACTTGGGAGAACTATCATAAAGTAGATGGATTATTTACATTAAGAGAATTAGAAGATGCAGATGCAGTTAAATCTTATATTAAAGAATCTAAAAAAGTTGTGATAATTGGCGGAGGACTTCTTGGACTTGAGGCCGCTTGGGAAATGAAAAAGCAAGGACTAGATGTAACTGTAGTTGAATTTAGCACAAGACTGCTTCCAAGACAGTTAGACAACGAAGGTGCAGTACTATTTAAAAAGATAGCAGATAAATCAGGAATCAATCTAATACTTGGCGACTCTGCAGAAGAACTAATTGCAGATATGTGCTTAATGCCAGATGAAAATCATAATAATGTTAAAAAAGCTAAGGTTATGGGATTAAAACTAAAAAGTGGCATTACACTAGACACCGACATGGTTTTATTCTCTGTAGGCATAAGACCTAATAAAGCCCTAGCTGAAAAATCTGGAATAGCTTCTGATAAAGGTGTTATAGTTAACAATAAAATGGAAACAAATATTAAAAATATATACGCCTGCGGTGACACAGCAGAACTTAATGGCATAGTGTATGGAAACTGGCCTGCTGCTATAGAAATGGGTAAAGTTGCCGGAGCAAATGCGGCAGGAGATGGTATAGTATTTGAAGATTTCGTATCCTCAACTATATTCCAAGCACTAGATGCTCAAATCTTCTCTGCTGGAACAGTAAACTTTGATGATAACTCTTTGGAACAACTAGGATTTAAAGATATAGAAAAAGGAATATATAAGAAACTATTCTTTAAGGATGGAATATTAGTAGGTGGTATTCTAATGGGTAATATCTCTAAATCTGCTAAAGTTGTTGCTGGAATAAAAGAGGGGTATGATTTAGATAAAGTAGTAAAAAATGATCTTCTTTAATTAATAAAAAACAGACTTCTCAAATGATTTTTGAGAAGTCTGTTTTTTATTGAGCCATTTCTTCTTTTTTTCTATTTTCTACAAAGTGAAAGTCCTCAGCTACTACTTCATAGGTATATCTCTTATTACCTTCTTTGTCCTCATAGCTTCCAGTTTTTAATCTTCCACTAACACTTATAAAACTGCCCTTTTGAAGATATTTTGATATAATTTCTGCTCTTCGTCCCCATACAGATACAGGTATAAAGTCTGCTTTGTTTTCGCCTTCTGAATTTTTATAATTTCTATTTACTGCTACAACAAATCTAGCAACCATTCTTTCATCCTGTTCAAAAACCTTAAGTTCTGGGTCTTTTACTAATCTTCCAACTAATAGAATTTTATTCATACTAACCTCCAAAATTTAACTTCATTTCTTTTAAGATTATAACCATCATATTCCTTTTTATACATTACATCTTACAAACTAAATACCTTACAATTTTTTTACTTTAACCACACATTTGATACTATATTATCAAATATTTTAATAAATAATTTTAAATTTATTTAATAACCTTCAAAATCATTGTTGAATTATCATAATTAAGATGTTACCATATTCATATAGTTTGTCTAAGATGTTAATTATGATTAATTAGCATAATAGATATTCTAAAATCACTTAATATTAAAGAAATTTGTTTTTAATAAAAATAAATTTCTAATCCATTTAATTAAAAATCATAGATAAAATAAGAAGATGAGGTGACTTATGAAAAAATCCACAAAGGACATAACCATAATAGGGTTCGCTCTATTTGCCATGTTTTTTGGAGCTGGTAATTTAATATTCCCTCCTTATTTAGGCCATCTATTTGGAGATAAGTATATTATTTCAGCTCTAGGCTTTATACTTACAGGAGTAGGTTTACCACTTTTAGGTATATT
The DNA here is from genome assembly GCF_018919175.1 of Clostridium simiarum. Lineage (GTDB taxonomy): Bacteria > Bacillota > Clostridia > Clostridiales > Clostridiaceae > Clostridium_L > Clostridium_L simiarum. The sequence continues at coordinate 190,843 of NZ_JAHLQL010000004.1, read as the reverse complement.
AGCCTGTACAAAAGTTCAAGGAAACTTTGAAAATATAGGTGCCCCTGTAGGATCTATTTTCACTAAAATATTCTCTGTTTCATTATTTTTAACTATAGGTCCAATGCTTGCTATACCTAGAACTGCAGCTACAACTTATGAACTTGCTATACAACCAATATTTCCTTGGATGCCTTCCCTAACAGCAGTTATTATATACTTTGCTTTAAATTTAGTATTTATATTAAGACCATCTAAGGTTATGGATCTTATAGGTAAATTTTTAACTCCTATACTATTAACTAGTTTAGCTATATTAATTATAAAATCCATATTATATCCTTTAGCACCTCTTATAGATACTGGCAAAAGCAGTGCATTCTCAACAGGCTTTAAGGAAGGATATCAAACTATGGACGCCTTAAGCTCTATAGTTTTTGCCTCTATAACCTTTAAAGCTGTTTTAGATAAGGGTTATAAGGGTAAGGAAGTTATGACTATGACATTAAAATCTGGAGCCATTGCTATAATAGGATTAGCCCTTGTATATTCCGGATTAATGCATTTAGGTGCTCAAACTAGTAGCATGTTTCAAAGTGATATCTCTAAAACCTATCTTCTCCTTGAAATATCAAGAAGAACCTTAGGTTATCTAGGAAGTATATTAATAGGACTTGCCATTGGAGTAGCTTGCTTTACAACCTCTGTAGGTCTTATATCCTCTGGATCCTCTTTCTTTGAAAGCTTGAGTAAAGGAAAGCTACCTTATAAGTTAAATGCAATAGTAATAAGTATTTCTGGTATAATAATAGGTTCCTCTGGAGTAGAGAGCATAGTAAAATTAGCAGGTCCTATTCTAGACATACTATATCCTATAGCTATAACTTTAATAATGCTTACATTCCTAAAAGATAGGATAAAGGATAATTTTATATTTAAAGTAACGGTTTATACCACTTTAATATTTAGTGTAATTAGTACTATATCTTCAACAAAATCTTTATCTATGTTAAATATCGGTATCATTAAGTTTATAAAATACATACCTCTATATTCTAGTGGTTTTGCATGGTTAATTCCAACCGTAATAATGTTTATTTTATCCTATTTATATGTAGGCTTTTCTACGAATAGGGTTTAAAATATAGCTTATCATAATTTTTATATTGTAAATTAATAAGGAGCCTCATAACCTAGTTATGAGGCTCCTCTTTGATTTTATTTGAAATTAACACTACATCATATATATCTATTATTCCATCTTTATTCAAGTCGTACTTTATAGAATATAGAGGTTCTTCCTTTGTTAAATTATAATAGTTTAGTATAATATTTAGATCTTCAAAATTAACTACTCCATCTCCATTTAAGTCCTCTGGAATGAAATCCTCATCCCCTCCTGCCAATGAAACTTGTACATTTATAGAATCTAAAGTACCCCCTTTTATCTCTATACTAACATTACTTTCCTTACCAGAATATAATCTACTATTAGGCAGGGTATCTTTATTAAACTTACTTACAAAGCCCGCTCTAAAATAACTATCAATTTTATCAAATAAAAATGGCTGATCTAAGTTTCTTCGTCCAACAATAGCTTCATCCGCTTCTTCTAAATCTACTCCCTTATGATTTTCATCATCATTTACAGTATTATAAGAATTTTTTGCCCTCACCACATTATCATCTATGTGCCAAATAGCAATACCACCTGACTTAACGGAATCACTAAGCCCTCTATCAAAGCCTTTAAACTGCCTATTTTCCACTAAAAAGTATTCTCCTATGGTATCTGTAGGAATCTTTAATATATCTCCTCCATAAGAAAAATCCCTAAGGCTATATTCACCATTATTCAATATGGTTTTAGGATTAATTAGTCCTAATTTTACTTTAGACCAAGCATCTAGATGAGTGGGAGTCTCTCCAGAACTTTCTCCTTTAACTTTTCCCCAGCCACCTGAGCCCATGAGACTATGTATACCTACCCCTTGAGAACTGTAATCAGTATCATAAAGATCTGGCAATCCTAATATGTGTCCTATTTCGTGGCAAAATACTCCTAAGGTAGCCTGATGATCATAATGCATCTCTCCTTGCATAGTATATCCACAATTTATACCAGCTAAGTCCTTTATACCGTCTAACTCTAAGGATGAACTAGGTAAAGACCAACTATGAGCCCAAATTCCCGGTGACTTATCATAACTCACACTGGAATCATACCCAGCAACCACTAAAATTATATTAAGTTCCTCTTTAGATATGTACCCGTCTTTATTTTCATCAAAAACTGAATAATCTACATATGTATCTGAAGCAATTAAAGCCTCACGAACCAGTTCCCTTGGACCATCTTCTCCTCCAAAATCTTCTTTAAAATTTGGATGATTCCTATCCAACTTTACTTTAACTATTCCATCATTAGCTTGTCCATAATTTTCTTTAGCAGCATTAAAATTTAACTTTCCTCCCGAAACTTCTTTATAATAAGATTTTACTGATTTACCCCTGTCAGAAAAAAATAAATCTTGCCATTTCTCTTCTCCATAAGATAGCTCTCTATCCTGGAATTCCACTAAAATCACCAATATATTTCTTTCAAAATCCATAATTGGCTTGATATCTTGTGTATAAGAACTATTATAAAGGTGTGGAAGAGTACTTTCCATTAAGTTTCCTCTTTTAAAAGTCACTCCCTTTTTTTTATTTCTATAATAGACTCCAAGATTTTTATCTCTTATATCTGCATGCTTTAATGCCTCTGAACTTGGTAAATCTATTGAGTATCTTTCTTCTAGAGATTTTAACTCATAATTATCTAAATAAGAATAGCAAAAAAAGCCATTAGAGTCTTTCGTTAATATATATCCATCCTGAGATAGATAATAATTAAACCATTCGTCTCCAACCCTTTTTACCAAAAATTCACTACCTGAGGGTTGAGATAATTTCATATAATTCTCTGCTGAGGGCATTGCCAAAGCTTCATGAAAATAAAAAGCACTAAATAGAAATAAACTTATGAAAAATAAGCTCTTATTAAATTTATTTTTTAAACACCATTTCTCCATACTTAGCTCCTCTCTAAATTTTTAACATAAAATATAGCAAGTTGTGTTCTATCCCTTAATTCTAGCTTTTCTAATAATTTAGTTACATAGTTTCTAACAGTCCCCTCAGTTAAGTAAAGTTTTAAACCTATTTCTTTATTTGAAAGCCCCTGACCTACATGCTTTAAAACTTCTAGCTCCCTTTCAGACAAATCCATATTTTTTATATTAGGTTTGTCCTTTTCATTCTTAATCATATTAGATAAGCTCTTTATAACTTCCTTTTCAAAAACTACATTTCCCTTGCTTATAATTCTTAAAGTTTCTATTATTGAATCTGCTGGTTGACTTTTTAATATATATCCCTCTGCTCCATTTTTTATGGCTTCTTTTATATATTCCTCATCCTTAAAGGTAGTGAGCATGACCACTTTAACATCCTTAAAATTTTCCTTTATAAGTTTAGTACCAAGAACTCCGTCCATTATAGGCATTCTTATATCCATTATTACCATATGAGGACTTGTTTCTTTACAGAGTTCAAAGGCTTCTTGTCCATTAGAGGCTAAACCCACTACTTCAAAATCCTCTTCATTTTCTAATATTATCTTTAAGCCTTCTCTTATAAGCGAGTCATCATCTACAATTAATATTTTCATATAAGCACCTACCTTTCTATAATACCTAGTGATAAGAGCTTTTAAGCCCTTACAGTAGCTTATTCATTACTTATTCTTGGCATAATTCCTACTATGATAAATCCATCCTGTGAAGAAATAGACAGATTTCCTCCTATGTTTTTAAGTCTCTCCTTCATACCGCTAATACCAAGCCCCTCTTTGATATTTTCAGCTCCTACTCCATTATCTTTTATATAAATCCTTATAAAATTTACGTTTGCATCTATTTCTATATTCACCTTGGAAGCCTTTGAATATTTAGATATGTTAGTTAAAGCTTCTTTTAAAGTTGATGTAATTATTTGCATCTCAAAGGAATTTACATTATTAAAATCCCCTTTATATTTAAATTCTACATTGCAATAGTTAAAATCCTCTATTAACTTTTTAATATATTCTATGCCTATATTTTCTTTAGGTTTAATATTATGTACCGTATCCCTTATTAGCTCTAAAGATGATGACAACCCTTCAATAGACTTGTCTAAAAGCTGCAGCATCTTATCTTGGTCTTTTAATGCCACCCTTCTAGAAGCCTGTAGCTGCATAAGTATTCCTGCTATTTTATGTCCTAAATTATCATGTAGAGTTCTGGCTATCCTATTTCTCTCTTTAGCTTCTGTAAGATATACTATTTCTCTTGAAGAATTCATTAACTTTTGCTTAGTACTCTCAAGTTCGTATATATATCTTCTTTCCTTGTCATGAGTACTTTTATATAGATTATTAATATAACTAAACTTTTTCCTCTCTATACCTATAATAAAGCATAAAAAGGCATAGAGAGCGTATGAAGGCAGGTAATTGTATTGTCTTTTATATAATAAAAATCCTATGCCTAAGCCAAAGGATAGTAGGGGAAATACTTTGTTTCCTTCCTCTTCCACATCAATAATAAAAATCCCTAATAATAAAACGGCTTTTATATCCATTAGCATAATAAAAAAAATGCTTATAGCTTCTACTGTTCTAGATATGTTATTATTGAAATACTTTTCTCTAAATACATCAATGCATAGAAAAAAAAGTAGTAAAATTACATGAAATTCCTTAATGCTCTCCCCCATAATAATCTCTATAATATAAAAAAATAATATGATAAAATTAAACCATATCTTTTTCATAAAAATCAATCCTCTTAATTTCAAATTATGTATTTTTAATATAATATTATCATATAAAGTAAACTAAATAAATGGAGACTACATAAATAGCCTCCATTTATCTGATGACTACCTGCTCTAATACTCCCATCTTCTTCAAGAGCAGCTACGTCCCTGGATAACGATTTCTAAGCTTTAGAGGGAGTAAAAACTCCCTCTAAATGCAAGAACTCTGTTTATTTTTATCTTATTTATTTATCTCCACTGTTTTCCAAGAACTTAGTAAGAAGAAAACCAAGGTAAACAGTAGCATTATTCCTATTTCATAAGTTAATTTTACAATATTATCTCCAAATAATACTTTTTTAGATGCCTCTATAGCCCAGGTGGTAGGCACAAAATTAGAAATATTTCTTAAAATCTTTGGCATTATTTCTCTTGGCCAAAAACATCCACCTAACATGCAAAATGGAGTTAAAATTAAAGTCCCTATAAGAGAAAATTGTCTTGTGCTTTTAGCTATGCTATTTATAAAGGTACCCAAAGATACTGAAACTAACCCAAATAGTAGCATAATCAAATATAACTGTAAAAACTCGTAACTTAAATCCACCTTTAACATAAATTTTAAACATCCCATTAAAATAGTAATCTGTACAAATGCTATTAATATTCCGCTAAGAATATTTTGAAACATATAACTTTTAATTGTTATAGGAGAGGTAAATATTCGTCCATACATGTTCTTTGCTCTATCTTCCACTATAAAAGAACATCCCATGATTCCAAGGGAAAGTACTCCCATTACTAAAAATCCAAGAACCTGAAGTATCATTGCGTTATTTTCACTACTTTCATTAATAAGCTTATCCGAAACCTTAAGGATACCTTCTTCATAATTCTTTAATCCTTCATAAAATTTACTTTCATCTCCCTCTGATGTATATGCCATGTTATTTATTATATTGCCGTAATTCTCTATAAATATCTTAATAGGAATTTGTGTATTTGTTTCACTTATACTATAACTGTTAATTACAGGATTTTCACCTTTAAACAATTTATCAGTATAGCCTTTTTCTAAATGAATTATATAATCTAAATCTTCATTTATAAGCTTTTCTTTTATATCCTCTTCTTTTACATTATATACTGCAACTTTAGAAAGTTCGCCTAACTTTTCCTTAATAACTCCAGTAACCTTTGTGTTATCTTCATCTATAAATCCTATATTGCTTACCTTTACGTTTGATAACCTAAAAGATACAAAGAGCATCAACATAAGTGGCCAAATTAACATACCCACTAAAGCCATCTTATCCTTTGTTATACGTCTTATATTGTTAATTAATATAGTCATGCTCTTGCCCTCCTCTCAAATATAATTGAAATTAGGAAAAATATTAAAGAAAATCCTAAAAGTATTAAAATAGAATTTCTTATCTCTAGGGCACTACCTTCATATATACTACCAAATATAGCCTTTTGAGCTAAGTAGCTTGGAGAAAGTTTCGTTATCTTTGACAAGATACTACCTGAATCTGGCATATTTATCTTAACATAACCACCTGATACTAAAGTAAATATGGGTACAAGTATACTTATTATTTTACTTACTAATGCTTCTTCCTTAAATATGCTACATATGAGTATTCCTAAAGATATAGAAAATAGAGTAGCTATAAAACATATAAATAAAACTTGCATTATATTACTTCCAAAATTAGCTTTAAAAACAAACTTAGAAAAAAGAACTAAGGTCAGTATCTGCCAACTCATAGAAAATATAGCCCCTATGGTTTTACCAAATACTACATCTAAGGATCTTAAAGGTGATGCCTGAATTCTTCTACCTATTGGCGACATCCTTCCTTCTGCCATAGCCCCTGCTCCATAATTAGCTCCATATAGTATAATCATAACAAGCATTGTAACGGCATAATAATCCATAGCGGAAGGTTTCTTCCCTTTAGAAGTAATAGGGTTATCCTTTAAAACCTCTGTTCTATCAAACTTTATTCTCTCCATATTTATGCTACTCATTGCCTTATAGGCGTTTACCTGTTGAACATAACTTTCTATAATATTTTTAAGAACTATATAACTAAAACTAGAACTATCTTTTCCAACTACCTCTATGAAAGTTTTATCTCCAGCTTTAATCCTTCTACTGTAATCTTCTCCAATATATATTATCCCTTTTACTTCTTTATCCCTTAGAAGTTTTTCTCCTTCTCCTAGTGTGGCTACCTTTCTATAACTTACTATTTCTTTTATCTCTTTGTACTCTAAAAATTCGTCAAATCCTTTTGAATACTCTCCTTCATCTTCATTTACATAGGCTACATTGATTTTATCCATATTATTTATTTCAAACACTGAACTTAGTGCAGTACCTAAAATAGCAATTAAAATTATAGGTAGAAAAATCATATATCCTAAAGTTTTTTTATCTCTTAAAAATCTCTTTACATCGTAATATGCTATAGTCAATATTTTCATATTATAGTCAGCCTCCTTAATCTCTTAATTTTCTTCCAGTAAGAGTTAAAAATACACTTTCCAATGTAGGCTTTTCTATATTAAAGGATAGGATTTCTGCGCCACTCTCTTCTATTATAGTTAATACAGCTGATATACTTATTTTATTTTTTTCCGCTATAATATTTAGCATGTCCCCTTCTAATTCACAATGTTTAATCCCCTCAATAGCCTTTATACCTTCTACCATAGTAAAGTTAGCATTAATAATCTTTACATTTATTCTTTCCTCTGTATAAACAAAATCTTTTAACTCTTCTTTACTACCTAAAGCTATAACTCTTCCCTTATCTAGTATTGCTACATTATTACAAATACTCTCCACTTCCTCCATGTAATGAGATGTGTAAATTATTGTAGCCCCCTCTTCTCTAAGTGTTTTAACAGAATTTAATATATGGTTTCTTGATTGAGGATCTATACCTACAGTAGGTTCATCCATAATTATGAGCTTAGGTCTATGGATTATAGCACAAGCTATATTTAATCTTCTTTTCATTCCACCAGAATATTCTTTAACAATTTGGTCTTTTCTATCCCATATCCCCGTGAATTCAAGTGCTTCCTTAGCAGCTGTTTTTAAAGCACTTCCTTTAAGGTCATATAGTCTTCCAAAAAACATAAGGTTTTCATAAGCTGTAAGTTCTTCATAAAGAGCTATTTCCTGTGGTACTATACCTAAGTTTTTCTTTATATCCATGATCTCATCTTTTATATTTTTTCCAAATATATTTACACTTCCACTATCTACCTTTGTTAAACCTATCATAGAATTTATAAGCGTAGTTTTTCCTGCTCCGTTAGGCCCTAACAGTCCAAATATGTCCCCTTCTTTTATATCTAAATTTAAGTTATCTATAGCAAGCATTTCACCGTATCTCTTAACTAAATTTTTTATTTCAACTATCATATTAAATCCTCCTATTCTTTTCTAATCTCTTAATCTTATACTTATATAATATTTCATTACACCATATATAAATAGTGATATAAATAACAAAAGGCTATGACAAATGTCATAGCCTTTTGTTTATTCAAAATATAAGAACTTATGGAACTTCTGTAGATTTTTCTCTACATCCCATTTTAAATAATATATGCCTTTTATAGTAGCATCACTTTTCAAACCATCATAAGGCACTCTTGTTTCCTTTATATCTTTACTTCCATAAAGTACAATTTTAGGTGCCATAAATAATAATTCATTATAATCTAAACTAGTTTCTATATAGGATGATATATCTGATAATAATTGTGGATAAGAAGTAGGGGATATGTCTTTAACCCTGCTAAATAAGCTTTTTAGAACTCTTCTTTGCCTCTCTGTTCTTTCTTCATCATTCTTTCCTACATATCTTATTCTACAATATGCAACAGCCTGTTGCCCATTTAACCTTTGAACCCCTGCAGCTTTGAGATACTTAGGTTCAGTTTTCTCAATGCTTGCAATCTCCCAAACATAATCATTAAGTAGTTTAAGTTCTTCTTTTTTAACCTCTATATCTACCCCGCCAAAGGCGTCTACAATTTTATCAAGGGAGCCAAAGTCTACCTTTATATAATCTCTTATGTCTAATTTATAATTTTCATTTACAGTTTTTACTGCCAATTCAGGTCCACCATAATGATATGCATAATTAAGTTTGTTTATCTTATCTTTTCCAAATTCTATATAGCTATCTCTCATAAGTGAAGACATCTTTACAGTATTAGAAGTACTATCCAAAGAAAATACTATTATACTATCTGATGCATCCTCTTGTTTGTCTACACCTAATAGCAGTATATTTTTAACATTATGCCTTTTTCCTAAGTCTTCTCCCGCTATGTTGTTCCTATCACTATCTATTTTAAGCTCCTCATCACTTTTAGGTAATTTCACATTCTTTACCTTTTTAAACTGCAAGTACCCAAAATAAGTGAAAAATGCAGAAGAAAACAAAGCCACTATCAATATAAAACAAATCAATCTTCCAAGGAAGCCCCTTTTCTTTTTCTTTCTCATCTGTTTGCACCTCTTTTATTAATCTCATTATAATTATACGCATTAAATCTCATAAAGTTAACTGTTTTAATAAGGAAAGGCTATGTTTTAGCTACCTCTCTTACAATCCTTAACTATAACTTCTAAACTTTAGATCTAAAGTCTTTTCTCTAGAGAATCTATATCCTATATTCAATTATGTTTATTATTTTTCCAGTGCCATCTCTTATTATACTATATAAAGAAAGGTTTGGAATATAGCATTAGGCTATTTAACTCACCTATGCATAATAAACAGATAAAATTCTTTGGAATAAAACAAAACACAGCAATATTTTTCGGCAATATCTTTCACTATAAAACTTTGTTTCACAATTAACTTTTATTATTGAAAATGTTTTCTTATTTTGATATAATACTTATAGTAAAAAAATCTATAGGGGGTAGGATTATGAAGAGCAAGAAATTTTTGAGAAATATAGCTTTAGCTATGACATTAACTCTATCTATTTCAACCTTATTCGCAAAGAAAACCTTTGCAGAAGAAGAACTTGTACCTATACATAAATTTGGTACTAAAGATCCAATTCTACTACATCATAAAGAGATCAAAATACCAAAAAACTTTACTCACCCAAAGGAACAATTTAGAAGCACTTGGGTGTCTACAGTATCTAACTTAGATTTTCCTTCAAAACAAGGTTTAACAGAGGCAGAATTTAAAAAAGAATACTTAAAGGTTCTTGAAGATTTTGAAGCTTTAAATTTAAATGCTGTAACTTTTCAAGTTAGACCTATGAATGACGCTTTTTATAAATCTGATTTAAATCCTTGGTCTGTATTCCTAGCTGGAGAGCAAGGAAAAGATCCTGGTTGGGACCCAATGCCATGGATGATAGAGGAAACTCATAAGAGAAACATGGAATTCCATGCATGGTTCAACCCTTACAGAGTATCTCACGCTTTTGATTGGAAAAAGCCAACGGAACAAGTTCTTGAAGAAGAATTAGCTAAATTGTCTGATGATAACTTTGCTAAAAAACATCCTGAGTATTTAATAAGATTTGATAATAAATTAATATTAGATCCAGCTTTACCTGAAGTTCAAAAATTTGTAGAGGATAGCATATTAGAAGTAGTAAAAAAATATGATGTAGATGCAATACATTTTGATGACTATTTCTATCCTTACAAAGTTACAAGAGAAGGTAATCCTGTAATATTTGGCGATAAAGAAGAGGACAAGTCTTCTTTTGAGAAGTATGGAAAAGATTTTGAGGATATTAAAGACTTTAGACGTGATAATGTTAATAACTTGATTAAAAATATATCTAAATCCATTAAATCAGAAAAACCCTATGTTAAGTTTGGTATAAGTCCTTTTGGAATCTGGGGGCACTATGAGGTTCACCCTGGTGGAAGTCCTGAAGGAGATGGTTCTCATACCCCAGTAGACTCCACCGCTAGTTATGATGATAACTATGCAGACACTAGAAAATGGGTAAAAGAAGGATGGATAGATTATATAACTCCACAAATTTACTGGGCTTTCAGCACTACAGCAGCTCCTTATGGTGAAATAGCTGATTGGTGGGCAGAAGTAGTTAAGGGAACTAACTGTCATCTTTATGTAGGACATCCTAACTATAAACATATAGACGCAAAATGGGACAAGGATTGGCATAACCCAGAAGAAATACCTAATCAACTTAAATTCAATACAATGTACAAAAGTATAAAGGGAAGTTCTTTCTTTAGCTTGAAGCATTTACGTACTAACGAATTAGGTGTTACAGATGTAATGAGAGAACAATACTTTAATACAAAAGCTATAGTTCCAGCTATGCCTTGGATAGATAATAAAGCTCCAAATAGTCCACTAGAACTAGCTGTAAACAAAATCGATTCTGGACTTGAACTAACTTGGAAGGAGGATGCTAATAACGATTCTTCATACTATGTAGTTTATCGTTTTGAGGGAGATAAATTGGGTAACACTAATGACTCCTCAAATATAGTAGCTAAAGTTAGAAGAACAGATAACAACATACAATTTATAGACAAAGACGCTGATAGTTCAAAAGCTTATGTTTATGCTGTAACTTCACTAGATAGAATACACAATGAAAGTGCTGTTACGGAAGTATCCTACAAATTAGATGCTACTCCTGTAACTCCAGATACTGGAGACAAGGATTCTTCTGAAGACAATGCTATGGAAACTCCAGCTGATAGTACTGATTCAACGGATAACACTGGATCAGATAGTACTACTAATAATAACACTACAGAACCATCAAAGATTATAAGTTCAAAGCTTCCAAAGACAGGTTCTCCCATAGGAACTAGTGCTGCATTATTACTTGGACTTACCTCTATACTGGCAGGAACAATATTAAGAAAAAGAAAATAATACCTAGCAAAAGGTAGCAACTATAGACAGTTGCTACCTTAAATTTTTATCCCACGACTACCCGCTCTAATCCTTCCATCTTCTTCAAAGTTGGAATAAAGATCAGCTACCTCCCTGGATAAAGCTTAGAACTCTGTTTATTTATATATATGATAAGCTTCCTTTTTATTCTTAAACTCTTCACTTTCCTTATGCCACTTTTCTAATAAATCCTTGGGATTAAAATCCGTAGTTCTGATTTCATCTGTGCCAGCTAATAAATCTATAAAGTGTCTATTATTAAAATCTTCAGATGTTATCCATTGAAACTTATCCTTATAAGTATTAGCTATATAATGAAGCATATATATTCCTACATCCACGGATCTATATTGTCTCTTATCCGTAACATGAACTTGCACTCCTTCACAAAGTTCTCCTACATTCTTTGAGAAGGTAGGCACAAAGTATATAGGTCTAAACTTTACTCCAGGCAACTTTAAATCTTCCATATACTTGCACAACTTTTCTCCATCTACAAAAGGAGCTCCTATAAATTCAAAAGGTTTAGTGGTTCCTCTACCTTCTGATAAATTAGTTCCCTCAAATAAACAAGTTCCATTATATATTAATGCAGATTCTATAGAAGGCATATTAGGGGATGGGTTTATCCATAATAAGTCTGTATCATCAGCATATTGCACTCTACTCCAGCCCTGAACTTTTACAATCTTTAGATCACAATTTATATTAAATTCCTTATTAATATAAAGAGCCAGTTCCCCAGAAGTTAGTCCATATCTAACAGGTATGGGATATAATCCTACGAAAGAAGAATATTCACTTTTTAGTATATTCCCTTCAACTACCTCTCCACCTAATGGGTTTATCCTATCTAGAACTATAAACTCTTTATTATTTTCAGCACAAGCTTCCATGCAGTAAGCCATGGTATAAATGAAGGTATAATATCTTGATCCTATGTCCTGCATATCAAAAACCATAGTATCTATATCTTCAATCATATCCTTACTAGGCTTTTTATTTTCTCCATAAAGACTATACACTGTAAGTCCTGTCCTTTCATCTATATACGTTCCTACAGTAGCCCCAGCCTGAAGATTACCTCTTATACCATGTTCAGGAGAATAAAGATATTTCAAGTTAAAATTCTTATATAGCACATCTATGGTACTTTCAAAGTTTTTATTAACTCCTGTAGGTGTAGTAACAAGACCTAATTTCTTTCCTTTAAATAAGTCTATGTTTTTTTCTATATTATCAATACCATTTAAAACCTTAAGTTTATTCATATCAATCCCTCCAATAGCTAAGAAAAGCAAGGGCATAAGCCCCTGCTTTATATTATATAAAATTATTTTTACTCTTCTACTGCTCCTTGAGTTTCTTCTTGTATTAATTTAGCTTCATATATCTTGAAGAATGGATAGAATACAGCTAATGATATACAGAAGTTAATAATTGTAAGTACAGCAGCTCTCCAGTCATTTGTAGCAAGGAATGCTTTTACTGGTGAAGGTAATGTCCAAGGTGCCATTACGGATACCTTTTTTACCCATCCAAGACTCATAGCTACATAAGTTGTAACAGTGTTTATTAATGGTCCAACCACAAATGGTATTCCAAGTATTGGATTTAATACTATTGGTGCACCAAATATTATTGGCTCATTTATATTAAATAATCCTGGTATAATAGAGAACTTACCAACTTGTTTTAAGTAGCTTGATTTAGAGAATAAGAATAGTACGCAAAGTGCTAATGTACCACCAGATCCTCCTATCCATACGAATAAGTCAAAGAATCCTTCTGTTCCAATATTAGTTGCAATATCTCCAGCTGCTACAGCTGCCATGTTTTGGTCAAGTAATACAAGCCAAATTGGTCTTAATAATGATCCTATAACTGAAACTCCGTGAACTCCAGATACCCATAGTAAACATATTAATAAAACTGGTAAGAATACACCTAAGAAAGTGTTACCTGCAACATTAACTAGTGGTGAGAATAATTTCATTATAAATGCGTTTATATCAAACTTAAGCATTACTCTTATTATCCATAATATTATAATTATGAGTCCACCAGGTATTAAAGCTTCGAAAGATCTAGCAACAGATGCTGGAACTTGCTCTGGCATCTTTATAGTTATGTTCTTTTCTTTACATAATCTTAGAATTTCAACAGCAAATATCATAGTAAGTATAGCTACAAACATTCCGCTTCCACCAAGATAATTCATTGGTAACATCCATCCAAGAGCTGTACCAGCCTTGTCAGTAACGTTAAGTGGTATGTTTGTCATTAAGAATGCAGCCATAGAAAGAACTCCACCACTAACTCCATCTAAATCATAGGAGCGAGATAATGAATAACCCATTCCATAGGAAGCATAAAGGGCCATAAGACTTACTGTAACCCTAAAAGGTATCATTATATCTCCTATATATGGAGTAATAAATTCCTTCCAAGCGGGTATTGGAAGATTAACAACAACTAAAAAGAAACAACCGATTATGATTAAGGAAATAGTTGATATAATACCATCTCTGATAGCTCTTAAGTGTCTTTGTTCTGCTAATCTAGCCATTGGCGGCATCATTTTTTCTTCAATATATTTCATGAATTTTTCCATACTAAAACAACCCCCATTTAAATACGTATAATGAATTTAAATTATTTAACGATTACATCTAAAGTAAATAACTACTTTTCATATTTTTTAATTATTTCATTTAATACCTTAGGTGCACCAATTGGTGTATATCCCATTGGTGGTATTAATTCTACGGGTACATTGTTTTTCTCACCAAGCTCTTTGAAATAATCAAGTCTATGCTTTACTTGTGGTGCAACTATTACAAGATCAAATCCACCCTTTTGTAGCTCTTCGCGATACTCTGTTGTTCCTATTGCGTTTATTTCAAGAGGAAAGTTTTGCTTTTGAGCTTCTTTTTCAATAGCTTTAACAACTATTGTACTAGACATTCCACCTGAGCATACCATTAATACCTTCATAAAATTACCTCCTATTTATATATTTATATGAACATCAGTGCTTTTTTTTATGCTGCTAATTATACTGACAAAACCTATTACAAAAGCACTGATGAGCTCATCAAAGTTAACTGATAAAAAGGCTTTAAATTATTTTATTGAAAATAATTTTTCACTTGGATTTACTTCAATATCTTTTACTTCTATGTTGTCAACAGTAAAGAAACCATTACCAGCTTTTAATTTTTCTATAAGCTTATTTATATTAGCTTCTTCTCCTTGAAGCTCTATTTCTACAGTTCCACCAGATCCTCTTCTGGTACATCCTGTAAGCTTTAAGGACGATGCATTCATCTGTGCAAAATATCTTATTCCTCCATCTTGTACATTTCCTGATATAACTAATAATTTTCTAACCATTTTATCCTCACCTTCATGTGTTTATTAATTCAATTTTTCAAACCTTATTTTATCCGAAGAATAAATTGATGCTTAAATCTAAAAGACTAAGACTATTTTTCTTCTAGCTTAAATTTTTGCCAAGGTTCGATGTAGTCTAATAGGAATATCTCTTCTTCAGAAATCCTTCCAACTACGTTAGTTCTTCCTGAGTTATCCATATCTTTTAATGCAATTTGAAGTTCTCCTGCATAGTGTCCATATTCTGAAGTATCTATTATTAGATCTCCTCTTTTTATATCTGGAGTATTAAAAGCAACAAATTCATGTCCTCTATATTTAACTCTGCTTTGTGTAGATCTTATAACATAATCCGACACATCACCTCTATTAAAGTGAGCTTCTTCTAATACTATCTTTCTTTCTATCTCAGGAACATTTTCGAAAACCTTACATCCAAGAGTAAGCTTTTCAGAATTAACTTTACCTAAAGCCTTAAGCTCTTCTTCTGATGCAAAAGCATTGGCTATTATTATGTCATCAATAAGTTCTGTAGCCCAAAGATGTTTTGCTTGTACTTCTATAGGCATATTTCTATGTTCTTCTAAAGTACACAATCCTTCTGACACTGGCCATGGACCATATTTTGCTTCACTTGAGGAAACAAAGGCTGCAGTTCTAAGTCCTAACTCTTTAAATTGTTTGCTACATTTTATAAAATGTTTGTAGCTTAAGCCTGTATATCTATGTGGATAAAAGTTATGGCAACCTAAAAGATTTTCCTTCTTAGGGTCAAAACACAATATATTATCCACATATTTTGTTCCATTGCTCATATTAAGCTCTATCTTAAGATCTTGTGGATTGTAAGTCATCTCTGACTCTTCCATACCAGAGAATCCAACATCTAATCTTATACCATACAAACCCATTTCTTTGAAGAAAGACAAGTCCTTATGGGTTATATTTAAACTTGTAAATACTTTAGGGCTTATATCAGCAATGACTTCCATACCAAACTTATTAGCATGAGAAACTATATCTTTAAATTCTGCTAATATTCTTTCTGTATCTCCTTCAACGGAAAGAAGACAGGTAAATATCCTCTTAAAATTATATTTTGCAGCAAGCTCAATATAATTTTTTATCTCTTCATTTGAATTATGCATAGGATAAACTGAAATTCCTAACTTTTTCATTTTACTCCTCCTTACTTTATAGACAAATCCTTAACAGCCATATAGTACGCTCCTTCAGCAGAAGACACTTCATCGTCTATTATTGTAAATTTCTCTATATAAGATTTCATAGTTTTTACAAAACTATCTTTTACAATACTAATCTTTGTTATTATGCTTCCTTTAACAGCTAATTTGGCTTCTCCTTCTATTTCTAAAAGTTTGTATACTTTAAATGTAATTTCGGCCAAATCTTTTCCTGCTTGTTCTAATATTTCTATAGCACTACTTTCTCCTTTCATAGCTTCATCTACTATTACTGGAACTAAAGCAGCTATCTCTCCCTTATTTGAACCATATACAAATTTAACCGCATCTTTTATACTATCCATATTTAACTCATTTAAAAGTGCCTTTGATAAGTTACTGATTTCAAGTCCAGTATCTTTATCTTTAACCATCTTTCTTAATGCTTCTATGGCAATGTGATATCCACTACCTTCGTCACCTAATATATTTCCCCAACCACCGGCTCTAACCATTTTTCCTTTATATTTACCATAACTTATAGAACCTGTGCCTGATATAGTTAATATTCCATCTTCTCCTTTTAAAAGAGCATTTATTGCTAAATCAGCATCACTTACCACTGTTATACTTACAGGAAATCTTTCTGATAGATAACTTTTTATTACACCTTTATTATTACCAGTCTCTGCACCTGCAAGACCTGCATATATATGAACACATTTAGTTTCATCTAAATTTTTCATACACTTTAGTATAGCAATCTCAATATTTTTTAAACCTTCTTCTCTATCTACTACTATATTACCAAATCCAGAGTATCCCCTGCCTATTTCTTCTCCTTGGAGGTTATAAGCTATGGCCTCTGTCTTAGTTCCCCCTCCATCAACACCTATTACATATTCCACGCCAATCAATTCCTTTACTATATTTTGCATTTCATTTCTGCTACTTGCAATTTGAAAATACTTATCTATATAACCTTCTACCTCATAGATGAGCTTATTTTTAATTTCATCTTCCCTAAAACCCTTGTTGGCTAAAACTTCTGTTTTTCTCTCTATGAATCCATCTATGTTGTTTAATAAGCTTCCCATATCTTTATGTGTCTTTAAATCAAATTCAATAACACTGCTATCTACATAATATAGAACTGGGCGTCCTTCTCTTTTATATAACAATTTCATATCTAAGAGTTTTTTAAATTCTCTAGCTACATTTGACCTATGCATGTTAAGCTTTTCAGCCACCTGTGAAGCACTTACTCCCTTAACTCCTCCCAGTATGAATTGTTTTCTACATTCATCTTTAACCACATCATAAACAGCTTCTTGTCTCACTTTTCAACCCGCCTTATGAAGACATTCATCTTTTCTTCTTACTTTTACTTACACCTTTAGTTAAACCCTTAGACTTTTTATCGTCCTTTTTTATAAATGTACTATAATCAACTAAACCTTTTAACTTTTTACTCTCTATCATTATTCTTGTGATTTCAAAGAACATTATTACAAAGAATAAGAATATCAAAAGTAAAATGTTCCAAATTATAGGTGAAATCTCTTTGAATAACATCCTTGGGACTATTAGTATAAGAGGTGAAACCCCTGCAATTACCCATCTATTTACTTTTATCTTATTATTTTTATATAAATAATTTGTAAGTTTTACAGGAACCATTACACAAATAATACCAACAACTATATACAAAGCCCATATTAATATAGCCATCATAGCTTATATTCTCCTTCATTTAGGATTCCCCAAATTATATTCGGGGGAGAAAATAGCCTAAAGACTATTTTACTCCTCTCATTTCTTTATAAAGTTCTATCATTTGTGCTACTAGATATTGCTCTGACATAGCTGTCATTATTTGGTCTTGAGCATGAACTAATAGCATATTTATTTGTACGCCTTCTCCATTTATCTCTTCTTGTATTAACTTAGTTTGAACATTATGAGCTATCCTTGATTCTTCCTCTGATTTTTCCATAAGCTCTTTTGCCTTTTCAAAATCTCCCTCTTTAGCAGATTTTAATGCATCAAATACATATCCTCTAGCTTCTCCAGTGTGAGCGATTATTTCAAATATAAGACCTTCCATTTCCATTAAATCTTTAGCCATTTTAAAACGTCTCCTCCAACCCTAAAATTTAAATTGTGGTAAATATTCTTTATTAATCTCTAATAGATCTTCAACTAGCTTCTCTGCTACCTCTACTGAAGGTACTAATGGATGATTTGCCATAGCTATAAGTGCCTTGCCTTTATCTCCATTAACTGCGGCTTCTATAGCTGGAACCTCATAGGATTTTACCGCTTGAACTACTCCTAGAGCTTCTAGAGGAAGTTCTTCCTTAAGTACTATAGGTGTTGCTCCTCTTCTATCTATTAGACAGTTTGTTTCTATTACACAATCCTTTGGTAATCCGCTTATTGTTCCATGGTTTACAACGTTAACCACATGAACTTCTTTTTTATCATTATATATAGCACTTATTAATGATACTGCTGCATCTGAATAATATGCGCCACCTCTTTTTTCTAATTCCTTTGGTTTTTCTTTTAATTCTTCATCTTTATAAAGTTCAAATAATCTATCTTCAACAGCCTTAACTACCTCTGCCCTTGTACCAGCTCCGCCTTCTGCTGCTGCATTTAATTCTTCTTCTAATAACTTATCTGTCATTAAATAATATCTATGATATGGTGATGGTATAAGTTTAAGTGCTCTTAGATAATCTCTATTCCACTTTATGTCTGGTATGTTTCTCATAGATAAAGATACTCCATCAGTTAACATATCTATCATCTTCATTGTTATATCTTCGCCTTTTAGCCAAACCTTTTTAACCCAAACCAAATGGTTAAGACCTGCATATTCTACATATAAATCATCAAAACTTACATCTAAGATTTCTGCAAAATTCATTCTCATATGGATAGGTACATTACAAAGTCCTATACATTTTACATTAGTATATTTATTTACTGCTTCAGTAACCATACCTGAAGGATTTGTGAAGTTTATTAAAAATGCCTTTGGGCAAATTTCTTCAATGTCTTTACATATATCCAATATAACAGGTATTGTTCTAAGAGCCTTAGCAAATCCACCAGGACCTGTAGTTTCTTGTCCAATTACATTATACTTTAGTGGAAATCTCTCATCTTTAGCTCTTGCTGCTAATCCACCTACTCTAAATTGAGTAACAACAAAATCTGCATCCTTAAGAGCTGCTTTTCTATCTAATGTAAGTTCAATATTAATGTCCAGTCCTGCTTTTTTCACCATTCTCTTAGCTAAACTACCAACTATATTTAATTTTTCTTGACCCGCTTCTATGTCTACTAATACAATCTCTCTTACTGGTAGTTCATCTTTTCTTTTTAAAAAACCTTCTATTATCTCCGGGGTATAACTGCTACCTCCGCCAATAACTACTATTTTAAGCTTATCCATAATAATCCTCCTTCGCTTGTCAGAATATTTCATACTTAAATCCATATCATTAAAATTAATTTCAAACTAAGTTAAAATTAATGTACTTATATATTCTTCATAGCTTATTTTTAAAACTTTATGAAGTATTCACTAAAAAATTCTTAGCAAAATATAAAATAAGTACTTTCTCTTAGAGCAATTTATCATCACATAATATGTTGATACAATTCTACTTTGTTTCGATACACTGTGTGTATCATCTTTAATTTTATAATACACCTTTTTATATTTATTGTCTATATGTAAACGATACTAGGGTTATTATTATGATTTTAATAAAAAATATGCATATTAATAGAATTATTATTAATATGGTTTTCTTATTACTCTGATTACAATAGCTTAAGTTTTATATTTTGATACACTATTACACTTTCCCCTCTTAATTTCATAGATTTTTTAAAATTTATAACAAAAATCATATTTTTCAAGCAACAATGAAAAGCTTTAAATAACGTATAAAAAACCTTTTCATTGTTATTTTTTTATTAAATCCTAATCTTTAATACACCTTCTTTAATCCCCTTAAATAATTGATTTTATTGTGTTTTCAATAGTTATCATCACAACCTCCCCCTAAAAACCTAGTGACTTAAAAACATACTACATCAAAATACATTTCGTTTCTGTATCATTTTATGTAGAATTTTGTTAAAATCTTCTTTTATTTTTGTATTTCTTGTTATATCTGTATCAAACCTTTGAATCATTTAATAATAAATTCAGGAATACCAGTAGCATAAGGAGCTATATCATAAGATTGAAAATATATAACTATGCCATCCTTACTTACATAAAAATCTTGGTCATCTTTTATGCCTTTAAATTCTTCTTTGAAATAGTTATCTGGATTCTTTTTTATAGTATCCATAATCACATTATTTATATATTCCTTGTAATTAAAACCTGGCTCAAACAAAGAGGAAAGCTTAATCTTATCTCCCGTATTTAAATCATAATTAAAACTTACCTTATAAGTCATGCCATGAGCTCCACCAGTATATTGATAATAATTAATAGGTATACTTAATATATTGTTGCAGTTGTAACTTATGTTATAATCATTTTCACCCACATAAGGATTTATTTTATATCCTAACTTTTTAGCATCCTCACTATGCTCTTTAGCTATTTTCTCTATATCATTTTTAAAATTCATACTATATTCCTCTATGTCTTTGTTTACTTTATCTAAAATTTCTTTTTTTATTCCACCTTCTATCTGAGGAAAATTTATCTTTATATCTACAATATCATTAGAGTATTTTAATTCTTTAGTTTTTATTTTTACTGTGTTTTCATTGCATTGACTATTTATATTAATATTCTTTTCTAAATTACTACTATTATTATCATTATTAATCTTATTGGCCTCATATTTATGTTCTACCTTTGTTAAGTCTTCTTTGGTCTTTCCTATATTATCTGTATTTGCTTCCTTGCTGTCTTCTTCTATAAAAAAATCTCCATTTACATTTTTATCCCTACCGTCATCTATTTTTTTATCATTATCTTCACTTATTTCTATATCTAAGCTTTTATAATTAGGTATTCCATTAAATAATACCCTACTGTTTTTTCCATTATAGTATCCTAAAAAAAGTGCACTAAAGATTAAAAAAGTTAACATATAAAGAGCCAATTTCTTTATCATAAAACCCTTCCTTTCTATGTATGATAAAAACCTACTATATTAATAATTAGTGTACCCTTATTAAAATATATTTATTTTAATATTTAATTTGAAAACTACCATTAAAACTTTTTAAATATAATCATAAATTTTGTAATAAAAAATAGACTATATTAAGAGAAATATAAATGTAGTAAAACCAATGTTAATTTTGTTTTTCATGAAATTCTCTCATGTTAAGAGAATTTCATGTTCATATAGATTTTTAAAAATAAAAAGGGGGTTTTCTTGTGAAATTTTTAAGAGGCACCCTAGGATACTGTATTGCCGGAATATTTGTAATGGCCCTTTCAGGACAATTTGCTAAAAAATACGGCATAGGTGGGGGATGGTTTGTATCCTTTATTACTTTAGGAATCCTGTGGTTCATGAATCATTATTTATGCCTTATCCATCACGAGAAAGAGGCTGCTTTCGTAGATATGACTTTAGGCATAGGCATATGCGGTATTATGAGAGATACATTTATCCATGGATCAGAAGCTTTAATTTCATCACTGCCAACTCTTTCTATAGTTATAGCGGGAGGAATACTAGGTGGTCTTGTAGCAAGCCTTATTAAAATAAATATGGCAGATGATAATTAATAACTATCATTATTTTAACTCTATTGTTATCATCCAATTTTAATAAAAAAGAGGTGGTATTAATGACTCTTAAGGCAGCACTTGCAACCATGTGCGGAGGATTTATATTTTCATTTTTAATAGTATTATTATGGAGAAAATTAGTTGATAATTTTGGAGTTTTAGGGATCTTATTTGCAGCAGCATTTATATTCGGTACTACCTGGTGCATTAATCACGGATTAGAAAAGCCAATGATATTTCAAAGCGGTACTGCTTGGGTAGATATGACCTGGGCTTCTGGTGCTGGACTTCTAACAGCCTCTATAGTTACTGGCGGAAAATTTAAAAAGGCTCTCCCTAATATTTTATGTGCAATAGTAGGTGGAATTTTAGCTGGATTTATACTTTCTCTTTTTTTATAGGCTATGTTTTAGAATAATGTTGATAATCTATCAATTTTTAAGGGTAGTCAAAATGACTCCCCTTAACTCATATTAAATATAATTTTAATTTATTATACTTAAGCTCTTCACCTTAAATCCTGTGAAGAGCTTAAGTATTTCTTATGAAAATTAATAAACCTCTTTTTCATAGGAATTTATATTTATGCTATAATAAATATAACTCCTAATCCTATAATTTAATTTGATAATAATTATACAAGGATGTGACATTAATGTATCTATACCAGCGCATAAAATCTGCTTATAATAGTTTTATAAATAACAATATAATAGAAGATTACATAAGAGAAGATATAGCTCTTTCTTGGAAAAGGTGCAGGGAACTAGGGGTAAACCCCTTAGGTGGCATGGGTAGAAAAATTCCTTCTAGTAAAATGAAAGATAAATTAGAAGAAAACAGTGAACTTTTATTTGTAGCTAAACCCATAATGGAGAATATGTATAACATAGTTGCAGGTTCTGGCTTTTCTATAATATTAACAGATAAAGATGGTTGTCTATTAGAAGTTTTAGGTGATGAATCAATAATGGAGAAAAGCTACCAGCTTAACTTTATTAAAGGAACCCTTTGGAGTGAGGCAGAGGTAGGTACAAATGCTATAGGAACTTGCCTTTATCTTGACAAACCTATACAAACTATGGGCGCTGAGCATTATTGTGTAAAACAACATGATTGGTCCTGTTCTGCTACCACAATCCATGATGATAAGGGAAATATTATTGGATGCTTAAATATGTCAGGAAGTTATGAAGGAGCTCATCCTCATACCTTAGGTATGGTGCTAACCGGTGCTTATTCTATAGAAAAACAACTAGCTTTAATAAAGTCAAATAAATTAATAAACGCTACTTTCCAATCTATATCAGATGGAATGATAATCATAAGTAAAGATTTTAAGATATTAAACCTAAATCATAAAGCCGCAGAAACCTTAGGCTATGAAAAAGAAGAATTAATAAATATGAATATAAAAGATATCATAAGGGATGTTTCATTTATAGATAAGATGCTTAATCATTCCAGCACCTACAACAATTTTGACTGTGACTTTTATGATAAAAATAATAATATAATAAAGTGTACAATGAATGCTGTACCTATTTGTAACTATACTTCACACAGTAATATACTTATAACCTTTAGAACCTCCCAAGCTGTTAATAAGTTGGTAAACCAAGTAATTGGTTTTTCAGCCACCTATAGATTTCAAGACATTTTAACTGTAAGCAAATCAATGAAAAAAACCATAGAATACGCAAAAAAAGCTGCCTTAAGTCAGTGTAATGTATTAATTCAAGGGCCTAGTGGCACAGGGAAAGAGCTTTTTGCTCAATCTATTCATAACTATAGCCAAAGGTCAAAAGAACCTTTTGTAGCAGTAAACTGCGCCTCCATTCCAAAAGAACTTATAGAAAGTGAACTTTTTGGATATGAAAAAGGAGCCTTCACAGGGGCTTCTAAAGAAGGTCATGTGGGGAAGTTTGAACTTGCAGATGGTGGAACTATTTTTTTAGATGAAATAGGAGAAATGCCTTTGGATATGCAGTCAAAGCTTTTACGTGTGCTAGATAATAAAAAAATTTGTAGGGTTGGAGGTAACTACGAAAAAAAATTAAATATAAGAATAATTGCAGCCACCAATCGAGACCTTCTAGGTGAAATAAAGAAAAAAAGTTTTAGAGAGGATCTTTATTATAGATTAAACGTTATGAGTATAAAACTCTTACCATTAAGTGAAAGACCTGAGGATATAGAAATTTTATCAAAACACTTTATAAAAAGACTAAACAAAGAACAATTTAACGAAAAACTCCCCAGCCCTAACTATATAGAAAGTCTTAAAAATCATATCTGGTCCGGAAATGTTAGAGAACTTCAAAATGTAGTAGAAAGATCTTATTACCTTTGTGAAGATAATATAATAACAGAAAAATATATAGTTGTAGATGAAAGTAGCAACATAAAAAAAGAAATAACTAACCCGAAAACTCTTTTATCTTTAGAGGAAGTAGAAAAAAATATCATTATAAATACTTTAAAAGACTCTAACCTTAATATGGAGCTAAGCTGTAAAATATTAAAACTCAGTAGAGCTACTCTTTATAGAAGAATGAAAAAGTACGGTATCTCCTTAAAAGAAATAAAAGCAAAATCTTAATTAATGAAAGCACCAGAAAGGTGCTCTTATTAATTACTTATTTCTCATAATTGAGATTTTTTTCTTATTGTATCAAAATTGAGACGGTATTAATCTCAATTTTGATACTTGTTAATTTTAAAACAATCAATGGCAATATTTACAGAGTTGGCATGTATATTGCTCTTAATTATAATGATTAAATTAGTTATAAAATTAACAACTTTAAGGAGGATTTTAAATATGAAAGCTGCATTATGGTACGATAGAAAAGATGTAAGAGTGGAAAATATTCAGGAACCTGTGGTAAAACCAGGAACTGTAAAAATAAAGGTTAAATGGTGTGGTATTTGTGGATCAGATTTACATGAATATTTAGGTGGTCCTATCTTCATTCCTACAACTACTCCTCATGCTATAAGTGGAGAAAAGGCTCCAGTAGTTTTAGGACATGAGTTTTCAGGTGATGTTGTAGAAATAGGTGAAGGTGTTACAAACTTTAAAGTTGGAGACAGAGTAGCCGTTGAACCTATTGTTGCCTGTGGAAAATGTCCTGCTTGTAGAGAAGGAAAATATAATTTATGCTCTTCTTTAGGATTCCATGGATTATGTGGTGGTGGCGGCGGTTTCGCTGAATACACAATTTTCCCTGCAGAATTTGTACATAAGATTCCAGATGGTATGTCCTATGAAAAAGCTGCTCTAATAGAACCTATGGCAGTTGCACTACACTCCGTTAGAATAGGAAACTTTAAAACTGGAGATACTGCTTTAGTTTTAGGTTCAGGACCAATAGGACTTGCTACTATAGAATGTTTAAAAGCCGCAGGAGCTAGCCTTGTAGTAGTTCTTCAAAGAAAATCCATAAGACAAGAATATGCTAAAAGAGCTGGTGCAGACGTAGTTCTAGATCCTAATGAAGTTGATATAGTATCTGAAATTAATAAATTAACCAATGGTGTTGGAGTAGATGTAGCCTTTGAAACTACAGGTGCAAAGATAGGTTTTGATACTGGACTTGCTAGCTTAAAGTTTGAAGGAACCTTAGTTATAACAAGTATTTGGGAAAATGACATAAGCTTTAACCCTAATGCTTTAGTATTCTCCGAAAAGAAAATAATAGGAACTATAGCTTACAGACATGAATTCCCTGCAACTATGGCTCAAATGGCTGATGGAAGAATAAAGGCTGAAGGTTATATAACAAAGAAAATATCCCTAGATGACATTGTTGAAGAAGGTTTTGGAACATTAACAGGACCTGCTAAGAAAGAACAAGTTAAAATTTTAGTAACTCCCGACAAATCTTTATTATAATATAAATACAAAAATCCAGTAGGTTGATCCTACTGGATTTTTATTTTATATATTTTTAAGAATATATTATTAAACTTTTTAAAAACTTTATTATTTAGTATGAGCTTTAGTAATAGCAGAAGACATTTCATTAATAAACTTAACTATCTCTTCATCACTACCACTATTTACTTTTCTTATGAATTCACTTCCTATTATAACTCCGTCAGCTCCACTATTAATTACAGCGGTAGCATCCTCTACTTTATTAACTCCAAAACCTATTTGAATAGGTATCTCTGAAATTTCTCTTATAACCTTCATAGTATGCTTATACTTTTCTGGCATTTTTTCTGTACCACCAGTTTTACCTACTCCAGATACTACATAAGCAAAGGCAGAGTTATATTTTAATCTACTCTTTATTTCTTCTAAGCTCATTTCTTCATTATATATATTTATAAGATTTACATTTTCTAATGTTAAAGCCTCTTCTGGACATAATAAAGCATCATAATATTCTTTCATGGATAATAAATTATATTTTTCTATACCTATTTTATAAGTCATTATTACTACCATTAATTCCGGATACTTTTCCCTTAAGGTTTTTAATATTTCTTTAAGTTCCTTTTCATTAAATCCATTTTCTAAAGCCTTTTCATGAGTTTTAGCAATAGTTTCTCCATCTAGAAATGGATCTTCTACAGGTATACCTATTTCTAGAACGTCTACAGAGTTTTTAGCCATTAAATCTACTATTTCAAAGAATCTTTCTTTATTTGGATATGCCGCCGTTAGAAAAACTGTTAGAGCCTTTTTATTTTTTAAATTTTCCCATATTCTATCCATGTAATAACCTCAATACCCATCCTATTATTGGTCCATAGAATGCATAATCTGTTTCACATAATACTCTCATCATCGGCTCATATCCACCTATCATTGGTAATAAAAATGCTTGTCCAAATATTAATATTAATCCATTTGCAAAAGATCCAATTATAGCTCCTCTTCTTCCTCCTGTAGAGTTTCCGAATATAGCTGTTACAGCTCCAGTGAAAAATGTAGGAATAAGTGCTGGGAATACTATCACTGGATATTTTAAAGCTCCTAATATAGCCATACCTATTAAACTTGCTACTAAGCTAGATAAAAATCCTACTATAACTGAAGTTGGATGAGTTGGGAATAATAATGGTATATCAAGTCCTGGTTTAGCATTTGGTACGATTTTTTCTGAAATACCATGGAATGCTGGAACTATATCAGCCATCATCATTCTTACTCCAGTTATTATAACTGTGATCCAAAGACCAAATTTAAGACCATTTAATAAAGAAAATGTTATAATATCTTTTCCTCCGCTTATACTTGAAGTTACAAAGCTTGGAGTTGCTATTAATGAAATAACTACGAATATCAATGTCATTAAAACACTTAAAGCAATTGTTGTCTCTCTTAAAAATTCTAAACTCTTTGGAAGTTTCATTTCTTCTAAATCTTTATTTTTGTTACCAAAAACTTTTCCAAGTCCAGCAGATACCAAGCATCCTATAGAGCTAGAGTGTCCTATAGTAAACCCTTCTCCACCTTTTACATTCTTCATCAAAGGATTCATATATGCACAACTAAAAGTTAAATACATACCTAAAATCAAAGATCCTATAATAATTACCATCACTGGAGATAAAGATGTTCCAACTTTTAATAAAGCTGCTATAAGTCCAGCGTAGAAGAATGATACATGGGCAGATAAATGAATATATTTAAACTTTGTAAATCTAGCAATTAAAACATTTGCTAAAAATCCAAAGGCAAATATTAGCGCTGCCTCTGAACCAAAACTAGTTAAACCTTGACCTACTGCACTGTCTATAGATGCTACTTGAGCATTCATTCCAAATATATGTTGGAGCATAGATTGTAGTGGCATAAGTGACATACCCATACTTTGTGCTCCAGTAGTTATAAGTAAGAATCCTACCATAGTTTTAATGGTTGCAGATATAATATTACTTATCTTTTTCTTTTGAGCAGCTAACCCAACTAAAGTTACCATACCAACTAGAAAAGCGGGTTCACTAAGTATATTAGAAATAAAATACATAAAAATACCCTTCATAACTATCTTCCTTTCAACAATTATTTTTAATATTGAGAGTAAAAGATGCTAAGTCTTTTACTCTTAAACTTAGAATATTATAGAGTTTTAATAACTTCTAAAAGTTGATCTCTTAAATATTGCTTATCCATTAAATTATCAATTCTTATTATTTTGGCTTCAGAATTTCTAAGCACATTTGCGAAATCAGAAGTAGTAATTATTATATCTGCTTCTGCTGGATTTACAGAACCTATATCTGCTGCATTAACCTCTGCATCAATTCCTTCTTTATCCAATATCTGTTGAGTATAAACCTTAAGCATCATACTGCTTCCTACACCTGCACCACACACTGTAAATATTTTCATAATAATTCCTCCTAACCTTTAATTAAACTCATTACTTCTTCTTCAGTTTTAGCATTTTTTATAAATTCTATATTATTCTCTTCAGCTAATATATCCATAAGTTCTGATAAAGCTTTCAAGTGAGAAGAGTGATCTACTGCACAAATACATATAACAAGAGTTACAGGATCATTTTTAGGGTTTCCAAATTCAATTGGATTTTTTAAAGTTATAAGACTCATTCCAATACCCTTTACCCCAAATTCAGGTCTTGCATGCGGCATAGCAATGCCTGGAGCAATAACAATATAGGCTCCATTTTCCTCTGCATTTTTTATCATTGCATCTATGTACTCAGAGCCAATAACGCCTTTAGCTTGTAACAGTCCACCACCAATTCTTATGGCATCTCTCCAATCCTTGGCATCTACATTCAATTTTACGTCTTCTATATTTAACAC
Source organism: Clostridium simiarum (assembly GCF_018919175.1). GTDB lineage: Bacteria > Bacillota > Clostridia > Clostridiales > Clostridiaceae > Clostridium_L > Clostridium_L simiarum. The sequence goes on along the minus strand of NZ_JAHLQL010000004.1, from coordinate 161,906 downwards.
TTCTTTTAACACTGGTTCATACCCTCCTTGTAATATTTTGTCCTTATTTCCATTGAGTAGACTTTCCAAATCATTTTTTAAGGCTCTATAGTTTTTAATATTACAATGTTTTTCTATTATACTTAAAACCTTATCTATTTCATTGCTCTCAAAGGAAATTTCAGCAATATAATTTTGTATATTTTTTATGTCTTCCTTAGTTATTAATGGACTTACCACTATAGTTTTTATCTCACATTCAAAGGGAATTGTAGATATTATAAAATCCACCTTATACTTTTCTAAAAACTCCTCTACCTGATGAAAACCTATAGTTCCTAAAATATTTGCTTTAAATCTACTTTTTATTGAGGACAGTAGCATTTGTGAAGTTCCTATGCCTGTACTACAAACTATTAACACATTAGGTTTACTAAGCATAACCTTCTTTGCCCGTTTCAAAGCAGCTCCAAAGTGAATGGTAAAGTAAGCTATTTCAGACTCATTCACTACCTTACCTGTATAATCTTCTATTATTTTTATATTTTTAGAGACTATATTAAAAAGCTCTTTATATTCTGTTTTTATCTCATTTAGCATAGGATTATTTAAATTAATATGGTGAGTTATCCTATAAATAGCTGGACGTAAATGATCCATAAAGCCATGAAACAAAGAAGCATCATTTAATAGGTTTAAGTTTAAGTCCTCTCCTACCTTTTGAATTATCTTTTGTGTAAGCATTTGAATATCTAACCAATTTTCGCTTATACTGTCTTCATAATTATAGTAATTCAAGCTACTTCCAAGTAGATGTATGGTTATATATCCTATTTCTTCTTCAGAAATATCTATTGAATAAAAATCTTCCAGTTCCTTTGCTAAATCTTCTGCAACTTTAAATTCTTTAGTGTATCTTAGCTTATCAATATCCTTAAAGGAAGAGACTATATCTTTTCCCTCTTGTATTCTCTTTATTGCATAGGCTATATGTATAACTAAATTAGTATAGGCATCATCAGAAAAAGTATTTTTTAATAATATTTCAGCTCTTTGAACAGCTTCTTCGATTCTATACAAATCGATTTCAGAAAAAAGCTTCTTAACTTCTTTATAAAGATATGGATTAAACCTTTCATAGTTTTTTGACTCTACTATTTTCATTGCCTTATCTAAATCTAAAGAACTAGATAACACTTCAATCATAGTAGCCCTCAAAACCTTTTCATCACCCTTAACAGCAATTCCCTTTTTAGTTGATGAAATAAGTTTTATCCCTCTAGCATTTAGCCATTTTCTTATATCCTTTAAATCTTTTGAAATGGTACTTCTACTAGACTTAGTTTTTTCTGCTAAAGCATCTATAGTTGTATAGGATTCACATTGTAACAAGTAAGTTATTATTAAAGTCATTCTCTCCTCTTTACTTAAAGCATAATAGGACATGTTATATTCACTTAGTAACTCTAAAAGTTTTTTATTATCTTCGTCACTTAATTGAATAAAAATACCCATGTTTTGCTTTCTTATCAAGGAAGGTAAACTATTTTGTTTTAGAAAATCATCTATTAAATTTAAATCATATCTTATGCTTCTAGAACTCACCTTAAGTTCTTTAGCAATCTCATTGATTTTTAAATGTTTTGGGCTATTTAGTAATATAAAAACTATTTGGATGCATCTCTCATTCATTAATTTATATCACCTCTTATAAATATTGTATGTCATAACCTATAAGTTAAAAAGGGTAAAAGCTTTCCATTTCATTAAGGCAAAATCATGTTATTAAAATTAATGTTAATTTTTTCATTTATTTTGTTTTATTCATTAAAATTTGTAGTATTATGATATATAATTAAGTTATATTAAAAAATTATACCATTATCATTATATAGATTTTAATCTAGCAATTTGTAATGTAATTATATCTTGGATTATCATCTTATAATTATATATCTATAAATTTAAAATCAAAAGGAGGTTAATTTACAGGTGAATAAAAAGAAAATATCCATATTTCTTCTCTCTACCAGTATCATTAGTGGTACAAGTTTTTTAGATAAGCCTACTTATGCTGTAGAGAATGATACTACTAAAGTAAAAGAAGTAAAAATCCAAAGTTCCACAGAAGTTAAGGTCCCTAAAGGAGAAGTTATTAACGTAAGTACAAAATTAAATCTTAGAGAATCCCCTAGCACTGATTCTTCCATAATTGGTCACTTAATAAAGGGTGAACAATTTGATATAAAGGGTAAATCTGATGATTGGTATAATGTAGATTTCAATGGGAAGGTTGGTTACATCCATAAGAACTTTGTAAAAGAGCTTAATTCTAACACAGAATCTGTACCTAAGGATTCTGTAAAAGAAACTCCAGTTGCTACTAAAAGCCCTAGTGAAAATCCTAGTGTTAAATCTCCAGCCTCAGCTCAAGGAGAAGTTACTAATGTAAGCACTTCATTACGAATAAGAGATAACGCTAGTACTAATTCTAATATAGTTGGATATTTAAAAAATGGGGACAAGCTTACTATAAAAGGTAGCTACGGTGACTGGTATAATATTGAGTTTAATGGAACCTCTGGATATGCCCATAAAGATTATATAAAGAAAATTGAAAGTGATACAACAAAGCCTCCTGTAGAAACTCCTAATGAAAATAAATCATCTAAAGGTGAAGTTATTAATGTCAGTACTAATTTAAGAATGAGAAAAGAACCTAATACAAACTCTACTATAATTTCTTATTTAATTAACGGACAAAGTTTTAATATAAATGGTAAAGTTAATGATTGGTATTTTATTGAGTTTAATGATAAAGTGGGCTATATTCATAAAGATTATGTTAAAGTTCTAGATAATAATACTCCAAGTAACCCTAATCCTGAAAAACCTTCAAATCCTGATCCATCCATTCCAGGTGAGGTTTTAGAAGATTTAGGTTTAGGTATGGTTTATAATGTTAGTACTAATTTAAGACTTAGAAGTAAGCCAAGCACCGATTCCAATAGTCAAGTTTTAGGCTATTTATTACCAGGAGCAACTTTCAATATCATAGGTACTTCAGGTCAATGGTATAAAGTTAAATATGCTGGTAAAATTGGTTATCTTAATAAAAGTTATGTAAAAAAGGTTAGTGACTCTGAAATAAAAAATCCTTCAAATAATAACGATGTATATAATATTGCCTTTAATGCAATGAAGGCACATATTGGAAGTCCTTATGTTTGGGGTGGCTCTGGTGAGTTATTGACCACAGCATCATTAAATGTATTAAAATCACGTTACCCATATGAGACCCAGATAGGTAAATATGATATTCCAAGTAGTTATATAGATGCTGGATATAGAGCCTTTGATTGCTCTGGACTTATGCAATGGGGATTAAAACAAGCAGGTGTAAATATAGGTAGAAGTACATGGGATCAAATAAAAAATGGAGTAGAAGTATCTAGAAGCGACATAAAACCTGGAGACTTGCTATTCTTTAATGACCTTAATCATGTAGGTATGTATGTAGGTGATGGAAAGTGGATAGAATCACCAAATTCAAGAAACTTTGTTAGAATCATTGATGTGCCTTGGTATAAAATAGGTAGGATAAGAAGAGTTATTTAATAGTTTTTGGATGTATGTAAGATCTACATCCATTTTTTTATCCCATGAATCCCCGCTCTAATCCTCCTATCTTCCTCAAGGTGGAAATAAAGAGCGGCTAAGTCCCTGAATAAGGATTTCTAAACTTTAGTGGGAGTAAAAACTACCTATAAAGGCAAGAACTCTATTTATTATTACTATTTATAGCACTTTTAAAAATAAATCATTAGATTTATTTATTATTTATTTGACTATACAATTATATTATAGTACTATTACATTGTAAAACTTGATATAGTATATAACAATCCCAAGGGGGCTGGTGTTGCTGGCTGAGATTAAGAACGTGATTCTTAGACCTTTCTTACCTGATCTGGTTAATTCCAGCGTAGGGAGAGGCTTTGTGTGTATTTAAAATATTTGCTTGTTTTAGCGATATTTAGAAATGTCAGTGCGAATCTTCCTATAGATTTGCACTTTTTTTATTTTAAAAATATAAAATTAGGAGGAATCAAAATGAAATTCACAGAAAAATTATATGAAAATGTTGAGGACATCTGGACATCTTACTATAATCACCCTTTTATTAAAGGTATAGGTGACGGTTCTTTAGACATGGACAAGTTTAAATTCTATATGATTCAAGACTATCTATATCTTTTAGATTATGCAAAAGTTTATGCCCTCGGTGTAGTTAAAGCTGATACTGAAGAGGTAATGCAAGGTTTTTCTAAAATGGTAGATAACATTTTAAATGGAGAAATGAGTATCCATCGTTCTTATATGAAGAGGCTTGGAATAACTTCTGAGGAGGTTAAAAATGCAAAGCAATCACTTACTAACATCTCCTACACCCATTACATACTATCCGTATCACATGTTGGTAACCTAGCTGAGCTTTCCACATCTCTTTTAGCTTGCATGTGGAGTTACTTAGAAATAGGTAAAAACTTAAGTAAAATACCTGGCTCTACAGAGCATGAGTTTTATGGAGAATGGATAAGAGGTTATATCTCAAAAGAATACGAAGAAGCTACAGCATGGATTATAAATTTAGTAGATCACCTTGCAAAAGATATGACAGATAAAGAACTTGAAAAATTAAATGAAATCTTTATAAATACAAGTAAATATGAATATATGTTTTGGGACATGTCTTACCACAAGGAGATGTAGTTTCTTATGCTAAATTTTTCTAATGTAAATTTTAAATACAAAAATGAATCAAAACTTATTATAGAAAATTTAAGTTTCAATGCAAATAAAGGGGATTTTATAAGTATAGTAGGTCCAAGTGGCTGTGGTAAAAGCACTATATTTAGGTTGATTTCTAAACTAGAGACCCCTTTAAGTGGATATATATTTATTAAAGGTAATAATATTAATACTTTAAATGGCTATATTGGCTATATGCCTCAAAAGGATTCATTACTCCCTTGGAAAACCATATTACAAAATGCAGCATTACCCTTGGAGATAAACAAAAAAGATCCTAAAAAGGCAGAAGAATATTTAAAACTATTTGGACTAGATAACTATAAAAATAAATATCCTAGGGATTTATCTGGAGGTATGAGACAGAGGGTGTCCTTTATTAGAACTCTTCTTACAGGTTCAGAGGTTTTGATTTTAGATGAACCCTTTAGCGCTTTAGATGCTATAACAAAAATTTCAATGCAAGAATGGCTTTTAACCCAGTGGTCTAATTTTAATAAAACCATCCTATTTATAACCCACGACGTGGAGGAAGCCTTGTTTCTATCTAATAAAATATTTGTTATCTCTGAAAAACCCATAACTAAATTAAAAGAGATCTGTGTACCTCTCCCCTACCCAAGGAACAGACATATGCTAAGTAAGCCTGAAATATTAAAAATAAAAGAAGACCTTATAAATGAATTAAAGCAGAGGATTGAGCTATGAAAAAATATAAATCATCCATAATCGTAAGTATTCTCCTCCTTATTGTTTGGGAGCTACTTGCAAGATATATAAATGCTATGTATATACTACCCTCTCCTATTAAAATAGTAGAGAAAGCTTGGAGTCTAAGAGAAGTACTATTTTTAGTACATCTTCCTGCTACTTTATCTGTTACCTTTATAGGACTTTCTATATCCATAGTTTTAGGAGTAGCTTTAGCCATAGCTATGAATTTAAATGAAAAAATTCAAAATGCTATATATCCTATAGTAGTAGTAACTCAAACTGTTCCTGTCACTGCCTTAGCACCTATATTTGTACTTTGGTTTGGCTATAGTATTTGGAGCAAAGTTGTAGTAACTACTCTTATAACCTTCTTTCCAATAACAGTTAATGTATACGATGGCCTTCGATCAACAAGAAAGGATATGGAAGAGCTTTTAATTACTTATGGTGCAAGTAAAAAGGATATCTTTCTTAAATTAAAACTTCCTTATGCATTACCATATTTCTTTTCTTCCCTAAAAATAGCAGTGCCTATTAGCGTAATAGGAGCTGCCATTAGTGAATGGCTTGGAGCACAATCTGGCCTTGGATACTTTAGTAAAAGAATGATGACTCAATTAGATGGTGCCGGAGTTTTTGCCCCAATACTTATATTATCCCTTGCTGCAATAATTCTTGTAGCTATTATTAATTTTTTAGAAAACAAAACCATAAAATGGAGGAATGAAGTATGAAAAAACTTAAATACATATCCCTATTACTCTTTCTATCCTTATTCTTTACTGCATGTTCTAGTAAGGAATCTAGCAAAAATGATTCAAGTAAAAAATTAGAAGAAGTAGATTTAGTTCTGGACTGGTATCCAAATGCTATACATAGTTTTATATATGCAGCTATAGAAAATGGATATTACGAAGAAGAAGGATTAAAGGTAAATATTAAATTCCCCTCTAATCCTACAGACCCAATGGCCTTACCAGCAGCAGGAAAAGCAACCATAGGTATATACTATCAACCTGATGTAGTAATGGCTAGATCTAACGAGAATGTTCCTATAAAATCCATTGGTTCTATAGTAAAAACGCCACTAAATGTTATTATCTCATTAAAAGAGAAAGGAATAAATTCTCCAAAGGATTTATCTGGTAAAGTTATTGGTTTTTCCGGAAATCCGTTAAACACTGAATATGTTAAAACCATGGTAAAGGAAGATGGCGGAGACCCTAACTCAGTTAAAATAATAGACGTTGGCTTTGAACTACTTTCCTCCATGGTTACTAAAAAAGTTGATGCTACCACCGGTGGCCTTATAAACCATGAAGTTCCTGTGTTAAAACATGAAGGACATGAAATAAATTATTTTGACCCTTCTAAATATGGTGTACCAAATTATTATGAAGAAATTTTCGTAACTAGTGATACTACATTAAAAGAAAAACCAGAGGTTCTAAAGAAATTTATGAAAGCTTCTAGAAAAGGATTTGAGTTCATGAAAAATAATCCTGATAAATCACTAAAAATATTGCTAGATAATCAACAAAAGGACAGCTTCCCTCTTACGGAATCTGTAGAAAAAGAAAGTCTTGAAATACTTCTTCCCAAAATGGAAACAAAGGATGAACCGTTTTTGTATCAAGATAAAAAGGTTTGGGAAGAAAATATAAAATGGCTACAAGAAAAAGGATTATTAAATAAAGAAGTAAAAGCAGAAGACTTTTATGTGAATTTTGATTAGCGATAATCCCTATGGCATAGGCTATTAGAGTAAGGTGTTTTTTATAAAATATCCTTACTCTTTTTTTATCTATTTAACTATATTTTCTTTCTTATCCTTTGGATAACTGTTATTTATTAATATCAATTATATTGACAAATTCATTGATATTTATTATCATTATCATTGTGAAATATAAACTAGATTAAAACTAGTTTATATTTTGCTTTCATTCATATATTTTCATAATTAGGCTTTGCTTACTAGTCACTTGTTTAAAGATGTTAATTGTGAAAATATAAAATAAAGGAGAGTTTTATATGCAATATATAGATCAAATTATAGATTTAATAAGACATACAAAGGAGAAAAATCCTCTAGTAGATTTTGCTGTTAACTATGTTACATCAAATGATTCTACTAGTATAGTAGCCTACATTGGCGGAACCCCTGTTATGACAGATGATCCAATAGATGCTGCAGATGTTGTTGAATATGGAAATGTAGATGCATTGATATTCAATATAGGAACCATAACAGAAAAGCATTTTGAATCAATGATGGAAGCTGGAAGAAAGGCTAGCGAAAAAGGAATTCCTATAGTAATAGATCCTGTAGCTACTAGTGTTACTCCTTTTAGAACCATGGTTATTCAAAAAATGCTAGATGAGCTTAAGGTTTCTGTAATAAAAGGAAACTTAGGAGAAATCAAAGCTTGTCTAGGGCTTAAGTCAAACTCAAAAGGTGTTGACTCTAACGAAGATCCAGAAGGGGCAGAGGAGTTCTGTGTTAGACTTGCTAAGGAAAGAAACTTAGTAGTGGCCATGACAGGTCCAAGAGATATAATAACTGATGGGGAAAGAATATTAGTAATAGAAAATGGTTCTGCTAGACTTCCAAAGGTTATAGGAACTGGCTGTGTAATAGGTGCTATGGTAGCAACTTATTGTGGTGCTACAGAGGATTATGTTTTAGGTGCTGCAACAGCTGTAATGCTTATGGGTATAGCTGGAGAATTAGCAGAAGAAATCACAAAAGAAGATGAAGGTCACTATAAGTTTAAAGTAAACTTAGTAGATGTATTATCCACTATAGTTGATAATGAAGATAAAATAAGAGCTAAGGCTAAAATAAGTAGCCTTAAGTAATTATATATAGTACAGATAATTTCGCTATATGTATAATTGAGGTGATTTTTTGGAATTTATAGAGGATCTAAAAAACTTATTAAAGAAAAAAGATGCAGAAGATAAACCATTAATTACATTTATGACAAACTATGTTACAGTCCTAGATCTTGTGGATTGCTGCGTATATGCTGGAGGTTCCCCTGTACTTACAGATGACATTGTTGAATCTCATGACATAATACCTCATGCAGGAGTAAATGCTGTAATGCTTAATTTTGGAACCATCAACAGAGAATATTTAGATATCATGGTTAATGTAGGTAGGTCTGCTAATAAGGAAAATGTACCTGTTATCTTAGATCCTGCTGCTATATCAGCAAGTCCCTTCAGAAGTTATGCTATACAAAGAGTCTTAAATGAAGTTAATATTTCCATATTAAAAGGAAATCTAGGAGAAATAAAAACCATACTAGGTTATGAAGCTAAAGCCAAAGGAATTGATTCCTTTGAAGATGAATCTGACGGCGAAGAATGTTGCATAAAGCTAGCAAGAGAAAGAAATATGATAGTTGCCATGACAGGTAAAGAAGATATTATAACCGACGGAAAAAGAGTGGCAAAAATCAAAAATGGTACTCCTAGACTAAAAAAAGTAGTTGGTACAGGATCAAGTACAGGAGCCTTAATATCTACATTTAGTGGCCATACCAATGATTATTTCTTAAGCACTATTCTAGGAATACTTATTATGGGTATTTCCGGAGAAATAGCTGAAAAAAGATTAAAAGAACATGATGGCACTAGAACCTTTAAGCAATACCTACATGATACCCTATCAACTATTACAGAAGAACAGCTAGAAACCTATGCAAAAGTTACTATAAAAGAAATTAATTAGGAAATAATTTATTTTACACAAAAAATAACAGAGTGTCGACTTTGTGGACACTCTGAAGTAAGAAACAATTTGTCATTGTTTCTTATTTTTTATTATGCATATAATAAAAAGTATATATTGGATTTAATTCATTGACAAGGCATTAAATCCAATATATACTAATGTTAACAATTGAAACAGTTTACAAGGATAGCGTGTTACTGTATAAGGCAGGCATGAGCTAAAAAGATTTTAATCTTTTTAGCTCTTTTTTTGTTCTAAATCCTGTGTTTATTAAATAGCTCCCATTGTAGATGAGAGCTATACGCTCCTGATACTAGTTCTTCTAGGACTCAGATGGAAAGATATAAATGTCAAGCTCCACCTGAACCTAAAAATCACTTAATAATTTTGAACCATAAAAACCTATTAATTAATTAATCCCATTTCAAATTTATTTTTTAATAATAAAGGTGAAAACCTTATTTATTAATATAAAATTAAAAGGAGAGAGGTTTATGGCAACATTAAAATTTGATGCACAAGCCATCGCTGAAGATATTTTAAAAAAATCAGGTGGCAAAGAAAATATATCTTCAGTAGCATTTTGCACCACTAGACTGAGATTAACACTAAAGGATAATAGCCTTGCAAATTTAGAAGGAATCAAGGCTATAGATGGAGTTATGGGCTTAGTTCAACAATCTGGTCAAGTACAGATCATATTGGGTCCTGGAAATGTAAATAAAGTAGCAACTAAATTTTCAACTCTAGCAAGTATTAACATTGGTGAAGTTGACGAAGTTACTTTAAGAAAAGAAGAATTAAAAGCTAAAAACTCAACACCATTTAAACTATTTTTAAGAAAAATATCTAACATTTTTATTCCTTTAATTCCTGGTTTCGTAGGCTGTGGAATTATCTATGGAGTTGCAAAACTTTTAGAAAGTCTCCATATAATAAGTGGTAATAGCTATAATATTTTATATTTAATTGGTAAATCAGTCTTTACTTATATGAACATAATGATTGGTATGAATACAGCTAAAGAATTTGGTGGAAGTATAACTCTAGGGGGAGCCATAGCTGGTATATTAAGTGCACCGGGTTTAAGCAAAATAATTATAAATGGTAAAAACTTAACTCCAGAAGAAGGTGGAGTTATAGCTGTTTTAATTGCCTGTGCTCTAGGTGCTTCACTGGAGAAAAAGCTAAGAAAAATTATGCCTTCAGTTATAGATTTAATGGTTACACCTACATTGGTATTATTAATTATTGGTGTTGGAAGCTTGTACATATTCCATCCATTAGGAGCATTTTTATCTAATAACTTAACCTGGCTTGTAAATACTTTGATTGAACGTGGACGATTTGTAACGGGAGCTATACTATCCGCAACCTTCTTACCACTAGTAATGACTGGATTACATAGAGCACTAACTCCAGTTGAAGTTAGCTTACTAAAGGCTTCAGGACTAGACTTATTAAGACCAATACTAGCAATGGCTGGTGCTGGACAAGTTGGTGCTGCTATAGCTATATATATGAAAACTAAAAACAAGAAATTAAAAAATGTAATAGCTAGTGCATTACCAGTAGCTATGCTAGGTGTAGGAGAACCTTTAATGTTTGGTGTTACATTACCTTTAGGAAAGCCTTTTATAACAGCTTGTCTTGGTTCCGTTTTAGGCGGTGCCTATGTAGCTATGATGAATGTGGCTTCCACAGGTATTGGACTTTCCGGCCTTCCACTTATGCTTTTAATTCCAGCTGGAAGCGTTATACACTACCTTATAGGCACATTACTTGCTTATGCAGGAGGATTCTTATTAACATACTTTACAAAATGGGAAGATATGCCTGATGGATTAGAGTCAGCAATGGATAATCCTTTAAGCGAAATAATGAAAGTTTGATGTTTGGAAGTGATACTATGAATTTTGATTTTCACCTACACTCTACCTTTTCAGATGGTAGTACTAAAATGGAAGACATATTTATAAAGGGTAAGGAACTAGATTTAAAAGCTATTTCTATTACTGATCATGACACTACTTTAGGACTAAATTTAGAGCATGAGTTAAGTAAAAAATATAATATTCCATACATTCCAGCAGTAGAATTTACTGCCATTGAAAAAGGTGTGAAGCTTCATGTTTTAGGATACTATATAGACAAAGATTCTAAAGAGCTTCATGAGTATTCTATGAAGTTATTAAATTATTTAAATACAAAGTCCATGCAGCAGATAAAAATACTTCAAAGTAATGGTATTGATATACCAGAAAGTGAATATTTCAAACAAAGCCAAGGTGGTCCCTTATATAGAGCCAAATTATTAAGAACTCTTGCTGACTTCGGCTATCTAGAAATTAAGGATATTATGGTTAGTTTGAAAAAATATTTTGGACCTGAAGGCATCTGCCATGTACCCGATGATTTTAAATATAATGATTTTCAAAGTACCATAGAGCTTATAAAGAGAAACAACGGTATGGCCGTTTTAGCTCATCCTGTAAAAATAAAAAAGAAAAGTGAAGATTTATACTATGAACTTATAAATAGTAATCTTTTAGATGGCATTGAAATATATCATCCATCTGTAACTCCAGAAGTTAAAAAAGAGCTAGAAGAAGTTACAAAGAAGAAAAATCTCTTAATAACTGGCGGTTCTGACTATCATGGCCTATATAATAAATTAGGAACACCATTAGCTGGAATGGATGTACCAGAGTTTGTATATGAAAACTTAATCTATAGATAAACCAAAGGAGATGAATAATTATTCATCTCCTTTTTACAATAAAAATCTCCTATAGTTTAAATAGCTAAAGGAGATATAATTATACAATTTAAGTTTTATATCTGTGACGAATTAATGTTATTTTATTAATTTTAAATGTGCTAGGCTTTCCATATTCCTTGCTGTAACTATCTCTACTGCTGCTAGATCTTTTCTTATGGATTCCGTTTCACCCTTAATATGAGCTATTTCATTAAACATTTTATCATGTTCAGCTCTATTAACCTGAGCCAAATGCTCTAATGCTCTTAATATTTCAGTATGTTCATTTAACTTCATTGTATGTTCGTCAAGCTTTACAGTATGTTCGTCAAGTTTATTATTCACTTGCTTTAAAAGCTCTAATATTTCTTTTTCCATAGACTTCACCACCTAATACCTTAGTAGAGATATTATACCATAGATAATCTTCCCTTGTCGACTGGATTATTACACCAATTTAAGCTATTAAAATATCTCTTCTATATATGATACTTATCTTCTTATACACTTATTCCACCCCTACTCTCCAGTTGGAATAACCAATGATAGGTACCCTAGATAAGTTTTGAATATTAACATTTATAATAAAACTCATTATAAATATAAACGCAACATAATTTTTTTATGTAAGCTATTTAGTATTTTCTTTTTTAATATCTTTATATTTAATTTTTTCTTTTTTTACAATATAAACAGGTCTATGTTTAACCTCTACATAAGTTCTTGCCATATATTCTCCTATAATTCCAAAGGCAAGTAACTGAACCCCTCCTATGAATAAAACTAAACATACCAGTGAAGCATATTAAGGTACATCAATACCATTAGTATTTAATATTTTTAAGTCATATTATTCACAGATTCAATGGTACTATCATTATGAATCTGTGGATAAATACTCAAAATAAGTGTATAATCTTTAATATAATCATGTCTTTTTCTCCATACTAATACTCAACCTTTATATTATTTTTAAAAAGGAGTGTATTGTATATGAAAAAAACTCGAATAAAATTAAAAACTGAAATCTTAATACTTCTTATACTAGCATCTTTCGTACCTATAATAGGTATGGCTCTTAGTAATTATTACATACTGAGTAAAAGTATCAAATCAGATTTCAATACCATTGTTTTAAGCAATCTAGAAAGAGCTTCTCAATCAGTTGTGGATAATAAAAAATACATATCTGCCAACATAGAGACCCTGTCCCAGGATCCTAATACAAAATATATATTAGAAGATTCTAATAGCCCTGCATGGCTTAAAAAAAGCTTTGACGGCTACGTAGACTCTAATAAAGACATCTTAAATGTATATTTAGGAACCTATGATGGACAAACCATATTATCTAAAAATGGATCTGTACCAAATGATTATGATCCACGAAAAAGAGATTGGTATAAAAACGCTGTATCTTCTGTTGATAAGGTTATAGTCTCAGAACCCTATGAGGATGCATTTACTAAAAGTACAATACTAACCTATTCTAAAACTGTAAAAAATTCTAGTGGAGCCATCATAGGCGTAGTAAGTATTGACGTTGCTCTCACTCAAATGGGTGATTTGATTTCAGATATAACTTTAGGTAAAAACGGAGTGGCTGCAGCCCTTACCACTGAAGGAAGTATAATAGCTCATAAGGATAAATCACTTATAGGTAAATCCAAAGAGAATACTTCTTGGATAAATAATCTATTAAGTCTTGAAGATTTAGAGCCCAAGGTTTTAAACATAGATGGAAAAAACTATATAACAGTTAAATATAGTGATAATGAATCTAAAATAATTTTTGCAGGCTTTGTTCCAGAAAATGAAATTAAAGAAAAAATATTTTCTGCTATGAAGCTACCTTTAACTATACTTATTCTTACTATATTATTAGTTATAATTATAACTTTAGTATTCTCAAATAGAATAACAACTCCTATGAAAAACTTAGTATTAATATTAAATAAACTTAAATCTGGAGATTTCACAGAAAAACTGGAAATAAAGGATTCCTACAACTTAGAAACTAATGATATAATAAAAGCTTTAAATTCTTTAATTGATGACATGGTTATCTTGCTACAAGGGGTAAAAGAAGCTTCAGATCTAGTAAAAGACTCTTCAGAGACCTTATCTGTAATAACAAAGGAATCCTCCTCAGTAGGTGAGGAAGTGGCTAAAGCGGTACAGCAAATAGCTGAAGGAACCACAGAGGAGGCTGCTGAATTAAATGAAGGGGTAAATGTAGTTAATAAGCTTGAAGATGAAGTTGATATGTCCCTTAAAAATTCATCTAACATGCTTAAGGTTTCAAAACAGGTTAAACGCTCTACAGATGAGGGTATGGAAGCTATTACTCTCCTTAAAAATAACTATGATAAAAATGAAGAAGCTAGTAATAATGTATCTAAAAAAGTTGATCTAGTATCAGAAAAATCAAACCAAATAAGCAATATTACAGAAACCATAAAATCAATAACAGATCAAACAAATTTATTGGCTCTAAATGCTAGTATAGAGGCAGCAAGAGCTGGAGAAGCTGGACGTGGTTTTTCTGTGGTAGCTGATGAAGTTAGAAAGCTTGCAGAGGAATCTTCAAGGTCTGCAGAGGAAATATCTAAAGTGGTTTCAGAGATTAAAGAAAGCATAAATGAGCTTTATGAAGAAACAAAATATACAAAAGAACTAAATAAGGTAACTGGAGAAAGTATGGAAACAACCAGAGAGAGATTCGATTATATACAATCTACTATAAATGAATTAGAGGAAGATATCTTAAAGGTTAGCAACTCATTAGAAGCTATAAATGAAAGTAAAGACATATTATCTATGAAAATTGCAGAGATAGCCTCAGTTTCAGAGGAAACCGCAGCTACTACGGAGGAAGTTAGTGCCTCCACAGAGGAGCAAGCCTCTGGACTTCTTGAAATATCAAGACAATCAGATACCTTAAATAAGTATTCTAAAAATCTAGATTATCTTATAGAAAAATTTAAGATTAAATAAGGAAAGGGGCTGTGGCACTAAAAAATTAGTGCCACAGCTTTTTGTCTAAAAAAAATAAATCTCTCACTGGGAAGAGTGAAAGATTTATGGTAAAATTAACATATGACCAAATACATTAATTTACACAAAAATTATACTTCAAATCGTGGAAATTATCAATTAAAACTTCCGCTAAATATTGTATTATTGATTTTATTTTCGTAAATTTCCATAGTCATATGCTGTCTAGGTTACATTAAACTATGTAAATTTTTTTATCTTCTTCATTAACCAATCTATGTTAATCTTCTCTTTTTCTCCATTAATGCAATAAGAGCATTTATCTCTCCTCCTAAAAGAATTATTATGGAGCTTAAAAATACCCAAATCATTAAGACTATCACCGCTCCTATACTTCCATAGAATCTAGAAAAGTTATTGAAATTATTTACATAATAAGAAAATCCTAAAGATACAATTATCCAGTTTACTGTAGTAAAGACAGCCCCCGGTATAACTTCCTTCCAGGTAAGTCTTCTTGCTGGAGTATATCTATATAATACTGCAAAGAGAAAATTAGTAGTAAATATAATTATTACATACTTTAAAAAACCCCACACCCATATGATTACATCTCTACTAACATATTCATATTTTAAAAGTAATCCTCCAATAACATTTCCAAATACTAATAATATAAGATTTACTATAATTATTGCCACTATACTTACAGTGAACAATATAGAAATTAATTTTACCCTTATAAAGCCTCTATTTTCTTGTTCGTCATAAGCTTTATTAAGACCCTTTATTACTGCACCAAAACCTGTAGAGGCACTCCAAATACTTAAGATTAAACTGAATGATAACAAACTCCCATTTTGAGATTCAACAATATCTAGTACTATACTAGATATTAGCTCATAAACATTATTAGGCAAAAAAGCTTCCAAAGCAATTAAAACTTGAGCACTATCTAAGGATAAAAAACCTATTATAGTAAGCAAAAATATGAGAAAAGGGAAAAATGATAGCACAAGGCTATAAGCAAGCTGTGAAGCTAGTGCAAATATCTCATCCTCATTGAATTTTTTTATTAGACCAAATATAAGTATTTTTAAATCAATTGTGTATCCAAAAAACTTCTTCAAATTCTCTCCCTCCTCTCCCTTGAAAATATCTATAACCCCTATTATATATTTTATTGGTTAATAATTCAAATATAACTGACCTTTTATAAACTTCTCACCTGTTATTAACCATAATTTTCCTAAGTTTTTCTATTGCTCTTTCTTTTCTCATAGCCGCAGTACCATACTTTATACCCTTTAAATTTGCATAATAATTAATACCACCATGTCCCTTTGTAAAAATAATTTTTAAAAGTTCTCTCTCTTCTTCTGTTAAAGTATCTAGAGCCACATAAAGCTCTTCTTTCTCTTCCTTATTTATTATATCCTCCTCTAAGTAAAAATTATCTTCTAGCATATCTTGAAATTCAATACCATCCTCAGTGCATTTATTTAAGCTTACATCATAATTATACTTAGCCTTTTGCCTTATAAGATAATAGTAATTATTTTTAATAGCCTGTTTTAAATATCCACCAAAATTAGCACCTTTATTTAAGTCATACTTATCAATAGCCTTTAATATAGATTCAAATCCAATTTGAATTAAGTCGTCATCTTCATAATCCTTAATATATATACTTCTAACTAGACTATATAAAAGAGGTTTGTACTTTTCTAATATAATAGTCTTAGCTTTATTGTCTCCTTCTTTTGCTCTCCTAATTGTTTCTTTCATATTCATCTGTATTCCCCCTTTTTAATTAAATTAACCGTATATAAACAGAGTTCTTGCCTTTAGATGGAGCTTTGCTCCCTCTAAAGCTTAGAAATCGTTATCCAGGGACGTAGCCGCTCTTTATTCCCACTTTGAAAAAGATGGAGTATTAGAGCGGGTAGTCATCGGATAAACAGAGTTCTTGCCTTTAGATGGAGCTTTGCTCCCTCTAAAGCTTAGAAATCGTTATCCAGGGACGTAGCCGCTCTTTATTCCCACTTTGAAAAAGATGGAGTATTAGAGCGGGTAGTCATCGGATAAACAGAGTTCTTGCCTTTAGATGGAGTTTTAACTCCCCATAAAGCTTAGAAATTGTTATCCAAGGATGTACCCCTCTTTATTCCCACTTTAAAAGAAGATAGTAGTCTTAGAAGGTGTAGTCATGGGATAAAACAAACTAAAATAATTTTTCTGCTTAGTCTTAGTTTACTTATGATAAATATCTCTCATCATTCAAATGGTTTTTAAAAGTAAAGTCGCATTTTATCGAACGTAAGTTCTTATATCTTAATGCAAATTATACAGGAATACCAGTTCGATTTCAATAGTGCTTGTATTTTTTACCATTAAATCTGGTAACGCCTTTTTAAGGCTATAAAAAAAAGTAAGCATACATTATATATGCTTACTACTTTTAAATTTCACTACAAGTTATAATTTTTTTAAAGTTTTATACTTGGCTATTACGCTAATATTCTCCTTTACAGATCTTGGTTGGCTACTTAGGAGATTCATCTTCTAAGCTTCAGAGTAGCCAAATTTTCTCTGAACCTAGACCCCTGTTTATTTTTCCACATAATTAACTATAGCGGAATTGTCTTTGTCTAATCTTATTTTATATATACCTTTTTTCTCTTTTGAGGATTCTTTCCCATCTATTTTAAAACTAATGCTTTCATTTATATGTGCTTCATAAAGATTTGAATTTTTATCATAGGTTATATCTTCAAGATAAAAATCCTTTAAATTAAATTCTTTAGCAGTTTTTCTATAATATTCTAACTCTTCCTTGACTTTTAAGTAAAACTCAGAATCTTTATCCACTACTGCCATTATATTTTCTAAAGGAGTTCCACCATCTGATGCTATACCTTCAAATAATATTTTATAATTTAAGGTTATTTGCTCTACATAACTAAAGTTTTTTGAAGGATCTTCAGGGATATCTATAGTATTTGAAGCTTTACCATTACCTGCACTATTCTTGTCCTTATCTTTTTCTTCATTAGAAGATTTTCCTTGACTCTTGTCTTTAGAATCTTGAACAGATTGTCCATTTTCTTTATCTATATCTTTATTTATATTTGTATCTTTTTCACTTTCTACAATATTATTTCCCGTACTTCCTTTATCACTGGAATTTTTAAAGATTATATATGCTGAACCTATTAAAACAACTGCTACAACAACTATAACTATAACAGTTTTTTTCTTCATATGTATCACTCCTCCTATTACAGAAAGGCTGCTAAAATATTTAGCAGCCTTTAGCTTTTACTGATTAATTATTAGGTTAAAATGGAGCTTAATTGTTTAAATCCAACCCTTATCGAGAGGATAAATATTTTTCTGTAGCTCTTAAATCCTCTATAGAATCTATTTCAAACCAATCTTCTCCGCTTATTTCTTTTATACGTATATCTAGATTTTTTATATTTCTTATAACTATGTCATCCCAATATAACTTATGAAAATCTTCATTTTCTACACTTTCTCGTATCTTTTCACTGATGAATTCTCCATCTTTTTCATTCCAATAGGAAACACCAGACATTATGTAAGATGTACCATCTCCAATAACAATATCCTGTAATCTGTGTTCTTCATCAAATTTCATTAACCATTCCTTTTCGAAATCCTTTTTTATTCCTGTAAAGTAAAAGGAATTCTTCATTTCTTCTTTGTCATTTATAAGATAGTTTCTTTCCATATATACATCAGCTTCAGTAACATAGGCATCCTTAAGATATTCTCTTACAATGTACATGCTATAAATGTTATTATAGACATCATACTTATCATTATGTATTGTCTTGATTCCATACTTATCTTTTAAATACTCAAATTTCTCTGCCATATATCCTGTAACTACTAATATATCATCTATACCCTTTTCTTTTAAAAATCTAATCTGTCTCTCCGCCATAGGCTCTCCTAGGACCTCAACTAAGGATTTAGGTCTATCATTAGTCAATGGTCTTAATCTAGTTCCCATACCTGCTGCTAATATTATTGCTCTCATATAACTTAACCTCCGTAATCTTCCAATGAGTATTAACTTCTCTTCTTTATTTTATCACTAAAATATTATATTGCCTACCTTAAACTAATTACTCTGAAGACCTAACATTTCTCTTGGGCTTCCTGATACTAAAACCGTTCCTGTAAAGGTAATTAAGCATCCTAAAATAAGTTGTGGACTTACTGGTGCCTTTAAGAATAAAACTTGTATTATTATAGCCCATATAGCATAGGTTATATTTAAAGAAGTACTCTTTGCTGCGCCTATAGTATTTATGGCTTTATAATAAAACATATAAGAAGTGGTTCCAACTAAAGCTGTAAGTATAAGGGCTAATACACTCTTACTTAATACCACATCTAAAGCTATACCAGAGCCTCCTATAATAGGAAGTATTATCGCTCCATAAAATATAGCTGAGGTAAGTTGCCTTATGTTTAAAGCCTGTTCTGCAGTTACATCTTCCTTCATTCCATAGGCGCATATAACACTCTCTAATCCCCATCCTAATATTGTGCCTAGAGCAAATAATATCCCTAATAAAAAGCTTCCTCCTACTGTAAACTCAGAAGGTTGATATCCAAGAACAATAACTCCTGAAATACTTAGGAGTATTCCCATACATTCTCTTTTTCCTAACTTTTCTTTTAAAAATATAAAAGCAAAGAAGGCACCGATGGCTGGATATATAGATGTAATTGATGCAGCATAGGATGCCCCTATATATTTTACACTTAACATGTAACAAGTCATACCTAAAGGACCTCCTAAAAGAGCACCTAACATAATAAAACGTCCACTTCTGGTCTTTAAAGCTTTAAGCACGCCTTGAAACTCTCCCCTAGTAATATGATATATACTAACCCATATTGATGAAAATAAGTCATGTAAAAAAGTACTAATAAAAGGTGCAAGCAATATAGCCTTTTCAGTTTCTACGAAAGATGTCATAGTTAGTATTACCCCTATTAATACAGTATCTATACCCCAAGTAACTCCAGAAATAAGAGCATACCCTGTGCCCATTCTCGAAGATTTATTGTTAACTTCCATTCAAATATCCCCCTTATTTTAAACTTACAAGCTGTAAAAAACTTCTAAGTTCTTCTTTCCCCTATTATACCTATCAATAGTATAGCTTCCCATGTCATCTCCTTGAGCTTCTTTTATAGCTGACCATATACTCCAGAAAATATCTTGACATATCTTATATATGAGTATTCTCTTTTTATATTTCTCCTCTGGCTCTCCGTTGAAATATATGTTTAAAAATAGTTCCTCATCTAATTTTGAAAACTTACATTCTAGAGAATAAGCAGCTAAATCCCACATGGCATCGTTCATACCACTATATTCCCAGTCAATAAGATACAGTCTGTCAGCCCCTTTAACAAAGTTCTCAGCTAAGGCATCATTATGGCAGGCTACCAGTTCTGAGTCTAAGTCTTCTAAAAGTTCTTTAAAGGCAAATACCTTTTTCTTTATATCTTGGTAATCTTCAAAGAACTCTCCACCTACCTTTTTAAGTAAAGCTTCATATTCCTCAATCTTATCAAAAGTATCAAAGGTATTTTTAAACTTTGCCCCTGAAGTATGTAGCTTTTTTAATATATTAGCGGAAAGCACCATATTCTCTTCTTTCTTAGCGCTCTCCCCTGTAAAAGTCTCTGCATTTTCTATAAACTTTGCTATTTTAACCCCACTATATTCATTAAAATAAATTATATGGCTATCGATATCAGATTTAGCTATTTGCTCTGAATTATACTTTTCATCTTTTCTATTTACTATTTCATTACTGCCAGTACCAGGAGCTCTAAGCACATAATTTTCTCCATTCATAGTGAATTTATAATTTCTATTAGTTAATCCACCTAGCTTCTTTAGATCTTTTATGTCTTCATCTTTCACATTAAGAGCTTCTATAATATAACCTTTTAATATAGCTTCCTTTACTTCTTTTTCTTTTATTTTTAATTTAGGGAAAACGTAGTTAACCATGTTATCATAGTGCTCTTTATGGTCTATCTCTCCCCAGATTAAGTCATCCACCTTTACATAACCTACAGGATTATCCTTTGACACATCCATCAATACATACTCATAATTTAAATATGGATTTTTATTAAGCTTAAATTCTTCAAGCATTTTCCCGTAAACTTCATGGGATATTTTACATATTCCTATCATTTCTCCATCAATTTTATTTAATTGATGTTTATCCTTTGACATTTTAAATATTTTTTCTTCTCTTATGTCTACGAAAGCCTCATCTCCTGAACCACTTTCTGTGGTGACTACCATACAATTCTTAAAAGCACTATCTATTATCTCCCACAAAGCCCTCTCCTCGAAAACTATATCGCTTTCTATCAATATGAAATCTTCTTTAACAAAATCCTTTGCATAAGCTAAAGAGCTCATAGTTCCAGTCCATTTATATTTAGGGTTTTTTATGATTTTAAAACCTCTCTCTTTTGCCAACGCTTCATAATATTCACTTTCATATCCTGCTATAACTAAAATATCCTTTATACCATTTTCCTCTAATAAGTTAAGTATTCTCTCTATTATAGTTCCCTCAGGTATTTTTAAAAATCCAACAGGTCTACCGAATTCCTCCGATAATCCTGCTGCTAGTATAACTGCTTGATTAATCATAGTGCCATCTCCTTAATTAACTAAATAAACTCTAAGTTTTTCTTTGCTCTATTGTATCTATCTATACCGTAGCTTCCAAAATCATCTCCCTGAGCTTCCTTTATATTTGTCCAAGTACTCCATAAAAGATCCTGACATATTTTATATATCAATATTCTCTTCTTATACTTTTCCTCTGGTTCTTTACCAAAGTATATATTTAAAAATAATTCCTCATCAGATTTAGAGAAATCACATTCTATTGAATGAGCTGCTAAATCCCACATTGGGTCATTCATACCACTATACTCCCAGTCAATAAGATATATTCTGTCATCTCCTTTAACAAAGTTTTCTGGCACGGTGTCATTATGACAAGCTAATATGTCAACATCTAAATCCTCTAGTACCTTTTGAAGATTCATAACTTTTTCCTTTACTTCGTAATAGTCTTCAAAATTCTTTCCGTTAACTTTTTTAAGAAGGGTTTCATAGTATTCTATCTTTTCAAATACATCAAAGCGATTTTCAAATTTTAATCCAGAAGTGTGGAGCTTCTTTAATATAGACGTAACCAAGTACATATTTTCCTCTTTTTTTGCACTTTCTCCTGTTAAGGTTTCTGCATTTTCTATGAATTTTGCTATCTTTATTCCAGATACTTCATCAAAATATAAAACCTTTGTGTCTATATCTAACTTTGAAGCTAAAACGGAATTTCTATTTTCCTCTATTCTATTTATCATGTCATCAGTTCCCGTTCCAGGAATTCTTAACACATAACTTTCATCTTTTATTATTACCTTGTAATTTTTATTAGTCATTCCTCCTGCTGGTTTTATAGATCCAATTTCACTTTCATCTATTTTTAGTGCCTCTATTAAGCATTTCTTTAAACTTTCTTCTTTAAATTCAATTTCTCTTCTCTTAAGAGTGGGATAAGTGTACTTAACTATTTTTTCATAATGCTCTTTATGATCCACTTCGCCCCAAACTACATCGTCTATTTTTACATATCCTACATCATAATTTCTTGCCACATCTAATAGAGAATATTCATAATTTAAATAAGGGTTTCTATTGTCCTTAAACTCCTCAAGCATTTTATTAAATACATTGAAAGATATTCTGCTTACCCCTATCATCTCTCCATCTATTTTGTTTAACTGATGCTTGTCCTTTGACATCTTAAATAAATGTCCCTTTCTTATTTCCACAAAAGCTTCATCCCCTGATCCACTTTCGTTAGTTATAAGCACACAATCTCTATGAGGGCTTTCAATAATCTCTTTTATAGCCCTTTCTTCAAAAACTAAATCACTCTCTACTAAAATAAAATCATCCTTTATAAAATCCTTAGCTAACACTAGAGAATGCATAGTTCCCGTCCATTTGTATTTAGAATTTTTTATAGTTTTGAATCCTCTTTTTTCCGCTAATTCCTCATAATAATTATCTTTATAACCTGTTACTACTAATATATCTCTAATTCCATTTTCCTCTAAAATATCTAATGTTCTTTCTATTACTTTACAATCTGGTAAGTCTAACAACCCAACAGGCCTTCCAAATTCCTCTCTTTCACCAGCTGCTAAAATAACTGCTTGAGTAATCATCTTTCTTCCTCCCTGATGCAAAACTATTTTTTTATAAGAAGTACTTTTTAAGTGATCTTCCAATGCTTTAATACCCTTTTCATTTACTATGTAACAAAATTCTCTACTACTTTTCTGTATGTAAATATATTCCTCTTTAATAAGCTTTTTAATGATACCATTAATATTTCCTATAGATAAATCTGCCATCTTTGCTATAGCTCTTTGGCTTAAGTTTTTATCCTTATTTATTATTTCAAGAACCCTTAAAGCCTTATCTCCCAACATTTGCGTTCCCCCTTTTTTTGACCCCCGGGGGTGTATTTCCCGAGGCTATTCCTATATTCTTGAGCTTTATTTCCCAAGAATTATATGGCATCTCACTCTGGAACTTGTCCTAAGTTTATGTTATGAGCTTGCCCACATTACAGATACGTTCATAATCTGAACATGTTTATATTATAAATTAATATTATGGATAAAGCAACAAATTTATGTATAATTAGATCACATTTTGAATGTGTAATACAATTAAAATTAGCTACAAAAGATTTTTGTATAATCTGCATAGACTTTTATATAATCTACATTGATAAATAATATTAAACCGTGATAATATGTATTTAAGTAAAAATCTATAACCATAGGAGGATTGGAAATGAAACATAGAAATTTCCTGTTTTTGTTGTCTACAATGCTGTTTTTAATCTTTTTTAAAGTAAATGCTTCTGCTTTAAGCAATAACACTATTACATATCAGGTGAATACTCCAGTAAAAAATGTAGGAGAGGTTTTTGATATAAAAATTAATGCTTCAAATTTTAGTGGTCTTTATGGAGCCTCTGTAGATTTAAAATATGATACTAATACAATAGAAATAGTGGATATAGTTAAAGGGAATGTTTTTTTTAGCGATAATTCTTACCACTATATAATTAAAAAGGATGTAAATAAAGGACTAATAAGCTTTATTACTACCTTTACAGGTAACTCAGTAGCATCCTCTAATGCTCCAAGTAATATAATCACTATAAAAGCTAAATTTATAAAAGAAGGCCAATTTAGTTTAAATGCCAAAGGTGGTACTTTAAGAGATGACAATAATATTGTTGTTAAGCTATCTGACATAAATGCTAATCCAATGCCTGTTGTTTATTATAACAATATATATACTATGCAAAGTTCTTCTAATAACCCTGATGTAGATGCACTATATAAAAATACCTACGATTCTGTGCAAAAGGCAGTAAATAAAGCTGAGCAATATGGAGTAAAGCCATTCTTTAGTGATAAAAACGGTGGTCCAAGCTCCACAATTAATGTATTAGATGCAGTGAAAAATGGACTTATGGTAGATATCTTATATGCTAGAAGTAATATAGATAGATTGCCTTCTAATTTATTGAATTTTAAGCAAACCTTCTCCTCTATTTTGGATAACTACCAGCATCCTGTATATGAGAGAATAGTTTACACAATAAATAAAGCTTATGACTCCCCTACTCAAAAGGATCTAAATACTGCCAGACATTTAATGAATGACTGTCCTGATCACTTTAAATCATCATATAGTTCTGCTTTAGACAAGATACAAATGACTATGTTTAATAACGCAAAGGCTCTAGTGGACAAAGCTAACGCATCTCAATCTGACACAGATATATTAAATGCTCAAAGAGCTATTGATGAGTTGAAAACTAATGAATTTATGACAAAAGACATTGAAAAGTTTATAAATTCTTTGACCCCCGGGGGTGTATTTCCCAATGCTATGCATTAGTTTGTGAAGTGTATTTCCCAAAATACTTAACTAGATAAGTAATATAAAATACCTAATAAAATACCTAATATAAAAACTAATAAAAATAATTTAATAAGAACAGATTAATAAAAAACATATAATAAAAAACATATAATAAAAAACATATAATAAAAAATATAATAAAAAGTACTTAATCCTTTGAAGATTAAGTACTTTTTATTATATATAGAATATCTCCTATATTTGTATCATTTAAAACTCAAAATTAAGCCTCCTTGTGTTTTTATATTTTTCACGCTTCATCAAACACAAGGAGGTCTATTTAAAGTAGGTTCTAAACCTGTGATTTGAACTTATTTTATTTAAGTATCAAGCAAAGATTTATGATCTTGTATAAGGCTTCTAATCTGATATCTCAAATCTGTACTTTGGCTATAACCTTCTAATAAGATACCACGGCTTATAATTTGACTATATTCACTTACTCTTTTAGTACTCATCTTGTAAGTTGAAGATGAGTTTCCTTAAAATATCATTATTACTGTTGAAGATGAGTTTCATTAAAATATCATTATCTCTGGTAAGTATGAGATAAAAAACTCACCTTCACCACTGAATGCCTTAATTCATCAAACTCTTAATTACTTTACTTTACATATAAACTTTTCTAAAGCTTCTTTCCAATCTCTCATGTTATTTCCTATAGTACATCTTAACATCATATTATCAAGAGATGAATAAGAAGGTCTTTTAGCTGCCCTATCTAATTGTTCTGAGGTTATTGGTTCCACCTTGCATGGAATATTTGAATATTCTACAATAGCTTTGGCAAAATCATACCAGCTACACTCTCCCTGACCAGTACAATGATATATTCCATATTCCTCTGTTACGGCTAGAGCTAAAATGTGGTGTGCTAAATCTTCTGCATAAGTAGGATTTCCCCTTTGATCATTTACTACTTTTAACTCTCCCTTTTCCTTAGCGGCTTTCATTATGGTTTTAACAAAATTACTACCATTAAGTCCATAAAGCCAAGCAGTTCTTAAGATGAAATATCTTGAACAAAATTCTCTAACATAATTTTCTCCTAAAAGTTTAGACTTACCATAAACACTTAAAGGATTTGTTATATCGTACTCTTTATAAGGCTCATTTCCGTTACCTGCAAATACATAGTCTGTAGATACTTGAACTAATTTAGCTCCTAATTCCTCTGCAATTATAGCTAAATTTCTTGCTCCTAGGGCATTTATCTTAAAGGCCAAATCCTCTTGCTTTTCGCAGTTGTCTACGTTTGTATAAGCTGCACAGTTTATTATTAATTCTGGTTTTAATTCTTTTGCTACTGTTTTACACTTATTTAGATTAGTTATATCTAATTCATCCACGTCAAGGGCCATTATCTCACAGTTATTGTATACTGAATCTATGTTGCCTAATTCAGATTGTCCATTATTAATAATGTTAATAATTTGACTTCCTAATTGTCCTTTTGCTCCAGTAATTAAAATTTTCATCTAGTATCACCTCATATAATTTAGTCATAACATTTAGCGGAAAGCTTTTTTAATCCTACCTAATATTATGCATATTAACTTTATATTTTTCACATTTTAGATTATCTATAAAATAAAAACTTTTTATAGAAATATATTCCCACAGGCTACTTAAGTAAATCAATTTTGGTATAATATCCTCTGAACATATGATAGATCACACCATGAAATTAATATATGATAGATAAATCTCATAAGAGATAGCTTTTAATATACCTCCATAAAAGAGGGTATCATTCCATCAGTAAGCTTTCTATATTTAACTGGTTGAGTTTTCCTATGTTACTATTTAATAATTACCGTACCTATGTGAAGCAATTTGAAAATTAATGTAGATATATGAACTAATTGCCTATTGATTATCTACTTTTTCATTATACTCTTCACTTTGGGTATCACTCTATCCATAGCAACAGCCCATATAGCATCCTTTGTAATAAATAATAAGAAAGCATATACAAAGGAGCAACTTATTACTGTGGCTACAATATATAAATACATATTTGATATTGTAGATTTAAAAATAAGGCCTATAGGTAAAAAGGTTAATGCATATAAGAAATATTTTAAATTCTTAAAGGTAAACATTTTAAACTCTAGTTTCAAGACTTTTCTTACATAAATATATTCAAAGAATACTAGTAAATAATTACTAAATGTAGTTGTAATTATAGCTGTCACTTCGTTAAATATACCCATCTTTAGGAAAACTAAGTTTAGTATAGTATTTACAATCCCTGCAAGAAATATCATTTTAACCAGTTCTTTTTCTTTCTTGTTTACATACATAACCTGGTTTGTAAGTATTGCTTCAAAACCTAAGGATATCATGTAAACACAGAAGACCTCAAGCACAGGCCCTCCCCCTGGATACTTTCCTTTTCCAAATATGATAAATATCTCCTCAGCTAATATAAACATCCCTATAGCTACAGGAAATAAAAATGCAAATAAGGTTTGAGTTATTTTATTCAAAAGTTTCAGGTATTTTGTCCTATCCTTGCCAGCTATGATATTAGCAAGTCTTGGTATGGTTACAAATACTACAGAAAGTACTAGGGCATTTATTATGGTCATTACATTATGTGCCACAGAATAATAAGCTGCGGAAACCTCACTTACATAAAGTCCTAACATAGCCTTATCTAGTTGAGTATAAAGTACATTTCCATTAGACATTATTATAACCAGTATAAGGAATTTAATATGTCTTTTAATCTTTATATTACTAAAATCAAAACCTACACCTTTTTTTATGTAAAAATAACTTATGATATTATTTAAGAAGGTTGAAAATGTAGTTAAAAATACATACATCAAAAAGTCATCTGAAGACTTTACAGTTAAAAATAAAAGTACTGCATAAATTAGCCTTACCACTATGGTCTTTAATGTTATGAAACCGTAGTTTTCTAAAGCCTCATTTGCCCATTCAATATAAAATATATTGGAAATCATATTAAGAGCCAGTATTAAATGCACTACAAATGCAGGTGTATCTTTAAAGGCAAAGAAACTAAATAATACATATATTATAAGCGTTCCTATATTTGATGCTATTCCAATTACAAAGAAGCTGGTAAAAAGCTGAGACATCTTCTTTTTATCACTTCTTACCTTGCTTATTTCTCTAATGGCATAGTTATATATTCCAAAGCCCGCAAATATAAAGAAGTAATTAAAAATAGAATAAGCAGTAGTATACCTACCTATTAAGGTCTGATCTATTACTCCATAAGTATAAGTGGCTATAATAACTGGCATAACTATATTAAACAAATTCAATAAGATTTTATAAAAAGCATTTTTAGCTATAGATTTACTCATTTATTTTTCCTTCCTTTGACCATTTTTGATCGAAATCTTTTTATCCCCAAAGTCACATAAGTTGGTACTAGTAAACCTAAGGTTATGTATAAAAGCCATAAATGTCCTGGATTATATGTAAACCAAATGTCATTTAACTTTTCAAACTCAAAGGCTCCCAATTTATAAAAAATCCCGTTAATTACAAAGAATACAATCATATGATTTAACATTATATGCATGGTATTTTCCCCAATGGTATATAAAAAATCATTGTCTGGGAATAATTTAACCATAGCCTTTGCCACAAAAATAGACATATATATTCCTGTAAGACTTACCACAAAAGGAAGAACTAATCTTCCATAATAATTTGCCCAAGCTAGCTCATAATCTATTATCCCGAACTTAACTATACAGAAAACCTGTGTTATAAATACTATTAGCATATTTCTACTTCTAAAAAGGTTCTTGTCCTCTAATCTTTTCCTGTAAAATATTCCAAAATAATAGAAGAACATACAGAACATAGTTCTGATTATAGGTAGATATATGCCCTTTGGCTTAGGATAAATCTTTGCAAGATAAGTACCTGCAAGGCCCATTAAACAAAATAATAGTAAATGCAAATAGTCATTTTTAGTAACCTTTTTAGAATATTTATAAATAATCACAAAGGACGCTTGAATTAAAAACAATTCAATTAAAAACCATCCCGACAAAAATAGATGATATTGATGCCCATCTATAAAGGGCTGAACAAAGAAATTAAATAGGTTTGGTTTTTCTCCTAGGGTTATGTTATATCTTATCATTAAAAAGTAAGTTATTGAAGCATAAACTATATTATATATAAAATAAGGTACAAGCATCCTTTTAACCTTTTTTAATATGTATTTTGGCACATTGTCCTCATAAGTTTCTTTATATAAATATCCGGACACAAATATGAAAAGTGCCATATGGAAAGAATAGGGTGAAAACCACAAAAATATTTGATAGCCATGGGTCATTACTACAAGTATTATACCTATGGCCTTTAACATTGCCATTTCTTTATTTCTCATTTTAAACCATACTCCTTATTAGTTCCTTGACGCAATTCTTTGATATATTCCTTAAAATTTTGTATTTACTTATAATCAAGGATTCTTAGATTCAAGTTAAGAGATATATTATGAACTTCAATCACCTTAGAAGCTTCCTCAGTGATCTTAGAATAAGTGGTTAATAAATATATTATGAACCTAAATCTTTGAATAATCTTATGATATTTCATAGCTAAAGTTCTCTTCAAGGAGACTTCTCTTTTGAACTTTAGCTATGAAATTCTATTTCTTTTAATAACCTGTATAAATCATTTTTATCAAACTCTATACAAATCTATAAATCACTTTTAGTAAACTCTATGTAAAGCTATAAATCACTGCATATATAGCTTATTTTCTTGGTTTAATCATAGCTATAAAACTCATTATATCCTTTTTATAAAATACAAATACAAATACTCCGAAACATATTACATAAGTCATTAATCCTATGTACCAATTCATAAAATAAGAGGTAAATAAAAATAAAGCTATTATAAAAACTTCTAGTAATATAGATCTATAAACTTTAATACGAAGCTTTTTCATAAAAAAGCCGTCTGAATAAAGCACCCAAATCATAAAGGATATTAAACTAGCAGCAGCTATAGATAAAGTGCTCTTAAAGGTAAAATAAGCTATGGTGTTAGTTATAACACCTAAGGAAAATGCTATTATATTATTTTTAGTGTATTCTTTTGTAAGCTTTAGTACTTTATAAAAGTTTGATATCAATACAGATATTTGTGCACTTAAAAGCACTGTAGGTATTAAAAATATAAGAATACCTAGAGAATCTACATAGTTACTTAAAAATCTTATAACTATAAATTTAATCACAAAAAATCCACTAAGACTAGCACCAATTATTATGCTTACAGAGGTTTTAATATCTCCATATATATCCTTAAGCCTTTCTTTAGGAGTCCTTGTAAGATAAGGATACATCACTGTATTTAAAGAGTTCAATACTATATAAAATAAGGATACAATAGAATAGGCAAAGGAGTACATAGCGAAATCTTCTTTGGTAAATAAATTATCTATAAATAACCTATCTATACCTATTATGATAATGTTCATAAAGTTACCTATCATAACAAAAAAGCCTATGTTTATGTTTTCTTTAATATCTTTAATATTGTCCCTAATAGATTCGGACTTTCCAAATACTAAGTCCTTATCAAAATATATGTATATAAGAAGAATTATTAAATTAACTCCTGTTTGAAGGATTATATATGCTCCATGGGCAAAATTATGTACATAAAATAAAAGTAAACATCCTATTACGTAAAATAGTTTAGTTAGTATCAAGTTAAAAGAAAATAACTTAAATTCCTTTGTGAATTGATGAATAAAGGAAAAAAATGTAGTTAAATTCATAATTAACATATTAATAGCAACAAAATTAAAAATAGTTCTTCTTGAAGGATCTATGGTAGTCATTGAAATTACACCCATCATTACTGCCATAATTATAACTTGAAATAAAAGCAAAAACTTAAAGTAAGCTCTAAACTTTTTCTTTGGCAATTCATTATAATCATAGCTACCATATCTTAAAAGTATACCATCTATAAATCCTAAATGCATAAATCCCACATAACCTATATAGAAAGTAAATACTTTAATAGCTGCATAATCATCTATAGATAAAAATTTAGGAAGTAAAAATCCTGTAACAATTCCTATGGCGAAATTTAGTATATTTGCACTTAAAGTGTATGTAAAATCTTTTAACTTACTATTCATATTCTCACTCGCTTACATTTAAACTTCTCGCTTATAATATCATAATTTATCTATTTATGTCTACTTGCAATAAACAGAGTTCTTGCCTTTAGATGGAGCTTTGCTCCCTCTAAAGCTTAGAAATCGTTATCCAGGGACGTAGCCGCTCTTTATTCCCACTTTGAAAAAGATGGAGTATTAGAGCGGGTAGTCATCGGATAAACAGAGTTCTTGCCTTTAGATGGAGCTTTGCTCCCTATAAAGCTTAGAAATCGTTATCCAGGGACGTAACCGATCTTTATTCCGCTTTGAAAAAGATAGGAATATTAGAGCGGGTTAGTCATCAGATAAATAGACAAAAACCCTTGTAAATATAAATATACAAGGGTTTTATCTCTTTTATTTGAAGTAATCAAATATTATATCTGCTATTTTCTTAGCTTTTTTATGTTGTTCTGTGGAATCTGCACATCTTATAGCTTCATTCTTATTGGTTATAAAGCCTAATTCTAAGAGCACAGAAGGCACGTCTATATTTCTAGTTACAGCTAATCCATGATCGTGAGCTTTTCTGTTTGTATATCCCAGCTCTGAAC
The DNA here is from genome assembly GCF_018919175.1 of Clostridium simiarum. GTDB lineage: Bacteria > Bacillota > Clostridia > Clostridiales > Clostridiaceae > Clostridium_L > Clostridium_L simiarum. The sequence continues at coordinate 130,049 of NZ_JAHLQL010000004.1, read as the reverse complement.
TTAAGCCATTAACAAGTTTATTTGCTAATTCTCTACTAATTATGGCTTCTTTACATGGTGTATAATCTATAAGTAAATTATCATAGCTATATCCACCTGGATCTACTCCTGGTGCCACTCCTTCATTATCAAGAGTTGGTCTATAACTACTATAGTGTGTACTTATACCACTAGCTGAAGATGCTCCACTGTCATGATGAAGGCTTATAAAGAAGTCAGCCTTTGCTTTATTTGCTATTTCTGTTCTCTTCCTTAAACTAGTCTGAAGATCATCTTTAAGTATCTCTCCTGGTTGTCTTGTAAGTATTACATTAAATCCATAAGACTCTAAATAAGTTTTAAGCTTTAATGCTACCTCCATATTTAGATCTCTTTCAGAATAAGTTATACCATCAAATTTAGCATAAGCACCATCATCTCCACCGTGGTTATGACCTGGATCTATTACTATAGTCTTACTTTTAATAGAAGATCCTTCTATTATAAATGGAATTTCCTTAGATTCGTCAGCGGAATTCTGTGAATTTTTATCCTTTATATCTACCCAGATTTTATAAGATCCTCCTGATGTAGGTTTCCAATTAAATGTATTGGAAGTAGAATAATCTTGAACCACAGTCCACTGTATACCATCACTTACCCAGAATTTATATAGAGGATTTATAGCTCTTCCACCATTAGCCTTAACAGTAATTGTATTTCCTGCCTTTTGCGGGGAAGCAACACTTGTAGTTACACTTAATGGTTGTCCACCAATTATTTCATAGTCTACAGACTTATAAACATCATAAGTATTTGGTGAATTGGAGGCTTTAGCCTCTACCCAAATACCATGCTTTCCTAATATAGTAGGTGTCCATGTAGTGCTATTGCTATAATCATAATCTCTTATAACTCTCCACTTTATACCATCTGAAATCCAAAATCTATATAAAACATTTTCTCCAGCTCCATTTACAGCTATATTAACTGGTTTTCCTTTATAAGGTGCTGGTGAAATTCCTGTATTAGAAGATACACCGTCTACAGTTATATCTTTTATTTGTGGGTTTATATAGTATGGAATTTCAAGAGAGTGTTCTACATCTCCGTTTGAAACACTTTCCCTAGCATCTACCCATATTCCATGCTCACCGGATCTTTGTGGTGTCCATTGAATAGAATTACTAGTTGAATAATCTTTAATTACTCTCCAACCTCTATCATCCTTTATCCAATACCTATAAACAGGATTTATGAATCCACTTGACTGAACTTTTATGTTTATAGACTTTCCAAAGCTTTGAGGTGAATTGACATCTGTAGTTAAAGAAGTAATCTTTCCAACTTGGTTTTTTATGGAGTAGTAAATCTCTTTAGAATGATCTACAGTATTGTTAGAATTTTTATCTTTTATATCAACCCAAACTCTATAAGTACCTTCTTTTGATGGCTTCCAATCATATGTATTAGAAGCTGAATAGTCTCGTACAATCTTCCATGAGTTCCCATCATGTATCCAAAACTTATAAAGAAGATTGCTTCCACTTGCATTAACTGAAACTCTTATATTGCTTCCTACCTTTTGTGGTGAAATTTTATCAGTAACAATTTCATTAATAGTAGGTTTTGAGTTATTTGATACAAAGCTTATTGTTCTATCTTCTTTTATTACAGAGTTATCATTACCTACAACTTCAACAGTTATAGTATTTTTTCCTGAATAAAAATGTTTTGCTGGAATTACTCCATAGTATCCGCTTTTATTCCCTAGAGGATATCCTGGAAATGCAGCATCTACATCTGGTCTATTAACTCCTGTGGTTATACTGCTTATAAAGTTTCCATTTACATAAACATTAATATTCTTAACTCCTGAGCCCATAAGTGCCCATCCTGAAAGTACCACATCATTATTATTAATCACTTGATTAGTCTTAGGGTCGTCTATAAACATTTTTGAAGGCTTATTAGTCTTCATTATAAAGTTTATATTTCTTTCTTCCTTTTGAGTAGTTCCATCATTGCCTATAACTTCAACAGTTATAGTGTTTTTACCTGAATAAAAATGTTTTGCTGGAATTACTCCATAATATCCACTTTTATCCCCTAGAGGATATCCTGGAAATGCAGCATCTACATCTGGTCTATTAACTCCTGTGCCTATACTACTTATAAAGTTTCCATTTACATAAACATTAATATTCTTAACTCCTGAGCCCATAAGTGCCCATCCTGAAAGTACCACATCTTTATTACTAATCACTTCATCAATTTTAGGATCATCTATAAACATTTTCGAAGGCTTGTTAGTCTTCTTTATACTGTTTATAGTTCTTTCTTCCTTTTGGATAGTTCCATCTTTTCCTAGTGCCTCAACTTTTAATATGCTTTCACCTTGTGGTATAGCACTTGCTGGAATAGAGAAGAAATAACCACTCTTATCTCCTGATGGATATCCTGGAAACGCAGCATCTACATCTGGTCTATTAACTCCTGTATTGGTTTCACCTACCAAATTGTTATTTACATAAAAAGATACTTTCTTTATGCCATAGTTGTTTAAAGCCCAACCAGAAACTTCCACACTACTATCTAAATAATTTTGATTTTGAATAGGTGTATCTATAAACATTTTGTTTGGTAACTTTTTAACTGGAGAACCAGTTATCATAATATTTATCATGTCAATTATTTGTGTACCATAACTAAGAGAAGGGGCCCAGTTTCCACCTAGGTCTGAAAGATTCTTAGCTCGTCCCATTAAAAACGAAAAATGTCTAGGATCAAAAGTATCCTTTCTTGGATATCCTTCCGCTCCTGCATATATTGCTAAGTGATCTAAATGAGCTTTTATTCCTTCTTCCCAGCTGTTAAATCTTTGGTGAGCTGAAGGGTCACTATCTCCTCCACCTGCTGAGGTTTTCATTCCACAAGGGTTATTGAAAGATTCATCTAAAACCCCTGTAAATCTACCATAGCCTGTTTCCTTTGCTGATTGTGCATAAGCAATAGCAGGATTTACCCCTCCATGACTAGGAGCCAATTCCACATATAATTTAGCTAAAGAAATAAAAGTTTCTGTAGCATTATTTTTTCTTGCCCAATCCTCCATCTGTTTAACTGTAATACCTGTGTTAGATACTATTGGTATGTCTTTCAAAGGTAATGTTTCAGCAGATGCTTGTACAGCTAAATTTTGAGGAAACGTTAGGAAGAGTATTAAAACCCCCACTAAGGATATCTTCCTAATGAGTTTATACATTAATAAATTTCCCCCCTTTGTTTTGATATTTTAATTGTTAAAAGAACCATTAAAATGAGATATTAATCTCTTTAAATCCTGGTGCATTTTTATCCTTTTCAGATAAAAGCACCTCTTCTATATCATTTAAAGGCCACTTAATACCTATATCAGGGTCATTAAATACTATGCCGCCTTCAAATTCAGGATGATAAAAGTCTGTACATTTATATACAAACTCTGCCTCTTCAGACATTACTAAAAATCCATGAGCAAAGCCTTCTGGTACATAAAATTGTTTATTGTTCTCTTCGCTTAAAACAACCCCATACCACTTACCATAGGTTTTTGAATCTTTCCTAAGGTCTACAGCCACATCAAATACTTCACCTTTTATTACTCTAACAAGCTTACCTTGAGGAAACTTCTTTTGAAAATGTAATCCTCTAAGTACGCCCTTTCTTGATTTTGACTGGTTATCTTGAACAAAAACCATGTCTAATCCAGCAGCTTTAAAGTCATTATAGTTGTAGGTTTCCATAAAATATCCCCTATGATCCCCAAAGATCTTAGGTTCTATAATATACAAGCCTTCAATAGATGTTTTTTCAAACTTAAACTGTCCCAAAATACTCACCACCTAAGAAATTTCATGGCCATACATGTTTTTATAGTAATTTTGATAATCTCCAGAAGTTATATGCTCCATCCATTCTTTGTTATCTAAATACCATTTAATGGTCTTAACAATACCTTCTTCAAATACAGTCTCTGGGTACCAACCTAGTTCTTCTTTAATCTTTGTTGGATCAATACCGTATCTTCTGTCATGACCTTTTCTATCTTCTACGTATTTTATAAGGTCTTCTGTTATAGCTGAATCTACATTTTTATTTAAGTAGTCAATAACGGTTTTAACTATGGCTATATTAGTCCTCTCATTATGTCCACCTACATTGTATACCTCACCAAGTCTGCCTTCTCTTATAACCATATCAATAGCCTTGCAGTGATCTTCTACATATAGCCAATCTCTAACATTAAGACCATCGCCATATACAGGAATATCTTTATGGTTTAAACAATTGTTGATTAATAAAGGTATTAACTTTTCTGGAAACTGAAAAGGTCCGTAGTTGTTTGAACACCTAGTTATATTTATTGGCATCTTAAAGGTGTCATAATAAGCTTTTACCATAAGATCCGCTGAAGTTTTACTTGAAGAATATGGACTATGAGGATCTAAAGGTGTGGTTTCAGTGAAGAATCCAGTGTCCCCTAAAGAGCCATAAACCTCATCAGTAGAAACCTGAAGGAATTTTTTTCCTTCCTTCCATGAATCTTGAGTCTCCCATGATTCTTTAGCTACATTTAGTAAATTAACAGTACCTATTATATTTGTCTTTGCAAATATCTCAGGTTCTTTTATACTTCTGTCTACGTGTGATTCTGCAGCAAAATTTACCACATAATCAAAATCATACTTTTGGAATAAATCTTCAATAAGTTCTTTATCACATATGTCACCATTAACAAATATATGATTTTTATTGTGCTTTACTTCCTCTAGGTTTTCCAAATTTCCAGCATAGGTTAGCTTATCAAGATTTATTATTCTTATATCTTGGTATTTTTTTAGCATATAAAGCACAAAATTTGAGCCTATAAACCCTGCGCCACCAGTAACTAAATAAGTTTTCATATTTCTAATCTATCCTTTCTCTTCCTTTAATATTCCCTGCTAAGATTCTTCTGCAACCTTTAAAAGATACTGACCATATTCTATCTTTGAAAGAGGTTCTGCTAAAGCTATTAGTTCTTCTTTTGATATGAACCCTTTTCTGTAGGCAATTTCTTCAATACAAGCAATATAAAGACCTTGCCTTGTTTGAATGGCCTCTACAAAATTAGCAGCATCTAAAAGACCCCTATGAGTACCTGTATCTAGCCAAGCCATACCTCTTCCGAAAAGTTCTACCTTAAGATTGCCCCTTCTCAAATATTCATTATTCACAGCAGTTATCTCAAGTTCTCCCCTTTTAGAAGGTTTAATATTCTTAGCTATTTCAACCACATCATTATCATAAAAATATAACCCAGGAACTGCATAGTTTGATTTTGGTACTTCTGGCTTTTCCTCTATGGAAATTACATTGTTATTAGAATCAAACTCCACTACACCAAAATCCCTTGGATTACTTACATGATATCCAAATATAGTAGCTCCTTCTTCTCTAGAGGCTGCTCTTTCTAATCTTTCAGAAAAACCATATCCGTGGAAAATGTTGTCTCCTAATACTAAAGCAACTTTATCTTTTCCTATGAATTCCTCTCCAACGATGAAAGCATCAGCAAGTCCTCTCGGTTCTTCCTGTATTGCATATTGAAAGTTTACTCCTATTTGACTTCCATCTCCTAAAAGTTCTTTGAAAGACTCAATATCTCTAGGGGTTGATATTATAAGTATATCTTTAATACCACCTAGCATAAGAACTGAAAGAGGATAATATATCATAGGTTTATCATAAATAGGTAATATTTGCTTAGAAACTGACTTAGTTACAGGGTGAAGTCTGGTACCAGAACCTCCTGCTAAAATAATTCCCTTCATTAAAGTTCCTCCTAAATCGTAAAATTATTGCTATAAGGCCTTCTATTCAAATATATATATAATGCAAATTAAAAGCCTTTTAAAAACGTAGAATACTATAACTAACCATAGATGTGATTTTCATTAAAATACATCTATATTATACTTTGAATAGAATTAAAAGTCTATTATCTGAGTAAAAAACACTAGAAACTACACAAATTTAAAGATTTGACTATATAGCTATAAATGTGTATTATTTTGTTATGCAGAAATGCTATAATTTTATTTAAAACATTAAATTTAAAATATGATTCTCTTATATCCATAAATGCAGAAATGCTATAATTTAATTTTATTTAAAACATGACAATTAAATTATAGTATACGTATATAATTTGTAGAAAAATCCTCTTTATATTAACTTATGTATTATAAAGGATTAGAATTTGTATAAAAGCCTTATTCATATTAAGTTATTTATTATAAGTGATTATGACTTAATATAAAAATCCTATTCATACTAAGTTATATGTATTATAAAGGATTATAATTTATATAAAAAACCCTATTCATATTAATTTATGTATTATAAAGGATTAAAAGGATGGTTTAATATGTCACAAAGTAGAATGGAAAAGTATCACGATAAAAATAATAAGCCTGTAAAAAATAGGTCTACAAAAGGTAAACCTAGAAAATCTAAAAAACCTAAAAAAAGGTCTAAAGCTTCAAAGATAATACTTACTTCTTTATTACTTGTATTTCTCTTTATATTAGGAGTTTCTTTTTTCTACATTTTCAACATATTAAATGGTATAAAGGGACAAAAAATATCTGATAACCATGATGATTTAGGTATAAATAAGGAGCTTGTGCAACAATTACAAGAAAGCGGAAAAAATAAGAATATCACTAACATAGCTTTATTTGGTACAGATGAGAGAGATAGTAGTGAAAAGGGACGTTCTGATGCAGTAATGGTTTTAACCATAGACACAGAACATAATAAGCTTAAACTCTCCTCCTTAATGCGTGATAGTTATGTAGATATAGACGGACACGGAAAGGACAAGTTAAATCACGCCTATGCTTTTGGTGGACCACAATTAGCTATAAAAACTATAAATAAAAACTTTAATTTAAACATAACAGATTATGCCACAGTTAATTTTTATCATCTACAAGATATAATAGATGTTATCGGTGGTATAGAAATAGATGTGAAAAAGGAAGAAATTGAAGAAGTTAATAAGATGATGAATGAACTTGCCTTTTTAGGTAAATATAAACCTCCATTTATAAAAAACCCTGGTCTTCAAACTCTTAATGGAAAACAGGCATTAGCCTATACAAGAACAAGGAATTTAGGTAATGGAGATTTTGATAGAGCTGGAAGACAAAGAACAGTATTAAATGCTTTATTTAATAAAGTAACTTCAGCAGGAGTTACTAAATATCCTGCCATTATAAATAGCGTTCTACCTATGGTAGAAACAAGTTTATCAAAAGCAGAAATATTAAAAATTGGAACTGATGTATTAACTTCTGGCTTAAAGGATTTGGAACAGGAAAGATTTCCTGTGGATGGCTACTTTAAAGACGGTGGTCAAACAATAAATGGAGTATGGTATTTAGTTTATGACATAAAACAAACTTCTAAGCAAATGTATGATTATATATTTAATGATATAAAACCACAACCTAAAAAATAATCTTTAAATTAGCAACTGACATGAAAAATACAGTACACATTTTCTATAAATAAATGGAACCACCTTTGGGTGATTCCATTTATTTACTTATATTATAAAGAACTTTGGGTATTTACATTTTTTTAAATGTTTTCAAGAGACAAATTAAAATATATAATATATATCAAGGTCTTCTAAACATGGAATAAATCTTATTTAAATAAATCTCACTTAGGAAGGGAGGTAAAGCTTTGAATTTCTTTATCAAAGCTTGATATTATGGCATTTAACTCTAATATTTTTATTTTCTTATTTTTACCTTTATGTCTTTTAATTTATTATTTAAGTCATGATAAAATTAAAAACTATGTACTTTTATTAGCTAGCATTGTCTTTTATGCTTGGGGTTCACCTAACACATTAATTGTTCTTCTTGCAAGCATAGCTATAAATTACATATTAATATCCATTATGGAAATTTCTAAAGGTAAATCTAGAAAGCTATTTTTAGTATTATCTTTGGTTTTTAATATTGGAATATTAGCAGGTTATAAATATATTGACTTCTTCCTGTCAGGAATAAATGTATTTACCTATTTAGCTGGATTTGCTCCTTTAACCTGGAGAAAGTTATCTGTTCCAATAGGACTTTCATACATAACTTTTCAACAAATAAGCTACATAGTGGATATCTATAAAGATAAGGATAAATCTTATGTAAATCCTTTAGATTATGTACTATACATATTGATATTTCCAAGACTTATTGCAGGTCCTATAATGTTATACCACGAAACTTCAATACAATTTAAAGAGAGAACTCATTCTTTCGATAAATTTTCTTATGGAATATGGAGATTTTCTATTGGTATGTTCAAAAAGGTTGCTATAGCTAATAGCTTAGGGTTAGTTGCAGATAATATATTCTCCACAGATCCTAGCCTTCTAGGTATAAAATATGCTTGGTTCGGAATGGTATTATACACCTTCCAGCTATTCTTTGACTTCTCAGGGTATTCTGATATGGCTGTAGGAATAGGTAAAATGTTTGGTTTTGATTTTCCTGAAAACTTTAACAGGCCTTATATATCAAAGAGCATCACAGAGTTCTGGAAAAGATGGCATATGTCTTTATCTAGATTTTTAAAAGAGTATATATATATTCCTCTTGGAGGAAATAGGGTATCTACTAAAAGGACTTATATAAATCTTTGGATAGTATTCCTTATTTCTGGGCTATGGCATGGAGCTGCCATGACCTTTGTAATATGGGGAATATATCATGGAACGCTACTTATATTAGAAAGAGTATATCTATTAAAGGTTTATAAAAAATTACCTGCTATAATAAGCAACGGAATAAGCTTTATATTAGTAGGAATCGGTTGGGTATTTTTCCGTTCAGAAAGTTTAAGTTATGCCTTAAGATATTTAAAAGCCATGTTTACTCTATCTTTCGCCCAGGGCATAAATTTTTATAATATGGACATATCCTTAAAAACCTTTGTGGCATTATTATTAGCGGTGCTAATTAGCTTTATAAGATATGAAAGATTTCAAAATGTCTTTGATAGATTAAAAAGCAAAGATATAATAAAATATGTCCTCTCTTTAATCATTTTAATATACTCTTTGGCAGCATTATCTTCAGGAACTTATAGTCCTTTCATATACTTTAAGTTCTAAAGGTCATAAGGAGGTGTATTATGAACAAAAATAATAAAATTGATGTTTTTAAGAAAAATAATAAAATGGGTGTTTTTAAAAAAAATGATAAAATAGATGTTTTTAAAAAAAATCATAAATTTGACACTTTTAAAATATTATATATTTCAATATTTCTCATTATTATAGCTTTACCATTAATTGAAATGAGTACAAACTTATTTGATCCACCTAAGTTAAATGAAAAGAGGAAAAAGGCGGAAATGCCATCCTTTAAAGGAAATCCTCTTAATAGTGAATTTATTAGCGATATAGAGGACTATTTTAATGACAATTATGGATTTAGAGATCAATTTATCATGTTAAACAATACTTTAGATGTAAAACTCTTGGGGGTTAATACAAATAAAGACAGCGTTATAATAGGGAAAAATGATTATCTTTATTCCGCTGAGGAACTTGATGATTACACTAAAACAAATCTTTTAGAGGACTGGGAAATAAAAAAACTTGCTAAAGAATTAGCAAAACTACAAAAGGATCTTAAAGATAGAGGTATCTATTTCCTATTTACCGTGGCGCCAAATAAAAGCACCATATATCCCGAATACATGCCTTTTGAAGAAAATACTTCAAAGGAAGGAAATCTTGATAGGCTTCAAAGAGAACTAGATAACCTTGGGGTAAATAGTATAGATTTTAAAAAACTGCTATTAGAAAATAAAGGTGAAAAAGATTTATATTATAAAAGAGATACTCATTGGAATGATATAGGTTCCTTCTTAGCTACTGAAGCCCTTCTTCAAAATCTATCTAAGGAATATCCAATAGTTGATATGCCCAAAATAGAGGGAATGAAGGAAGAAGTTTATTCAGGGGACTTAGATGGTTTACTGGGTTTAAAAAGCTGGATTAATGAATATAAGTTAGATATAGACTATGGATACACTTATAAAAAGTTACCTAAGATGATCTCTTATATGGATAGCTTCAGTTATAACGTACTTCCAAAGCTTGATAAGTACAGTTCCTATAGAATTGATCATCATAATATACAGGCAGATATGCATTCTAATTTATCTTATAACATAGAAAATACTAAAATTATTTATTTTGAAATAGTAGAAAGATACCTATACAAATTATTAGATTATGACTTCGCCCTATTCGATGATGATTTAAAAGAATTAGATGGATATACTTATAACAAAACTTCCCTTCCTTTATCTGAGGAAGATGAGAAGGATATATTCACTAATTATAAGTATATAGAAAAAGTTAAAAACCCTGATGGAAGCTATTATTTAGAGTCACGCTATGATGACTCCTTCATAATATGGTATCTACCAGAAACTAATGTGAACTATTTATATCTTGAGCTTTCAGAACCACCAAAAGACATATCCCTACTTCAATTCTTTTGGGCTACAGAAGATGAAGAGTCAGATTTTACTGAAGAAGATAGCTTGAAATTTATAGCCACACCTTTAAAGACTAAGTATCTTATAGATGTACGGCATTTATCAATAGAAGATATCAACAGGTTCCGTTTAGACATTGGAGATAAGCCTGGAACGGCAATTAAAGTTAATAAAATTGAGTTGTATTGAGTTTCCTAAGTTATTTCCCCTTCGGGAAATAACTTGGGAAATACACCCCCGGGGGTGTATTTCCCAAAAAAAGCAGTAAAAGAGACTAACGTTAGTTAGTCTCTTTTTACAACATAGGTTAAAATAGGATTAGAAAACTAAACTCGCCTTCCTGACCTTGGATAATGTTCCTGGATAGTAAGAATAGTTTTAAGTGCCTGTGGGCATTTATTTTTTACTTCTATATAAGCTCAAAATTATTATACCATATTCTTCTTGCGTTTACAAACTAAATTTATATAAAATTTCATCTATTATCTTAATTATCCAATTCCTTTTTGCCCTAATTTCATGCCAATAAATCTAGCTGCAAAGTTAGGAATCACATTAAAAATAACAGCAAAATTCTTTTCTTCAAAAGCCCTTTTAAGGACATATTTTAAAAGTTTAAAACCACTTTCATTGGCACCATATTGTTTTAAATAGCTATTTTCTTTAAAAAATCTTCCTGTATCATTATATCTTCTATACAGCTGTTTTAATGTGAATTTATGAGAATGTATAACCTTAGACTCTGCAGAATATTTAATCCTATATCCTGCCATTATCATCTTATGGGCAATATACATATCTTCACTTATTATAAGATCTTTGGCATCATAGCCCTTTAACTCTACAAATACACTTTTCTTTATAGCAGAAGAAGCATCAGAAAAAAAGAAAGTCATAAGTCCAAGTTTAGGTATATCCTCTTTAGATACAGTCCTAGATACCCCTGGATAATTATTCTCTCTTATATACTTTTCTATAGTATTATTATCACAAATCTGTCTACTGAAAGCGCCTTCACAGTTGCCTTCTCTTATGTCTTTTGTTAGATTATAAAGCCAAAGCTCATCTTTTATAATTATATCCTGAGTAATAAATACCAATATATCCCCGGAAGCTTCAAGAGCAGCTTGCTCTCTAGTCTTACTATGAGAAAATTCACCTTTAGTAATTAACTTGTAATCACTACCTAAGCTCTTTAAAATAGCTTCAGAATTGTCTTTGCTTTCAGTTAGAATATATTTTATTTGGTCTATATGTACGTTCTTTTGCATCTTTAAACTGTTATCTAGATTTTCTAGATAATTTTCTGCATTATATAGTGGGCATATTATAGTAACACTCATTACTTATCACCTTTTAATTTTTATCTTATTTTTGATTTTTTATATGTTTTTTATCTTATCTCTTAACTTTTATAATTTATACTTTTATTCATTATACTTTTATGATTTATATCTTTATTTATTGAATAATAACATAAAACTTTTTTATATTACATATTAGAAACCTTAAAAGAAATTATTGAGGCAGAGATTAAAGCTTTCCCCTCAATTCTTAAGCAAATATGTGAAACTAGAATTTAGTGATAATCACTTAACTATTTAACAACTTAATGATTTAATTACTTAATTATTCAATTACTGAATCAGGTATCAAAATCTCATTACACTTATAAACTATTTAGCGTTTTCATCACCAAACAGAACTTTAACGGTTCTAAAAATAAGGATAATATCAAGTCCTGTGTTTCTTTCCTTAACATATTTTATGTCAAGTTTCATCCAATCTTCAAAATCTATACTATTTCTACCCATTACCTGCCAAAAACAAGTAAGTCCTGGTTTTGCAATAAGCTTATCCCTCATCCAAGGTTCAAAATTACCAACTTCTTTAGGTAGATTAGGTCTTGGTCCTACTAGGGACATCTCACCTTTTAGTACATTCATAAGTTGCGGTAATTCATCAATACTTGTCTTTCTTATGAATTTACCTACTTTTGTTATTCTTGGGTCATCAGTCATTTTAAACATTGGACCTGACATTTCATTTTTTTCTTTAAGTTTATCTAAAAGCTCTTCTGCATTAATCACCATAGATCTAAACTTGTACATCTTAAATACTTTGCCGTATTGGCCCACTCTTTCTTGAGCAAAAAATATTGGACCTTTTGAATCTAATTTAATAGCAATGGCGGTGATTAACAATATAGGACTTACAATTATTAATCCTACCAATGATCCTAATATATCTATAATTCTTTTTACAAAAAAATAAACCTTACTTTTTTTATATTCTTCTCTACTCGCTAACATACTAAAACTCTCTGTGGTGTTTAAATTTTGCATAAAACTCCACCTTTCTCCATACAAACTTTAATTCTATTTTATTTAATTACTATTTTCAACGTAAAAATAAAATTCATATAAATTTATATATTTCATGAATCTCCCTAAATAGTATACGTTATATACTTTGTAAAGTTAGTATATCATTTATGTATTTTTTTGTCCATAGGACTACTTTGTCTATTTCCCGACATATTTCCCTTTTAGGGAAATACTGCCCCGGGGGTGATTTCCCTAATAATTTCCCAATTTCCCTAACCATTTCCCACTTCTTCTACAAACATTTTATAATTTTTCATTGTATTAAAACAATCTATAAGTTTTTCTGTCTGAACTATTCTTTTCTTTCCTATTCCTAAATACATAGAATAACTGCTCCATATATAATGCTCTGGTTTCTTTACTATGTTAGCTCTTACAGGGTTCAAATGAATGTATCTACTTACTTCCATCAGCTCTAAATCACTATCTATAATCTGGGAATAGTACCTTCCTTGAAATAAATAACCTACATATTCATACTTTTGATTAAAATACTTGGCATACTGACTATTTATTCTACTCATGAAATGTTTAATATGAGTATCTTTTGTCTCTATCATAAGATGAAAGTGATTACTCATAATGCAATAACAAATTATTGAAAATTCACCTTTATAATATTCTAATGAGTTTTCTATAATGTTTAGAAAAACATACCTATCTCTTATGTCTTTATATATAATTTCTTTTCTATTTCCCCTGCTAGTTATATGATAAATAACACCAGGATACCAGGTTCTTTTCTGATAACCCATAGTCTTCTCACTCCTTTTAATATTCATTACTATGGATTATTGCCAAAAAAGATGGGAAATAGACCCCCGGGGGTCTATTTCCCTTTTATTTCCCTTTTATTTCTTTATTTATCTCTTATTTTCCTATGGAATATAGATTTGTCTAGCTTTTACCACTTTATTCGTACTACTATTTACCTCTGCTATGATCATGTGTTTACCTGCTATTGTATCTATTACGGTATCTTTATCTACATAATCTGTGTATGAGCTTAGCACTTGTCCTGGTGTTGGTAGAGCTATAAGTGTAGAGTTAACTAGGTATACATATTTATTTCCTGAAGCTAAAGTATCTTTTATTTCAAGTTTTATTTCATCTGCTGTTCCTGCATTTGTTATAGATAACTCTTTTATTGTTGGTGTCTTTGTAGAATTATAATATATAATAGGAACATTTCCTGATACTTTTTTACCTGCAACTATATCCCCATAGAAATTTCCCTTTCCATTTATATTTCTATTCATATTTTGTATTACAGCACCTATTGCATCAGCATTTTCCCCTTTAGAACCTAGGTTAATAGAACCAACTTGGACTTTAGCACGATCAGCTTCAAGCCAAATTCCTACTTCTGATCCTGATATTGTGTTTGCAGAAAGATTTACCTTTCCACCATCTACATATATTGGTGTAGCAATGGAATCTGTTACTCCAGATATAAAATCACTAAAACTATTCTTATTTATAAGTATTTCATTATAATTAGAACCATCTGTTCCACTAATCCTTATTCCTGCTACATTCTTACCTGTATTCATACCTCTAAATGTAGAGTTTTCAACCTTTGTTCCAGCTTGAGCTCCCTCATCTATATATATATGAGAGAATTCTGTTGCTAGAGATTTAATGCTGGAGAATTCGGTGTTTTCTACTTCCAGCTTAGCTTGCTTGTTGGATTTAATAACGCTGAATCCACCTGCTGCAAATTCAAAGTTACTAAAGTTTACACTGTCTAAGGATAACTTACCATTATTCTCTATTATATTATCTTTGTATTGAGCTCCACCTATAAAACCAATCTTAGAAATTACTGTAGTTGAAGATGAGTCTATAGTTATATTTCCCTTTTCACCAAACTCAATTTTTGATACTCCAACGGTACTTCCTTTTATAGTTAGGTTTTTTGTAACCTTAATCTTGTCATCTATCTTATATACAGTAGGAGATAGATTGATAATCTCTATGCTAGAATCTTCCATAGCTTCTTTAAGTGCCACCCCATCTTTTGGACTTGCTATAACCACACTTATTAAGTAGTCTTGATAAGTAGTACTATCTTGAGCAGTAACTCTAACATACATGCCAGATTCTAACTCTGTCTTAGTAGTCAGTTGTTTATCTGGTCCTAAAATATCAACTCTAGCATTATTTTTTGTTATAGTTTTGCCTATAAATTCAGATACACTCATTTGTGAAGTACGTACCACACTACCTTGTACAATAATATTAGAATCATTTGAACTTAAGCTAGTGTCTTTACTTAATCTTCCAAGCATTGTTTGTATCTCATCTACTACTAATTTAATTTCTGATTGCTTAACATTAGGTTTAATTAAAAGTTGTTCACCCTTCTTTATTGCAAGCAATAGCTCTTGAGAAGGATTATCTTTTCCTCTTGCATCATTCAATACATCTAATAAAGGTTTAAAGTCTCTTCTTATAGTTAGCTCCTTGTAATCTGATATATTACCTGCATCATCTACTGCAATAGCATAATAGGATTCTAGTAAAGTTGAACCTAATACATTAGTAAAATCAATTAGGGTTTCACTCTTAAATAATGGTATAGATATATTACTTCCTCTATGTTGAATCATTAATGCATTTTGTGATTTGAAAGCTTCCTCTAAAGCTTGAGGATTTCTATCTATTCCCCATCTAACCACATAAACTTTACTCTTCTCATTAGCACTAATAGATATAGCATCTCCAACATCATATACTGGTTTTTCTCCTGCTTTATCTAAGGTTATCTTTGGAACACTATTATCTACAGTAATCTTATTATCAGATTCTATAGATGTTCCTACACCATTTACTATAAATAATTTATAGTCTTTATCCAGTGGATTAGTGATGGATTTATCTCCTTCTGGAGCAGGCATCTTAGTTCCAGCCCCTGTGAATTTTACAAGATCATGGCCTTCGCTAAGTAATCTTTCAAAAGGTGAAGGTCCTGTTTCAGAGTTCCATCCCCTTACTTCATCTAAAAATTCTACTGGCACTAGCCATGCTTCCTCACCTGGATTTAGTGTCTTATCTAGCATAACATGTATATTTAATTTATTAGGATCATAGCCTTGAACCCTTTGTTGCTTTATTGTTGGCTTAGCTGGAGTCACTTCTGCTACCATATTATAAGTTCCTGGCGTATGGTTAGCTACTTTTCCTTCAACTAAAGGCATGTATCCATCAATATCAGGTGATGCTTTACCTGAATATCTAGACGCTACATACACATCATAGCCTCCATTTTTAAATAAAGTTCCCTTGCTGTCTTTGTTTTTATATTTAGCATCATCTTTGGATAATACTGAACCATCCCAATCTGTAGTTGTAGTACTTAATTTATCTACTATTGGGTTATGGCTATTCATATCTAAAGCTGTTCTTGCTGGTAATATATATATTTCTTGAGTAGATCTTATATAATAATTATTTAAATAACTCATATCAAATCTGTTCCATGACGGTAGTTCCCATCTTCTTATGGTTAAGTCTCTAATATCTAGCCCTACTCCATTAAAGTCTTTATCTTCTACATCACCCAAGGCTATGGAAGGGGTTATATATTGTTTTATCTCTGTAGGAGCACTTTCTGCCTTGTCTACTCTAGTTATGGTTACAAAGAGGCTTTTACCATATGGATCAAAATCCATCTTAGACACTATGGCTCTTCCCTCTCTCCCAACTTTAGAAGTTCCTAAAAGTTTCTTCTTATCTTTATCATAATAAACCTTTATGGTGTCTCCTTCTTTTAGTCTAGCCTGTACTTTATTGGAATCACTAGGACCTTTAATTTCATCTACTATTAGCATATCATTTTTACTACCATTTTTATAAACCGTTAGCTTATTAGTATCATTTAACATTTCTGATGGTATGGTCATATAAAGCTTTATAGTCTTATTATATCCTACAACACTTCCAGTATATGTCCTTACACCATCTTTAAAGGTTACCTTTGAAGGTGTAGTGTCCCAAATTACTACTAACTGCTGAATAGTATTGTCCTTCATTATAGCTGGGACCTTACGTGGTAAATATTTATCTTCCAAGAATTCTGTAGATTGATTTACGTCTTCAAAACCTACAGTTACATAGACATCTTTAATTTCTACTATTTGATTACTATCTTTTGGTTTTCCAACTTCCTCTGGAGTTATACTTCCATCCGAATCTAAAGGTAGTCTTAATAACTTTCCTTTTGTGGTGGTAAAGTATATCCAGTCACCTACTATATTTATATATCCTACTGTTTCATCGGATAGCTTAACTTTATTTCCACTGCCGTCAGTGTTTATTCTATAAAGCTTTCCTCCATCTTCTGCATTACTGTAGTATATCCAATCTCCATAAACATTTATGTGATATCCTTTATTATATTGGCTGATTTGACCTTTAATAGGAATCACAGAACCTTGTCCATTTTTATTAACTTTACTTATAGTTCCATTACCTGAGGTAAAGTATAGCCAATCCCCTACTACTTGTATACAATCTGCCCATACATCACTTATCTTTCCTCTATAGGTTCCATCCTTATGTATAACATAAGGTTTATGCCCATCAGAGTAATTTGAGTAATATATCCAATCTCCTGATATATTTATATAGGCTACTTCATCTGAAACCTTATTAACACTGCCATAATCTATGACAACTTTATTTCCATGTACTCTGTTTGTAGCATCTACCTTAACATCTGAGCCACTCTTTTTTACCCTATAAAGTTTACCTAAATCTGAATGGTTACTGTAGTATATATCCTCTCCAGATATACTTATATAGGCAGCTTTATCATCTAGCATCTTTTGCCTTTCAGTACCATCCTTTTTAACCTTGTACATCTTTCCTTCATCATTATAGTTACTGTAATATATCCAGTCCCCAGATTCATTTAAATATTGAGCCTTGTCTTCTAATATCATCCTATTAAAAGCTCCATCCGCTCCAAGCTTATAAACTCTCTCTTTGTCAGAGTTGTTTACGTAATATATGTAACCCTCATCATCTTCTAC
The DNA here is from genome assembly GCF_018919175.1 of Clostridium simiarum. Taxonomy (GTDB): domain Bacteria; phylum Bacillota; class Clostridia; order Clostridiales; family Clostridiaceae; genus Clostridium_L; species Clostridium_L simiarum. The sequence goes on along the minus strand of NZ_JAHLQL010000004.1, from coordinate 112,033 downwards.
AGCTATACCGTTGTTATTTGAGTTTCCTCCAGAATTTCCTGCATGAAGACTTTCAGAAAGCCTTAATCTTATATCACTATTATTATTTCTATATACATCTACAATACCTTTTGCTAATACTGTCTTATCCTCAGCTAATATGCTTATTTCTTCAGTATTACCTAAAGCTACATATAAAATAGACTCTCCAATGCCCTTTATTACATTACTTCCTTTTATTTTGTAATACTTTGCATCTGGTACCGCCTTAACTTCTTTTAATGTTAAATTGGTAGTCTTAGCATCACTTCTTACTATAACATCAACCTTAGCCTTAGGTGGAACTAGTTGATATTCCTGCCTATCTTCTCTCCACTCATAAAGATGCTTTTTACCTTCTGGATCTACATAAACCATCTTGTCATATTTTCTACTAGGCTCTACCCCCTCTACAGGTCCAGTTCCAAATAGAGAATATATCTTTTCATAATTAATATCATAAGTATAATATATATCGTAAGATCTTGATATTATCTCATTTACCATTTTTATATTTTTAATAAGGTAGTCCACAGCGTAAGCCTTATCATCCACAATAATAAGACCATCTTCTCCTGGCAAACCTGAATAAATATTTTTAATAGTAAAATCCATTCTAGTAGGTTTTTTTAGATTATATTTCTTTTTAGACTTAATATCCCTAACCTCAAGAGTATAAGTCCTTCCTTTAGCATAATTGGTTTTACTTTTAACCTTAACATAACTAGGATTATATGGGTCCTTAGTTATTGTTATATCTACAGGTTTTAATGTGGTCTTTTCATAAATTTTTATAGCCCCATCTTTTAAGGTATTTTCATCAACTTCTTGAGAAAATTTCACTGTAAATTCATGATTAGACTCTAAGTTATATTTAGTATCCATAATTTTAAATTCTTCTGCTGCTTGTGCTGCTTGTGGCTGTACCACAAAAATCTTAGATGTAAATAAAAACATCATAAGAGAAAACACAGATATTAACTTATAGAGTTTTTTCTTCCCTTTCAAATTCCTTCACCTCTCTGCACCCCCGGGGGTGTATTTCCCATACTTTCCCGGAGTTAATTTTTGAGTAATAGCTGTTTTGCTAGCTCTAGATCCTTTTCTGTTATCTTTCCGTCCCCATCAATATCTGCGGCCTTAAGGCCATTATTTCCCGGGAAGGAATAAGTCTTCTTTAATATATATCTTTGAATATATTGTATGTCTAAGGCGGTTACTACTCCATCTCCATCTACATCACCATACAATATAGGTTGTATATTTAAGGAACCTGAATGATAGAAAGTATTAAGTATTCTGTAGCTACTATCATAAGCATCCTTTTGACTATTTTTATCAAATTCTAAGGTGTACTCTCCTTTAGGTGCATTGTCCTTAATCTTAAATTTAATTAATGCTAAAGTACCCTTTTCCTCTATATTTCTACTGCTTTTTGATTGATCCTTGAAAGCTATATAGATTTTATCTTTTTCTGATGTACTATTATAGCTAAAATCCTTACTATCTTTTATAATGTCACCCTTTGAAACAGACACAACCTCTAGTACCTGTGAGTTGTATCTTAACTTAAAGTTTAGATTATATATTCCTCTAGGTGGTGTCTCATTTATGTAAATAGGCACTTCTATATACTTACCGTTAATTCCAGTTAAATCATCTATCTTTATATTTATATCATTATCTTTATTTTCTCTCACATAATACTCTAAAGTAAGAGGTGCACTCTCTCTTTTGCTCTTTACAGCTATGGCTCTTACAGTAGTATTTTTATCTATAGTTATAGGTTCTTTATAATGAATACTGTCCTTTGAAGGACTTGTCCCATCTAAAGTGTAGTATATATCTGCATTTTTTATATCAGATACTAAGGTAACTTTAGTACCTCTCTCTATAAATCCTTCATCATGATTAGCATAAACCATAGGTAATACCTCTTCTATAGAGGATATCTTTTGAGGAGTACTATAATTTCCTCCTTTATAGCCTGTACCTAGCTGCCCTTTGTCATTTCTTCCAACAGCATAAATATATCCATCATATCCTATGCCGAATGTACCAAACATGCTAGAATATACCTTACTAAACTTATTAAAATTATATATCTCAACAGGTTCTTTTATCTCACTGTAACCATATCCCAGCTCTCCGTATTGATTTTTACCTATGCCATAAAACTTATCTTGTTTATTTTTAAAAATTATATTATTAGTAGTAATTGATAAACTATCAACAGAACCTATATTACCCAAATATATCTCTCCCTCAGAGAGCATCTCCTTACTAAAGCATATTCCCTTTGGATAATTTGAAGATCCTATTTCGCTTACTTCACCTTCTCCCCAAACATATGCTTTTCCATTAAAACCTACCGCTCCACTGCTATTACCATAAGCTGTGATTTCTTTTATGCCATTTAAACCATTTATCTTAAAAGGCTTATATTTGGTATTATATGTACCATCACCTAACTGACCCTGTTTATTTACTCCAAAGCTATAAACCTCTCCATCTTTGTCTAAAGCTAAGGTGTGAAACTCCCCTACCTTTATATCAGCTATGTTTCTTAACCCATTAACAAACTCAGGTTTTAAACTAAACTTTTCCTCTATATCTCCAAACTGACCACTAGGATTATAGCCCCACATCCAAACGGATCCTGTTACATCCAGAACCACTGAAAATCTATTTCCTGCTCTAACCTTTGATATTAGTGGAAGTCCCTCTACCTTTTTAGGAAGTAACACATCCTCTGTGGTACTTGAATCTAACTGTCCATAATCATTCTTTCCCCAAACCCAAACAGTGCCATCCTCTCTTAAAGCTATACTATGGGAAGAGCTGGTATCAAAATCCACCACATCCGAAATCCCATTCACTTGCTTTGGGGTGTTATAAGAGTATGCTTTACTACTATAACCTAGCTGTCCAAAAGTATTATCCCCAAAAGAATATAATAATCCATCATTTTTCAAAGCCAAGGTGTGAAAATCAGAAGTTCTTACCTCTCTAAACTTCTTATCATCTTTTAAATCCTTTAATGTAACATTCACATTATATTCCTTCTTAAGGTTTCCAGAAGAAGTTACTACTATTTTTATAAAAGCCTTACCATTTACTAAGGTATTTCCTTCAATACTTAAATTTGCATCCTCATCATAAGGCGTAACAAACACCTTAAGATCTCTATTCCAAGTGCTTAAAGGTAAATCCATATTATAATCTGTAACCCCAGGCTTAAAATCCTCTACCCATATTCCATTTATAAAAATTCCTCTTAAATCTGCATTATCAGCAGCCTTTGGTTGTAACGCAAAGAGGTTCATAAATACTAATAAAAATAGCATGGTGCTAATTATCTTATTTAACTTAAGGTCTTTTCTCTTTACCATTGCCTTGCCCCCTTACCCTTTATTTATTGGTGTAAAATACTTGTGATATAATGAAAGTTTCTATATCAATTGATTTAAAGTACTTGCGGTATAATGGAAGTTTCTATATCTACTGATTTAAAGTACTTGCAGTATAATGAAAATTTCCCTATCTACTGATTTAAAGTGCTTGCAGTATAATGGTAGTTTATATACCTACTGATTTAAAGTACTTGCGGTATAATGGAAGTTTATATATCTACTAATTTAAAGTGCTTGCCATATAATAAAACATTCATACTTAAACTTTATTTATTTATATAAAACTTAATGTCATAATCTCGTTTTATACCCCTTCCTCTTTTAGATAATAAACCTTGTTTAACCTTTAAAGAATAACCCTTAAACTTTTCATATCCATCCTTAGGAGGTAGTATTTCTAAAGCCATACCTCCTTCTGCTAATCTATAGGTACAATTTATCTTCTCGCCCTTGCTGTCCTTTACTTCTATATAGTTACCATTTATATTTTCCTCGCTTATCTCTTGATTAAAGGAAACCTTCCAAATCTTATCAGAGCTTACAACTTTCAAATCCTTAACAAAAGTCACTGTACCCTTATTTACTGTAGCTTTTAGGGCTTTCAAATTATTATCATAAAAATTAATCTTTGAATTAAAATAAGGCTTTATAACAGCACCAGTAAAAGAGCTTTCTAACTTTACATCTAAATAAAATAATATACCATCTGTTTTTATTGGATTCTCTCCACCTTTACTATCACTAAACAATATATTAATCTTATTTCCCTTTATAGAGTACAAAAAATCCCCTGAATTGCTTATTACATCTCCTGACCTTACATCTAATACATGCAATGAGCTTGGAAATTCTAGTGAAAAATCAAAAGAAGAAATTCCATTATAAGGAATATTGCTTATGTTAACAGGTATAGTGGTTACCCCTTCCATATTTCCATAGGCATCACCTATATTTACTTCTATGTCACCTGCCGCCGCTCCTGCACTAAAAGGAAAAGAACTTATAATAAAAAAGCTCATAATAATTAATGCAGCAAACTTAAATAAATTTTTATCTTTAATAGTTTTTCTCATAAATACACCCTCTAACTAATATTTTTGATTATTTTTACAATCATATCACTGAATGCATATAAAGATATGTTTTTAAAAGTTGTAATGCTTATAATTTTAAACTCCACTTATTTAAAACATAGTTTTACATTATTATCGTTTAAGTTACTTAATTCTTTACCATATATACTAAAAAGAACCGTGGCAAAATCATCCAACAACACAAAAATAACTGTGATAAAGCAAATCGACAAAATACACCAAAAATAACCATGGAAAAATAATACAACAAGTGCTATGATTAAATTAACAGATTTCCAATAAGGATTTCAAAAACTTTTAGGAGGTATATGAATGAAAAAGTCAATTATAAGTATCTTTAGTGCTACTACTATTATTTTTTCTTTATTTACACCAATTACAACAAAGGCTTTAGAAAACAATAAAGCAATACCTGATAGTAACTATAGTGATAATGTGGACAACCCTATATTTTCAGACACCCATATGTACTGGAAGTCAAAATCCTCTCCATCCCTTAATACCTATGAGGATTTTAATAGTAAAAAATCTGTAGGTACTGTATCTAATTTAAAAGATTTAAATGACCTTATTATAGATCAATGTAGAAATCTTAAAGAAAACTTCTTGATAACCTATACTGGAAAGCTAGAGGATTTAAATACCCTATCCCCTAGGGACATTATGGATTATATAGAACACGAAGATCACTATATATTTCTTGGATTAGGTGTAGTAAACTTTAGTTTTGAGGGACATGATGGAAATATAGATGTAACTGTAACTGCAAGCTATAGAACTTCAAGAGCTAAAGAAGATTATATAGACAAAAAGATAGATTCTATTCTTAAAGATATCATTAAAGATGACATGGATATAGAGGAAAAAGCAATGGCTATCCATGATTATATAGTTAAAAATATTAAATATGATAGAACCCTTGAAAAAATGTACGCTTATGAGGCTTTATATTATGGTACCACAATTTGTATTGGTTATGCTGGTTTAGCCTATAAAATGCTTAACAAAGTGGGAATAGAAAATAAGATAGTTTCAGGGCGTGGTTTTTCAGGAACTTCCAGTGGTAAACATGCATGGAATTTAGTTAATATAAGAGGAAACTGGTATCACCTAGACTGCACTGGGGATAGTCCATCTGCTTTTGTGGCAGGAAGAGTCTTATATACCTATTACAACCTTACTGATGATGAAATTTTAAAAGACCATGAATTCCCTAGAGAAAAATATCCAGCTTCATCAACAGAAAAATACTCAAGAAAGATATATACAAGAAATTATAAGGTAATAGACTCTAAAAAAGATGTGCCTTTAAATAAGGACTGGAACATAAAATTTAGTAAGGATCCAACCCCTTCTACTATAACAAAATCAAATATATATGTTATTAAAGGAGACTCTTATGATCCTTCTGATAATATTCCAGCAGAGTTACCTTTTAATAATGCCATAGATGTTACTGTAGACTATAATGACATAAATAAAACTGCATTTATAACTAATGATTCAAATTGGGAACCTCAAAGTACTTACTATATTGTAGTAACTTCCAATATAATTTCTGAAAAAGGCGTTTCTTTATGGAGACCTGTTATAATGAAGTTTTCAACTTTATAACCATTTGTAGAGCTATCACTAAATCATAGATCTTGGTTCCCTACTTAGGAAACTCATCTTCATAACTTCAGATGAGTAAGCGATTCACACAAGATTATAAATCTTGGTTCTCTGCTTAGGAAACTCATCTTCATAACTTCAGATGAGTACTCGAAGAGTAAGCGACTACTATCAAATCATAGATTTGAGTACCTGCTTAAGTGACTCACACAAGATCATAGATCTTGGTTCCCTACTTAGGAAACTCATCTTCATAACTTCAGATGGTACTCCATATGAAAAAAACAGCCATTTCTGGCTGTTTTTTTATTTTATTGCTTTTAACTTAGCTATATCAGCATAGTTATTTGCTGTAACAATTTCAACAGTGGATAAATCTTTTCTTAAATCATTGATACTATCGATGATCTCAACATGCCTGTTACCATTTTTAGGCTCTAAATCTGTAAGTAAAGTTTTTATATCTTCTTGATTTACTTTCAAAACATTAACGTCAACTTCAATATTATTCAATCTTTTATCCATACCATCTAATGTTTTTTCCATGGTATCTAATCTTTTACCCATACCATCTAATCTTTTTTCCATGGTATCTAATCTTTCATCCATACCTTCTAATCTTTTTTCCATGGTATCTAATTTTTTTAATATTAACTCGAACATTTGTTTTGTTTCATTATCCATTTTCTCACCACCATAAACTCTATATATAAATTTTAACATTAATAAAATTTAACTTCAAGTAATAAGTTATAGCTTTATACTGGTAAAATTTACACCCCCATATCTTTTTCAATGCTGGCAAGTTAAGCTTATTCTTAGTTTTCACAGCACTTGAGTCATATAAAAAAGAACTGCTACTTCTAGCTGTTCTTTTCACTAGGAAAATTTACTTCCCTGAGTTTTTTGAAATATCCTTAGATATTAAAGCTTATTATAAACCTTAAATCCACTGAGTCATATAAAAATATCTCCAAATAGATAATCTAATTTTTAGTTAATTAGAGTGTCTACTTTGGAAGTATCATATTATTCTCTCTGTTTTCTAATTTTATTCAAATTTCACTATTAGGTCTTTCTCTGGAATGCTATCTACTAAAGATCCATCAACCTTGAAGGTAAATGTCTGTAAAATAGCACTTTTAGCTGGTATCTTCATAGGTTCTTTAGGTTCAAACACAGTCCTTAGCAATGGAGTTCCTATTTTACTCATAACATTTATAGGAAGCTTCTCTATACCTCCCGTTTTATCAGTACCATTTCTGAATATTAATGTAATGTATACATCCTTACTAGAATTATATCCTAGCTTGTACATATTAATCTCAAAGGAACCTTTTCTAAGTCTTGGTAAGGTGTTATAAAAATTCATTAAATCCTTTTTTTCTTTGTAGGTCAGGTTTTTAGGTACATTTTTAAGTTCTAAATCTAAAGTATTTACTGCCTTAGTACCAGTTTCTGATGCATCAAATACTATCTTCCAATCATCTTGTTTTATAGGTTTTAATAAATATTTCTTTTTTAACTCTATCTTCCAAGGTCTTGCGCACATAGGTTGAAGGGTTCCAAAATCTATCATATTAAAAACCTTTTTTAGGATAACCTCACCCTTTGAATCAGTTATAACTAAAGGTAAGTTTTCAAAGTTTATCTTATTTGGCAAAGTGTTTCTGATAAAGAAACCTAACTCTACATGTTTATCATACTCCACCATATATGTACCATCTATACAAACTTGATTTTTTTCCATAGGATGCTTTTTTTCAACTTGTTCTAATTCTTCCTTCATTAAATCTTGTTGAAGTGAAGACATAGTGCTTTCATTATCTGTATTTATAGACAATTTAGTTTTTATAAAATTATTAGCCATGGCTCCTCCTAAATTCATACAATTATAACCTTCATAATTTATTTTAACTTAAAATTTTTCATAATAATATTATACCTAATCCATTAAAATTTGTCTATTAACACTGCAACCTATGTTTCCTTAATTATTTTCCATATAATCATATTTTTATCTATGTATTGCTTTGTTAATTAAGCTTGATAAATAACTAAAAATAAGAATAGATCACAAATCTATCCTTTTTAAAAAAGTTAATTTCTCTACAACTTGTCTTTGGGATAACTTTAGGTTTAGCTTGCTATAGCATACAGGATATTCATACAAATATTGTTGAAACTTGTCTTTTGTGCTATAATTCCTATCAGCTAAAGGAAAGATAATTCGATTAATATATTGGGAGAACATCAAATGGATAATAGAAAAATAAATACTGATGCAAATGGACATGCTTTTTCCAAGTGTGATACAAAAGTTTTAAAAGGAATTGCAGTAACTCTGATGATTATTCATCACCTATACGCATTTCCAGAGAGATTTCCTCATACTATTTCTTATATTTCCATGTACTCCCTTGATGGAAGCACCATTGAATATTTTGTTGGACGTTTTGGAAAGATCTGTGTTGCAATTTTTATGTTTTTATCTGGTTATGGTACATACCTTTCATTCCATAGTAGTAACAAGGATATTACAATAAATATTGCAAATAAATTAAAAAAATTATATTTTAGTTATTGGAAAGTTTTCCTTATCTTTATTCCTATTGGAATGATGTTAAAGGTAGAGATAATATCAAAGGATTTACTATCAATATTCTATAACTTTACAGCCATTAGAATCTCCTACAACGGAGAGTGGTGGTTTTTGACACCATACATAGTGACAATGTTACTGTTTCCCTTATTTCATAAATGGATTGACAGAAAGTCTGCTCAGTTGTTTATAGATTGTTTTGAGATTATTACCTTGGGGGCATTTATACAATATATTATACCTGTTATCCTTCAGTTCTGTCTCTTTGAACATTTTAGACATTCTTTGTATTGGTCAATTATTTATCCTGTATTAACATTGCTTCCTCAGTTTTTGATGGGCTGCATTGTAGCCAAATACAATTTATTTAAAACATATAAGGAACTGTTTTCTAAAGAAGTAGTAGGATTTTGTACATCCTTATTTTTAATGATCCTTGTGTTTTATTTAAGACATAAACTTGGTGGAAGCTTTGATTATATTTATGCACCTATTTTTATTGTTGCTTCAATATCAGTAATTAAAAAACTACCTTTGCTGTACCATATTTTCGAAAAAATCGGTGAGGAGAGTACCACAATATGGTTGACACATAGTTTCTATTGCTACCACTTTTGTCCAGAGTTTATTTTCTTACCAAAATATTCTCTATTTATTCTTTTATGGCTATTGCTGATTTGTTATGTCACAGCTAAGTTAATAAATTTAGGATATTCTAAAATTAATGCACTATTAAAAAAACAGAATCAATGCACTATTTAATTGGTTTCTACTCATTTATTAACTAAAGAAGCATGTAGCAAAATAAAATACATGCATTTGTCCTGATAGATAAATATCCAAGGAGTTACAAGACTCCTTGGATATCTTATTCAATATATTTATTTTTATATTATTCAAAAATGCAAAATGATCACTATATCAACTTAAAATTTAATTTAAACTCCATAACGGCCATTCCTAAAAAAGTTAATTCCTGTACAACTTGCCTAGGTTTATTACATACCTCTAAGTGCTTGCAAATTAGATATTTCTATAATTATCTAAAATGTTAGTGGTAAAAAGGTAAATTCCTAAAGGTTTTGCAAATACTGAAACTGTAGATAGCATTAAAAAAGTAGCAGTGACCATGGCTATTAACTTTTTCATATTAATCTCCCCTTATAATCCACCTAAATGTGTCAAGTTGTTAACTAATTGAATTAATATCTAACTCCTAATATGGAATCTACACTTATAGTAAGTTTTTCATCAATTATCTCTTCATATTGAGACTTATCTATTTCAATTTTATATGGACTTGCTGAATAAGCTTCTACCTTAATAGGTTTATTTAATTGAAAAGCCCTTAAACTTATAACCTCCCCATCTGAAGATACAATATTAACAGGTATGTTGCTTATGGATAAAGCTGTAGAGGTAGCGTTTCTAATAAAAAAAGTTACCTTTATTATATTATCCTCATAAAATTTAACATGAGTAGTGTCTATAAAAATCTCACCTTCTGAAATAGGATGTTTTTCACCTAACTTCTTTAACTCATTAAGTAAGAATTCCTTTCTCTTAATATCCATGGCATCTGTTGATACTCCTGTTATATGGAGATTTAGTTTAATATTATCCATACTTGTCCTCCTAAAATTTAATGATAAAGGGTAGATTGAGCTACCCTTTATCCTGTTACTTTTAATTAGTTCCCTGTAATTTTTATATCCTGTATTCCTGCCCCCATCTTACCATCTACTGCTAATAGAGTTTCAAATTTAACTTTTACATTTGTTCCTGAATAATTACTTAAATCTATTTCATCTTGTGAAGTCATTACTGCATTAGCAGGAGTAACTTTTCTTACGATATCCCAATTTGTTCCTCCGTCTGTAGATACTGATATAGTTATTTCAGCTGAATTTTCTTTTAAACCGCCAAAAGTCCTAGCTTTAAAGTTTAATGTCTTTTTCGCATATTCTGTAAAATTCATTTCTGATGTAATTAGACTTGACATTGGTTTTATCATTTTAATATAAGTTTTAGCATCCTCTAACTCTACTTTACCAAAGCTTTCTGTAAGATCATTTATATTAGCTATTTTAAGTATTACTTCTGGTTCTTTTACCTTTTCTAATACAGTTACATCAAAATCTTTTGTTTCTGATAACTCCCCTAATTTTAGTGTTGCTGTTAAGGTAACTGTAGCATTGCCTTTGCCGATTTCCGGTCTTGTTACTGTACCATCATTTGAAATTACAGTTTTAGCATTAGAAGTCCAGTTAACAGTTACACCTTTATCTAGTGATACTGGAAGTTTTATATTATCTACTACAGCTGTCAGGCTTCCTAAATCTAATTTTTCTTTAGTTGATTTTAGTATGTCTCCTTGTCCAACTACTGTAACTTTAAACTCCTTTGTTACCTTTAAGGTTCCTTTTACCAAATTAGCTGTTAATATTACTTCTTTAGATTCCCTTGGTATTGTTACTTTACCCTCATTGGAGATTATGTCTTCATCTCTTGACTGCCAAGTAGCAGTTACTCCATTGATTAGGTTTGTTGGAAGTAATAAATCAGATTCTACTGCTGATATGTTTCCCAAATCTAATTTGTCCTTTGCAGCTACCATAGCCTTCTCATCTGTAAAATCTTTTATACCTAAATCCAATTGAACTAATACTGGATCATGGTCACTAACTCTTCCATATCCTTCTGTAAATTCTGAGTTAATGTGTACCACATCTACAAGAGCTCTTTCCCTTTCATTGTCTTTTTTAAGTAGATTGTTTGAAATCAAAATATGATCTAACACTTGAGAATTTCCACCATAGACATAGGTATATCTTTTATTTTCTGGCAGTTCTTCTATCATATTTATCATTTCACTGCCCTTTAATATCTGAAGGCTTCCAGAGAATTCATAGTCATTCATATCCCCTAAAGCTACAATATTCGCTTCTGGAATTTCTTTTTTAATTTCTTTTATAAACCTATTTATTACTTCCGCTTGCTTATGTCTTTGAGATTCGCTTCCCATTACTGGTGGCTGATTTTGACTAAATAACCCTTCATCTCCGCGCTTTGAATTTAGGTGATTAGCTATTACAAATATCTTTTCTCCTTTAAATTCAAATTCTCCAATAAGAGGCTTTCTACTATTCTTAAACACTTCATTTGTAGGGTCTATTCTACCTGGATTTACTGATAATCCATCCTTACCTATTTTTACAGCAACGTTAGCCTCGCCTTTTGTCTTTTCCACAAGAGATACTCTATCTTTTCTATAGATAAACCCTTGTCTTATGTTTCCACCTGGAGCTCCTCCATCTGTATTATTTTGAGGAGTTACATCTGTAAACCCATATTCCACTCCATTTATCCCCTTTATAGCATCAACTAGAGCTTGATATGAACCACTTGCATCAGCATTACCTGTATCTTTTTCACCATCGCTATCTTGAACTTCAATAAGTCCCATTATATCAGGGCAACTTAAATCATTCACTATACTATTTGCAATTTTAGCTACCTTATCTGGTTCAGTAGGATTGAAATTCTCTATATTATAGCTAGCTATATTAAGTTTATTTTCTTCATATTTTATTTCTGTTTTTTCTCTTTCTGTTGTTCCATGAACTATGGCAGGTAGCTTTTCGGTGTTTAAGAACTTGAACTTACCAAAACCATAACTCATAATTCCTATTAGATTGTCCTCTGCAAATTTATCTCCAACTGCTATTTTCATATCTTTATCTATATATTTCTTACTTTTACTATCTGTTATTGGAATCATAATATCGTCTATAGTTATTATTTCTGGATTAAAATCATCTTTTAATGCCTTTATTCCTCCTCTTGGTGTAAGTTGATGTTCAGACCCCACACCATTATTTGGTACTACATAGATTTCTCCATATCTTTCATCTGCACCTACTATAAGAGGATTTACTATCTTAACAAGCATTCCTTCTAAACTTTCAAAATAATCTATAGCATCTTCATTAATATCAAAAGTCTTTAATCCATCATTATCTATATTTTTTAATAAATCACCTTGAAGATTAATCACTATTGCCTCTGGTAATTGATTTCCACTAGATTTTACTTCAACTTTAGTTGATTCTATTCTAGTTTCTGTTAATCCAGTTTTATCAGTATTAAGACCATTTATTATTTCTTTTACAGTACCTTCTACTTTAACTAAATCTCCAACTTTTATAGTTTGAGTTTTACTACTAAATTTAACAAAAATACCTTCTGAAGTAGCTGGATCATCATCTGGGTTTGGATCTTGCATAAAAAATCCTTTTTGGAAGGAGTCCTCTGATATAGCAGTAACTATACCTTCTGTGGAGACTGCTTGTCCCTCTAAAGGTGATCTATGATCCGCACCTTGAATTTCTCTTATCTTTTTCTCTGGAGCTTTAGGTGTTTCTCCGTCTCCTTCATCTATAATCTTAATATCTTCAATTTTACTAAGCATTAATTGATTTACTGTGTTATACCTTCCAACTGAAGCTGTAACATTTAAGGTTGATCCAACCTTAAAGCTTGATGTATCTATCTTAGGATTTAAATTTCCATCTACTCTAATATCCACATCATTTTTTTCATCAGTTATTGTAACATTATAGGAACCATGCTTATCAGGGTTTCCTATACCTCTTACTTTAACTTTTTCTAAAGTTACTCGTTTCCCTTGCAGCGTTTCATCAAGGCCGCTTATTTTAACAGTTTCCGGAGTAGGAAGCTTCTGGTTTTCTTTTAATACTTCTACCTTTAATTTCTCCCCTCCATCATCTTTTATTTGCTTTAATCCCTTAAATTCACCTATAACACCTGTTACTGAAACACTATTCCCTACTTTTAGATTAGTATTTTCTGTACCTCCAACATAAATATATATACCTGCATTCTTATCTTCGATAAAAGCATTGTTACCTATTCTTGAAGTAACTACACCTTTTACAGTTACTTTGCTGTCTTTATCTTTTTTTCTTGCTTCAGCTATGGTTATAACTTCTTTTTCTTCTGGATCTTTTGTTTTATCTGGAGCATCTATTTCCTTGCCTATAGAACCATCTTTATTTAATTCCTTTACTTTATCAGGATTACTATAGGTTTTAGAATCTCCTTCATCAGCATAAGCATCCATATTTTTTATTTTTCCTGATTTGTAATCTTCAACGTATTGGTTATAATCTATAACTTTATCGCTTTTATCATTTTTTACAGAAACTCCTGCTATTTCAAAACCCTCTAGTATTTCTCTGAATTCTTTATTCCTACTAGCATGAGCTTTCATGTAATCTTCATAAGCTATATATACTACTTCATTAGGATTATTTTTATTTTTAAGATACAACCCTACAGGTTTTGCAAAAACTGGAATAGTAGAAAACATTAAAAACACAGCAGTCATCATTGCTACTAACTTTTTCTTTAACATAAAATTTCCCCCTTTATTAAGGGAGTTAAAAATTAACTCCCTTTAATATTAAGCTTGAATAAGAGCTTGTCCCATAGTTGTCTTTAATTTTTGTTAATGGTTACCTCTTGAGTCTTTTGTGTGGTATTTTCTGTTATAACTACAACTACACTTTTAGGGATTTCTCCATCTGAATTTTCATAAAAAAATGCTCCTACTGTTTCTTTGTCATAAATAAGTTCTTCATTAGTTGCTTTAATCTTAGCAGTGTAATTATTATAGTTAAGTCCGTCCTTTAACACTACTTTTATAGAATATGCTCCAACTAATGCTTCATCATCAATTCCTGATTCATCTTGATTTACAACATCTAATTCTTTGCTATCCCTAATCTAAAATTATGTTACCGTTTACATAATTCTTTTGATAGGTCCACACCCTACGTGCCACTTTCATGGCATAAGGCGTTCACTCGATAATAGGAAGTTATTATTTTCTGATTAATATAAATATTTGGGAAGTAACATAAATATAACACTGCATGTAACCGTTGTCAATTATCTTCCAAGTCTAATTTTAGTTCAATATTATAATATTTTGGATAATTGGAACCCCTTCCCTAAGTTTTTCTCCCCATTACTTAAAATTTAAACCCCAACAAAAATTGTTGGGGTTTAATCTTTGTCTTAGATTTTATTTACGTGGATAATTTCTTTTTACCTCATAGCAACTATGGTACCATGTAATACCACATAAATTCTTTTTGGAAATTCACTATCTTACCATCTTTATCTACAGCTATTATGGCAACATAAGTATTTACTTTAACGGGTACCAGTACTAGAGTGTTATTTTCCAACTCTGTGTTAAATTTTTCCTTTACCTTACCTTCATATATTGTGTCTACACTTGGAGCATCTTCATCAGGTCCAAAATAGTTAGTAACATAATAAGTTAACCCTTCTTCAGCATTTTCTAAAATAAATCTTACTTGTCCTTTAAAATTTGATTTTTCAATAACAAACTTTTCTTTTTCAAAATTTGGAGCTGGAATTATTAGAGCTTTTATAGCTACATCAACTAAATTAATTTGTTCTTGTATCTCTTCCTTAGTAGCCTTAGGATTTTTTAGAACCTGACTAGCTTTATATAATACAGAATTTAATTTATCCCAACTAGATTTTACATAATCATCCTCTTCATATTGTTTACCTTCAGCTATTTTTTCAGCTAATGTTTCTTTTAAATTATTTATTTCTATTACATCATTTATAACTTTTTTTGCAACATTAAATCTCTCAAGTAAAGCTTCCAATCCTTCTACTTCTGTTGGCACTTTACTTATGGATTCTTCTGCTACTTTTAGAGCTTCTTCAGCCTTCCTTAAATTTTCTTCTATTTTTAAGTCTTTCCCAATTGCTTCTTCTAAAGCTTTTACTGATTTTTCTGCAATTTTAAAGGCTTCTTCTGCTTTAGTCACCAAATTATCTTTTGCAGCTAATATTTTTTCTTTAGCATCATCTACTTCTTTTTGATTAGCTTTATTATTTTTTACTACTAATTCTGCAGCTGTTATAGCATCTTTTAGTACCTTATAGGATTCTTCTGTATAGTCTTCTGCTTTTAATTCTTTTGCTTGTGCTACTACCTTATTTAGCTGACTCTTGTCTACTTTGCTATCCCTCACTATCCTTCCTTATTTAAAGAAAGGATTTCGTTTGGTCCACACCCTACGTGCCACTTTCACGGTATAAGGCGTTCACTCGATAATAGGTGTTTGTTATTTTATTGAAATTTGGGAAGTTACTTTATAATATAGTATATTCTTTAACTAATAGAATATTACATAGGTCTATAGACTAGAGGAAAAGAGTATAAAAAAAGCAGCCATATATGACTGTTCTCTTTGGGAATACATCCTTGATTTATATTTTACTACTAAAAGTTTTATACTCTGTGGTCTTTGTTAGCTCTATTATTACATGAATTTTATAAAATTTATTATAAATATAGCTATGATAATGTATACTTAGATATATAAATAAACAAATGTTATAAATCCTAAAGTAAAGATTAATTATGCACAGCTTATTAACCAAAATTATGAGGAGTAAGTTATGAGAATGATATTTAAAGGTATTGGTCTTATTGTGAGTGTACTAGTTGCTATTATTTTTTTATTTATAATATTTAGCTATATTAATCACAAAATTCATTTATCTAAAGAAGATACACTGTTTATTCCAAACGGAACTATGGTGGAGGTAAATGGACATAAGATCCATGTATACACTGAAGGTGAAGGAGATATTCCTTTAGTATTTATGTCTGGCGGTGGTACAAGCTCTCCAGTTTTAGATTTTAAATCTCTATACTCATTATTAAGTGATAAATATAAAATTGTAGTAATAGAAAAGGCAGGGTATGGTTTTAGTGATATTGTAAATGTTGATAGAGACATAGATACTATCTTAGCTGAAACAAGAGAGGCACTTAGAAAGGCTGAAATCAATGGGCCATTCATTTTATTGCCACATTCAATGTCTGGAATTGAAGCATTATATTGGACACAAAAATATCCTGAGGAAGTAAAAGCAATTGTAGGACTTGATATGGCTCTTCCTGAAGCTTATGGAGAATATAATATTAATATGCCAATAATAAAGTTAGGTGCTTTTGCATCTAACTTTGGAATTACAAGATTGATTCCAAGTTTAGCAGAAAGTGATGCCATAAAATATGGTACATTGACAGAAGAAAAAAAGGAACTATATAAGGTGATTTTTTATAGAAGAACTGCAACCAGGACAATGATAAATGAAGTTAAATCAATAAAAGCAAATGCCCTTAAAGTAGCAGAAAACAAACTACCAAATATTCCAATATTAATGTTTTCATCTAATGGTAAAGGAACTGGATGGAGTGAATATGAGTGGATAAGTTTTCAAGAAAATCCTATGAAAAATATTGAAAATGGAGAAATAATTTACTTAGACTGCTTCCATTATATTCATGATATTGAGTATGAAAGAATTTCAGAAGAATGTGAAAGGCTTATTGAGGTTTAAAGGGTAAATAAAGAGCATACTATGCAGTAGAATGTTCTTTACTATGAATATTTTAATGTAGAAAGCAACAATTACATATAACAAATCCTTTTATTACTACTTTCATAACTTACTATTAGCGTTAAATAATAAATTTAGACATAATTAAACACAAATTTAATGAAAAAGAGAACCGTCATTTCTGACGATTCTCTATATTTCATTAATTTTTCACAGTTTGTCACTGAGAAAAATTACATCCCTAGGGTCTTACTAGACCTTTAATTAAACCTAAGGTTGCTTAGTTCCATCTTTTTGTGCTGTTTGAAATGTTACTGTTGCTGTAGCCAATTTACTTACCGCATCATTAACATCTTCTTGAGTAGCATCTGCTTTATCAGCTATTTCTTGAGCTAATGCTATTGCATCTACATAAGCTTGTTTTTCTCCTGCTGTTACCCATTTTGTTCCTTCTTCTACATTTGCTTCATCTGTATCTACAGTTATATTCTTTGCTGTATTTGCTGCAATGATTGCTTCTGTTAATGCTGTTTTATCTACTACTATTACAGCTTTTTTAGTTCCATCTTTTTGTGCTGCTTTAAATGTTGATGTTGCTGTAGCTAATTTACTTATCGCATCATTAACATCTTCTTGAGTAGCATCTGCTTTATCAGCTATTTCTTGAGCTAATGCTATTGCATCTACATAAGCTTGTTTTTCTCCTGCTGTTACCCATTTTGTTCCTTCTTCTACATTTGCTTCATCTGTATCTACAGTTATATTCTTTGCTGTATTTGCTACAGTGATTGCTTCTGTTAATGCTGTTTTGTTAATTATTACTTCGCTATCCCTCACTATCCCCTCATTCTGAAAGGATTTCGATCGGTCCACACCGTACGTGCCACTTTCATGGCATACGGCGTTTTATCGATAATGGCTTCATTTGTTATATTTAATCATATATTATGTATAGTTAAAATTTTTCATGGTACTTTTGGTTATAGTATCATGTTTTATCCACAGTTCCCTGTAATACTACAATTTACCATGTATATGTATAATGAAGGGGAGATAATAAGATTATAAAAAATATTTTTCTATAGTGTCTTATTACTCCCTATTCATTTTTAAACTTCCCTTTAACTTCCAATACAAATTCCTATTACCGACTAGGTTCCTTGGCTACTCTTGTTTTATCCTTCCAAGATGTTACCATCATGGTATTTCAAAGCCTTCCCAAACTCTGACTTTCGGCAAGAGGTCATAGCTACTATGAACCCGCTGAGCCCGTATACATATCACTGAATCTACTAATTCTACTCGTATACAGCATCAAACGTTCCACTTTGTATATCCCTATTTTTTACTACCTTAGGTATCCACTAACGATGTAATACGCCTTGGTTTAACAGCTAATTATTCCAATGCCTATATAGCATTTCATCTATATAGATCTATACCAAACTCCAAGCATAGCTTCATTTAACAGTATAGATTATGGATTACAACGCATTATAATGGATTCGTCATCCTTACCATAGTAGTTTTTTAAGGAGCCCCGCATCCGACTCTCACGGATTACGACCTTACCTGGCTTCATAAAGTTATATTTAGTAGTTATAACTCTATGCAGGGGACTCAGGCTCAAGGTTATAGCTGTTTACCTTGGATAGGAATTTCACCTATCAAATCCACAAAGTAGTTAGAAATTAAGGGAAAGAAGGGTTTCTTTCCCTTAATATAATTTCCACCTATTTCGCCTTAATGGCTTATAAGGTAACGTTTCGCACTTTTATTATGGAGTTACAAATCTTACAGTCCATACTCCACCAGCATTAAATACATTGCCGTTTTTATCAGCTATATTATAAACTTGTCTTAACACTGGAGTTTTTGTAGCACCATCTTCATTAGCATTAACAGTTAATACAACTTTTGATTCATCTCCTGCTGCTAATTCTGCTTTGCTTACTGTATACCCATCTACGGTAAATGTTAATGTAGAAAGTGTATCAAGTTTCATATCTTCTGAGAAGTTTACAGTAATTGTTGCTGCTGCTCCTTTAACAATTTTATCATTAGCATCAACAAATGATATCTTAATATCTTCTACTTCTTTTGAATCTTGAGTAAACTTTTCTATAACTGGCGCAACTTTATCTTCAATATCTTTGCTTTGATTTCCTTTTATTGTTATTCCAAATGCATTTTTAGATTTTGGCTCATCTATTGTTCCTACCTTTATTGCTTTTCCATCTTCTGTCTTTGCATCTGTTGTTAATGCATCTCTTAAAGTAAATGTAATTACACCTTTACCGTCTATATTATTAAACTCAACCGCTGCAACTACTATTTCTTTGTTTGATGTTTCTTCTTTAAGTTCAAAATCATTTGCATCAAATGAACTTAATGCATCTTTCATAGTAACAACAACAGTCTTTGTGCTTGTTGCTTTTACAGAGTCAATCTCAACTCCATTTACATCTTGATCTATTAAAGTTACTTTTGTTTGTAATGGTGATGGATTTCCAGCTAAATCTCTTACTCTTCCTACAGATAAATCTGAGTCAGCAGTTACTGCAATCTCTGTACCATCTTTAGTCTTAGCTTTAGAAAAATCTAATAATACACCTTTTCCACCATCAACAATTGAAGCTGAAACATTTATGTCTGATAGATAGTGTCCAGCATATGTGTAGTTAGCTAAGTTTGCTAAGTCATCAGAATTTATAATTTCGCTAAATAAAACTTTTACTTTTTTAGCTGATGTATATAATTTAGCTTCCGTATTTACAGTAGGGTTTGTTGTGTCTGTTATCTGTACTGTTTTTGAAACCTTATCTATTTCATTTCCTGCTTTATCCTTAACTTTTTCAATTACTACTGTATAACTTGATCCACTTAATGGTGTTGTAAACTCTAAATTTACTATATCATTTTTTGGCATAGTTATAGTTGGAACATTGTCTTTTACTTCATTTCCATTTGCATCTAACAACTTATATACAGCTTCTGAATTATCTATGTCTTCAGTAAATGTTAATTTAATATTTTTATCATCTACAGCTTTTATTTCTTTCACTTCTGGTTTAACTGTATCTACAACTACATTCAAAGGAACTTCTATGGCAACATTCTTGTTATTCCAACCATCTTTTATAACATCTTTATTTATATATAAGTATGCTGTACCTTTTGGTAATGTATTAGTATTAAATGTTAGTTTAAGTTGATTTGTTGTTCCAGTAACAATTTCCACTGTATCAGCCACATTTTTTGTGTTTGTATGGTAATAATTGCTAAGCGTATTATTTGATATTATTATATCTTCACTAAATTCAAGAACAACTTCATTTGGTGTTGCTTTTATAATCTTGGATACTACAGGAGCAACATCATCTTTCTTACTTTCAAAGTTTAACTCCGTATCTATCATAGTATATTTTGCATAATCTTTAACTCCACTTACCTTAACTTTATGAGTTCCTTCTGGTAATGTAGAATAAAGTTCAAATTCTATTACATTAGAAGCTATTGCTTTAATGCTTGTAGGATTAACAAAATACTTTCCATCATCAACTTTAAAGCTTGATGCGCTTAATCCCTCAGCATTAACTGGTTCACTAAAAGTAACCTTTATTTTTGAAGGACCTGTTTGTTCAGCACTTAATGCTACTGGAGCAGTAATATCAAATGCTTCTGCATTAACTTTTACTTCTAATAAAGTTTTAGAAAGGTCTTTGCTCTTAATTCCTGAAACAGTTAATTCGAATTTTGTTTGATTATTAGCAAATGCAGTTTCTTTAGTAATTGTTACTATTTTTCCATCTTCACTTACTTTTATAACATCATTCGCTGCAAGTTGGATTCCATCTATTTTATAATTAGCAGTATTTTTCGCACTATCTAAATCTAAAGATTGGCTAAACACTACTTTAATTTCTTTAAGATTATCAGCAACTACTGACTCTACAGCTAATTTAGCTTCTTTTTCTTCAACAGCTTCTTCAATTACAGCTACTTCTTTTTCTTTTTCTGTAGCAATTTTTGCTACTCCTTCATTGTTTGTAACTGTAGCTAATTCTTCTACTAAAGCTTTAGCTGCTTCTAAATCTTCTCTATCTAAAGATTTTTCAGCTTTTTCTATAGCAGCTGCAACAGCATTTATAAATGTTGTTTGAGCTATATCTAAAGCTGTGCTGTATGATGCTTTTGCAGGATGTCCATTGTTGTCAATAAAGTCTGGTGACACAATGATTAATTCTCTAACTTGATTTATTTCTTCTTGAGTTATTTTAGCACCTTCTGCATTTAACTCATTAATTACTGTAACTATTCTTTCAAATACTGGATGTTGGTATCCATCAAGTATATGTGAGAACTCACCAATAGCAGTTTCCATATCTAATGGTAATTCTCCTATTGCATCTCTTGCTGCCTCAATGTCAGCTTGAAGTCCTGCTTTAACAGCTTTAACTAAAGCTACTATATCTGCATCCTTGTTATCTAAAATATATGGTTTAACTCCATTAGCCTTTGCAGTTGCTTCTACCTTCATAGTAGCATTGTAAGCTGCTTCATATAGTTTAGTAACATCTTGTTCTTTAGTTTCTTCAACTTTAACTTCAGCAGCTTGTGCTGGAATTGCAGTTGCGCCTATGCCCGCTACCACAGTAGTTGCTAGAGCTGCACTTAAATTCTTCTTAACCTTCTTATCCAAGTTTGTTCCCTCCTATTTTTTAAAGATTTATATAAATTTAATGTGTGAAATTTTATATATAACACACAAATCTAACATATTTGGTACTTTTGAGTACATAGATATATTATAATTGATAATAATAAGCTTGTCCATATTTTACATAATGTTTTTTGAAAATTTATGTGCTTTTAGTAACTCCCCACAAATTATTCCAAATATACACTATATAATATAGAACCAACCTTTTTTATCAATGGTTATTACTCTAGGTTTTTCATCTAGTAATCAAATTTTCCATTTAACAACTTTATTATATACTCTTTGTCCAACAATAACAAGCTTTTTTTACCATGGCACTATATGAAACTACTGGCATTACATAGGTTTAATTTCCTACATTGCCATATAGGTTCCATATTACCATATATTATATTAAGACATAGGTACTATTATAACAGATTTCAATATATTAGCAATTATAATTTCGATTATATTTTCTTCCTTCTTTAATTCCTTTTAATAAAGATTTTGCTTTATCTTTTCTACCTTTTAATAAATACTGTAGATATTTTATTATTCTAGTGGTATAAAAAAATACCTTACCTTTATATAAGGTGGCTTTTGACACTTTGTTTTTATACTTTTCCATAAATATTATTCTGTTTCTTGTGTTCCACTGCACTGCAAAGGGTGACTCTTCCCCTCCTGTGGAGGCACTTACCTTATGATATATAGTAGCTTCTGGCTCATATATTATCTTAAACCCTGCATCCTTTGCTCTTACACAGTAGTCCACATCTTCAAAGTACATAAAGTAATCTTCTGAAAGACCTCCTATGTCCTCTAGAAGACTTCTACTTATAAGCATGGAACAACCAGTTATAAAGGATAGTTCTTTTCTTTTATTATACTTTTCGCTGTCCCTCTCTCCCTCTCCATAATGTATGGCATAAAATTTATCCCAGAGTATCTCTCCTCCTGCAAACCACAGGTAATCCCGTTTGCCTTCGTACTTTATCTTAGGGGCTACAAGTCCCACCTTTTCTTCTTTAAGATTTTCTACCATTTTACTTAGGAAATCTGGTTCTACTAGGGTGTCATTATTAAGAAGTAGTACCCCCTCTGCTCCCTCTTTAAGAGCATAGTCTATACCTATGTTGTTTCCTCCTGCAAAGCCTAGATTTTTTTCTGACTTTATAAGGATTATATCTTCTTTAACATTTGCCTTTAACACCTCATAAGAATCATCTGTGGAGGCGTTATCTACTATTATTACTTTATAGTTTTCATAGTTTAAAAACCTTAGACTGTCTATGCAGTCTAAGGTATCTTTACATCCATTATAATTTACTAATATTATATATATCATTTTTTCCATGGCATTATCTTTCCTTTTAGTTTTATTATTCTTTCTAGGTTTTTTTCTTTAAATAAGTTTTCTATAAATATTACAAAGAATATGTTAAGTAGTACTACTGCTAGCTTAAGTGAGTTTACAAAGACACTCCAAAGCATTATGCTCATTATATTAGAATATATGAGTATTTTACCCATGGAGCTGAATCTACTTTTAGCCCTCACAACTTTTATGGAGTAAAAAGCTAGAAGCATATAAACTCCTATATAAACCAAAAGGCCTAAAAAGCCTAAGTCTTGGAAGGCTTCTGTTATAAAGGACATTACATTAAGTCCTGCCTTTTTTTCTAAATAGGGTTCATAGGGTGTTCTTGAGTTAAGCCAGTAAAGGTACTCTCCCTGTTTTTTAAAAGTATTGGCTCCAAATTTTATAAAAGGATAAAGTAGGTTATTAAAATAGGTATACTCTACCTTTTGTTCTGTTATGGCCTTTGAAGCGTTTTCTAGAGGACTTGTTAGGTATATATAGGTCCACATAAATCCTGATGGTAAGCTATTACTCATCTTATAGTGGTCATTTATACTGTGTTTGTAGTGGTGTTCCATTACATATTTAACCCTTAGGTTTCCCACAAATCCAAATAGTTCTATAAATATTACAAGAATTATTGCAGCACTTATATAGGTAGCTTTTATCTTTTCCTTTGATAACCTCTCTTTATATACTATAAAGGCAAAAAACTCATAGACTAGGATTGTTATAAAGATAAAGGTTAAAGGTCCTCTGTTTAAGGTAAGAAAAAGAACCCCTAAGCTTATAGTAAATATAGCTGCATCTCTTATTCTTTTATGTTTTCTAAATAGTATATACTTTATCTGAGCACATAAAACTAACATATATACTATGTAGGCAGTGGCTCCTGTCATTGCTTGTTTTTCTATTTTGTTTTGAGCAGTTATAGCAAGTCCGAACTTTTTTACGTTATAGGCAAAGGCAAGAACTCCTAATATACATATCACATTAGATATTAAGGAATATACTTTGTAACTCCTATCCTCATCTAATCTCTTCATTAATATGTGTATATCTTCTTCACTAATATATACATATCTTGAAAATATTAAAAAACTTCCCCATATAAGGGTAACTACTACATTAATATATAGGTTTGGTTCATACCAGTTGCTTAATGCAAAGTTGTACATTATTACATTTACAAGCCACAGTATAAGCATAAGCTTTCCTTGATCTATAAAGGTAACTACTCCGTTTTTCCTTACGTCCCTATCTAATATATAGGCAAGTATAAATATTTCTATTAAAGCTATGAAAATCATAATATTTTCCACCTTTATTTAAAGCTATTTCATTAGTTTATACACTGCTTCTGCAGTATATTTCCATGAAAATCTTTTTACATTTTCTTTTGATTTTTTTAAAAGTTCTTCTCTTAGGTTTTGGTCCTTGTTTATTTCAACCATAGCCTTTGCTATTTCCTCTTCACTTTCAGGATTAAAGTATAAAGCTGCATCTCCTGCTACTTCTGGAAGGGAAGAGTTGTTTGAACATATTACTGGAGTCTTACATGCCATAGCCTCTAAAATAGGAAGTCCAAAGCCTTCATATAATGTAGGATAAACAAAGCAGGTTGAGTTTGCGTAAAGTGTAGGTAGATCCTCATCTTTTACATAACCTAAAAACTTTACTGAATCCTCTAGGTTTAGTGACTTAGTTAACTCCTTTAATTCCTTAATGTAAGGTGAGTCCTTTCCTATAATGACAAGTTTTGAATTAAGCTGATCTCGAACCTTTCCATAGGCTTTAATGGCGCTATGAAGGTTCTTATGTCTATAGGATGCCCCTACCATTATCATATAATCATAATCTACTTTATATTTTTCTAAAATTTCTTTGTGATTATTCTCTTCATTAAATTGCTTTTCCTCATATCCATTATAGATAACTGTTATTTTATCTTTATCTACCTTATAATTTTTTAGTATGTCTTCTTTTGTATTTTCTGATATACATACTATCTTATAGGCTCTTTTTAATAAAATAGGCATTACCCATTTGTAATAATAATATTGATGTTTTGCAACTGCTGGATATTCAACTGGTATAAGATCATGTAATGTTATTATCTGCTTTGTGCTACTAAATATGGATAGGTACTGAAAGGGGTGATATAATATGCTTCCTCTTTTAACCTTAAAAGGCAGTACAAATTGAGTCCACAGAAACCTCATAAGACCTCCTTTTTTCTTATGGATGGTCTTTACTTTTTCTGTTATTATTTCCGTTTTTATTCCCTTAACTTCAATAGGACAAAACATTACTAAGTCTTTGTCCATCTCTCCTAGGTTTTGAACTACGTTTTTTGTATATATGCCAAGCCCCGCTGGTTTTTCATCTAAAATACTACCGTTTATGTATATCATATAACACTATCCTCCACTATAGTTATTAACTTTTAGCTTTTAGCTCCCTTATAGAAGCAGCTTCGTCTTTATGTAATATCATTATCTCATTTTCTGTCTCTATAACCACTAAGTCAGAAACTCCCATAACAAAGGTCTTTTTACAGGTATTTATTATATTGTTTTTGCTCTTTAAGCAAACTACCTCTCCTTCTAATACGTTACCATCTTGATCTTTGTCCTTATATCTAGCAACACTATTCCAACTTCCTACATCATCCCATCCGAAGCTAGCAGGTATAACATAGATACTATCTGCTTTTTCCATGATGCCATAATCTATAGATATACTATCAACTTTAACATAATTTTCCTTTAACTTTTCTTCCATACTCTCTTCTTTTGTTATGGCAACTTCTTTTAAAAGTTCATAGGTATTTGTAAGATATTTCTCTGTAAGGCTTAATATGTTTCTAGTCTTCCAGATGAATATACCTGCATTCCAAAGATAGCTTCCAGATTCTAAATATTCCTTTGCTTTTTCTATATGAGGTTTTTCTACGAACTTTTCTACTTCTCTTATTTCATACTTATCTATGGACTCTTTAATACCCTTAAATTTTATGTATCCATAGCCTGTCTCTGGTCTATCAGGCTTCATGCCTAGAGTTAATATTGCCTTTTCATTATTTTCTATAAAGCTTTCTGCAGCCTTTAGTGTATTTAAGAACTCTTTCTCTTCTCCTATAAGATGATCCGATGGAAGCACTGCAATTGTTGCATCCTTATAGTATTTTTCTATTATAAAAGCAGAAAGAGCCACACAAGGAGCCGTATTCTTTCCTACAGGCTCTACTATTATATTTCTATCAGGGATATTTGGTATATGTTCTTTAACTAGATCTACATAGTTCTCTGCTGTAACTATAAAAACTCTCTCTAGGGGTATCATAGGCTCTAATCTTCTTACAGTACTTTGTATCATTGACTCTTCATCTATTAAACTTAAAAACTGCTTTGGCATCTCATCTGTGGACATAGGCCAAAATCTTTCACCTTTGCCTCCTGCCATTATAAGTGCACATAACATTAAATCCTCTCCTAACCTTATATTAAATATATCCTAAGTAATAGGAATAACCTTTATCTTATATTTTATCAAAGTCTAAAAAATAAATCATGCTTATAATACCATAAAGAAGAGTAAAATTAAATAGTATAGAACTATTTCAATTAACAAGAAGACTATGAGTTCTCTTAAAGCCTTTTTAAATATATAACTAAGCTTTTAAAGGAAATATATTGTAAACCACTGTTCTAAATGTTAAAATAGCATTAAAAAGTATAATATTGTAGAACGGAGAGATGATAATGAAACCTAGAAGGACTCTTTCTAAAACCTTAGGTCTTATAATGGTATCTTTATTTTCAGTTTTTTTAGTTTCTCATAATAACTTGGGATTCTTTGCAAATGCTGAAGAAAATACTGTTAAAAAACAAGACATGCCTAGAAAAGCCTCTGACCTAGATTTAAAATACAAGGCTGCTTATGACGCTACAATGACTGCTATAGAAAAGGCTAATAAACATGGTGTTAAGCCATACATCAACGATAACGCCAATGCAAACACATCAGCATTAGTTAACGCTGTTAAAGGTGGAATGCAAAAGGACATCGATACAGCAAGAGATGCAATATTAGCATTACCAGAAGGAATGGAAACTGCTATCGGGGAGTTCTCAAAGCTGCTTGATGGATACCAACATCCAGTATACGAAAGAATAGTTACAATAATTAATGAGCTAAAAATGAATGATGATAAGTTAGCTCAAAAAGAGCTAAATGCGGTTAGAACATTGATTATTGAAGCACCAGACTTTATCGATAACAATGGAAATCCTGCAAGAGCATCTTACAGCTCTGCTTTAGATGAATGTCAAATTAGGCTGCATAATCGTGCTCAAGGCCTTGTTAATAGAGCTCTTGAAACAAGAAACGAAAGTGACATAAAAAAAGCTAGACAAGCTATTGAAGAGTTAAAAAATAATGAGTTTTCAGATAGCAATATAAAAACTTTCATAGCAGGTTTAGAGTCAAAACTAGATGATACCTTTGATGTAATTGGAATAGAATAAAAAAAACCCTTTGGGGTTTTTTTTGTTACAAAAATTTAATTTATATATTATAATATTGGATATAATTATAGTATTCACTAAATATATACACAGGAGGGTTACATATGAAATTTAAAAAAGCTCTAAAAAACTCTTTGCCATATTAATGGTATATTTCTTTTCTCTAACCTTAGTTCCTTTTAATTTTTTAGGACAAGCTACTAGAGCTGAAGGAAATGAAATTCCTACATATAGCAATTTTACACCCTTTTACCTTTATTATGCTTATCAATATAAAGATAAAACTCTACTTTATGGTGATAACGATTTAAATATTAGAACGCCTAAAAAACTTATGATAAAAGATGGTGACAATTACAGAACTATAAAGGATAACTTTGTAAGACCCTACAACTCATTCTATACAGATAAGGGTATTGTTTTCTTAAGTGATGAAGGTTTGCTATTATACAATTATGAATCTGATTCTTTAACAAAAATAGATGAAGAAAGTATACTGAAAAATGTAGTAGAACCAGCTTTAAAATCTGATTTTGCTAATAATTATAAAGATTATACTTTGGTAGACACAAACTCAAACTTTATTATAAAGACTGTAAAATCTAATGGAGATATACTTTATACTTTTACCTTAGATGGCGAAAAAGATGATGCCTACTCAACTTTCCATTACCTTATAGATTCAAAAGGTAAAATATATCATACTGCAGGTTCTGGTCACTTTATAAGTGTATTAGATACCCTAGGTGATAAAATTTTAATAGAAGATTATTATAACGACGAATCTAATTATCTATTATATGATGGAAATAGTACAAAACAGTACTCAAATCCTACTATAGATGAATATACCTCCAATTATCCTATATTAACTAAAGACGGCAATTTAGCTTATATGCATCGTGATTTTGCCAATAGAGTGGCTTATTTAAATATAGCTAGATTCGATGAAAAAACAGGAAGTATACTTCCTAATAAAACAACAGCTCTTTCTTCAATGAATAGCTCATTGAGTAAGGACTTTAATAATGAATTATGGATACGCTCTACAAGCTATGAAAATGCTACAACTATTTATAAAGTTCTAGATGAGAGCCTTTCCCCTAGATATAAATTCACAGAGCAAGTACATGATATCTCTATATATGATGATAATAACCTAGTAGCCACTTCTTATACTGCAAATAAAAAAGGATCTTATGTTACAACAAATGACACAGTAGAACAACCTTCTGAATTAGATTTAAAACTTAAAGTTGCTCATGCAAATACAGTGAATGCTATGGAAAAAGCAAGTAAACATGGTGTTAAAGCTTACTTTGATGCTAAGGATGGTGGCATATCTAACACTGACAATGTGGTAGCTGCAGTTAAAGACGGACTTCAAAGGGACATATTAGTAGCTAGAGAATCCATCAATGTATTACCCGATGATGGTGGAGCTTTTACAAATGCTAGACAAACCTTCTCCTCAATATTGGACAACTATCAACACCCAATATACGAGAGAATTGTAACAGTTATAAATGAACATACAGAAAAAGAAAACCCTACTCAAAAGGAATTAAATGACTTGAGATATTTAATTCAAGATATACCTAATTTAGATTATAAAGCTACATGGAGCTCTGATATCGATGAGCTTCAAGGGATTTTATTTGATAAAGCAACAGACTTAGTGGAAAAAGCTGTTGAGAGCAAATTAGAGATAGATATAGAAAATGCTAAAAAATCCATAGCAGAACTTGAAGAAAATAAATTTCTAACTAATGATATAAATGCACTTATATCTAACTTAAAAAACAAATTAGGAATCAATTAAAGATAAAACTATAATTTAGTTAAATACAAGACTATAAATTACCAAACTGTAAATAAATTAAAGTCAAAAATCACTAAGTAGAAATTAATTAAACTAGGAATCTATGATAATCAATTAAACCCAATAACCCCTGAGGATGTTTTAAATCTTCAGGGGTTTTGTTGTAAAATTTTAGGTTATAGTGTATAATACTGGTATATTCTAATATTAACCAAATATGTAAATAGGGGGATTGAATATGAAATGTAAAAAAAGCTTCAAAAAACTCTTTGCCATATTAATGGTATATTTCTTTTCTCTGTCTTTAGTTCCATTTAACTTTTTAGGACAAGCTGTCCAAGCTGCAGGTAATGAAATTCCTACCTACAGCAATTTTACACCCTTTTATCTTTTAGCTGCTTATCAATATAAGGATAAGACCTTACTTTATGGTGACACTGATTTTAATGTTAAAGAACCTAAAAAACTTATGCTAAAAGAGGGTGATAATTATAAGACTTTAGAAAATAATTTTCCACATCCACGTTATACCCGTGCATCTTATACAGATAATGGAATGGTTTTCTCATCCAGCGATAAAACCCTATTATACGATTATGAATCTGATTCTTTAACAGAAATAGATGAAAAAAGTATAATAGAAAATGTAGTAAAACCAAGTTTGAATTCTGCTCTTGCTAATGATCATAAAGATTACTTTATAGAGAACCTAAAGATTACCCAAACCTATGTAAAACATAACGGAGACATACTTTATGTTATTAGATTAAATTGTCAGAAAGGTGACTTTTCTACAACCTTCAATTATCTTATAGATTCAAAGGGTAAGGTATATTATAATGCAAATCTTCCTTCAATGAATATTTTGGATGTTGTAGGTGATAAAATTTTAATACGAGAATATTCCTATAAAGAAACTAACTATCTACTCTATGATGGAAATAGCGCAAAAAAGTATTCAAGGAATTCTGTAGATAGGCGTCGTCTTGAATCTAGTAAATTAACCAAGGATGGTAACTTAGCTTATATAGGTGAGGATTTTACCACCGGAACATCTTATTTCAATATAGCTATATTCGATGATAAGACAGAAAGCATAATTCCTTATAAAACAATGCCCATTTCTTCAAACGATAGTCTATTATGTAAGGATTCTAACGATGAATTATGGATTTACTATGTAAATTCAGAAAACTATACAGAACTTTATAAGATCATAGATGAAAACCCTTCACTTAAATATAAATTTAAAGGGTTTACATATGATATTTCTATATATGATGATAATAACCTAGTAGTTTTTTCTTATGATACAAATGATAAAGGATCTTATGTGTCAATAACTAATAAAGTAGAAGAACCTTCTGACTTAGATTTAAAACTAAAAACAGCTCACGAGTCCACATTAGGTGTTATGAAAAAAGCAAGTAGCCATGGGGTTAAAGCTTACTTTGATGCTAAGGATGGTGGTATATCTGACACTGATAATGTGGTAGCTGCAGTTAAAGATGGACTTCAAAAGGACATATTAAAAACCAGGGAGGCCATCAATGTATTACCAGATGATGGAGGAACTTTTACAAATGCTAGAGAAACCTTCTCTTCAATATTGGACAACTATCAACATCCAATATACGAGAGAATTGTAACAGTTATAAATGAGCATACAGAAAAAGAAAATCCTACTCAAAAGGACTTAAATGGTTTGAGATATTTAATTCAAGATATACCTAATTTAGATTATAAAGCTACCTGGAGCACTGATATTGACGAGCTTCAAGGAATTTTATTTAATAAAGCTAGAACATTAGTGGAAAAAGCTCTTGAGAGTAAATTAGAGATAGATATAGAAAATGCTAAAAAAGCCATAGCAGAACTTGAAGAAAATGAATTCTTAACTGAAGATATAAATACACTTATATCTGAATTAAAAGGAAAATTAGGATTAAATTAAACCCAGTAACCCCTGAAGATGTTTTAAATCTTCAGGGGTCTTGTTGTGAAATTTTAGGTTTAAGAGTATAATGTGGTATAATTGTAATATTATCTAAATATGTAAATAGGGGGATTATATATGAAATGTAAAAAAAACTTTAAAAAATTCTTTGCCATATTAATGGTATATTTCTTTTCTCTAACCTTAATTCCTTTTAATTTTTTAGGACAAGTTGCTAGAGCTGAAGGAAATGAAATTCCTACTTATAGGGATTTTACACCTTTTTATCTTTATTACGCTTACCAATATAAAGATAAAACTCTGCTTTATGGTGATAATGACTTAAATATTAGGGTGCCTAAAAAGCTTATGGTAAAAGACGGTGATAACTACAAAGTTATAAGTAATAAAGTTACACAACCTTATAATTCATTCTATACAGATAAAGGACTTGTATTTTTATGTGATAAAGATGCCCTATTGTACAATTACGAATCTGATTCTTTAACAAAAATAGACGAAGAGAGCATAATAGAAAATGTAGTGGAACCAAGTTTAAAATCTTCTTTTGCTAATGATTATAAAGATTATACTTTAATAGATACAAGCTCAAATGATGCTAAAAAGTATGTAAAATCTAATGGAGATATACTTTATATCTTTACTTTAGACGCAAAGAATGGTGATGACTACACAACTTTCAAATATCTTATAGATTCAAAAGGTAAAATATATTATACTGCTAGTCACGGTCACTCCATAAGTGTAATAGATACTGTAGGTGACAAAATTTTTATAAAAGATTTTTATAATGGACAATTTAATTATCTATTCTTTGATGGAAATAATACAAAGCAGTATTCAATTCCTAATATAGCTAAGTATGGTGTGGATTCTATTAAATTAACTAAAGATTGCAATTTAGCTTATATACAAAAGGATTTTGCTAATAGAATGGCTTACTTAAATATAGATACATTTGACTATGAAACTGGCAATATACTTCCTAATAAAACACTACCTCTTTCTAGAATGAATAACTCATTAACAAAGGACTTTAATAATGACTTGTGGATAAGCTCTGAAGAGTACGGTGGTGAAACAATCCTTTATAAGGTTATAGATGAAAGCATTTCACCTAGATATAAATTCACAAAGCTAATAGATCGTGTTGCCATATATGATGATAATAACCTAGTAGTCTCTGATTACAATATAAAAAGGGGATCTTATGTGTCAATAACTGACAAAGTAGAAGAACCTTCTGACTTAGATTTAAAACTAAAAACAGCTCACGAGTCCACATTAGGTGTTATGAAAAAAGCAAGTAGCCATGGGGTTAAAGCTTACTTTGATGCTAAGGATGGTGGTATATCTGACACTGATAATGTGGTAGCTGCAGTTAAAGATGGACTTCAAAAGGACATATTAAAAACCAGGGAGGCTATTGATGTATTACCAGATGATGGAGGAACTTTTACAAATGCTAGAGAAACCTTCTCCTCAATATTAGACAACTATCAACACCCAATATACGAGAGAATTGTAACAGTTATAAATGAACATACAGAAAAAGAAAATCCTACTCAAAAAGACTTAAATGGTTTGAGATATTTAATTCAAGATATACCTAATTTAGATTATAAAGCTACATGGAGCACTAATATTGATGATCTTCAAGGAATTTTATTTAATAAAGCTAGAACATTAGTGGAAAAAGCTCTTGAGAGCAAATTAGCGATAGATATAGAAAATGCTAAAAAAGCCATAACAGAACTTGAAGAAAATGAATTCTTAACTGAGGATATAAATACACTTATATCTGAATTAAAAGGAAAATTAGGATTAAATTAAACCCAGTAACCCCTGAGGATGTTTTAAATCTTCGGGGGTTTTTTATTGGATACTACCCATTTCTAAGAGTATTTAAATGAAACTCATCCTCTATTTATCCACTTTATATTTCTCTATTTCTTGAATTCTTTTATTATAAATCTCTTGATTTTTCTCATCCTCTTTTATTGCCTTTAAGAGAAATCTTTTATAATCTTCGTAATCCTCTTTATAGAACTTTCTATTTTCTAATACCTTATCTTTATAAATCATTACCTCATCATAATTACCTAACTTTTCACAAAAATAAGATATGTTCCATTTAATTACAGGATCTCTTTGGTTTAACTCCTCTGATCTTTTATAATAACCTAAAGCCTCTTTAAGATCCTCCTCTTTATTTTCATTTCTATAATGTTGGAAGGCAATGTCTCCTTTTAATTTATAAAATTCATAATCCTTTATTAGAATTGCTTCTAGATTATTTACTATGTTCTCATGGAGTAATACCTCTTCTGAGTTTATAGATTGAACTGCTCTAAATATTACAGTGCCATTTAATGCTATATAAAAACTAATTATAGCTAATAAAATAGAACTTCCCATGAAAACCCTTTGTTTTAAATTAGGTTTTAAATCAGGCTCCTCTTTAATTATTTCTTCTTGATTTTTATCTTTATTTACCTCTGTCAACGCTATAAGCATTACAGGTATTAAAGCAATATTAGAAAAAGAAAAGTCGAAATCCAAAAGGCTATGGATATATATACTAAGATATAAAGCTAGGGTTATGAACTGTCCCCTATTACTTATAGTTATAAAATGCCCCTTGCTTTCTTTATCTTTATTTATGAACCGTCCCTTAGTTTGTCCTCTGTTAATATTTCTGAACTGTCCCAAAGATATTAGGATTCCATATATAAAGAGAACTAAAAATGCTGTTCCTCCCATAATCCCCAGATCATAATAAGCTTGTATAAAGGAGTTATGTATATATTTTGCATCATAGCTTCCTGTGGCATCTTTATATTGATTATATTGAAAAGAATTCATTCCATGTCCCATAGGCTCTTTCTTTATGGCATTTATAGAATCCTTAAACATAACAAATCTTTCATTAAGAGATGCATTTTTTAGTGATATATTCTTTATTCTGTTAAAGGTATTTAGATTTAGATTAAGGGTAAAAGCTCCTATAATCAATATTCCTACTATTATTGGTAGTAGCCTATTAAATATCTTAGTTTTTACATTTTTATATATAAAAACTGCCAGTAATATTACTATGGGTGCTAATATAGCACCTGCTATGGAAATTTTATTAATCATAACATAGAGAACTAATGATACGATTAATCCGTAAATAGAACTTATTTTTCTATTACTTTTCAATGAAAAGTATATGTCCAAGGCTAGGTATGGTAATAATAGCATTATGGTAGTCCTTGAACCTGTATGCAATATTCCTAGGAGATAGATTATCTCAAAATAAAGATCAGGATTTAGTCTCTCATCTATACTACTAATTTTATTACTCTCTATTCTTTTGTCTTTATTATTTACTTTAGGAACCTCTTCTACCTTAGTTACTAATACAAAATATAAGCCTATTAAAAGTAGTAGGGCAAAGCTATTAGCATACCCTAGGTTTGCAATTATTCTATTTTTATATATGGCACCTTCTATAGTTATAGATAAAATTGCTACTATTGCTATAGTAAATTTTATGGTCCTATATATATTAGACTTTTCTTCTTTCATTACTTTAAAAATAATATAGTATAGCACTAGATTTATATATAATGTAGTACTTCCTAAAGCTTTACTAATGCTATAGGTTTTTGAAAGAGCTATAAAGCAAGATAGAATAATCACTGCCACTATACTCATATAAATTTTGTCTTCCTTTTTAAGTTGAAGGCTCTTTGATCTTAAATCCCCTTTTCTTAATAGCTTTATTATATATAAACATCCAACTCCTAGCATCAAGGCTGAAGCTGCCTCTTCCCCAATAAATCTATTTGGAAGTAGTATAATAAAAGCTATTAATACATATTCAAGTTTACCCCATTGAAATTTTACTTTTCCCATTTCTCCTCCCCCTTTATCCCATTGTACCATTAGTAGGAAACTCATCTTCATTACTTCAGATGAGTACTCAAAGAGTAAGCGACTACCATCAAATCATGGATTTGGGTACCTGCTTAACCGATTCACGCACCATCACATCTCTTGGTTCTTTGCTTAAAATTTACCTCAATATAATAAGAAAGAAAAAACATATTACAACAAAACCTTTAGAATCTAAATTATAATTGTTGAATTCCTGTTTTTTCTTTCTTTGATTTTATCTTATGGTTATTATTTTTGTAAATTAATTCTTTTAAGGTTCAGATCGAAAGTATATGCCTCATAAGCAAAGCCCTTTCAAGGCAAGAACTGTGCTTATCCTGTTTTTACCATGGCAAACTCTCTTTGAGGAAAAACTCCCTGAGAGGGTAGTAATGATTTTGTTGTATCCTGCTCTGTCACAATTAAAAGGTGTTGGATATATAAATGGAGTTGTCGCAATTAAAGATTGTTAAAACTCAGTCCATTTATCACAATAAAAAGTTGTTAAATAAACAATAAAATCTTTTATAGAAATAAAAAACATTCAACAACAAAAAATTGTTTGTCACAACAAAAGGTTGTTAAGTATCAGCAACCTTTCATTGTGACAGAGCACTATAGTAGAATTTATATCATCTATTCTATTGGTAATAATTCTCAAGGAGATTCCATCTAAATCTAGATTTCCTTTGATTCTACTTCATCTTTGGAAGATTGCTCTTTAGAAGAATCTATCTTAATTTCTTCTAAATTTTCTTCTTTTGATTCAGGGTTAGCTGTTTTAAATAATTTTATTTCTATTTTTAATACGTATTTTATGGTGTCTAGCTTTATATTGTATATCATTTCATCAAACATATCGCTGGACATAAGTTGATACATTTGTGAAGGATCTTTTTGGTTATAGGATTGAAGATTTATGTATTGTTTTAGGTTTTCCATATTTTCAAGGTGGTCAATCCATCTATAGTCTACTACCTTTAACAATATGGATCTTTCCATAATTCTAAGGTTGTCTTTTAGTATTTCTTCTTTTTCAGAATAAACTTCACAAGCTGCTTTGTATATGCTTTCCTGAACTTCTGCCTTTGTCATATTTTTAAAACCTTCAATTTTAAATGTATTAACTTGGAAGAAGGTTCCTTCCATATATTTAATTAAGTTTTCTAAATCTTTTTCTGACAACTTCTTATTTTTATCTTCTGTTAGGTGTATTTCTGTTTCTTTATACATAACTTCTTTTATCATGTATAAAATATTCTTACTTATGTCTTCTTTGTCTAATACTTCATTTCTTTGCTTATATACTATAATTCTCTGCTTATTCATTACATCATCGTATTTTAAAACATTTTTTCTAGTTTCAAAGTTATTGGCTTCTACATTTTTTTGAGCATGCTTTATAAGATCTGTAACCTTTTTAATTTGTATAGGCCCTTCTTCTTCTATTTTTACCTTTGACATTACATTTTCTAGTCTTTCTGGAGCAAATCTTTTTATGATTTCATCTTCTAAGGAAATATAGAATATGGATTCACCTACGTCTCCTTGTCTTCCTGAACGTCCTCTAAGTTGGTTATCTATACGTCTTGACTCATGCCTTTCTGTACCTATAACCTTTAACCCTCCACGTTCTTCTGCTTCTTTTGTAAGCTTTATATCTGTACCACGTCCAGCCATATTGGTTGCAATGGTTACTGCACCTACTTCACCTGCATGGGATACTATTTCTGCTTCTTTTTTATGATGCTTTGCATTTAAAACCTGATGTGGAACTCCTCTTCTCTTTAACATAAATGAAATAAGTTCTGACTTCTCTATAGATGTAGTTCCCACTAAGGTTGGTTGTCCCTTTTTATGTGTTTCAACTATGTCATTAACTATAGCCTTAAATTTATCCATCTCTGTCTTATACATCAAGTCATCTCTGTCTATTCTTTTTATAGGTTTATGTGTAGGTATCACTACTACGTCTAACCCATAAACTTCTCTAAATTCTTCTTCTTCTGTTTGTGCTGTTCCTGTCATACCAGATATTTTGTTATATATTTTAAAATAATTTTGATATGTTATAGTAGCAAGAGTTTGATTTTCTTCTTTTATATCCACTTCTTCCTTGGCTTCAATAGCTTGATGTAGTCCATCACTGAATCTTCTACCGTCCATAACTCTACCTGTAAAGCTATCTACTATAAGAATTTCACCATCTCTAACTATATAATCTACACTGTTTTTCATACCATAATTCGCCTTTAAAGCTTGTACTGTATGATGTTGAAGTGAAAGATTTACATCGTCTGCAAAGTTTTCTACGCCATAGTAAATCTCTGCCTTTTCTACCCCTTGCTCTGAAAGTATTACAGCTTTTGTTTTTTCATCTATTGTATAGTCTTCTTCTAATATCAATGTCTTAGCAAAATGGTCTGCAATTTTATAAAACTCTGTGGACTCCTTTCCCTCTCCGGATATTATAAGAGGTGTTCTTGCTTCATCTACAAATATGGAGTCAACTTCATCTACTATAGCAAAATGTAGTGGTCTTTGTACCTTTTCTTCTTTTCTTACCACCATATTATCTCTTAAATAGTCAAAGCCATATTCACTGTTTGTACCATATGTTATATCAGAGTTATAGGCAGCTCTTCTTTCTGGAGCCTGCATTTGATTTAGCACAACTCCTGTGGTA
This sequence comes from Clostridium simiarum, assembly GCF_018919175.1. GTDB lineage: Bacteria > Bacillota > Clostridia > Clostridiales > Clostridiaceae > Clostridium_L > Clostridium_L simiarum. The sequence continues at coordinate 73,822 of NZ_JAHLQL010000004.1, read as the reverse complement.
AGACCTAAAAACTCATAGACTTGTCCCATTTCTTCCTTGTCTCTCTCTGCTAAATAATCATTTACAGTTATTACGTGAACCCCTTTACCTTCTAAGGCATTTAAGTATGCTGGAAGGGTTGCTACCAATGTTTTTCCTTCTCCTGTCTTCATCTCTGCAATTCTACCTTGATGAAGCACTATACCTCCTATAAGCTGCTCTTTGTAATGCTTCATTTTTAATATTCTCCATGAAGCCTCTCTTACTGTAGCAAAGGCATCTATCAGTATATCATCTAAGGTTTTACCTTGACTTATTTTTTCTTTAAATTCTATAGTCTTATTCTTTAATTCTTCATCAGTAAGCTTACCATACTCTTCATCTAATGACATTATCTTCTCTGCTATAGGAATTATTTTTTTTACTTGTCTTTCACTATAATTTCCAAATATCTTATCAATTATATCCATAGCTATCCCTTTCTTTTAACCTTATATTAATTTCTTAAATATCTATATCAATTATGAATTATTTATTTTACCTCATTGCTACCGACTTACTACTCCGCCTTTAAGGCATATGGTAGCAATGGGATAAATTTATTACTATAAGTAAATACTATATTAGTATAAATATATAATAAATTGTTGAATTTTCAACCATAACACATAATATTATAATTTATTTAAAAAGTTGTGTCCATTGTTAAAATTTAAATCTTCCTTTTTCATCATATTTAAATCTTTATAAAAATATTATAAGACTAAGCATGATTTATCCTATGTCTACCACTATTAATACTTCTACAAATTAAAACTTTAATTGCCTCATAGTTTACCACTGGAAATTTTTACACTTCTAGAGTTTTGGAGAAAGGAGTATATGTCCATGTCTGAAGATGAAAAAAAAACTAGTAAAAAGAAGAAAATCTTTTTTATGGTATTAATTTTTATATTTTTATTCATAATAGGTATGGTATGTTTTTATGTTATAAATTCCCTTAATAAAGTAAAAACTAATGAAATATCTAAAACTAATGAAGACTTAGGTATTGAGGAGTCTACCATAGAAGAATTAAAAGAAAAACAAAAACATGAAATACTTAACATAGCTTTTTTTGGCTTAGATCAAAGAGAACCTAATGAACCTAGCCGCTCTGATGCTACAATGATTCTAACCATAGATCAGGATCGTAATAAAATAAAGATGCTATCTATTATGAGAGATAGCTATATAAATATAGATGGTCATGGTAAGGATAAGCTAAACCATGCCTATGCCTTCGGAGGTCCTTCACTTGCTATCAAAACTTTAAATAAAAATTATAAGTTAAATATAAAGGATTATGCCTCAATAAATTTTTATAATATGGAGAAGGTTATAGATATTTTAGGTGGTTTAGAAATAGATGTTAAAAGGGATGAGATTTCCCAGATTAATCTTTATATATCTGAATTAAATTCTTATAGAAAGACTAAGCCTACTTATGTTAAGAATCCTGGTCTTCAAACCTTAAACGGTATGCAAGCCTTATCTTATAGCAGAATACGAAATGTGGGTAATGGAGATTTTGAAAGAACAGATAGGCAAAGAATTGTATTAGCTTTATTGCTAGAAAAAATACAATCTGCTGGAATTACTAAATATCCTTCCTTGGTATCTGAACTTTTACCATTAGTAGAAACTAGTCTATCTAAAACAGAAATATTAAAAATAGGTAGTGAAATATTAATGAGTCCTAATATAGTTATTGAACAGGAACGATTTCCTGTGGATGGATATTATAAAGATGGTGGAGAAATGATAAATGGAGTGTGGTATTTACCCTTTGATAAGGAAGCTACCACAAAACAAATCCATGATTATATCTTTGATGATGTGATTCCTACTCCTCTGAAATAGAATGATAAGTTATTTTTTCCTTAAAAAGTACCTCTATAAGTAAATGTCTTTAAATAAGCACCTCTATATTTAGGTATCTTTATAAGTTCTTCTAGGTCAGATGGAGAGGTGTATTCCTCATAAGCAAACTCCACCTGAACCTCTGAATCACTTGATTATGGCTTATTCCTAGAAACACTTACATTTTTGGGATCTGCAAATATTTCTACTTCTTCAGCTGATAGTGGTTTGCTGAAGTAGTAACCTTGTATTTTATCGCAACTCATAGATTCTAATATAGATACTTGACCTTGGGTTTCTACACCTTCTGCCACTACTTCTATACCCATATTATGTGAGAGTTCTATTATTCCTTCTGTTATATTTTTATCTTTTTCAATAAAGTCTATAAAGGATTTATCTATCTTTAATTTATTTATGGGCATTACTCTTAAATAATTTAAAGAGGAATAACCTGTCCCAAAGTCATCTAATGCTACACTAAAATTTAAGTCCTTTAATCTATTTAATACTAAGATATTTTTATCATAAAAATTTATAAGTACATTTTCAGTAATCTCTATTTCTAAATCTTCTGGTGATAGACCTTCAGATTGTAATATATAAAGCATGTTTTCTATAAATCTACTTTCGTGAAGTTGTATAGGTGATATGTTTATAGCTATGCTAGAGAGTTTTAGATTTTTTTCTTTCCAGATCCTTATTTGTCTGCAAACATCTTTAATAACCCAAAATCCTATATCTCTTATTATGCCTGATTCTTCAGCCACAGGTATGAATTCTCCTGGTGATACCCAACCTAGTTCCTTGCTGTTCCATCTTATGAGAGCCTCATATCCACCTATTTTACCTGTCTTAATATCTAACTGCGGTTGATAATACATGATAAATTCATTGTTTATTAGTGCCTCTCTTAAACCTTTTTCTATGGTTCCTTTTCTTATTATCTCCTCTGCCATAGTTTTATTAAATACACAGTACTGATTTTTTCCGTTTTTCTTTGCATGATAAAGAGCTGCATCTGAATTTCTTAGTAATTCTTTTGGAGTGCTTCCATCAAAAGGATATATACATATCCCCATACTTATTCCTGTATAAATATTTGTATCCTTTATATTAATTGAGGTTTTAAATGGCTCAAGAATATTATGGCATAATGCACAAACTTCTTTTAGGTGACTGGTGTTTTTTAATATTACCATAAATTCATCTCCACCATTTCTCCCCATAATAGCAGCTGGTGGAAGCTTTTGGTTTATGGTACTTGAAATTCCTTTCATTACATCATCACCAAAATCATGACCTAAAATGTCATTTATCATTTTAAAATTATCTATGTCTATAAATAATAGTGCAAATTTCTCGTTATTTTTTCCACTTTCCTCTATTATTTCATTAAGCTTTTCTTTAAGCCAAAGTCTATTTGGAAGGTTTGTCAGTGGATCATAATAAGCTAAGTATCTTATTTTTTCTTGAGACTCCTTCTTTTCATTAATATCTGTAATAGAACCTGCCATTTTTATAGCATTTCCATCACTATCTCTTATTATCTTACCTCTGCTATTAACCCATTTATATTTTCCATACTTTGTCTTTATCCTAAACTCACTTTGATAATATTCCTTATTATCACTATTACCTGTAATGTGATCTTGAAGTTCTTTTATTACAGTTTCTATATCCTCTGGGTGTACATACCTTGAAATTGCTTCATTTAAGTCATCTATATCTAAAATAGTATTTTCTGATATTACCTCCCATTTAGATGATATAAAGAAAGAATCATCTGAAAAATCTAGTTCCCAAATGGCATCATTAGCCCCTTCTAAAACTAATTTATATCTTTCCTCACTAAGCTTTAATGCCTTCTCATGATTTTTAAGCTCTATTATTTGGTTTCTGAGTTCATCTTCTGTGGCAGCAAGTTGATTATAAACCATAGAAAGCTCATCATAACTTTTTATAAGCTTTTCTCTATCTTTTACTTTCTCTGTTATCTCCCTATCAATGCCTGCCACATAAAGTATGTTTCCTTCATTATCCTTTATTGGTGATAAGGTTACACATATGCTGATTTCTCTTCCGTCTTTTGTATATCTTTTAGTTTCGTAGTTTTTTATGGTTTCTCCAACCTCTAAATTTGAAGATAGCCACTGAACCTCTTTAATGTTTTCTCTTCCACTAATTATAGATATATTTTTACCAATGGCTTCCTCTTCAGTATATCCATAAATCTCTTCTGCACTTTTATTCCACCTTAGTATAGTTCCATCTAGGTTACTACATATAATAGCATCATCGGAACTTACTAAAATAGTGCTTAGATTATCTACTTCCTTTTGTAGCTCTTCCCTTCTACTTTCTTCCTCAAGCAAGGTTAACCTCATTTTTTTATTATTTTTCTTCAATTTTTGATTGCAATACAACATAAAAGCCAAGACTACAATTAAAATTCCATATGAGGATAAGCTTTTTATATGTTCTATGTTTTCTCTATTAAACATCATTTATCTCCTTGCTTCAAAGTTATACCCCTAGAACAACATTTTACCATAATTTTTTTACCAATTAAACTTAATTTTTAGCTTATGGGCAATATAATACACATTTATAAAATAATGAGAATTAATATAAACAAATAAACAGCAAAATAGACAGCTGTGGGGGCAGCTGCCTATAAGTGATGTGAGTTTAATGGTAAATAAAAATCTTATTCCTTTAGATCCGTTAGTTCACTTTTAATACGTATCTTGGTTGTATTTATGATTTTTAAGTCCTCTAATATAAATTAATTTGTGAGTTTAAGGGTTTGATCATTGTTTAAGTTTTTTGTTACATCAAGTTTTATATTGATGTTTCTTTGACTATGATATTATTATATAATATAAAACAGATTAATTGTTTTCTTTACAATTACAAAAGTATTACAAAATGGTTAAATATTCTGATTACCTTTTTATTTTACATTTAAAGTATATATTAACATGAAGATACTAAGAAAGGAAGTGCTTTTTTGCATAGTTTAGAAAATCAATTATTATGTATAAAAATTCATGATAAAGGAGCGGAGCTTCATAGTATTTATGAAAAAAAGGAAAAACTAGAGTATTTGTGGCAAGGGGATGAAAAGTTCTGGCCTCGCCATGCTCCAGTGCTATTTCCTATTGTAGGTAAAGTAAATGGAAATGTATATAAAGTTTGTGGTATGAAATATTCATTACCACAGCATGGTCTTGCTAGAGATTTAGACTTTAAATTAATTGAAGAGGATTCTCATAGTCTCTTGTTTGAACTAGCTTATTCTGAGGAAACTCTTAAGGTATACCCTTATAAGTTTAAATTTCAAATAGGCTACCAGCTAACAGAAAATACTCTTAAGATAAAATATAGAGTAATCAATCAAGATGACAGAGATATTTACTTTTCTCTCGGAGCTCATCCTGGATTTAACTGTCCACTTTACTCTGAAGAAAAATTTGAGGATTATTATTTAGAATTTGAAGAAAATGAAAGTGTACATACAATGTGTTTAAATGAAAAGGGTTATTTTAAAAGGGAAACAAAGTCCTTATTAAATAACGAAAAGAAAATAGCCTTAAATTATGATTTATTTAAAGATGATGCTTTAGTATTTAAAAATCTTAAATCCCAAAGTATATGCCTAAAAGGTAGTAAAAACTCTAAAGGACTTGAAGTTAATTTCAAAGGCTTTCCTTTCCTTGGCATATGGACTAAAAACTCAGGAGCTCCCTTTGTTTGCATAGAACCTTGGTATGGTCATGCTGATTTTGAAGATTTTAATGGTGAGTTTAAGGATAAATCAGGCATTGTTAAACTAGAAAAAGGAAAAGATTTTAATGCAGAAATGAGTATTTCTATTTTGTAGAGAAACTAGATAATTTTGTGTAATTAATAATTTTATTTTAAAATATTACACCTTTGGTAGGGTGATGATATCTCATCTCCCCTGACCCAAGGTGTTAAAATTTTTAACACTTCTTTTTATAATTAGCTGAGGATCTAAACATATCTTTTTAATTTCTGTTTCTTCATTTTTAATAAGACTTAGCATAAGATCACAAGCTACTTTTCCTAGGTTTGAAATATTTTGATCAATAGAGGTTATTCCTATTCCAATTATAAAGTCATTTAATAAATTATCATAGCTGACAATAGACAAATCTTCAGGAATCTTTATGTTTTTCTCGCTTAATCGTTTTAGTAATCCAAGTGCCATCATATCGTTTGTAACAAATACAGCGGTGGTATTATTGCTGATTACCATATCACCAGTATTATATCCACTTTGGATACGATAGTCTCCTTGAATAATATACTCATCTTTTATCTTTAGTCCATGCTCCTTCATTGCTTTTTTATAGCCTTCAAAACGAGACACAGTATTTTTTGAATAAATGGAGTTTGTAATACAGGAGATCATAGTATGTCCATTTTCAATTAAATACTTTGTTGCCATATAAGAACCTTTTACATTATCAAAATATACCTGATTACAATCTAACTCATCAAAAACTCTATCTATCATTATATAAGGTATTGTTAGGCTTTTTAATTTTGAACATACCTCTTCTTTATGATTATATGCAGAATTAGACACAGTAATAAACAGTCCATCTATGCCTCTTGCCAATAATAGATCCAATAAATGCAGATCTTCTTTATATTCATCATTTGAATTTACAATGATTAAGGCATATCCAAATTGCCTACAATAGGTTTCAATAGTTTTTGTAAGTTTTGAGAAAAATATGTTTTCAATATCAGGGATAATAAGTCCAAGAGTTTTAGTTTCCTTTGTAATTAAGCTTCTTGCATTAATGTTTGGAGTATAATTATTATCTTTTGCAATTTGTTTAATTAATGCTTTCTTTTCATCAGAAATTCTACAAGGTTTATTGTTTAAAACTAAGGAAACAGAGGTTATTGATGTATTAGCTTTTTCAGCAATATCTTTTAACTTAACTTTCATTTTAATCACCAAAATAAGTATATCACATTATTACTGAACTTTTAATATCAGTAATAAAATCCCATATTAGTTATTTAAAAATACTAATGAATTATATAAAAAATATTGACAACGCTTACAGGGAGTGATACTATATTTTCATAGTAGTAAAACGTTTTATCAAGGGGTTTGTTAGTATGAATATATGCAAAAATGGATTAACATGGGAAATATATGATAGCATAAGAAAATATGCGAATATGCAACAGTATAAAAAAAATGACATTATTGAGGCATTGAAAAACACCCTTTATAGTGTAGTTATTTATGATAATAAAAATCCAATTGCTATTGGAAGAGTAATCGGAGATGGCAGGATTGCATTTTTTATAAAAGATGTTGTGGTTCATCCAGATTATAGAAATAAACAAATTGGAATGATGGTTGTTAATAATTTGTTAGATTATATAGAATCATGCTGCTGTGAGAATCCTTATATTGGACTAATGGCAATGCCAAACACTGAAGGTTTTTATGAAAAATTCGGATTTATAAGAAGACCAAATGAAGGATTTGGAGCAGGAATGATTTGTTTAGAAAGAAGGAAGCGATAGATAGTATGAAAAAAGTTATTGTAGTAGGAAGCCTTAATATGGATCTTACAATTAAAGTTGATAATATTCCTAGTAAAGGAGAGACTATTCAAGGACATGATTTTTTATTAAATGCCGGTGGTAAAGGTGGAAACCAAGCAATTGCTGCTGTAAAGTCTAAAGCGGAAGTATTATTTATAGGAAGTGTTGGGAAGGACCCCTTTGGTACTGAAATACTAAGCTCTTTAAAAAGCAATGGAATTAATACTGATTATATTGATATACAAAGCACTGAACCTACAGGCATAGCTATGATTGTTTGCCATGAAAGTGACAATAGAATAATTATAAACCCAGGAGCAAATAATTCTTTAAGCTTTGATTTTGCAAAGGAAAAGTTATTTGAACTTGCAAAGGAAGAAGACATATTCGTAACCCAATTTGAAAATGATTTATCTACAACTCTTAAATTAATAGAGTATGCCAAAAGTATTGGTATGACAACTCTGCTAAACCCAGCACCTGCTAAGCTATTTTCAAGTGAGTATTATAAATATATCGACATCTTAGTGATTAATCAAAGTGAATGTGAAATGTTAACTAATATATATCCTAGAAGTACTGAAGAATGTGAAAAAGCTGCAAATATTCTTAAGGAAAAAGGTGCAAAAAATATTGTAATTACATTAGGTAGACACGGAAGTGTAACCATAACCCCAGATGAAACAATTAAAATAAGTGCACATAAGGTTGACGCTATAGATTCTACTGCTGCTGGGGATTCTTTTATAGGAGCACTGTCAGCACAATTGTCCTTCGGAAACTCTTTAAAGGAAGCATTAATTTATGCAACAAAGGTTTCTGCTATAACTGTTACAAGAGAAGGGGCTCAAATATCTATTCCAACCCTGGAACAAGTTAATGAATTTTTTGAAAGCAAAAAGGAGGAATAACCATAATGAATAAAAGAAAATTAATAATAGACACAGACCCAGGTATTGATGACGCAATAGCAATAGCAATAGCATTGTTCTCAGATAAGATAGATGTAAAACTTATCACCACTGTAGCTGGAAATGTTAGTCTTGATTTAGTAACTGAAAACACATTAAAATTATTAACCTTTTTCGGCAAAGACATACCTGTAGCAAAGGGTGTTGGAGAGCCTTTACTTGAAAAATTCGATGATGCAAAAAATGTTCATGGTGCATCAGGAATGGATGGATATGATTTTGGAGAGCCATGTCGTAGCAACTTATTAGAAGAGCATGCAGTAAACGCCATGAGAAAAACTATTCTTGAAAGTGATACTCCAGTAACTATTATGGCTATTGGACCACTTACAAATATTGCACTATTACTAAAAATGTACCCAGAAGTTAAATCTAACATCGATGAAATTGTATTTATGGGTGGATCTTTAACAAGAGGTAATAAGACAGTTATGGGGGAATTTAATATAGCTACAGACCCACAGGCAGCTAAAATTGTATTTTCAAGCGGAGTAAATCTAGTGATGGCCGGATTAGATATGGGACTTAAAGCACTAGTATACCCAGAAGATAGTGAAGAAATTAAAACCTTTGGTAAAACTGGAGATATGATGTACTCATTATTCCAAAAGTATAGAGGTGGAAGTTTTAAAACAGGATTAAAAATGTATGATAGTTGTGCAATAGCTTATCTTCTTTGCCCAGAAATGTATGAGATGACTGAAACATTTATAGATGTTGAAACACAAAGTAACTTAACACTTGGTTGTACGATAGTTGATTTAAAAGGATATTTAGGAAAAAGTCCAAATGCAAAAGTGTGTACAGACATAGATGCCAAAGTATTTAAAGACTGGTTTAAGAGTTCAATTAAAAACTGTATATAAAATAAATATAGGGGAGAGGAATGTATTATGAATAATTTTATAATGTTAGGGACTGCTTTTATTGCAATTGCTTTAGTGATATATATGTTAATAAAGAAAATGGACATAAAAATAACATTATTCGCTATTGGTATAGTATTAATGTATGTTTCCTTTGCAATGGGAAAAGGTATAGCAATTAAAAACTTTGAGTCCACAGGTCTTGTGTTACTTGATCCGTTAAAAGCAACAGCAGATATATTCAAACAAACCTTATCTGCAGCAGGATTCATTATTTTAATCTTAGGGGGATACTCAGGTTATATGAGTAAAATAGGAGCAAATGATGTAACTGTAAGTGTTTTAACAAAACCAATATCTAAAATTAAATCAACTTATATTTTAGTTCCAATTGTATTTTTACTAGGTAACTTACTTTCTTTAGTAATTCCAAGTGCTTCTAACTTAGCAATTATATTATTAGCTACATTATTCCCAGTTTTAAAAAGGTCAGGCATGAGTACATTAACAGCAGCGGCAGTTATTGCTACCACTGCAACAGTAATGCCAACACCACTTGGAAGTGATAATGTTGCAATTGCTCAAGAACTAGCAAAGTTCCCAGCATACGCTGGATTAACAGTAACAGATTATGTTTTGAAATACCATGCTATGGTTTCAATTCCTACTTTAGGATTTATGGCAGCTTTACATTATTTCTGGCAAAAATTCATGGATAAAAAACAAGGAACTAACGTGGATAAAGAAGAAGTTGAAATAAAATCCATTGATGAAATTAAAGGCTCAGCACTATTTAAAACAGTTTATGCATTATTACCACTATTACCAATCTTATTATTGATTATGGTATATTTTACAGGTTCACCAGCATCATTATCAGTAGAAGTAGCATCAATCTTAAGTTTTATAATTGCAATTATTTGTGAATTAGTTAGACACAAGGGAGATAAAAAGGTTTTGGAAGAAACAGAAGCCTTCTTTAAAGGAATGTCAAATGGAGTTTCTATTGTGGCATTATTAGTAGCAGCAAGCGTATTTGTAGCAGGATTAAACTCAATTGGACTTATTAGTGCTTTACAAAAGACTATGCTTTCTACACAAGGTACAGGCATGGGAATAGTTCTACCGCTAATCTTAGTAGCATTATCTATGCTAATAGTATTACTTTCAGGTAGCGGAACTGCTTTATTCTTTGCAATGATTCCATTAATGGTTCCACTAGCAGAGGCTGCTGGAATTAGCCCTATCGCAATTTCAGTACCAATGGGTCTTGCAGGAAACTTAATGAGAGCAGTGTCCCCAGTAGCGGCGGTTACTGTAATTGTAGCTGGTTCTGTAAAGAAAAGTGCTCTAGATGTTGTAAAAAGAACATCAGTACCAATGGTTGGTGGAATTATATTCATGTTCATTTTATCAATGATCTTATTTTTATAAACTTGCTTAGTAAGTTTAATAAAACTAATATAATCTTAACTCAAATAGAAAATAATAAAACATAACAGATCAAAAAGAAAAAATCATAAAAAAGAAAATAACGGAAAAGAACAGGAAATATCCAATCATAAAAGAAAAGAACAGAATTAAAAATTCTGTTCTTTTCTTTTATTAAAATTATATTTTAAATTTATTCACTTCTTCATTCATTGCTCTAGTCATTTCGCTTAGTTTCTCTGCTGACATAGATACATCCTTTGAGCAGTTATTCATTTCTTCTGAAGAGGCAGATATTTCTTCTGAAGAGGCAGATATTTCTTCTGAAATAGCTGTACTTCCTTCCATCTTTGATAGAACTTCATCCTTTTCTTTATTTATATAATAAGTTGAATTATTAACATTTTGTATTTTAGGAACAATATCTTCAATAGACTCTATTATATTTTTAAATACATATATTGTTTCCTCTATGGTGTTAGATTGACTATCAAGTTCATCTTTCATTTTTCCGGTGTTATCTATAATATCTTTCTTATCTTTATCTATATTTTCTACTAATTTATTTATGCTTTCAGAAGACTCTTTACTTCTTTCTGCAAGTTTTCTTATTTCATCTGCTACCACAGCAAATCCTTTTCCTAATTCCCCTGCCCTTGCAGCTTCAATCGCTGCATTTAGAGCTAAAAGATTAGTTTGTTCTGAAATACTGTTTATTAAATTTGTCATCTCACTTATTTGACCTATGTTATTATCAAGTTTAGATATTACATCTAAAAAGCTTTTAAAGAACTCTCTAATATTTGTTACTGACACTACCATGTGTTCCATCTTTTTATTGCTATCATTAGCCATTAAGCTTATGCCTACAGAATTTTCACTTATTGCTGATAACTCACTTACTACAACGTCAAGCTTCTCTCCAAAACTTGATATTGTAGAGGTAGCTTTTACAAGTTCCCCAGCTTGATTTGAAATTCCTATAGCCACATCATGTATTGCACTGGAAACTTCACTTGAGGATGCTGTCATCTCTTCTGAAGATGAGAGTAATTTTTCTTCCTCCCTCTCCACGGTTTGTGAGCTTTCCTTTACCTTATACAACATAGATTTTATAGAACCTTGCATTTTATCTAGGGATCTTATAATATCTCCAACTTCATCTTCTAATTTAAAATATTTTTCTTCTATTGGGATTGTAAAATTTCCTCTTCCCATTTCCTTTATATGCCCTGCTGCATATTTAATAGGATTTGATATTTTATTAGCTATTAATATACAAACTACTGCTACAAGTAATGAACATAAAAGAGTTAAAATTAACGCTATAAGTCCTATACTATTTGCAGATTCTACAAGTTCCGACTTTTCTACAAAAGATATGTAGTACCATCCTAATTCATCATTAGAAGATTTTGTTATGTTTATAAAATAGTCTTTTCCGTTATCTATTTTTGTACTAAAGTTATGATTTGTATATTGTGATAAATCATTTAGCTCTTCTATTTTAAGTTCTTTTATACTTTTAGAAATAAGACTTTCATCCTTACCACTGCCGATTATAGTTCCTTTCCCATCTGTTATAACAAGATATCCATTTTCACCTATTTTTGTACTAGAAGCCATTTTAGATAAATTTTTTAAATTTATCTAAAATCCTATAACTCCTTTAAAGTTTGAATTTCCATCTTTAATGGAGGTTATAGTTGATATTACCATATCTCCCGAGGAAGTTTTATAAACATCTGTGAAAGAAACCTTATCTTTACTATTCTTACCTTCACTGTACCATGACCTTGTTCTAGGATCATATCCTTTTTCTCTTGGTACTGATGGATACTGCATATATCCCCCATTGCTTTCTGAAGATATAAATACACTTTCTATTCCATCATGAGTTTCTGAGAAATTTTCGAAATTTTTATACAAAGATGACTCTAATTCCTCATCTGCTGGAGATCTAGGAGACATATAATCTGTTCCATATCCTTTATCAATGTATGAAGTTAGCTGATTCTCTAAATTGAGTATTCCCTTTGAAAACATATTTAGATTTTCTTCAAAACCAACTATGTAATTGTTAAAACTATTATCCACCTGGGTAATTTGCTTTTCTATAGAGTGTATATAATCCTTTTGAGTTGTGTTATATACTTTATTATAAACTATAGTACCTAGTAAAATTAAAGACATTAAGCTCAAAGAAACAAAAGATACTGTGAGTTTATTTTTTATGCTAGCCATTTTTCTCATTATGCAACTACTCCTTTTTATATATATAATCGTGATTTTTTCTCTAAAATTTATATGTAATTAATATTTTTTATAAAAAATTTAGCTAACAAGCATTTTTCAATAAATTTCTCCAAATAATTACATATGCATTAGTTCACAATATTTTACATATCCAAAGAGTTCTTTATTAAGCATTCTAACTGTTTACCTTTAGAAACTTTTCTGTAAGGTATCCACTCCTCTGGCAAAAGCCTCTCATAAGTTTCATAGCTATATCTCTCGTCTACTAAAATCACAATGCCTTTATCCTCTTCTGTCCTTATTACCCGTCCTGCTGCCTGCGTTACTTTATTCATTCCTGGATATATATATGAATATTCAAAGCCCTTTTTTTTATTTACTTCATAATACTCTCTTATTATTTCTCTTTCAGCACAAACTTTAGGAAGTCCAACTCCCACTATTAAGGCTCCTGAAAGTCTATCTCCTGTAAGGTCTATGCCCTCTGAGAATACTCCTCCGAGAACTACATACGCTATAAGGCTTTTCTCTGGATTTTCCTTGAAATTATCTAAAAACATTTCTCTATTCTCTTCTGTCATAGAGGTTTCTTGAACTATAATTTCTACATTTCCTTTATCTTTATCTCCATATAGACTTATATAAGATTCCAATACCATATTCATATACTGATAAGAAGGGAAAAATATCATATAATTTCCTATTTTACTATCTGCCAAGGTATAAATGTATTCAGCAATCCTTTCATAACTTTGTTCTCTACTTCTATATTTAGTGGATATATTATTCACCAAAGCTACTTCTAAGTTTTCCTTAGGAAAGGGTGATTTTAATCTAATTACATAATCCTCAGAATCTCCACCTAAAAGATCCTTAAAGTAATCCATGGGACTTAATGTAGCTGAGAAAAATACTGTAGATCTAACAGCTTTCATAACTTCTTTTATACTTCTAGATGGATCTACACAAAATAATTTTAAGCCTACATCATTGTTTTCATAATCTATATATGTTACATAATCTTCTCCATAATTTTCTCCGATATTTAAAAAGGAGTTAAATTGAAAATATAAATCTAGTATTTCATTAAAACCTTGTGTGTTTTTATTTTTCATAAGATACTCTTCAGCATCTCTCATAAAAACTCTAATAAGAGGATACAAATCCTCTGGAGGATTCTTTTCTACTAGGAACTTATCCTTAGTTTCTTCTATCTCGTGCCTTAAGGATATAAAGTAGGAATTTATTTTGTCTAATGCCTTATAGATTCCGTTAGACTTACCCTTAATAATTTTTTTACACTGCAGTATGTTACTTTTTAAAAGCTTCGCAGAAAACATCTCTCTAGCCCTATCAACCATATTGTGTGCTTCATCTATAAGAAGGACAAAGTCTGATACTTCTCTTCTTAGCTCCTTATCGAAAAACCTTTTTAATGAAGCACTAGGATCAAATACATAATTATAATCACATATTATTGCATCACAAAAAAGTGAAAGATCTAAAGAAAATTCAAAAGGACAAACTTTATGATTTCTAGCATACTTCTCTATGGTTTCTCTGTTTAAATCCTCTTCATTTGTCAATATATCTTTTATAGCTTCATTGACTCTATCAAAGTGCCCCTCTGCATAAGGACAACTTTCTTCACTACAAATTTTATCTTCTGTAAAACAAATTTTGTCTTTTGCTGTAAGTGTTATACTTTTTAACTTTAACCCTTCTTTTCTTAACCTTTTAAAAGCCTCTTCTGCTACAGTTCTTGTAGTAGTTTTAGCTGTAAGATAAAATATCTTAGATAAATGGCCTTCCCCTAGAGCCTTAACCGCTGGAAAAATTGTAGATATAGTCTTTCCTATGCCTGTTGGAGCCTTTGCAAATATCTTTTTTTCATGCTCTATGGTTTTATAAACCGCTACTGCAAGTTCCCTTTGGCCTTTTCTATAACTTGAAAAAGGAAAGCTTACATTTTTAATAGAGTCATCTCTTACTTCTTTCCATTTTAGGCCCATGGCAGCAAAACTATGATACTTCTTAATAATATCTAAAAAGTATTCCTCTAACTCCTTAAAAGAAAAGCCCTTTGTAAAAGTCTTTATCTCCTCACTATCTATGTGATAATAAACTAGCTTTACATAAGCACGTTCCTTTGAAAGTTCCATTTTCCGAGGATTTTCTTTAAGAAACATATAAGCATAACATTTAGCTTGTGCTAAGTGAAGCTCATTATAATCCTCAAAAATTAAAGATAAATCCCTAGTAGTACTTTTTATCTCTTCTATAGTTACCTTTATGCCCTCTTTTTCGACTTCAGTTTCCTCCGCCTTAAATTCTTCCTGCTCTAGACAATACTGAAATAGATCCTTTAATTCTTTTTCTTCTAATACTGTTCCTTCTACTATCTCCTCTATTATTAATCCATCTGCCCTTCCCTGAACAACAATGGATAGATCTTCATACTTAGCCTCATGACTCAAAGTTACTTCTTTTTTATATTCAATATTATCTATACTAGAATAATACTCCTCGTTAGCCTTTTGCACCTTCTTGTGAGCCTTTGTACCTTCCTGTGCCCTTTTACTACTTATAAATCCACTATCTATACTCCCTCTTCTTAATACAAACTCCACCAAATCTCTCACAGAGACCTTTATTATATTATTTTCCGGGAAATATCTACTTTCTTCTCTTTCCTCCATAACTTTACCTTAAACAGCACCTTTCTAATTATAATTTATCCTCTGCCCACTATTACTAACTCTATTTAGAATAAAAATTCAGCTACCTCCTAATAATAATTCTATATTGGCTTACTTCAACAAAGTAATCTAAATTTCTCACTGCTCCTATATTAAGCACTTCTTAGGTTTACCTTGGATTTTCTTATGAGTAAAGACTCTTTCCATCTTAAAGCTTAGAGAAACTTATCCAAACATGTAGCACTCCTTATACCCTAAAAGTGTGTTAATAATGGTATTGATGGGATAAACAGAGTTCTATATTTAAAAACATAACCACTTTTCTCCTATATTAACATAATTCTATTTTACCACCTTTTAAATTCTATATAAAATAGTATAATATAGTTGTGTGATTTTCATTGTAGAATTATATCGAATATTGCTACTTATATTTATACATGTGAGGTAATGGTGTTTTTATGAAAGCTAAAAATATTTTTTTAATATTAATTTTATATATTATTTTGATTTTTATTGGATACGGCATTGGATATTACATAGGTAATGTAAAGGCCCTTCCTATAAATCCTATGGAGGATAGTAACTCCATAAACCGTTCTCTAAAAGAACCCGAAACCAAAATCATCACTGGAGATATTGATTATAACAAAAATATAAATGGATTGATGGCCTTAAAAGTAAGTGACTATGATTTTCTTCTAGATCTTAGATATGCCACAGAAAATAATTTTTCAGGCAAAAAAGTTTATGATGCCTATGTCTGTGTACTTCAGCAAGATACTTTAAAAAAGCTTATAGCTGCCAATGAAGACTTTAAGGCGTTAGGATATAGAATCAAGATTTGGGATGCTTATAGACCCGCATCAGTACAAGAATATTTTTGGGGATTAGTTCAAGACAGAAGATATATTGCAAGCCCTTATCATAACGGTTCTAGACATAACCGAGGCACCGCTGTAGATATAACCTTAGTTGATAAAGATGGTAAAGAATTAGAAATGCCCACAGGCTTTGATGAGTTTAATTCAAAAGCTCATAGAAATAATAATTCATCCAATACCATGGCTAATAGAAATGTAAATCTCTTAACGGAAATAATGCTTAAAAATGGATTTTCTAAAATAGAAACAGAATGGTGGCACTTTGATGATAGTGAAGCTGATAGCTATCCTATACAAAACGAACCGCTATCTCGTTTTTTAGTTAATGTAGAGTAATATAGGGATATTATTAAGTATTAAAACTTAAAATTTCTTATTAGCTCTCCTTAGCAATGCATAATTTTTTTGTTGATTTACAATAATACAATTACTCATATTTGTCCCAACCTATTAGTCAATATAATGGCCTTCTAGCTCTGTCACAATTAAAAGTTTTTTTCTATACACCTACATATAGCTATGTCACAATTAAAAGTTTTTCTATATAAAGCTATACACTTTTGTCACAATTAAAAGTTTTAAACCCTAAGGTTAGGATTTAAAAACTTAATAACATTTAAGCAACAAGTTTTTTATATTTAGGCTATATTTTAAACCAGCGTTGATAAACAATCCTAAGTAAAACGGACAGTTTGTCTTGTCCGTTTTCTATCTAATTCGTATAATATTAATAAATCTAAATAGTAACTATTCTAAAATCCATTCATATATGCACTTTTGTCTTTCTCCCTCTTTATACATTTCATTATATATTGGCAAATCTACTATCTCTTTAAGTTTAAGACCAGTCTTTTCACAAGTTCTTCTTGATGGAAGGTTATCTGGGTTGCAAGTTATTATAAGCTTGTTCATTTCATGTGCAATAGCTACATCTTTTATAATTTTACAAGCCTTTGAAGCATAACCATTTCCCCTATACATTTCTTCAATCATATAACCTATATTACCACAATAATATATACCTTCGTTATAGCCTATTCTGATATTAATTTCTCCTATCCTATCATCTGAATCATGGATAGTAATTCTATATTTATATGTAGGTACATAGTCTTTTTCCTCATTATATGGTATTTTTTCTTCAATCTTTAAATCAATCTCACCATCGGTTAAGTAATCAAACTCTTTGAACTCAAACATATATAATCCCCCTTTATTTTTATAATATAAGACAAATATTCCTTAGTTTATACATTTTATTATACATAATTTATAAACAGTTAATACAGTAATTGCAAATAACGCTTATGACTATCTGTACAAAATATGCTATCCTCCCCAATATGACCACTATATAATCTTTCTAACTCTTCGTAGTCATTCTACCTGTACATAGTAACTCTATAATTAAATTATTTTATCTATGAAGAGCTATAGCAACACATATTTGTTCATTACTTACCTCTTTTTTTAAATTTTTTTTTCATCTATTCCTAGAAGGACGAGGCATATTATTAGGCTTAGTTCCTTTATAGGAATAGGCTAAAAATATTTCATCTGCTCCAAAACTGCTTATTTCTATATTATAACCTAATTTTTAGAAAGTAATAAATTGTCAATATTAATTTAAAACATATCCTATATTTAAAATTAAAGTTTTTACTGTTTAAACTTTAACTCAAGTGTCAATACTGTAACTATTAATGTATTAATCTATAACTTTAGATAGGATATTATATTGAGATAGAAGGTTGCATTGAGTATTTCTTTTACTTATAAATAAGCCTCATTTTGTAATTCCTGTGTATTTCTAAAGAATTATAGTGTTATAAATACCTGTTCTAAAAATTTAAACACTAGATGGACACTAGAGTATTTCTAAAGAACTATAGTGTTATAAATACCAGCTTAATACATTGATAACTGAGTAATTTTAAGGAGTGAGGTTAGTGACTAATGACCCAGTTATAATTGAAGCCATGAAATCCTTAAATACAGAACAACTAACATATTTAAAGTCCTTGACTTGTAACCAAAATTCTAATGTAAATGATAAGGAATTTATAGATATAGTTAAAAATAATTCTTTTAATAAAATTAAAATTTGTCCACATTGTAACCATTCAAAAATAATTCGCTATGGCATAAATGGGTCAAATAAACAAAAATATAAGTGCAAGAACTGCTTTAAAGTATTTTGTAATATGACAAATTCTCCAATGAGTTATAGCAAAAAGTCTGTTACTCAGTGGATTCAATATTTAAAGTGTATGTGTAAAGGATATTCCTTAAGAAAAACTGCTGATATTGTAAAAATACATAGAAATACTGCCTTTCATTGGAGGCATAAAATTCTAAGTGCTATAAAATTCATTATTCCAGAAAATCTTGAAGGAAAAGTTGAAATAGATGAGGTTAAAATAAGGGAAAGTTTTAAGGGAAACCATTCTAAAAATAAAGACTTTATAATGAATCGTGAGGTCTTTAAAAGAGGTGCTTATAATTACACAAACTTTTTTACTAAAAAGGTTACAATTATGTGCTGTAAAGATAGTAAAGGTAACCTCTTTTTAAAGACTGCCTCTACGGGGAAATCTTCTTTTAAGGTTATACATTTCCTTCTTAAAGATAAAATAGCTAAAGGATCTATATTATTAACTAATGCCAATTTTGGATTTAACAGTTTTGCTAAATTTCAAAATTTAAAAATTTACACTTCTAATGGAAGATTTAAATCAGAAAATAATTCATATAGCAATATAAATGCAAAGCTCCTTGGTTTGGAATTTAAAAGCTTTTTAAAAATATTTAAAGGTGTATCTACAAAGTACATGAACCACTATTTAACTTGGTTTAAATGGTTTAAGGTAACCACAACAAAAAACCCTATTTACAAAATAGTGGATTTTTTCTTTTTATTATATTCAGCTGAAAAAGAATTAAGAGTTGAAGATTTTAGAAAAGTACACTCTTTAGTCACCATATAAGATCTCATATAATTGAATCCATATATTGAATCTCATATATTGCATCTTATATATTGTATTTCATATATTGTATCTCATATATAATCTCATATATAATCTTATATATTGAATCTAGTAGATTGGATCCTATATATTAGATATAATTTTATATAGCTTATATATTTATCCTAATTTATTGTAGGGGTTATAAGATATAAATTTTTATTATATATTTTATATCATTTGTGTTTTAATACATTATTCTAGAGACAAGCCTCTCTTTTTTAGCATCTCTTAATAACTTTTAATACTTAAAGTTGAAGTTTTCTAATATACATATAATTATAAGCCAATACTTTTTTTATTGTTTTTTGCTAATTCTTCTTAAATTTATTTAATGTGTCTTAACACCTTTTAATTGTGACATAGCATTATATCTTTTTTTACATCAATTGCCTGAGGAGATTTTAACCATTACTTGGTATATCTTAAACAATCTTAAACATTACTAAAGACATATTAAATATTACTTAGTGTATCTTAAACATTACTAAAAACATCTTAAATATCACTTAGTATATATTAAATATTACTTAGTATATCTTAAATATTGTTTAGCTCATTGTTTACCTAAAAGCGTACTTTTTTTATTTTAATTTATCTTTTTATGGTATTTAATTTAGACTGTATAATTTTTAAAGTTTAGTACTATATTTTAAAAGCCAAATTCTCATGTTGAGAATTTGGCTTTTGTATATATTCTATGCTTCTCAAAAACTGGATTTTGTGAAGCTTTCATATTTATTTACATTTAGACTTTAAACTTTTCTATTAACTCTTCTAGTCCTTCTGCATAGTTGTTTAAGATTTCTGCTTGATTTGCTATTTCATGGAGCCCTGAAGCTTGTTCTTCTGATGATGCGCTTACCTCTTCTGTTGTTGCTGCTGTTTCTTCTGATACTGTAGCTACTTCTGAAATATTTTCTACTACCACATCTTTGCTTGAATGAACTAAGTTTAATTCCACATTTACGGCTTCTACATTTTTTTCTAGTTCTTCTATTCTATCTAGTATAAATTTGAATTTTTCTGTGGTTATATTTATGCTTTCTCCTGTTTCTAAATTTAATTCCTTTGTAAATTCTGTCTTTGAGTAAAGATCTTTAACATTGGATTTTATTGTTTCTATTACTTTTTCAATTTCTTCTGCAGATTTTGATGATTCTTCTGCTAGCTTTCTAACTTCTTCTGCTACCACAGTAAAACCTTTCCCTGCCTCTCCAGCTCTTGCAGCTTCAATAGAAGCATTTAAGGCCAATAGATTTGTTTGATCTGTTATAGCTTTTATAGTTTCTGTAATACTGCTTATTTGATTTGAACTTTCTGCTACTTGATCAACTTTTTCAGATACTTCCTTTGAAGCTTCTTCATTTTTAATATAAGCATTTTTAAGATCTATAATGGCTTTACTACCTTCTTCTGAAGCTACTTTAACTCCCTTTGAGGCTTCTAACATTTCTGTAGCACGATTTAAGGACTTATTAACCTCATCTCCTAGTGATTCGGCAACACTTACACTTTCATTTAACTGCTGAGCCTGACTTGTAGCTCCTTCTGCAATTTGTTCTACCGCTCTAGCTACTTCCTCTCCAACTTCTGTGGCTTCTTTTGTTATGGTAAACAAAGAATCTGAGGCTTCTCTAACTTTTTCAGTAGTGTTCTTTACCCCTTTAAGTAATTCTGTCATATCATCTATAACAGAATTTAGTCCCATGACTACACTCTGTATTTCTCTGTTATAACCCTTTTTCATTTCTGCTTTTTCTGTGAAGTCCCCTTCTTTAATTTTATCTAGTATAGCTACCATTTCTAGTATAGGTTTTTGAACTTTTTTAGAGTATATGGCTGCTGCTATAATTATTATTACAACAAAAACTGCAAATATTATAAGTGGCAAAGTTACTTCTTTAAGTATCAATGTATTTAGTTCACTTTGATAGATAAATCCAACAATTATAAAGCCTGTTTCAGCATCTTTAACCTTAAAGGCTATTTGCTTTTCTCCTGCTATATCTATAGGTGTAGGTTTTAAATCTTCATATTTCATAACCTCTTCTATCCAAGGCTCTTCTTTTTTTGTTTTTCCCATGGAGGTTTTATTTCCATGAGCTATAATTGTTCCGTTATTATCTAAAACAGCTACATATCCATTCTTTCCTATGGTTATATTTGAAATTAAATCTGTTACTTTGCTTAACTTTACATCTATTCCTAAAACTGCATTGTTTTTTCCTGTACTATCTTTTATTGCTTTTGAATAAGTTATTATAGTCTCTTTTGTAGCTGCATCTATGTAAGGCTTTGACATAACTACCTTGTCACTAGAATTAACTGACTCTTTATACCATTCTCTTGTTCTTGCATCAAATCCTTCTGGTAGAACAGGATTAGGTTCTGCTATAAAGGTTCCTTCATCATATGCAATAAAAACGTTACATACATCACTATTAGTATTAATAAAGGAACTTAGATTTCTAGTGAAGTTTTCTTTTGATTGAGGATTATTTATTACGTCTTTAATATCTGGATCTTGCGAAAGATACTTAACAGAATCAGAGTTCCTTTTGGAACTTTCTAATAAAACTTGTCCAACTTTCCCTAAGCTTTGCTCTACTATATCTCCGAAGTTTTCTTTTATAGTGGAAGTTAATGAATATAGATTAGCTGATACTATACCTATAATAGGTAGTAATGATACTACAAGCATTAGTGTGGTTAATTCTCTTCTTAAGCTCTTTACTTTTTTTAATTTACCGGATTTTTTCTTATCCTCATTATATTTTTCTGAATTCATTTCCACCATCAATCCCCCTAATCCTTTAATATATAATCAAATGCAATAAAAATAAGACCATAACTTTTAATAGCCTTAGTTTTATCTCTTAATTAATTTGCTTAATTATGTAAATCTGAAATTATTTCATTGTATTATTTTCTATAATTATTATACCATGTTTTTATTTAAATTTTTACAGAATATAAAAAATTAACAAATTCTCTAATGTTACTAATAATATTTTATGTTAAAATTCCATAAAGTCAATTGTTTTTTAGTATTTTACGTTAAAACTATATAAAGCCTATTTCTTTTCAATACTTTACCCTAAAACTATATACAGTTTATTGCTGTTCAATACTTTAAAAGTCTATTACAATTTAATATTTTATCTTAAAATTCTATAAAGTTAATTAATTTTAAAATAAAAAAACAAACTGTAATGTAGATGAGATTAATCTACATTACAGTTTGTTTTTATAAAATTTGAATATATCTTATTAATTAAATATCCTTTTCTACTTTAAATCTTTTTATAAGCTCACTTAACCTTTCAGAATAGTTATTTAAAGTATCTGCCTCATTTGCTATCTCTTGAAGTCCTGAGGATTGTTCTTCTGATGATGCGCTTACCTCTTCTGTTGTTGCTGCTGTTTCTTCTGATACTATTGCTACCTCTGAAATTTTGCCTACCACTATATCTTTACTTGAATTTATAGAATGAAGGGACTCGTCCACGTACTTAACATAGTTTTCTAGTTCATTTACTTTATCTACTATGTAATCAAATTTTTCTGTAGTAATCTGAACACTTTGCCCTGTCTTATTGTTAAGTTCTTTTGTAAACTCAGTTTTTTCATATAGCTGATTAACATCTTCTTTTATGGTATTAACTACTTTTGATATTTCTTCTGCAAACTTCCCTGACTCTTCGGCTAAGGTTCTAACTTCTTCAGCTACTACAGCAAATCCTCTTCCTGCCTCTCCAGCTCTAGCAGCTTCGATAGAAGCATTTAGTGCAAGTAAATTTGTCTGTTCCGTAATGGCTTTTATGCTGTCTGTTATTGTGCTTATTTGATTGGAGCTTTCTGCCACCTTATCAACTTTTGAGGATACTTCAAGAGATGCTTTTTCATTTTCCATGTAAGCATTTTTTAAATCTATTATAGCTTTTTGCCCTTCTTCTGATGCCTTTTTAACTACCTTAGATCCTTCTAACATAGCTGAAGCATTTTTTAAGGATTGGCTAACTTCTTCTCCTAAATCCCCAGAAATATTTACACTTTTATTTAACTCTGCTGCTTGCTTTGTAGCCCCTTCTGCTATTTCTCCTACAGCTCTAGCTACCTCTTCTCCCACATTTGTAGATTCCTTTGTTATGATAAACAAGGTTTCTGAGGATTCTTTTACTTTTGTTGTAGTTTCTTTTACTCCCTTTAAGAGATCATTCATATCGTCTATTACTGAGTTCATGGCTATTACCATACTTTTAGTTTCAAAATTGTAATAGTCTTTGACTTCTGCTTTTTCAGTAAAGTCTCCTCCCTTTACCTTATCCAATATACTTACAACTTCTTTCATTGGTTTTTCCATCCTAGATGAAAACCAAGTTGCAAATAAAATTATTAAGATAATGGATGCACCAAATATTATAATTGGTAATATCATTTCATAAAATACTAATGATGTAATTTCACTTTGCTGTATAAAAGCTACTATTACAGAGCCTGATGCTTTATCTGTAGTTTTAAAGCCTATGAAGTTTTTTCCATCTACTTCTATAGGTGATGGAGCTAAATCTTCAAAGCTCATCACCTTTTCTATCCAAGGTAACTCATCTTTACCTTTTCCTGTAACTGCCTTGTCTTTATGTGCAATAATTCTACCTGATTCATCAATAACTGTGGCATAGCCATTTTTACCTATGCTTATAGCTTGTACCAACTCTGTTATTTTGCTTAATTTAACATCTGCTGCCAAAACCCCTAAAAGCTGTCCATTATCATCTTTTACTGCCTTTGAAAAAGTTAATACCATCTCTTTAGTGGTAGCATCTTCATAAGGCTTTGATATTGCCATATTATCTCCTGCTTTTATAGCATCTTGATACCACAATCTTTTTCTAGCATCATAATTTAACGTTAAATCTTCCTTAAGAGAACTAATCAATGATCCATCTAATTCTTTTCCTAAGTAAATGCTAGTAGTATCTTTGTGTGTCTCAATGAAATTATCTAAATTTGCTTTAAGATCTTTTTTTGCTTCTTCGCTTGTATTAATCTTTTTAATATCAGAGCTCTTTGCTATATATTCTACAGAAGACATATTTCCTCTATAGCTTTCATTAATAATTTGACCTATCTTACTCAAACTTTGAGATACTACCTCATTAAAATTTTTGCTTACTGTTGATTTTAGTGAGTAGGCATTACCAATGGATAGTCCTATAACAGGTATAAGAGCTACTATTAATAGTATGGCTGTAATTTGACTTCTAATAGTTTTACCTTTCTTTGGATGTTTATGTTTTTTTAATTTATTATTCACTTGCTTCTCCTCCATATTTTCCCTCCTACTTTTAACTTAATGTGCTTTTTTTACTGCTTATTTTAACACACCATTAATTTAACTTTATTTAATTTAATAGTTATTGTTCAAAATCTCTTTAAAGAATTTAATAAAAAATTTTCATTATGCTAACCATATTATATTTAATGTTAAAAAATAAGGATTACAAAATAGTAACTTATTTTATTATCGTAGTTTTTAATATTTTTTTATAGTTTATTATAATTTATTTTAAAAAAATCTTTATTTCACTCTAATTTTGTATTAAAATAAAAAATTTGCTCATTATTTTTATAAATTTGTATACGTATTCTACTGTATAGCATTTTTTGATATATTATACTGATATTTTTAACAAATCAGTATAGGTACAGCTTAAAAAGTAATAAAACCATTTGACATAAAAATAATAAGGCTATATAATATTTCTATAATACCCCCGAGGGGTAGTGTGCTTTTGTTATATAGGATTTTTTAAATACAAAACTTCTATATTATTTAAGCAGTTTAAAGTTAATTTATCTTATATTACAATTACATTTCTATTAATAAATTTTTGAATAAAGATAAAACTAAAATAAGAACTACTTTTATAAGGAGGTCATGTAATGAAATTTTCAATAAGCAATGATACAATAGATGCTTTAAAAAAGTCTTTAGATAATAAAGGAAAGGATTCAGTTAGAATCGTTATAAAAGGTTTTGGCTGAGGTGGCCCTAGTTTTGGAGTTGTTCTGGATGAACAAAAGTCAGAAGACGATATTCACATTGAAAATGGAATAAAAATTGTAGCAGATAAAGAATTTTCATTCTTATTTGATGATGCCAAAATAGTTCACACTAAAGGGATCTTTGGAGATAACTTTAATGTAATACTTCAAGGTGCAGACAATTCGTCCTGCAATTAGATATAAATCTTATATGTTTTATTAATCCGTCTTATTACTTTATGAAATAGGTACGTTTATTAATCTATCTTATTACTTTATAAAATAGGTACGTTCCTTTAGGTAAAGTTTTAGGCATAAAAATCTAGGCTTTTGAATTTCAAACTAATGAATTCAAAAGCCTTTTTGCGTCATAACTGCCAGTTACAATCCTACTATTTTTCAAAAAAATTATTTACTGCTGTGGATAAGGTGTTTATACTTGTGGTTAGGCTCTCTAGTTTCCCTTCAATTCTTATAAGTAAATATAGAGATATTGCTATAGGAAATCCTACATTACCTATTAAAGAAATAAAACCTTCCATATTTATCATCTCCCCTCAATAAATAAATATGCAAGATTTTATATATTTCTATTAAGTTTTAGTATAAAACTTATTTTATTCGTCATGATAGTCACTTACAATTTTTTGCACAAGTTTTTTTATAACACTGGCTTGAGCTATTAAAGTCATAACTATTATAAATATCTTTATTTTTTCTTCATCTTTATCTTTTAATTTAAGATCTTCAATTATTGTGTTTAGCTTATCTTCATCAAAAAACTTATGATCTGTCAAAAAGTCTTGAAAACTATCCTTTTGTATATCTGAAAAAATCTTATAGGCATTTTCCCAGGAGATTATATCATCACTTCTATCATTTATATCATTAAAGGCTAATCTAAAAACCTTTCTTATCTCTTCAGTTGTTAAAACTGGTCTCATATAGCTTAACAGCACAAGTTGTGCAAGATGAAGTTTTGTATAACCTCTCTTTTTGCTATCCTCTGGTTTTGAAATTACCTCACTTTTAATATAATTTTGAACTATGTTATTAGTATACTTTTCCTCAGTAAACTTATCATTTAAATAATCAATAACTTGTGATAAAAAGAGATCATACTTTGGCAAGTCCTCATAGGGTACTAAATTTCCCATAGACATCTCTTCAGCAAGTCCCGCTACATAATTAATATCAAAATTTTTATCCTCCAATAAAAGGCACCTCCTTAGTAATATTATCTTAAAACAACTTTTTAATACTATTTATTTAACATTATCTTTTGCATTAATTATAAAATAATTCTTTAATAATATTATACGGTATATATAAACCTATTACAAGGTTTAATTTCCAACTAAAAAGTACTTTAATGGATGACAATACTATTCTATCCAATTCCTTTAGTTTCAGTTTCTATTATCTCTCTTTATAGGAAATAAAATTTCATTATACCTATTGCTTAATAAAACTTTCTTGTAAGCCCTTTCATATGCTGTATTAGAGCATTACCCTTATATACATTAAAGCAAAATAGTGAAGCTTCCTAAAGTATAACTTTAAGAAGCTTCACTACTCACTGTTATTTTATAAAATATTATTTCATTCCTTCATAATCTTCTAAGAATTTTTTAATTCCTGCATCTGTTAAAGGATGACCTATCATCTGAGTTATAACCTTATAAGGTATTGTAGCTATATGAGAACCTACTTTAGCACAATCTAATACGTGCATTGGAGTCCTTATACTTGCTGCTATAACCTCAGTTTCTATTCCATAAAAGTCAAATATCTCTACAATATCTTCTATTATTGGAAGTCCACCATTACCTATGTCATCTAATCTTCCTAAGAAAGGACTAACATATGTAGCTCCTGCCTTTGCCGCTAATAGTGCTTGTTGAGCTGAGAATATTAAAGTAACATTTGTTTTTATCCCTTTTTTTGATAAAGCGCTTACAGCTTTTAGACCTTCAGCACACATTGGGATTTTAATAACTATATTTTTATGTAATTTTATTAATTCTTTTGCTTCTTCAATCATCTTATCTGCTTGAAGGCTTATAACCTCTGCACTTATAGGACCATCTACTATAGAACATATCTCTTCAATAACTTCTTTAAGGTCTCTTCCTTCCTTTGCTATCAAAGACGGATTTGTAGTAACACCATCGATTACTCCAAGTTCTGCTGCTTTCCTTATTTCTTCTACATTGGCAGTGTCAATAAAAAATTTCATGTATATTCCTCCTTATTCTTATTGATTTTTATTAATTTAGATGAACTACTCTTAAAATATATTAATTAAAAATAGATTTCATCTGTAAAGCTTTTCTTCTATTAATTATATCATAAAGTATCATGATTTTACAATGTAGAAAACCTTTACCTATTAACATAAATTCACACTTTTTTATCGCAAAATTAAATTTTATAAAATTTTCTTATATTTAATTAATATTTTTTACCTTTTTAATATGCTTTTATATTGATTTTAATACAATTATATCCTTTTTCTATTGATAGTATTAGTTTTTTCAATAGAAAAAAAACTCTTCACGTTATTTACCATATGTTTAAAAAAATAAAAATTTTTTTTTAAGTTTATGAAAGTTTTTTGTTAATAAAAATTAAAAATTGGGTATAATCCTTTATATAGCAAGCTTTAAAGTGGACTTCATGTTTTGCTATATTTTACAATAAACTACTTGACATTTCAATAATATGGTAGTATATTAACTTTGAGATGAAATTCAGTAAGAAATTTGTAATTAATCAAAAAAAATTCTTCTGAATAGTTGACTTTAAGTTACATTTTTGCTATTATTTAAGTAGAAAATGTCGAAACATGTAAAAAGGAGGAGCATATTATGAAATCAACAGGTGTTGTTAGAAGAGTGGATGAACTAGGAAGAATAGTTATTCCTATAGAACTTAGAAGAACTTTAGACATAGCTGAAAAGGACGCTTTAGAAATATATGTAGATGGTGAGCAAATCATATTAAAGAAATATGAGCCAGCTTGTATTTTCTGTGGTGACGCTAGAGACGTTATAAACCACAAAGGAAAAAATATTTGCAAAAACTGTTTACAAGAAATTAAAAATGAAAAATAATTTCTTATAATAAAAGAGACGACCCTGTCGTCTCTTTTTTATATTGTATATTTATAAACTTCTGACTTAGGCATACCTCTATCCTTAGCTACCTTTTTTATAGCTTCTTTTTTGGTTAATCCCTGATCTATGTATCTATCTATATGCTCTTCTATAGTAATGTCTATCCAAGTGCTTTCCTTTTCTTTTATAATCTCCTCTTCACTTTTCCCCTCTATTAAAAGCACATATTCCCCTCGTGGATTAATCTTTTCGTAATGATCTATAGCTTCTTCTAAGGTATATCTTAAAATCTCTTCATGAAGCTTTGTAAGCTCTCTACAAAGTGCTACTTTTCTATTTCCTAAGTTATCTCTTATAATCATTAATGTATCTTTTAATCTATGAGGCGCCTCATAAAATATAAGAGTCTCTTGTCTGTCCTTTAAATCCTCTAGCAAAATCCTTTTTTCTTTATTTTCTCTAGGTAAAAACCCTCTAAATAGAAACTTAGTTGAATCTAACCCTGAATAAACCATAGCAGTAATTAAAGCTGTAGCACCAGGTAAAACTTCAATTTCTATGGATTCTTTTATACACTTTTGAATTATCACACTTCCAGGATCTGAAATACCAGGTGTTCCAGCATCGCTTACAAGGGCTATATCTTCTCCTTGCTTTATTCTATTTAATAATTCATCACTTTTAAACTGCTCATTATGCTTGTGATAGCTTATAAGTGGCTTTTTAATATTAAAGTGGTTTAAAAGCTTTAAAGTCTGTCTAGTATCCTCTGCTGCAATTATATCAGCTCCATTTAAGGCTTCTAAAGCTCTTAAGGTTATATCCTTTAAATTTCCTATAGGTGTTGGCACTACATAAAGTTTAGCCATGAATATGCCCCCTTTTTATTTATCCTCATAGGACTTTCCATATATACTTTTTATCTCTTCACTATAATTTCCCTCATCATCATAAACATATAAGGGTGATTCAAATTTCAAAAATGCTCCTCCGTCCCTTTGACCTTCTACTAAAACTATGTTAGGTGGCTTTTTACTATTAGGATGTACAAGCCTTATGGTTTTAGGTTCTATTCTATGTTTTCTCATAAGACATAAAATATCTGCCAGCCTTTCAGGTCTATGTACCATAAACATCCTTCCATTATCCTTTAAAAGCACTCTAGAGGCTATTATAACATCTTCTAGATTACAACAGACTTCATGCCTTGCTATAGCCTTCTTATCCTTAGGATTCAAAATTCCAGCCTTATAAAGCTTATAGGGAGGGTTTACTGTAAGTACATCCACTTTATCAAGAGACTTTAAAAGCTTCAAGTCTTTTAGATCTCCAACCTTAAAATCCATTTTATCTTTAAGATTATTTATCTTTATAGTCCTTTCTGCCATTTCCACCATATCTTCTTGTATCTCAAGGCCACTAATATATGAAGCTTCTGTTTTTCCTGCAATCAAAAATGGTATTATTCCCGTACCACTACAAAGATCCATAACCTTGTTATTTCTCTTAACCTTTGCAAAGTTTGCTAAAAGAACTGCATCCACGCCGAATCTGAAACCTTCAGCCTTTTGTATTATATGTATTCCTTTAACTTGAAGATCATCTAATGTTTCTTCTTTCATTATATAATCTTTATAATTATCTATCATAAATTACTAAATTCACTCCTTAATGTAGAAAATAATTATTACTGCCTTATTTAGAGTTTAATTATTAAAGTTATAATTGTAAAGTATGATTTACCAAATATAGTGACAGTAAGCATGAAAACTCTTAAATATCTAAAAATTTCTTGTCCTTACCAAAACAAAAGCTTTCGGCAAAATACCGAAAGCTTTAATAACTTTTGTTTTAAATATATCTCTATCCTAATAGGTTGTGTTCTATTTTAAAATTCTCCTAGCACTACTAAATCCGTATATAGGAGATATTTTTACTCTGTCCCCTGTACGTGGAGCATGGATATATTGTCCTCCACCTACATATATTCCAACGTGATTAACTCCATTTGTAAATACTAGATCTCCAGGTTGAAGCTCACCATAAGATACAGCTCTACCGCTACCTATTTGAGCATAGGTATCTCTTCCTATACTATATCCAAAGGCTGCGTAAACATAAGAAGTAAATCCTGAGCAGTCAAATCCTGATGGCGTAGTTCCTCCCCATAAATATGGAACCCCCATAAATCTAGAAGCATAGTTTACTATAGAGTTAGTTGATGCAGGAGCACCTGATGATCCACCTCTTGATGGAGTAGTTGCTGCTGTTTCCTTTTTCTTAACTATATCTTTACCTTTTTCAATTAAATCAACAACTTCTTTATCGATAACAACTATACTCTTTCTCATTTCTCTTAAGGCTGCAATAGCACCTTTTATATCGTCTGTAGAACTACCTGAATTGTTGATTATATTCTTTTGGAAAGAAATTAACTTTCTTTCATTATCTGCAAGATCAACTTTTATCTTCTTGCTTTCTTCTTTAGCCTTATTAACTAATTTCTCTTGTTCTGCCTTTTTAACGTTCACTTCAGCTAATTTCTTTTCGTTTTCTGCTTTTAAATCGCTTAAAGCTTTAACTTCTTCATCTAGTGACTTCTTTTTGCTATCTAGCTCGGCTTTCTTTTCATCTAGCTCGTCTATAATTTTTTTGTCAAAGTCCATTAACTTACCTACAGCTTTAATCTTAGAAATTAAATCACTAAAACCTTCTGCTTTTATAAGAAGCTCTAAATATCCAGGAGAACCACTCTTATATATGGCTTTCATTCTTGTATCAAAAAGATCCTGTTTTTCTTTAAGCTCTTGTTTAGCTTTCTCTATATCAGCTTGGATTTTTTTTATGTCTCTTTCTTTTAATGCAATATTAGCTGTATTGTCATCAATCTTAGCTGATATCCCACCTATTTCACTGTCCAAATTTTGAAGTTGAACTTCTAATTCGTTTAATTTATCTTCTGCTTGCATAAAGTCTTGTTGCTGTTGCTTCATTTCTGCTTTTTGAGCGTCTGTCATTGGGTCCGCAAATGCTTGTACACCAGAACCCATGATAATTCCTACTGCCACAAAGGCCGCTATTAGTTTTTTATTCACCATCTCCACCCTCTAAACTCAAATTTATTTAGGAGTAGTCCCCCATAAAACATTTTCACATCACTGTGATTATTATATCCTAAAAAAAAAACTGTAACAATAGCAAAAAGAAGATTTTTACAGACTGTACACAAAGACACTATGTTAATATATATTATACTTTAAACTCTATCACCTTTTGTAGTATTTATAACCTTTTCCATGAAGGACATGTAGACATATTAAATGTATTCATGTTAAAAAAGCCATCTTTATAAGAGCAACGCCCCATCATCTCTAAAACCTCTATACAACTACTATTTATTATCCTTCTTGTTTCATAATACTTACAAGATGCGCAAACCTTTTCATTTTGAAAATACATCTTCATTAGTCTTCTCCTTTCATTTTTTTATTAATGTGTATTTTAAAATTTAGACTTCAATGTTGTTAATTTTTTGTAAACATTATTAATTTATTCTTAAATATTTTCTAGTGCTTCTGTAGTATTTGTTAACATTTATAAGAATAAACCCCTATTTAGTTATTTTTAACTAAAAGTTATCCACATTTTTTTTCTTTTACATAAGTCAGCTGTGTATTATATTACTATCCAAGTATGTTTATTTATATTCCTTAAATAACATCACTTATTAAAATAGAAGTTGAGCATTACTATCCATTTATGTTTATTTATATTCTTAATTTCAATAGATAATGTTTATAGTAAAATCTATAAAACTCTTATTCTGTATATAGTAGATACTGTTTCTTAAATAAGTAATTGTGAAAGGCAAATGAAAGGATGTATTCTATTAGCAAACTACACATAAGTACGTAAGTCTAAGAATGAATTAATTAATATTTTTCATTCTTATGTTTTAGCTTCTTGAAATGAAACTAGGCTTAATATAAAATATAGTAGAGTTCGCTACTTTTAAGCTTAGTTTGAACAAAAAATCATAATACTTAATCTAGTATATGAAGATAGCTTATAATTGTTACATAGATTTCTAAAAATAAATTTAGTATAACTTAATGCTTATAAGCTAATGGGAAAGGAAGATGGGATATATTGTATAGTTTTATAGAAGTTAAAGCTAAGGACATAGATGATTTTAGCAAGGTTGATGAAAAGGGTCATATATTTCAAACCTCAGGATGGAGTAATGTAAAAAAAGATTGGGTACCTAGATACATAGCAGGTCATGATATTCATGGAAACATGGTTCTGTCTTGTATGATGATTTTAAGAAAGATTCCGTATACAAGTCACTATATTGGTTATGCTCCTAGAGGATTTGTCTGTGACTATACTAATAAAGAGCTTCTTATAGAGTTCACAGAGTATCTTAGGGATTTTGCTAAAAATAATAAAATCGCATTTATAACCATAGATCCAGATCTTCATTTAAAGGAAGATGAAAAAATTGTAGAAGGTGGAGAAAAAATATCTAACTTTTTACAAACCTTAGGTTATGAGCATAAGGATTCTGTTAATTTTGAAGGAATTCAGCCTAATTTTGTATTTAGGTTAGACCTTCCTGTAGATGAAGATAAAGAAGCTATAAAAAAGAAGGTATTTAAAAATTTCTCTAGTAAAACAAGATACAATATCAGGGTTGCTGAAGATAGAGGTTTATCTGCAGAGTATTATGATAAATCTAATCTAACTGAGGAGATTCTTGATGAATTTTATAAAATAATGGTAGTTACAGGTAAGAGAGATAATTTCATAATTAGAAATAAGGACTACTTTAGAGACATGTTAGAACTCTTATCTCCTTATTGTAGACTCTATATGATAAAATATAGTTATGAAAAGGACTTTGAAAGACTTAGCGATAAATTAAAAAAGCAAGAAGATACAAAAACTAGGGCTTTATCAAAAATAGAAGAAGTAAAAAAAGATCTTCAATCTGAAGAAGATGAAGCTAAAATTGAAAAGCTTAATAAAAAACTTCAAGATAATGAAAACAAGTTAAGAGAAGCTGAAAGACAGATAGAAGGATTTAAAAATAGAATGGAAGATATAAAGCCTTATGAGGGTAAAGAATTCTACATATCTGGAGCTATATACCTATATTATGGTGGTAAGGCTTGGTACCTTTATGGTGCTTCTGATGATCTTTTAAGAGATGCTATGCCAAACTTTTTAATGCAGTATACCATGATTTGCCATAGTATAGATCTAGGATGCAATTTATATGACTTTAGAGGGGTATCTGGAGATTTAAGTCCTGAAAATCCTCTATATGGATTATATAAATTTAAAAAAGGCTTCAATGGTAAATTCGTTGAATTCTTAGGTGAATTTGATTTAGTTATAAATAGAGGCTTATACAGCATGTTTAGATATATTTTCCCTAAATTTAAAGAAATAAGAAATAAACTTAGAAACAAGTAATAAACTTAAACTAAGTAATAAACTTAAACTAAGTAATAAACTAAATAATAAACTTATAAATAATTAATATTAAAAAATTATATAAGATATGTATGCTTAAAAAATAATAAAAGGAGAACCTTCTGGTTCTCCTTTTATCCAATAACTAGACTCTCTAATGCTTATAACTGATGTCTAGAAATCTTTACATTCATCATATACTTAAACTACTTTGTAACCTGCCTTTAGTTCTTAAGCTAGTATTCCGAAATAGTATCCTAATATTCCTATTAGAAATAATCCAAATATTATCCATATTGCATTTATCTTTTTCTTTAATAGTTTTGAACATAGGAATGTTAATAATAATGGAACTAATCCTGGTAATAGTGAATCTAATATGCTTTGAACTGTAGTTACTATTTCTTTTCCTTCTTGGTTGGTTACTCTTGAAACTTCTAATGGTATGTTAAATGAAGTCCATTTAGCTACAAGTGCACCCATTACAAATAATCCTAGTATAGATGCTCCTTCCGTAAGCTTTTGAAGTCTATTTCCTGCCATATCAGATATTATTTCTGTTCCTTTAGTATAGCCGTATTTAATACCTCCCCATCTTATTCCAAGACGCATTGCATTAAATAGAAGGAAAAACACTATTGGGCCTAATATACTTCCTCCCATAGCAAGGGATGCACCAAGAGCCGCTAGTACAGGTCTTAAAGTTCCCCAAAATATTGGGTCTCCAACTCCTGCAAGAGGTCCCATAAGTCCTATCTTAACACCATTTATACTACCTCCATCTATAGGGGCTCCGTTAGCCTTTTCTTCTTCCATAGCTGCTGTAACTCCAAGTATAGGTGCTGTAACAAAGGGGTGAGTATTAAAAAATTCCAAATGTCTTTTAAGAGCTTCTTTTCTTTCCTCTCCCTCATATAGTCTTTTTATTACTGGTATCATAGAATAACAATATCCTAAAGCTTGCATTCTTTCAAAGTTCCAAGACCCTTGATGAAAGTTTGAACGAATAAACATGCTTCTTAAATCCTTTTGGGTTAACTTCTTTTCATTCATCTTTATCCCCTCCTTTTATAGATCGTCTAAATCATCTACACTGCCTGCTGCTGCAGCATGATATTTAGGATTTAGTTGAACATAAACTATAGCAAAAACTGCACCTAAAACACCTAGAGCTACTAAGTTAAATTGGGTAAAGGCTGCTATTACAAATCCTAAGAAGAAAAATGGCATTAAATATTTGGCTTCCATCATATTTATTACCATGGCATATCCAACAACCACTATAAATCCACCAGCAACTCTTAATCCTTCTGTTATGTATACAGGTATTGAAGCTAAAAGATGATTTACAGCCTCAGGGCTTATAAGTGAAACAATTAAAGCTGGGATAGCAACACGTAGAGCTTGAATTGCAAGTCCACTTAAATGACATATATCTATACCTCTTAAATTTCCTTCTTCTGCATATCTATCTGCTCTGTGTTGAAGTCCTACAGTAAGTGTTCTTGCAAATATAGTAAATACTTGACCTGCAGCTGCTATAGGAATAGCTATTGCTATACCTGCTGAAACACTTTGCTTTGCAGCTATTACTAGTATGGATGCAACTACACTTGCCATTGCTGCATCTGGAGCCACAGCTGCTCCGATATTCATCCATCCTAGTGCCATAAGTTCTAAAGTACCACCTAATATAATTCCTGTTTTAACGTCTCCAAGCACTAATCCAATAAGTGTACAAGCAATAAGTGGTCTATGGGTTTGAAACTCATCAAGAATACTACCAATACCTGCTATGCTTGCCACAATGAAAATAAGAATAATTTGAAAAGCATTAATTTGCATATATTTTCCTCCATTTAATATTTTTTATTTTACGCTATGCCTTAAACCTTTTCAGTTTAAAACATAGCTTCTTAATATCTTTCAAATATAAAAGGTTTAAAACCTTTTATATTTAGTTATTATTTGCAGCTATATTTAAATTTTTGACATTAAATCTGTTTTTGCATCAGAAGATACTTTTCTAATTTCTAATTCAATACCTTTTTCATTTAGCTTCTTGAAGGATTCTATGTCTTTATCATCCACTGATACAGCAGAAGTTATTTGCTTTTTACCTTCCTTAAAGGACATTCCTCCAATATTTACAGACTTTATGTCAACTCCACCCTCTACAACTCTTAATACATCTGTAGGATTTGTGAATAATAATAAGGCTTTAAAGCTCTCATATTTAGGGTTATTATGTATTTCTATCATTTTATCAATAGTAATTACATTAGCCTTAACTCCTGGAGGCGCTACTTGAACTAATAGGGTTTTTCTTAAATTGTCATTAGCTACCTCATCACTTACTACTATAATTCTGTTACATTTTGTTTCTTTAGCCCAAATGGTTGCAACCTGCCCATGTATTAATCTGTCATCTATTCTTGTAAGTACAATATTCATGCTCATTTTATAATTCCTCCTCTTCTTCCTTAGATAATCCTAATTTAAATTGTCTTATTCCTTCTTTTCCTGAACTTTCACCTATTGATACTATATCTTCTAAACTCAAGGTTTCTCTTAACCCATAAATTTCTAATAACATTGGAAGGTTTACACCTGTTAATATATCCATATTTTCATTATTTATAGCTATCCTGCTTGCAGCATTAAAGGGACTTCCTCCGAATAAATCAACTAAAAACAATACACCCTTTTCTCTATCTAGCTTTTGAAGAGCTGCTTCATACTTAGCCACTAAACCTTCGCTTCCCTCTCCTGGTTCAAAGGTTACTGTTTCAATATTTTCTTGTTTTCCAAATATCATCTCTGAAGTCTTTAATAACTCTTCAGAAAATCTTCCGTGAGTACCTATTATTATTCCTAACATAATTTTATGTTATCCTCCTTTTTCTTTTCTATTTATCTATATAAGCAACTGCCATGCCAAACTAGTGTATCGAATTTTAGCAATAGGCCTACCCCTTAATTTTAAAAGGATAAGCCTATTAAATATTTTCACATTGTTTATTTATTGATACAGTAATTAGATGATTTTTTTGTGTATTAATATACTACAGCTATTTTTTCAATAAATCATAAGTAAATCTCTTGTCTTTAATACTCATATATTATTTAACAATAATTTTTAATTTGTTTTATCTTTATATTCTTTTCATTAAGCCATATTATTATTAATAATCAATACTTTAAAATCATTAGCATGCCTATATTAAGGGATATGCAATATAAATATTTTGATACATTATTATTGTTTTATAATGTAATTAATTTTAGTGTATTAAAAATAATTATTAAGGTGCTCTAGTGCATTATTTTAGAAACTTTTAATTAATATCTTCAAACATCTCAGCTATATAATATATTTCATCCTCTGTAAAGGATACATTTATACTTTCTTTAAATAACTTAGATGCTCTTTTTATAGCTTTTACTCTTTCTGTATTAATTTTAGTTTTATCTTCCCTATATTGAAGTCCATCATTTATTATCATTCTTTCTAAAGCACAGCCAGTGTGTATAACTAATCTTATTATTATAGAATTAGAAAATTGTGTATTAAATTCTTTTTCTAGTTCTTTTGAAAAACTCATTAATACTCCTATTAACTTTTGAGGATTTAAATAGGTTAAAAATTGGCTTAAGCTATCTAGACATAAATCCTTAGTTACTATCTTAGTATCATTACTTATAATATTTACATTTTTATTTCTTATTATTCCTTTTAACTTTTCTTCTCCACTACCTTCTATAAGTTTTTCTAGTGAAATAAACGGACAGGATATCTTAGGATCTTTTACTCCAACGGTTGCCAATATATCATATTTGTCCTGAAGTTTTTTTATTTCATATTTTAGGCTTTTTATGCTTACAGGAATTACATTTATATATTCATCTGTAATTGTCTTTATTATATCTTCTACTAGTTGTTTTAATTTTACTGCTGTTCCCTCTCCTGTAGAGCATATGGTGACTATAACCTTATCATAGTACCTATTTTCTACCTGTTCATACTTTCCATAACCTTTGAAAACCTTTAAAGATTCATATATACTATCTAAATCCATATCAAATAAATTGGCTTTTCTCACAGCTTCTAATACTAAAGGAGTTGAAACCATATCTACAGTTCTTACCTGTATTCCTGTCTTTTCTATTATTTCTGTTTCAAAATGTGTAAGGGAACCCATATCTACAAGAATTAATACTCCTTTTCCCATGTCAATTCCTCTTACTGCTTCTAATATCTTCTTAAAAATCTCTCTTGGGCTTACCTCTAAGGGCATATCCACAGCAATTACGTTATACTCTCCAAGTAACTTTACCGCAACACTAGCCATGCTGCTAGCAGTGCTACTACCATGAGCTGCAATCACTACACCAACTTGCCCTATCTTAGAAGTCTCCTTAATTGAAGTTAAAAGCAAAGTTAAATATATAATCTCCATATCAGGCACTTCAATATTATATCTTTCTCTTATAAGGTTACTAATATCTAAAGCTACTTGATATTCCTCTGGATTTTCTTTTATTACATATTCCATATTACTTTCATACTTCAAGTCCACATTATCTTGAACTCTTTTTAAAAATGCGCTTATATGTAAACTCATGGCATAGATAAATCTTTCACTGTAGCTTTTTCCTAGCTTTTTTTCTGCCATGTCCTTTATGTCCTCTGCAAATTTTATTATTTCCTCATCTACTATTTTTGTGAATTTATCTCTGTTATTAGAATCTGTTTTAACCTTATCATAAAAAGATTTTAGGTGAATATTGATATCTGTAGTAATAAATTTTTGAATATACTCATCATCTACTCCCTCTCCCCTTAAAATACTGGCTTTATCTTCTATAATTTTATAGAGATTAAAAGGGGGTTCATAATTATCCTGTTCCATTACCCCTTCTGCCCCTTCAGGCATTATAGTTATATTAGAGTCTAAAAGTTTTGAAATTTGTTCCATTTCATCTCTTTTACTCCCTAACATAAGGTATCCATCCTTTATATTAGATGGAATAAGTTTAAAGTCTATATCTACATAATCCTTATTTTTTATACTATTTAAAAAACCTGTAGCACATATTAGTTGAATGTTAGATTTTAGCTGTCCAATATTTCCAAAGGACACACTTCCTATAAGTGCCTTTATAACATCTGAAGTTATCCTTATAGGTTTATTTACTCTATCAGCTTCTTTACTTAAAAGATGCCTCATTATATCTATTTTTTCTTTTGCTGGTCTCTCATTTAGAGGAGGTATATTTATCACTATAGGAATTCTTCTAATAAAAGTCTTTAATAAAGATGAACTAGGATCCTCAGTGGTAGCGCATATTATAAGCACATTAGATCTTCTATTTCTTTCTGTCTCTCCTAATTTATTAAAAGTACCTGTATCCATAAAGTAAAACATCATCTCTTGTCCTTCAGGTGGTAATCTATGAACTTCATCTAAAAATAGTATTCCTCCATTTGCCTTTTCCACAAGTCCTGCCCTTTCAGTTTCAGCTCCTGTAAATGCCCCTTTTACATGGCCAAAAATTTGTGATAATAATAGCTGAGGATTATTATAATAGTCTGCACAATTAAAAACTATAAAAGGAGAATCTTCTTTTAACTTGCCTACAAACTTAGCATAAGTAAACATCTTATTTGCA
This sequence comes from Clostridium simiarum, assembly GCF_018919175.1. Taxonomy (GTDB): domain Bacteria; phylum Bacillota; class Clostridia; order Clostridiales; family Clostridiaceae; genus Clostridium_L; species Clostridium_L simiarum. Next base: position 33,877 of record NZ_JAHLQL010000004.1, on the reverse strand, counting down.
AAAAGGGTTTTACCTACTCCTGTTGGTCCTAAAATAAGTGTATGAAGTCCATTAGGTGGATAAAGCACCGCAGCCTTAGCCTGCTCAATTTGATTTTTAAGGCTACCTTCTGAACCTATTATCATGTGAAAGGGAGATTTTTTCTCTTCACCTTCATGTTTTTTTAATTTCTTATCCATTAATTCATCATAGCTATCTATCTCTATAGCCCCTTTAGGTAAAGATATTTTTAATAAGTCTTCCAAAGGTTCCTTTGGAAAATAAAGAACTGGTCTTCCTTTTACTTTTATTACCTTTTCTTCTCTTACTAATTTGTTTAGCTCTAAACTTACGTTATTTCTCAACATATGAAGCTCTTCTGCTAGTTCATTGGCGGAAAATCCTTTTTCTTTTTCTAAATCTTTTTTACTTAATTCAGAAGATTTTTTTAAGAGGCAATGATATATCTTATCAATTCTCTTCATAAACTTTTCCCCCTTTTTATTACTGATTAATTTTAAAAAAGTCTGATACACAATTATATTATATCATTTGTGTATCAGACTTTATGTATTAATATTCTTTTACATATTTACTGTTAATAATTTTCTATCTATATTTTTTACCCATGTTTCCTTGTATTATAGATGCACCTAACATAACTACAATAAAAATAATAAGAGTTATATTATCCTTGGTTACAACCTGGTTTGCTATACCTATGATTATACCCAAAATTCCTATAATTATATTATATAAAGCATTGAATCTTATATACCCTTCTTTATCTTTAGCATTTTTAATAGAAAGAACCATTTTTTCCTTGAAGCCTTTACTTGCTAAGATTAAAATACCAAATACTATAAACCAAATACTGGCTACAAGCATTACTACCGTTGTAGCTTTCATAAAAATCACCATCTTTCCTAAAGGTTGTGTAATATAAAAATTATATCACAAGAAAAAACAAAGATAAAAATAAAATCCCCTCAATAACTGTTGACTTGTAAAAATTAATGTATTATAATCATTATTGTTAACGGGGTGTGGCGCAGATGGGAGCGCGCGTGGTTTGGGACCATGAGGTCGCAGGTTCAATCCCTGTCACCCCGACCAAAAGAGACATACTTTAGTATGTCTCAGACTGTAGACAAAAGGCATATCCTCGTAAAAGAGGATATGCCTTTTGGGATTTTAATGGTAAATTTCTGGTTCTTTGAACATACTTTACAAATAATTTTAAGATATTTAAAATATATTATCTCCAAATTTATCTTAAATTTACTAGTTTACTTTACATAATGCAATATTTATTTATATAACCTGAAATTGAATATATATCTATCCTTTTTCAATATATAAAAAAATAATGGCAATTCAAATAGTATTACCATTATTTTTTATTTTTAAATTTTATTATATTTCTTAAAAAGCTTAAAATACATAAGTAATGTAATAAAAAAAGTTATATATCCAATTACTTTTAATATGGCTATATCTGATAAAAGTGCTTTCAGTACTTCTTCCATAATATCTATTTTCTCATATTTAATTATATTTTGTATACTATTTAATTTTGATTGATAAATTCCTAATAAAACGGGAAATATTAACCATAATAAATTTTTAATTTTTATATATTTATATATATTCTTCATACTTATCTATTCCTTATTTTTAAAATATTCTTATATTAAATAATTATGAAATTTAGTAAGAAGGTTGTGCATACCAAAAGTAATGAGTCCAGCTGTCACCATAAGAAGTAAAGCTATATTTTTTATAAAAAGGCACTCTTCTTTCTTTTGTTGCTGGTAAAGTACTATGATGGGCTTGATATTTGTCATAATATGCATCTCCTCCAGAAATGTACTCTGCTCCAACTGCTATTATTCCAGCAGCAATAGCTTCCTTAATAACTTTAGAAACAAATACTTTTGTAACCGCTATATTTCCTTTTAGAAAAAATGCCGCTGCTGCAGTTAATAAGGCTGTTGTTAATCCAAGGGTAAAATTAACTTCCTTCATAGTTGCTACTTTTCTTTCAACTCCATATCCTGTAGTTGGAAGATCCGAATAAGACATTATATTACTTGAAACACCATTTTCTAAAGTAAATTTATTTACAGTTTCATAATTATCTAATATTTCAACTATATTAGGTTTATTCAAAGATCTAGCATTACTATTCTTCATCTCAATTTCTTTAATAGCTGCAGATTGATAATCATTCAAAGTATATGTTTTATTATTTAAAGTAACTAAATAATTTAACACATCAAACTTAACTGTATATTTATAACCATCTTCCTTAACTAAATACGTAACCATATCATCATCTGAATATAGTGTTGTTACTTCTGCTCCATTTTGAAGTTTAACACTTTCGTTATAACTTAACCTTTCATTAACAACATCCGCTTTAACGTTTACATCAGAAAAACTAATCATTGTAATACAAAGAGCTAGACCAGATACAATACCTCTTACTAATGATTTTTTCATAATACCCCTCCTAATATTTATTTTTAAATGTCTTTTTAACATATTAACATATTATTCCTTTTAAATCAATATGATGTAAATTATGTATAATTTAATAAACCTGTTATTATTTTTACACTAATAATTATATACTGCATTGTAACTTAGTTTTAACTAACCATTTTTCATGGTGTCATCTTTCATCCTCATAGATTTTGCATCTTTATCTGTCTTCAAATAATATGATTCATGTAAGAATAAGTTACAATTTCAACATCTGACGAGGCGTAGTTTGATTTTTGTTTAATCTGGAATAAGTCCAATGTAAATTGATTTTACCATAAATCTTTCACCCTTCAGAGTGAGAGATTTATTTTTTTAGACAAAAAGCTGTCCCACTAATTTTTAGTGAGACAGCCCTATTTTTAATGTTTTAAATAACTTATATTGAGAGGTTTTTAATAATAACATAGATTTAATTTAAATCATACTTTTTTTACTGTATCCTTTATATTATTAAGTATATACATATAGAAATCTAACTCATTCTTTGTATCTCTAAGCTCTACTTTTAAGTCATCCCTGTCTTCTACAGCTTCTAAAAGCTCTTTAAATGATAAATATATATTATCCCTATACTTATCTAAATTATCTCTTATTGCATCAAATTCCGTTTCTAAACTTTGAAGTTTCTCTTGAAAATATCTAAGATCTTTTATTATTTTATCTTCAATTATAATTTTTTCTTCTTTGTTCTCCTCTACCTTTTCTGTATCTTGTGATATTTTGAAATCCTCTGACTTTTCCTCTTCTCTCTCTGCAGTTTTCTTATTTTCTTCATCTTCCATAAAAAATGGCAGTTCATTTTTTCCATCATCCTTAGTCCATTGAATACCCTGTCTTAAATTAACTGTTGGACTTTCTGGAATATTTTTAGGGTTGTTATCATTATTTTGTTTATTACTCTCTACATTAGAATTTTTACTCCTAAACTCTTGACCTATAAAATTTAAAAATCCTTTAGCTATACCTTCTGCAACCTTATCTAGGAAAAGACTTGATCTTAATAAAACTTCTTCTAGAGGATTACTAATAAAGCAAACCTCTACCAGCATAGCTGGCATATCAGTTTTTCTTAGCACAGCAAAGTTAGCAAATTTAACTCCCCTGTCAGCTAAAGTAATATTTTCTACTAAGCTTTTTTGAACACATTCAGCTAATTTTTGTCCCTCTCCTCCTATGGATAATGCGAAAGATTCCGTTCCATTTGCTTCAGCAGATTCAGCGCTGTTTATATGAATACTAATAAAATAATCAGCACCATCCTTATTAGCTAAATTTGTTCTTTCAGAAAGTCCCATGTAAATATCAGTTTCTCTAGTATAAGCTACATCTATATTATTATAGCTTAAAATTTTTCCGCACCTTTTAGCTATGTCCAAAGAAATATTTTTTTCTTGAAGCCCAGTAGGACCTATAGCACCAGGGTCATAACCTCCATGTCCAGGATCTAATATTAAACGTGGCATAAATTTTTACTCCTTTAATTGTTCTCTGTATCATTATATTATCCAAAATACTTATGGACACTAATTAAAAATAAAAAAATAGAGCCAATAAAAATCGGCTCTCAAAGTTAAAATATTAAAAATTTATATATATTTATGGACTCAAGGTGTATTATATAATATATTTTATACCTTATCATTAGTTTTATTTTATATACATTTTATAAACTTAGTATTTAAGCCTATTACAAGGGATTAGTTAATTTTTTGTAAACATAAAATCTTACTTATTCCTTAAGATCAATGTTCTTTACCATGGTTATTTCTTCAAAATATCTAGTTTTAGATGCTGCCTTACATAAAGCCATGATTAAAATAAATATAAATGAAAATAATAATATAGAAGTACTAATTATAAATAGCTTCATATTTTAATATACCTCCTAAGATAAGTCTATCAATATTATCTTTTCACTTAAAAAAATTATTATGCACTTAAGTATTTTCTACAATAAGTAAGATTGATATAATAATTTTATAAACATAATTCTTGCCTTTAGAGGGAGTTTTACCCTCTCTAAAGCTTAAAAATCCTTATCCAGGGACTTAGCTGCTTTTTATTCCCACTTTGAATAAGATGGAAGTATTAGAGCCAGTAGTCATGATATAAATTATGACAAAAATATCATGAGCTCCATAGTTCAATAACTAATTAAAAAGGAGGATTTATATGCATAAAAAATACGAGGATTTATTTAAATCTTTGGTAAAAGCCTATTACAACGATACCTTTGAAGATGAGGTAGATAACCTTTTATCAAAAGAGGGCTATAAAAAAGAGGAAATGGCAAAAGTTATCTCTAATTTATGTGGGGTAACAGTAGAATATAGTAAAGATTTTATAACAAACTTAAAGAAAGCAATTACAGCTTATCAAGCTCAAAATAGAGTGGTTCAAAAATTATCAGATTGCTCTATGAAATGCTCTTCAGATGGAAAAACCACTGCCTGTCAAAGTGCATGTCCATTTAACGCAATATTATTAGACCCCATTAAAGGAACTACATATATAGATATAGAAGCCTGTGCTGATTGCGGTCTTTGCGTAGTGGCTTGCGAAAGTGGAAGACTTGTAGATAGAGTAGAATTTATGCCTGTATTAGAACTTTTAAAATCAGAAAAACCTGTTATTGCAGCTGTTGCCCCTGCTATTTCTGGCCAATTTGGTTCCGATGTAACCATGGATCAACTTAGAGCTGCTTTTATGAAAATAGGTTTTAAAGACATGGTGGAAGTTGCTTTCTTTGCAGATATGCTTACCTTAAAGGAATCTGTAGAGTTTGATTCTCATGTTAAAAGTGAAAAGGATCTAATGATAACTTCCTGTTGCTGTCCTATGTGGGTAGGAATGCTTAAAAGAGTTTATTCTGACCTTGTAAAACACGTTTCCCCTTCAGTATCTCCAATGATTGCTGCTGGTAGGGTTCTAAAAGCTTTAAATAAAGATTGCAAGGTAGTATTTATAGGACCTTGTATAGCTAAAAAGGCAGAGGCCAAAGAAAAAGACCTTATAGGAGATATTGATTATGTACTAACTTTCCAAGAGCTTCGTGATATATTTGAAGTTTTAGAAATAAACCCATCAGAGCTTACAGGAGTTCCTTCTATAGAATATGCATCAAAGGGGGGAAGGCTATATGCAAGAACTGGTGGTGTTTCTAAAGCAGTATCCGATGCAGTAAAAGATATGTTCCCTGAAAAATATAACCTTCTAACTGCAGTTCAGGCCAATGGAGTTAAAGAGTGTAAGGCTATTCTTGAATCTGCTCAAAATGGAAGTATAAAAGCTAACTTCATAGAAGGTATGGGCTGTATAGGTGGATGTGTTGGAGGTCCTAAAGCCCTAATCCCTAGAGAAGAAGGAAAGAAATTTGTAGATGATTTTGCCGAAGACTCAGCTATTAAAGTAGCAACACATAGTGAAATAATGGATCAAATATTAGCCAGAATTAATATAACTTCTAGAGAAGACTTTAAAGATGAAGAAAAGATACATATCTTTGAAAGGCATTTTTAAAATAATCACTTGATGTTTTTATGGGACAAAATTAAAAGGGGTAACTTGACTTATCAAGAGTAAATTTTAAAGGTTTTTCAAAATTTACTCTATTTAACTTGACTTACCCCTTTTAATATCCTAAGTTATAAAGATTTAAAATATGTCTAGATCTTTTCCCGAAATTACATTTCCTGAAAACTTACTCTTAACTTCTTTTACTAATTCTTTATCTCTTAACTCTATTTCATTTAATAGATTTTTATCTTCACTTTGCATGTTCATCATGTAAAGTTGGTGATATAGAACCAATAATTTAGGTTTAGCTTTCTCTGCTATTTCTCCTAATTCATAAGAAGATGTGTGAACAGAACTATGATATTTTTTCCACTCCTCAGATCTTGATTTAAATCCTTCAGAATGGTAAACTTCATGAACTAGTATATCACAATCTTTAGCTATATCTACCATAATGTCTAATGGCGCTGTATCTCCAGATATTACAATAGTTTTATCTGGTGTATGGAATTTATAAGCATAGGCTTCAAAAGACCCATGTTTTACTTTGAAGGCTTCCACTGTTACCTTTTCATCCTTAAATACAACCCCTGGCTCTATTTCTGTAACATCAACCTTCCATCCATTTTTGTTAGAAGGCTCTAACCCATAAACTCTTTCATCTATATCCATTTTATAAGCAGCCACTATATGTTCTGTCATTGATTTTAATCCTTTAGGTCCAAAAACTTTAAGTGGTTCTTCTCTGTCTAGTACCCAAGGAGTAAATATAAGATCTGGGTATCCTGTTGTATGATCTGAATGTAAATGTGTTAAAAAGGCTACTTTTAAATTTTTAGCTATAAGAGCATGAACTCCTTTTCTATAAGCTTTAGCAGCTTGCCTTACCACACCAGGTCCAAAATCTATAATATAAGCATTATCTCCTACAACTATTGCAACTGAAGCTCCTGAACGATCTGGATCTGCATTAGGAGTTCCTGTTCCAAGCAATACTAATTTAGTTTTATTATTCATATATACTCCTCCAATTATATAAAAATTATTTCTATATTAAGTTTAAATAGCATTCACTGATACTTTTTCTTGTTTATAAGCTTCTTCTAATTTATCTATTTTAGCTATATTAATTCCAGTAAAACCTAGAATTATATTTATTAAAAGATCTATAAAGGCAAAAAATATAAATGGTATAAACTTCAAAGGCTCTACACCTAAAATACTAGAAGCAAAGATAGCATGAACACTCCAAGGTACTAATATTATTCCTACAGTACCTACAGTCTCAACTATTCTAGATAAATTTTTAGTATGAAGTCCCTTTTCTTTAAATACATTTGAAAACATTCTTGCAGGTATCATTATAGCTAGAATTTGTGCACCTGTTGCAAAACTTATAAATAGTCCACTAAATATTGTAGACATCAATATACCTCTATTAGAATGAACTACCTTCTTTATGGAATCTAAAATACTTTCTAGTGACCCTATCTCTTCCAATATTCCACCTAATGCAGAAGCAAGAATTAATAATATTATGGTTCCTCCCATGGAATTAATTCCTCCTCTAGATAAAAGGCTATCAAGCATTTTTATTCCTGTATTGCTTTGATATCCAAAGGTTGCGATTTTAAACAACTCAGTGATATGAGAACCTTGAAGTATAATTGCAAAGATTCCACTTATAATTGCTGTAACCAAAAGTGATGGGATAGTTGGTATTTTTTTTAGAGCAAAAACCATTCCCAGCAAAGGTATTAATATTAAAATTGGATTTATATTGAAGTTATTAATTATCCCATTAGATAATTGCTCTATTGTACTCCAATCTGTATTAATAGTAGAAATAAAGTTTATTCCTATAAAATAGTACATTATTATAGAAGCAAATAAGGCTATTAGAGAACTTGCCATCATATGAAATACATGTTCAAATATATTACATCCAGACATTGATGAGGCTACAGTTGTGGTATCTGAAAGTGGGGATATTTTATCTCCAAAGTAAGCACCAGAAAGAACTGCCCCAGCAACTATATGAGCTGGAAATCCCATAGCAGTACCTACTGCCATTAAAGCAAGACCAATGGTTGCAATAGAATTAAAAGAAGTGCCCGTGGCCGTAGCTATTATAGCTGTAACTAATGCAGCTGAAGGTAGAAAGAGCTTTGGAGTTATTAGATTTAGCCCATAGTAAGTTAAAGTTGGTATAACCCCACTTACTATAAATAAACCAATAATACTTCCAACTATTATTAAAATAAATACTGCTGACATTGCTCTAGAAGCACCTTTCATAAGTGATTTTTCCATATCATCTAGAGAAATTCCAATATACTTTCCCACAAGGCAGCTAATAATTATAGCGAATATAATTGGAACGTTCATTCCAGATTTCCACTTAATTGCTGAAGGTAAGGCTATAAGAATAAGAGATATTATAGGCAATAATGCCAAAAATAGATTTGGTTTTTTTTGATTATTCATAAAATCATCCTCCTATATTTTTTAATTAGCAGGTTCTTGTAGAATGATTTCTATGAATGATAGACTTGAGTGTTAAACATAAGATACTTTAAGTTAATTAAAGCATAATAATTACTAATTTTTATATTAAATTTATACTACGAAATATACTTTTAACTGTACAAAATCACCATACTACTATACTACAAGCCAATAATTAATTCACTACAAATACTACCATCCTACTAAAAACTACTGTTTGATTTTAAATAATACACCATTTAAATTTTGTTGTCAATAAAAAAATCTACTCTAATATTTTACATTATATATAATATTAGAGTAGATTTTTACTAGCATTGATGTATCTATCATAAAGATGTTCCAGCTAAAGACCCCTTCGAATCACTTAATTTTTGTCTGAGTGGCTTCAAAAATTTTCTCGAAATTTTTCCCATATTTAGCGATAAATTCAGAACCAAAATCTTTATTAAGTTGATTCATTACCAAATCGTGATGGAAAGCGGATAAAACTTTTTGAATTATAGCTGGATGTTTGGTTTCCACAGCTGATGGAATCAACCTATCATCCAAACTTCCAATAATTGCTTTCTCCTGATCAAATAATAGAGAGAAGTCACTAATTTCATTTTCTTCATTTCCACCTGATTTTAAATCCACAAAAATATTTTTCAAAGTTGTCTCCACTGGTTCAAAGGTAACTAGAACAACTTCCAGCCCTTTGCTTTCTGCCTGTTCTAATAAAGGTAAAAATAATGGCATGTCTTGAGGCCAAATATCCGCTAATACACTTTTTTTCGCATGAGCGATACTTCTTTTAATAACTGATTGTATTGGTTCAATGCCTTGCGTATTATAAAAATCATAAGTACTTCTTTCTTTTTTCTTTAATTCACGTTGAAGAAGGGTGGCGGATTGTTTGAACTCTAAACGTAATTTAGATAACAACTCTTCAACGGATACAGCTGAATAAGTAGTATTCTTCCCCTCCATAACCTGGCAAGCTCCTTTTTTATAGAGGGAGTTCAATGCTGCATAAACATTAGAACGGGATGATGAGATGTTTTTAGCTACCTCATAACCAGTTTGATTTGGATTTTCATATAAAGAGAGATAACATTTCCCCTCTAACTCAGTTAACCCTATCTTTTTTAACTCTTCAATCATAAAAAATCCTTCCTTTCTAATCAAATTGCGCCTGATATAATTCCTTATAACGACCTGAACTAGCTATTAATTCTTGATGATTTCCAGACTCAACAATGCTACCAGACTCCATGACTAAAATATTATCAGCATGATGAATGGTGGATAAACGATGGGCTATTACCAAGGAAGTTCGGTCTTTCATCAAGGCTTCTAAAGCACCTTGGATATGACGTTCAGACTCATTATCTAAAGCCGCTGTGGCCTCATCTAAAATAAGTAGTGGAGCATTCTTTAAGAACACCCTGGCAATAGCTATCCGTTGTTTTTGCCCACCGGATAACTTAATCCCACGCTCACCGACTTTCGTTTCGAATTTGTTAGGTAAACTTTCAATAAATTTTAAAATATTTGCACCTCTAGCAGCACTTAAGAGTTCATCTTCTGTTGCATAAGGAGAGCCATAAAGTATGTTTTCCTTTATAGTACCATCAATTATCTCGATATCTTGGGTAACAATACCAATATTTTGACGTAGGGATTGTATCCCATAGGATTTAAGTTCTTTCCCATCTACTAATATATCACCTTTTGTGGGGTCATACAATCTAGTTAGAAGCCTGGTAACCGTGGTTTTACCTGACCCAGAGGATCCGATCAAAGCCGTCACTTTACCATAAGGCAATTCAAATGAGATATCTTTTAACACTTCTTGCATTTCTTCATATCCAAAATGAACTGATTTAATAGAAATCCCTTGATTCATCACTGGAAAATCAACTACTTTTGGCTTATCAACAATTTGTGGTGAAATCATAAAAACTTCTGTAATTCGTTCATAAGAAACCAGTGCTTGCTGTAACCTACTGACCATTTGACTAAAAGCACGCATTGGATTTTGCAATAGTTTTAAATAGGCTAAGTAAGAAACAACTTCTCCCACACTTAGGTTTCCCTTCATAACCATAAAGGAACCATACCCTAAAACCAAAGCCATCCCCAAGTAATTAATCATATCAATGGTTGGAGAAAATAAGGCTTGTAGCTTACTTGCTTTAATTAAATTTTCTTTATTCTCTTCATTAACAGCTTGAAATTTGCTCGTCTCATATGATTCTGTTGCAAAATTTTTAATAAGCAAAACTGACGTTAGACTTGTTTGTAGCTGATTATTAATCCTGGCTGTGGAACCACGAACTTTCTTGTAAGCTGCTTTAATATGTGAACTGAAGAACCGATTTAAAAGAAACAACAATGGAAAAGTTAAACCAATCAGCAATGTTAAACGCCAATCTTTAACTAACATAAAGCTTAAAACAAAGATAAAAGTAATTATATTTCCAATCAATCCCAAAGTGTTAGGGGAAATCAAGTTTTGAATCGTGCCAATATCACTGGTAAATCTGGTCATCAAATCACCTGTTTTCTGAGCTTCAAAGAAAGAAAAATCCTGTTTTAAGGTATGCTCATAAAGATCTACTCTCAAATCGACAATTGCTGTTTGACTGACTAAACTAATTAAATACGTTGATAAATAATTCAATATATTTAATGCTAATGCCATTAATAATAGCAAAGCTAACTGCCATAATAACTGATTTTGATCCTGATTAGGAATAACATCATCAATAATTCGCTGTGTAATTTGTGGAATTCCAAACTGTAAACCTGCTGTCATGATTAGTGCCAAAATACTAATAATTAGATAAGACCACTGCTTGGTCACCCGTTTAAAAACAAAGAGTAACATGTTATAAACATTAATTTTAGATGATTGTTTCATTTTTTTCACATCCTTTATTTTTTCTACTTACTAATCTACTTATTTAAATCTAAAAATAATATAGTAGTATTAATAAATACTACTATATTCTCTAATTCTTATATTGTCAAGCTTTATCTTGTAAGATTTTACTGTTAATTAGACGTTATAGATAAAGAATGCATTTATATTAGTGTGAAATAATATAATATTTTCAATTACCTAAGGGTTGTAACAATTAAGTGCAATAAAAACACTCTATAGGCATCCCAGGATACTTATAGAGTGTTTTTAATAGTGAATCACAACAAAACTTATTCCTTTGTTTCTAAAAATTTAAAGAGGATAAAACTTCATCTAGCTCTTCAAAATTAGCATAGCCCTTAGCTATTACCTTTCCTTTATCTCCTTCTACTGCAATAACTGTTGGAAAACTTGCTGCCCCTAAATCATGAACCATATTAAAGTATTTAAAAGTTTCTTTAGCTAAGTCTTCTGAGACAAATTCTTTTTCAAACTCTTCTTTAGATATGCCAAAACCTTCAGCTATTTCAATGTATGTTTCTAAACTATTAGTGTCTTTTCCTTCTACAAAAAGAGCTTCTTGAATTTTCTTAAGAAAGCTAAAAGCCTCATCTTTTTTTAATCTTTGAATTAAAGCTACTGCTTTTGCCCCTGGAAAACTATCTAAGACTATATCAGCATTTTCTAATATATTTTTATTATATCCTTTTCCAAACTTTCTTCCAGTTAATTGTTCTATTCTCTTGTTGTGCTCTTTTATATAATTACCTAAACTAGCATTCATAACCTTAGCATTATCACCTACCCACATTCCTCCAGGTAAAATACTAAAATCATAAAGATCCTTGTACTTTTCTTGTATTTTTGTTATAACATCACTAAAACCATAGCACCATCCACACATGGTATCCATAACATAATATATTTTTGTTTTCATTTTTTTCCTCCTAATTAAATTAATATGCTACTGTAAATCTTCTTCTAGAAAACTTAGGTTTTTCAACCTCATCTAACATAGCAAATGCAAAATCTTCAAATGAAATACGGCTAACACCCTCTTCATTTACTACTAAGTGATCTTCAGCAGTGCGATAAACCCCTGTTCTTTTTCCTGGTTCAATAAGTGCTGCTGGGCTTAAATTTGTCCAATTAAGATCTTTTTCCTGTTTGTACTGTTCTAGTGCCTCACCGTGAGCTAATGCAATTGGCTTCCAATCTGAAGGGAACTCTTTTGTTTCAACTAATTTAATATCTCCCTCTACAAGAAGACTTCCAGCCCCTCCCATTGATAAAAGACGAGGTACTCCTGCTTTTTTCACTGTACTTATTAAACTTTTAGTAGCTTCTACTAAACTCTTTTCATCACCGTGCTTTGGTCCAAAGGCGCTAATAACTATATCATTTCCTTTTATAGCTTCCAATAGTCCTTCTTCATTAAAGATATCCTCTTCAATAAATTTTACATTATCTTCTTTACTTTCAACTTTTGATATATCATGAACTATCCCTGTAACTTCATGCCCTCTTAATAGTGCTTCCTTTAAAATAACCTTTCCTACATTTCCGTTTGCTCCAATTAATGCTATTTTCATAAATAATCATCCTTTCAATTTAAATTTACTAATAGTTTTGTTATAACCACTACAGTTACAACAAGCATAAAAAAATAACAACTTTTCTCTAGTAACCACATTAGTTACATCAATATTAAAATTTTAAACGTATATACCCATGTTTTTTATAGATGATATTAATCTACTTCCATGCATATACCTGTATCTTTTATAGATGCTATTAATAGTATGTGAAATGCTACAGAGAATATACTACTCACTTTCATGCTTAATTTCTCTTGTTGTAATCATTATAGTTACAACTAGAGAAAATGTCAAGAGCTTATTAAAAAAAATTTTAATATTAAGCTTTAAGGGGGGGTAAAATTCCCTCTAAAGGCAATAACTCTGCTTATATAATAGGTAATCCAACATATACCAAATACCTATGGATTTTAAGGCTTAGTCCTTTTATTTTTATGGATTAATCAGTATAATATTAGCAGGAAAAGAAAAGAGAGGAAGGCGATTTAACTTGAATATAGATCTTTCATATGAAATTCCAAATGCAAAAGAATATAATAATTTAAGGATAATCTCAGGGTTGAGTCCTAAGGATGAGACCGCATCAGAAATAGGATTAAGAAATTCTATTTTTATGATTACCTTAAGAGATTCTGATAAATTAATTGGTATGGGAAGAATTATAGGAGATGGAGGATGTATGTATCATATTGTAGATATCGCTGTGGCCCCTCCTTATCAGGGTAACGGATTTGGTCATTTAATTATGTCGGAAATAAACAAATATCTAGATAATCACGCACCAAAAAGTTCTTATGTAAGTTTAATTGCTGATGTTCCAGCTGATAAATTATATAAAAAGTTTGGCTTTGATTATTCAGCACCAGGGTCTGTTGGCATGGCAAAAAGATATTAAAACTAGTATTATCTAATTTATTATAAACCCATCTTTATATTAAAATTCTTGCAATATAATTATTGCTTTTCCTGATAGTGGAGATAAATATTTTAGTAAAAATATTTATTAATTAATGGAAAGCATAAACATTAAAGGCACCCTATATAGTAGATATATATAATCTACCATATAGGGTACTTTCATGTATCTTCAATTATTAAATTAAAGGTAACACCTTATCTTGTACCAAAAACTTTATTTATATACTATCATATCCAAAGCATACTGGTGATCCATTATCTTCATCAACCATGATTCTTGCTTCAATATTAAAAACTTCTTTAAGTACAGGCTTTGTAATTATTTCTTCCGGGGTTCCTACAGCAATTATTTTTCCAGCTTTCATTGCAACAATATTATGAGAAAATCTTGCTGCATGATTAATATCATGTAGAACCATAACTACAGTGCACTTTTTCTCTTTATTTAATTCCTCTACAATTTTAAGTACCTCAAGTTGATGGGACATATCAAGATAAGTAGTAGGTTCATCAAGAAGCAAAATATCCGTTTCTTGAGCTAAAGCCATGGCTAACCATACCTTTTGTCTTTGTCCACCAGACAAACAACCTATTTCACGATCTTTAAATGCAGTAATTTTTGTAACATCTATAGCCCAATCTATAATTTCTTTATCTTTTGCTGTCAATTTATTAATCTTCTTGCAATGAGGAAATCTTCCATAAGATATTAATTCCTCAACCTTTAATTCCGGAGGTGCTACTGGATTTTGTGGAAGCAGAGCCAAACTCTTTGCAATATTCTTTGTATGGATTTTAGTAATATTCTCTCCTCTTAAGTAAATAGCTCCCTTACTTGGCTTTATAATACGTCCCATAGTCTTTAATAAAGTAGACTTTCCGCATCCATTAGGTCCTATAATAGTAGTTACTTTTCCTTCTTCTATTTCTAAATCTATATCTTTAAATACTCTAAAATTTTCATAACATGTTTCTAATTTATTAGCTTCTAATATACTCACCTTAATCACCCTCTATACTTTTGCTTTTAATAATAAATATACAAAATAAGGTATACCAATTATTGAAATAACAATACCAACAGACAATTCAGCAGGAGCAAATATTGTTTTCCCGATAAAGTCTGAAACTATAACCAATATCATTCCTATTAATCCAGCTACGGGAATAGATCTTCTATGCTGTATTCCCACTAAACTCCTTGAAATATGAGGTGCAAGCAATCCTACAAATCCAATATTACCAGATACAGAAACACATGCACTAACAATCCCTATGGCTGACAATAATAATATAGCTTTTTCTTTTTCAGTAGATATCCCTAGACTTTTAACTGTATTTTCTTCTAATTGAAAAAGATCTAGAATAAATGCCTTTTTCAAAATAACAGGAAATAAGCAAACTATCCAAGGTATCGTAGCTAAAATATACTTCCAATTAGCATTCCATATACTACCATTAATCCATACTGCAGCCATTTCAAAATCTGAAGCGTTCATTTTTAAGGATATAAATAAGGAAACCGCTCCAAGACCTGAACTTATTGCTATACCCACTAAGATGAGTCTTTGGGTATCTAATCTACCATTTTTCCAAGCAAAGAGATAAATTAATATAGCTGATGTAAGGCCACCTATTAATCCAAACAAAGGCATGGCAAAGATAGATAACCATCCTGTACTAATAAATTTTCCTTGAAAAAAGAACATAAATAGAACAATTGCCATTCCAGCTCCTGCATTTATACCTAAAATCCCAGGATCAGCTAACCCATTTTTTGTTATTCCCTGAATTACTGCTCCTGCAATACCAAAACCGAAACCTACTAAAGCTCCAATTACCACCCTAGGAAGACGAAATTCAAATATAACCAAATCATTATTTGGATCAGGATTTATCCTAAATATTGTACTTATTATATCCTTAATAGAAATATCATAGGTACCATTACTTACACTCACATACATTGCTACTAAAATTATAATAATACTTACTACAACTACGGTACTATATCTCTTTAAAGAATCTTTACGCATTTTTTTGCCCTCCTTTAGTCCTTGCTAAATATAAAAAGAAAGGCACCCCTATAAGTGAAGTTACAACTCCAATGGGTGTTTCAAAAGGATAATTCAAAAATCTGCTCACTATATCACAAACTGCCAAAAATATGCCTCCAGTTACTGCTGAACATGGAATAACCCATCTATAATCACTTCCAATTAAGAATTTAATTGTATGAGGTATTATAAGTCCAATAAAAGCTATCTTACCTGCTAGAGCCACTGATATTCCAGTTAATATAACTACGGTAATCATGGCAATAACTTTTATAAGTACAGTTCTTTGTCCAAGACTAATTGAAATTTCCTCTCCTAAAGATAATATTGTTATAGATTTAGATATTGCCATTGCAGCTATCATTCCTACTATAGCAAAAGGTATTATAATCTTTATTTTATCTGGAGTAATTTGATGAAGCTTAGCATTATACCAAAAACTTATGTTTTGTGAAACTTGAAAATATGTAGATAATGCTGCGGAAATACTATTTAAAAAGGCACCTGTTATTGTACCAATAATAGCAAGACGTACTGGCGTCATACCATTTGGTAGGAGAGATGCTAGTCCAAATATTATCAATGCTCCAACTGCCGAACCTATAAAAGAAAAAAGAATTAAACTAAGAGACGATGTTTCTGGAAAAAATATCATACAAATTGTAACAGCAAAAACCGATCCATCGGAAACTCCCATAATGGAAGGGGATGCAAGGTAGTTCCTTGTTATACCTTGCATTAATGCCCCTGATACTGCTAAAAATGCCCCAATTAAAAGTGAACTTACAACTCTTGGCAAACGAGAATACATTATGATCTGATGATTTACGTTGCCCGAATCAAAGTTTAAGAAAGCATCTCTTATTATGTTTATATCAATATCTTTTGCTCCATATAGGATTGATATAATCACTGTTAATACTATAAGTATTGGTGATATCGATAAAATTAATATTGGCTTCGAAATCTTTTTTGACATAATGTTACGTTCACTCCTAATTATTTAGATAGTTCAGATACAGCCGCCTTTAAGAAGTTTGATTTACTCCAAGCTGTTCCTCCTTGAGCTATTGGATCAACAGTATTTACAAATACTTTTCCATTTTTAACTGCATTAATACTGCTCCATATAGGATTTTTATTTAATTCTTCTAGAGCTTTAGGGTTGTCTTTATTTTCATCTTCAGAAAACTGAACAAAAATATAATCTGGGTTTAACTCTGAGAATTTCTCTAAAGATAGCATTTCTTGAGCTTTTGCAGCTTTTATGGTTTCTGGAACTTCTAGGCCTAATTCATCATAAAGAACTGGGTTAAAGAATACTCCTGCAGGATATATAGCTATATTACCCGCTCTTATTCTTATAGCTACAACCTTTTTATCTTTCATCTTGTCACCAAGCTGTTCCTTGCCTTTTTTTGCCTCCTCTTTATACTTTTGTATAATTTCTTTTGCCTTATCCTCTTTACCACTTATTTCTCCCATAAGCATAAGATTAGCTTCCCAGTCAGTGGATATGTGTGAAACTGGTACAGTATCCTTTACCTTATTTAATTTTTCTAAAGCTTCTGCTGGAAACTTAGTTGATCCTAGTATGATATCTGGTTTTAAGGATAAAATTGTTTCAATGTTTGGTTGAGTTTTTTCTCCTATTGGTTTAGCTTCACTAGTTATGTCTTTAAAAATCTCTGGGAATTTTCCACCTGAAGTCATAGCTCCTACAGGTTTTACTCCTAAAATCAAAGCGTCCTCCATTGATTCCAAAGTTCCTGTTATAACAATCCTTGGATCTTTACTAGGTACTGTATATTCTTTTCCTAAATAACTTACCTTTTTTTCTTTGTTTTCTTGTTGTTCTTGCTTTGGCGCATTGGCTGCTTTGTCCTCAGCATTATTCTTATTGCCGCATCCTACTATTCCAACAGCCATTAATGCTGATAGCGTTAATACTAATAACTTTTTTTTCATTACTATCCCTACTCTCCTTTAATATTTATATATTTCTTCTTCCTACGAATATCTCTTTATGGTGTTATAACTTATCATAAAGAATTTAAAATTTATACACTTGGTTAGATTTAAATCAATTAATATGCTTACACGTTATATTTAAATCAATTTTTCTAAAGTTGTGTTAGATTTAAATCAATTTAAAAACTTAATATAATCTTTGTTTATATATAAACTTTTGTTATCGATAATGGATTTCATTACTGATTATACTTACTGATAGTTATATTTGTCAACCCATTCTTTATTTTCCTTGTAAAATTTATGTTTTTACATATACTTCTTTATATGTACATAAAATTTTATCCGTAAACTGATTAATGTTGCTTTATAATACAAAAATGTCTTATTTTATTAAAAATTTAATGTTAAAACAATAACAAGTACAGGTATTTATTTACTTGCCTAAATTTTACTTAGGTGGTATAATTCACTTTATGTTTAATGTATGATAATTATTATCATTATCACGTATTAAAAATAATCAAAATAATAATTAAGATAATAAATAATTAAACTTGTAGGGGGATTATAGATGAAAAGAATTGCAATATATGGAAAAGGCGGAATAGGCAAATCTACAACAGTATCTAACATTTCTGTTGCACTTTCTTCTATGGGAAAGAGAGTACTGCAAATCGGTTGCGACCCTAAAGCGGATTCAACTAGAAACTTAACTTATGGTAAGCCTATTCCAACTGTACTTGAAACTTTAAGAAATATAGATGATAGCGAATTGACTTTGAAGAATTTAGTAGTGGAAAGTGACAGTGGAGTTCTTTGTGTAGAAGCTGGTGGACCTATGCCAGGAGTGGGATGTGCAGGAAGAGGTATCATAACTGCCTTTGAAAAATTAGAAGAACTTAATGCCTACGAATACTATAAGCCTGATGTAGTTCTTTATGATGTTTTAGGTGACGTAGTTTGTGGTGGTTTTTCTATGCCAATAAGAGGTGGCTATGCTGATGAAGTATGTATTGTCACCTCTGGAGAGATGATGTCGCTTTATGCTGCAAGCAATATTTCCTATGCTGTAAAAAACTTTGGAAAAATGGGCTATGCTTCTTTAAAAGGTCTTATTTTTAACGCTAAAAATTTTGAAGGCGAAAAAGAATTAGTGCAAAAAGCTGCAGAGGAAATTGGAACCGAGATACTTTATAATGTACCTAGAGATCCAGCAGTTCAACAAGCTGAATCTATGGGTATGACTGTTGTACAAGCATTTCCAGATAGTGAAATGGCAAAAGAATACTATAACCTTGCAAATATAGTTTATGGAAGTAAGATTAATGAATAAACTTTTTAAGGTTATTTAAAAGAGGTGGGTTATGGAAATCAATTCTATTTCAAAAGAAAATATAAATAATTTAAGAAAACTTTCAGATATAAAAAAAGATAAAGATATTAAACAAGGTGCCTATGCCATCTATCCCGGTTCTAGGTGCCCTCTTGCATTAGTTAATCATGTTTTTTCAGGAATAAATGGAGTGGCAAAGTTAATAGTAGGTACTGCTGAATGTACCTATTATAATAAAAATATATCCATAAGGTCTAAAGATGAGTTTGAAAGTAATACTACCTGGTCTTATTCTTTAGATCCAAAAGAGGTTATTTTTGGTTGTAGCGATGGGATTATTTCTGCATTACAAGAAATAGACAAAACAGGCGCTGAGGTAATAGTTTTAGTTTCTGCTTGCGTTCCTGAGATGATTGGTGAAGATTTTCAAGGAATAGCACGCAAAGCAAATTCTATTTTAAATGCAAAGGTAATACATATAAATGCTGCTCATTTTAAATGTTATAGTTCCATACCTTCAAAAGAAGCTTCCTTAAGTTCTCTTTGTGATATTATGGAAAAACAAAACGTTGAAAAAGATACTATTAACCTCTTAGGTGAGGGTTCAAATAAACTTCTAAAAAGTGAAGTTATAAGTTTATTAAAAGAGCATAATATAAAAATTAATTGTACAATTCCCCACAATCTAACAGTTGATTCTTTAAGGAAGGCTCCCTCAGCTGCACTTTCTATTGTTACAGATATTGCTGCATTGCCTTTGGCTGAAAGGATTCATGAAAAGTTTGGAACTCCTTATGTTTTATTTCCTCATCTTTTAGACATTGATGAAATAAAAACTGCCTATAAAGAAATAGCTAGTTATTTGGATATATCTATAGAAAAAGAAATAGATGAACTTTATATAAATGCTAAAGAAGGTATAGAGCCTTATAAATCTATTCTTAAAGGAAAGACCTTTGCCAGTGGATATATGTTGTTAGATCCATTTATCCATTCAGCCTTTCTTTCATCTTTGGGAATGAAACCAGTATATATAGAAGCAGAATACTTTTTTGATAAAAATAAGTTATGGAGTGATAAAATACTTTCATTAGATTGTAATCCTTATGTAGGACATACCTTTAATTTTAGTACCATAAATAATGCTTTAAAAGCATTCCCTGTAGACTACTTCTTTGGATATACTCCAATAGAAAAAAGCGAAACATCCGCTATGAAGTGTATAAAATACAAAAATTATGATTCTGAACTTGGATTTGAACAACCTTTAGGTGTTCTTAAAAATATATGCTATATAAATAAATCTTGTAATCATGAAATTAATGGGGAGGTGAATGAATAGTGGCTCTTTATAAATACTATCCTATACCCTCTGATAGAATGGGATCACTTTGGACACTATTACCTATAAAGGATGCTTATATACTAGAATTTGGTACATCCGGAACTACCAGATTTGAATTAAACAGTTTTGCTAGAATGCAGGGAGAACAAAACAGCAAAATATTTGCAACTCACCTAGACGAAACTGATATAGCCTTAGGGGAAATGACTCGTCTTGATAAAGCAATAGATGAAATCATTAAAAAGGATAATCCCCCTGTTATTTTTGTTATGCCCTCTACACTTTCAGCAACTATGGGATCAGATATTGCTATGAATTGTAGAAAATATCAAAAGAAATATAGTGATACACAAATAATACCTATAAAAAATGATGGTTTCCAAGGTAATTGGACCATGGGAGTTCGTGATACACTTGACACCTTAGTAAAAACTATCCCTGTTGATATTAATAAAACAGAAAATTTAACTTTTAACATAATAGGTTCTTGTGCAGATGATTTTAATTATCTTTCAGATGTATATGAAATTAAGAGAATATTAAAGGGATGCTTTAACGCTGATCCAACTTGCATAATGACTTCTGATACTAGTATTTCTGATATAAAATCTATGGGATCCTCTCATATAAATATTGCATTAAGAAATGAAGGTATCAATGCTTGTAAAACCCTCGAAAATCGTTTTGGAACACCTTATGTTTTTGGAAAACCTTACGGTCTTAAAGGAACTTTACAATGGATTGAAAAAATTTCAGAAGCTCTAAAAGTTAAATGTAATGATGAGTTTATAAAATCTGAAGTAAAAGAGTTAGAGCCTACCATAAAGGTTGCCTTAAACTATACTAGCCAATTCAGAAAACCTTCAATTGCTATTGGAGCTCATTTTGATGTAGTAAGTGGAATAATGGATTTTCTAAAGAATGAAGCCGGCTTTAACATATCTCATGCCTGGTGTACTTCTCCTGACATGAAAACAGACAACATTCCCTTTTATAAAGAAAATCAGTGGGAAGAAATAATTAAAAATGGGGATTATCAGATTCTTATGGGTAATGCTGCTACACTTAGTATATCTAAAAATAAATGCAAGAAAATACAAATAGATATCCCAACTTATGAGTTTCACTTTTTAAAATATCCTTATGCTCCTTATGTAGGATTTAGAGGAGCACTAAATCTACTAAATAAATGTCTAAATCCTTAAGGTTATAATTAATCACCCCTTATTAGGTTATATAATTTTAATTTTAAATGGTATAATCTAATAAGGGGTGATTTTATATATGCTTAAAGATGTAAAAGCTGCTATATTTGATATGGATGGTACTTTAATTGATTCCATGTGGGTATGGGGAAAAATAGATGAGGATTATCTGTTAAAAAGAGGTTTAAATATGCCTCATACTTTAAGAGACCATATTGAACATTTGAGTATTTATGATACAGCCATCTATTTTAAAGAAAAATTTAACCTTGAAGATTCTTTAGATGAGATACTTAAAGAATGGCATGATATGGCTATGGCTGAATATAGGGACAATGTATTTTTAAAGCCTGGTGCTGATGATTTTATAAAATCTTTAAAAGACAGGGGCATAAAAATAGCTCTTGCCACTAGTAATTCTGTTCCTCTTTTAGAGATGATACTTAAAAAATATAATATCTATAATTATTTTGATGTAATAACCACTACAGATGAGGTTGAAAGGAATAAAAGTTTTCCTGATGTTTATCTATTAACAGCAGAGAGGCTTAAGGTTTCTCCTGAAGAATGCGTAGTTTTTGAAGATATCCTTCCTGCTATAAAAGGTGCCAAGTCAGCTGGAATGAAGGTAGTTGCTGTTTATGACTCCTTTTCTCACCATAACATGGATGCAATAATTCTAGAATCAGATAAATTTATAAAGGATTATAGTAATTTAAAATAGATAAGTAAAAGTTATGATTTAGAAATATAAAAAAGCTCTTTAGCTAAAATTCTTAAAACCTTCATTAAGGGAAGTCCAAATCATGTGCATCCCAAAAGTTAAACACTAAAAATAAGAAGTGTATAACTATAAAGGAGTCATATCAAAAGACTTCCCTTAAAAATTCTTATATTATTGAAACTATTCTTAAACATATCTAAAAATCCAAGTTTTAAAACCTATGCATTAACTTAATTCTCTATTGTTTTTTAAGTCCTATAAAGCTAGAATGTTGCTCTCTTTTATCTTCTGGAGGTAATTCCATATAATCTCCATAAGTTCTTGTAAGTAATGCATGGGGATTATTAGGTGCCCAGAAACTTTCTCCTTCAAACTCCATAGACTTTAGAGGGAATATCTCTTCTTCTTTAAACTCATTATCAAAGGTAAGATCTACCCCATAATAAAACAATGGAAGCCTTGACTGTTTACTCCACTTTAGAGTAGAATATAAAATTTTTCTTATAAGTTTATACGGTATAATTTTGCCTATAAGTTGTAAAACACATCTAATTATGGATTTTGGATTTATTCCATCTTCAAAACTAATTTTCATTTTCATATTTAATAAAATCTTTGATAGGTTTTTTTGTATTTTCCGTTTTAGCTTTGTATCTGGGACTCTATCTATAGCAAATATATCAATATAAATGCCATTATGATAGTTTTTTTTCTCTTCTCCAGTTTCTAAAAGGATACTATTATTATGTCTTATTTTTAAAGGTATATTGTAAAGGTCATAATTCGGGTCTGTATCTACAGTTTGCATAAAGAATTCTTTTGACAACTCTTCTCTTGCTATTTCTTTAAATATTTCATAGTCATTTCTTGGCATGGCTATGTCTAAATCATCATCCCAAGGTATAAAACCCTTGTGTCTTACTGCCCCTAAAAGGGTACCATCTGTAATGAAATAGGTTAATCCATATTTTTGACATATGCTATGCACTTCTTTTAATATGCTAAGCATTATATCCTGAGCTTCTTCTAAAGAACAGGGAACTACTTGTCCCAACCTGTTATCCTCTTTAAAATTCTTGCACAAATGGTCATCTACATCATCTAAATTGTTTGTTTTATTTTTCATCGACATTACCATCTTCTCCATTACAATTATATAATATTTTTAAAACTTAACCTAAAATGCCCTTAATTATTGATTATCTAATACCTTCATAAATCTTTTGAAGTTTTCCCATGTAGATATCTATATTATAGTTCTCTACTAAATATTTATATGCATTTTCTGCTAAAGCTACTCTATTATCCTCTGAAGAATGTACCTTAATCATAGCTTCATAAAGATTAGCTTCATCTCTCTCTTTTAATATTATACCATTAAATCCGTCCTTAATGAGAGTTTTAACTCCAGCTACTGGAGTTGAAATCACCGGTACTCTCATTGCCATTGCTTCTAATACTGCCATAGGTAGCCCTTCTAGTTTTGAAGGAAGTATAAAACAGTCAAATAAATTTAAGTAGCTATATACATCCTTTTGGTATCCTTCAAAAAGCACCTTATGATCTAATCCATAGTTTTTTACCATAGACTCTAATTTTTCTCTTTCTGGTCCGTCCCCTACTATTACTAATAGACTTTCTGGTATGTCTTTAGATATCTTATTAAAAGTATCTATTAAAAGATCCGCTCCTTTTATATCTAAAAGTCTACCTAAGAATCCAAAGACAAAGGCATTTTCTTTAATATTAAGCCTACTTCTCATCTCTTTCTTAGGTAATATAACTTTTTCTTTAAGTTCATTAAAGTTAAAGGAATTATTTAAAACCTTCATGTTATCTTCTGAAACAGCCTTATTATAATTCAAATAATGTTCTTTAACCATATGAGAGCAAGCTATTGAAAGTTTATATTTTTTTCTATAAAATCTATCTATATATTTTAAAGGCGATGCTCCTTGAAGCCAAGGGTAAGAGCTATGCAAGTGAGATATTACTGGAATGCCTAACCCCTTGGAGGCTATATACGCTCCAATAGATGCTTTTACATCATGCCCATGCAAAATATCTACAGGGTTTTCTTTTAGATAGGATCTAAACTTTTTTATCTCTCCAGGTTTTAAAGAACTAAGATCTGCTACATAAGTTTTAATACCTGATTTTTCATATAAATCTTTAAGTTCTCCCCCTGCACATAAAGCTAAAGCTTCAAACCTATCTTTGTCTAGATTGTTTTCAATATCTAAAACAACTTTTTCAGCTCCACTTAACTTATCTGTGGTAACCACCTGCATGACCTTAATCTTATTCATAGCTATCCTCACTCTCTAATTAATGTATATGCCTTTTAGATGCTTATAATCATTATAAGCATCTAAAAAGTTCATTCTAAGTTTTCCATTATTCTTTAATTATGATTTCTAAGTTATGTGGTATTCTATCTTTTTCTTCTGGAAGCTTCATATAATCACCGAAAAGCTTTGTAAGATAAGCGTCATAATTTCCTGGAACATAAAAACTACCGTCCTCAAATGAAAGTTCCTTTAAAGGAAACACACTATTCTTTTCAATAGAAAAATTCCAAAACACAGTATCTATACCATACCCAAGAATTTCACTATCTTTAGCTCCATATTTACCAACATACTTATCCCTTAGGGCGTATATTTTATTGAATATTTTTCTTTTACTCATAAATGTAAATGGAAATAAAATTACTTTAGTAAAGAACTTTAATGTATTCTTTATCAAAATCTTTTTATTTGTGACTTTCTCAAAGGGTTCCTTTACAAGAATTAGAGTTCTATATATAAATTTAAACCTCTTCTTTGAATTTATATATCCTTCTACATCCCTGTAATAGTCAAAAGGAAATATATCTATGAATAGGCCATTATGATAATTACCTATTTTGTACTCTACAATTTCACTATTATTATGTCTTACCTTCATCCAGGGCATATCATATTCTAAATCTGTATAGCTCGTTTGTAAGAATAGATTATCTGGAAGTTCTTTTTTAGCTATAGAAATAAACTTTTCATAATCTTCTCTTGGCATTGCAATATCTACATCATCATCCCAAGGTATAAAGCCTTTATGTCTTACAGCACCTAAAAGAGTACCGCCCTCAAGCCAATAGGTCAAATTGTTTTTCCTACATATAGTATCTACCGCCTTTAAGATATCTAGCATTATATTTTGAGCTTTACCTAAATTTCCTTCTACGCAAGGCTTATTTGTAATATCCATATCCTATACACCCCATAATTTTTAATAGAACCCCTCATTAAGTTTCTCCTCTTCTTCTTTAGTAAGCACGGACTTTATTCTAATATTATGTTGCACTCTTTTATGTTCTGGAGGCATGTCCATATAATCACTACCAAAAAGAGAAGTTAATACAGCATGATAATCATTAGGTACACAAAACTCTCCATCTTCAAATTTTATTCTCTTAACAGGAAAAATATCTTCAAATCTAAATATATTTTCCCAATTTAAAACATCTGTAGCATAACCATAGTTAGTTTTAGGATTTTTTTTCATAGATTCAATTCTTTTTTCCCTAGATTTCAGGTTCATATTATATATTTTGTTATAATCAAATATAGCAAATATGAAAAACACTATTTTAAAAATAAGTCTTATTACATTTTTTATAAAATTACTACCTTTAAAAAAGGGCTTTTTAAGCGGCGCATTTATAGCTTGTACTCTTATATAAAAGAATTTATGTATCTTTTCATATAGGTTTCTTTTGAAAAAGTTATCAGAGTAAACATCCATGGGAAATATGTCCATATATAGCCCTTGATGATACTTAGCATCCTCTGATAAAATTATCATACTTTTTCTGTCCTTAATTTGAGTCCAAGTATTTCCTGCAAACTCTGTACTCTGTAGGTTTTGTGCAAATAAGTCTTCTGGAAGCTCATCCTTTGCAATAGCTAAGAATTTTTCATAATCCTCTCTAGGCATGCTTATATCAAGGTCATCATCCCAAGGTATAAATCCACCATGCCTTACCGCCCCAAGAAGGGTTCCCCCTTCTAACCAATAAGTTAATGAGTGTTTTGTGCAAATGTGATCTACAACCTTTAATATTCTAAGAATAATAAGCTGGCATTGTCTAAGCTCCTCTAGGTCTAAATTATCTAATCTATGATCTGGAAACAATTCACTATAATTTTCCTTCATAACCTCACCCCATTATATTACTACTTAATACTATAGCTTTAAAATTTCATAAAAACCTCATGATAGTTATCTTTTACTTTATCCCAGTCAAATAACTCCACAGCTTTTTTATAACCTTTTTCATTTATACTATTTTTATTTAAGATCTCCAACATAAGAGTAGCTAAATCATCCTCTTTATAGTTATACATACATACTTCTTCTTCATTAAAATACTTTGCAATAGGTAATAAAGAAGATATTATTACAGGCTTTTTATGTAATAGTGATTCCACTATGGACATTCCAAAGGTTTCAAATTTACTTATTTGAATAAAAATATCCATCTCTGAATATATATTGTTCATCATATTAGTGTCTACATATCCAATAAATCTTATATTTTTATATTCTTTATATTTATTTATTATCTCTTTTGCGTAATCTGTGTCATTTTCTCCTGCTACTAGAAGATAAGATTTTTCATAGAGGCTTTTATTTTTTACAAAGTTCTCTAATATAACCTCAATATTTTTTATCTTTCTTACTCCTACAGTGAAGAGAATCTTTTTATCTTCTTCAAGGTGATAAGTGTTTTTTATATCTATCTTTTCTTTTATAGGTATTATGCTTACTCCATTATTTATAACTTCTATCTTCTCTTTTGATAAAGCAGGATAGTATTTTAATATCTCTGACTTTAAATCCTCTGATACTGCAACTATCTTATGGGCTCTCTTTAATAGAAGATCTTCGCATAATACGTGATGGGCTTTAAAAGATCCATTTATAACTCTTTCCTTCTTTACTAGACCATGCACTGTATAAACTATTTTAAGCTTATGTTTTGCGCTTAAATACACAGCATACAATGCCAAAGAAGAATAATATCTAGCAATATATAAAACCTTAATATTATTTTCTTTTATATATGAAGATAAGTGTTTCATGTCCCCTCTTGCTTCTCTTTTATTTATCACTTCAAAATCCACTCTATTTTCCTTAGTGTCTTCTAAGCATAATCCATAAAAATAAAAGTTATCTTCATTTTTTGTAAGTCTGTTGTATAAAATATTACCTATCTTTTGAGGACCGGAAGTTATGTCTTCTTCATTTTGCCATCTAACCCCTACAAAAAGCACATTCATTACTATCTCACCTCTGTTTCTTTTTTAAAAGGGCACTGCCATAACCTAATACCATATTAGCTATTATGGGCATAAATCCAATTTCTCCTATATATACTTCTTCCATTTGCATATACATAAATATTACTGCTAAAAGTATTATTACTATGGAAGACTCTATATCTATTTCTCTTCTTTTCATCATATTAATAAACAAAGTTAGTGGTATTGCAAAATATAGAGCTAAAAACAATACCAATCCGAACATACCGTTAGAAGCAAAATATCTTACTAAGGTATTATGATAGCTTATTC
This sequence comes from Clostridium simiarum, assembly GCF_018919175.1. Taxonomy (GTDB): domain Bacteria; phylum Bacillota; class Clostridia; order Clostridiales; family Clostridiaceae; genus Clostridium_L; species Clostridium_L simiarum. The sequence continues at coordinate 5,641 of NZ_JAHLQL010000004.1, read as the reverse complement.
TATCTACCCCTTTACTTCTTTCGCTTATAACATTCACTACATCTATTTTATCTATTATATTGTATTTTAATCCATCTCCCAATAATATATACTCATCATAATCTCTTGCTACAGCTTTCCATATAAGATCTCTGTAGTTTAAACCCTTACTATTTTTCTCTTTTAAAAGTTCATCTGCAGTTCTTGACTCAGTAGAAGGTGTTGTTTTAAACAACTTATTTATATACCCTCTATATTGAGGCATTTTTATAATTGAGAACATTATAACATTACAAACTAAAAATACAATAACATTTCTCGTTGAAAATATGTTTTTTAGTAAGTTTTTATTTTTTATACCTAAAATAATTAATGTAAATATAAAATAACCAAATAAAGATACAATACTTGTTCTTGCTACAGTTAAGTATAACATATATCCTTGAAACACTAAGCCGAACAATATATATTTATTCTTATTATTATTTAGGTTGTTTATAAATAAGGTTGCTCCACATATAATTGAAATAAATAAGTAAGTCCCAAATCCATTAACATTTCCATACATGGCCGCAGGATTGTAAGGATACCAATCTGTTATTATTACACCAAATATCTTGTTAGATAGGGTAGTAAATTGATATAATCCCACAATTGAATTAAATATCCCTAAAATAAATATGTATTTGGACACATTAAGTATCAGTTGCCTTTTTTCTTCTTTACTTATGTTTTGAATATATATTTGCGTAAGAACTATATAAAAACCAAGCATAAACCAAATCTTAAATACATAAAGTAAAGTGTTTCTGCTTTGATAATTATACAAATAACTTATAGTAAGCCATAAGCCATAACCCCCTATAAGAAGATTATATTTATTAGTTACTATGTCTTTAATTTTTATATTGTCTTTGTAATTCCATAGTATAAAAAAAGCATAAGTAAACGATAATATGAAAAACCCTGCCCAAAACATCTTCATACCTATGTAATCAAGGGAATACCATCCTGTTGTGGACACAAATACTATTATTATAGGAATAATTATATTAATGTATTTACTTTTATTCTGCTGAACCAATTTAGCACCTCCTGATAATACGAAAATAATCACCTTAAAATTTATAATCTTATCACAATATTCAAGTTTACGCAACACATAAAGTATATAAAGAATTAAAATCACTGTCAAGTTAACAAAGTCTTAATTTTCTCTAACCCTTGCCACTACTAATATTACTCGATACTCTCTATAAACTACTCCTAAAAATCATTCTACTTTGTCTACGTGAATATCCTAAGCATTAAGTAAAAAAATGCTTATTTTTACCTAATTGTTACGATTTTGTAATTCCTATTTGTGTTTTTTCGTATTATAATGTAGTTAGGCGTTGTTGGGTTTTTAATGACATTTGTTCTATTAAAAATACTTTAATTTATTGCGGGGTGGTATGGTGAAAATTTCATTAAATCAAAATTCTTCGTCGAAATCTTTTAAGTGGAAGATACCTTTATTGGTATGTTTAATTTTAGCTTTTAGTTCTGTTATGGTCTTTGCCTTCTATCAAAAATTTACTGATGATATACCTGTTTTAATGTATCATTCTGTAAAAGAAAAGAAGACCTCAGAAGTAGTATTGACAAAAAAGACCTTTGATAAACAACTTAAGTATCTAAAAACTAATGGTTTTAAAACCTTAACTCTAGATGAGTTATATGATTATATTAAAAATGGTAAGGAGATTCCTAGAAAAAGTGTAGTCTTAACCTTTGATGATGGGTACAAAGATAATTATGAAATAGTATATCCTTTATTGAAACAATATGGTTTTAAAGCTACTATATTTGTTCAAACAAATAAAATAGATAAAGACAAGCATTTTTTGACTACTGAACAAATAAAGGAATTAGCTAAAAGTGGAATAGAGATCGGATCTCATACAGTAAGTCATCAAGATCTTGCCACTCTATCTTATGAAGATCAATACAAGGAGCTAGCTGACTCAAAGGCTACTTTAGAGAAGATAATAGATAAACCAGTGAAGTACTTAGCTTATCCTTATGGTTCCTGTAATGAAGACTCTAAAAAGATATCTAAAGAACTTGGTTACCTAGGTGCTATAGGAATATTAGACAAGTACACTAATAAAGAAAGTGATGGTTTTGAAATCAGTAGAAGAGCTGTCATAGAGGATATGGACAACTTCCTTGGAAAAGTAGAAAAAAATAATTACTATATGACAAAATATAAAGTAAGAAAACTTTTTAGAATTATAAAATCCAAATTATAGTGTAATAACCTTTAATAAACACTTGAATTTTACATAATTTAATTCTTATTTTATTAGATTAAAAGTTCCTCTTCATGATAAAGAGGAACTTTTTTAATTTAATTATTGTATATAGTTTTCTTCTATACTTACCCTTCAATTATTGTAGATAATTCTAAGGTATAGTTAACTTTTAATTATTCTACATATTCTACGTTGTATTTAACTTTTAACTCTTCTGTCATATCCATGTAATGCTTATTTTGTTTTTCTTGAATAAGATTATTTCTTATCATATCTTTAACTTCTTCTAAATCTTTAACCTTAGGCTCTGTTTTTTCTTCAACCTTTATAAGATGATATCCAAACTGAGTTTGTACTGGCTCACTAATCTCTCCAATGTTTAATTTAAAAGCAGCTTCTTCAAATTCTGGAACCATTCTTCCTCTAGTAAAGTTACCAAGATCCCCTCCATTTTCTTTAGATGGGCAGGATGAATACTTCTGTGCAGCTTCTTCAAAGCTTAAGCCTTCCTTTATTTCCTTATTTATATCCTTAGCTTTATCAAAGGACTCAACCAATATATGCTTTGCTCTTACAGATTCTTCTTCTTTAAAGTTATCTTTGTTTTCAGCATAGAATAATGAAATCTCTTCTTCTGTAACTGTTACGTCAGATAATACCTTTCCTATAGTAAACTGAGTTAATAACTCTTTTTTCATCTTTTCAACATGGGATAAAAATTCCTCATCATTATCAAAGCCTGATTGCTTTCCATAGTTATACATAAGTTCGAAAGAAATTATTTGTTCTAAAAGCTGTTTTCTTCCAAGATCTGAATCTATATATGATTGTCTTTCTTGTGGAAATCTCTTAATTGTTTCCTCTAAATCATTTTGAGTAATATTAACGTTACCAACCTTAGCTAAAACTTTATTTTCCATAAAAATTCTCCTTAAAATAAGATTATTTCGCGTCTTCACCTTGCGATACTACTATAGTAACATAAATATCATAGATATTTAAAGAACAAATACTAAAGAATATAGAAAAGATTTAGTTGTATTAAATTTAAAAGTACTAAATATACTTGCAATTGAATAATAATTATTATATGATAATAATATAATATACTTTAAGAGGTGGTAATATGATAGAAACTACAGTAAAGGTAGGAGAATTAGCTCCTGATTTTGAGCTTATAGGTTCAGATGAGAAAAAACATAGTTTAAAAGAGTATGAAGGTAAAAATATAGTATTATTCTTTTACCCTAAAGACAACACCCCTGGATGTACTATAGAAGCAGGAGATTTTAGAGATAAAGTAGAAGCTTTTAAAGATTTAAATACAGTTATACTAGGAATAAGTAGGGACTCCTTAAAGAGCCATGATAAGTTTATAACTAAACTTTCTCTATCCTACGTGCTTTTAAGTGATGAAAGTGAGGAAGTATGTAACCTTTATGGCGTATTAAAGGATAAAAATATGTTTGGTAAAAAGGTAAAGGGCATTGAAAGAAGTACTTTCATTATTGATAAAAATGGCCTTTTAATTAAGGAATATAGGAAAGTTAAAGTTAATGGGCATGCAGATGAAGTAGAGGAATTCTTAAAAACTATAAATAAATAGATTTCTAAGCTTTAGAGGGTGTTTTTACTCTCACTAAAGCTAGAAATCCTTATACAGTGACTTAGCCCTCTTTATTCCCCCTTTGAAGAAAATGGAGTATTAGAGCTGGTAGTCATCGGATAAATAAGATTTTTCATTACAAAAGGTTACTAAATCTTCAACTATAATTGGAGATTCAGTAACCTTTTATCTATGCTATTTATAATAGTATTTATTGCTTCAGGTGTACTAAAAGAGTGCTCTTTAGTAAGCGATTCACACAAGATTATAGATCTTGGTTCTCTGCTTAAACGATTACCATCAAACTGTAGATTTAGGATGCCTCTTAGTACTATTTTATGTTTAATCATATCCACAATCAAAATTCATATAAAATGAGCCAGAAGGTCATAATAAATCTATAGCAGCCTAAGGCATTTTATATAAATGTTATAGATTTTATGTATGAGCAAGTACAATTAGTCCATAAAATTTTTACTCTAAGATAAGAGGTGATAAAATGGCAGGAATATATGCGGATTTTGATGAATCAATACCTAGATACGGTTGTACACATTGTAGTAATTGTAATAGCCTTTTTGGTGCTAGTCTATGTAAGGTAAAAAATAGAGGTTGTTGCTTTTATTTTCCTAAATTTACTTTGGTAGACATACACAATATGTGTCAAAGCATGGAAGGATTGCAAGTTCTTTTTAAAATTATAATAAATCCCGGTACTGAAATATATCGCTATTACATACATGCAAAAGGTTACTTTGATGAAAAAGGTTATAATAAATATATTTGTGAAAAACATTATACCATTGATGGATATGTGAACTCTTGCTTTATCAATTATATGAATGAATTATCCTCAGTGGAAAGACTTCACGAAATTCAGGATCAAACCATATTTTTTAGATCCTGTGCTTTTGTTAAAGAAGGTTATGGTTGTACAATACCATCTAAATATAGAACTTATATATGTAACTTATTTTTATGTTCAGAAGTAGTAGATTCTATAAAACACTTCAAATCCTATGAAAATTATATAAAAGAAAGAGATAGCTATATGAGATGGTTAAATTGGGAAAATGAGAATCTTAAACATCTTCTAAGGGACAATTCTTTAAACTTAATAGATAATTTAGACCATATAATTAAATTATTCCATGAGCTTCCTTTAGAAGTTTACGAATTTCCTAAACTAGAACCTATTGAGAGTGAAGAGAACCTTTCCCCAAATATTTAATCATAATATTATGTTTTATAATCATGGTATAATTTTAATTAATAGCAAAAAGTCCTAGCAAAAATGCTAGGACTTTTTAACTGGTGGCTGGACCAGGAATCGAACCAGGGACACGAGGATTTTCAGTCCTCTGCTCTACCGACTGAGCTATCCAGCCAAGTTTTAACCTGGCGACGACTTACTCTCCCACAAGGCCTCCCTTGCAGTACCATCAGCGCTTTAGTGCTTAACCATCGTGTTCGGAATGGGAACGGGTGTTACCACTAAGCCATAATCACCAGATGCGACTTTACAGAAATCTTTGATTTCGTTTTAAAGTCGTACTTCGTAGCGTTAGCTAGGAAGTTTCCTTCACCACTTAATCTTGGTTTTTGTTATAATCGCTATACAAATCTATAAGAAATTTGTATTCAATATTCAATTGAAAGAATTATTCTTTCAAAACTGCATATGGTTTAAAAATTTGGTCAAGCCCTCGACCTATTAGTATCAGTCAGCTAAATACATTGCTGCACTTACACCTCTGAC
>NZ_JAHLQL010000031.1 GCF_018919175.1 Clostridium simiarum | reverse complement strand
ATTCTTTCGAATTCATTCGATCCTTTTCACATATGCGGATCCAATCACGATCCTATAATAAGAACAAGAGATCTTTCTCGATCAATCCCTTGACCCTCTCTTCGAGAATCAGAAAGGTCCTTTTCCAGTTTGAATTTGTTCATTTGGAATCTGGGTTCTTCTACTTCATTTTTATTTACTATTTCTTTCTTTCCCTTTTTTTATATCTTTCCTTAAGTCCCATAGGTTTGATCCTGTAGAATTTGACCATTGAACGAAGGGTACGAAATCAATCAGATTGATTTTTCGATCAAAAGTACTATGTTAAATCTTCGGTTTTTTCCTCTTCCTCTAGCCCTATCCTATAGGTACAGAATCAATAGAGAACCCTTTCTTCTGTATGAATCGATCTTATTCCATTCCAATTCCTTTTCCCGATACCTCCCAAGGAAAATATCGAATTAGATCTCAAATTAACGGGTTAGTGTGAGCTTATCCATGCAGTTATGCACTCTTCGAATAGGAATCCATTTTCTGAAAGATCCTGGCTTTCGTACTTTGGTGGGTCTCCGAGATCCTTTCGATGACCTATGTTGTGTTGAAGGGATATCGATCTAATCCGATCGATTGCGTAAAGCCCGCGATAGCAACGGAACCGGGGAAAGTATACAGAAAAGACAGTTCTTTTCTATTCTATTAGTATTTTCTATTATATTCGAATTAGATTAGTATTAGTTAGTGATTTAG
>NZ_JAHLQL010000030.1 GCF_018919175.1 Clostridium simiarum | reverse complement strand
TTTTCTAGTTTCTTGGCTTCCTATGCTAAATCCCATAACTAACCTACCATTCGATTCAGAAAAATTCGCACTATCCAGCTGCACTCTTCTTCTGAAGAGTTAAGCACTCCATTATGCTCATTGGGTTGCTACTACTTGATATGTACAAACAATATTCTCCTCCGATATTCCTACAAAAAAAAAAAAAAAAACACTCCGGTTTTGTTCTCTTCCCTCCATTTCCCTCTCTTCTACGGTTAATACTTTCCTCTTCGTCTTTTTCTACACCCTCGTTTAGTTGCTTCTTATTCCTTCCCGCTTTCCTGCACTAACATTTTGCCGCATTACACTATATGATCGTAGTACATCTTACAACTCCGCATACCGCGTCGCCGCGTCGCCGCGTCGCCAAAAATTTACTTCGCCAACCATTCCATATCTGTTAAGTATACATGTATATATTGCACTGGCTATTCATCTTGCACTTTTCCTCTTTCTTCTTCCCAGTAGCCTCATCCTTTTACGCTGCCTCTCTGGAACTTGCCATCATCATTCCCTAGAAACTGCCATTTACTTAAAAAAAAAAAAAAAAAAAAAATGTCCCCACTGTTCACTGTTCACTGTTCACTTGTCTCTTACATCTTTCTTGGTAAAATCGTAGTTCGTAGTATTTTTTTTCATATCAAAGGCATGTCCTGTTAACTATAGGAAATGAGCTTTTCTCAATTCTCTAAACTTATACAAGCACTCATGTTTGCCGCTCTGATGGTGCGGAAAAAACTGCTCCATGAAGCAAACTGTCCGGGCAAATCCTTTCACGCTCGGGAAGCTTTGTGAAAGCCCTTCTCTTTCAACCCATCTTTGCAACGAAAAAAAAAAAAAAATAAAAAATAAAAAGACCAAATAGTAAATAGTAACTTACATACA
>NZ_JAHLQL010000028.1 GCF_018919175.1 Clostridium simiarum | reverse complement strand
CGTGACCTTGATACGGAGCTGGAACTGCTAACTATGATGAATGCGCTAACTATGGATATGATGCCAAAACTAGACCTATTTTATATCACCCTTCAATTCGAATTAGCAAAAGCAATGTCTCCTTGCATAATATGGATTCCAAACATTCATGATCTGGATGTGAATGAGTCGAATTACTTATCCCTCGGTCTATTAGTGAATCATCTCTCTGAAAGATGTTCCACTAGAAATATTCTTGTTATTGCTTCGACTCATATTCCCCAAAAAGTGGATCCTGCTCTAATAGCTCCGAATAAATTAAATACGTGCATTAAGATACGAAGGCTTCTTATTCCACAACAACGAAAGCACTTTTTCACTCTTTCATATACTAGGGGATCTCACTTGGAAAAGAAAATGTTCCATACTAACGGATTCAGGTCCATGGGTTCCAATGCAAGAGATCTTGTAGCACTTACCAATGAGGCCCTGTCGATTAGTATTACACAGAAGAAATCAATTATAGACACTAATACAATTCGA
>NZ_JAHLQL010000026.1 GCF_018919175.1 Clostridium simiarum | reverse complement strand
TAGGAGGGGGTCGCATTTCTTTTTATCTTCTTTTTTATTTTTCTTGTGTATTAATTTTCTTATTATCTGTCTCCTTCCCTTCTTCTTCCATTTCTTCCTTTTTTGAGGTTTCTTTCAGTTTCTTAGTAAGAATGGGTGACGATATTCTGCCTAAATAGTAGACACAGGTAATAAATAAGAGAATACTAAAAATCCGAGCCATAGAATTTATCAATTCTGATACAAGGTACTTATTAGATCGAATGTACTTATTCGATCTAATAGAATGATTTTGCCGTATCCAGACTAATACCAATCCAAGCCATTTCATGAATAAAATGTGACCAATTAACCAACCAACAAAACTACTTGTTACAAATAACATCTTGTTGTTGCATCGAAACATATAAATGTTAACTAACCTGGCTAACATTGAACTTGGTAAAATGAAATGGTTGAATAATTGAAAAATGAGATTATTCAGGAATACACATTGAATACTGAAATTACGCATTGAATTTCTGGTAGCGGGTCCATAATTCAAAAAGTGTTTATGATTGTTCCAGAAGAAATGAAACAAAAGGTATGGTAGAGCTAGGACAGTTATTGTATGAGGTCTACCCAATGCTAGATGCAGAGGCGCATAATAGATCGATATGAACATCATGAGCTGTCCCGTAATAAAACCAGTTGTTGCTGATATCTTCTTCTCGGTTCCTTCTTCCATAACCTCAGCTCGGAGAAGGAAGAGATAGGAGGGCCCTATGGAGAATGTGGTTAGAAATCCATAATAGAGTCCGACTACAATGACCGAATTGATTATCTTCATGCATAAGGATACTAGATTACCTAGTAGAAAAGATTGAAAAATCATCACAAACCTCCCTTATTTCTTTTCTATTGCAATTTCTGGATTATTATATGATGATTTTTGAACTTTCCATATATAGAAATCTAGAAAAGAACTAAAAAGAGATAGACTAGAAACGACATCTGTTATGTCAATGACACAATAAGGGGTATTAATTGGGAT
>NZ_JAHLQL010000003.1 GCF_018919175.1 Clostridium simiarum | reverse complement strand
CTCGCTCGACTTGCATGTGTTAAGCACGCCGCCAGCGTTCGTCCTGAGCCAGGATCAAACTCTCAATTTAAGAAATTGCTAAAAATCTTCGATTTTGTGCAATTTCTTACTTCTCATACTGAGAAGTTTCATTTTGCACTCCATCTTTGCTTTTGCAAATTCTGAGTGAGTTTCCTTATTAGAAAACTCTGAGTTTAATCTACTCAAAATAATTCAAAAGAATTGCTGGTCTTTATATCATCTTTTCTGTTCAATTTTCAAAGATCAATTTGCTTCTTTACCGAAGCGACTTACTTATCTTATCATGTGTTTTCTTAGTTGTCAACAACTTTTTTTAAATCATTTAAAATCAATTTAAATCAGTATTTCGTTGGCAACAGAAATAATCATACCATATATTATTGACCACATACTTTCATATTTTATTATTATTTAAAATTAAATCTATTTTTCTCTTATTTTATATTATTTTCTTTATATTACTGCTAGTGATACACCAGGTAATGTATATATTGAAAATAAAGAAAAGATATAAATAAAAGACCTATAAGTATATATAAACTCATAGGTCCTTTGTTTATTTTCTTTATTATTCTTCAGTATTTTCCTCTTCAGATATAACATCATCTAATTCATTTTCTAATATAGAATTATTTTCGTCTTCAGCAGGTATAACCTGATCACTATCTATATCTCCATTTATAGCTTCTTCTTCTGAACTACTAATTTTAGCAATAGCAACTACTTGATCTTCACCTTTACTCCTCATAAGAGTTACTCCACTAGTATTTCTACCAGTCTGAGCCACATCCACTACATTTATTCTTATGGCTACTCCACTAGTGTTTACAAGCATAAGTTCATCTTCTTCTTTACAAATTCTAGCGCCTACAACATTTCCTGTTTTATTTGTTATCTTGTAAGCCTTAATTCCTTTTCCACCTCTTCTTTGTAGTTGGTACTCTGAAATTTTAGTTCTCTTTCCAAAACCATTTTCGCTTACTACCAAAAGATCTTCATCAGGAACTATTATATCTATGGATACAGCTTTATCGCCTTCTCTTAAGGTAAGAGCCTTAACTCCAGCTGCATTTCTTCCCATAGGTCTTACATCTTTTTCACTTATTCTTATAGCATATCCATATTGAGTTACAATGATAATTTCAGCATCTCCATAAGTTAGCTTAACTTTTAAAAGTTCATCCTCATCTCTTAGAGTTATAGCATTCATACCATTTTTTCTTATATTAATAAAGGCTTTAAGTGGTGTTTTCTTGATTATACCTTTTCGGGTAGCCATAACCAAGTTACCCTCTACTTTATTATCCTTTATGGCAAGAACAGCTTCTATTTTTTCACCTTGGTTTATAGGTATTATATTTATTAAGTTTGTTCCCTTAGCGGTTCTTCCTGCATCAGGTATCTCGTAAGCTCTTAATTTATATACCTTTCCACGGTTAGTAAAGAATAACAAATCACTATGGGTTGAGGTTATAAATACTTGTTCTACAAAATCATCTTCTTTTGTAGACATAGCCTGTATTCCCTTTCCCCCTCTTTTTTGAGCTGAATAAGTATCAGCTGAAATTCTCTTTATATAACCACCATTAGTTAATGTTATAACAACCTCTTCCTCTTGAATAAGATCTTCTATATCTATATCACGAGCACTCTTTTCAATAGTGGTTCTTCTTTCATCAGAGAACTTATTTTTAATTTCAATAAGTTCTTCTTTTATTATATTTAATAAAAGTTCTTCTTTTTCTAAAATTTCTCTTAATCTTGCTATTAACTCAATTAATGCGTTATACTCTTCCTCGATTTTATCTCTTTCAAGTCCAGTAAGCCTTCTTAGTCTCATTTCTAAAATAGCTTGTGACTGCTTATCTGAAAGATTAAATCTTTCCATTAAAGTAGATTTAGCTATATCTGTAGTTTTAGAGCCTCTTAGAATTTTTATAACTTCATCTATGTTATCTAAAGCTATTTTTAATCCTTCTAAGATATGAGCTCTATCTTGAGCCTTTTCTAATTCAAACTGAGTTCTTCTTCTTATAACCTCTTTTTGAAAGTTTAAGTAGTGTGATAATATTTGTTTTAAATTTAATACTTGAGGCTCATTATCTACTAATGCTAACATTATAACCCCAAAGGTATCTTCCATCTTAGTATGTTTATATAATAAATTTAGAACCACATTAGGGTTTGCATCTCTCTTTAACTCTATTACAACCCTCATACCGTCTCTATCTGACTCATCTCTTATATCTGATATTCCATTTATCTTCTTATCTTTTACAAGATCTGCTATATTCTCTATAAGCTTTGCTTTATTAACCTGGTAAGGTATTTCTGTTATTATGATCCTATGTCTGCTATTTTCTTCTTCGATTTCAGCCTTGGCTCTAACTAATATCTTTCCTCTTCCAGTTTCATAAGCTTCTCTAATACCTGCTTTCCCCATAATTATTCCAGCAGTAGGGAAATCTGGGCCCTTCACCTTAGTCATCAACTCTATGATACTACTTTCAGGATTATCAATGAGCATTATAACCCCATCTATTACCTCTCCTAGATTATGAGGAGGTATATTTGTAGCCATACCAACAGCTATACCAGAAGATCCATTTACCAAAAGGTTTGGAAATCTTGAAGGTAATACTGAAGGCTCATTTTCTTCACCGTCAAAGTTAGGTATAAAATCTACAGTATTTTTATTTATATCTCTTATCATTTCTACTGCAATTTTGCTCATTTTCGCTTCTGTATACCTCATGGCCGCTGCAGAGTCTCCATCTACAGAACCAAAGTTACCATGACCATCCACTAATGTATATCTTATTGAAAAGTCTTGAGCCATTCTAACTAAAGCATCATAAACAGAAGAATCTCCATGTGGATGATACTTACCTAAAACATCTCCGACTATTCTCGCACATTTTCTGTATCCTTTTTCAGGTGCTAAACCTAGCTCATGCATAGAAAATAGAATTCTTCTATGAACAGGCTTTAGACCATCCCTTACATCCGGAAGTGCTCTACCTACGATAACACTCATGGCATAGTCTATATAGCATTTTTTCATTTCACTTCTAATGTCAACAGGTAAGACTTTTCCTTCATTATTGTTCATCTATTTCACCTCATCTATGCACTATATATCTAGGTTAATAACCTTTTTAGCATTTTCTTGAATAAATTCTCTACGTGGTTCTACCTTATCTCCCATAAGTATAGTGAATATCTCGTCCGCCGCCATAGCATCTTCTACAGTAGCTTTAAGCAATATTCTCTTTTCTGGATTCATGGTAGTATCCCATAGCTGTTCAGCATTCATCTCTCCTAAACCCTTATATCTTTGTATATCAATGCTATTATCTTTACCACCTAATTGCATTAGTACTTCATCTAACTCTTTATCAGAATAAGCATAGTATTCCTTCTTTTGCTTTGCAATCTTATATAAAGGTGGTTGTGCAATATATACATGTCCTTGATCAATTAATTCTCTCATGTATCTATAAAAGAATGTTAATAGTAATGTTCTTATATGAGCACCATCAACATCAGCATCTGTCATTATAATGATTCTGTTATATCTTATCTTCTCTAAATCAAATTCATCACCAATACCTGCTCCAAAGGCTGTTATCATTGATCTTATACTATCTGAGTTTAATATTTTATCTAATCTTTGTTTTTCAACATTAAGTATTTTTCCTCTTAATGGTAATATAGCCTGGAACCTTCTATTCCTTCCTTGCTTTGCAGATCCTCCCGCAGAGTCACCCTCAACTATGTATATCTCACATTCTACTGGATCTTTGGATGAACAGTCTGCAAGCTTCCCTGGTAGTGATGTTCTTTCTAGTACAGATTTTCTTGTAAGTTCTCTAGCCTTTCTAGCAGCTTCTCTTGCTCTTGCTGCTAAAAGAGCTTTATCTATAACAATTTTAGCTACAGCAGGGTTTTCTTCTAGAAAAGTACTTACACCTTCACCTACTATATTATCAACTATACTTCTTACTTCACTATTTCCTAGCTTAGTTTTTGTTTGTCCTTCAAACTGCGGGTTAGTTAATTTTACTGAAACTACAGCAGTAAGACCTTCTCTTATATCATCACCAGATAAATTTTTATCTGCTTCTTTTAAAAATCCAAATCTCTTTCCATAATCATTAAATACTCTAGTAAGTGCTGATTTAAATCCAGCTAAGTGTGTTCCACCTTCCATAGTATCTATGTTATTTGCAAAAGAAAATATATTTTCTGCATAACCATCGTTATATTGCAAAGCTATTTCAACAATATAATCTTCCTTAACACCTTCTACATAGATAGGATCTGGATGCAGTATTTGCTTATTTCTATTTAGGTATGATACAAAGGACTTTATTCCACCTTCGTAACAATATTTTTCTTCCTTTTCGATACGCTTATCTTCAAAGATTATATTTATTCCCTTATTCAAAAAAGCAACTTCCCTAAGCCTTTTAGATAAAACTTCAAAATCAAATTCTACCTCTTCAAATATGGTTGGATCCGGCTTAAAGTAAACGGTAGTTCCTGTTTCATCTGTAGTTCCTATATTTTCAAGAGAAGTTTTAGCCAAACCTCTTTCAAAGGTTTGTTTCCATATGGAACCATCTCTTTTTACAGTTACTTCACATACTTCTGATAAAGCATTAACAACAGAAGCTCCAACTCCGTGAAGTCCTCCTGATACTTTATAGCCTCCCCCTCCAAATTTACCTCCAGCATGTAATATAGTCATTATAACTTCTACTGCTGGCTTACCTAATTTAGGGTGCATACCTACAGGCATACCTCTACCATCATCACTTACTGTTACTGAATTATCTTCATTAATGGACACCTTTATATTATTACAATAGCCAGCTAAAGCCTCATCTATACTATTATCTACTATTTCATAAACTAAATGGTGAAGCCCTCTTGCGCTAGTACTCCCTATATACATCCCTGGTCTCTTTCTTACTGCTTCCAAACCTTCGAGAACTTGAATTTGACTAGCTTCATAAGTCTTATTATTTTGTTCCAACCTGCAACTCCTCCTACTCTTATTTCATCACATGAAATATTTTTAGCTGCTATTCATTTTATTACACGATTAATTGCCACTTAACTCTGCATTTTATGCTATTAAGCGGCAAATCTAGAATAAAAACATAATTTAGCATTTTAATTTATATTACAAGTAATGCTCTATATCCACTCTTTTAGTTAAAGTTGCTGAAGATATGGGAGAGAAAAATATTTTACTCTTCTTATCAACTTCAGCAATAACAAAAGATTTTGGCTTCTCTTTTGTTATACGTTCTATAAACCCATCTTCTTCTGCCATTCTTAAAAATTGTATAGTGTCAGAACTATACATACTGGTTTCCATATCAAATATTCCAATTACATCCTTTATGGGAACTACTACATTTTCTCCTAAATGAAGAAACACGAAGACTCCTCCTCTACGAAATTATATTTCCATCTACAACATTAAATATTTTAGCATCCTCGTCTAAATACTCTTGTATATCATCTACACCAGTACATGTTATTATTGTTTGTATGTCCTTAATAGATTTCAATATATATTTTTTTCTATTAAAATCTAACTCTGAAAGTACATCGTCTAGTAAAAGCACAGGATTTTCTCCTGTAAGATTTTTCAATATGCTTAAAGATGAAAATTTCATAGTTAAAACTGCAGTTCTCTGCTGTCCTTGAGAACCATAACTTTTAACTTCAATTTTATTTATGTATATAGCTAAATCATCCCTATGAATTCCTGTACTAGTAGTTCCCCTATCCATATCCTTTTCTCTATTAGCCTTTAAGATGTGTAGTATTTCATCTTCTACATTTTCTGTGCTTTTAATAGAGGATATGTATTTAAAAGCTATCTCTTCTTTGTTAGATGTTATATCTTTATGTATAACACTTCCATAGTGATTTAACTGTTTTACATAATGAATCCTTTTATTGAATATGTATTTTCCAAAACTAGCTAGCTGAATATCATATATATCCAGCATAGACTTATCTAAATTCCTATTCTTCAATACAACATTTCTTTCTTGAAGAACTTTGTTATATTGAACTAAACTATAATAATATTTTTTATCTAATTGACATAATTCCATATCCAAAAATCTACGTCTAACCCCTGGTGATTCTTTGACAATTCTTAAATCCTCTGGAGAAAACATAACCACATTAAAAGTACCTATAAGGTCAGAAATTTTATTTATTTTTATAGAATTTATCCTTATAGCCTTTTTTCCATCTCTTAATATATTTATATCAATTCTTTTATCTAGTCTTTTTTTTGATATATAAACACTTATTACAGACTTTTCTTCATTCCATCTAATAAGTTCTTTATCCTTGTTTGTTCTATGGGATTTACCGAAACCACAATAGTATATGGATTCTAAAATATTGGTCTTCCCTTGAGCATTATCTCCCATAAAAACATTAACACTCGGAACTAGCTCTAAATTTAAAGAATTATAATTTCTATAATCCAAAAGTTGCAAATATTTTATATACATATTAAACACCATATAAAATTATATCATAATATTGTTAAATAAAAATGAATAATATAATTAATTTAAATTATTTTGTATGTTGTATCCTGAAACTCTACTAAGTCACCAGCTCTTAATTTCTTACCTCTTTGAGTTGCTATCTCCCCATTAACCTTAACTAGACCTTCTAAGATGTATATCTTAGCTTCTGACCCTAAAGAGGCAGCTCCACACCATTTCAAAAAAGAATCAAGTTTTATAAATTCGGTGTTTATTTTAATTTCTTCCATAAAAATCTCTCCTATTTGCATTATTGACCTTTTTTAAGGTTTTTAATACATATTATATTTATTTAGCTAATCTTACAGGTAAAACTAGATACTTACAATTGTTTTTTTCTTTATTTTTAACAACACAAGGACTTACACTACTTGAAAATTCCATAACAACTTCTTCTTCATCCATTATTTTAAGAACATCTAAAAGATATTTTGAATTAAATGCAATTTGTAGAGTGGTGCCTTGCAAATTTATAGCCACTTCCTCTCTAACCTTTCCCAATTGAGAATTAGAGGTTATAACCATAGACTCATCTTCTATATCTAATTTTATTAAATTCGCATTTCCTTCTTTCGCCATAAGTGAGGCTCTTTCAATTCCATTTTGTAATTTTTGTTTGTTTACAGTGACTTTTAAATTAAACTCTTGTGGAATTATGGAGCTATATTTAATAAATTCACCTTCTAAAAGTCTTGATATAATTTTAGTTACACCTAAGTTAAAAAGAATATGGTTAGTGGTGAAAGTTATATTTGCGATTTCGTTTGTATCTTCTAATACTTTAGCTACTTCATTCAAGGTTTTACCTGGAATTACTGCACTTATTGAATTCTCTGTGTCAATATATTCATTTCTAATTGCCAATCTATATCCATCTAGAGCTACCATATTTAACATTTTATCGTTAATTTCAAATAATATTCCTGTAAGTATAGGTCTTGTTTCGTCTTGAGCTATAGCAAAACTTGTTCCTCTTATCATATTTTTTAATGTACTTTGAGGAATGACAAACATCATATCGTCATCTATATTTGGTAGACTT
The DNA here is from genome assembly GCF_018919175.1 of Clostridium simiarum. Lineage (GTDB taxonomy): Bacteria > Bacillota > Clostridia > Clostridiales > Clostridiaceae > Clostridium_L > Clostridium_L simiarum. The sequence continues at coordinate 364,668 of NZ_JAHLQL010000003.1, read as the reverse complement.
GGGAATTCATCAGCATTTAAGTGTATAAGGTTAAATATTGAGTTTTGGCAAGTTATTATTATTGAGTTATTTTCTGTAGTTTCTATAGCTATTTCATCATTTGGAAGTTTTCTTATTATTTCTCCAAAGATCTTTGAATCAACAACTATTCTTCCTGATTCTATAATGTTTGCATTTATTTTAGTTTCTATGCTTAGGTCTATATCTGAACCTATAAGTCTTAATTCATTATTAATAGCTTCTATAAAAATACCTTCTAGTATAGGCATAGGAGATCTTCCTGTTACAGCCTTTTGAACTATAGATATTGCTTCCTGTAAATTACTCTTTTCACATGTAAACTTCATGGTATATCCTCCTTAAGTTATTCACAATAATTTATTAGAATTTAGAGTAGATATAGATATAAATATATAGATAAATATAGTAACAGTAGTAGTAGGGGCTGTGGGTTTGTGGATAACTACTCTAAACCCTTAAATACAAAGAAAAATAAGACAAAAATAATTGTGGATAAGAAGGTAATCAAAATTTAGACTTATCCACATTGTTAAATCTAATTATTATCTTAAAACTTATCCACAGATTATGCATAGCTTATTATGTACAGGTGTTTATTATTTTTGTGTCAGTTTTTTTGTCAAATCATTTACAGCATTTTGTAATGATTCATCGGTCTTTAAACCTGATGATATTTTTTCGTAAGCATGTATTACAGTAGTGTGGTCACGTCCTCCAAACTCTTCCCCTATTTTAGGAAGAGACATATCAGTAAGCTTCCTACATAAGTACATGGCTATTTGTCTCGGATATGCAACATTTCTAGTTCTTCTCTGAGATTTAAAATCTTCTACTCTAAGATTGTAATAGCTAGATACTACATCTTGAATATTATCTATAGTAATATTTTTCGATTGTTTATTGGATATGATATCCTTTAAAGCTTCAGAAGCTAATTCTACTGTTATTTCACTATTAGTTAAAGAAGAATAAGCTACAATTCTTATAAGAGCACCTTCTAGTTCCCTTATATTTGATTTAATTTTTGTTGCAATATACACCATTACTTCATTTGGAATATTAAGATTTTCTACATCAGCTTTCTTTTTAAGAATAGCTATCCTAGTTTCAAAATCTGGTGCTTGAATGTCAGCAATAAGTCCCCATTCAAATCTTGACCTTAATCTATCCTCTAAGGTAGGAATTTCTTTTGGTGGTCTATCACTAGATAAGATGATTTGTTTATTAGCCTCATGTAGTGCGTTAAAAGTATGGAAAAATTCTTCTTGAGTTCTTTCTTTACCTGCTATAAATTGAATATCATCGATTAAAAGTACATCTACATTTCTATATTTATTTCTAAATTCTACATTTTTATCATCTTTTATTGAGTTAATAAGTTCGTTGGTAAATTTTTCTGAGGATACATACACAACCTTTGCACTAGGGTTATTTTTAAGAATATAATGACCTATAGCATGCATAAGATGTGTTTTTCCAAGACCAACACCACCGTAGATAAATAAAGGATTATATGCTTTTGCTGGGGATTCTGCTACAGCTAATGAAGCTGCATGGGCAAACCTATTACTATTTCCAATAACAAAAGAGTCAAAAGTGTACTTAGGATTTAATGTAGCTGTCATTTCATCATTTGGAGTTACAGAACTTTTTTTATTTACTTCTTTAGCTTCTTTTATAACATCTTGCTCTACTTGCTCTTCTGACAATATGCAAAATTCAATGTTATATTTTTTAGAAGTTATAAGTTTTATTCCGTTCATTATAAGATCTTTATATCTAGATTCTAATATTTCTCTAGTAAAATCATTAGGAACACCAAGTTTTATTGAGTCATTAGTTATAATCATAGGTTCTGCACTTTTTATCCATGTATTGAAGCTGACTTCTGAAAGCTCACCTTTTAGGATGTTTAAGGTTTTTTCCCATATTTCTTTAAGTTGGGCATTCATTTTTAATCCTCCAGTCAAATTATAAAAATTTTATTATATAAAAGTGTAAACAACATATAAACATAATTATAAACAGCTATTTAAGATAATAGCCATTGTTATTAAAAATATTCACATGTTTATAACTCTGTTAATATTTTTAGAGGTTTTATAGTTATTAACACTGTGGAAAAAAACATATAAACATAATTAAAAATATATAAAACTATTGAATTATATCTATAAATAGTGATTATAATAATAGATATAGCAATAATTAAATAAGTTATACACAATATTATCAACAACTGTGGATAACTTGTCAAATATAAAAAATTATTCACAATTCTTCTTTATGATATCATATAGAATTGATAACATTCAATAACTTATCCACAAAAAAATAAGTTGTTGATAAAAATATCAACAATATTTACCTGTATATATTGTTACAAATTCTTCTTTGGCTTCTTGACATTAAATTATGGTCACTATATAATTAGAAGGTAAAACTTTAATTTGAATTAATATGATAGTGAATAAATTGCTATACATAAGTTAGATAAAGGGGGTGTAGTTAGCATGTTCATGACATACCAACCTAAAAAGAAACAAAGAAAAAGAGAACATGGCTTCAGAAAAAGAATGAGATCTTTATCTGGAAGAAAAGTTCTTAAGAGAAGAAGACAAAAAGGTAGAAGAAGATTGACAGCATAAGGGCCGCTTTAGTGGCCTTTTTCTGCAATTGCAGGAAAAAAAGGAGTAATGTTTTGGCATGAAAAGCGAAAAGCTTAGAAAGAATGTAGAATTCAGAAGAGTGTACAGAAGAGGAAAGTCCTTTTCCAATGAATTGTTGGTTTTATATGTGTATAGAAATTCTTATAATCGAGATGAGAATAATAGCCTTATTAATCGTGTAGGCATATCTGTAAGTAAAAAAGTTGGAAAAAGTGTAGTTCGAAGTAGAGTGAAGAGATTAATAAGTGAAAGTTATAGATTAAATAGTAAAGGTTTAAAAAAAGGATTTGATTTTGTATTTGTAGCTAGAGTTGCTTTGAAGGACAAGAGTTATCATGATGTAGAGAATTCTATGAAAAACCTCTTTAAAAAGGCGGGGTTATTAGAAAATGATTAAAAGATTTTTCATTGGCTTAATTAAATTCTATAGAAAATATATTTCGCCCATGAAACCTCCTAGCTGTAGGTTTTATCCTACTTGTTCCCAATATGCTTTGGAGGCCATAGAAAAGTATGGAGCTTTTAAAGGAAGCTTTATGTCATTAAAGAGAATATTAAAATGTCATCCTTTCCATAAAGGGGGATATGATCCTGTTAAATAAAATTGTCGGGAGGTTTGCAATTTGCAGATTTTAAATAACGTTTTAACTCAATTTTTTGAATTTATCCATGGTTTGATAAAAGTATTAACAACTAATCCTAATTATTCTTATGGATTAGCTATAATACTATTCACCATAATAATAAGAATAATATTATTACCTTTAAATATAAAACAAACAAGATCTCAAGTAAAGATGCAAGAAATACAACCAGAGCTTCAAAAATTACAAAGTAAGTATAAAAATGATCCGCAGAAACAGCAAGAACAGATGATGAAGCTATATAAAGAAAATGGAGTGAGTCCTTTTAGCGGTTGTTTACCTTTATTAATACAGATGCCAATATTGTTTGCCTTATATTATGTTTTTAACAATTTACAGGGCATAAGTGGTGTAGGATTTTTATGGGTAAATGATTTATCTCAACCAGACCAGCTATACATACTACCTGTTGTATCTTTCGTAACTCAATATATATCAACTAAGATTATATCAAGTAGTTCTCCTAATAATGCACAAGCTAAGCAAATGCAGACAATGAACATATTCATGGCTGGATTTATTGGATTTATGAGTCTTAAGTTTAAGTCAGCTTTAGTTTTATACTGGGTTATAAATAACTTAATACAAATTGCTCAAACTTATATAATGAAATCTATAGATAATAAACCTAAGGATGATAGTTCTACAACTAAACTTGCACAAGAAATTAGCTCGGATAAGTTAGGAAATAAAAATAAGAAATAGTATAATATCGGTATCAGGTTAAAGGTGGGTGAAACGGGGTATGGAAACAATTGAAATCACTGGCAAAACTGTAGATGAGGCTATAAAGAACGCTTTAAGAGAGTTAAATGTTACAGAAGATAGAATTGAAGTAGAAGTTATAGAAGAAGGTAGCAAGGGGTTATTTAAGTTAATTGGAGCTAAGCCAGCAAAGATCAGAGTTAAGGTGAAAAGAGACTATGTATATGAGGCAAAAACTTTTTTGAGAGAAATTTTAGATGCCATGGGCGTAAAAGCTGAAATTAAAATTAAAGAAGAAGATGATGTCATAAATATTTCACTTGTTGGACCTAATATGGGAATTATAATCGGATATAGGGGGGAGACACTAGATTCTCTTCAATATCTAATTAGTCTTGTAGTAAACAAAGGAAATGACAGTGAATATAAAAGAGTGGTATTAGATACTGAAAACTATAGATTTAAAAGAGAAGAAACATTAAAACGTCTAGCAGACAAAACTGCAAGTAGGGTTAGAAGATCTGGAAGAAACTTTAAATTGGAACCTATGAATCCATATGAAAGAAGAATAATTCATTCAGCACTTCAAAACAACCCATATATTTATACCTATAGTGAAGGTGACGAACCTTATAGAAGAGTGGTAGTAGATTTAAAGAAAGCCTAGATGGGCTTTCTTTTTTCATATACATATATAGCAAAGTTTAGTACTTGAGTAAATACTAATGTGGTGGTATAATCTCTTTTGCATTAGGTAATATTAATTAAAAAATAATTTAAAATCATGCTTTTATAAATTAAAATTAAAGTTTAATATAAGTATTAGAAGTAATTTGATTATACAGATAAATTGTTTATATTATAAACTAATATACTAAAACCATTTTTGTGGTTTAAAGGAGGTAAAAATGAAAGATTTTGATACTATAGCTGCTATAGCTACAGCTGTAGGAGAAAGTGGTATTTCTATTATAAGAGTTTCTGGAGAAAAGGCTCTTTCTATAGTTTCATCTATATTTAAAGGGAAAAATGGTAGAAATCTTGATGATATAAGACCTTATTCTATGAGATATGGCCATGTTATAGATAAGTTGAACGGAGAAATAATAGATGAGGTATTGATAAGTTATATGAAGGGTCCTAGAAGTTTTACTGCTGAAGATTCAGTAGAAATAAACTGTCATGGGGGAATTATGCCTACTAATAAGGTTCTAGAAGAGGTTATAAAAGCGGGAGCAAGACTAGCAGAGCCCGGTGAATTTACTAAAAGAGCCTTTTTAAATGGTAGAATAGACCTAAGTCAGGCTGAGGCTGTTATTGATTTGATAAGGGCAAAAACAGATTTAGCAATGAAGTCAGCTTTAATGCAAAGTGATGGTAGAATTTCCAGGGAAATAAGAGATATTAGGCATGAATTATTAGGTGTCATAGCTCATATAGAAGCTACTGTAGATTTCCCAGAAGAGGATTTAGAGGAAATAACTTCAGATAGAGTTCAGAATAATTTAAATGATATAATAAATAAAATCCAGAGTCTATTAGATACAGCTAATGAGGGAAGAATTATAAGAGAAGGGTTAAGCATGGTTATAATCGGTAAACCTAATGTGGGAAAATCTTCTTTACTTAACTCTATATTAATGGAACAAAGAGCTATAGTAACAGATATACCTGGTACTACAAGAGATGTTATTGAGGAGTATATAAACTTAGAAGGAATACCTCTTAAGCTAGTAGATACAGCAGGAATAAGAGAAACTGATGACCTAGTAGAGAAAATTGGTGTTGAAAGGTCTAAGGAAAAAATAAATGAAGCTGATCTTGTTGTATTTATGCTAGATTTAAGTAGGAAGCTAGATGATGAAGATAAAGAAATCTTAGATTATATAAAGGATAAAAAATATATAGTTCTTTTGAATAAGTTGGATTTAGAAAGAAAGTTAGAAGATAATGTTTTTGAGGGTATGGAAAATATTATTGAAGTATCTGCAAAAACAGGTGAAGGTATAGAAATATTAAAGAAAAAGATAAAGGATTTATTCTTTAAAGGTGAGATTAAACCTACAGAAGTAATGATAACTAATTCAAGACACAAAGAGGCTCTATATAGAGCAAAAGAGAGGTGTTTGGCAGCACTGGATACTCTAAATAGTGGAATATCTATAGATTTAGCGTCTATTGATGTAAGAAGTGCTTGGATGAATTTAGGTGAAATTACTGGAGAAACCTTGGAAGAGGATATAATAGATAAGATATTCTCAGAATTTTGTTTAGGAAAGTAGAGGTGTAAAATGAAATACTTAAGAGGAGAATATGATGTAATTGTAATCGGTGGGGGTCATGCTGGTTGCGAGGCTGCGTTAGCTTCTGCTAGGATGGGTGCCAAAACTCTTATGGCTACAATGAATTTAGACAGTATAGCTCTTATGCCATGTAATCCTAATATAGGGGGGACAGCTAAGGGTCATCTTGTAAAAGAGATTGATGCTTTAGGTGGAGAAATGGCTATTAATATAGATCACACATATATACAATCTAGGATGTTAAATACATCTAAAGGACCTGCTGTACATTCTTTAAGAGTTCAAGCGGATAAGAAAAAATATCAAGATAGGATGAAACATGTTCTGGAACTGCAAGAAAATCTAGATATAAAGCAGGTGGAAGTAACTCATATAGATGTAGAGGATGAAAAGGTAAATGGTGTATTTACTAGAACAGGTGCATATTTTACAGCTAAAACTGTAATAATAGCTACAGGAGTTTATTTAAAAGGAAAAGTAATAGTAGGAGAAGTTAGTTATTATAGTGGACCTAATGGGTTAGCACCATCTATGGAACTTAGTGATTCTTTAATAAAGCTAGGTTTTGACATTAGAAGATTTAAAACAGGAACACCTGCACGTGTAAATAGGAGATCAGTAGATTTTTCTCAGACTGTAGAACAAAAGGGTGATGATGTAATAGTTCCTTTCTCATTTATGAGCGATGATATAACGAGGGAACAACTATCTTGCTATTTAACTTACACTAATGAGAATACTCATAATGTAATTAGAGAAAACATAAACAGATCACCAATGTATAATGGAGCAATAGAGGGGGTTGGACCAAGATACTGCCCATCTATAGAGGATAAAATAATGAGATTTCCAGACAAACTTCAACATCAAATTTTCATTGAACCAGAAGGAGAAAACACTGAAGAAATGTATGTTCAAGGAATGTCTAGCTCCTTACCAGAAGAGGTTCAAATTAAAATGTTAAGAACCATACCAGGACTTCAAAAGGTAGAAATGATGAGGACAGGATATGCTATAGAGTATGACTGCATAGATCCTTTGGAATTAAAACCATCTCTTGAATATAAAAGAGTAAATGGATTATTTGGAGCTGGTCAAATAAACGGTACTTCCGGTTATGAAGAAGCGGCAGCTCAAGGATTAATAGCGGGTATAAATGCGGTGTTACAAATAAAAGGTGAGGAGCCACTTATACTTACAAGATCTGATGGGTATATAGGTGTTTTGATTGATGATTTAGTTACAAAAGGTACCAATGAACCTTATAGAATGATGACCTCAAGAGCTGAGTATAGATTATTATTAAGACAAGATAATGCGGATTTAAGACTTACAGATTTAGGTTACAAAGTTGGACTAGTTACAGAGGAAAGGTATTCAAGATATAAAAAGAGAAAAGAACAAATAGAAGCAGAAGTTAATAGGATACAAAATATCCAAATAACAAATAAAAGAGAAGTAAATGAGTTTCTAGAAGGTTTAAATTCAACAGAATTGAAAAAACCTATAAGTTTATATGAGCTTATTAAGAGACCAGAATTAGATTATTATATTGTACAGCCTTTAGACTTACAAAGACCTGACCTTCCAAAGGATGTCATGGATCAGGTAAATATAATATCTAAATATGAGGGCTATATAGAAAAACAACTAGAACAAGTAAGACAATTTAAGAAATTTGAATCTAAATTAATTCCAGAAGGTTTAGATTATAATGAAATAAAGGGATTAAGAATTGAGGCTATTCAAAAGCTAAATAATATTAGACCTATAAGTATAGGTCAAGCTTCTAGAATATCTGGAGTTTCTCCTGCAGATATTTCAGTATTACTAATATATCTTGAACACAAAAGATAGTTTTTAAATATAAAAGATAGTTTTTTTATAAAAGGTTCAGAGTTTATCGTATATAATTTAAACTGAGCCTTTTATATTTTTGAGTTTAGATATATATTTAAGATATAGATTTAAATATGGAGGTTACAAATGGAATTTTATAAATTAATGAAAAGTGCAGCTGAAGACATCAGTTTAAATTTTGATGAGGAAAAATATAATAAGTTTATGCTTTATAAAGACATTCTAAAAGAGTGGAATAATAAGATAAACTTAACAGCTATAACAGAAGATGAGGACATAGTTAAAAAGCATTTTATAGATTGTATAAAGGCTTTTAAATTTCAAGGATTTAGAGAAGCTAAAAGCATTATCGATGTAGGAACTGGAGCTGGTTTTCCAGGTATACCCATAGGTATAATGAGAGAAGACTCAGAAATAATGCTCTTAGACTCATTAAATAAAAGGGTAAACTTTTTAAATGAAGTTATTAGAGAATTAGGATTAAAGAACTTTAATACAATACATAAAAGAGCTGAAGAGTTATCAAGAGAAAAACAGTATAGAGAGAATTTTGACATAGCAACATCTAGAGCTGTTGCTAATATGTGTACACTCTCTGAGTTATGTATTCCTTATGTTAAAGTTGGTGGCTATTTTGTGGCTTTAAAAGGGCCTAGTATTGAAGAAGAACTTAAGGATTCTAAAAATGCTATAGCCACATTAGGTGGTAGACTAGAAGAAGTTATACCTGTAGATATAGAAGATAGTGATTTAAAGCATAATTTAGTGGTTATAAAAAAGGTAAATAGTACCCCAAATGTATATCCAAGAAAGGCTAATGCTATATCCAAAAAGCCATTAAAATAATTTTTATTTCTGTATATGTAAAAATATGATATAATTTGTAAGAAGGTTTTTGTTCTAAAAAAGAGGATTTTTTTTATTTTTATAGAAAATGTTAATAAAAGGAAAAGGTAAGGGATGGTATGGGATATGCAGAATGAAGTAACTTACATTGCACCTGATCTTATATTACCTAATTTATATCAACCAAGAAAGTATTTTGATGAAGACTCTATAGATGAGTTAGCGCAATCCATAGAATCCTATGGAATAATACAGCCGCTTTCTGTAAGAAAAATGGGCGAAGGAAGATATGAATTAGTTGCAGGGGAAAGAAGATTAAGGGCGGCTAAAAAATTAGGGCTTTCTAAAGTCCCAGCTATAATAGTAGATATTTCAGATAGAGATTCTGCAGCTATAGCATTATTAGAAAACCTACAAAGAGAAGATTTAAATTATATTGAAGAAGCAGAGGCATACTATAATCTTATAAAAGATCATGGTTATACTCAAGAGCAATTAGCTTCAGTTATAGGAAAAAAGCAATCAACAATTGCAAATAAGCTAAGGCTTTTAAAACTGACATCTTCTGTAAGAAAACTATTATTGGAAAATAGGTTAACTGAAAGACATGCTAGAGCTTTATTAAAACTTCCAACAGAGGATTTACAACTTAAGATATTGGAGACAGTTATTAAGAAATCTTTAAATGTTAAAGGCACAGAAGATTTAATAGATAAAGAGTTAATGAAGTTATCCAAAGATATTATAGCTAGTGATGGAAAGAAGAAGATTAAGGGTATATTTTCACCTAAGGTTTACATAAATACAATAAAACAAGTTTTTGACAAATATGGGATATCTGCTAAATACGATTCTAAGGATTTAGATGATTGTATAGAGGTTACTATTAAGATACCTAAAAAATAGAATTAAAAATGGATTTAAAATAAGAGTTTGGAAGGTGTTCAAACTCTTTTATTTTGATTTCATTTGCTCACAGAAAAAAATGTAAAATAATAAATTAATTTGTAATAATTTGTATAATGTGTAATGACACATCAAATCAGGAAAATAATTTGTTTCACGTGAAACAAATTATTATATAAATTAAGCTTTAATTATATGTAAGTAAAATATATAATAAATATAAGAGAGGAGGTGCAAGCTCAAATATAATTATACATAAATAAAATGTATTTAATGTAGGTGAGCTGAATTATGAAAACAATTTGTATTTTTAATCAAAAAGGCGGAGTAGGAGTGCGTCCGTAAAGGATTTTTAAGCAATGTCCCTATGGATATTAGACTGGAGAGATGTCTATTTGGTTAGCTGGCTTACTATTTTATAGGAAACTATGAATAGGACAATAGCATGCCAGAAAAGCAAAAACTTTGATATATTATTAAAGGTTTTTGCAAGACCAACATATAATATGGCCAAAGCTATACTGCTTTAAACCTAGTTTCTCTTGCCTGAATCGCCAGGTAATAAAACAATTATTTTATTAGATAAGGTTTATAAAAATTTTTCCTACAATTTTTATACTCTCTAACCTTTCCAGGGGTATATTACGTATTATACCTTAGAGAAGCGAACAGGAGCCTAAGTTATATATTTTGCTTATAAATCTAAACGGAGATGACCTAAGTCAGAATGCCTTTAGGCTATAGATTAAAAGATCTTGAATATCTGATATGGTTACGGAGCTTTCATAGTAGTTAGAGAAACCTGAATAGACAGGTAATGCCGTAAATTCGGATGCGGGAAAGCCGCTTACAGGGCGAAGGAAAGCAGGTTATCCAAATACAAAATTATGGAGGTGTGCGAAATGCAAGAGGCTGATGTAATTTTGTCTATACTAAGTCAAAAACCTATAAACTTTAAGTTTGATAGAATTTATAGACATTTATTTAATATGGATTTTTATAAGAAGGTTATAAATAATATAAGTAAAGAAAATGGTTTTCAAAGTTATATTAAAAAAAACAATATAAATATTGAAAGCTTAATTGAAAATATTATAGAAGAATTAAAAGTAGAAAAATATTATCCAAAGGATTTATATTCTTTTATTAATAAGAATAAAGGGAGATCATATTTCAATAAAAATTTTATTAATGAATATAAAGAAGATGGACTTTTAAATATATATATTAAGGAAGATAATTTAGAGGATTATATATTGCAATATCTTGTAAAAGAAATTGTAGAGAGTATATTTACAAAAAAACTAAAAGAAAAAGAGTTTTTTAAAGTTGTTTCAAATCCTGAACAAGTAATTAAATGTTTCTGTAATATTAAGCATTTTAATTATAATAAAGTGATAAAAATTAACTTTAACAAAATGTTTCACGTGAAACAAATAGATGTATTAAACAAATTCCTCAAGGAAAGTATAAATGATGGACGATTTATTGAACTTATAAATAGATTTATTAAATCAAATTATTTTAGATTTTATGAAGTTATAACACAAGATGAATTTTATTATTTATATATAAAAGACAATAATCATCTTAGCAGTATTCTCTGGAAAGTATTTTTTTTAGAAATAAGAAATATATTAGATGAATTAATAAGTTTACATGCAGTAAGTGTAAAGGTTATAACAATAGAAAACGAAATATTAATTATGATGAATTCATATAAAGATTTAGATAAGTTTTTAGATGATTTTAAATTTCTTATGGAAGATAAGTTAGGTATTAATAATTTAAAGGAATATGATTTGAATGTCACAAATACCATTGAATTTTGTCATTATGATATAAGATTTAAGCAAGATAAAATCAATACTAGAATTTTAGTTCCATCTAAATTTATTAATAAGGCCAGTAGTTATTTTAAAAAAGATAATGTTCCCTTTTATAAGGGAGAGAGAATAAATCTAAGCTCTCAAAATATTATAAGATTATATAATTCTGAAATAGAAACTGTATATGAATACTATAAATATGCTGAAGATGTGAATTACAAGCTAAGAAAATTTAGGTACTACCATAAGGGTAGTATGTTAAGTACAATAGCAAGAAAAGAAAATACATCTATAAAATCCATAAAAGAAAAGTATAAAAAAAACTTAGGATATTTTTCTAGTCTAAAACTTAAAGATGATAAAAAGATTAAATATTTTACTCAAAACATAAAAAAAACACTATAATTTGACTTAGGGATAGCTGGAGAGCCGTATACGCTGAAAGGTGTACGTACGGTTCGGAGGAGGGTTAAAAGAAACCTATTTTAGAAATATAATAAGGCGCTTTTTTCCTATCCTACAAAACAACCACAAATATTAATTTATGTTCATATCTTGCATTAGAAGGATTTAAAATATTAGCAGTAGATATAGATCCTCAAGGAAATACGACCAGTGGTCTAGGTATTGACAAAAAAACATTAGAGCATTCTACCTATGATTTAATATCTTCTGATTTAACAGCAGAAGAAGCTATATTAGAATCAGAACTAATTAAGAATTTATACTTGATACCTTCTACTATGGAGCTAGCAGGTGCAGAGGTGGAATTAATCGATAAAAAAGGTAGAGAAAATATTTTAAGAGATAAACTTAAAGTTGTTAAAGATAAATTTGATTATATATTTATTGATTGTCCACCTTCTTTAGGTTTTTTAACTATTAATGCGCTAACAGCAGCAGATTCTGTTTTAATTCCTATACAATGTGAATTTTATGCTTTAGAAGGAGTAGGACAACTTGTAAATACTATTCAATTAGTTAAAAAGTCATTAAATAAAGACCTAGAAGTAGAAGGTATATTAATGAGTATGTATGATGGGAGAACTAACTTATCAAATGAAGTTGTTTCAGAAGTTAGAAAATTCTTTAAGGATAAGGTTTATAAAACAACTATACCTAGAAATATAAGATTAGCAGAGGCTCCTAGTTATGGGTTACCTATTGCTTTATACGATGATAAGTGCAGGGGTGCAATATCTTATGAGGACTTAGCTAAAGAATTTATGAATAGACAAGGAGGGGATAAGATTGACTAAAAAATTTGGATTAGGAAAAGGGTTAGGTGCTCTTATTCCTGAAGAGGATATGAAGGAACAAAATGAAAGCAATCTTATTTCTATGAATCTGATAAAAGCAAATAGTCATCAACCTCGTAAGCTTTTTGATGAGGAAAAGATATCATCATTAGCAGAGTCTATAAAAGAACATGGAATCATTCAACCTATTATACTTAAAAGTATGGATAAAGGTTATATGATTATAGCTGGAGAAAGACGATGGAGAGCTGCTAAGTTAGCTGGATTAAAAGAAGTTCCAGCAATTATTATGGATTTAACTGATAAGCAAGTATTAGAAATATCACTTATAGAAAATATACAAAGAGAAGATTTAAATCCTATAGAAGAAGCTTTGGCTTATAAAAAACTAATTGAAGATTTTAATCTTACTCAGGAAGCTTTAAGTGTTAGGATAGGAAAATCAAGAGCTGCCATCGCAAATACTATGAGATTATTAAACTTAGATACTAGAGTTCAAGATTATTTGAAAGATGGTGTCATAACAGAAGGTCATGGAAGAGCATTACTTGGAATATTAAATAAGGACCTTCAATACGAATTATCTCAAAAAATAATAGATGAAGATTTAACTGTTAGAGAGGTTGAAAGAATAATAAAAAGTTTAGATAAAAGTAACAAGGAATCTAAGCAGCTTAAAACTCTAAACCCTTATTATAATGATATAAAAGAAAGATTACAAAGCCATTTTGGAACAAAAGTAAATATAAACTCTAAAAGGAATAATAAAGGTAAGATAGAAATTGAATATTATTCGGAAGAGGACTTACAACGAATTTTAGACATGATGAAGTTATAAGTAAAAGAATGAGTGTTTATGCTATGGTAAGGAAACTCATTTTTATGACTTCATAGATGAGTAAGCCAATAGTAAGCCACTACCAACAAGCCAGAGGATTGGTATCTCCTTAAGTGATTCAAAAAAAGGTTGTAAATCTTGGTTCTCTGCTTAACGGAATACCATTAAACTGTGAGTTTAGGCACTTGCCTAAGGGGCTTCCATGAAGCCATGACTTGGGTATCTGTTTAAGTGACTCACACAATATCAGGAATCTTGGTTGGCTATTTCAATGGACATATAAGAACTCTTAAGCTTTAGTGATTTAGAGTTCTTATACTGTGCATAAGCAATACTGTTTACATGGATAAGTTTTTATAAGGTTCACATGAAGAGAATAGTTATTATAGATAAACTCTGCTTGAACCTAAGGATAACTTGATAAAACTCAAAATGTTTCACGTGAAACATAGAAAGGAATGACAAGGAATTGCAAGATATACTAAATGTTATACAAGATGTACAACCTTATGTAATATTGGGGTTAGTTGCTATAAATCTAATATTTTTCATACTTATAATAGTATTATTTAGGTCTTTAAACAAGATGGAAAAAAGATATAGAAAATTCATGAGAGGCTCTAATAATAAAAACTTGGAAGAACTAATAAACTTATATTTAGATAAAGTTGATGAAAGTAAGAGTATAGCAGAAGATGTTAAGGCGCTTTATGATAATATGGATGAAAGATTAAAAGGATGCGTACAAAAGTTAGCTATTACAAGATATAAAGCTTTTGAAGATGTTGGAAGCGACTTAAGCTTTTCTATTGCGTTATTAGATGATAATAATGATGGTGTAATACTTACAGGTATATATGGTAGAAATGAAAGTACAACTTATGCGAAACCAATAGATAAAGGTATATCTAGATATGATCTTTCTGAGGAAGAATTGCATGTGTTAAATGAGGCTACTAGCGACTAAAGTTATATAAGGATTTTCACTATTTTACTTGGATTTTTATCTATAAGTTATAAGAATAAAAGCCTCCTTTTAGGAAACAATATCTTAAAAGGAGGCTTTTATATGAAAGTATATGTAAGTGGAAATTTAGAATCTATAAAATCTAGTTTGATTGATAAAGGATATGAGGTTGTTAATGAAATTAATGAAGGATGTGAAGCTATAATTTGTGACATAAAAAATAGTGACATATCTTCATTAAATATTAATAAATATAAGGGTATAAATGGGGTGCTAGTTATAGATTACGGAAGTAAAAATGTAGAGGATATAGATAATATAATTAATGATAGAAATTTTAATTAATTGTTTTCTATTAGATTTGAACTCTTTATCTGTGATGAATTTTTACCTCCAATTGATTTTAGTATAGAGTGATATATGCCTTTAGATATTATGTCTGCTAACTGCATAACAGTATACAGTCTAGTATTTTGTAAAACCATAAATTCTAAAGCTCCAGATATATTCACTACTCCAGTTATACTTATGTCTCCTACAGGAGGTAATTTCTTATTCATAGCGGCTCCAGGATAAAGAGGACTTTTATTTATAAAAATTTTTCCTACGTTTTGTAAATTTCCTAGACAAGCATCTATAGCTATAATAAAAGAATTAGGAAAAGATTCATTTATTTCATTTATAGTTTCCTCTAAATTTTTAGCATGTATAGGATGTTCTAGATTTCCATAAATAGAGATATTGTTTCTCATTAGAAACTTTAATTTATGTCCAATTAAAGGACCAAGACTATCTCCAGTAGATCGATCAGTTCCAATACATAAAAAAATTATGGGCTTATCTTTTTTTATTTCTTCAGATATTATTTCAGATAATGCATCTCTTATTAAAGCCACAGAGCCTCTGTCATTAGAGTCAAAAGTTAATTTTTTTTTCATGAAGAAAAACCTCCTTTTTTGGAATTATATCCAATTTGGAGGTTTTTATACATGTAGTTTTTTACCAATGATGCATGTAAGATTTATCACGTTGATAATATGCTTTTATAAGGAAACTCATTTTTATACCTTCAGATAAGTACTATAAAAGTAAGGGACTCACATAAGATCATGTATCTTGTTTCTCTGCTTAACCTATTTACCCAAAGTGATATATCTTAGTTCACTGCTTGGGAGACCCATCTTCATATCCTAAGATAAAAAGAGGTATTTCTTACAAGTAAATCTAAGAAGTACTTGATTTAATCTAAATTATCTCCGTTTTTTTAAAGATATTATAGAATACTACTAAAAACATACAAAATACCATTCCACTAATTCCTTTTGCCTTTAATCCTATAAATATAGCGGCGAGTACTGCTACAGGATCTAATCCTAAAGAAGAAGACATAATTTTTGGTTCAACTATTTGTCTAGTAATAAATACAGCAACATATAATATAGTAAGGCCTATAGCTATAAAGTAATTATGAATAAATAAATTATATACTATAAGGGGTATATAAATAAGGGGCATGCCTAGAACTGGTAAAAGATCAAATAAGGCACAAAGAATACTTAGTATTAGTGCATAATTAACTCCTAAAATTAAAAAACCGGCTAGGGTAATAGCAAAACTTATCAAAATCACAAAGCCGTAGGAGGCGATATAACTAAGCAGCATCTTCTTTGCATGGTTAAATATCTCTAGTATTTTGTATGAGTTTTTATTATTTATTGCAGAAGTAAGTAGGGGGATGTCCCTTAAGCTTATCCGTTTTGTAAAAAAATAAGTAGATAGGAGTGTAAAGACAATAACCATACCTATATAGGGTATAGAGCTTAATATATTTATAAAATAACCAACTAAAGAACTACCTATATTTACAGTAGAATTAAGAATTCCAGAAATTGAGCTTAGAAGGTAATTTTTAGCTTGTTCTATGATATAAGGGTCAATATTATTAAAGTTATCTTGTAACTTAGAAAATATATTTAATATATTGTAATAGTTAGTATTTATATAGTTTTGAATTAATTTGGTAAGACCAATAATTTCATTAATAATAGATGATATAGTAAGGGAGAATATTGAAATTATAGCAGTAAAGAAAATTAATGTAGTTAATAATGAAGCTAAAGAAGCTTTCATTTTAAATTTATTTATAAGATATCTTGTAGGTCTTCTTAATAAATAAGCACATATTAATGCTAATACAAAGGGTAATGTATAAGGAAGAGTTTTGAAAAACACCATAAAACTTATGGTGTATATTACAAAGAATAGTAAAAGTTTATTTATTTTTTCTTGAAAGGACTCCATATTTCTAATCACCTCTTAATACTTTATTTAAACTATCAATAGTATAAAGTATGTCCCTTTCATCGTTAAAAGGTCCAATACTAAATCTTAAGGTTCCTTCTGGGTATGTTCCTATTGTTTTATGAGCTAAAGGCGCACAGTGTAATCCAGTTCTAGTCATTATACCAAACTGAGAATCTAAAAGATAGGATATTTCAGAAGAATCCTTATTTTCGAAATTAGCTGAAATTACTGCTGTTCTATGTTTCGCTGTGGTTAATCCATATAATTTAACATTATCCATATTTAAAAGATTATTTAAAAATAAATCACAGAGCTCTTCCTCTTTATTTTTTATATAGTCCATACCTTGGGATTTTATATATTGTATTCCAGCTAAAAGACCTATAATTCCAGGGGTGTTCATAGTGCCACTTTCATATTTATCCGGTAAAAAATCTGGTTGATAAATACTAGAAGATAAACTTCCTGTGCCTCCAGTTATAAAAGGGTCACAGACATCATTTAGATCATCAGAAATCAAAAATCCGCCTATGCCTTGAGGCCCAAGTAGACTTTTATGACCTGTAAAAGCAAGAGCACTACAACCTACTTTTTTAAAATCTATATCTATAACACCTGCTGTTTGAGCAGAATCTAAAATAAAATAAATCCCTTTTTCATTACATATTTTACCTATTTCTTCTATAGGTTGTATGGAGCCTACTATATTTGATGCGTGATTTACTACTACTAATTTAGTATTAGGTTTTATGAGATTTTTAAAATCCTCTACATTTAAAATTCCAGTAGGTGAACATTGTAAGATATCTAATTCAATTCCTAAAGTATCTTTTAGTTGAAATAAAGGCCTTAAAGATGAATTATGCTCCATGGATGTGGTTATTACATGAAACCCTTCCTTAACAAAACCCTTTATTAGCATATTCAATGAAGTTGTAACATTATATGTAAATATAACATTCTCTGGTTTTGAAAAATTGAAAAGCTCGCATAATGATTCTCTACAACTGTAAACCAATCTACTACTTTCTAAAGCTGTTGAATAGCTACCCCTTCCAGGACTAGAACCTAAGTTTGTAAAAAAATTCATCATGTTATTATGTACTGATGGTGGTTTAGGATAAGTAGTAGCTGCATTATCAAGATACACTTTCATATAAATTACCTCCGATTAATTTAGTACAATAACATCATTATAATCTATGGAGAAATATTTTTCATTATTCTGCATTTAAAATATATTTTAATATTTTAAAATAAGATGTTAATTAGGGTGATAAATTCCAAATTTTTTACGTACAAACCTTTGAATTTACTTGTTTGACAATGAATTTACCATAAAGTATAATAAGCATAAAATATACATAAGATTAAGGGAAAGAGGTGGAGGGATGTAATGATAATAATTTATCATTACACTGTAAGGTATGAATAATTACTACTTAATTGTGTTTAAAAATACTCATGATGCTATAGAATCGGAAAAGATACTTAAAAATGAAGGTATTAAGGTTACTATAATGCCTACACCAACATATATAACTCAGAGCTGTGGAATAAGCATAAGGTTCTCTCAGGAATTTTATAAGGAAATTAAAGATATAATTGATAAAGAAGGAATTAATATAAAAAACCTTTATCACAAAACAGAAAATGATTTTGAACAAATTATATAAGCATTACTGTACAGGGGGTAATCATGTCATTATTAAATTCTTTTATTGAAATTAATGATCAATTTATTTCATTAGGAAAGTTTTGGATTCCGGTGGAAAAAGTTCACAATTTTTTATCTAAGCTATTAACTATAACAGTAATAATAATTATTATGTATGTCATAGTAAAGGTAGGCACAAAGATTATTGATAAATTTATAAAGAAACAAAGTAAGATGAAAATTTCTTTAGATGAAAAAAAGGCTAATACATTAGGAGCCTTATTAAAGAGTATATTAAGGTATACAGTATACTTTTTTGGCATAGCCTCCATACTTACTCAAATTGTGGGACCTATAAGTTTAACCTTTGCAGGTATAGGTGGTGTGGCTATAGGTTTTGCAGGGCAAAACTTTGTTAAGGACATTATTAACGGATTTTTTATACTTTTTGAAGATCAGTTTGCTGTAGGAGACTATATAAGTATTGAAGATAAGGCTGGAATTGTGGATAGTATAGGGTTAAGGTTAACTAAAATTAAGGACTTTAATGGAGATCTTCACCTAATACCCAATGGATCTATAAATAAAGTTACAAATCACTCTAGAGGAGACATGAGAGTCCTTGTAGATGTAGATATAGCTTATGAAGAAGATATAGATAATGCTATTGAAGTATTAAATTTAGTTTGTGAAAATTTTAAAACTCATGAAAATATGGTAGATGGACCTAGGGTTATTGGTGTAACAGCATTTAAGGAATCAGGGGTTACTATAAGAGTATTAGGTAAGGCAAAATCTATGAGTCAGTGGGAATGTGAAAATTCTTTAAGAAGAGAAATTAAAAAAGCTTTAGATATAAATAAAATAGAAATACCTTACCCAAAGAGAATGTTTATAAATCATAGTAGTTTTTCTAATAAGTCAAAGGGAGAGGAGAAGATAAATAATGACTAAAACCTTTGAGCTAGGAGATGTGGTTCAAATGAAGAAGCAACATCCTTGTGGGAGCTATAATTGGGAGATAATAAGACTTGGAGCAGATATTAAGATAAAGTGCAAAGGCTGTGGAAGGATAGTTATGATTCCTAGAAGTAAATTTGAAAAAGATGTGAAAAAGGTAATAGATTCAGAATAATAAAAGTGTTGATTTTATCTTTAACTTATGATAGAATCATATGATGTAATCCCTGCTGTGATAAAGTCACAGCCGTTAGTCCGGGGGGAGGAGGTGAAGTACAATGAGAAAGTATGAAACTATATTCATATTACACCCATCAATGGAAGAGGAAGCTGTTAAAGCTAACATCGAGAAGTTTAAAGGTGTAATCGAAAATGGTGGTGGAGTAATTGACAATGTTGATGTTTGGGGCAAAAGAAAGTTAGCTTACGAAATCAATAAAGTTAATGAAGGATTCTATACTTTAATAAACTTCAGTGCAAGTCCTGAATTACCTAAGGAATTAGATAGAATATTCAGAATCACTGATGGTATTGTAAGACATATTATAGTTAAAGAAGAAAATTAAGGCGGTGGGTTAATTGAACAGAGTAGTTTTAATCGGAAGATTGACTAAAGATCCTGAACTGAGATTTACTCCAGGAAATGGGACAGCAGTTGCCACCTTGACCTTAGCAGTAGATAGGTATAATCCTAAAGCTGCTCAAAAAGAAGCAGACTTTATACCAGTGGTGGTATGGGGAAAGCAAGCAGAAGCTACAGCAAACTACATGAGCAAAGGTAGACTTATGGGAGTTAGTGGTAGGATTCAAACTAGGTCTTATGATGCCAAAGATGGTACTAGAAGGTATGTTACAGAAGTTGTGGCAGATGAAGTTCAATTCTTAGAATGGGGCAACAAAGAAGCAGCATTCGGTAACAATCCTGACTATGGTATGCCTTCAGCAGGAGGAAATTCTTTCGGAGGTATGCAACAGTATAGTGATGATGATATGACTCCAGTAGATGATGGAGACATTCCGTTTTAATTTATAAAGTAAGGAGGGAATAGCATGAGTAGAGATCAAAGAGACAACATGAAAAGAGGCGGCGGAAAAATGAGAAGAACAAGAAAAAAAGTTTGTTCTTTTTGCGCTGATAAGTCTGAAAAAATAGATTATAAAGATGTTAATAAGCTTAGAAAATATATAACTGAAAGAGGCAAGATTCTTCCAAGAAGGATTTCTGGAACTTGCGCTAAGCACCAAAGAGAATTAACTGATGCTATAAAGAGATCAAGAAATATAGCATTGTTACCATTCACAACAGAATAATATCTGTACTTAAAAGATAACCTTATCTTAAGATGAGGTTATCTTTTTTTATATTTAAAAATCTCTTAATTTAGTAGATTAAATAAAAGTTATACTAATTAAAATCAATCATTTATTAAATTTAAAAAATTTAATAAATACAAATAAGCATTTCTTAAAAGCCTGTTCTAAAAAGATTTTATAATTAAAAATAAAATTAATATAAGAAGTTCAAGTAGTTCTCAAAATTAGTCTTTTCCAGTATATTAAATACTGCTATAACAAAGTATTTCCATTTTTCATATAACTATATGCATTTCTTTCCATTTACCTATGATAGATCAAATTGAAAGCTATAAATGGAAGTAATATACTTATATCATTAAATTCAAATTTATTTAAAGGATATTGATGAGGAGAAATGTTATGAATAAAACATTTAAAGCAAAGATAAATTTTGTATATTTATCTTTAGTTATAACCATAGGTATTGTGGGAATATGCTCAGTAGTGAATTTATATAAATTAAAAAACTCTATTAATGGATTGATGATAGATAATTATAAAAGTATAAATGCATCTAATAATATGTCGGAGTCTATAGAAAGCCAAGATTTAATGATAATATCCAGTATGTATAATAAAGAGCAAGATGTTTTAGAAGACTTTTACAATGAAAGTGATATGTTTTTAAAATGGTACAACATAGAAGCAAATAATATTACAGAAAAGGGAGAAAAAGAATTAGTAAACACCTTGGGAAATCAATATTTAAATTATATTAAAAATTTTTCTCAGCTACAAATAAAGCTGAATAGTTCAGGTGAGGATAATGTAGAAAAATTTTATAGTGATGTAATGATTCAATCACAAAAGGATATAAAGAAGTCACTAAATGACCTTAGAACTTTGAATGAAATATCAATGCTAAATAGTAAGGACAAGGTAACCAAGTATGCTGAAAGTTCCATGTATCTAATATTATTTCTTTCTATATTTGCGGTAGTAATGGGTTTTATTTTATCTAGATATTATATAAATAAAGCTTTTAGGCCTATATATCTTCTTACAGAAACAATAAAAAAAGTAAAAGAAGGAGACTTGAATCAACAAGCTCCAGTAGTTTCTAAAGATGAAATAGGAATAATGGCAAAAGAATTTAACAATATGACAAAGAGATTATATGAGTTTGAAAGAAGTACCCTAGGAAAGCTGATTCAAGAAAGGAATAAAACTTTGGCTATAGTTAAAAGTTCTTCAACACCTTTAATTGTTTTAGATACTAATTATAAAATAAATCTTTTAAATACAGCCTTTGAAAAATTTTTTAATATAAAAGAAGATCAGGTATTAAACAAGCATTTTCTTGAAGCAGTACATGACGGAGAAATCTTCGATTACATATCGGAATCATACAAGATTATAGATAATGTAAATGAATATAAGGAAAAGATAATGAAGATTAACTTAAAAAGAGAAGAGTATTATTTTAATGTTGTAGTAGCTGCTGTAAGAGATAGTAATGATAATGAAAAAATAAATGGTGTAGTAGTATTATTTCAAAATGTTACAGAATTAAAACAAATTGAAAATATGAAAACTGAATTTATCTCAACAGTTTCTCATGAATTTAAAACACCTTTGACGTCATTAATGATAGGTACAAGCATTCTTATGGATGGAAGTTTAGGGGAAATAAATCCTAAGCAAAAAGAAATTATATGTACTATTGAAGAAGATTCGGAAAAACTTTTAGCCTTAGTTAATGATTTACTAAAGCTTTCAAAAATAGAAAATGACAAGTCTATTTTTAAGTTTAAGTCCTGTGATATAAGAGATATAATTCAAACCTCTGTGAAGGAGTTTTATAACTTAGCAGAAAGCAAAAATATTGATTTGTATTATGAAGTTGCAAAAGATCTACCACATATAAATGGGGACTTTGAGAGATTGACTTGGGTTATGAATAATCTTATATCTAATGCTATTAAGTATAGTAAAGAAGGAGAGAATGTAGAGATTAGAGCCTATGGGACGGACTGTAAGCTATATATATCAGTAAAAGACACCGGAATAGGTATTCCAGAAGAATATATAGAAAAAATTTTTGAAAAATTTATTCAAGTTAATTCGGAAGATAAAGATCATAAAGGTACGGGACTTGGGTTAGCTATATCAAAACAAATAATTAATATGCATAAGGGAGATATATGGTGTGATAGTACTTTGGGAGAGGGAAGTGAATTTATAATAGCTCTACCAATAAGTGAAAATATTTAGGAGGTTCACAGTTATGGGAAAAGTACTAGTTGTAGATGATACAAAAAATATAAGAATGATGCTAACTACCTGTTTAGAAATAGAAGGATATGATGTAATACAGTGTAAAAATGGTTATGAGGCCTTAGAAGTGTTTGAAAAAGAAGAGCTAGAGTTAGCTTTTATTGATATAAAGATGCCAGAGGTTAGTGGCACAGAATTATTAAAAAAGATAAGAGTACAGAATATAAATACTCCGGTAATAATTATGACAGCCTTTGCAACTGTAAAGAATGCTATAGATTGTACTAAATTAGGTGCTGTAGCTTATCTTCAAAAACCTTTTACTACAGATAAGATTAAAGCTATTTTAAAAGAAAGTACTTTTAAAGTAGAAAAAAGTCAATATCACATAAAAATGGCAGAAGAATTTTTAGAACAAGGTAAATTAGAAGAAGCTACAAATATATTAAAGAAATATTTAAGTATAGAGCCTTCAAATGGCAAAATTTATTATTTGATTGGTAAAGCTTACGAAAGAGAAGGTAATGTAAATGAAGCTTTAAAGTTTTTTAAGGTTTCAGAGGTATTTGGATATGAATGTTCTGATAAAAGA
The DNA here is from genome assembly GCF_018919175.1 of Clostridium simiarum. Lineage (GTDB taxonomy): Bacteria > Bacillota > Clostridia > Clostridiales > Clostridiaceae > Clostridium_L > Clostridium_L simiarum. The sequence continues at coordinate 340,735 of NZ_JAHLQL010000003.1, read as the reverse complement.
GGGTGAGTAAATTGATTGAAAAATATTGTGATATAGATAATGAAAGAATAATAAATTATGCTTCAAAGTTTTCACAAAATTATTCAGGTATATATTTGATAAATAGAATTTATATAGATATAAAAAATTTTATTTATTATGATCCTTATATTTATAAAGAAGAAAAAGCTTCAGAAACACTTGTTATGGGAAGAGGAGATAATAAGAGAAAGAACATTTTACTTTATACAGTTTTTAAAAGCTTAAATTTTAATTGTGAATTAAAAACTGTAAGGGTTAAGGATTTAACTAATAAAATAATAGCTAGACAAAATGAAGTATTAGACTGGTTTTATGTATTTCTAGATTTCATGGGTAAAAAGATCAACTTAGAATCAACTTTTGATACTAATTATATGAGATCTATAAGATTTACGGATAAAAATATATTTGGAGAGTTTAATGCAGAAAAATATTATGTAGAAGAAAAAAGATTATTTAAAAAAATAGATGACCTAGAATTTACTTATCCTATAAATAAAAATTTAGAGGATAATACAAAATCTGAAGCTTTATAAAAATTTTAATATAGATTTAGAATAAAGTTTATAAAGGGGGAATTTAGCTTGTATATAATAATAGTGGGCTGTGGAAGAATGGGAAGTAACTTAGCAAAAGAACTAGCTAACGAAGGACATAATGTAGTAGTTATAGATAAAGATAGCAGTAAGTTAGAGAATCTTGGAGTTGTATTTAATGGTACAAGGATAAGAGGAATAGAGATAGACAAGGACGTTTTAGTTGATGCTGGAATAAATGAGGCTGATGTATTTGTAGCTATGACATCTAATGATAATGTAAATTTAATGAGTTGCCAAATAGCTAAAAATATATTTGGAGTTAAGAAGGTTATATCAAGGGTTTATGATAGAGAAAAAGAGTATATATATAGGCAAATGAGTATAGATTATGTATGCCCAGTAATGTTAAATGCCAATGTAGTTAGAAATAAAATAAATCTTGGTAATAGCAGAGATATAGTGAACTTGGACAATGATATAGTGGTGACGGATATACCAGTATATGACAGACATTTGATTAAAGTTAGAGATTTAGAGGAGGAATACAATTGTGTTGTATCCTCAATTTTAAGAAATAGTGAATTTAAAATAGTAAAAGGAAATGAAATCATTCAAAAGGGAGATAAAATAGTTTGCACAATATCTGTTAAAGATAAAGACAGACTTATATCAGAGCTTTTAAAGGAGAGAGTTATATGAGAGCTATAATTGTTGGTGGAGGAAAAGTTGGGTACTATCTTTTAAAAACATTGTTAGAAGAGAATTATAATGTGGCACTGATTGAAAAAGATATAAATTTATGCAATAAAATAGCGGAAGAATTTGATGTTGATGTTATACATGGAGATGGTACAAGTATTGAAGTATTAGAGGAGGCTAATATACAGGAAAGTGAAATAGTTGCAGCAGTAACAGGCAAAGATGAGGAAAATTTTGTTATATGCCAAATGGTAAAAATGAATTTCAGTGATAAAAAGACTATAGCAAGAATAAATAATCCTAAAAATAGAGAGATCTTTAAGGCACTTGGAATAAATGATACGGTTTGTAGCACAGAGGTCATATCAACCATTATAGAGGGAGAACTAGGCAATGAAAAATTAAAATTTATTCAAACCTTAAATAGAGGTGAAATAATCTTAGTAGAAGCCATGGTTAATAAAAAAAGTATTTTGAAAGATAAATCTATATCCTCTATAGATTTACCAAAGGGGTGCGTAATAGTATCTATATTTAGAGAGGATAATGTTATTTATCCTAAAGGTAATATAGAAATAAGGCAAGATGATAGGATGTTAATGTCTATTCCTTCATCGAAAAAATTTGAATTAGAAAAATATATATAGCTTATATATTGAGGGTGAGAAGTATGTTAAATAAAAAAAGAGTGTTTTCAGGTGTAGTGACAGAGTGTGCATTTACTTTAACTTTAATTATGCTTATATTCTTCATAGAACTTATAATTACGAGGTAACTTAATATGAAAAATAAAAATTTAGATTTGAAAATAATAAGTTATTATACAGGTGCTATATTAATGGGTACAGCTTTTTTAATGTTAATACCCATTCTAATTTCTTTATTATATGCTGAGTGGCCAAGTTTTATAGATTTTCTAATTAGTATGAACTTATCCTTTATTATAGGGTTTTCACTGCTTATATATGGAAGAAGGTCTTTAAATCTTATAAAAGTTCAATGGAAGCATGGTTTAGTTATAGCTTCTTTATCCTGGTTAGTGCTTATGTTGTTATGTGCCGTACCATATTATTTAAGTGGAAATTATAAGTCATTTTTAGATTCTGCTTTTGATGTTATGAGCGGTTTCACTACTACAGGATTAATTTTAATACAAGACTTAGATCATATTTCATTATCTTTAAATATGTGGAGGCATATAATAACCTTTGTTGGAGGACAAGGAATGGTAGTTTTAGCTTTATCCTTTCTTGTTAAGGATACTGTGGGTGCATATAAAATGTATGTTGGTGAAGGTAAAGATATAGAGCTTTTACCTAATGTTAAAGAAACCACAAAAATTATATGGATAATAAGTATTGTATACCTTTTAATTGGTACACTTGCATTATGGATAAATGGTATAGTTATAGGCTTAAAGCCAAGCACTGCATTTTTCCATGGACTATTTATATTTATGTCCGCATGGAGTACTGGTGGATTTGCACCTATGTCTCAAAATATTATGTTTTATCACAGTATGAGTTATGAAATTATATCAATAATATTCTTCATAATAGGTTCTTTTAATTTTGGATTACATTATGCTGTTTGGAAGGGTCAAAAAAAAGAAATATTAAAAAATATAGAAACTCAAAGCTTTTTTATTACTGCTACCTTAACTTCATTCTTTTTAGTTATAGCTTTAAATAAGTTAAATGTATACTCTAATGCTATAGGAATCTTTAGAAGAGGTATATATAATCTATTATCTGCACATACAACTACAGGATTTAGCAATATATATGCCAGACAGTTTGCTTTAGAATGGGGAGAATTTGGAGTGATTGTTATGGTTATAGCAATGCTTATAGGAGGCTCTGCCTGTTCAACAGCTGGAGGGTTTAAGGGTCTTAGAGTAGGGATAGTTTTTAAGGGAATAATTTCAGAGGTAAAAAGGTTATTAAGCCCTGAAAGAAAAGTTAATGTTTTTAAAATACATCATATAAAAGATTTGGTATTAAATGATAACCTAATAAAGAGCTCAGCTATAATAATGATATGTTATATAGTTTTATTTACCATAGGTACAGCACTAGGAAGTTATTATGGTTATTCTGTTTCAAGTTCAGCTTATGAAGCAGCTTCAGTTGTAGGAAATGTTGGTCTAAGTATAGGTGTTACTTCTACTGATATGCCTTCTGTTATGAAAATTTATTATATAGTTTCTATGTACCTAGGTAGACTTGAATTCTTATCTGTATTTGCTCTTATAGGCTTTGTTTTTGGAGGTATAAAAAATAAATGTGTAAAATTATCAAATCGCTAATAAGTATTTTTATAATATTGTTATTTTATAATAAAACAGCTTTTGCTAAGGATTATATATCTATAAATGATTTAGTAGAAAAATCAAAGGAATTTGATAAGACAACTGTGCTTGTAAAGGGCGAGGCAATAGGCGAGGCAATGAAAAGAGGAGATTATAGTTGGATAAATATAAATGATGGATCAAGTGCTATAGGCATTTGGGGAAAAAGTGATGTTATAAAAGAAGCATCAACATTTGGTAATTATAAAAGTACTGGAGATATGGTTGAAGTTTTAGGGGAGTTTCATAGAGAATGTAGTGAGCACGGTGGAGATGTAGATATACACCTTAAAGACTTTAAGGTTTTAGAAAAAGGAAAAGCAAGAGAGTTTTATTTAAATAAGAAGAAGGTTAATATATCTATTATATTAACAATTTGTACAGGTATATTAGGCTTTAATTATTATAAAATAAGAAAAAAAGTTTAAAATAAAGAAATTACTAATTAAAAAGTACATTAAGAGATTATGCTTAATGTATTTTTTTTATATCATGTAAAGCTTATAAACTAAGATAAATCAAGGTTTTATTATAGTGTTGCATAAATATTGAAAAAAAACTACAATAGAGATATATTTTAATGGTAGTCTTTAAGGTATAATAGCATTAAAAGTATAGATGAGGTATTTGGGGAGGGTTTATATTGAAAAAGGATAGCTTTAATATAATGTCTGATATAAAAATAATTGAAGAGCTTAAAGCACAACTTCTATGTGTAATCGGAGAACTCTTCAAACTATTAACCAGGGGAAGTAATGTAGCTCAAGAAGCTATATTAGAATGCATTTCCGGGGCAATAATAATATTATATGTACTGGCAGAGAGGTTGGGTTATTCTTATACAGCTGTGGATGAAACAATGAAGAAAAAGCTTAAGCTTGGGATTATAGAAGAAGACATAGTTGAGAAAGAAGGTAAGGATCTTTCGAAATTACACTCTCATCTAAAAGAAAGAAATTAAACCTATAAAGCTAAAATTAACAAACATATATCTTAGGAGGAAAAGATGCAAAATAGAAAATATGATACTAGACAAATGTTAGAAATGGGGTTAATGGCTGGGCTTATCATTATATTTACTTTTATAGTAAACTATGTTCCTATTTTTGACTTGTTAGCTTCTATAATATTACCAATACCTATAGTGATATTATATGTGAGACATGATGTGAAGATTGCTATTGCAGCTTCTGTAGTCAGCTTTTTATTAATGGTAATGCTTATTAATCCTTTATCTGCATTGATATCCATAATAGTTATAACTTTTTCAGGGTTTACTTTAGGATATTGTATCAAAAATAAAAAAGGATTTGTAAAGACCCTTATATATCAAACTATAGCAAGTATAGCAGGTACTATACTTAAGACTTATCTTTATATTGCTTTGATACTTAAGGTTAATCTATATAAATATATAGAAACTATGTTTATAGAACCATTTAAAGAAAGTTTAAATATAAGTAAAAGTTTATATGAAGGTATGGGTATTGATGTTTCTTCTAACCCAATATTTTCTGTAATAGATTCAATGGATGTGAGATTTATTTTATTGATGATACCTTCAGTTTTAATATTAACTGGATTAATATCATCCTATGTGAATTTTATAGTTTCTAAGTCTGTTTTAAATAAGCTAGGGTACAAAACAGAAGAAACAAAACCTTTTACTCATTGGTATTTCGATAATAGGGTAGCTGCACTTTTTATAATTATAATTTGTTTAGGGGTTATACTTAAGTCATTAAATATGCCTATAGGAGATTATATCTACACATCCAGTACCATTGTGTTTCAATGTACAATACTATTAAGTGGGCTTTCAGTAATAAGTTACTATCTAAAGTATAAGTTTAATATTAAAAAGGGTTTAATGATATTTATAATAATTTTTGCCTTTGTATTTCAACCATTATACATTTTTGCTACACTTTTAGGTCTTATGGATATTTTGTTAGACTTAAGAAGGTTAGATCCTAATAGCTTATACAATTCCTTGAAAAAGAAATTTAAAAAGTAAATGTTAAATTGACTTAAATTTCAAATATATTTAGCGATTAGCTAGTTTTTTAATAAGGAAGGCGGCTTAATGTGGATAAATATAAAAATTTAGTTCCTAATACAAAGGTTTATATGGTAATCATAGCTATACTTATAGCTTTATTATTTATAAAAGGAAATATAATTGAAGGGATTATATTTTGCATAATTTATTTTTTTCTTGCATATTACAACTTCAATAGTTTAAGAGAAAAAAAGAATAAATGGAAGGAATTTATAGAGGACTTCTCTCAAAATCTAGATGAGGCAACAAGAAATACTTTGGTTAATCTTCCATTTCCATTGTTAATAGTAGGTGAAAAGGGTAATATATCTTGGTATAATAACAGATTCTCGGCTATAATGGACAAAGAGGATATATTAAGCAAAAGTATAAATTATTTAATTAAAGACTTTGATATGACAAAAAGCTTAAATGGTGATAAAAGTGTCTATAATAATATAAAGATTAATGAGAGATATTATGATGCTCATACTAGCATTGTAAATACTTCCGATAAAAATTATGTTAAGCACTCTATTTTGATACTATACTTTTATGATGTAACAACAAATAAGCAAAATATAGAGGCTAAAGAAAATATAATGCTTATAGAAGTAGATAACCTTGATGAGGTTATAAAAAGTACTGAAGAAGATATGAGACCTTTATTGGTAGCGGAAATTGAGAGAACTATAAATAGTTATGCACAAAGCTTAAATGCTATGATAAGAAAATATTCCTCTAATAAGTATGTGCTTTCCGTTCAGAGTCTTTATATAGAAAAAGAAATGAGAAGGAAATTTGAAATATTAGATTCTATTAGAGAGATAAATTTACATAATAAACTGGCAGTTACCTTAAGTGTAGGGGTAGGGAGGGGAGGAAAGAACCCTTTAGAAAACCATAACTATGCTAATAAGGCTAAAGAGTTAGCTTTAGGAAGAGGTGGGGACCAGGTTGTTATAAAAGATGGAGAGAAACTGTCCTTCTATGGAGGTAATACAAAAGAAGTAGAGAAAAGGACTAAAGTTAAGGCGAGAGTTATAGCTCATTCGCTAAATGACCTTATAAGTGAAAGTAGTAATGTTTTCATAATGGGGCATAGAAACCCCGATATGGATTGTTTAGGGGCTGCAGTAGGATTAAGCAGTGCTATAAAGAAGAAAAATAAAGAGTGCTATGTTGTTTTACAGGACAGAAACAATAGCATAAAATATATTTTAGATAAATTAAGTCAACATAGTGAATATGATAAATTGTTTTTGAATCCGGAGGGATGTAAGGATAAGATTGATGATAACAGTCTTTTAATCTTAGTGGATGTCCATAGCATGGGATATGTTCAAGATGCTGATGTAGTTAATTTGATAAAAAGAAGAGTTATAATCGATCATCATAGAAGAAACCCTGATTTTATTGAGGATTCTATATTAACATATATAGAAACTTATGCATCCTCTACTTCAGAATTAGTTACAGAAATGATACAATATATGTTAGATAAGCCAAAGCTTACACAAATTGAAGCAGAAGCCCTTTTAGCAGGAATTTGTCTTGATACCAAGAACTTTTATTTTAAAACAGGAGTTAGAACATTTGAAGCAGCCTCTTTTTTAAGAAGATTAGGTGCAGACACTATAGACGTTAAAAAGATGTTTGGACATGATTTATCTTCTTATTTAAGGAAGGCAGAAATAATAAAGTCGGCAGTAGTGGAAAATAATATTGCTATTGCTACTTGTCCACCAGATATTCAAGATACTATAATAGCAGCACAGGCAGCGGATGAATTACTAAATATTACAGGTATTCAAGCTTCCTTTGTTCTTGTTACAATAGATAAGGACGTTAATATAAGCGGAAGATCCTTAGGGGATATAAACGTACAAGTTATTTTAGAATCCCTTGGTGGTGGTGGGCATATGACTATGGCTGGTGCTAAAATTTATGATGCTTCCTTGGATGAAGCTGTTCAGTCAGTAAAAATGGCTATAACCAAATACTTAAGGGAAGGTGATAAAAAATGAAGGTAATATTATTAGGAGACGTTAAAGGATTAGGAAAAAAAGGAGAGGTTGTAAACGCATCAGACGGATACGCAAGAAATTTCTTATTTCCTAAAAAACTTGCACAAGAGGCAACTAATGAAAATTTACACATATTAAATACAAAAAAAGAAAACGATAGAAAAAAGAAATTAGCTGAAATAGAAGAAGCTCAAAAAACTGCAAATGAATTAAAGGGAAAAGAGATAAAGATGACAGCTAAGACAGGTGAAAATGGAAGACTATTTGGAGCAATAACAAGTAAAGATATATCAGAACTTATTAAAAAACAATATGGTGTGGATATAGATAAAAAGAAGTTAGTTATGGATACAATCAAACAAACAGGAACTTACGATGTAGAGGTAAAGATTTATCCTGAGATATCCACAAAGATGAAGGTTGTTATTGTTACAGAATAACGGGGAGGATATACATTGAAGTCACAAGTAGAAGCATCAGAAATGCAAAAAGTTTTAAATGAAGAATTGGAACTAGAGTCTCAGGTAAATGTGTTATTTGAGGTGCTAAATAATGTGTTAGATGAAGGTTCAGTAAGATCTAGGACTGTAAAGTTTAAGCTACAAAAATATGTTAAAAGTGATGATTTATATAAAAGAGTTTATGCATTAAATAAAATAGCTAGCGATGGTAAAGGAATCTGCACCTCTGTACCAAGCGAAAAAGAAATAGATAAAGTCATGGAAGATACCAATAAATGGATATCTGAAAACTTAGCAAGAAAGTATATACAAAGTAAAATAGAAACTCAAGTTGAGCAGGCTCTTATGGAAAGACAAGATAAGTATATTGATGAAATGAGACTTAATATAATAAGGAAACAAAAGGGACCTGAAAACGCTAAAACACTTAAAAGATATGCTCAATTAGAGGTTTTAGATTCAAAAAAATTAGGAAAAAGTCTTCAAACCTTTTTAAGACCTGAAAGTTTTGATGAAATTGTAGGGCAAGAAAGAGCTATAAAATCACTACTATCTAAAATAGCTTCACCTTATCCTCAGCACATAATACTTTATGGTCCTCCAGGGGTAGGTAAAACTACTGCAGCTAGACTGGCTTTAGAAGAAGCTAAAAAGCTTAAGTTTACACCTTTTGAAGATAGTGCTAAGTTTATAGAAGTAGATGGTACAACATTAAGATGGGATCCAAGAGAAATAACTAATCCACTTTTAGGATCGGTACATGATCCTATATATCAGGGAAGTAAAAGGGATTTAGCAGAGATTGGTGTTCCAGAGCCAAAACCAGGATTGGTTACAGATGCTCATGGCGGGGTTTTATTTATAGATGAAATAGGAGAGTTAGATCCTATTCTTCAAAATAAACTTTTAAAGGTATTAGAGGATAAGAGAGTGGAATTTTCATCGTCTTATTATGATCCAGATGATGAAAATACACCTAAATATATAAAGTACCTATTTGAGAATGGAGCTCCAGCTGATTTCGTTCTTATTGGAGCAACTACAAGAGAACCTGGAGAGTTGAATCCAGCACTAAGATCAAGATGTACTGAGGTTTATTTTGAACCTCTATCCTCAAAAGATATACAACAAATTGTAGAAAATGCTGCTATAAAGTTAGAAGTTAAATTAGAAGAGGGAGTCTCTGAATTAATTAGTAGATATACTATAGAAGGTAGAAAAGCAGTTAATATACTATCTGATGCCTATGGATATGTACTTTATGGAGGCAAATGTGATAAAGAAGAAATATATGTAACCAAAAAGGATGTTGAAGAGGTAATAGCCATAGGAAGATTTACGCCTTACGATACATTAGAGGACAACTCAGGTAAGTATGAAATTGGACATATATATGGATTAGGTGTAAGTGGCTTTATGGGTTCTACTATTGAAATAGAGGCTGCTGTTTTTCCTGCAAGAGAAAAAGGGCAAGGTAAAATGAGATTTAATGATACAGCAGGTAGTATGGCAAAAGATTCAGTTTTTAATGCTGCTTCAGTAATAAGAAAAATAACAGATAAGGATATTAAAGACTATGATGTCCACGTAAATGTTATAGGTGGTGGAAAAATTGATGGGCCTTCAGCAGGAGCGGCTATAACTGCATGCATAATAAGTGCTCTTTTAGAAAAGCCCATAAGACAAGATATTGCTATAACAGGAGAAATATCTATTAGAGGTAAAGTTAAGCCTGTAGGTGGTATATTTGAAAAAATATATGGAGCTAGAAGAAAAGGCATAAATTTAGTTTTAGTGCCTAAAGAAAATGAGAAGGAAATACCTCAAGGATTAAGAGATATAGAAGTTAAAGCAGTAGAAAGTATTGAAGAAGTTTTAGAGAAAGTATTTAAATAATTTAAAGTAATGAGACTCCTCTTTTCAAAGAAGGAGTCTATTACATTACATTTTGAAAAATAGGAGAGATGTTGATGGAAGCACCTATAATGAGAAGCTTACCTCAAAATATGGAAGCAGAACAATCAGTTTTAGGATCAATGATAATAGATAAGACTTCCATAGCTCAAGCGGCAGAAGTATTAAAAAGAGATGACTTTTATAGAGATGCACATCAGGTTATATTTCAAGCTATATTAGAGTTATATCAAAAGGATGTACCGGTAGATATGGTAACTTTGATTGAGCATCTAAGGGCTGTAGAAAAGCTTGAAAGTGCAGGGGGAATAACTTACATAGCAGAGATAAGTAACTCAGTACCTTCTACAGCAAACTTACAATCATATATAAATATTGTAGCTAATAAATCCATGCTTAGAAAACTTATAAGATCATCTACAGAGATAATAGAAAATAGTTATAATAAACAAGATAATGTAGAGGAAGTTCTAGATTTTGCTGAGAAAAAGATATTTGATATTGCAGAAAAAAGAAGTACCAGCGATTTTGAAGCTATTAGTTCTGTTTTGGAAAGAGGCTTTCTAGAAATTGAGAGATTATTTAATAATAAAGGAGATATAACTGGAGTTCCTTCAGGGTTTCCCGAGTTAGACAGTAAAACCTCAGGATTTCAGAGCGGAGATATGGTACTAGTAGCAGCAAGACCTTCTATGGGTAAAACTACATTTGCATTGAATATAGCTCAGTATGCAGCTTTAAGAGCAAATAAGAGTGTGGTTGTATTTTCCTTAGAAATGTCTAAGGAACAGTTAGCCTATAAGCTTCTATGTGCAGAAGCTAATGTAGATATGTTAAAACTTAGAACTGGTAATCTTGAAGATCAAGACTGGGAAAATATAGCTAAAGCTTCTGGACCTTTAGCGGCAGCTAAGATATATATAGATGATACTGCGGGTATAACTGTTATGGAAATGAGATCTAAGTGTAGAAGGATAAAGATAGAACATGGTATAGATTTGATACTTATAGACTACCTGCAGCTTATGTCAGGCAGTGGAAGTGAAAGTAGACAGCAAGAGGTTTCAGAAATATCAAGATCTATAAAAGCATTAGCAAAGGAAATGCAATGCCCTGTTATAGCTCTATCACAGCTATCTCGTGCTCCGGAGCAGAGAGCAGACCATAGACCTATGCTATCAGACCTTAGAGAGTCAGGTTCTATAGAGCAGGATGCTGACCTTGTTATGTTCCTTTATAGAGATGAATATTATAATAAAGAAACAGAAGAGAAGAACATAGCTGAATGTATAATAGCAAAACAAAGAAATGGTCCCGTGGGAACTGTTAAGTTAGCATGGCTTGGACAGTATAGTAAGTTTGGAAGGTTAGATATGATACATCAAGAATAAAAAGCGGGGGTAACCTCGTTTTTTATTATTTAAAAGCATTAAGATAAAGAATTTTACATAGCAAAGTAAAACAACTATTTTTTTACTGAAAGCTAGTGTATACTTATATTATAGCCACTAGAAGGATAATATTTTTATCATTTATTTATACATTAGGGGGTAATAAGTAATAAGAAATGAATAATTATTCATGAAAAATGTAAAGGTTTACAAAGTATTGACATGAATACTTACTTAAGGGGGTTTTATTATGAATAAAGTTACAAAAAATATTAAGGATTATGTGATTATTACCTTTGGTATTACTCTTGTGGCTATAGGTACATATTTTTTCTTAATGCCTAATGATATAGCTGCGGGAGGAGTTAATGGACTCGCTATGATAATAAATAAGCATTTCCCTGTACTACCTGTAGGTACGTCGATGTTTTTTATGAATATAATACTTTTTATAATAGCATTTATAATGATAGGGAAGACATTTGGGGCTAGAACAATATATGCAAGCTTTTTACTTTCAGGCGTAATAAGGGTACTTGAAGTTGTGTATCCACATAATGTACCTTTTACAGATGATGCTTTGCTTGAGTTATTCTTTGGTATATTGATTCAGGGAGCAGGTATGGGAATAATATTTAATAAAAATGCTTCTACAGGAGGGACCGATATTATAGCTAAGATATTAAATAAGTATTTCCATACAAATTTAGGCAAGGGAGTTCTTATGTCAGATCTAACTATCACGGTGTTGGCAGTCTTTACATTTGGACTTAAAGAGGGGTTATATGCTCTTATGGCAGTTACATTGAATGGAATGGTTATAGATAGAATGATTGAAGGGCTTAATTCCTGCATGGAGGTTAGGATAATAAGTGAAAAGCGAGATTTAATAGAAGAATTTATATTAAAGAAACTGGGAAGAGGGGCCACTACTTATTATGCTAAGGGATCTTATTCTAAACATAATATAGAGGTGCTTTGTACTATAGTAGATACTAAAGAATTTATAAAGATAAGGAACTTCATAAAAGATGTTGATCCTAAAGCCTTTGTTAATGTAACAGAAGTATTTGAAACCTTGGGTGATGGCTTTAAAACTTTTTAAATCTATTTATTAAAAAATTAAAAAGAAGAAAGATAGAGAATCATTTTAAAAAGCTTTTATAAGCTAAAAAAATCATCTTTAATCTTTCTTCTTTTTTTAGTTATATATTCTGCCTAGAAAGAAGGAACTATAGCTCCTTTATACTTATCTTCTATAAACTTTTTAATTTCAGAAGAAGTTAAAGCTTTAGTTAAGGCTTTTATACCTTCGGAATCCTTATTGTCTTCTCTTACAGCTAAAATATTAGCATAAGGTGAATCTTTAGATTCTATAGCTAAAGCATCTTTTAGTGGGCTAAGATCTGCTTCAAGAGCGTAATTAGTATTTATTACAGCAATGTCAACATCTTGAAGAACTCTTGGTAACTGGGGAGCTTCTAATTCTTGAATTTTTAATTGCTTAGGATTTTCTATTATGTCATTTACAGTAGCAAGTTCTACATCTTTTAATTTAATCAGTGATTTATCTTGAAGTAATTTTAAGGATCTAGCTCCATTGGTAGGGTCATTTGGTATAGCTATTTCAGCTCCATCTTTTATTTCAGAGATATCCTTTAGCTTTTTAGAGTATAATCCCAAAGGTTCTAGATGAATCTTTGCAGTATAATCTAACTTAGTATTTCTTTCTTTATTAAACTTTTCAAGATAAGGTACATGTTGAAAGAAATTTGCATCTATTTCTTTTTCAGAAAGAGATGTATTTGGGGTAACATAATCTGTAAACTCTACTATTTCTAAATTATAGCCGTCCTTTTCTAATATTTTTTTAGCCTCCTGTAAAATTTCTGCATGAGGTAGTGGGGTTGCACCTACTTTTATAGTTTTATTTTTATCTGATGAACCTTCCGCTGAGTTATCCTTAGCTGAGCAGCCTACAAACACAGTAGATACTAATAATAATGATGTTAATAAAGTAGTTATTTTTTTCATTTTAAAATCCTCCTATGAACTTAATTTTTTATATAATATATTTCCTATAACTTGTATCAATTGAACTAATATAATCAGAGTAATTACAGTTACGATCATTACATCAACCTTAAATCTATGATAGCCGTATCTAACAGCAACATCCCCTAATCCTCCAGCTCCTATAGCACCAGCCATAGCTGAATATCCTATGACATTGATAACTGTAAGAGTTATGCCTGATACTATGGAAGGCATAGCTTCTTTTATTATTACTTTAAATATAATTTGCATAGTGCTTGCTCCAAATGATTTTGCAGCTTCAATTATGCCAGGATCTACCTCGTTTAAAGCAGATTCAATGACTCTTGCGGCAAAAGGCATTGCTCCTATGGTCAAAGGAACTATAGCAGCTCTTGTTCCTATGCTTTTACCCATTATAAATTTTGTTAATGGCACTATAGATATCATTAATATTAAGAAAGGCATAGATCTTAATATATTGATGAAAAAGTCCAGGATGCTATATATAATTTTATTTGGTTTTAATCCCTTTGGTGAAGTTGTTACAAGTATTATAGCTAGTATAAATCCTAATATAACGGAAAATAATGTAGAGAATAATACCATTTCTGTAGTTTCTAATAGAGCAGGTAATATAAGAGTTTTAATCATTATTATCTCACCTCCCAGCCTATATTATTTTTATCTAAATAATTAATTATTTTCTCTTTATCCTGATCTTCTATATTTATTGTGAGAGTTCCAAGCAAGGATTCTCTGAACCGTTCAACCTTTCCCTCTATTATGGAAAAGTCTAAATCTAAAGATCTAGCCATAGATGTTATTATAGATTTACTGCTAGAATCACTTGGAAAAAATAATTTAATATTTACTCCTGGGAGATTAGAGTTTGATTCATTTTCCCCTATAAAGGCATTTAAATCACTATGTGGTTTTAAAAATAAATCCTCAACAGGGCCTTTGTATAAAAGTTCTCCACCTTCTATAAGAGCAACTTTATGACAAATTTCCTTTATAACTTCCATCTGATGAGTAACAATCACTATAGTTATACCTAGTCTTTTATTTAGTTCATTTAATAATGCTAGTATGTCTTTTGTAGTTTTAGGATCTAGGGCTGAAGTAGCTTCATCGCAAAGAAGAATTTTAGGCTCCAGAGCCAATGCTCTTGCTATAGCTACTCTCTGTTTTTGTCCACCACTTAATTTAGTGGGTTTAACATTAGCCTTATCCCTTAAAGAGATTAAGTCTAGTAGATCATATACCTTTTTTCTTTTTATATCATCTTTGTAACCCCAAGTTTCTAAAGGTAAGGCTATGTTTTCATAGACAGTCTTTCTATTTAAAAGATTAAAGCCTTGAAATATCATGCCCAAATCTTTTCTAGCTACTCTTAATTCCTTAGAAGTTAACTTTTCTATATATTTACCATTTACCTTAACAGATCCATTTTGATAGTTTTCTAGACCATTTATACATCTCAATAGGGTAGATTTACCTGCACCGCTATGTCCTATTATTCCAAATATCTCTCCTTCCTCTATATCTAAATTTATGTTTTTTAATACAGATAAGCCATCATAGCCTTTCTTTAAGTTACTTATCTCAATCATATCTTCACCTCATTTATTTTATATAAAATAAAAACACCAGAGAATAAACTCTGGTGCTGAAACCTTGTTCATTCTCTTATCTCTCAGCTTTTTAGCTGCAGGATTTAGCACCATAGCACCCTATATTAAATAGGATGTGCTGGTTGCCGGGTTTCATAGGGCCAGTCCCTCCACCACTCACGATAAGAAGCGTGATTTATTTAAATTTTAAAATCATTATATAACTTAAAAAAAACTAAGTCAAGAGTAAAATTTAACTAATATTAAATGATAATGTTTACAAATATTTTTTGTTGTAACATCATGATTTTATTAAACAAATTGAAAAACATATTATTCTTTATCTTCTAATATGTTTTTTAATTCCTTTATTTCTTCTGGAGATAGCTTATCATCTTTTATAAAATTAGAAACAAGAAGTTTTATAGAACCATTGTATACCTTATGAAGAAATGACTCTGTTTCAAGGTTTTTGTAAGGAGTCTCTTCAATTAATGGGAAGTATTCATTAATATTGTTTCCCTTTTTTATTCCTACAGCTTCCTTTTTTACAAGCCTACTTATTAAGGTATGTATGGTTTTAGGATTCCAATCTGTAGAGTCTTTTAGTGCTGAAATTATTTCTGTGGAAGACATAGGGGATTTTTCCCATAAAATCTCCATGACTTTCCACTCTGCATCTGATATTTTAGGATAGTCTTTCATAGTATCACCACCTCCTTACAAATGTAGTCCATAACATTATACTACATCTGTAATACCAATAAGTCAATATAATTTTAATTAATATTTACTTGTTAACACAATTATATTTAAAAAAATTAATATTATTCTTTGACTAATTCAGGGTAAGGTAGTATGATATATGTATATAAATATCAGAGTGGATTACTATGATATAAAGACCAAAATATGAATAAAAATAAGGGGTGGAAAAGGTGTCAGAAATACTTTTGGATATAAAAAACCTTCATACTGCAGTGGAGGACAAAGAGATATTAAAGGGAGTTAACTTAACTGTAAACAAAGGAGAGGTTCATGTTATTATGGGACCTAATGGTGCAGGAAAATCTACTCTTGCATATGCATTAATGAACCATCCTAAATACCATACTACAGAGGGTGAGATAGTATTTGATGGAGAAATAATAAATGATTTAAGAGCAGATGAAAGAGCTAAAAAGGGATTATTTTTATCATTTCAACATCCGGAAGAGGTAGCAGGAGTTACTGTAGAAAACTTCTTAAGAACATCTAAGGTAGCTGTAACTGGTGAACCTTTAAAAATCATGAGCTTTAGAAAAGCATTAAAAGAAAAAATGGAACTTTTAGAAATGGATGAAGAATATGCTAAAAGGTATTTAAATTTAGGGTTTTCTGGTGGTGAGAAGAAAAAAAATGAAATACTCCAAATGTCTATTTTACAGCCTAAACTTGCTATATTAGATGAAACAGATTCAGGGCTAGATGTAGATGCTATAAGAATAGTATCTAAAGGAGTAAGTAGTGAGGCAAATAAGGAAAGAGCAATAATCATAATTACTCATCATAATAAAATATTAGATTATTTAAATCCAGACTTTGTTCATGTTTTAGTAGATGGAAAGATTGTAAAAACTGGAGATATGAATTTGGCAAAAGAAATAGAGGCCAATGGTTATGAGATGTTTAAAAATCACATGGCTTAATTAAGGTGGTGATATAAAGTGGAAAAAAGAAAAAAGAGTCATATAGAAGATATAGATAGGGGTATTTATGATATAAAAAATGAAGTTAGATATAGCTATAAAGCTGAAAATGGTCTAACTCCAGAAATTATAAAGTCCATATCTAAAGAGAAAAACGAACCACAGTGGATGACTGACTTTAGATTAAAATCTTTAGAGATTTATAATGGTATAGAGGTACCGCCTTGGGGTCCGGACTTAAGTGAATTAGATATAGAGAATATAGTAACCTATGTAAAACCAGATACAGATATGAAATCAAATTGGGATCAGGTTCCTGAGGACATAAAGAAAACCTTTGATTTACTAGGTATACCTGAAGCTGAAAAGGAGTCTTTAGCTGGAGTAGGAGCTCAATATGATTCAGAGGTTGTTTATCATAGCATAAAAGACGAATTAGTAAAACAGGGTGTAATATATACGGATATGGAAAGTGCTGTTAGAGAGTATGAGAGCATAATTAAAGAGTATTTTATGAAGTGTGTCCCACCTAGTGACCATAAGTTTGCTGCTCTGCATGGGGCTGTTTGGTCTGGAGGTTCTTTCGTATATGTACCAGAAGGTGTTCAGGTGGATATACCGCTTCAATCTTACTTTAGACTTAATGCTCCTGGAGCTGGTCAATTTGAACATACTTTAATAATAGTTGAAAAGGGAGCAAAGCTTCACTTTATAGAGGGTTGTTCTGCGCCTAAGTATTCAGTAAATAATCTTCATGCAGGGTGTGTAGAGCTTTTTGTAAAAGAGGGCGCTACATTAAGATATAGTACTATAGAAAATTGGTCAAGAAATATGTATAACCTAAATACTAAAAGAGCTATTGTAGAAAAAGATGGAGCAATAGAGTGGGTATCAGGATCCTTTGGTTCAAAAGTATCTATGCTATATCCTATGAGTGTTTTAAAAGGTGAAAGAGCTCGATGTGAGTTTACTGGAATAACCTTTGCAGGAAAAGGACAATATTTAGATACAGGAGCTAAAGTTATACATGCAGCACCATATACATCTTCTAATATAAACTCAAAATCCATATCAAAGGACGGAGGAGTAGCTATATATAGAGGAGCTGTAAGAGTTGCTCAGAATGCACATCATTCTAAATCAACAGTTTCCTGTGAATCTTTGATGCTTGATAATATATCAAAATCAGATACTATACCAGTAATAGATATAATGAATGATGAAGTTGACTTAGGACATGAAGCTAAAATTGGTAGAATAAGCGATGAGACCATATTCTATCTTATGAGCAGAGGACTAAGTGAGGATGAAGCAAAGGCTATGATAGTTAGAGGATTTGTTGAACCTATAGCAAAGGAATTGCCTTTAGAGTATGCTGTAGAAATGAATAATCTTATAAAAATAGAATTAGAAGGAGCCATAGGTTAGGGGGTGAGAGGATGTTAAATGAAGCTAAAGAAATAAATAGATTGCCAGTTATAACTTGGCGTTGGCTTAAAGTTAACGAGTTAAATCTTAAAGAATTAAATTTGCCAGAAATAAAGCCTTATGAGAGAGAATTTTTAAAGACTTCTTCTCACGGCAATGTGGTAGTAAAAAGTGAGTTTAACATAATAGATTTTGATAACAGTATAAAAGATTCAAGTACAGAGTATGGAGTATCAGAAGAAGTATTAAAAATAGCTAAAGATCATAAAAACACAGGAGTTTTTATCCATGCACCTAGAAATGAAGCTAGTAAAGAGCCTATTAAAATAGAGTTTGTTATGGATAAAAATAATGCTTCAGTTATTGATAATAATATAATAGTTGCTGAGGAGAATAGTCACATAACTGTGGTTATGGAGTATAAAACAGAAGGAGAAGTTCAAGCTTTTCATAATGGTATTACTAAAATATATGCAAAAGATGGAGCAAGAGTAAATATAATAAAAGTTCAAACTATGAATGATCACTCCTACCATTTTGACTCTAATGTAGGATTCATAGGGTATGGAGCAGAGATAAACTATGTATCTGTTGAATTAGGAGGAAAGGTTAGTGTAACAAACTATGTTAATGATCTTGAAAAGGAAACTAGTAAGGCAGATTTGAAATCAATATATCTAGCAGACAAAGATAGGATAGTAGATTTAAGCTATAAGATGAACCATATAGGAAGACGTACAGAAAGTAACATAGAAACAAGAGGGGTATTAAAGGATAAGGCGAGAAAGACTTTTAGAGGAACTTTAGATTTTAAAAAGGGTGCAGCTAGGTCTAAAGGTTCAGAAGAAGAATATGCTCTTCTTTTAGATTCTACTGTAAAGTCTGATGCTATACCATTGCTTTTATGTGATGAGGATGATGTAGAAGGAGCTCATGCTGCTAGTGCAGGGAAAGTGGATGAGGAAAAGTTATTTTATCTTATGAGCAGAGGATTTAATGAAAAGGAAGCTAAACTTCTTATAGTAGAAGGATCCTTTAGGCATATAATAGATGAAATACCTGTAGAAGATTTGAGAGAACATATTGAGAAGGAAGTTCAGAGGCGATTGATAAATGAATAACGCAGATTTTTTAAAAGTAAAGAGCATAAGAGAAGATTTCCCTATATTATCTCAAAATGTAAATGGAAACCCACTAGTATATTTTGATAATGCTGCAACTACTCAAAGACCTAATAAAGTTTTAAAGGCTGTAGAGGATTACTATAAAGGTTTTAATGCAAATCCCCATAGAGGTGCTCACAGCCTAAGTATTAAATCTACAGAGATTTATGAGGGTGCTAGAGAAAAGGTAAGAAAGTTTATAAATGCTAAGAGCACAACAGAAATAATTTTTACCAAAAACACTACAGAGTCTTTAAATTTACTAGCATACTCTTATGGACTAAACTTCCTTAAAGAGGGAGATGAAATTTTAATATCCATTGCAGAGCATCATAGTAATTTAATACCCTGGCAACAAATAGCTATGATAAAGGGATTAAAGCTTAAATACATTTATTTAGATGAAGAAGGCAGAATAGAAAAAGAAAAGCTAGAGAAGGCATTAAGTGAAAACACTAAAATAGTCTCTATAGCTCAAATGAATAATACTTTAGGAATAATAAATGATTTAGAATATATAGTTGAAGCTGCTCATAAGGTAGGTGCTATAGCTATAGTAGATGGAGCACAGAGTGTTCCTCACATGAAAGTAGATGTACAAAAGATTAACGCTGACTTTTTTGCCTTTTCAGCTCATAAGATGCTTGGACCAATGGGAATAGGTGTACTTTATGGTAAAAAGGAAATATTAGAAAAAATGCCTCCATTTTTATTTGGTGGAGACATGATAGAATACGTATGGGAACAAAAGACTACTTTTGCAGAGCTTCCTTATAAGTTTGAAGCTGGAACTCAAAATGTAGAAGGAGCTGCAGGACTTAGTGCTGCCATAGATTATATAGAAAATATCGGTTTTGATTTTATTGAAGGGGTAGAAAAGGAACTTACAGAATACGCCTTAAAAGGAATAGATGAAATACCTTATATAGAATTATATGGACCTAAAAATACAATTAATAGAGGCGGGGTAATATCCTTTAATGTAAAAGATGCTCATCCTCATGATGTTGCTACCATATTAGATAGCTATGGTATAGCTATAAGGGCTGGACATCATTGTGCTCAACCTTTTATGAAATACATGAATTTAAATTCAACTTGTAGAATGAGCTTTTATTTTTATAATACAAAAGAAGAAATAGATATTTTCTTAGATAGAATTAAAAACGTAAGGCGGTGGTTAGGATATGGATCTTAACGAAATATATACAGAGCTTATAATGGAACACAATCAAAATAGTCATAATAAAAGACATATAGAAAAGCCAGATCATATTGAGATGGGACATAATCCTAGTTGCGGAGATGAAATAACCTTAGAGTTAAAATTTCAAGGAGATGTAATAGAAGAGGCTGCATTTTCAGGACATGGATGTGCTATATCTCAAGCTTCAACATCAATAATGATAGATCTTATAAAGGGAAAAACTAAGACAGAGGCCCTAAAGCTAGTAGAGACCTTTATATCTATGATAAAAAAAGAAATACAAAATGATGAAGAGCTAGAAGCATTAGAAGATGCTATGGCATTTAAAAATATTTCTAATATGCCCGCTAGAGTAAAGTGTGCAGTGCTTTCTTGGCATACTTTAAAAGAATCTATAAATGAATAATAAAATAGTAATAATTTCCTCTAGGATAAAGTAAAATATATCACAGAGGAAATTTTGTTTTTTAAAACATAAAATCCTTCAATAGAGAAAAAATTGCAAAAAACACTATTGAAATTTGCAAAGGTTTACAGTAGAATATATTTAATAAGTATATTTTATTTATGGCAGAGAATAAGAGCCGTTTAAAATAAAGATAACCTTTGTTTTATGCGGCTTTTTTTATATTTAACATTATTTTACAAAAAGGAAGGATGGATATGGTATGGCTAAATATGTAATGGCATTAGACCAAGGAACAACAAGTTCAAGATGTATACTTTTTAATGAAAGAGGACTTATAGTTAGTGTGGCTCAAAAGGAGTTTACTCAAATCTATCCTAAGGGTGGATGGGTAGAACATGATCCTATGGAAATATGGTCCTCTCAATTTTCAGTAGCTATAGAAGCTATGGCTAAAATTGGTGCTGACGCTACTGATATAGCAGCTATAGGTATTACAAATCAAAGAGAAACTACAGTAGTTTGGGACAAGAGAACTGGTATACCTGTATATAATGCTATAGTGTGGCAATGTAGAAGAACTGCTGAATATTGTGATGAAGTTAAAGCTCAAGGTTATGACAAAATTATTAGAGAAAAAACTGGCTTATTATTAGATGCTTATTTTTCTGGGACAAAGGTAAAATGGATATTAGATAATGTAGAAGGGGCAAGGAAAAAAGCTGAGGATGGTCATTTAATATTTGGTACTATAGATACTTGGCTAATATGGAATCTAACTAAAGGAAGAGTACATGTAACTGATTATTCTAATGCTTCTAGAACATTATTATTTAATATACATGATCTACAGTGGGATGAAGAGTTACTAAAATTATTTAATATACCAAAGTCAATGCTTCCTGAAGTTAAACCATCAAGTTTTGTTTACGGAAATTCAGATAAAGTTTTATTTGGACACGAAATTCCAATTGCAGGTGTAGCTGGAGATCAGCAAGCGGCCTTATTTGGACAAATATGCCATGAAGAAGGAACTGCTAAAAACACTTATGGTACAGGTTGCTTCATGCTTATGAATACTGGAGAAAAAGCAGTGACTTCTAAGAGTGGATTATTAACAACTATTGCCTGGGGAATAGATGGAAAAGTAGAGTATGCTTTAGAAGGAAGCGTATTTGTTGCCGGAGCTGCTATACAATGGTTAAGGGATGAAATGAGAATGATAAAGAATGCTCCGGATTCAGAAGAGTATGCTGTACAAGTAGAAGATACTGATGGAGTATACTTAGTACCTGCTTTTGTTGGGCTAGGAGCGCCTTACTGGGATCCTTATGCAAGAGGTACAGTAGTAGGACTTACAAGAGGAACAAAGAAAGAACACTTTATAAGAGCTACATTAGAATCTTTAGCATATCAAACTAATGATATATTAAAAGCTATGCAAGAAGACTCTGGTATAGAGTTAAAGGCATTAAAGGTAGACGGAGGAGCTTGTGCAAACAACTTCTTAATGCAATTCCAATCAGATATATTAAATGTACAAGTTGATAGACCAGAAGTAATAGAAACTACAGCTTTAGGTGCAGCTTACCTAGCGGGCCTTGCTGTTAAGTATTGGGAAAGCAAAGAAGATGTAGCTAGAAATTGGGCTCTATCAAAAGCATTTATGCCAGATATGGAGGAAGCTAAGAGAAAAAATCTTTTAAAAGGATGGCATGAAGCTGTTAATAGATCAATGAAATGGGAAAATAAAAGCATAGATTAATAGGACTTAAGTATTTTTAAAACTCTATTTGTAAGCTATTAAATAAAGTCATAAGAATAACCATTATCTGTTTAATTTAAGGGGGATATAAAAATGTCAACATTTATGGGAGAGTTACTTGGAACTATGATTTTAATTCTACTAGGTGATGGAGTTGTTGCTAATACTGTACTTAAAAAATCCAAAGCTGAAGGTGGAGGATGGATGGTAATTACAACAGGGTGGGCACTAGCGGTTGCTATTCCGGTATATATATTTGGACCTATAAGTGGAGCTCATTTTAACCCAGCAGTTACAATTGGACTTGCATCCATAGGTAAATTTGCTTGGGCAGAGGTTCCAATGTATATTATAGCTCAATTAATTGGAGCATTTATTGGGGCTACTTTAGTATGGTTAAGTTTCTTACCACATTTTGAAGCTACAGAAGATAAGGCTGGCAAGCTTGCAATATTTTGTACAGGACCAGCTATAAGAAATACTACAACTAATTTAATCACTGAAATAATAGGAACTTTCGTATTAGTATTTGCTATATTAGGAATTGCCAACACTAAGATGGTAGATGGATTATCACCATTAGTAGTTGGAGGTATAGTTTGGGCAGCAGGATTATCTCTAGGAGGACCAACAGGATATGCTATAAACCCAGCAAGAGACCTTGGACCTCGTATAGCTCATGCTATATTACCTATAAAAGGTAAAGGAGATTCAGATTGGGGATATGCTTGGATACCAGTAGTTGGACCTATAATTGGAGGGCTCATAGCTGCTTTATGTTTTAAAATGTTATTTTAATAATTTAGTATTTTAATTTAAAAAATAAAGTAAATATATATAAACTAGCTACTTATTTTGTTAAAGGTAGCTAGTTTTTTTAAATGTATTGTATTTGAATTTTTATTATAAATAAGGACAAAATAAGCATTGAAGTATATTTACATTTTATAAAAAAGGGAGGAAAAGAAATGAAAAAAGCATTTAATCAACAGGATATAAATAAAAGTATGGAAGAGCATAGTAAAGATAGTAGAAATTCAAAAACAGGATATAAGACTACTGGTAACTCTGCTCTTTCCCCTGGAATAAAAAACACAAAAGGAAAAAGATAACAAGTTAAAGCAAGGATTGTTACATAAAGAATAACGATTATTGTTTATATTGTAATGATTAAAGTACTATGATATACTGGTTTCACTAAAAAATAGGAGGTGACTTCATTCTATAATGTATTTAAGTAATTTGCTAAAAGAGAATCGGATTTTAGTTTTAATAACAATATTATCTCTAATCAATATGTGCATTTTTTTACTATATAAAAGGCAAAGAAAAAGATTAAGTATTATTATTAAAGAAATGAAGTCCTCCTTATCTATAATTAAACTTATGTCAGGAGAGCTTAGGGACAATACAATAGAGGTAAAAAACTTCGAAAAGCTTAATATAATTTATTCTAATTCAGAAAATCTTATAAATATCATAAGTAATTTAAAGTATACATCAAAATTCAAAAACAATAAAATTAAAGATAATATAGAACATAGGTCGTTGTCTATACCAGTATTTAAACATCATTTTTATGAGAAAACTATTAATCCATTAGGGGAGTTTAAGATACTCATTGCAGATCATAATATATATAATATAGATCTTATATTAGCTGAGCTTTTAGATCAAAATTATTCAATAACTATTGTAAACAATGGCTTAGAAGTTATAAATGAAGTAGTTTTATATAAAAATAATTATGACCTAATTTTAATGGATTCTATATTGCCTAAAATATCTGGTTTTAAGGTATGTAAAGAGATAAGAAAGAAGTACTCAATGTCAGATGTTCCTATAATAATGATGATGGATGACTTTAATTCAGAGGAAATAAATTTAGGTTTTGAAGTTGGATTTAATGATTATATAATAAGGCCTTTTTTAAGAGAAGAGCTTTTAGCAAAGATTAAGACATTTATAATCTTGAAGGATGCAGTAAATCAAGCCATGTTAAATGCTCAGGATTTAGAACTAGAAAAATATTATAGGCGAATAGCAGAGAAGCTTAGAGCGGTTACTGAACTTCTTAACTCTACTTTGGATATGAAAGAACTTATGGTAAGACTTTTAGGTAGTTTAAAGGATGTAGTACCTTATGATAGTGCCTGTGTTATGCTATTCAAAGATGAAGATCTTTATGTTACGGCCTCCTGTAATTTTGAAAGCTGTGATATAGTGGATAAGGATAAAAAGGTAGATAGATCTAATCCGCTTATAGAGAGAGTTATTTCTACTTGTCAACCAGTTATCCTTACAGATACTACTTTACTCTCAAGTAATTATAGGAAGATAGAAGGATGCAATTGCTGTAATAGTCCGGGAAGCTGGATTGGTATACCTTTAATTGCGCATAAAAATATTTTAGGAATACTCATACTAGAGCATAAGCAAAGAGACATATATCAAGAAGCAGAGCGGGATATAGTCCTTTCTTTTGCTTCCCAAGCAAGTATTGCTATTGAGAATGCTAAATTATTTGGAGAAATAAAATATTTAGCTATAACTGATGGGCTTACAGGACTTAATAACAGAAGATATTTTTTTGAATTAAGTAATAAAGAGTTTGAAAAGGCTAGGATTAAAGATACTAAACTTTCTACCATAATGATAGATGTTGATCATTTTAAGATAATTAATGATTCTTTTGGACATGTTATTGGTGACAAGGTATTAAAAGAAATAAGTAGCATTTGCAATAATAAGTTAAGGGATCAGGACATTATAGGAAGATATGGAGGGGAAGAGATAAGTATAACTTTAATTGATAAAGGTCTTAAGGAAGCAGTAGATTTTGCAGAGGATTTAAGAAGTACCATAGAGAAAACTACTATAATTATAGGTAAAAATAATATTAATGTTACAATTAGCTTAGGTATTCAAGAAATTAAATTCTATCATGAGGATTTTAAATCCCTATTAGAAGAGGCAGATAAGGCTTTATACTTAGCTAAAAAATCTGGAAGAAATAGGATTGAGGTCTATGAATAAGATTTTAAACTTATTATTTATAACCATACAGAATAAGCATTAAATAAATTAGACTCTATTTTATGTTAAATAGAGTCTAATTATATTTTTAAATCATATTTCTTTTTACCATTTCTGTTACTGAAAAAGTAGCTACATCATCAGCATATTTCCCAGGTCCGAAACCAGCATCATAGCCTAACTCTTTAGCTAATTCGTGGGTTATTCTAGGGCCACCACATATTAATATTACTTTATCTCTTAAACCTTCAGCCTCCAACAGTTCTACAAGTTCTGTAAGGTTTTGTATGTGTATATTTTTTTGTGTTACGGTTTGAGATACTAAAAGAACATCAGCCTTAAGTTCAATGGCTTTCTTAATAAACTCTTCATTAGGAACTTGGCTTCCTAAATTATAGGCATCGATCATTTCATATCTTTCTAATCCATAGTGTCCAGCATAGCCTTTCATGTTCATTATGGCGTCTATTCCTACTGTATGAGCATCAGTGCCTGTGCTAGCTCCTACAACAACGATATTACGCTTTATATTTTCTTTTACATAATCATTTACTTCTTCCATAGATAAAGTATCTACTTCTACAGCTTGAACATGTATGGATTCATAATCTACGCTATGACTTATGGTTCCATATACTACGAAAAAGGTAAAGTTTTTATCTAAAGCAGAGTGATGGGCAACATTAGGTTCTTCAAGTCCCATTTTTTTAGCAAGAAGTCTAGCTGCTTCAACACTCTTATCATTGTCAGGTACAGGTAAAGTAAAGCTTAATTGAACTTTACCATCATTCATAGTATCTCCGTAGGGTTTTAATTGAGTTAAATCTAAGGTTTTATCAAATTCTTTTTTTTCTGTAGAGTATAGTCCGCTGCTCATTATCTATTACCCCCTAACATTAAGTCTATGAATGGATTGAAATATTCTTTTGATTTTTCTGCTACACCATTTAATCCCTTACCACCATCAATAGGTCTTTTTATTCCAGCGAATATACCTTTTTCAATGGTTTTAAATAATCCTTCACCTTCTATTTCATGTAGGAGTTCAGAGGCTTTACTTAATACTTCATTAGCCCTTTCCTCCATTTTACCGCCTTTTTTGAAGGATATCTCTTCTCCTAAGTCTTCCATAGTATTAAATATATATTTGGCATTTTCTATAGCTAAGGCTCTGTCAGACATAAGAGGTGTATGAATAGCTTCTGTAAGCATTCCTAAAAGGTGTAATTTTTGATTAGTTAATATGGTAACTATGTTAAATAAGGCATCTTGAACATGTCCTTTAAATATATCTCCTGTCATAAACTTTGTAGGAGGCATATATTTAAGTGGTGCATTAGGAAATACCTCTCTAGCCATTTGAGCTTGTGCTAGTTCATATAAAAATCCATTTTTAAGATCTGGATTTATCTCAAAAGCATGACCAAGTCCCATCTGCTCTTCAGGCAATCCTGCAACTAATGCAAATTGTTCATTGATAAATTGTGAAGCTAGCACTGTGTGAGCTTCTTCTACTGCATCGGAGGTAGTAAGATAGTTATCCTCACCAGTATTTATTATTACCCCTGCAAAACCATTAATTATGCGGGAAAAATATTGGTCTACTAGAGTTCTTTTCATATTTATATCTCTAAATAGTATTCCGTATAGGGCATCATTTAGCATAACATCTAGTCTTTCTAAAGCTCCCATAGCTGCAATTTCTGGCATACATAGTCCTGAACAGTAATTACAAAGTCGTATATACCTACCAAGTTCCTCACCTACTTTATCAAGAGCTTCTCTCATTAGTCTAAAGTTTTCTTGTGTAGCAAAGGTTCCGCCAAAGCCCTCTGTAGTTTCTCCAAAGGGTACAAAGTCTAAAAGGCTTTGTCCTGTAGTTCTTATTACAGCAATTATGTCTGCTCCTTGTTTTGCAGCTGCAGTAGCTTGAGTTATATCTTCATAAATATTACCTGTGGCAACTATTACATATAGATAAGGCCCTTTTTTATCACCATATTTTTCAAGGTAATCTTCTCTTTTTTTTCTATTATTCTTTATTCTTTCTACACTAGCTTTGGCTACAGGCATTATAGTAGCTTTTATTTCAAACAAGTCTTTTGATTCTAAAGTTGTTAGATCTAATTGACCTTTTCCTACTTTTTCAGCAATTTCTTGAGGAGATAGACCCGTATTTAGCATGGCATTTCCTATAAAATAAGCTGTGCCTAAAGAAAGAGCATTGCCTTTTGTTAGGTTATCCACCACCACATTAGGTAAAGGTACACCTAATGCATCTACACCATCAATGCCTAGTAACCTACAGACGGTTCTTTCTACTGCTACAGTGGTATGCATATCAATAAATTCTTGAGTGTCTAATGCTATATTTTTAGCATGGGATCTAGCTTTATCTACCATTTCAAAGTTTAAGTTTAATTTACTCTCCATGATATTCCTCCTCATTATTACTATATGGATTTCCATAATAATATTTTTTTGCTATATTCACTATTTCTTCTTGAAGACCTAAAAGAACAGAGATGTTTAAAGCATCTTTAGGAACTCTATTACTACTAGATACTTGTTCCAATCTATAATCCATATGCTCTTGAATTATTTCTATGGAATGTGTTCTATTAAGATCAATTTTTCTTTTTAATGAATCAAAGCACACATTTTTTAGTCCAATAACTTGATAGTGAACCATGTCTTCATTTACCACATTATCGTAATGTGTACATACCATGCTTATAGAGGTTAAGGTATTTAAGTATTCACATAGTGATTTTACTAAAAAGGAACCTTCTTTAGGATTTGTACCTCTTGCAAACTCATCTAGAGCAATGAATCCGTTTTTTATTTTAGCATGTTCTATTACCGTTTTTAGCTTTATTATTTCAGCACCAAAGGTACTTAATCCCTGTGACACGGATTGAAGGTCATCAGATATAAAATAAATAAAATCTAATATAGGAAATTTTGCATGGTCAGCAAACACAAAAAATCCTAATTGCCCTAATAGTAGATTAAGTACTATGGTCTTAAGGGTTACACTCTTTCCACCCATATTTGCTCCTGTAATCACAGAAACACCAGAATTAAGGCACATATTTATAGGAGTGAAGGATTTGCCTTTTTCCTCTAATATGTGTTGTACTTCGGGATTGAATGAATTAGTAATAGATATTTCCATTTTGTCTGATATCTCAGGTTTTGTAGCATTATAATTTAAGGCTAGTTTACCTTTTGCTATGAGAAAATCTAATTTCCCCATGGAATATACATTATTTTCAAGGTTTTTTATATCTATATTTATTTCTTCTGTTAATCTTTTTCTTATAGCTAGCTCTTCTTCATCTTCTAATATTACCCATTTTAATCTTTCTTCTTTAAGGGTACATATCTCATCTTCATCATTAGAAGCTAATATATTATCTTCTAATTGTCTTTTTTTAAACCTTATAGCTTTTAATTCTGTAGAATAACTATCGTATATTTGAAATGTAGGTAGTTTCTTATTATCTGGATCTAATAACTTTAGTACTCTGTCTAAGGTATTAAAGGATATGTTACTTATACATATTTCTTCATTAAATTCCTTATAAATGCTGTACAATTCTTCAGATATCATACAAAAATTTTTAATTTCAAAAAGTTCTACTTCATCTAGAGTGTTTAAATGTGAGCATCTATTAATAGATGTCCTTATATCTTTTATTTTGGATAGTAGCCTTTCCATGGCTCTATAGCTGGCTATTTTTTCTTTGTAGGTTGTAGTTATCTTCTCTATATTAGAGAGTTCCATTAATAGGGCATCTTTATCTTTAGGTTTATAAGGAGCTATATTCTTTTTTAAATCTTCTCCAAAGGGAGTAATAACTTCAACTCTATCAATTATGAAGGAATACCCCACTTGATGTCGTTGGTCTTTATCTAAAAAAATTATTTTAATCACCTTCTCTAAATCTATTTAAGCTTCATACAGCACATTAAAAATTGGCAAATCTACAGCTTTCCTTAGTTTATTTAAAAACATATCCTTATTAAATTCGTAACCATAAGGAGATTTTGGATTACAGGTTATAAATAGTATATTTATTGGACATAAGGCCTTTATTTGTCCTCCTGTAACTATGAATTTTTTGTATATTTCCTCCGTTAAAAATAGTTTAGTTCCATCTTCAACTAAAAATATAACTTTTTTATATTCATCTGTAGATTTAATTATGTCTAATAAAAGCTTATCTGATAATATACCTTTGATGTAAATATAAGCAACATTTTCATTAAGATTGTAGACTATGTCTTTTCCAGCATCTAGAGAAGTTGATGCTTTAAGGTGCTTTATAGTTCCATTATTATAAATTATATTTATCCTATGCTCATCTAAGGTGTTATTACATAATTCTAGTATGTAAGGATCTTTTTCTGAGGGTATAGATAATAAAGAAGCGGTATGGGCAGTTTTTTCTATAACCTTATTCATACTTCTTGAAACTGAAGCTCCTGTAGATAAAATCGTAGCCTCTGTTATTCCGGGAGAAGCAAAAGTTTTTCGACCTAAGGCCCCATCAACTAAAACTTTTTCACAACCCAAGTCTAAAAGATAGTTACAAATTTTAGACATCTGTGAGTTTACAGAGGGTCCCCCAAGGTCTACATAACCATCGCTTAATGCTTTTGTCACTATAACCTCACCCATTGGAGTATAAATACCTGTAGTATTTATTATCTCTTTTGTAATGTCGCTATTTCCTAGGCATTGCTTTACAGTAGCTATGTAGGTTCCGCTTCCAACATATATTCTAGGTTTTGATGTAAGAGTGACTACATCAGTATCTTCACCATCTCGCCCTATAGAAGTTAGTCCAAGGGGAGAGATATAATTTCTTGAGTTTTCAATAAGATAGTTTAAAACTGTGGTTTTGCCAACGTTTTTATCCATACCTATAATGGAAATAGTTTTAAACCCTCTTATAAGTTCCATTATTTTGTTGTGATTATATTCCATTTTATTTCCCCTTAAACTTTTTATTAATTTATTCTTGGACTCAGGTTGAGCTTAATCATTATAAAGTCTTATATACCTAAATCTTAGAAGAACTTATTCCACAAGTAGAGCTTAGGTCTATCCTGCAGGAAATCCGGGATAGGGGATATAACCTGTGGAATAAGGAAGGTTAATATTATGTACTTTAGAAAAAACTCTTATAATTATAAGAATTTTTTCTAAGGGTTTGTCTTAACATTATTTATGACTAATAATCATTTAAAATATAGTTTATTTAAGGTTTCTCTTTTTTCTTACTAGTCCTTCAGGCTCTAAAGCAATAGTATTTCCTTGAATAAGACCAGCTACACCTACTAATTTAACATCTTTTTTACCTTCACATACTTCACAATTACATTCATTTACGTAATGCTCAGGTTCTGTATAGGTAGTTATAACTCCTTCAAAGTTTCTTAGTATAACCTTATTTCCAGATTGTGATATCACATAGTTTGGCATTACAGGTGTCTTTCCACCACCACCAGGTGCATCTACTACAAATGTTGGAACACAATATCCAGATGTATGTCCTCTTAATCCTTCTATGATTTCAATACCTTTTGATACAGGTGTTCTAAAGTGTTCAAGCCCCATAGATAAATCACATTGATATATATAGTAAGGTCTAACTCTTATTTTAACAAGATCTTGTACTAGGGTTTTCATGACATGTACACAGTCATTTACGCCCTTAAGAAGTACAGATTGATTACCTAAAGGTATTCCAGCATTAGCCATTCTTTCACAGGCCATTTTTGAGTCTTCCGTTATTTCATTTGGATGATTAAAGTGTGTGTTTAGCCAAATAGGATGATATTTTTTTAGCATATTAACAAGATCTTCTGTAATTCTTTGAGGTAAAACTACAGGTATTCTTGATCCTATTCTTATTATTTCTACATGAGGAATTTCTCTCAGTTTTTTTATAATGTATTCAAGTTTATCATCTGATACTAAAAGAGCATCACCGCCAGATAGTAATACATCACGTACTTGAGGAGTATTTCTTATATAATCTATAGCTTTATCTATTTGACTCATAGGTAGTGCTTTATCATGTTGTCCTGCAAATCTTCTTCTTGTGCAGTGTCTACAGTACATTGAGCATTGATCTGTAATAAGAAGAAGTACACGGTCTGGGTATCTATGAGTAAGCCCAGGAACAGGGGAATCACCATCTTCATGTAGAGGATCTAAAAGATCTGCAGAAGATTTATGAACTTCTGACCCTGTTGGTATAGCCTGTTTTCTAATGGGGTCATGTGGGTCATTAGGATCTATAAGACTTAAGTAATAAGGAGTTATAGCCATTCTTAATGTGCCTAAGCATTTTTTTACTCCCTCTTCCTCTTCTTGAGTAAGTGGTATATATTTTTTTAAATCTTCTAAAGTCTCAATTCTATTTTTAAGTTGCCATTTCCAGTCATTCCATAAGTCATCGGGTATATCTTTAAATAATTCAAAGCGTCTATTTACCTTCACTTTAAAAAACCCCCTAGATTAAATTTAAAGGTTGCTTATTATATGCTATACTTAATATTGAAAATATTTTATTATTATTTATTTAGCTACCCCCTAGATAATTCTGTTTTTAAAGGGGGTAGCATTTTTTTATATATTTTATACGTACATCTTTTCGAATATTTCTCTTAGAGTTGCACTTTCTCTTAGTTCAGATAAAGTGATTTCAGCATGGTCTTTTGTATAACCATTTCCAACTATCATAGTAACGTCTTTACCTACACCTTCTGCTCCTAAAGCTGCCTTTGTAAAGCTTGTAGCCATGGAGAAGAAGTAAACTATACCTTCATCTCTAACAGGTAAGATACAAGACATTTCAGTGCTTGGAATATTTACACAACTTATGGATATATCTACTTCCTTACCATTGTTGGCTTCTAAAGTTTTGTTTAAAACATCTATTGGTTTTGTTGCATCTGTAAGTATTACCTTGTGGCAAAGTCCCCATTTTAATAGATTTTCAGCTTGGGCTTCTTTTCTAACCATAGCTATAACTCTACCAGTAGGTCCTACTCTCTTCATAGCTTCGTAACAGCATAGCATACCTGATTTTCCTGCAGCTCCAAGTACTAACACACTTTGGCCAGGTTTTACAAGTTTAGCAGTTTGAGCTGGAGCCCCTGCTACATCTAAAGCCGCTAGTGCTAGATTTTCAGACATATCATTTGGAAGTTTTGCATAAATTCCACTTTCAAATAATATTGCTTGACCTTTTATATCTACTCTATCGATATCTTTATGAACTGATATTATTTCTTCAATTTTTAATGGAGTTAAGGATAAGGAAACAAGTGAAGCTATTTTATCTCCTGCTTTTAAGTCCCTATCTTTTAGATCGTCACCTACTTTAGCTACAGTTCCTATAAACATTCCACCAGAACCTGTAACAGGGTTTTGCATTTTTCCTCTTTCTCCAACGATTTCAATTATTTTGGATTTTATTTTTTCTACATCTCCATTAGCTTCCTCTTCGATTTGTGTAAAGCTAGCTGAATCGATATTTAATGATTGCACATCTACTAATATTTCATTTGAGTATATTTCCATGTTGTTATCAATTTTTTGTGCAGCTTGGGTTAATACACCTTGAGGTTCTATAACTCTATGGGTTCCATATTTACATCCTTTATTCATAATAATCCCTCCAAAATAATATATATTTAATTTTTATTGTTCATCCATTATCTTTAAGTTTTCAGCAATAATAAAATCAGCTTCAGTAAGAGATTTTATCTCATCTATGGTTGTGTCCTTTTGTATTTCTTTAAGTATTAATCCATTTTCAGTTACTTCAAAGAGGCAAAGTTCGGTAACTATCATATTAACAACAGCTTTTGCTGTAAGTGGTAGAGTGCATTGGTTTAGTATTTTTGGATTACCTTTTCCAGTATGTTGCATAGCTACTATAACCTTTTTAGCCCCAGTAACTAAATCCATTGCTCCACCCATTCCAGGAACTTTTTTGCCTGGTATTATCCAGTTAGCAAGATTTCCATGTTTGTCTACTTCTAGAGCTCCTAATACTGTAACATCAACGTGTCCACCTCTTATTAAGGCAAAAGATAGAGAACTATCGAAGAAACAACCATTTGGAAGTACGGTTACACATTGACCTCCTGCATTTACGATATCTTTGTCTTCATTACCTTCAGATGGGGTTTCGCCCATACCAATCATTCCATTTTCTGATTGTAATAATACATGGATATCTTCCGATATATAATTAGCTACCATAGTAGGAAGTCCCACCCCAAGATTTACAAGTTGGCCATCTTTCATTTCCTTAGCTACCCTTTTTGCAATGATTTGTTTAGCTATTTTACTGTCTGTGATCATTTTACTCCAACTCCTTTATAACATAATCTACAAGTACCCCTGGAGTATGAATATTGTCTGGATCTAAATCTCCTAGCTTAACAATCTCTTCAGCTTCTACTATAACTACATCTCCGGCCATTGCCATTACTGGATTAAAGTTCTTAGTGGTACCTCTATAAAAAATGTTTCCGAATTCATCTACTATGGTTCCTTTTAGTATTGAGAGATCAGCCTTTAAAGGTAGTTCAACTAAATATTCTTTGTTATTTATAATAAGCTTTTCTTTGCCCTCTTCGACTATTGTTCCAACCCCTGTAGGTGTTATAACAGCACCTAGGCCTGAACCACCAGCTCTTATTTTTTCTGCTAATGTACCTTGAGGGATAAGTTCAGCTTGAAGTTTACCTTCATTCATAAGTCTTCCAGTGTCAGCATTTCCACCTATATAGGAAGCTATTAATTTTTTAATTTGTCCATTTGATAAAAGCTTTCCAACACCTTCATTAGGATAGCAGGTATCGTTAGTTATTATGGTTAGATCTTTTATATTCAAATCTACAAGGTAGTTTATAATGGTGTGTGCAGAACCACAACCTAAAAAACCACCCATCATTATGGTCATTCCATCTTTAAATAAATGCTTTAGTTCTTGAAGCTTTACTACCTTATCCATAATGTTAACTACGCTCCTTAAGTCCTAAGATTTCTCTAGCTTCATCAGGAGTTGCAATTTCTCTTCCAAGCTCTTTTGCAAGTCTTACAACTTTTTCAACTAATTCTCCATTAGATTTTGCAGGAACGCCCTTTGATAAGTAAACGTTATCTTCAAAACCAACTCTCACATGACCGCCCATAATAATAGCCATAGCAGCCATTGGGAATTCACTTTTACCTATACCTGATACAGTGAAGGTGCTTTCGCAAGGAATACTTTCAGCCATAAAGACTAAATCCCTTGGAGAAGCGGAGATTCCTCCATTTACTCCTAGAACAAAGTTAAAGTGCATAGGAGACTTTATATAACCTTTTTTCTGAAGTCTTATAGCCATATCTATCATGCCTTTATCAAAAACTTCAACTTCAGGTTTTACTCCAAGTCCTATCATTTTTTCCCCAAATTCTTTAATAGTATTTTCCGTGTTTACGAAAATATCATCTCCACCAAAGTTACAAGTACCACAATCTAATGTAGCCATTTCAGGATTAAGGTCCACAGGTTGTAACCTTTCTTCGTTGCTCATTCCTACAGCTCCACCGGTGGAAGGTTGTATTATAACATCAGGACATCTCTTTTTTATTTCTTCAATACATGCTCTAAATCTTTCTCTGTCCTGTGTTGGAGTTCCATCATCTTCTCTTACATGCAGATGAATTATACTTGCTCCAGCCTTGTAGGCAGCTTCAGCCTCTCTACCTATTTCTTCAATGGTATAAGGTACGCTAGAATTATGCTCTTTTGTAACCTCAGCACCACATATGGCAGCAGTAATTATAAGTTTATCCAATTTATATACCACCTTTCACTTATTATTTTCTTTGCTTGCCTTTTGGAACAACGCAAGTTCCGTTAGCTCTACAAACTACTATAGGTTCCTCTAAAATGTCAGCAGCAGAGTCATTTATATCAGGTCTAGGTATTATAACTTTTCTAGCTTCAAATACCATTTTCCTTGATGAATTTCCACAGTTAATTATCTCCCCAGTAGCTTCAATATAATCTCCAGCATAAACTGGCGCTAAAAACTCTATATTGTCATAGGCTCTGAAAAGACCTTCATCACCATCATTCCTTATAAGAAGTTCTGTGGCTACATCACCAAATAACTGCAGCATTTTAGCTCCATCTACTAAATTTCCACCGTAGTGAGCATCAGCTTGGCTCATTCTTAGTCTAATTATTGCTTTCAAAACAACCCCTCCTTGTTACTTTTTTTACAATAAATAAATATTTATGGATGTTAAATATATAAAATTATATTACATTGTTAAAGCTTATTATATAATTAAAAACAATGTTTAAATTTTAACAAATACAGAGAGATATAATTCAAAAAAGAAATTTTTGATTCACTGAAAGATTTTCAGCCTATGGATTGCAATAAAAAAAGCTATCCATGCAATGAAAATCGAAAATTTTCATTGCATAAATAGCGCTCCATGTCCGTTAATCATGGCAAGAATTAAGTTTTGAACTTCATTCCCAAGGTATCACATAAGAACCTGTGATATCTTTCGGCAAATAAACCCTTCATTTTTAACTTTGGAGGTTCCTCTCCTTTTCATTTAAAAATTACCCATTTATTTGCGCCTCTATTTATGCTTAGTTGTTAAATTTTATTATAACTATATTTTAATTCTAATATCTATTTAGAACCTTGTCAATAATTTTTTAGAAAATTGGCTGATTTGCTTCAATAGAGAAAATTTACACAACAAATTATTTTTAAAGCAAAGGAGTTATAGGCTAATATTTTTTAATATTATGATGCATTTTCTTTATCTGGTGAACACAATATTATTTTTTCATCCTCAAGCTCTACTTTAATTTTATTCTTATCTTTTAAATTTAATGCCTCTAAATACTCTGAGGGTATTTGAAGTCTTCCAGCCTTATCTAATATTGCAAGTTCTATGTGAGTGTCTTTTGAATCAACTTGATCCTGAAGGCCTTCTTCTATATCTTTTAACTCCTCTGCATAGCTTATTTTCCTTATGAATTCACTACTGGTTTTACCATCTCTTATGGCCACTACTCTATCTACCTTAGAGGAAATCTGTCTATCGTGGGTTACTATTACTATAGTAAGACCGAGCTCTTTGTTAAGTTTTCTAAACAAATCTAGTATAAGATTTGAGGTTTTAGTATCTACAGAGCCTGTGGGTTCATCTGCTAAGAGAATTTTAGGTTCATTAGCTAAAGCTATTGCTATGGCTATTCTTTGTTGTTCTCCACCAGAAAGTTGGGATAAGGAGTTATTTTTTCTGTGAGACATAGAAACCATATCAAGGTATTTTAAGGCTTTTTCCCTTCTATTTTTTGCTTTACTTATAGATAGAGCTAGCTCAACATTTTCTAAAGCAGTAAGATAAGGAATTAAATTTCTTGCATTATTCTGCCAAACGAAACCTACAGTTTGTTTTTTATACTCTATAATTTCTTTTTTAGATAGCTTAAAAAGATCTTTACCGTCTACTATAAGCTTTCCAGCTGTAGGTATATCAAGACAACCTATCATGTTTAAGAGGGTGGACTTACCACTACCACTGTTACCTATTATAGCCATTAATTCTCCTTGTTCTATATTTAAATCTAGGCCTTGAAGGGCAACTACCTCTATATCATCAGAGGATTTATATATTTTTATTAGGTTTTCGCATTGCACCATATAATTGGTATCCTTTATTGTATCTTCACTCAATATATTATTCATCCACTATCTCACCGTCCTTTAAGGTGTATATGCAATCAGCTACATCTAACATGTTAGGATCATGAGTGGTCATTACAATGGTTATGTCTTCTGTAGATACTAGTTCTTTAAATACCTTTATAACCTGAAGACCTGTTAAAGTATCTAAAGCTGATGTGGGTTCGTCTGCAAATATTATTTTAGGTTTATGAGATATAGCTCTTGCGATGGCTACCCTTTGCATCTCTCCACCAGAAAGCTCTAAAGGCATATGAAGCTGTCTTTTTTTTAGACCTACAAGATCAAGACAATGCTCAATTCGAGATTTTCTATCTTTTAATTCGGGAGAAGATACCCTTAGAGCAAAATCAATATTTTCAAACACATTCATATTAGGCATAAGGGCACCACTTTGAAATACAAATCCTACATGAACACGTCTAAGATTAGTTTTTTCATTATCACTTAAAGAGTCTAATTTTTTTTCTTCAAAAAATATCTGACCAGAAGTAGGAGTGTCTATGGCTCCTAATAAATTTATTAAAGTGGTTTTACCAGATCCAGAACGTCCCCTTAATATGGTTAGAGATTTTTCTGGTATGGATATAGAAACATTTTTTAATGCGTTTATAGTCTCCTCTCCGGACTGATATTGCCTATTTAATTGGACTGTTTTCATTATAGCATTCATATCTAATCCTCCCCTAGCTTAAGTGCTTGGTCAATTTTTATTTGTTTTACTATTTTTGCGAGTATAAGCATTACTATAAATAGCACCATAAACATAAATAAAGTTAGATTAATGTAATTTGAAATATGAGATACTGGTCTGAAAGGTAATAATTTTTCTTTAGGATTGGAAGATAGATTTATCATTGGCAGATAAAGTGAACTTGCCAAACCTCCTATAAAAACTCCTAAAATTATAGATATACCTGATATTAATAGTTGTTCCCTTGCTAGTATTCCAATTATATTTTTCATAGATAAACCTATGGCTCTTAAGATTCCAAATTGAAGGGTTCTGTTTTTTATGGACAAGGTCCAATATATCAAAAATCCCATACAGGTTATTAGTATTGAAGATAAGAAACATAGATTTAAAGTACCGTTGGTTCCTTGAATTATAGGGTCATTTTTAATATTATATATTTGCTCATGAACGGTTTTTAAGCCTTCATATCCTATATCCTTATTTATTAGGTCTTTATAAATGGCATCATTGGAAGCTTTACTAGACTTTTTAAGCCATATTTCATAAGGTAGGGTCACGTTTAATTCCCTTACATAATTATAGTTCATTACTATAAGCCCAGGAAAGGCTTCTTTATTTGGATCATAAGATGGCCAATAATCCACAATGCCTAAGACATAGCATTGCATATTTAATGTTGCTCCAAATCTAACATAGACTTCACTTCCTAATTGGAGATTTAATGTTGCTCTTAAGTTCTCAGATATTAATATACCTTGAGGCTCTTGTGCTATCATGTTTAAATAGTGGTACCAGTGATAATTTAATAATTTGTAATCAAACCAAGCTGTTTTACCAAATTCATCTGGTATTACTGCAATAACTTGAGAGCGCATTGGAGATAAATTATCATTATAGCCTAATATTCCACCAGTACTTTTTAATACTTTAGTGGCACTTTCTACACCTTCTATTTCAGTATAAGGTTTAAAAGGAGGCTCTTTAAAAGGAACGTTATGTATAGCATCTTCTGCTGCGTCACCACCGGCAGATAGAGATATAACATTACCATCTTTGTCCATTACATCTGATAAAAGCCACCAAGGATTTAACACTATATCAGAACCAATAAGGTATTTAGCTTTATTTTCTGCCATTGTATTTATTGTAGAGGCGGATTTTAGGTTAAATATACCGATAGAAACAGTTAATATTAAAAATATCATAAGAAAGCTGTCCTTATTTTTATTTCTGCTTACATTAATAAGGGAAGTATAGGTGGTAGCAGACCATTTGTTTTTACCTATTTTGAATATAAAGCTTATTATATATGGATATATTCTAAGGCAAACTAGACCGAGGGATATTACAAATAAAGACATAGAAATATATAATAATGGTGAAATAGGTAGTTCGGTAGATCTAACAGAACTTTTGCTTATTAGTTTTTCTATATTTTTATAACTGTATAACGAATATATGGAGACAGCTAATAGTATAAAATCTAAGTAAAATCTCTGCCATAAAGGCTTATTACTTCTATGCTTTTTACGTTTTGTTTCTACAATTGTGCTTTTTGATAGGTTCATTATGGGTATTAAGGTTATAAGAAGGAATACTAAAGCTGTAACAAATGAATATCTCCATTCTTTTAAAGAGATATTAAGATCCAATGGCAATCTATTTACAAACTTTAAAAATCCATCAGAAGCCCCCAATAACCTACAAGCAAAAAGTGCTACAAAAGGGCCTATAATAGCACCTAAAAATGCCATCATGGAAAATTGTAGAAAATATAATAAAAATACTTGCGTATTACTACTACCTCTACTTTTTAATAGGGCTATTTCATTGCTATCTTTCTCCAATATTAATCTAGATAACATAAAAACATAAAGTAAGGCCATAAGAATTACTGGTGCTTGTAGGGTCCATAATGTAACTTTTAACCTACCTTGCTTATCTTGATATTTAGTTAATAGTTCATTCATTGGAAAGAAACAATCTAGATTATGATCATAAGTTAAGTTTTTTACAATTTTACTGTTAGTGCTTAAAAACCCTTTTAAATCAGATAGATTTATTTGGTTGTAATCCAAAGCAAAAAACCAGTCAATTAAAGAAATGTAACCATCATTTTCTAATAGGTAGTGATCCAAATAAACATCCTCATGCATAATAAGAGCGTTGGAATAGGAATGCTTTGTATCAAGCCAGTAATGATTTTTAAGATTATCAACTTGATATATACCTACTAATTTTACCTTTGCAAAATTAGTATTAGTACCTAATCTTCTTATGGAATAAATTTGATCTAATTTTAAGTCTAATACTTTTTGGGTTTTATCTGATATCATTACCTCATAAATATTGTCTTCTGTTGGTTTATCAGAGTAAAGTCTTCCTTCTACAATATTTATATTTTTATCTAGACCCGTTATAGTTTCTATACTAAAACTTGGACCTTGCTCGTCATAGGGTACTCCATTAGAATCTAATTTACCTATAAGAAGATCTTCAGTGCTCATAATGCATTTACTAGCTTGTATGGGTAAATTTAAGTTTTCTACAGAGGAAGATATGGTTTTATTTGATTCATTATAAAAGTCTATATATTCATTTGGAGTAATAAGATTAACACGTTTTCTTACAGAGAAGGTTCCAGGGTATAGCCCTTCTTTTTTACTGAATGACTCCATATCTTTCAAAAATACTCTTTTAAATATACCTGCAGAATACATAGGTACAGAAGAAACTATAGCTACTGAGAGGGTAAAGCCTAAGAGAAGACTTAAAAACAACCATTTATTTTTTAAGAATTTTCGATATAAAAATGCAATCATAATAGTCCCTCCCCTAATTAATTATTATTTCTTGGCCTTGTTCTAATCCCTCTAGTATTTCAACATCTTTTCCGTTATCAATTCCCATTTTAATAAATTTTTCTACTTTATCGTCCTTCTCTACTACTTTTACATAAGCGGCTTGATTAAAAAATTTAACTGCACTTTTAGGAACTATAAGTACATCCGACTTTTTATTAATGTTTATTTCTAATTGAACTTGAGCTCCTAGTTTAGGCTCTTTTGGCATGCTTTCAAGTGTGATTATAGCAGTTTGTTTTTTATCCTTTTTTTCTGTACTTTTAAGAAAAGATGTAACAGGAGAACCTTCATCTATACTTGATACTGTACCTTTTATTTCATCATCACCTATTTTGCAATTTGCCTCCATACCTACCTTTAAATTTTTCAAGTTTTCTCCTGAATATTCTACGATAAATTCAGAAGTATTGCTTACGGCAAATAAAGGCGTGGCTCCTCTTACCATATCACCTACAAGTAAGTCAGCCTTATAAGTTATAATGCCACTAGTAGGTGCTACTAATGTGGTTTTGGATAATTCTGTTTTTGTGTTTTGCAATTGTAATTCCTCAAGCTCTAAATCTAGTTTAGCGTTTTGCTTATCTGCGTCTGAGGCTTCAGGATTTGACGCTAGGCTGTCGTATCTTAATTTCACTTTTTTATATCTTATTTCTTGTTGTTTTAGCTTATTTTCTAGATCATCAGAGTCTAGCTGTGCTAATACATCGCCTTTTGACACTGAATCTCCAGGAGCAACGTTTATATTTTTTAAATAGCCAGATCTTCCATCAAAAGCACATAAAAATATATTTGTAGGCACCAGGTATCCAGTATCGTTAACATCGTGGGAAATGGTTCCTAGTTCTACTTTAGCAGTGTTTAAATTTGCTTGAGCACTTTTAATAAGTGGCGGTGCCATTACAGCTTCTTCTTTAGGAAATAAGTTACAACCACTTAGAATTGTTATGGTTGATAGTGAAACTAAAGAGAAGATGGCGGTTTTCTTCCAAGGATTAAGATTTTTTTTCTCTTTTTTCATTATATAGCCCCCCAATTTTGAAATTTAATATAAATATTAATGTTATATGAATATACGAAAAATTTAGACAATGGTTACAAATAGTTTACAAAAATATCATAAAATTCAAAAACATATAAAAAAGCAACAATTCCTAATTTAAGAATTGTTGCTTTTCATACTAAATATTAATTTTATATTCTAGCTACGCCGCTCTTTCTAGCTGCCTCTCTAACAGCTTCAGCTACCTTTGCTTGAACAGTTGTATCAAAGGATTTTGGCATTATATTTTCTTCATTTAATTCACTTTCATTAACAGAGTTAGCAATAGCATAAGCTGCGGCAAGCTTCATTTCTTCATTTATATCTTTAGCTCTTACATCTAAAGCTCCTCTGAATATTCCAGGGAAAGCAAGTACATTATTTATTTGGTTAGGAAAATCAGATCTTCCAGTACCTATAACTCTAGCACCAGCTTTTTTAGCATCCTCTGGGAAAATTTCTGGAATAGGATTTGCCATAGCAAATATTATGGCATCACTATTCATAGATTTTACCATTTCCTCATTTAGTGTATTAGGGGCGGATACTCCAACAAAAACATCTGAATTTTTTAATACTTCCTTTAAAGAACCTTGTTCTTTATTTGGGTTAGTAATTTTAGCTATTTCAGATTTTGAAGAGTTTAGATTTTCTCTTCCTTCAAAAATAGCTCCTGTTCTATCACAAAGAATTACATTTTTAACACCAGAAGATAGTAAAAGCCTTGTAATAGCAACACCAGCAGCTCCAGCTCCATTAACTATAACTTTTAAGTCTTCAAGTTTTTTATTAACTATTTTTAGTGCGTTTAATAAAGCGGATAAGGTTACTATGGCTGTACCATGTTGATCATCGTGAAATATAGGAATATCTAGTTTTTCCTTAAGTTTTTTCTCTATTTCAAAGCATCTTGGAGCAGAAATATCTTCAAGATTTATACCTCCAAAACTAGGAGCTATTCTTATTAAAGTTTCTACTATTTCATCTGTGTCTTTTGTGTCTAGTAGTATTGGAATAGCATCTACATCACCAAAAGTTTTAAAAAGTACTGATTTTCCTTCCATTACAGGTAAAGAACCTAGAGGTCCTATATCCCCAAGACCTAAAACAGCAGTACCATCAGAGGCAACTGCCACAGTATTCCATTTTCTTGTGTATATGTACGCCTTATTAGGATCTTTTTGAATTTCAAGACATGGCTGTGCGACTCCTGGTGTATAAGCAAGACTTAAATCTCTTGCATCCTTTACCTCAACTCTAGGAACCACCTCAAGTTTTCCTCTTTTTTCCTCATGGAATTTTAAAGCTTCATCATAAATAGACATTAGTATTCTCCTTTCGTAGAGTATATTTACAACAATTACTAGTTGTTGTTTTTTTGATTTTTCAAGTA
Organism: Clostridium simiarum; assembly: GCF_018919175.1. Taxonomy (GTDB): domain Bacteria; phylum Bacillota; class Clostridia; order Clostridiales; family Clostridiaceae; genus Clostridium_L; species Clostridium_L simiarum. Next base: position 297,154 of record NZ_JAHLQL010000003.1, on the reverse strand, counting down.
AATGATTGCATAGTTTATTAATGCTATTATAGCACTAATCACAGCAATATCTAATAAAATCTTACCTATATTTTTATTAAAGGCTACGGTAAGTATGGAAACATAAAAAAGAACAGTAGAAGCTTTCCCAAAAAAGTTGGAAGGTATGACTGTATCTTTTTTATATAAAAATATGCCTGAAATTATCATTAGAACTTCTTTTGAACATACTATTATAAAAATTGAATAAGGTATAATTCCTTTGTATGATAAACTGAAAAGAACAGTTAAAAGCATTAGTTTATCTGCTAATGGGTCAAGCACTATACCCCACTTTGTAACCATGTCATATTTTCTTGCAATATATCCATCTAATACATCGGTAGCACCAGCTACTAAAAACACGACTATAGAGTATAATAAGTAATTAGGAACATTTGAAAAGAACACCACTAAGAAAACAGGTATAAGTAAAAGTCTAAAAATGGTTAACATATTAGGTATATTCATAATAAATTGTACTTATTAAAGTACTTTCACCTCCTTGAATTTTATGATAGTAAACTTCCTACAATAAGGTTATATTAATTAAAAGACCTATTATAACATATGAGTTCAATAGTAGGTTTTGTTACCATTCTCAAGTGAATTTTAAGTATATAATATCATATATCTTTATACTATTAAAGTTAATATTTCACTATATTATGTAGTAACATTAACTACTACAGAGTTGCTTTTTTAAGAAAATACATACGAATTATATCTGTTAATTAATGAAAAACATTCGTATTTTTTATTGACTTGAATTATTGCCTCTGCTACTATGTTATGGGAGGGTTGTAAAATGAATAATTTTTATGATGTTATTATTGTAGGAGCTGGTCCTGCAGGTATATTTACAGCTTTAGAAGTTACTAAACTCAATAAAGATTTATCTGTTTTAATAATAGATAAAGGAAGGAGTATAGAGAAGAGAACTTGCCCAGCTAGAACTCTTGGTAGATGTGTTAAATGTACTCCCTGTGGAATAACTTACGGATGGTCTGGAGCAGGAGCCTTTTCAGATGGTAAACTATCTTTAAGCCCTGAAGTAGGTGGAAGATTATTAGATTTTTATAGTGAAAAAGAAAGTAAGGAACTAATTAATTATTGTGATGATATATATTTAAGTTTTGGGGCAAATGAAAAGATTTATGGTATTAATAATGAAAGAGTAGAAGAAATAAAATATGAAGCAAGTAAACATAACATTAAATTAGTGGAGTGTCCTGTAAGGCATTTGGGAACTGAACTTGCTTATAATGTATTAAAAAGCATGTATGAGCATCTTGTAAACAAGACTAACACATCTTTTTTAGAACTTACAGAAGTGCAAGATGTTATATGCGAAAATAATGAAGTTAAAAAGGTTATAATTAATAATAAAGATGGAAAAAATATAGAGATTGAAGGAAAATATATAGTATTAGCGCCAGGGCGTGGAGGAGCTAGCTGGTTATCAGAAAAGGCTAGTAATCTTAATATAAAAGTTACCAACAATGCGGTGGATATAGGAGTAAGAGTAGAGGTACCAAATGCGGTTATTGATCACCTTACAAAAGATCTTTATGAAGCTAAACTAGTATATTACTCTGATACCTTTGAAAATAAAGTAAGAACCTTCTGTATGAATCCAGGAGGAGTTGTGTCGGAAGAACATTATGATGATGGACAGATATCTGTAGTTAATGGACATAGTTATTCAGAAAAAGAATTAAGAACAGAAAATACTAATTTTGCAGTACTTGTCTCCACAACCTTTACAGAACCTTTTAATGAACCAATTAATTACGGTAAATATATAGCTAAATTAGGTAATATGTTAACAGGTGGAGGCATAATGGTTCAAAGATTAGGAGATTTATTAAGTGGTAGAAGAACAGATGCTGATAGATTAAAGAAATCTACTACCATTCCCACATTAAAGTCAGCAGTACCAGGGGATTTAAGTTTTGTTTTACCTCAAAGGCATTTAACTTCTATAGTAGAAGCACTAAAAGCCTTTGATAAGATAGCTCCAGGACTTTATAGTAAAAACACCCTTTTATATGGAGTAGAAGTTAAATTTTATTCTAGTAAATTTGAAACAAATAATAAGTTTGAAACAGAAATAAAAAACTTATACACCATAGGTGATGGAGCAGGAGTGACTAGGGGGCTTATGCAAGCTTCCGTTACTGGAGTAGTGGTAGCTAGAGACATAGTAACTAAAGAAAAAAATTAATATTTAATTGAAATGGAGTGATATTAATGTCAGCTTTTATAGTATTAGGTGCACAATGGGGAGACGAAGGAAAGGGCAAGATGACAGATTACCTTGCGGAATCTGCAGATGTGGTTGTGAGATATCAAGGTGGGAATAATGCAGGTCACACTGTAGAGGTAGGAGATAAACAGTATAAGTTGCATCTTATACCTTCAGGTGTGCTATATGATAATAAGTTAAATATTATAGGTAACGGTGTAGTAGTTGATCCAAAGGCTTTCTTTGATGAAATAGAATATCTAGAAAGTCTAGGTGTAAACATAACAAGAGAAAAATTAGTAGTTAGTGATAGGGCTCATATCATATTACCATATCACAAAACCTTAGATGTTCTAAAAGAAAAAGCTAGAGGAAAAAATGATATAGGTACCACAGGAAAAGGTATAGGCCCTTGCTATACAGATAAGTTTGAAAGAAGTGGTATCAGAGTATGTGATTTCATAAAGCCTGAAGTATTCAAAGAAAAATTAAAGGCTAATATAGAGCTTAAAAATGAATATATAGTTAAAGTATTAGGCGGAGAAGCTTTAAACTTTGAAGAAGTATATGAAGAGTATAGTAAATATGCAGAAAGATTAAAGATTTTTGTAGAGGATACTTCTGTAAGGGTATATGATGAAATAAAGAAGGATAAAAAGGTGTTATTTGAAGGTGCTCAAGGAATGCTTTTAGATATAGATTATGGAACATATCCTTATGTAACATCCTCAAACACTACAGCAGGTGGAGTATCTAATGGTGTTGGCATAGGACCTACTATGATAACTAATGCTATAGGTATAGCTAAGGCTTACACAACTAGAGTAGGAAAGGGACCTTTCCCTACAGAACTTATAGATGAAACAGGAGATTGGATAAGAGAAAAGGGCCATGAGTATGGAGTAACTACTGGAAGATCTAGAAGATGTGGATGGCTTGACTTAGTAATACTAAAGACTACAGCTAGAGTGTCTGGGCTTACAAGCTTTGCAGTAACTAAGATAGATACTTTAGCAGGGCTTGATAAAATAAAAATTTGTGTAGGATATAAGTTTGAAGATAAGGTTATAGATTATTTTCCTGCAAGTTTAGAAGATCTTGCTAAGTGTGAACCAATTTATGAAGAATTTGATGGTTGGGATGATTCAGTGGCAGAAGCTAGAAGTTATGATGAACTTCCAGATAATGCGAAGATTTATCTAAAGAGAATAGAAGATTTTACAGGAATAAAGGTATCTATAGTGTCTGTAGGACCAAGAAGAGATCAAACAATAATGGTAAGTGATATCTAAATATAATTTTATAGCCCTTCAGATTTAACTGAAGGGCATTTAGTCTTTCAAATAAATAGTATAAAGTATTAAGTTAAATTTACATTTAGGGAATATCTTACAGCATTTCTATTGTATAAAGTAGCTCTGAGGGGTATAATAAGATATTATATTCTTTAAGAAAAAGGAGTTGATATACATGGAAATTTCAAAGGATATGACAATAGGAGAAATAGTTAGACAATATCCAGAAACTATTGAGGTTTTAATGAGTTTTGGTATGGGTTGTGTTGGATGTCCAGCATCCCAAATGGAAACTTTAGAAGAAGCTGCTATGGTACATGGGTTTGATGTAGAAGAATTACTGAATGCTCTTAATGCATAGTAGAATTTAATATAAGTTAACAATAAGTGATTTGCCTTAAATCTTTAAAAGATAATCAGATTTGGGTAAATCACCTTTGTATTTATAAGGACTTATTTTTTAGTATTTCTAGGAGGGGTTTAAGTGAGAGGTGTTATTACAGAAAAACAATATGAAATATACTATCATGATATAGATTATAATAGAAAAGCTCTTATAACATCCCTAGTGAATTTTTTGGGAGATGTGGCAACTTATCAAAGTGAAGAACTAGGAGTAGGCATTGACTATCTTATGAAAAATGAGGTTGCTTGGGTGCTATATAAATGGGATATTGATATAAAAGAATTTCCTACATATGGTGATAAAATAACTGTTAAAACTAGTGCTTTTTCCTTAAAAAAATTCTATGCCTTTAGAGAGCATGAAATTTGTAATGATAAGGGACAAGTAATAGGTACTGCCAAATCTATATGGTTTTTAATTAATTTTAAAAAGAGAAGACCTGTTAAGATTTTAAAAAGATTTTATGAGGTTTATGAAATTGATGAAAATTGTAAAGAAGAGCTACATATAGATGATATAAATGAGCTAAGCAGAGTAGATCATGAGCAGAGTTTTACTATAAGATATAGTGACATAGATACCAATAAGCATGTTAATAATGCAAAATATATTTCCTGGGCTATAGAAGCAGTACCTTTAGATGTGATACTAAAATATAGATTAGAGAGAGTAAAGGTAACATATCAAAAAGAGACAACCTATGGTCATAGTATAAATTCTAAGGTTCAAGTGGAGGATAAAGATGATTCCATGTACTGTATACATAGAATATTTGATGAGGAAGGAAAAGAACTTACACTCTTAGAGACATTTTGGAAAAAACAGTAGGAGTTATTTTCTTATTTTAAATATAATAAATATATTAAAAACTACTGGATTACTTAGTCAAAAATCCAGTAGTTTTTGTTTGGTTTATTATATTGATTTAGCTACTACAGCTGCGGAGCTCCAAGCCCATTGTAAGTTAAAACCTCCACAGTCACCATCCACGTCTATTATTTCTCCACAGAAAAATAGATTTTTTACAATCTTGGATTCTAAAGTTACAGGAGATATCTCATTTGTATTCACTCCTCCAGCGGTAACTTGAGAGCTTGAAAAAGAATTTGTATCAATAACTTTAAACTTCCAGCACTTTAGCGTATTAATTAATCTATCTCTTTCTTTCCAATCTAGCTGATAGCAGGGAGTATGGATATCTGATATACCACATTCCTTTAAGAATATAGGTATAAGTTTTTTGTTTATTATGCCTATAAAAGATTCATAGATACTTCTATAAGAAAAAAGACCCCAGTGATTTTCTAAAAATATAGTTAGCTCTTCTTTTGAGGTATTAGGCATCATATCTATAGTTATATTTACTTCTTTATTTTTATTTAATCCCTTAGAAGCTATTCTGCTTAATTGTAGTATAGGTGGCCCTGAAACACCGTAATCTGTAAAAAGGACTTCGCCTATCTCTTCTCTTATAATTTTATCATCTAACAAGATAGAAGCCTTTCCGTCAAACTTTATACCAGATAAAGCCTTTAGATTTTTATAATTCAGTTTTAATTGAACTAAGGCAGGTACAGGAGTAATTATACTATGGCCTAGACTTTCAGCTAATTTGTATCCAGAACCATCAGAACCTGTATTTGCTGCTGACTTACCTCCTGTTGCTATTATTAGACTTTTGCAAGAAAACTCTTCCTCAGAATTAGTTTTTATTAAAAATCCTTTTTTTGAGGATGTTATTTTATTTACTTTATTTCCTAGGTATACAGGTATGTTTTTATCCTCTAGGGACATTCTTAATATATCTAACACTGAAGTGGCTTGTAGTGACATAGGGTACATTTTACCACCTTCTAAGTTTATAATTGGTAATCCCATAGAGTAAAAAGTATTTACAGTATCTTCTACAGTAAAGCTGTCTAGTACATAGTGAAAAAATTCATTTTCTTCACTATGGTAAGCTAAGTATGGTTTTTTTATAGTATTGTTAGTAATATTGCATCTACCATTACCAGTAGTTAGAATTTTTTTGCCTATTCTATCACTACTTTCAATAATGGCTATATCTTTACCAAAATCTTTAGCAACTATGGAGGCAAATATGCCAGAGGCACCTCCACCTATTATTAAAATATCATGATACATCATGAGAAACCTCTCCTTCGTTGATTATAGCAATATCTGAAGTAAGTCCTTTTATATAAAGGTTATTTCTTCTATCTTTTTTTAATGCAAAGTTTTCTCTTAGAGTTGTTACTTCTTCTATATTAATGTCTTCATAAACTAAATCTTCACTATGGGATAAGCTTTTCAGAACTTCCCCTAAAGGTGATATTATCATAGAATCCCCAGAATAATAATTGCTTCCAAAGAACCCCACTTTGTTCACACCGACTATATAACATTGATTTTCCATAGCTCTGGATTTTAACTGGGTAATCCAGGCGTTATTTCTTTTTTCAGGCCAATTAGCTATAACTAATATAAGTTCAGCTTTTTTACTTAAAACCTGATAAAGCTCTGGAAATCTCAAGTCGTAGCAAATTGTACTTCCTACAACAAAATCCTTTAATTTGGTTAGGGTAAAAGAATCTCCAGCTATATAATAATTTGATTCTTCGCCATATGAAAAAGGATGGAGCTTTGAGTATTTGCTTAAAACTTCACCTTTGTTTGATATTATAACTAAATTGTTTAGTCCTTTTTCACCACATTTTTCTGTATATCCAAAAGCGATATTTATATTATACTCTATAGCCTTTTCAGAGAACCATTTTACTGATGGAGATTGTTTAGGAGGACCTTCTGCTATATTTTCTATATTCATTGAAAATCCTGTAAGTGTCATTTCAGGAAACACTAAAAGCTCAATAGAGTTATCTTTAGCTCTTTTAAGAAAATCTTCACATTTTAACAGGTTTGCACCCTTGTTTTCCCAAGCTATATCTATTTGACCTAACCCAACTCTCATAATTTTAACCACCTTTTTATAGTTATGAATTTAATTTTACAATATGTAAATAATAAAGACTACAACTATTATAAAATTTAACATTATCTTTAAACATAAATCCTTGTAAGTAAGATATAATTTAATTAATATTCTAATTATTTGGAGGTGTGTAGTGTTATGCAAGCTAAGGATTTTATGAAATATAAAAATTGGGTAGTGGTTGGAGATGTTTTAAACCAAAGCAAATTTGCATATAAGATATTAAATAGGTTAAAGGCTTCAGATTATAACGTAAAAGGGGTTAACCCTAAGTCTGAAAGTAATGAGGTTTATAAGAGTGTTAAGGATGTACCTTATGCTGTTGATGTGTTAGATCTTTGTATACATCCATCAAAGGGTATAAACGTAGTAAAGGAAGCTAAAGAGGTAGGTATAAAATATATACTTATTCAACCAGGAGCAGAAAGCAAAGAAATAATAGATTTTTGCAGAGAAAATGAAATAACAGCTATAGAAGGTTGCGCATTAGTGGAACTTTCAAAAATGTAAAAATTAAGGTTTATGAGATTTAATGTGGTTTTATGAGTTTAAAACAGCTATAAAGCCACATTTTCCTAAAAAATAAACAAAAATAAAATAATTTTAAAAAAATATGTTGACATAGGAAGATTTTTTATGTATTATAGTCTATGTCAGGTTTGCAAATAAAGCGACTAGACAAAAGTGAAATATGGCTCCTTGGTCAAGCGGTTAAGACACCACCCTTTCACGGTGGTATCAGGGGTTCGATTCCCCTAGGAGTCACCATAATGTGGGAGCATAGCTCAGCTGGGAGAGCATCTGCCTTACAAGCAGAGGGTCACAGGTTCGATCCCTGTTGTTCCCACCACTATATATGGCCCAGTGGCTCAGTTGGTTAGAGTGCCGGCCTGTCACGCCGGAGGTCGAGGGTTCGAGTCCCTTCTGGGTCGCCATATAAAACTTAATAAACCTGGCTCCTTGGTCAAGCGGTTAAGACACCACCCTTTCACGGTGGTATCAGGGGTTCGATTCCCCTAGGAGTCACCATAATGTGGGAGCATAGCTCAGCTGGGAGAGCATCTGCCTTACAAGCAGAGGGTCACAGGTTCGATCCCTGTTGTTCCCACCACTATATATGGCCCAGTGGCTCAGTTGGTTAGAGTGCCGGCCTGTCACGCCGGAGGTCGAGGGTTCGAGTCCCTTCTGGGTCGCCAAATTTGCTGGCATGGCTCAACGGTAGAGCAGCTGACTTGTAATCAGCAGGTTGTAGGTTCGATTCCTATTGCCAGCTCCAAAAAAAAGACTTCTAATTTTAGAAGTCTTTTTTTTATATTATTTTATTTAAATTTTTTGAAACTCTTATGTCCTCACAGTAGAATTTGTTTATATCAAAATTTCCTAAGAGTCTAGAAGTTATTCTTTCAGAATAATTTTGAAGAAGTTGTTCTAGGGTAAGATTAGTAGATATAATCATTTTCTTCTTGTTTAATAATTTTTTATTTAAAAGATTAAAAAACTCCGTTCTAGTAAAATCAGTGATAGACTCTGAGCCTAAATCATCTATTATAAGCAAATCACAGTTAAATATAAGCTGATCTAAGTTTTTATTTTCATTAAATCTTAAATCTTTAAGATTTTTCATCAACTCATCAGAAGTTCTATAAACTACTAAGTATCCCTTATCTAATAATTCCTTGGCTATACAGTTAGATAAGAAAGTTTTTCCTGTGCCAGAATTTCCATAAAACAAAAGATTGTCATTATGATATCTAAATCTATCTATATATGCTAAAGATTTATTATATATTTTTTCTATATTTTTTCTAGGTGTATCTTTTTCGCTTCCTATTCTATAGTTAGGATAAAGATTAAAATCAAAGGTCTTAAAATTATTAATCTTTGTAAGTTCCTCTAATTGAGAGTCATTATAGTGAAGTTGAATTAATTTTTGTTTATAGCAAATACATTTTTCAGCACCTATAAACCCTGTATCCTTACATCTAGGGCATCTATAATGAAGGTTTAAGTAATTCATATTATATCCTAAATTTACTAACATTTCGGATTTTTTAACTCTAAGATCTGTTATAGATTCTCTAAGCCTTATTAAATACTCATCCCTATTTTCTATGTCTTTCATAGCACTTATAGCTAATTCTATGGAAAGTTTGCCAATTTTATTTTCAATGTCCAATATTTTAGGAGCCTTCTCTTTAATCTCTGCTCTTCTTTTTTGGAGAGCCTGATTTTCCTCTTCTCTTATATTTTCATATATTTTCATTACAGACTCTTGATATCCCTTAATCATCCTTATCCCATCCTAACAATTTTCTTTCTAACTCATCAAAGTTGTAGACTCTTTGATCAAAGTTATTAAATGTGCTGTTTTTATTGTTATTATTATAGTTATTAGTTTTCTTATAATTTACTCTTCTAGCATCCTTTTCTGAAATATCCTGTAAGGTTTTTATATTATCCTTATGCCAACTATTAAGTATGCCATCAATATATTTAAAGTCTGCACGATTTAACCTTTCAAAACAGATAGAACAAGCTTTTTCGATAATCTCAACAGGAAAATTGTATTGATTTACCCATTTATTTAGCATTTCCTCTTGAGGTTTCATTATATCAGCATCTTTTATACCTAGATAATTAAGTATTCTTCTATATTTATTCCACTTCTCTTCATGTCTTTTTATATATAATTGAGCATCATCTATAGTCTTTATATTGGAATCAAACCAAGACAAAGCTACCTTTTCAAAATACCTATAATCAGATTTACCTTTTGATATGCAATATTGAATAAGTAGAAGTATCATCTCAAGAGAAAAATTTAGATCTCTCTCCCAACTTATATAAGTAGACATTTCTTTTGGAGATAAAGGTCTAGCTAAGAGCTTTTCTACCTCCTGTAACATATCTTTTACAGAAGAATTGTTTAGTTCCTCCAGTAGGCTTACTTTTGAACTTTCTTGTTCCTCTCCAAGATTAACAAATTCCACATTAAAATTCCCCATTTTATCTATGGGGATAAGCCTTAGAACACCTTCATCATTCCAGTAATTTAAAGCATTCATAATATCTGACTCTAACAAGTTTAAAGCAGAAGCTAGAATGGTAGAGTTAACTCCAATCTCTCCAGATACACTATACTTTAGTAATAATAAATAAACTTTTATAAATTCACCCCTAGCTTTTGGCATATGTTTTTCTATGAAAATATTGCTTACAGGGGTAGTGCTTAAAGCCGAATTTTTAAGCATGAAGGTACTCATTAAATCCCAACCTTTCTCATTACAATACCATTTTAGGTTGCTTTAATAATTTTATAGTAAAGTAAGGTTTATGTAAATAGTAACACAAAATATTATGTCCATGAATATTTTTACTTTAAAGTGGTTAGATTAAAGGAGAATGCGTTAGCATGAAAAATAATGAAGTATATCCTTAAAACTCTTTATCCTATGACCATCCGCTCTAATGCTACCATATTCTTCAAAGTGGGAATAAAGAGCGGCTACGTCCCTGGATAACGATTTCTAAGCTTTAGATGGACTAAAAACTCCCTCTAAAGTCAAGAACTCTGTTTATGAGATATAGAAAGGAAGTAATAAGATGGACAGTAAAGGTATTAAATTTATTAAGACTTTCCTTCTTATATTTGTGGTTACAATAGTTTTTTTAGCTTCATATAAGTGGTCTGAATACAAGTTAGTGTATGCAGCTTATATTGAAGATAGGTGCGTTGCTTATTCCGAAAGTAAAAATAAAGTTATAGATGTCTATAATAAAGTAATTGAAGAAAATAAAAATATAGAGATAGAGGGAAATATAAAATTTAAAAGGGCATTAGCTAAAAAGAGTTCTCTAAATAACTATGATAGCATAATAGACAACATAAAAGCCAGTTTAGATAAGGAAATAGATTGTATACTTTTAAAAATTGATGGAAAGAGTATAGGTATACTTAGAGATAAGGATGAAGTGGATAATTTTTTTACACTTATAAAAGAATATTATATAAGCATAAACAACATAAAAACTGAGGATTTGATTAGTACATCAATAATAAATGACATAGCATATGTACCTTATAAGGCATATAAATCTGAAATAAAAGATCCAGAGGCCTTATACAAAATAATAAGAGAGATAGACAGTAATAGAGAAAAACCCATTATATCTGTGGATATAATCTATGGCATAAAAGAAATAGAGAATATTCCTGCACCTACTACCATAATTACTAGTGAAGATTATTATATGGGAGAGGTTAAGGTAGAAGATTCTGGAGAAGAAGGACAGAAATCTATAGAAAAACAAGTGAGAATTACCAATTCAAAAGTAATGTCTGAAAGTAAGATAAAAGAGCAGGTAATAAAAGCACCTAAAAATAAAATTATTGTTAAAGGAAGCAAAAATCCCTTAGGAACTAATATGGCATTTTTACAAAAGCCTTCAAGAGGTTCTGTAACTTCGAATTTTGGATCTAGGTGGAAAAATGAAAGGCATCATGGAATAGACATAGCTGGTAACATAGGAGAGCCAATAAATGCAGCATTAGATGGTAAAGTAAACAAGGTAGGCTATGATAATATATATGGAAAATATATAAAGCTAGACCATGGTAAAGGTATAGAGACTCTTTATGGACATTGTAGCTCTATAACAAGAAAAGAAGGAGATACTGTTAAAAAGGGCGATGTTATAGCTAAGATAGGGAATACAGGTAGAAGTACTGGTCCCCATGTTCATTTCGAGTTAAGGTTAAATGGAAAGGCTGAAAACCCAATAAATTACATAAAATAGTTTTAAAAGCTATAGAAATGAAGCAGTAAACAAATTTACATAGAGAGAAAATTAAAAATTAATATTGGAACTCTCTTTTATAAAAGGTAAAATGTAGTTAACTATATTATGTGGAGGGAGAGAGTTTTAGCTTATGGTAAATAATTTAAAGAAATGCTTGATTACATATAATTATGGAAAAGATCAAGTAGAAAAGATCAAGGATTTAGGTTACCATATAATATTCAAAAAAGAAGAGGGTTTGACATATGACAAAGAGCTTGAAGAGGTAGAGGCGTTAATTTGTTATAATCCTTTTGAAACTCTAGATATAAAAGAAATGAAAAATCTAAAATGGATACAGCTATCTAGCGTAGGTATAGATCAACTACCTAAGGACAAGGTTATTGAAGAGGATATACTAGTAACAAACAACAGAGGTGGATATAGCATACCTATGGGTGAATGGATAGTTTTAAATATTCTTGAATTATATAAAAAGAGAATGGATGTATTTAAAAATAGAATGAATAAAAAGTGGAAGATGGATACTTCTATACTAGAGTTATATGGAAAGACTGTAGGATTTATAGGCACTGGAACTATAGCACAAGAAGGAGCTAAAAGGTTACAAGGCTTTGGGATAAAGGCTATAGGTATGAATACTGATGGAAGAGATGTTCAATACTTTGACAAATGTTATAAAAAAGAAGAGATTAATAAGATGCTATCTATAAGTGATGTGGTGGTTGTAACTATACCTTATACAAAAGATACTCATCATTTATTAAATAAAGAAAGATTACAGGTTATAAAAGATAATGCTGTAATAATAAATGTAGCTAGAGGTAGCATAATTGATGAAAAAAGTCTTATAGAAGAATTAAACAAAGGAAGATTTATGGGAGCTGCATTAGATGTTTTCGAAACAGAACCTTTACCTAAAGATAGTGAATTATGGGATATGAACAATGTTATAATAACCTGCCATAATTCTTGGATGTCTGAAGAGAGGAATAATAGGAGATTTGACACAGTTTACGAAAACTTAAAAAGATACTCAAAGGGAGAAGATTTACTAAACATTGTAGATATTGAAAGAGGTTATTAATTTTAATAGGCTGTAGATATTTTATTATAACTACAGCCTATTTTTTATCTGCTGGGTATAGTTGAATAGGTTTTTTTAAGGTAGGAGTTTATTTATGTTTATAACACCGTTTCCTTGAACAGACTTTGAAATCGGTACTAATTCAGAAGATACTTTTATTAAAGATATAAGATCCTTAAAGGTTAATGAAGGATTATTTTCTAATAATAGTGCACATATCCCACATATATATGCTACAGCACAAGATGTACCGCTATAAGAAGTATAAGGTTCTTCTAAGGTTTGGGGATATAGTTTTTTACCAGCTCTCTCCGAGATATAATTTTTATTTGTATTTAATGAACATAAATCAACACAGTTAGCTGCAATTTCGGGCTTATCTAGCTTTCTATTACCATTGGAAGAGGAGTACTTGAACTCTTTAATTTCATTACTTATATCTATTCCAGCTACAGTTATACATTCTTTTATAAGGGCAAGTCCCATCATAGTTTCCTCTTTGCATTCTATACTACCTGATGGAACTACAGGAAATATGCCCTTATGTATACAGCATTTAAAGGAAACAGAAAAACAGTTGTTTATAAAATTATCATGTTCTAATATTTCAAAGGGTAAGCATAAAATTTTAATATTATCCTTTGAGCTCCTACCCAAAGCATCATCTATAGCAGATAATATATCAGAAACATAAGCTCTGCCCATAGAATTAAATACTTTATAGCAATAAAGATCAGAATTTTCTGCAATACCTCTAAATCTTCCCTCTGACATTTGACCACTGCCTGAAATTAGACCAGCTATAAAGGTACCATGACCGTTATCATCATAAGGATATTTATAACCTTCTAACATATCCACAAAAACTTTAATCTTATTTCTAGGAATTAAAAGATCAGGATGAGGGTAAACACCACTATCTATTAAAGCTATACCTATATTTTTCCCTGTAAGTTTATAGCTATCCCCTATATAAGCTCTGTTAGACGATACTACGCTTCTTCCACAAAGAAAAGCAAAACTATCAAAGGTGATAAATTCAACTTCAGGATATTCTAATAATCTTCTTATTAAATTAGACGATATGCTAGCAGATATTATATTGCAATGATTTATATATCTTATTACCTTGCCACCTCCAGATTGGATTCTTTTCTCTATGTTCTTTTGAAGATTTTTACATTGAATTATAACTCTGTAGTTTTTGTATATGTTCATTTCCAAGGATTGTTTTAATCTAAAATCAATTTTATTCTTAAATGAAAACATGTAAAAACTCCCTTTTAGCATTACAATATATATAATATGACATATGCAGAAAAATGTATCCTTATTACAAATAAAAAATCTCTGTCTAGTGTGTTGGTTAAAAACAACATAGACAGAGATTTTTTATTTTTTATAAAGAGAAGTCATTAATATTAAATTCTTTAACACAAAATTTGAAAAAGGCTCTAGCAGTAGGAGTTAAAGTTCTTTTTGAATTAATTACAAGATATATGTAACGTTTTAAGTCCAGACCTTTTATCTTAGTCATTTTTAACTTACCAGCTTGAACATAATCTAGACCGACATCCTTTGAGACTATAGCTACGCCAGTTCCCGTTTTTACAAATTGTATTAATGTATCAAGGTTGTTTACTTCACAAATCACATTTACTTTATTCAGTGGAAAGTCCTTCGCTGCAATACCCTCCTCAAAGGTTTTTCTGGTAGCAGAGTTTTTCTCTCTCATTATAAATTTATAATCTGATAAATCTTCCAAATTTATTTCCTCGGGAATATTCATGGACGGATTTGATATTAAAACTAGATCATCTTCTACAAGACAATAGTTTTTTATTTTATCATTTTTACCTACATTTCCAACAAGTCCTATTTCACATTCCAAGTCTATTATATCTTCAATTATTTCTCCAGAACTTTTTTCGTTTATGTTAAAAGTGATTTCAGGATACTTTTGGCTAAACATATTTATAAGTCCTGGTACAATAGTATTGCATGGAGTGGTGCTAGCAGATATATTTAAGGTACCACAAATTGTATTATTAAAGTCACAGAGGTTTGTTATAGCATTATTTCTTATATTTATTATATCTAAAGCATAATCTAAAAAACACCTACCAGCAGGAGTTAAGTTTACCTCTTTTGAATTTCTATCAAATAGTTGTACACTTAGTTCTTTCTCTAAGCTAGATATGTGAGAACTAATAGTGGGCTGAGATAAGTATATACTATTTGCTGCTTTTGAGAAACTTTTAAGTCTTGCAACAGATATGAAAGCTTCTATTTGTTTAAAATCCATATAATCAAATCCCCCTTAATATTCATAGTTATGATTACATTATAACTTATGATTACAAATATTGATAGAATCTATAGAGGAACATAATGGTTATAAATCTAAAAATTTTAAGATAATTTATAAAATATAGAATTTTAGATTTAATTTGTTATATGGGAATAGTTTGACCTATATTTATTATATTTATTGTTTCATCTTTTATATTTTTTAGTATATCTAATGTGTCTTCGTCTTTTTCAAGGGATAATATGAATGTATTATAATGAATGGGTATCATCATTTTAGACTTCATCATTTTGTACATATTATAGCTTTGAAGAGGAGTGCAGTGCATTTTATCAAAACCTTCAGGAAGATAACAGCCAACAGGCATAAGAGCTACATCACTTTCAACTCCTTTAAAGTTCTCTGTAAATGCAGTGTCTCCTGCAAATAGTACGCTTTTATCCTTGCAAGTTATAAGATATGCATTGCTTTCATAGTCTTTGCCCAAATAATATCTTCTTCCATCGTGATTTGCTTCAATACATTTTATAGTAATGTCATTGTTTTCATAAGTTTCACCCTTAGATATACCTATAACAGTATTAAATCCTATAGTTTTAATACGCTTTACATAGGATTTTGGACATAGAACTATACTTTTTTTATTCATTCTAGCTAATGAAAAGAAATCAATGTGATCCATATGACCATGAGATAAGAGTATATAATCAATATCCGACTTTTTTAAGTTTATGGAAGGCTTGACCTTCCTCTTAAATTGGACTAAAGACCCCACTATAGGGTCTGTGACTAGTATATTATTATAAAGATTTATAAGTACAGAGGCGTGACCTATCCAATGCACTGAATTTGTGACTATAGGTTCCCCTAAGGGAGTTAGGGACTTTTTGAAATAATTTTTTAAATTTCTATAATGTAATTTAGTAAGAAACTTTATATTAAAGCACAATTTATGTATATTATTAAATAAATTCATAGTAACCTCCAGTATTATTAACCTTTCCACTTAAATATTATAATACCTACAATCATTATGGCAACACCTATAAACTTGGTAACGCCAAAATTTATTTTTGTAGTATCAAATAAACCTAAGGCATCAATAACCGCTGCACCTAAAAGTTGTGCCACAAGTATAGTTGATATGCAGTAAGTTGGTCCCATAAGAGAAACACCTTTCATTACAGTATATATAATTATAACTCCTAATACTCCCCCTAGAAGATAAAGCTTGTTTGCTGATTTTATTTCCTTTATATTTCCATCTCCTAAGAACATTACTATTATAATAGTTAGTATAAGGCCAGTGCCTTGAACGATTAAATTAGTTTCCCAAAGTCCTATTTTTTCTCCTAATCTAGTGTTAAAAACACCTTGAAGACTCATAGCTAATCCTGCAACTATAGAGAAGATTATTCCAATCATTAATATCACCTCTCTATTATTGTTTCCAAAAAGTAAAAAAAAACTCTACCAAAGGTAGAGAAGATGGTTAATAGTTATTTTCTTGTCTTTTATGATTAATATTATTTTTTTCTATATATGTAATTTGTATTTCTTCTATAGAAAATCCTAAGCTGAGTCCTAAACTTAAAAAGTCCTCAAAAAGAGTGGTGTAATGATCTATAGAAGATGTAACCATTAGATCGTTTATATCTACATACAAATTTAAGAATTGCTCTGTAATACTATAGTCATTTGGTTTAATATTAGGTGATATATGAGTGTAGTGTTTGTCTAAGCCTAAGGTTAGTATAAAGTGTAAGCAATCTACATACTCTTCTAATACAATATTTTTTTCAGAAGGCTTCGCAATACTCCAATATTTAAAAGATTTAGTTTCATTAGCTAATTCACCTAGTTCTACTAATAGGGCTAAAAGTTTTTTTGAATGTAGAGTGCCCTCATCTAAGTGTTTACAGGCAAGAATTTTTTCATTCAGTTCGTTCTGTAACTTAAACAATTGTTCTAAATTCATTTAACAAGGCCGCCTTTCTATGAATAGAAATTTAATCACTAATACATTGTAACTAATTATCATAAAAATTGAAAGTTTCAGAAAACGATTACTGAAAGAAATTTTTTATTTATTATTATTTTTAGCAAAATACTACTCTAAAAATGTCTTTAAGGGGTAACTTTTAATAAGCATATCCCTTTTATTGTTAATAGGTTTCCAAAGTTCTATTCGCTCTATTTTTGCCAGTTTATAAAAACCTTCATTTTGAGCTTTAGTGCATGCATTTAAAAATTCATGATTGGACCATTCTCTAGAAGCAAAGTTTGTATTTGCAAGAGAAATATGTAGATCCCACTCAGAAGCTCTATTTCTTACATTGAAACCATGTAATTTTAGTTTGTCATTTATAACCCGGTTTAGTCTTTGTATATATCCTTTGTTTTCAACTTTTAGATTTACAGATTTATAGGGCTCATTAAAACAAATTACATCACTTATTTCCACTTTAAACTGTTTATAAGATTTTAATATATCTGTAAGTATTTCATCTAACTTGTTTAAATTAGGATCATCTATAACTTCTAAGGTTATATGAAGAGTAGGTAGATTTTTGTAAAGTTTATATTTTTTACTTATATTTCTTTGTATATCTTCTATGGATTTATATGAATCCTTATCAAATAGAGCTACTAAATAATATTTCATTTTTGTCCCCCAATTTATATATTTTTTAATTTTGGCTAAGATTTAAATCCTAATGGACTCTGAAATTAAGAAAGATATTAATAGGTTTAATCCTTAAAGTCCTAACCTTTAATGTTTAAGAAATAATAGCGTTACTCTTTATATTATACCATATTCAAGGCTTTTTAAGTATGCTATTATGTTACAGTATGGTATAAATTAGTGTTGCATAATAATAAGTTTAAATACAAATAATATAATCGTACTCTTGCTAATTAAAATATAAGATTGAAGGAGTGGATTAGTATGGAAGTTAATAAAAGTATAGGATGTGCAGTTTCAGAGTGTAAGTATCATTATAAGAAAGATAATTACTGTACATTAAACAAAATTGAAGTAGTAAAGCATGAGCCTATGGCAAAAACAGTTGAATGTACTGACTGTGGAAGCTTTGAAAGTATGAAATAATAAAAGAACTGTCATAACTTAAAGATTTTAGTTATGACAGTTCTTTTATAAATATAGGATTAAAATTACTTTTTTGATTGTATAAGGAAATTAAACCAATAATAAACTAAGGGGATTTTTATATTTAATTAGTTAAGTTTTAAATTATGCTTGTATTATCAAGTTGTTATGGTTAAAATATATTAGAGAATTTTATAATTGGGTATATACTAATTATCTGTGTAATAGCCAAAAAAATATGTTAAAGTTATATTAATTTATGATATAATAAAAGTTATGAAAACAAAACATTTGACACATTAATTGATAAATGTAATTAAGATAAAGAATATTGTAATTAAATTAAGATATTAAGATAGAATTTTAGATTATAGAAGATTTATTTTTATTAAAATTGACTAATTAAAAGATTTGCATTTTAGAGATTTACGGAGAGTTCATATAAAAAATGATTAATAAGGGTGAAATGTATGGAAAAGTTGATAGTATATGGAGGAAATCGTCTTTTTGGAGATATTGACATAAGTGGAGCAAAAAATGCAGCGGTAGCAATAATACCAGCAGCTTTAATGGCAAGTGATGGAACTTGCATTATTGATAACATACCAGATATAGAGGATGTTCATTGTTTGGAGAGAATAATAGAATCCTTAGGTTGTAAGATAAAAGTTAACACTAATTCTTTAACTATAGATAGTTCAAATATAACTAATTTAGATGCATGTACTGAAGATGTAAGGAGAATGAGGGCTTCTTATTACTTCATTGGAGCTTTATTGGGCAGATTCAAAGAGGCAAGAGTGGAGTTGCCTGGAGGATGTCCTATAGGGGTTAGACCTATAGATCAACATATAAAAGGCTTTGAGGCTTTAGGGGCTACAGTTAAGATTGAGCATGGAGCTGTAAATGTTAAGGCGGACAGACTTATAGGCACAAATATATTTTTTGACGTAGTAAGTGTTGGGGCAACTATAAACGTGATGTTAGCAGCTACCCTTGCTGAAGGGGTAACTACCCTTGAAAATGCAGCAAGAGAACCCCATATAGTAGACGTAGCCAATTTTTTAAATTCTATGGGAGCTAATGTTAAAGGGGCAGGAACGGATATAATAAGAATTACTGGTGTGGAAAAGCTATGTGGTTGTAATTACAGCGTTATACCAGACCAGATTGAAGCAGGCACATTTATGATAGCAGCTGCAGCAACAGGGGGAGAGGTTACTATCAAAAATGTAATACCTAAGCACTTAGAGTCCATTTCAGCAAAATTAATAGAAATGGGTGCGGAGGTTATAGAACAGGATGATTCTGTAACTGTAAAGTCTACAGGCAAATTGAAAAGCGTAAATATAAAAACAGCTCCTTATCCTGGCTTTCCAACAGATGTTCAGCAACCTATGAGTACATTGCTTTGTGCTGCTGAGGGAAGAAGTATAGTTAATGAAAGCATTTGGGAAAGTAGATTTAAGCATGTAGATGAGCTTAAAAAGATGGGAGCTAACGTTAAAGTAGAAGGACGAACTGCTATAATAGATGGAGCGGAAAAACTTACAGGTGCTATAGTTAAAGCTACGGATTTAAGGGCTGGAGCGGCTATGGTTATTGCAGGTTTAATAGCAGAAGGAAAAACAGAGATACATAGTTTAGATCATATAGATAGAGGCTACCCTAATATAGAAGTTAAATTTCAAAGATTAGGAGCAAAAATACACAGAGAAAGTGCAGAAGAATAGTTGCCTCTTATATAAGTTAGTTTGGAGGAAATATATATGATATTTTGTTCCTTATATAGTGGAAGTAGTGGGAACAGTATATTTGTGGCGTCAGAAAATTCAAAGATACTTATAGACGCAGGACTACCTGGTAAAAGCATAGACGCTGCGCTTAAGGAAATAGGAGAAGATCCTAAGGAATTAGACGCTATATTCGTTACTCATGAACATTCAGACCATATAAAAGGCATAGGAGTAATGTCAAGAAAATATGATATACCTATATATGCAAACAATAAGACTTGGCTTAATATGTCCAATTCTATTGGAAAGATAAAAGATCATAACATAAAAGTTATGGATAAAGATGTGGTTACAATAAGGGATATGGATGTTATAAATTATCCTATTCCTCATGATGCTGCAAGTCCAGTGGGATACTCAGTGCATTCTTCAGGTAAGAAGGTAAGTGTAGCTACAGACCTTGGGTGTTTTACAGAGGATATTAAAAAGAACATAGAAGATTCAGATGTAATACTTTTAGAAAGCAATCATGATATAGAGATGCTAAAATTTGGGCCTTACCCTTATAACTTAAAAAGAAGAATTTTAAGTAGTATAGGTCATCTTTCTAATGATGATTGTGGATCTGCTATAGTAGATATGATGAATCATAAATATAAAAGAATAATATTAGGTCATTTGAGTCATACTAATAACTATCCAGATTTAGCATATCAAACAGTGATAAATGTGCTAAGAGAAAATAATATTGAACTTCAAAAGGATATAGCTTTAACTATGGCTCATAGAAGTAGGCCAAGCAGCTATATAAAGATATAATTATATAATAAGGTAGTCCTTTTAAATGCATTTGGCCAGGGAATAGGACGCTTTTATTAATTAATATTTAGGAGAAGAGAGATATATGAATAAAGGATTTAAAAAAGCTTTAGGCATCGTATTTTGTTTTACAGCCTTAATGTCAGCAGGATGTTCTAAAAAGGATAAACTAAGTATAAACAACAAAGAAAAGTTAAAGAATATTCAGCTGCCATTTGAAAAAGAAAACAATATTGAGTTGGATATTTATTTTGATGCTTCAAAGGATCCGTCAAATGTAGAAATTGCTAAGGAAGAGGTTTTAATAGCCAAAGAAGAGGTAATAGGACAACTTATAGTAAATTCATTGATAAAAGGACCTTCAATAAACGGAAAGTTAAAACCAGTATTACCTAAGGATACTAGGCTCTTAAGTTTTTCTATAAAGGATGGAATAGCTTTTGTAAATCTTAGTAAGGAAGCTATAGTAACTATGACTGCTCCAAAGGAAGAAGCTATCCTTAGAAGTATAGCAGCTTCACTTGATCAAATCCCTTCTGTGGGAAAAATCAAGATACTTATAGATAGCAAAGATGCTGAATCTTTAGGAGGGAATTTTGATATTTCAAAAGCTTTTGGTAAAGAAGAGGTTTCTTCACTAAAGAAACAGTAAGTATCTAAATAAAGGTAATAAATCTTTAATTTGTAAGCAGAAATTAGAAAAAACTTGTTTACTACAAAATTAAAATAAAGTAAAATATAGCTTATAGCGTAATAGAATAAAATGTTTTATTGCCATAAGTTTAAATATGGAGTACAAAAAAGAAGAAGAGGGAGACAGGTGGATATGAGTTTATATAAGCAATGGACAGACATGGTTATAGATTATGTAAAGCATAAAGGTGAAGATGCATTTTGGGATGAGTATAGTGACATTGAAAGACGTATTTACACAAAAATTCTTGCAAGTCATAAAGATGTAATTACTACAACTATAGATGATTTAGCAAAAGAATTTGGTACAACTCCAGAGTTCGTAATGGGCTTTGTAGATGGAATAAATGAAAGTTTAGTTGAAGAGATAGACTTAGAAGTTATTGACGAAGACACTGAAATTGAATTTAAAATAGATTTTGAAAAGTTATATTTCAATATGCTAGATGCAAAAGCGGAGTATCTATATGAACTTCCTCAATGGGAAGGAATATTCTCAAAGGAAAAGAGAAAAGAGATACAAAAGGACTGGAGAGGATCTAAAACAGTTGTTAATGAAAATAAAATAGGAAGAAATGATCCTTGTCCTTGTGGAAGTGGTAAAAAATACAAAAAATGCTGTGGAAAATAATAGAAATTAATAAAGGACTTTCAATAAATCTTTGAAAGTCCTTTAAGTTAAATCTATTTTTATATTTTAAGTTAAATCTATGAGCTTAGACTAACTAGGCTTTCAAACTCTTTAACTGTAAGGGATTCTGTAGTTAGCACACACTTCATGGATCCTTTATCAACAACCCTTTTTATAATTCCTTTCATATTAATGTCATATAATCCTAACACATTCATTTCCTTAAGCATGGATTCAATACTATTTTTAACAGAGGGTTCCTTAAAGTTACTACTTATGTCATTGAATATCATACCTTTAGAATGAAACTCATCAATAGTATTACTTCTTTCTTTAAGATTATTATTTATAAGTATAGAAGAACCTTTTTTTAGTACGCCTTTATCTTTTGATGTTGAATTATCAAAGTCAATCTCACCAATGATAGTTCCTTTTCTTCCAAAAGTTTTTCCTGAAAATATGCTACCATCCTCTAAATATAAAATTCCAACCATTTAATACACCTCACAATATTAATTTTGAGGTATTTGGAATCTTCTACGTTAAAACCATATAGCCTGGTATATTTTTAAAGCACGAATATATGGAGTTAATTTCCAAACACCTTATCAGTCTCACAGGACTGCTTTAAAGGTAATAATTTTACTATAAAAGCTATAGTCTTAAGTAATCAAACTTATTCATTTGTCACCATCTATTATTAAAAATCACCTCATAGATGATCACTATAATTTTAAAATCTTTCATAAGAATTTAAGACATAAAAAAACACCTATCCATAATAAGGAAGGCGCAATCATACAAGTATATCTACACCACCTTACTGACATCTCTGTGTCAAAATTAAAGGTTCACTTGCTAAAAATATATTAGCACTATTTGAGTTTTAGGTCAATATGATTTAAATAAATTTGTAGTATAATATATATATCAAAAAATCTTAAGTATTTCTAAAGGGAGAAAATTAATGAATATAACCATAATATCCGTAGGAAAAATTAAAGAAAAATATTTAAAAGATGCCATAGAGGAATATTCAAAAAGATTAAAAAGATACTGCAAACTTGATATAGTAGAACTTTCTGATGAAAAGACTCCAGATAATGCATCTAAAAAAGAGGAACTTCAAATAAAAGCAAAAGAAGGAGAAGCTATATTAAAGCAGATAAAAGAAAATATGTTTGTTATAGCTTTAGATCTAAAAGGAAAAATGATATCCTCAGAGGACCTAGCATTTTTTATAGAAGATTTAGGAATAAAAGGTGAAAGTAACTTAGCCTTTGTCATAGGAGGTTCATTAGGTTTATCACAAGAAGTTTTAGAGAGAGCAAACTATAAGCTTTGTTTTTCAAAGATGACCTTTCCACATCAACTATTTAGGGTTATGCTACTAGAACAAGTATATAGAGGATTTAGGATAATTAAGGGAGAACCGTACCATAAGTAAGCCTCCAAATTTTATATTTGGCTAGGCGAACTTACTCTTTTGAATAAGTGTGAAAAGGAGTTTCCTATAAGTAAATGAGGTTTTTAGTCTTAGGTATTGAAATAACTTGCCTAAGTCTATTTTTTAGTAGAAATACCGTATCATAAGTAAGTAGATAAAATGGTTCTAATATACAATGTTTAAATTAATATTTTGTAATATCAACCAATATTGTCCATATAAACCTAGTGATATATAATTACATAAGGAAGGTGGTGGTACTATGAAAATCAATAGGATTTTTAGAAGTTTTAAAACTTGCTCCTGCAAAGACTATAATGAAACAAAAAGTAATGCTTTAGCAGGAGCCTAATTTAAAAAATGCTTTAAAATAGATGTTAATTAACTTAGGTTCTTTTAGCACATTACTGAGTTTCAGTAGTTTTTGCAATCAAATCTATAAAAATAGAGGAGAGCAAGACGTTGAAATATATTAATGGAAATAATGTGTTACCAGAAGAGATGATAAAAGCCATACAAGAATATGTTGATGGAGAATTTGTTTATATACCAAGAAAAAATGATAGTCATAAAGCTTGGGGAGAAAAAAGTGGTACAAGATATATGTTAAAAAATAGGAATGCTGAAATTTTTGAAAAACATAATGATGGTATGAGTGTAAGAAAGTTAGCACAGATGTATTACTTATCAGAGCAAAGTATAAGACGTATTATAAGAGAGAAGAAGAAGTTATGCGCATAATTAAGCCATAACTATTTATGAAATTGAATGTTTATTTAAATTAATGATATGATTTTTTATAGAGTTATATAAGGAAACCTTATCTGATTTTAAGTAGACATTGTAAGTTAAATTTAAATTAAAGATAATGTCCTATTTATAATCAGCATGCTAATTAAAGTTAAAATTAGCATGCTATTTATTTTTCAATTTATATTATTAGATGGAGGGTGAGATTTTGGGGGTTAAAGTAGTCTTGGCAAATGAAGAACAGGCAAAGATTATAAAGAATATTTATCCATTGTATTTACATGACTTATCAGAGATTTATGGAAATGTACCTAATGAATATGGGATTTACGAGGATGAGCCTATAAAAACATTAATTGAGCAATATGATGTTCAAAATGTTTGGTTTGAAAATCCTAATTATCTATTTCCATTTATTATAATGGTGGACGGAAAACCAGCTGGATTTGACTTGGTATCAACTGGTAAATTTGCACCAGAAGGAATGGATTATTACGTTTACGAGTTCTTTTTATTAAGACCATATAGGGGAAAAGAGATTGCATCCATTGCAGCAAAGCAGATATTTAATAAATTTTCAGGAAAATGGGGATTATATGTGGCTCCATCAGGGACAAACCCAAGGGCAGAAAAGTTTTGGAGAAAAACTATTAATGATTATACTCAGGGTAACTTTGAAGAAAATCATGAGACAACATTTGACGGGTATAAACTAATATTTACATTTAATAATACATTCAAATATATAGTACATTTAAGTTATTTCAAGAGGTATAATTAAAAACAAATTAGTTGGGGGATTTATAAAATGAATTTAAATGAAACAAAACTAGAAAGAATAACAGTAGACTCAAAAGCAAAGCTGGAGAATTTAATGAGTATATATTTACACGATTTATCAGAGTTTGCAGCTGATTTGAAAATTAATGAGGAGGGAAGATTTGAATATGATGGTTTAGAATTATATTTTAAATCAGAGGATTTAACTCCTTATTTTATAATTTATCAAGGTGAAGTGGCAGGTTTTGTTCTCTTTAATAAGGGAAAATACGTTCCAAAAGATATTGATTATGTTATTCATGAGCTATTTATATTAAAGGGTTTTAGAAAGAAGGGTATAGGTATTGCTGCAATTAGAATTTTGTTAGATCAATGTAAAGGAAAATATAGAATAGTACAAATATCAACTAATAAGATAGCAGTGAATTTTTGGATAAAATTTTATGAGAATCAAGGTATTAAATATATAGAATCAAAAGAAAAACTTGATGATTTAGATGGGAATGTTCAGATATTTAATGTGTAATCAAATAGAGGTACTATATTTAAGTAGCAGAAATTATTATAGGAATCATTAAATTTTTATAGAGTAAAAGACTATAAGAGTGGTTACCTGCTTAGATAAATCAATAAGTATGTATATTAAATCAGGATTTGTAAGAGTATTAGAGAAAGCTAGGTAATTTATGATTTAGAATTATATCGTAATTATGGAGGCTTTACACAGAATAGTAAAATAGGAAAACCTCATTTAGAGAAGTTACGGAGAACCGTACCACAAGTAACTGAGGTCTTTTGCAATAAGTGGTTCAATAAGATTCGACTCCACCATTTAAATGTACAAAAAAGAGGATAAGGTTAATTTCTAGGCGAATCCATTATTTTTAGGATTCGCCTTCTTTTCTTCTACAACTAACACCTTACATTATTTAAATAATATAAAAAAATCTGCTTCGCAGACTGTGTGTTTCTGTACCTTTATAGAGTTATACACAGATTTAAAATTTTATAATTTCCTATAGAATAAAAAAAGTAGAAAGCAGATATTTTTATCTGTTTTTCTACCTTTTTAGGAACTTGTTATTAATTATTGTTGTTTTGTTTCATGATGAAGTGGTGGTGGAACTAACCAACCTTTATCTTTCATGATTTGTAATAATGCTGCGCCATCTTTTGCTTTTTTTGCACCCATTTGACCAAATAATAATCCAACATCTTCACGAATTGATTGACTCATTCCTTGACTATTTGCTACAACACCTGCTGCTATATCAGCAGCTACTATATACGCTATTTGTGCATCTTGCAATCTCGCTCCAACTGGAATTTGTTCAAGGTCTGCTTCAGGTCGTTCTGCTGGTGTGGGTGGAACCGCGATATCGTTATGTAGTAATACTTCCTCTATTTCTTTTATTGATGGTTTGATTGATGATTCGATTACTTGTTTTAAAAACGCTTTTAACTCTTGGTCACCAGTATGATTAATATAAACTTGATAACTGTCTAATGCACCTTTTGCAACTGATAAAGAGCTCCATAGTCCAAATACTTCTCCATAATGTAAAGGCTCATCTTGAGGACTTCCACTTAAAATTCCCATAATAATCTTACTTCCTTTCGTTATTAGATTCATACTACTCTCCTTCTCATTTAATAGTCACAAAACTATTATTTGTCTAATAGTGGATTTTATACATATGATGCGGTAAAGGAATTGTTAATTATGGGAGAGAAAGTAGTAGCAGCAACTACGAAGATGTAGAATATATACGGAAGAAGAAAATGGAAAAACCTCATTTATAGGTGATACGGAGAACCGTACCATAAGTAAGCTTCCAAATTTTATATTTGGCTAGGCGAACTTACTCCTTTGAACAAATGTAAAAAGGAGTTTCCTATAAGTAAATGAGGTTTATAGCATTAACCATTGATTTAACTTGGTTAGGGCTATTTTTATAAGTAAAAACACTGTATCACAAGTAAGTAGATAAAATGAGTTTAATATGTAATATTTATAAATTATGTTATTGTAAAGTGATAGGATTAAGTCCATATATTAGATAGGTAAAGGTTCTATAGAATATTATTTATATACGATTAATTGCTCAATAATTTTAAATTAGAAATTGCAACTTTAAGTTGCTAAAAATGATATAAAAGAAATTAAAGGTTGGTGTAAGGATAAGACTACTTTACGTTATAATAAGTTTATCGGAATATAAAGGAGGGTATATAACATGAGTTTTGGACAAAATATTCAATTTTTAAGAAAAATGCATAAGGGAATGACTCAAGAAGAGTTGGCAGAGAAAATGGGAGTTTCTCGTCAAACTGTTTCGAAGTGGGAACTTGATGGCACATATCCTGAAATGGATAAGGTAATAGAATTATGCAAACTTTTTTCATGCTCTATGGATAAGTTAGTTAGGGAAGATATAAATATGATTAATGAAGCTTATTCAAATCTTAGAGTAGAAGAAGTAACCTCATTTGCTTTTGTTAAATATGCAGTAATAAGTGTAGAGCCGGAAGATGATGCTATAAAACACATAAAAGATTGGGCTAATAGTAATGGAATTAATGAACCAGAAATAATAGGATGGGATTTCCCATATGTATCACAGGAACAAATCAATGTGTATAATATGCATGGATATGAGGCAGCATGTATTTTACCTCTAAATTTTGAAATAGGGAATAATAACTTAGAAGTTATAACTCAAAAAGAACAACGCTATGCAATTATTACTATTAAGGAACCTTTTATTGAACCATTTTCTCTTATTCCAAATGCATATAAGACACTTATGATATATATGGAGGTAAATTGTTATAATCATAAGAAAGGTAAAGATATCATACATTGTTTTGAAAAGGTATATGAGAAGGATGGTATTTGCTATATGGATGTATATATAGCTGTTGAGGACTAGTTTTATAATATTCCAGAAGGATAAAATGGAAAAACTCACTTAGAGTAGTTACGGAGAACCATACCATAAGTAAGGCTCCAAATTTTATATTTGATTAGCAGAACTTACTCCTTCGAACAAGTGTGAGAAGGAGTTTCCTATAAGTAAATGCGGTTTATAGTCTTAACCATTGATTTAACTTGGTTAGGGCTATTTTTATAAGTAAAAATACTGTATCGTAAGTAATAAGATAAAATGAGTTTAATATGTAATATTTACAAAATATGTTATAATAAAAGTAGGAACAAATTTGAGTGATAGACAAATAGTAATTTGTGAAGGAGAAGAAGATGAGGGTATTATGAAAACATTAATATTCAATGGTTCTCCAAGGAAGGACGGAGATACTGCTAGTTTGATAAATGAACTGGTTAATCAGTTAAATCGTGAGTATAGAATAGTTAATACATATAATTGCAAAATAAACCCATGTGTTGATTGTAGATTTTGTTGGGAAAATGAAGGTTGTTGTATTGATGACGAAATGCAGGAAATTTATAAGAATATACAGGAATGCGATAATATTTTAATTGCATCTCCTATTTATTTTTCAGAATTAACAGGAGTATTGTTGAGTGTTGGAAGCAGGCTTCAGACTTATTTTTGTGGAAAGTTTTTTCGTAAAGAGATTCCAATCAAAAAGCCTAAAAAAAGTGCTGTTATTGTCGTTGGTGGGGGCGATGAAAGCGTAGATAAACCATATGAAACAGCATGTACTTTGCTTCATCATATGAATTCATATGATATATTTCCACTTGTGTATAGTCATAATACAAATAGCAATCCAGCAATTACAGATATTAATGCTATAAGAGGGATAAATGGTATTGCAAAATTTTTTAATGAGTTAGGAGAATAATTTATGATAGAAAATAGCTCGTAAAATTCTAACTATTGAACAGTTAATAATCTTAAATATAAAAAATTATTTATGTTTATTTTTTATGAAAATTTGATATAATATAAATAAGAAAAGCTTAGTGTTGGTAGCACTAAGCAATCCTTAGAACATTTATTTTGTTTTAGGGCTATTGGATGAAATTAATAAGGTTAATTAAGAAAAGGTGCTAATCTTCGTTGGATGGAGCACTTTTTTCTTTGCTTTTAACTTCTATATCAAGACCAAGAAACTTAATCTTTATTTTTAAGTGATGTATAAAAAGATTATGTTTTAAAACTAATTTTATTACATAAACAATTGATATACATTTTATAAAAGTATCAAACATATCCAATACCACCCCCTTAGCTATAGTGAAATAGTTCACCAATAGCCCAGGAGGATAAAACGTTCAAAACCTCCGCAGCCATCCTACTACGGATTTCAAAATATTACTTTAGAATTATACCATATTTATGTAGAATATACACACAAGAATAAAATGGAAAAATCTCATTTAGAGTAGTTACGGAGAACCGTACCATAAGTAAGCCTCCAAATTTTATATTTGATTAGTAGAACTTACTTCTTCGAACAAGTGTGAGAAGGAGTTTCCTATAAGTAAGCCTCCAAATTTTATATTTGGTTAGGCGAACTTACTCCTTTGAACAAATGTGAAAAGGAGTTTCCTATAAATAAATGAGGTTTTTACTAAAATTGGATAATTGGATATAGGAGACATGTTGATCGTGCCTCGCCTTCACCATTGAAATAAAGGTAACCCATATTGATAAAATAATCAATATGGGTTACCTTTTATATAATATATATTTTTGTTTTTTACACCATGCTCCTTAATTAATTTTTGTCAGTTTTAACATATACTATGTTTTTATCATTAATTTTTTCCATAGAAAGAGATTTTAAAGTATCTTCATTAACTATTATTTGAGTTTCATCTAACATAGTTACAGGAATATTAGATACTTGCTCACCATTTAAAACTTTAACAGCAAGTTCTCCAGTTTTATAGCCTAATTTTTCGTAGTCTATACCTTGACATGCAAGTGCACCAGATTTGACAGAACCATCTTCTGAGGCGATTACTGGAACTTTATTATCAGTAGCGATTCTAGAAACTATCGGCATAGAAGAAACAATTAAGTTATCTGTTGGAACATATAAAACATCTATATTAACTATTAAACTAGACATGGCTTGATTAATTTCATTTGCAGAGGAAACACCCTTTTCTATAATTTTATAATTTTTTTTAGATGCATACTCTTTTAGCATATCAACCTGTACTTTTGAATTTACTTCACTAGTATTATATAAAACACCTATAGTTTTAGCATTTGGAATAAGTGTTTTAATCAATTCAAGATTTTTATCTATAGATATATAATCTGATGTACCAGATATATTTCCTCCAGGCATATCTATAGATTTTACTAAACCAGCAGCGACTGGATCAGTAACAGCAGTCATTAGAATAGGTATATTTTTAGTTGTGTTATAAGCTGCTTGAGCTGATGGCGTTGATATAGCATATATTAGATCTTTTTTATCAGACACAAACTTATTTGCAATTGTTTGAGTTGTAGGCATATCATTTTGAGCATTTTGGTAATCAATTTTTATATTTTCTCCATCTTTATATCCGTTATCTTCTAGTGCTTTTATGAACCCGTATCTTGCTTTATCTAAAGATGGGTGCTCTACTAGCTGAGTAATACCTATGTTTTTGATATTCTTATTTGAATTAGATGATTTGTCATTAATATTTTTTGAACAACCTGTAAGTAAAGAGACTCCGACTGATGCTATTAAAATTAAATTTATTAACTTATTTTTTATTATCATAATATAATCCTCCTAAAGTCCATATTTATACGTGCTCATACATTCATATGTTCATATACATTATTAAATTTATACACAAATTTATTTAACATTAATTAAGATATAAATTAAGTTTTATATCTTAAACTGCATATTCAAATTTATCTAGTATTTCTTCTATAGTGATATTTAATTTCTCATCACCGCTTATATCTAAAATTATTCTACCTTTATGAAGCATTATAAGTCTATCACCATAGTTGATAGCATGTTTTAGATTATGAGTTACCATCAATGTAGTTATATTTTTTTCTCTAACAATTTTATTAGTTAAATCTATAATTTCATTTGAGGTTTTAGGATCTAAGGCAGCAGTATGTTCATCTAGTAATAAGACCTTTGGGTTTGTAATACTAGACATAATTAGGGAAAGTGCTTGTCTTTGACCTCCAGATAAATATTTTACTTGAACATCTAAATATTTTTTTAGATCAAGTGATATATCTTCTAATAAATCTTCCATAACTTCGGTTTTGTGACGAAGACACTTTTTAAGATTTAGTAAACTCCCTTTATTTAGAGCTAAGGATAAATTTTCTCTGACTGTCATAGAAGGACAAGTGCCTAAACTCGGATCTTGGAATACTCTACTTATTAACTGAGTTTTTTTATGCTCAGCTAGTTTTGTTAAGTTATTACCATCTAATAAAATATCGCCTTGGCTTTCTTTTATAAATCCTGAGATTATATTAAGTAAAGTAGATTTACCTGTGCCATTACTTCCAATGATACTAACAAATTCCCCTTTATTTATAGTTAGTGAGAGATCTTTGAAGATTGTATTAGGATCTCCATATGGATTGGGGAATGTTTTTGAGATATTTTTAATTTGTAGCATCTACAACACCTCTTTTGTTTAAATTTTTATTAGCAAAAATATTTGGGTTACCAATACTTAAAAATAAAATTATTATTATAGAAGTCATTAATTTTAAGTTATTAGGAGGTATTATACCTAAATTTATTGCGAAATAGATTGTAAATTGATAGATTAAAGCTCCTAATAATATAGATGTAGTGGCCTTAATAAATGTAAGTCTCTTAAATACAGATATACCAATTATAATTGATGCTATTCCAAGTACCAAAGTACCAATGCCCATATTAACATCAGAGAATCCTTGGAACTGAGCATATAAGCTACCAGATAAAGAAACCATAGCATTAGATAACATTAATCCTAATATTTTTATAATATCAATATCAATTCCTAATGATTTAACCATTTGAGGATTATCACCAACAGCTTTTAACGTATATCCAAGTCCAGTAGTTAAGAATAAATCTAAAATAAATTTGCAAGATAATGCAGCAACTATAACTAATATTAGTGGAGAAATACGTATATTAAATAAGTGATTGAAATTAAATAATGGAAGGTTTGATTTTCCCATTATTCCTAAATTAATAGAGTAAAGCATACCCATAACTAAAATTCCTGAAAGTAAGTTAGAAATTTTAAGTTTAATGTGTAAAATACCAGTAATAAGACCAGAAATTAAGCCACATATAAGAGCTAATAAGGTTCCGATTATTGGAGAGACTCCATTAGTTAAAGATAAAGCAATAACAGAACCACCTAGTGAGAAGCTTCCATCAACAGATAAGTCTGGAAAATCTAAGATTTTATAGCTGATATAAATACCTAATGCCATAATCGATAAAATTAAACTTTGTGTTACTACAGATACAATTCCTGTCATAAAAAATACTCCTTTAAAATTTATTTTATATAAAAACCACACAGTACAATCTGTGTGGTTAATCTTTAATATAAAAAAAACACACAGTATAATCCATGTGGTTAATTTCTGAATATAAAAAAGCCACACAGTATAATCTGCGTGACTTTATAAATGGTAATAATGAATAACATTATAAACAATATAGCCAACACAGATACAATCCCTAATCATCAGTAAGTCCTAAGGGGTTTGTATCCATGTTAAAATTTAATCAAATTTGTAACGTGATACAAACCCTATATAAATTGGCTATAAAAACTAAATCCTGCTTGTTTGTTTATTAAAGTATTCATAATTACCCTCCAGTTCTATTTTTTTATTAATAATATTTGACGTTCATTTTTAATTTAATATAGAGTATATACTATCAAAACTTATAAGTCAATAAAAAATATAAAGTTGAGTAAATTTTTTAAAACTTAAATGAAGTAGAAGATGATGTCCTTAATTGTATATGAAAGATAAGTCTTAAAGCTAGCTATTGAAAAAGTACACAAGGTAAAAAGTATGAAAGATATAAACTTTTTAAAAATTCAACAAGAAACAAAGAGAACTCTCTATTATATCACCAGACTTTTAATCAGTGTTATGATAATAGCATGGAGGTGCAAATAGTATGGACAAGATATATAAAACATCAGAAGTAGCTAAAAGAGTTGGGGTACATTCCAACACTGTACGTTTGTACGAAAAGCTTGAATTAATACCAAAGGTGGATAGATTAGCAAATGGTTATAGAGTATTTACTGACTATCATATAGAGCAGTTTAACCTTGCTAGAACTGCCTTTAAAGTAGAGGTTCTACAAAATGGGCTTAGAAAGAAGATAATCAATGTTGTTAAGTTATCTGCCAAAGGGGAGCTTCAAGAAGCAATTAACTGTACAAATGATTATATAAACCAGATAAAGCAAGAACGAAAAAATGCAGAGGAAGCCATAGAACTTTCAAAGAGGTTTTTATTAGGGATAGATACTAAAGAAAACTGTATATTTTTTACAAGAAAGCAAACCGCAGACTATCTTGGAGTGACAATTGACACATTAAGAAATTGGGAGATGAATGGTTTACTTACTGTTAAGAGAAAGAAGAATGGATACCGAGTTTATACTGAAAATGATATTAATAGGTTAAAAATAATACGTACCTTACGTTGTGCTAACTATTCCCTTTCAGCGATTTTAAGAATGATTAATGCCATATCAGAAAGTAAGGAAATTGATATTAAAGAGGTAATCAATAAACCAAAAGAGGATGAGGATATTGTTACAGCATGTGATAAGCTTCTTACTTCCTTAAGTGATGCAGAAAAAAATGCAAATAGTATACTGAAGCAATTAGAATTTATGAAAAACGAATTTAATACAAACTCTACAGTTTAACACCAGACTTTGTGATGGTGTTATTCTTTTATCAAAAGGAGGGAATAGCACATGGAAGTAATAAAAGTTCATAATCTTTATAAATCCTATGGGGATGTTCAAGTGGTTAAGGATGTTAGTTTAACGGTAAAAAAAGGTGAGGTATTTGGATTGCTCGGGGCCAATGGGGCAGGGAAGAGTACTACCATAGAGTGTATTTTAGGTACAAAGAATTTTGATGGTGGGCAGGTATCTATCCTAGGTATGAATCCTCAAAAAGAAAGAAAACAGCTATTTCAGAAAGTTGGGGTTCAGTTTCAAGAATCTAATTATCAAGATAAGATTACAGTGAAAGAGTTGTGTGAAATAACTGAAGTTCTTTATAAAAATCCATTAGATTGCAATGAATTATTAGAGCAATTTGAACTTCAAGATAAGGTTAAAAATCTAGTAAGTGAACTATCTGGAGGTGAAAAGCAACGATTATTTATTATACTAGCGTTAATTCCGAATCCAGAGGTAGTATTCTTAGACGAGCTTACAACAGGACTAGATGTAAAGGCTAGAAGAGATGTGTGGAAGTGTTTATTAAACTTAAAGAAGCAAGGTCTTACAATCTTTTTAACATCTCATTTCATGGATGAGGTTGAAGTTCTGTGCGATAAAATATGTATTTTAAAAAATGGAGTAATAGATTTTTATGGAACAGTTGAAGAAGCAGTGGCACTGAGCCCATATGAAAAATTTGAGGATGCTTATTTATGGTTTATAGATAAGGAGGAGTTGGATGATGAAAGTATTTAAAACAATGTTAAAAACTGAATTAAAGTTATCGATAAGAGGCTTGGATATGTTCATCTTTGCAATCTGTATGCCAGTTTTGGTAACCGTTATTTTAGGTGCTATTTATGGCAATAAACCAGCATTTCCTGGAGCAAATTTTACATTCATGGAACAATCCTTTGCACCTGTATCAACCATTGCAATATGTGCAGGTGGTGTCATGGGGTTACCATTAGTATTATCTGAGTATCGTCACAGAAAGATATTAAAAAGATTTAAAGTAACACCAGTTAGCCCGTCTATGATTTTAGTAGTTCAAGGAGTAATATATGCTTTATATGCCATTGTTTCATTAATTCTTGTTTATTTAATCGCAAAAATATTTTTCAAGTTTCAATTTGGAGGTTCATGGATAAACTTTTTAGGAGCATATATATTAGTAATGATATCGATGTTCAGCATTGGATTTATGGTGGGGGGAATAGCGAAAAATATTAAAATGGCAGGTATTATCGCCAGTATTCTATACTTTCCTATGCTTATATTTTCAGGAGCAACATTACCCTATGAGGTTATGCCAACAGCGCTTCAAAAAGTGGCAGATATCTTACCATTAACTCAGGGGATAAAGCTTTTAAAAAGTGCATCACTTAATTTAAGCATAGATAATGCAATACTACCAATTTTCGTTGTAAGTATACTTGCTGTGATATGTATTGGGGTAGCTATTAAGTTTTTTAGATGGGAGTGATTTAAAATTTATAAATAAACATTAAGAGTTTAAACAGCTTTATAATATTGTTTTCAATACAAGAATTTGAGTAAATTAAATGAGGTTTTTAGCCTTAACCATTGATGTAACTTGGTTAAGGCTATTTTACAAGTGAAAATATTGTATCACAAGTAAGATTTTAAATATTGATGTTAATACGTTGTGGGACTACTATTTTTGATATTTTATCAATAAGTAACACTATAAACGTTAATAGTGCTAGTAAAAATAACCCTGCCTGAAATAGTAACATTAAAACGTCATTACTCATTAAGTATCACCTACCTTCATAGAAGAGGTAAGTAATATAGGAGATATTATATTTAACATTTTTCATTTAAATTACAATAAAAGTATATTGAGACTAAGGTATATGTTATAATTAAATAAAATGAAATTATTGGAATATATAAAAGGGGATGAGATTATGGAATTTAGAATTATTTCATTACCACCGTTTAAAGCTGCTTCATCAGGGGTTGATAAAAATTTTGACTTTTCTGCAGAAGGAATATTAGGAAAGTTTGATGCATATTTTTCTGATATTAAGCCATTACCACGAGATAGTTTTATGCCACGAGATTTTTTATTTTTTGATCCTGTAGAACAAGGTATGGTTTGGTGGTGGGCGCTAAATGAGGACATGGATAGCGGTGGTAACGATGTAGTTGACTTTGAGGGTGGATATTATCTTACTTACACATATAGAGACGGCGATGAAGAAATGGGCAGTAAATTGTATAATGAGGCTATAGAATACATTAGTAAATCGGAATTATTTGAATTAGATGAACGCAATAACCACTATAGTATGGGACATATTATTACTCCTCAGGATATTATCAAAGCACAAGGATGGGCACAGATGGAAACATTTATACCAATTAAGCTGAAAACGAAACATGATAAATAAGTATTAATTTGTGAGGAAAGTTAAGAACATTATATAGCTACAGTTTTAATAAATAAAAAAGGGTAAAGAAAATAGCAAACTTTATTTTTGAGAGTTGCTATTTTTCTTTATTAATTTGTATAATTTAAATTAAATCATCTAAGCCATTAACTGTAGCTTGTTCATTTTCATTAATAGGAATAACTATGCATTTTTGCCCATCAATTATTTGAGATTTTATTTCAGATATTTTTTCAGGCTTTACTTGAAGTATAACGTCATAGTTAGGAGTAACCTTATTATCTTCTGAATTTGTATCCTGAGTTTCTTCTAAATTAGTCTCTAAACTTTCATCTAAATCAGTTTCTGAAGCTTCTTCTAAAAGCACATTATCATCATTAACTTCTGTAGGCAGGTTAGCTTCATTATCCACAGCTGTTTCTTGTTTAAATTGTTCAAGTTTAGTTTGAAGTATTTCTACTTGTTTTTCAAGGCGTTCTTCCTTTTTTCTTTGCTCATTTGCTTTAAGTGTCTTTGGGTCAATTAAATTTTCTGCTAAAGGAAGGTCTTCACCAAAGTTTTCTACATAGGATTTTTCAATCTTTGTAGTAATTTCTTCAGGAACCCCACTATCTATTAAAAGGTTTTGTATATCCTTCTTTGTTAAAGTTATAGGTTCACAATCTGTATCGTCATATATAGAATTATATTCTTCTATCATAGTATTTAGGTTTTCTTGCACTTCCATAAAAATTTTATCAGCTTTCTTTTCATCAGCACTAAAAGAATCTTTAATAATTGATTGAAATGTTTCTTTTTGTATAGTAGCAGTCTGTTTTGAATAACAACCTAAAGCATTTTCCATTAATTCAGGATGTGTATCCTTTGCATTTTTTGTGTAATACATAATAGAGTTAACATCTGAACTACGATCAATAAAAGCAGGAAATACAAAGCCATTAGTTGGGGCATCAACCACCCAATCTCTAATACGTGCTTTTATTTTATTTTCTTCTTCAAAGTATCTAAGACCAGGACCTGAAAGTGAAACAGGACATATTGCACATAGCAGATATTCATATACTTCTTCAGATTCATCTATTTTTGCATTATCAGCGGTTTTAGTAATAACATCATAGGCATCATGAAAAATAAGTATTAAAAAATTACCAGTATAATCATAACTATCTATAATGAATTTATAAAAATCATCAAGAAGAGCATCATTCTTTAATTGACTGTTTTTAAGCTGCATAAGAGAAATTTGTTTTTCATTTATGAGATCTTCATTAGTTGGAAAGTTAAGTTCTAAAATATTATTTCCAATGGTTCCAGATAGTACTTTTTTAGCAATTTCTAAGTATTTAAAGTATTCATCCTCATCTAAATTTAGAAAGGTTTCTCTAAATTTTAAAATAATATGCTTTTCTCCATTAACATAGCAACCACACATTTTAGTGAAGGTGCAATGATCTTTCTTTAAACGTTTTTTTAACTCAAGTATATCTTTTTTTCTCATATATAAACTCTCCAATCTAGTATTTTCTATTTGTAGGTATTAATTATAAGGAAACTCATTGTCATATTGATTCCAATGAATAAATTCCTGTAAGTTAAATTAAATATTTAGCCACTCACCTAAGTATAGTATTTTTTTTATATTAATTAAAGATTTTATTAGGTGAACTTAAAGTAGGTGATATGCAAAAAATAGGCATTAAATGCGGATAAGAGAATGTATGGCAAATATGATAAAAGATTAGATAGATTAAAAAGAAGAATGCTATAATAAGAGGGCATTCTTTTTCAGTTTTTACTATTAGGATATAATTAGTTAGAAAAATTAAGTTAATATGGATATTAATAGATATAAAGACCGTTTATCGTATGTTGTTTTTATGGAAAAATCATTAGATTCAGTAAAAGATAAGAAAAAGTTTATTTATTTTATAATAAGTTATGTAAACAGCAAAGTTATTTTAAATAAGATATAAAAGTAGATATAAAAGGAGCGTATATTATGAATACAAAAAAAGTTTATCTTTATGTTTTTGATACTATGTCAGACTGGGAAATAGGTTATTTAACTGCAGAATTAAGCTCAGGAAGATATTTTAAAAAAGGAGTACAACCGATACAAGTGATTACGGTAGGAAATAATAAAAGTCCTATTACAACAATGGGAGGACTAAAAGTATTACCAGAAATCTCTCTTGATGAATGTAATCTTAAAGCTACAGATGTTTTAGTTCTGCCAGGTGGATTTACATGGACAGAATCAATCCATGATACTGTATTAGAAAAAACTGAAAAAGCCTTAATGCAAGGTACTGTAGTTGCAGCTATTTGTGGAGCAACAGTAGCACTTGCAAAGAAAGGATTGTTAGATTCTAGAAGTCATACAAGTAATGATTTAGAGTATCTTAAAATGGTAGTGCCTAATTATATTGGAGAAAAATATTATAAGTTTCAATCAGCAGTGACAGATGAAAACTTAATTACTGCATCAGGAATAGCACCATTAGAATTTACTATGCAAGTATTGAAAGTGTTAGATGTACTTAAATCAGAAACATTAGAGGCTTGGTTTAGTTTGTATAAAACTCAGGAGCCAAAATATTTCTTTGAATTAATGAATTCAATGAAATAAATAAGGAATAAAAAAAGAAAAGTTCACCTCTAAGATATTTTTTAAAACATCATTAACTAATTAAGATAACAATACGCCTACAGTTATGAACTGTAAGTGTATTGTTATTTTATTTAAGGATTATTTAATAATTAGTAATTTATAATAAATTCATGGTTAGCAAATAATTTATGAGAGGGGTAAGATTTATGTTTTTTAGAATATTGAAAAAAGATTTAAAGCGAAAGAAATCAATGAATAGTATTCTTTTAATATTTATCATATTAGCAACAACATTTTTAGCAAGTAGTGTAAATAACTTAATTGTAATATCAGAGTCTGTTGATTATTTTATGGATAAGGCTAAAACACCAGACTACATTATTTCATCTTATGATAGGGGAGAAAATAGAGAGTTTGATACTTGGATTAATACATCTAAGCTTATAAATTCTTACGATATTGATAGAAGCACAATACTTTCTAAAGATAATATTAAAATAAAGAAAGATAAAAAAGTTGAAGAATTTCAACCTTTTGGAGAAACTCTACTTCAAGCACAACCAAAGAAGTATGGAAAGTTACTTGATGATAATGGAGAAGAAGTTATTTTAAAGTCAGGGGAAATTGCTTTTTCACTAGTTGATAAAAGTAAAAATAATTTAGAAGTTGGAGATAAAGTCCTTATTACTATAGGGGATATTAAAAAAGAATTTTCAATAAAGATGTTTACTAAGGATGCTATTTTTGGATCAACCATGAATGAGATGAAAAGGCTTCTTATAAGTGATGAAGATTATGAGATTTTCAAATTATGTAAAGAAGCAGGTGCTATAAATAATTATTATATAATGTCAGAGGATACAATTGCACTCGAAAAGGAATTTAGAAGTATAGATAGTAATACAATAATTAATCTTGATAAGTCATTTATTAACACCAGTTTTATTTTGGATATGCTACCATCAGCAGCTTTAATTATAGTAAGTCTTTGCCTTATCTTAATTGCATTTTTAATTTTAAGATTTACAATAATTTTTACTCTACAAGATGATTTTAAAGAGATAGGGGTCATGAAGGCCATTGGACTTAAAGAGTTTGATATTAAAAAAGTTTATTTAATAAAATATCTTGCAATAACAACAATCGGTGTAGCAATTGGGTTTGTAGTAAGCTTTCCATTTGGTAATACATTATTAAAGCAATCCTCAGGAAATATTTTAATGAAACCTTCCACTGGAAATATCTTTGTTAATATAGCATGTTCTATTTTAGTAGTTTTAATAGTTCTTTTATTCTGCTATACATGTACAAGAAAGTTAAATAGGTTTTCTGCAATAGATGCTATTAGAAATGGAAGTACAGGTGAGAATTTTAAAGGTAAGTCAAGGTTAAAACTTAAGAATTATAAAAATATTAGAGTACCAATGTTTATTGCTTTAAATGATATTTTATGTAATCTTAAGAGGTTTGTAGTTTTAATTTTAACTTTCTGCATTGGAACAATTCTAATTATTATTCCTCTAAACACAATAAACACCTTAAAAGATGGAAACATTATTAAGGCATTTGGGCTGAATTATAGTGATGTATTAATTGAAACGGATAAAATGGACAAATATACAAATGGAGCTAACAAAGAAGAATATTTAAAAGATATGAAAAACCTTGAGGAGTCGTTTAAAGATAGTGGAGTAGACATAAAAATTTATGGGGAAGTAATGTATAGACTTAAATTTTATGCTGGCGA
Source organism: Clostridium simiarum (assembly GCF_018919175.1). Classification (GTDB taxonomy): domain Bacteria; phylum Bacillota; class Clostridia; order Clostridiales; family Clostridiaceae; genus Clostridium_L; species Clostridium_L simiarum. The sequence goes on along the minus strand of NZ_JAHLQL010000003.1, from coordinate 256,341 downwards.
CAAGGATAACCTTCTTCAATTAATGGCATTTCAATCTCAAGAAAGTGATAGTAATAATTACAATGTTTTAAAAGGTAAGATGCCTGAATTAAAAAATGAAGTAGCAATAACTGAAGCTGTAGCTAAAAAGTTAAATGTTTCTATTGGAGATACAATTTATACGCAAATAGATAAGGAAAAAAAGGAATTAATAGTAACTGGTTTATATGAAAGTATGACTAACATGGGTGAATCAGTAAGATTAAGTTCTAAAACTGATATAGATTTTAAATATTTAGCAATCATATTCCCTTTTCAAGGTAATTTTGAGGGAAGTGTAGATCCACAAGTATTAATAGATAAATTAAAGGATAAGTATCCAAGCTATTCATTTAAAAATTCACAAGAATATGTTTCAAGATATATAGGAAGCACCTTAGATCAACTTGATGCTATGAAGAATTTAATTGTATTAATAGTAGTAGGCATTAATGCTTTAATTACAATTTTAATGATGAAAACTTTCATTACCAAAGAAAAAGGAGAAATAGCAATGCTAAAAAGTATTGGCTTTAGAAACAGCTCAATTAGATTTTGGCAATCAGCTAGAATAAGTATAGTTCTTGTAGTTGCAATTATTTTAGGAATTATATTATCTAAGTTCCTTGGACCTGTGACATCAGGTCAAGTATTTGCAATAATGGGTGTTCATAATATTGTATTTAAGGTAGAGGCATTAGAAGTATATATAGTTTATCCTACTATACTTCTTTTAGTAACTACAGCTATTGCTTACTTAAGTGCTGGAGCTGTTAAAAAAGTAGATTTAAAAGAAATTAATAATATGGAATAAGGTAGGGATTTGAGATGAGTTCATTAAAAGTTATAGATTTATGTAAAACTTATATTATAAATAAGATACAAAATAATGTTTTAAGAAATGTAAACTTTGAAATTAATGAAGGTGAAATGGTGGCTATTATGGGACCTAGTGGTTCAGGTAAATCAACTCTTCTTTATGTAGTTAGCGGAATGGATAAGTTAACTGCAGGAAAGGTAGATTACTTTGGAAAGGAAATTAGTACTCTCACGGGAAATGAAATGAGTGATTTAAGACTGGATGAAATGGGATTTATCTTTCAACAAATGCATATGTTAAAAAATCTTTCAATATATGATAATATTATACTACCAGCATATCAATCAAAAAAAGGAAAAGATAGAAAAGAAATTGATAATAGAGCAAGAGATTTAATGCATAAGCTTGGAATAAGTGAAATCGCAGAAAATGATACAAATGAAGTTTCAGGTGGTGAGCTTCAAAGAGCTTGTATTTGTAGAAGTTTAATTAATTCTCCAAAGATGATTTTTGCTGATGAGCCTACAGGTGCTTTAAATCAGCAAAATTCTAGGGAAGTTATGAAGGAGCTTAATAGAATTAATCAAGATGGTACAACTATTATGCTTGTTACCCATGATATGAAGGTTGCAGCTAAGTGCGATAAAATAATGTATATTGAAGATGGATCAATAAAAGGTGAAATTGACTTGGGTAAATTTATTGAGAAAAATGGTTTTAAGAATAGAGAAAGAAAGGTCAATAATTGGTTAATGGAGATGGGATGGTAATATGGTAGATTTACTTCTAGTAGAAGATAATTTAGAACTCGCAGGTTTGATTTGTACTTTTTTAAAAAAAGATGGATTTAGTATTATAAATGTAGAAAGTGGAGAAAGCGCATTAGAATTTCTTCAAAAGGATGTTGCGAAGATTGTGCTTTTAGATATAATGCTTCCTGGCATAGATGGTTTTACAGTATGCTCCAGCATTAGAAAAAACCATAATACACCAATTATAATAATGAGTGCAAAGGTTGACAAAGAGGACAAGATTAATGGTTTTACACTTGGGGCGGATGATTATATTGAAAAGCCCGTAGACATTGATATTTTAAGTGCGAAGGTTTCAGCATTAATGAAAAGAAACTATGAGCTTAAAGCAAAACGCACAATTATAAATTCAGGTGATATTTCAATTAATAAAGAAGCAAATGAAGTGTATCTTGATGGAAAGTTATTAAACATGACCTCAAAGGAGTTTGAACTATTACTTCTACTTGTAGAGAATGCTAGTAAAACATTAAGTAAAGATTACCTATTTAATAAAATTTGGGGAGTAGAGAGTTTTAGTGAAAATCAAACATTAACTGTCCATATAAAGATGCTTAGGGATAAGATTGAAGAAAACCCCAAGAAGCCAAAAAGAATTGTAACTATTTGGGGAGTAGGCTATAAGTATGAAGAAATTTGATAAAGTAATCGCTATTACTGTTTTGGTTTATTTAGTAACTTCACTGGGACTACTTGCATTACTTAGGGGAATGAATAACAAATCAAGTAGCGAATATAAGGTAGAAATAAACAAAATATATTTAGGCTTAGTAGAGGGTACATCCTTTGCTGAGCCTGACTTAAGTTCTTATGAATTTATAAAATCAGTGTCATTTTTACCTGAGTCTTCACAGACAAGCAAAGGTGACATTGAAGAATTTTATAAAAACACAAATGGATTAGAATATGAAATTAAACCTTGGTACAATGAAGACAAATTATTAGGGTACTTAAGATTTAATTATGTAAGTAGGAATTCTCATAATAGTATTTTATTCAAAGTAGAATTTATGTTATTTATATTTGAGGCAATAATAATATCAGTTCTATTCTATGTTAGAAATTCAATTCTTAAGCCTTTTAATACTCTAAGTGAAATGCCTTATGAATTATCAAAAGGTAACCTTAAGGAAGAGCTTAAAGAAAATAAAAATAGATATTTTGGTAAGTTTCTTTGGGGGATTAATGTACTTAGAGAAAATTTAGATTATCATAAAATAAAAGGGCTTAAGCTTGAAAAGGAAAAGAAGCTTTTACTACTTTCAATTTCACATGATATAAAAACACCCTTAAACACAATAAAGCTTTATGCAAAGGCCATAGAAGATGAGGTCTATGATACTAATGAAAAGAAAATATTAGCAGCAAAGCAAATACAAGAAAAATCATTAGAAATAGAAAACTTTGTAAAAGAAATAATAAAAACATCAAGTGAAGATCTCCTTGAAATTGAAGTTAATAATAGCGAGTTTTATCTAAAGGATTTAATAGATAAAGTAATAGTAACTTATAAAGAAAAATGTACTTTGAAAATGATAGATTTTATTGTGGGGGATTACAGTAATAAATTAGTTAAAGGTGATTTAAATAGAGCCTTTGAAGTTATAGGAAATATAATAGAAAATGCATTTAAGTATGGTGATGGGAAGGAAATAAAAATATCTTTTTATGAAGAAGATTACTGTCAGCTTATTAAAATATTCAATAGTGGAGAAACAATAAGTGAAAATGAATTTAATCATATTTTTGATAGTTTCTATAGGGCTAGCAATGCAAGAGATAAACAAGGAAATGGTTTAGGACTTTACATCTGCAAATATATAATGAAAAAGATGGATGGAGAAATTTTTGCAGAATGTGAAAAGGAAGGCATGAGTTTTACATTAGTATTAAGATAGATAATTTATAGTATAAATTTAATTAGGATTATTCTAGTAGCTTAGATTTTGAATTGAGAGTTCTAAATAATACTTTAGAATGATATCTAATTATGTAGAAAATATATAGCAGAATAAAGTAAAAAATTCACTTAATACTAATATGGAGAATTGTACCATAAGTGACGTAGGCTTTCTTTTAAATTATTCATATCACTGGTTTTAATAGAGATGATAGTATTCTAATAGTATTATATTATAAATAAAATATAATACTATATAAAGATTTATTGCAGGCTATCGTAAGGATAGTTAGGAGTGAGAAATTGATAATTGAGGAGATGAATGGAGATTATCAAAATATAACATCAAATTATATAGAAATATAGAATAGCAAGTGGAATTCAGACCTCATTCTTATTTATGAAATAAGAATGAGGTTTTATTTAGCATATAGAGCTGATAAAATATATTTAGAAAAAAGATTGGGGGAATTTTTTATGACAATAGATATTTTTAATGCATAGCAGAGGCTATTGCATTATTAATAAAAATATAGTGAAATAGCCTTTGCGAGTCCTAAAAAGTAAATGACTAGGAGGAGCAAAATGAGCTATTTAAATAAATATCAATGGGAACTAGTCCCAGAAAACTTACCCATGGTAAAAAGAAATTGTCCTAAATGTAATGAAAAAACAAACTATATAAATAGTGAGAAGTTTAGAATAAATGCAAATAAAAATAACATTGATATTTGGTCAATTTATAAATGTGAAAAATGTAAATCAACTTGGAATATGACCATATATGAAAGAGTAAAGCCTTATAATATTAATAGACATGAGTATAATAAATTTCTTTCCAATGACAGAGAATTAGTAAGAGAATATGCCTTTAATTCAAGTATATATAATAAGAATAAAGCTGAAGTCATTCTAGGTAATATAGAATATAGAGTAGTCCAAAGAAAATTAGAAGCATATTACATGAAAGAAAATGAACTTGTTATTGAACTTGTTTGCAAGTGTGCAATAGAGTTGAGAGTAGATAAGCTTTTAAGTGATGTACTTGGAATTTCAAGGAGTAAAGTAAAATGTATGCTGAAAGAAGGAGCAATCTTTGTTAAGGATGATAAAAATCCATCAAATATAAAAGTAAGAGATGGAATGGAGATACATATGTTAAAAAAATAATCTGGCTTTTTTGTCACTTATAATTATACTTTGTTCCTTGTATTTAATGTTATATCCAACAGCATATAATGACACAAGTTTATACCTTTTTATACCTGGGGTAATTCTTAGTATATATACATTTCTTAAAAAAGATAATAAAGAATAAGGATCCTAGTATTTTCTAGAATCCTTATCCTTTTAAGTAGATCTTAAGGGTTTTCATCTAATTCCCCTAAGATTTTATGAATATGTATCATCAAGTATAATTCTTCTTGTATGGGTAAACTTCTAGCATATTCATTATATATATAGGTTTGAATTTTTTTTACACATTCATATTCTGCTTTACAATTATTACGTACCTGCTCATAAATAAAATCAACTTGCTCTTTGTTAGTTTGCTTATCAAGAAATCTTTGAGCAAAAGCTTTTAAGTGTGTTACAAAGCGGTTATAATAAAATGAATCTTCATTATATATAATTCCAAAGTGATAGTGTACAATGTGTAATATATCTTTTACAATCTTAGAAATTTTCTTGTTTTTATCCCTATAAGGATTATCCTGTTGAGCATTAATGAAATGACTTGCAATATTTCCGATCTCCTCTTGAGGAAGTTGCAAACCTAACTTTTCTTTAATTAGTTTAAGTGCATATACTCCAATATCATATTCATTAGGATTAAAATCTCTAATTTCGGATAAATAATTATTTTCTATTACAATATTAGATTTAAAGCGCTTTACAGAAAATGAAATATGATCAGTTAAGGCTAAATATATATGATTCATAAGCTTCATATTATATTTCATTATTGCATAATCAATAATCATTTGAGCGATATTAAAATATACACCATCAATTTCAGAAGCTAATTGTAAAATATTTTTTTTCATTATTTCATCATGAAGAACAAATATTTTTTCCACTTCTTCTTTTTTCAGCTCATGGCCTACAGAATGATTATGTCCTAGTCCTTTTCCCACTAAAATTACATCATTACCTGTGTCATCCGTTGCAAGCACCAATGAGTTATTTAGTATTTTCTTTATGTACATATTTAATACTCCAATATAATTATTATATTTATTCGAATAAATAGTCTTAATTAAATAGTTTAATGCAAGTAAATTATCTTAGTCTAATTCTCCATTAGTTTCTATAACTTTTTTATACCAATAAAAACTATCCTTTTTTATTCTTTCCATCCCTAATGTATCATGGTCAGTTCTATTTGTATACACAAGACCGTAACGTTTTTTAAATCCTTGTGCAGAACTTAGAAGATCCATAAATGACCATGGACAGTAACCAAGCATTTCAACTCCATCTTCTATAGCTAAGGCGCAAGCATTGATATGATCTTTTAAATAATCAATACGATACGTATCATGAACTTTTCCATCTTCTAAAACATCAGGAGTACCTAATCCATTTTCTGTGATTATAAGAGGCAAATGATATCTTTGCCAATATTCGTTTAGTGCAACTCTTAAACCAGATGGATCAATTGCCGCACCATATTCGGAAGCTTTTAAATTAGGATTCATAGACATCTTAAAAAGTCCATACATATTAAAATCTACAGTACCTTCTCTAGTACCAAAAGGATGATTATCATCAACAGGCAAAGCTTCAGCGCAATTTGTTCTATAATAGTTTACTGCAATAAAATCTATTTTTGCATTTTTTAAGATAGCTTTGTCCTCAGCTTCCATATGAGGCATTATGTCTCTTTCTTTAAGATATTTTAAATAGTAGCCTGGATATTCACCATGAAAATGCATATCAAGCATATAATAAACTTTAAAGTTATCATTCATACGTGCAGCATAAACATCTTCAGGTTTGCATGTAAGAGGATAAGTCACAGATGATGATACAGCTGGACCAATTTTACTATCCTCTATCATTTCATGACACGCATTAACGGCTAATGCATGTGCTAAACACATATTATAGTCCATTTGAGCACGCATTCTATCAATTTTTAAGGTATCTTCCTCATCATAAATATTAATTCTTTCTTCTACTCTGACAATTAAATTTTGTTCATTGTGAGGTTGCCAATACTTAACACGATCTCCAAATTCCTTAAAGCAAATTTTAGCAAAACGTTCATAGGCGTATACAGTTTCTCTGCTTTCCCAACCATTATATTTTTCTACTAAGGCAAAAGGTAAGTCAAAATGATATAAAGTTACAAAGGGTACAATATTATTTTCAACTAATTTATTAATTACCTTATTGTAGAAATCTATTCCTTTTTGATTAATTTGGCCATCACCATCTGGAATAATTCTTGCCCAGGAAATAGAAAAGCGATAAGTTTTCATTCCTAATTCCTTCATTAAGTCAATATCTTCTTCAAAATGGTGATAGAAATCTGAAGCTACTTTCGTATCAGCTTGTATATGAGATTTTTTGAAGGAGTTAAAATCAGCTACAGTGATTTTTTTACCATCTTCATCCCAGGCACCTTCAATTTGAAATGCTGAAGATGATGCACCCCATAAGAAATCCTTTGGAAATATTGTACTCATAGAAAATCCTCCTTTTATATTAGAATATTTATTTTTACTAGTTTTTGAATCTTTTAATTATTTTATTAAAGAAATAATTATATCTTCATTTGACACATGCTTGTTTTCATATGGAATTACATTGGTAAACTCACCTGTATTACTTACTACTACTGGTGTAGTAATATCATAACCTGCTTTTTTAATTTCATCCATATCAAAGGATATTAACATTTCACCTTTTTTCACTACGTCACCTTGGTTTACATACTTTTTAAAATGTTTTCCTTTTAGTTCTACTGTATTAACTCCTATATGAATTAATAACTCAGCTCCATTATCTAGTTTTAATCCTATAGCATGTAATGTAGGGAATAATGAAACAACTGTACAATCAGCAGGTGCTGTGACAGCTCCCTTTGTTGGAAGTAAAGCTACTCCTTCACCTATAACTTTTGAAGAGAACACATCATCTTTTACTTCAGTTAATGGAATAATGGTACCTTCTAGTGGTGAAGTAATTTCAAGATTTTCTTTATCAGATGAATTTACTGTTAAATCATGAGATGAACTCTCTTTATCATCTTCATCCTTGATATCTTCAAATCCTATTATATAAGTTAGTATAGCAGAACCAAAGAACGCAATGGCACATCCACCTAAGTAACTTAAAAATGGTATCATTCCAGCTTCAGCATATACCGGAATTGTTAAAATCCCTTGGTTTGCAAAAGCATTTCCAAAAGCTCCTCCAAATCCCATAACTCCACCACCGATAGCACCGCAGGTTACAGCACATATCATTGGTTTTTTAAGTCTAAGATTTACACCATAAATAGCAGGTTCTGTGATTCCAAATAGTGCAGTAACAGAAGAAGACATAGAAATTGTTTTTAGCTGTTTATTTTTTGTCTTAAAGAACACTCCTAAAGCAGAGCCAGCTTGTGAAAAGTTTGCTGCACCTGCAAAAGCTAAAAGATTTTGCCTTCCTGTTTGAGCAACATCATTAATACCAATAGGTAATAAAGCTCTATGGGCACCAAAAATAACTAATACGCACCATAGTCCACCAACAAAAGCTCCGCATAGTGTTGGGCTAAGTTCATAAATAAATTTATAAGTAAAGTTAATAGCATTTCCTAAATATATTCCAATAGGTCCAAATAGTAATAATGTAGCTGGAAGCATAATAAGTAAAGCAAGTGTTGGAACCATAATAATTTTTAATACTTCTGGTACATATTTTTTAAGGAATTTTTCAACATATGAAAGTACCCATACTGCAATAATAATTGGAATTACGGAAGAGGTATATATTGCCTTTGTTACAGGAAGTCCAAGGAAACTAACTGGAGCTTGACCAGTCATTAAGGCTGTAAAAGCAGGGTAACAAAGAGTTCCACCAATAATCATTGATATTATTTCACTGGTTTTAAATACCTTAGCAGCAGTATATCCTAAAATGATAGGCATAAAGAAAAATACAGCATCAGCTAATGAGTTTAAAATAATATAGCTTTGAGTTTCTTTTATATTAATTCCATGCTTATTCATGTAATACATTGCAAGAACTGATAAAATTCCTTTAATCATACCGGAACCAGCAATAGCTGGAATGGTAGGAGTAAAGATTCCAGACACAGCAGATAAAATTGTATTACCAATGCCTTGTTTTTCACTAGATTCAGAATTGTAATTGGAAGCATCCGATTCAGGTACTAGTTTAACCAATTCATCATAAACCTTTGTAACTTTATTTCCAATTACAACTTGAAATTGTCCCATACTTTCAACTACAGTAATAACTCCTTCAATTTTGGATATATTATTTTTGTTTGCTTTAGATGAATTATTTAATTTAAATCTAAGGCGTGTCATGCAGTGAGATAATTCTTTTATATTATCTTTGCCACCTAAATTATCTAAAATATTTTTTGCGATTTTTACATAATCCATAATTTAATCCTCCTAATTTTTATGAATTTTTTAGCTTTTGTCTCATGGCCATTCAACAAAAAAAGACCAAACCAATAGCTAGATTATAAAAATAATCTAAATAATTGATTCGATCTTGCCTGCTTTACCAGTAACACGTCTACTGTGGTATATTTCATTTTATGTTTATAATACCATTAACGTTTACACAAGTCAAATGTAAAAATTTCCGAAATTGAAAGTTTTCAAATCAAAGGCAATAAAAAAATATAGTAAAATGTTTAATTTTAGTTTATACATCAATGTTTACAGATGTAATTTTAGTAAGTAAAAATAGTTTAAAAAAGTAGAAAAACTTGCTTTAGAATAATAAATGGTATATTATTTGAGTTGTAAATATACTATTTAGAGGAGATAGACTATGAAAAAATTAATTAATCAAAAAATATTGTTACTTGCTATAGTTGTTTTATTTTGGTTTGCACAGTATGTATATGTACCATTTCAGAATTCCTATTTAACTGTAAGTAATGTGTCAGCAAATATGATTGGAACAATTATAGGGGCTTATGGAATTGCTCAATGCTTATTAAGACTTCCAGTTGGAATTATTGCAGATTCTATAGGAAAACATAGAATTTTTATATTAGTTGGTGCTATTTTTGCAGGACTTGCTTCATGTATACGTGTGATTATGCCTAATGGAGAAGGATTTCTTATTGCAAATATTTTATCAGGAATTGCCTCATCAATGTGGATTTCTTATATGGTTCATTATACTGGATATTTTTCAAAGGAGCAGCAGCAAAAGGCTACAAGTAGTATTATATTAGTGAACAACTTAGGAATGTTATTTGGATTTGTAGTGAGCACATTATTTTATGACAAATTAGGTATGAAGTTTTTATGCATTATGAGTGCCTTAGCTGGTATAGCTGGTACAATTTTAGCATTAAATATTAAAGAACATAAAAATGAAAAAATTACCCAAAACATATCTTTTACTCAATATATATCAATTTGCAAAAACAAGCGACTTATATTTTTCTCAATTCTAGCATTAATTCAGCAAGGTATTCAAATGTCTACAACAATGTCATTTACAACACAAATATTAAAAGATTTAGGGGCAACCTCCTTAATTGTAGGATTATCCTCTATATTATATATGGTATTTGCAGTATTATCAGCAGGTTTTGCATCTTCAAAATTTTGTACCAAACATGAACCAAAATTATGGATTTCAGGAGTGTTTTCTTTAATATCTATTTATTGTATAATTGTTCCAACGGTAAAAAGTATCCCTATAATTTTTTTATGTCAAATTCTTCCGGGAATATCTACAGGTATTCTTCTTTCATATTTAACTAGTGAAGCAATGAAAGAAGTTCCTAAATCTAAAAAATCTACAGCAATGGGATTTTTTCAAGGGGTCTATGCTATAGGTATGTCAATTTTTCCAATGATTGTAGGAACAATTGCTACATACAATTCTTTAAAAACTGGGTATTTTGTACTAGCTATTGTTGCAATAAGCGGAGCAGTAGCATCAATAATATATTATAATAATTATAATAAAAGCATAATAAAGCCTAGTTGTCCTAAGGAAACAATTAAATTATTACGTTGAGAGACAAAGTTGTAATAATAATATAGAAGTGGGAGAGTTGTATAATATGTCAAATTTAAATGCAACTGAAAAAATAACTGATTATATTAAAGAAAATATTTTAAATGGAAACTTTAAGATTGATAGTAAGTTACCTAGTGAGAGAAAAATTGCAGATCAATTTAATGTAAGCCGTATTCCTGTACGCAGTGCTATAGAGAAGCTTTGTGAAGAAGGAATACTTAAAACTGTTCCTTATTCAAGTCCTATTATTAAAGGCTTTAAAAAGTTAAACTTGTTTGATAATGGAGAGCCTTTTAAGAATGATGATATACAAATGTTTTATGTTGAAGCTTTAAGAACTAGACAATTAATTGAAAGTGAGGCTACAAAATTAGCAGCTATAAACGCCACAGAAGATGAAATAAAAGTGATAAAAAAAGCCTATTTGAAATCTATAGATGAATTAGATAAAGTTTATAAAGGGCTATTAAAAGAATGTAGTGATGCAGATTTGCATTTTCATCAAGAAATTATTAAATCTTCACATTGCTCATTATTTATAAGATATTACGAATTAATTCCTAAAACAATATTTTCAAATCAATATTTTGGATTTAAATATAGAACATCTCTTAAAGATATGATGGAGCATCATCATGAAATAATGAATGCACTAGAAAAAAAAGATGGTGATTTGGCTTATCGTGCTATGTATAATCATTTAGAAGACGTAATTGAATTATTTGAAAGAATATAAAAATAAATCTACTATATTATAGATATGAATAGTAGAGAATAAACTGTATTTAAAAGAATTTCTAATTTGAAGGAGGATAATTTGTCTTGATTTCAAACTCTGATAATTTATTAAATAATAAGTTGTTTTTATTTGATGCTAAAGATCATATTACATTTCTTACTAACAAAGTAGATGCTGATTATCATAGTCACAATTATATTCAGATTACTATAGGACTAGAAAAGAAATTTACAATTAATATAGAAAATGAAGAGTTTTATACAAAAGGAATAATTTTAGGTTCAAATATCAGCCATAAGTTGAAAGGATATAATGAATGGCAATTGTATTTACTGATTAACCCAGAATCTATTTTCGGTGAAACTATAAAAAGAAATATTTTAAATGAAACGGAAATCTATATTTTAGAAGAAAAAAATATAAATAAAATAATTCAACCAGATATTCACACAATAATAGAAACAATTAGTTCTGAAGGATATTGTAATTTTGTGAAAAAAATAAAAGAAGCTTTAAATGTTTCAATTTTTGATTTAGATCATAAAATTGACAACCGAGTACTAGAGATTTTAGCTTATATAGAATCTTATCCATTAGATAAGTTAACAGTTAAAGAATTAAGCAATAAGGTTTTTTTATCAGAGAGTAGATTATCCCATTTATTTAAAGAAGAAATTGGAATATCTTTAACTAGCTATATATTACATGAAAAGTTAAAAAAAGCTTTTTATTTAATATTGAAAGGGTTAAGTATTACTGACGCTGCTATGGAAGTTGGATTCAGTAGTTCCTCTCATTTTACTCGTAGTGCTAGGGATAAACTAGGTATGGCTCCAAGGACAATTATAAAAGACAGCAGATATTTGAAAGTATGAAAATGAAAATCCCTTTATAATTAAATTAGAAAGGGTGATTACATGAAGACATATCTAAAATCAACAGAATTATTGGATTTTAATAACTTAACTATTCAAGAATTAATTAATAAGAGAAACTGGTGCCAACTAGCAGAGGAAGAAAAGATAGCTGCTGTGTATAATTTTGTAAGAAATGAAATTAAGTTTGGCTATAATAGTGGGGATGATATACCTGCTTCTGAAGTTTTAAGAGATGGATATGGACAATGTAATACAAAAAGTATTCTTTTGATGGCTTTGCTAAGAGGGGTAGGTATTCCCTGTAGAATTCATGGTTTTTTTATTGATAAAAAAATGCAGAAGGGTGCATTAACAGGAGTCACTTATCTATTTGCTCCGGAAAAGATCGTTCATGCTTGGACTGAAGTATACTATAATAATCAATGGGTAGCTCTAGAGGGAGTGATTATTGATGATCAATACCTAAAACAAGTACGAAATAAACTGAATAGGTTTAATAATGGGTATATAGGATATGGCATTTCTGTAGAGGATAAAGAAAAGATAAGCCTTTGTTGGAAAGGAAAAAGCACTTATATTCAAAGCTTTTCAATTATAGAAGACTTGGGCTTATTTAATAGCCCTGACGACTTTTTTATCAAATATAACAATACTAACAATAGAGTAAAAAGGATCCTTTTTAATATTTTACGGAAAAGAATAAATAAAAAATTAGATTTAATTAGAGAGGATAGGTGATCAAATAAATTACTTAACATATGGCAGGTGTCCTGTACTATGTTAAGTAATTTTCATTTTCTAAAGTTTCTATCATCAGCTTTGTAATATAGTGATTCTGATCTTTCTGGGCAATATCAGAAATTAGATACTCCTCATAAGAGTAATCTCCAAGAGCAATGCCATTATCATCAGCATAATTTAACATATTTTCATAAGCATGACATAAGTTATCGTATTCACCTTCAAAGTATCCACATAGATAGATTCCTGGCTTACGAATTATTGTTTTTCCAGGAATAAAGGATTTGATCTTAATATATAGGTGAGAAAGATTTGCGAAATTATTCTTGCGTAGATTGTTCACCGATATAATACTGCCTACGGATTCTTGCACTGTAATTCCTAGGTCGTTACAGAATTTAATGTATTCCTGCATAAAATTCGCAAAAGTCTCATTTGATGAATTTTCCATATTATTAGATGGGAGAATGATCTCTGACGGTAAAGATTCTAGGTAGATATTATTATGGCTGTTTATCCCTTCCGTGGTCATGGTTTTCATGTTTTCAATCATTTCCTGTATACCCTGAAAATATCTTATTTTTTCAGTTACCTGTTTGCTTTTCTCTTCTAATAAATCTAAGAATACGGAAGGATTACGCTGTTCAAGATAGATTTTTATATCCTTTAAAGACATACCCAGTTTTTTTAGATTAGTGATAACAGAGAAGGTAAAGTACTGATGATAAGAATAATAACGGTAACCGTTTTTCTTGATGATTTCTGGTTTGAATAGATCGATGTCATCATAATGAAACAGAACATGCTTTTCAACATTGCACATCTTAGCGAATTCTCCAGTAGTAAAATATGTTTCTTGCATTTTTAAAATCTCCTCTTGACTATAAGGTAACATTATAGTTTATCATATTATATATTCACGGGGAAAACAAGTATTGATTTTAGAAAAGATCACTGACAAGAGAGGGTTGGATATGAAGTTAATTTTAAAGTATTTAAAAAATTACAAGCTATATGTATTTTGCAACATTCTAGGAGTGTTGGGATTCGCTGCAGCAGAACTTGGAATCCCTACAATTGTTTCTAATATGATAGACCGAGGTATTGTTTTGAACGATAAAGCTTATATATATAAGTTAGGTGTTTTAATTCTGACGGTAGCCATTATAGGTGGTATTGGAAATATTGTATTGGCCTATTGCAGTTCCAAGGTTAGTACATCAATTACAAGAGATATCAGAAATGATATTTTCAAAAAGGCACAGGAATTTTCTCATACGGAATATAATAAATTTGGTGTATCTAGTATGATTACAAGAACTACTAATGACGCTTTTATTTTGATGCAGTTTATCAATATGCTACTTAAAATAGCGTTTTTAACACCGGTGATGATTATAATCAGTATGTTTATGGTAATAAAGACAAGTACCACATTGTCTATGGTAATAGGAGGATGTGTTCCCATTCTATGCTTTGGGGTATATCTAGTTGCTAAGATTAGTAATCCAATTAGCACTAGGCAACAGGAGGGAATGGACAGGTTAAATCGTATTACAAGAGAGAACTTAACTGGAGTTAGAGTTATTCGTGCATTCAGGAAAGACAGTTATGAAACTCAGCGATTTTCTAAAGCAAATGAAGATTATTCATCCAATGCGAAAAAGTTGTTTAAGCTGATGTCTGTTACGCAGCCAGCTTTTTTTCTGCTATTAAATATGGGAGTTGTCGTTGTATTTATATTATCTAGTCGTATGATTGATGTAGGTACGTTACAGGTAGGAAAATTAGTGGCATTCCAGGAATATATGTTCCATGCAATGTTTTCTATGATGCTATTTTCCATGGCATTTATTATGTATCCCCGTGCAGAAATCAGTGCCAAACGTATCCAGGAGTTGCTAGAAGAAGAACCAGTTATTCAAAATGCGGAAAATGTAGTAATCCATGGAGACGAAAGCGGAACCTTAGAATTTGACCATGTAACTTTTAAGTACCCAGATGGTGAGGTGCCTGTGTTAAATGACATAAGTTTTCAGGCAAAAAAAGGCGACAGAGTTGCATTTATTGGAAGTACCGGTAGCGGTAAAAGTACATTAATAAATTTGATTCCTAGATTCTATGATATAAGCGAAGGTAGCATTAAAGTAGACGGAGTAGATGTTAGAGAATATGATTTAATGTCATTGCGTGAAAAGATCGGTTTTATTCCTCAAAAAGCCCTTCTTTTTTCTGGTAGTATCAGTGAAAATATTCGCTATGGTAAACATAATGCCGTACAATCTGAAATAGAGTACAGTGCTAAAGTTGCCCAGGCTTATGATTTTATCGCAGATAAGCCAAAGCAGTTTGAAGAAATGATAGAAGAGGGAGGAAGCAATGTATCCGGTGGACAAAGACAGAGGTTGAGTATTGCAAGAGCCGTTGTAAGAAAGCCGGACATTTATATATTTGACGATTCCTTTTCGGCATTGGATTTTAAAACGGATGCTAAATTAAGAAAAAGATTAAAAAGTGAGACTACAGGTGCTATTACCCTGATTGTAGCTCAGAGGGTATCTTCCATTATGGATGCTACTAAAATTATTGTATTAAACGAAGGAAAAGTGGTTGGTATAGGAACTCATGAGCAGCTACTAAAAGACTGCGAAATTTATTATGAGATAGCGTCTAGCCAGATGTCAAAGGAGGAATTGAGACGATGAATAAGAAAAACACTGGTATTAAACGTTTGATTCCGTATTTGAAGAAATATAAGATAAAAATTATATTAGCAATATTATTAATTATTGTGGCTTCCTGCTTGATAGCGTTAAGCCCAACTTTAGAAGGGATGATTACCACACAGTTATTTTCTGATATTATGGGAGGTCGACGGGTTGATTTTATAAAGATCAATAAAATTATATTGACTCTAATATGTGTCTATGTGGCAGAAGTTTTAAGTAACTGTGCTTATCAGTTCTTATTAACCGATGCAATTCAAAGCGCTATGGTGGATTTGAGAAATGATGTACAAGGTAAAATCAGAAGACTTCCTATTGCATATTTTGATAGAAATGCACTGGGAGATACTTTGAGCCGTGTATCAAATGATATGGAGACTATTTCTAATGCCCTTCAGCAAAGTTTTGCTCAGATTTTAAATGCTTTATTAGGATTGAGCCTTGCGGTATATATGATGTTTAAGATTCAATGGGTAATGGCACTATCGGCTATAGCAATTATCGGAATTTCTGTTATTATATCCAAGATAATTGTAAAAAAATCTCAACCCATATTCCAAAAGCAGCAAAATGCTTTAGGATATTTAAATGGTATCGTTCAAGAAAAATTTACTGGTTTCAATGAAATTAAATTATTCGGTAAACAGGAGGATACATTGAGTGAACTTATGAATGCCAATGAAGAATTGTGTAAAAATGGGTTTAAAGCTCAGTTTATCAGCGGTTTAATGTCTCCCCTTGTAACTTTTGTAACTTATATTGGAATCGGTTGTGTAGCTATTGCAGGTACATTTTATGCTATGGCTGGTGTCATCACTGTAGGACAGCTTCAGGCCTTTATTCGTTACATTTGGCAGGTAAACCAGCCTATGTCACAGATCACCCAACTATCTGGAGCAATTCAGTCCTCGGTAGCGGCAATTCACAGAGTTTTTGAATTCTTAGATGAAGAGGAAGAAGTAGAGATAATAGAACCATATAAAGTAGTGGATGGCAATCTATCCTTTAAAGATGAGGAATTCTCTTATATAGAGGAGAAAAAATCGAAAGAAGTAGAGATAATAGAACCATATAAGGAAGTACATGGCAATGTGTCCTTTGAAGATGTAGAATTCTCTTATACAAAGGAGAAACCTTTACTTCACCACCTGAATGTGGAAGTAAAAAGCGGTCAGATGGTTGCTATAGTAGGACCTACCGGGGTAGGGAAAACCACATTAATCAATCTACTGATGAGATTTTATGATGTCACCGGTGGAGCTATAAAGATAGATGGAGTGGATATTCGTCATATGAAACGTGACGACCTAAGGGCAAAATTTGGAATGGTTCTTCAGGATACCTGGCTCTTTAAGGGTAGTATTAAAGAAAATATTGCCTATGGAAAAGAAGGCGCCACGGAAGAAGAGATCATCAGTGCTGCAAAGGTTGCAAATGTCCACCATTTCATTACAACACTGCCTGAAGGTTACAACATGATACTGAATGAAGAGGCCAGCAATATCTCTCAAGGAGAAAAACAGCTTTTGACCATAGCACGTTCAATCCTTTGCGATCCACCCATCATGATTTTGGATGAAGCTACCAGTTCTGTGGACACAAGGCTGGAGCAAAAGCTTCAGGATGCCATGAGAAACATTATGAAGGGCAGAACTTCCTTTGTAATTGCTCACAGATTGTCTACAATTAAAAATGCGGACCTAATCCTGGTAATGAGCGATGGAAATATAGTGGAACAGGGAACACATGATGAGTTACTGGAGAAGAAGGGATATTACGAACAGCTTTACCATGCCCAATTTGGGGACTTGGATAGGGTCTTATAATATTCTTGGTGCATTTATTAAGCTGATCTAAGGACATATAACATCTATATTAATAAATTAAATTTTTACAAAAATATTTTGAAAACCATAAAAGCCACCCTTTATAGTATAAAATAAATTAACTATAAAGGTGGCTTAAAATTACTTCTATATTATCAAAAGTATGATTTAATGAAATAAAAAGTGGTTATTAGAGAGAGTTTCATATGGGAATATTTAAAGTGTTTGCTGTGCAGATGTAACTGTTATCTCTAATACTCTACTGAGAAAAGTAAATTTTTCCTTCATCATATCAAATTCTAAACCTGATTCAAGAAATTTTGCTGTTCCTTGAATTAAGAATCCAGTTCCAAGGAGTTTATATCCCATAACATCTTTGCTACATATAGTAACCTTAACTTTATTGTTTAATTCCACATTTTTTTGTGTTCTACGCATTCCAGCAGCTGGTATTAATAATCTACCATCTTCAGTGACATTAATAAATGAATTCCAAGTATTAACTAGGTGAACTTCGTTATTACTACAAGACGCAATAGCCACCGCTCCTTCATGAGAAATAACCTCAAGTAATTTTTCATTTAACATTTATATTCCTCCTTAAAATTCTATAATTAAATTTCATATTATTTACATTAGGCATAAAACTTATAGATATCCTTATCTTTTTTTCTTTCTACACTTTTAGCTAGAAAAGATCTCTCTATAATATTTTCATAACCTTTTTTAAATAAAATATTTTTAATATAATCCAGATGGGAGCATCTATCATAATGATTATTGTCTTTTTTCATACAAGAAGATAAGTGTATGATAACTTTATCTTTATCTATATTATTTTTAACTCTTAATTTTTTAGAAAGATGCTCTAATTTTATAGCAATTCCCATCCTAAGTATGATTTATTGACTTTTCAATAAGACAATAATACAATCAATGTGGAGTTATTAAAAGTGCCAATTTTCTTTGCTTTATAGGATACAGTTTATAAGGAAAGGGGTTTTTATCATGATTGTTGTACATAATGATTCAAAAGTTCCACTATATTTACAAATTTACGAACAGATAAAAGAAGAAATAATTTCCGAACAAATTTCTGAAGGCAGTAAACTGCCCTCTACTAGAGCTCTTTCAGCAACATTAAATGTTAGCAGAAATACAGTTGAAAGTGCTTATTTACAGCTGTATTCTGAAGGATATGTTAAAAGCAAAGCAGGTAGCGGGTTTATTGTTGAAAAATTAGATAGTAGTATAATCTCAAAATTAAAGAGAGAAGATTTTAAGAATATTGAAAAAGATAAAAAAACATTACTTAAAGTGACTCATGATGAAAATTATAAATATAATTTTCAATATGGAACCCTAAGTGCTTCTGATTTTCCGTTGCGTTTATGGAGGAAAGTCTCAAATAAATGCTTAGCATCTTTGAGTTCTGAGAATATGGTGTCATATAATAGCAGTAAGGGTGAACTAGAATTACAAATAGAAATTATGAAATATTTAAATAAATCAAGAGGTGTATATTGTAATCCTGAACAAATTATTATTTCTTCAGGTAGTGAATATAGTTTAAGCTTAATATGTCAACTATTTAGACAACATTTTAACAAAATAGCCATAGAGGATCCAGGATACATTGCTGCAAGAGACATATTTATTAATAACGGATACAAGATTGTTCCTATTAGTTTAGAAAATGATGGTATTAGCCTTGAAGAATTGGAAGATAGTTCTGCAAAAATAGTGTATGTAACACCTTCACACCAATTTCCAACTGGTTCAGTGATGCCAATTCAAAAAAGATTGAAGCTCTTAGATTGGGCTGTAAGAAAAAATGGAGTTATAATTGAAGATGATTATGATAGTGAGTTACGATACAATTCAAAACCTATTCCATCAATACAAGGAATTGATTCCAAAGATTATGTTATATATATGGGTACATTTTCAAAGTCCTTGTCACCCAGTTTACGCTTAAATTATATGGTATTACCACAATCATGGTTAGTGATATATGATAAATTTTTCAATAGGTACCAAGCATCTGTTCCATTAATTGAACAAAAAATAATTCAACAATTTATGAATTTAGGCTATTGGGAAAGACATTTACGAAAAATATGCCTTTCAAACAAAAAAAAACATGACATATTAGTTCATACAATTCATGAGTTAATGGGGGATAAGGTTGTTATTCATGGTAAAAATGCAGGTTTACACATTCTATTGCAGGTGAATAATGGATTATGTGAGGAAGAAATGATAAAAAAAGCTAAAAATTATGATGTTAAAGTGTATCCAGTATCAACCTACTGGACGAGATTAGAAAAATACCCTAATAATATGGTTTTACTTGGCTTCGGTGCCATGGATGAAAATGATATTATTGAAGGTGTAAAAGCACTTAACCGTGCATGGTTTACCTCTTAATTAGAATTTATCTCAAGCTATTCCTTAAAAAAAATAATACCTTCACTAACTGAGATAAGAGCTAAAATAAATTGATAAAGATGATACAAACTAAATATTTTTTGGAATTTGAACAAAACATGCTATAATAGCCTCATTATAATTTTATAGTGATATATGGAGGTGCTTCATGATAATAAGAGAAATAGAAGAAAAAGATAATGAACAAGTAGAGTTACTTATTAGAACTTGTTTAATAGAATTTGGAGCAGATAAACCTGGTTGCGCCTGGTCTGATCCTAATTTAGGATGCTTTTATCAAGTCTACCAAAATGAAAAATCTAAATACTGGGTAGTTGAAGAAAATAACAAAATAGTAGCTGGTTGTGGTATTGGACCACTTGATAATAAAGAAGATATCTGTGAGTTACAGAAAATGTATTCTTTAAAAGAGGTAAGAGGTACTGGAATCGCAAATGAATTAATGAAAATTTCTTTAGAGTTTGCAAAAAAGCATTATAAAAAATGTTACCTAGAAACCTTTAGTAATATGGTTGCAGCCAATAAGTTCTATAAAAAATATGGGTTTATTCAATTAGAAAAACCTTTAATTGAAACTGAACATTATGCTTGCGATGCATGGTACATAAAGGAATTATAAATTAATAAAAATAGAGGAAGCTAAAGATGAAGAATTTTCTACAAACAAGAATGAGGGAGAATTTCTAGGTGATAGGACCTCGCCTTATCCTCTTTTATTTACAATAAGTATATAAGTGGAATTATAAGAAATAGACAGTTGACTTAAACTACATATAATAGTCAACTGTCTATATTTTTCTTGTAAGTATATTTAATAGAAAATAAGGTTATTTACAAGGTAATTCACGCCATTTATTTTCCATTACAGGTGGGGTGTAGGTTTTCATCTTTTCTATTAATAGTGAAGGCTTATCAGAAATTGAAATAAGCTTAATATTTGATTCATTCATAAAACCTTCAGTACAAGTATTTTGAATCATATGTAAAAGTGGGTCAAAGAAATTTGATATATTTAATATGCCAATAGGTTTTTTATGAATACCAAGCTGAGCCCAACTAAGTACTTCAAATAGTTCTTCAAAAGTACCCAGTCCCCCAGGAAGGGCTATAAATCCATCAGAAAGTTCAGCCATAGTTTGTTTTCTTTCATGCATGTTTTCAACTTCAATAAGTTTAGTTAAATTCTCATGAACCATTTCACCTGAGAAAAGTCCTTTGGGCATAACACCAATAACTTTTCCGTTATTTCTTAAAACTTCATTTGATAGTTCACCCATAAGACCTATTCTTGAACCGCCATATACTAATTCAATCTTGTTTTCAGCTAATATTTTACCAAGCAGTTTAGCACTTTCTTTATATTCTGGACGGGAACCTAGATTAGAGCCAGAATAAACACAAATTCTTTTCATAAATATTACCTCCTATAATGATGTTTTATGGATTAAGATTTAAATATAAATCTCTAATTAATAAGTTTGAATAATATAAACGCCTAAGATTAATAAAATAATCCCTAGAGCTCTTAGTGGAGTTAGTAAATGAATTTTACTGCCTAATAATCCAAAATGGTCAAATATAACAGAAAGGATTATTTGTCCACATATAACAAGAGTAAGCTCAGCTGTTGATTAACTTTCATAAAGAAATTATAATTAATATGATGGTATAAGTAAAATCGATATTTAATATAGGAGGTATACTAAATTTTTATATGCATATTAATCTTGAACTTTACAGAATTTTTTATACTACTGCCAAATTAGGAAGTATATCTAAAGCGGCAAAAGAACTTTTTACATCACAGCCAGCAGTTAGTCAATCTATAAAATTATTAGAGGGAAAATTAGGAGGACAATTGTTTTATAGGACTCCAAGAGGAGTTTCTCTTACCTTAGAGGGTGAGGTATTATTCAAATATATAGAGCAGGGTTATGGTCTGATGCAGACAGCAGAAAGAAAATTTTTAGAACTAAAAAATCTTAATCTAGGTCAGGTAAGAATAGCTGTATGCAGTGCAGTATGTAAATACTATCTGATGAAATATATAGAAACATATAATTTAAATCATCCAAAAATAAAGATTTATGTTAAGGATAAGTCAAGCTATGATATAGTAAAAGCATTAGAGTCCGGTGAGATAGATATAGGGATTTTAAATATGAATATAGAGAATCTTGCTTCCCTTAATATTATCAAAACATTTAAAATACAAGACTGTTTTGTGGTAGGCGAAAAATACAAGTATATTTGCGAAAAACAGATGTCATTAAAGAATTTGGTTGATAATTATCCTATCATTCTCCTGGAAAAAGGTGGAAACACCAGAGATTATATAGATAATTATGTTATTTCACATGGATTAACAGTATTGCCACAAATAGAGTTAAGTAATATGGAATTAATGATTGAATTTGCTAAAAAAGGATTAGGAATTTCCTGTATTATAAGAGATTATGTTCAAAGGGAACTGGAGCAAAAACAGTTATATGAAGTTTCTATTAAGGAAAAAATTCCTGAAAGAATTCTTGGAATAGCAACAAAGAAGGATATTCCTATGTCTACAGCAGCACAGGAGTTTATCCAACTTATTAAGGATTAGATATTTACCCTCTTATATCTACTATTCATGATTATTATATAATCTCTAAGTTAGAATGCTAAATTTTATAATATTGCATATTAATTATAATACTAATACTATTTTAACAATGGATTAATTCCATATATAAATCATACATTGTTTATGCATTGATGTTTTTTACCCCATTTACACATTTCACTAATTAACGGAACTAGTGATAAACCTTTTTCGGATAAAGAATATTCTACTTTAGGTGGAATTTGGGGATACTCTTTGCGAATAATAAGTCCATCATTTTCTAATTCCTTAAGTTGGCTACTTAACATTTTATGAGTGATAAAGGAAATATTGCGTTTAAGTTCACTGTATCGTAAAGTATGTTCACAAGCTAACTCATAGATTATTTTCATTTTCCATTTACCACTAATAATAGCAAGAGTATATTCAAAAGGGGCTTGTTTATTGCGACATAATGTATCCATTTAATTTACACTCTCCTAACGGTAAGTATACTACAAAAAAGTGCATACTTTCTTTTTGTTTTAAGCCTATTATAATATAAACTAGAAAGAAAATAAATGATAAATATTCTATTTAAGGAGGTTTTTATGAACTTTATAGAATTAGCAAAGGAAAGATATTCTTTAAGAAGTTTTGATGGTAGAAAGGTTGAACAAGAAAAACTAGATTTAATTTTAAAAGCTGGACAGTTAGCTCCTACTGCTGTAAACTACCAACCTCAAAGAATTTTAGTAATTGAAAGTGATGAGGCACTTGTTAAACTAAAAGAATGTACAAGTTGTCACTTTAATGCGCCTATGGCTTTACTTGTATGTGCTGACAAAGATGAAGCTTGGAAGCGTACTTATGATGGAAAAGTCCATGCTGATATTGATGCAAGCATTGTTGCTACACATATGATGCTACAAGCCACTGAACTTGGATTGGGTACAACATGGGTTGGACATTTTGATCCAATTGCTATTGTTAATGCTTTTAATATACCATCAAATTTTGAACCAGTATGTATTTTCCCAATAGGCTACCCAGGTAAAGATGCAAAACCTAATCCTAATCATTTGAAAAGAAAAGACCTTTCACAAACTGTTTCATATAATCATTTTTAATTTAATCTAAGTTTTAAAGTAAATAAAAATAATTAAGGAGAGTCCCACTATCTTGAGATTCTCCTTAATTATTATTTAGATAATAACAAAATGATGTATTTTTATACAAATTATTATCAAAAGAAAGTATCTAATATTTAGTCACACAAAATTATGCCATTATATGTTCTAGAGTTCAGCTATAACTCTAGAGGTAAGGCCTGTTACACCTTTTATATTAAGAGGAAAAGTGTACATAGTAAAAGAGGTACCCTTAGCTTCTGACCATAATAAATCAAGATTATTCATATTTTCAACAATAAATACATTGTTATCTGCACAATATTGATCTATATGTCTATGTTCAGAGCCTTTTCTAACTCCAGTTGTGTCTATACCTATTATGCTAATTTTTTTATTTATTAAATGGTCAATTAATTCTGTAGAAAGTTCAGGGTAATTTCTTAAATATTCAACGGTTCCAAAGCCTGTTTCTTTTAAGTATCCAGTATAAAAAATAATAAAGTCATTTTCTTTAATTTCATCTAAATTGATATCCTTTAATGAAATCTCATTATTTCTTATGTGAGATACATTAAATATTTTTCCGCGTCTCTTTATATAATCAAGAGGAAACTCTTTATCCATAACATCAAAATGAGTTCCTATATGACCTATAGCACCAAATGCTTTGTCTTCACTTATTGCTTTTTTAAGAGTTGAGGAAAAAAATTCTTTCCCAATTTCTAATGTTAAATCAATTTTCATTTTTAAAACCTCCATTAAATATTAAATAGTTTCCTGGGAAACTATTTAATAATATCATAAAATGGTTTCCTTGTAAACTATTTAAGTTTTATTGAATAAAAATTTTTTTAAATTATAATATATATTGTTAGCTAAGAAACTAAAAGGGAGAGTATTTATGATAATAGAAGAGAAAGAGGAGAAATTAGAAGAATTATTTGAAAAAGTTATTTCTTTTATAAATCATTTAAATGAAGCAGAGAAAAATCAAGAAAAAAATTTAATTGAAAAAATTTTAAATATAAAAGAAGATAATGAAGAAATAAAGAAGGAGCTTAGTAAAATAACGGATAAGGATATAAAGGGCATAACCTTATCAGAGTTCCACGTTATAGAATGTATAGGTAAAAATAACATGCCTAATAGTATATTTATATCAAAAGATCTTAATATGACTAAAGGTGGTATATCAAAAATAAATTCAAAACTTCTTTCAAAAGAAATTATTAAAGCAAATAAGATAGAAAACAATAAAAAAGAAATTTATTATAACTTAACAGAAAAAGGTGTAGCCTTGTTTAAACTACATCAATATCTTCATGAAAAAAAACGAGAAAAATTAATGAAAGTTTTAGATAACTACAAACAAGAAGAAATAACTACTATACTAAAATTTTTAGATGATTTAAAAAAGATTGTATAGTCTAAAGCATTTAGGTAAATAGAGTAGTTTGATATTAAAGGATTTTAACAAAGCTATATACTGAAAAAGTATGTAGCTTTTATTTAATTGTAACTGTAAACATGTTATAAAAATAAAAGAGAAAGTAAAAAATGGGAAATACATCTTGAAACATGGTTTATAATAACTTATAATATAATAAACGATATTACAAATGGAGATTTACTTATACTTAATAAAAACTAAGAATTTATAAAAGATAGGGAGTGTGGCATATGTATAACATGAATACAATAACAATCTATTTAAGTCTGTTTTTTCTTTATTGCTTATCACTGTTTATTTATAAAATTGAAAAGAAATCAATTTTCTTTGGTGTTAGATTACCCTATGGATATAATGAAAAGGAAAAATTGGCACAACTAAAAAGAGAATATAGGAGAAACTTTACTGTAAGTTATGTTTTTATTATTTTAATATATATTGTTTTAACCTTAAGAATTTCTGAAATATGGTCTGTTGTATTAGGAAACTTATTTGTATTCATAGAAATTATGGTAATATATGCAAATTACTATAAGATACACAAAAAAGTTAAAGCCTTAAAGGAAACTGAAAATTGGAAAGTTGTAATTAAAGATGAAACTATGGATGATGAAAATTATATTATGGGATTTATATATTATAATAAAAAGAATCCAGCTCTTTGGGCATTTAGCA
Source organism: Clostridium simiarum (assembly GCF_018919175.1). Lineage (GTDB taxonomy): Bacteria > Bacillota > Clostridia > Clostridiales > Clostridiaceae > Clostridium_L > Clostridium_L simiarum. The sequence continues at coordinate 230,349 of NZ_JAHLQL010000003.1, read as the reverse complement.
AAGAAGAAGGAAGACTATTGTCTCTTAACTTTGCAAGGCCATTAGGTAAAGTACTTGGAGTAGCTATAGTGGGAATTTGTATCATTGCCTCTGTAAGAACCTTAACTTTTCCAAGTATTTTCAAAGGTAGAGAAGTAGATGTGATAGATAATCAAATAATCATTGAAGGGCAATGGGGCATAACTGTTAATAAGGAAGAAATAAATAAGGTGTCATTAGAAAAGGATCTTCCAAACCGTATTAGAAGAAGAGGTGGAGCTTCTGTTAACAAAATGATAATGGGGAAGCATAAGGCTGTGAATCATAAAGAAGCATATTTTTATATAATGGATAAAACTGATCCATTTGTTGCTATATACACAAATGATAATAAGCTTATAGTTATAAATTATGAGAATGTAAGTGAAACAGAAGATTTATATAGATCCTTGGATAAGGCTTTAAATTAGAAAATTATTTAAAAAGGGAAAAGGGAAGTTTTGTTATTTATTAATAAGAAAGGAGACCATCCTCTATTAATTTAGTAAAAGATGTAACCACCAATAATCATTAGAATGGGGAATTATGGTATAAACAGAGTCCTTGCCTTTAGTGGGAGTTTTTACTCCCACTAAAGCTTAAAAATCATTATCTAGGGATGTAGCCGTTCTTTGTTCCTACTTTAAAGAAGATGGAGTATTAGAGCAGATAGTCATTGGATAAAAGATTTTTTACTTTAATAAATGCATAATCTAGAGCTCCTTGGAGGTTACTATTATTTTTCCCACCACCTTGAGCTAATACGTTACTGCCGCCACCCTTTCCCTCTATAAGGCTTATGGCATCTTTTAAAAGTTCATTCATATTTACATTTTTTATATCTTTGGAGCAGGCAAATATTAAATTTGCTCTTTCTCCTGAAGTTACTGCTATAAGAGAGAGGGTACTTTCACTTTCTACAAGCCTTGAGGCTAATTTATTCATGTATTTTAGATCTTCATCAGGGTATATTTTTCTTATAACCTTAATATTATCTATTTTCTCCGACTCTTCAAGAAGTTCTTTAACTTGATAATTTAAAAGTTCTCCTTTAAGCTTTTTATTGCTATCTATTGAAGTTTTTAGGTCTTCACTTAAATTTCTTACAGCATTTATTGATTCATCTTCATTACTATTTAGATATCTACATATGGTATATGAGAATTTATCTTTTTTAAAGCAATCTTCAACTGCTCGTCTTCCAGCTAAGAACTCTATTCTTGTAGCATCTTTATGTTTTTCCCATCTTTTTATTTTTATAACTCTAAGTTCTAGTGTGGAACTAGGATGGACTCCACAACAAGCATTAAGGTCTAGTTCACCTACTTTAACCAGTCTTATTTCATCTTCTGTATTTGGTAAAGCTCTTCTAATCTTTATGTTTTTTAATTCTTTTTTTGAAGGAACTAAAAACTCAACTTTTAAGTTTTCTTCAATAATTTCATTAGCTAAGGCTTCAGCTTCTCTTATCTGATCTTCCTTTAAGTACCCTTGGATATCTACGGTGCTAATTTCTTTTCCTAAGTGAAAGCTAACAGTGTTGGCGTTAAAGAGCTTAAAAAAGCATCCAGAAAGTACATGCTGGCCTAAGTGTTGATGCATACCATCTACCCTTCTATTCCAATCTATAGAACACTTTACTTTATGTATTTTTATAGGTTTTTTCTCTACAACATGGTATATGTGTCCTTTTTCTTCATATACAGCTATAACCTCATGATTTTCTATAAATCCTAAATCGGAAGGTTGACCACCGCCACCTGGAAAGAAGGCTGTCTTATCCATAAGTACATGGAATTTATCATCTATCTCCTTTATATCAATTATTTCAGCAGTAAAATCTTTTATATATTGATTTTCATAAAAAATTTTCTCCATTTTTATCCTCCATAGTAATATAGTTTTATCTATAAAGACTTTCATGTATTAAAACATATTATTTCAAAATTAAATTGTATATTTAGATTATATCAGAGCTTAGAGATTTTATACAAATTCAGTCTAAAGATTACATGTGAAAGTAAATAGATAAATCACCTATTTAATGCTAAGTGAATAATCTATTACTGAAAAGAATTTTATTAATGGAGGAATCCAAGTGGGATACTATGTTAGAGTAGAGCCAAATGTAAAAGTTTATGTGGAAGATATTAACCCAGAGGGTAAGAAGGCAATTTTGTTTATACATGGTTGGCCTGCAAACCATAATTTATTTGAATATCAGTTTGATGAACTTCCTAAAAAAGGATATCGATGCATTGGTGTTGATTTAAGAGGGTTTGGTAATTCAGATAAGCCCTTTAGAGGCTATTCTTATGATGTATTAGCAGATGATATTAGAAAGGTAGTTGAGGTACTTAATTTAGAAGATTTCATATTGGCAGGACACTCCGTTGGAGGTGCAATTTCCATTCGATACATGGCTCGTCATAATGGCTATGGGGTATCAAAGCTTGCTCTTTTTGCTGCTGCCGCTCCTAGTTTTACTAAGCGTCCAGATTTTCCTTATGGGTTTACAAAAGAAGAGGTAAGTAAAATTATTGAGGACACTTATAATGACCGTCCTAAAATGTTGGAAGGCTTTGGAGATATGTTTTTCTTTCAGTATGTAACGAAACCTTTTTCAGATTGGTTCTTCCAATTAGGATTACAAGCAGCAGGGTGGGCTACTGCAGAGGTTGCTACTTCTCTTAGAGATGAAAGTTTGTTTTCTGATCTTGAAAAAGTACATGTTCCAACTCTAATTCTTCACGGGACTCATGATAAAGTTTGTCCATTCCCATTAGCTGTAGCTCAAAAAGAGGTAATTAGAAATTCTAAACTTGTATCCTTTGAAGATAGTGGGCATGGGTTGTTTTGGGAACAGCGCCATAAATTTAATAAGGAATTAATACAATTCATTGAAAAATAAGGCTTTCATTGTAAAATCTTATTATAAGATTAGGTTTTATTGTTTAACTTCTTTTAAGAACAAGAAAGCTAATTATAAAAATTAGCTTTCTTGTTCTAGCAGAGAAATCTATTCAGTGAATTTTGCAAAAGGTAAACACATCTTTTAAAAGCATATGAATAAAATAAGTTGTGATATTATAAGTAATGCCACATTAGAACTTGAGGTTATGAAAACAAAGGATAGCAATATAATACAAGCTCTATAAAGAATACTCCAGTAGAACTTTAAGTGGATACTGGAGTATTTTAATATTGGCTCAATTTATTGTAATAATAGTATTTGGGATTTTATAGTATTTGTTTTATATGTGAATTAAACAAATAATTAGTCTAAAGAAAGGTTCAGTGTTTAAAATATACAAATTTAAACTATAGAAAAATAAAAAAGGGACGATATATATTATTGTGAAAAAAATGGTTCCTTTTAGGCAGCTATTAATTTAAAAATCTTACAATAAAATCATAAGAAAATATTAAGGGGGAGTTTTATTTTGAAAAAGTTCTTAGGGCGTATTTTTATGTGTTTGATGATATGTATTTTTTTAAGTTCTTGTGGTTCACAAGAAAAATCGAAGGAGGTAAGTTCAAAATCTGATAATGGAAAGTACAATGCTTATATTAATTTAAACAATTATTTGACTGGATGGTTAAGTTTAAATATGCAATCATACTTTAATGATTTTGGCTTTGAAGAGGAGATTACAATTAAAGAAAAGTTTAGAAAAAAGGAGTTTGAAGGTGCTGCGGTAACTCCTATTGTTGAAGGAGCCTTTAAAGACGTAGAAAAGGCTTTAGAATATACTACAAAGGAGCCATCATATGGCCTTGCTGATGATTCTATGAAGGAATTATGTCCAAAAGTAAAGGAAGTATTAAATACTATAAATGAAATAGATAATTATTATAGTTCAAAATCTTTTCTAGAGGATGACTTTGCTAAGGGCAAGGAATTACATAAAAAAATATATAATGAATATAGTGAGTGCGTTATTTTAACTGAAAAGTTTTTTTATGACTTTGATTTGATAGCTGAGGAAAAGAAGAAGGAAAGTTTAGAAGCTTTAAAGAAAAAAGATATGATGATAAGATATTATGCCATGGACATTGTAACAAAAGCACAGGATATAGATAACGCTTTTTATAATGCAGAAATTAGCGATGATAATATTTTGGATTATGATGTTAGCAAATATAAAGAGTACTATGATCCTCTAATAGAGGGGATTGATAAATTTAGAGAATACGTTAAAGATGATGAAAGACTAAAAAAAGAAGGTTTAAATAATACCCCTTTTTTAGATAAGTTTAAATTTGATCTAAAGTATATGGAAGGTAGTGCTAATAATATAATGGAGATATTAACTACAAAAGATACAAGTGGGAAAAGCAATGCAAAGGGTTCAGTAAGACCAAATGAAAAAAGCATTACTATAAGGGATTTCAGTACTAAGGTTTCAAGCCTAGTTGACAGCTACAATAATTTAATTAGGTAAAGAAACTTTGAAGTTTATAATTAGTAAGATCTGATATATCTTAATGATTTAAAATAATCTGTAAATAAAAAAATAATATACTGCTAATGGGTATTGAACAGTTTAAAGCAAATTTATTGGCTATTTTAAAAGTGTTGAAGTGAAGTTATAATAGAACTTAGGTTATAATGACACTTAAAAAGCAAAGGAAAGGTAAAGCTAATATGAGCAAAAGAGTTTTTAAAGGTTCTGCTATACTAAATCCAGTACCAGCAGTATTAATAACCTCTCAGAATAAAGAGGGGAAGATAAATGTGTTTACAGTGGGGTGGGTTGGAACAGCTTGTACCCGTCCGCCTATGATAACTGTGGCTATTAGACCAGAAAGGTTATCTTATGAATACATAAAAGAAAGTGAAGAATTTGTAATTAATCTTCCTTCTGCTTCTATGACAAAGGCAGTTGACTATTGTGGAGTTGTATCTGGTCGTAGGGAGGACAAAATAAATAAATTGAATCTTGCGGTAGAAACTTCACAAAAGGTAGTAGCTCCTTCTTTAAGGGACTGCCCTGTAAATATAGAGTGTAAAGTTAAAAGTATTACACCTTTAGGTAGCCACGATCTTTTCTTGGCAGAAGTATTATCTATATCTGTAGATGAGGATATAATAGATAGTAAAGAAAAGATACATCTTGAAAGAGCTAACTTAATAGCCTATTCCCACGGTGAATATTTTTCTTTAAACAATAAGCCTTTAGGAAAGTTTGGGTACTCTATTCAGAAGAAAAAAAAGAAGAAAAGGTAATGAATAGTTACTAATCTTAAATTATTTAAAGTATACCGAATAGATAATTGCATTTAATTATTTATTCGGTATTAATCATATTATGATTTAATTATGGTAAAAGTAATAATTACTTAGGTTTACTGATGAACATTTGTGAAAACATCTTGCCGTAAGGGCCACCATCCTTAATACCTATGCCAATATGTGTATAATTTGGACTTAATATATTTTGTCTATGACCAGGAGAGTTCATTAATGAATTTTCTGCATTTTCAACGCTTTGATTACCTGCTATGTTTTCTCCAGCTTGAACGAAATTTATCTTGAAAGCTTTCATCATATCAAAAGGACTGCCGTATTTTGGAGAGTTATGACTAAAGTAGTTGTTGTCGATCATATCTTGAGCCTTAACTCTAGCTACGTTAGTTAGTTGCATATCTACTTCTAAAGGTGCTAAATTGTTTTGAGATCGAGCTTCATTTAATAGTTTTATCATTTGTTGTTCTGAATCAGTTAATGTACTAGCGTTTGTTTGAGCACTTGGCGTTTTAGGAGTTGTAGCTTCAGGCTGACTTGTTCCTCCTTGAGGTGTTGTACCTTGACTTTCAGGAGTTACATCTTTATTTGTATCAGGAGTTGTATTTGGAGTTGTATCTTCTGCCACTATTGGTTTGCATTGACTTTTTGGAACGAAGCCGATACTGTTATTGGGAAGTTTTACTGCAAACCAATCAGAAACCTCATTTACAACATCTAGGGTATTATCCTTATTGGATGATTGAAGTATTGGAGTATCATTAGAACAACCAGATCTTATATTTGCCTTATCCGCGGTAACTTTTACCTTTTTAATATCTCCCATTTTAGAAACTGAAGATTCTACGCCACCGATGGCTTGTTTTTGTTGCTGATTTGTACATGAAGCTGTAAAAAACAGTGATAGGCTTAAGGCTAAAACAATAAATTTTTTCTTCACACAATCACTCCTTAATTTCAATTTAAATATTAAACTTACACTAATAGTATTAGGAAAAATATTATTTATATGAGCTTTTAAGCTGTGGTAAAAACTAGTGGTTTTTACTTTCTTAAAATATAAAATACTATATATTACAAGTGATTTTGTATCTACCTTTGAAACTGTTATAATTAATTGTGTATATAAGATGATGATATTTTTGTAATTAGGTGTTCTTCTGAAGGAGTGAAGTAATTTGATTAGTGTAATTGTTGTTGATGATGATATGATGGTGGCAGATTTAAATAAATCTTATGTAGAAAATATTCAAGGGTTTGAAGTAAGAAAGGTATTAAATAATGGTGAAGATGCTTTAAGATATCTTATGAATAATGAAATTGATCTAATGCTTCTAGATGTTTATATGCCGGGTTTAGGCGGTATGGAGCTTTTAGAAGAGATGAAAAAGAATTCTATTATGACAGATGTTATACTTGTTACGGCAGAAAGTGATGCTAGTAATATTGATAAAATTTTAAAGCTAGGAGTTGTAGATTACCTTATAAAACCTTTTAGATATGTTAGGATAAAAAAGTCTCTTGAAGGGTACAGATTAAGATATAACCTCATACATGATAAGACAACATTGAAACAAGGAGATATTGATAAAATTACTACAAATAACCTTTCTACCAGTGGATTACAAAAGGGAATAAGTGAAAAAACTTTAGAAAGAATATATAAATTTATGAAGGAAAATAAGGGCAAAATATACACTAGTGAGTTAGTTGCGGAAAAAGTTAGTATGTCTAGGGTTACCACAAAAAAATATTTAGACTACTTAGCTTCAATTGGTAAGGTTGCAACTAAATTAGAGTATAAAACAGTAGGAAGACCATTAACATTATATAAATATCATAATGAAAGTCATTAAAACAAGTAATTATGTTTTAGTAATATAGTTAAACGGATATTGATATTTCTAGTATTGCCAAAGAAATATCAATATTTTTTTTATTTACAAAAATATATTTATATTAATGGGTATCCTATAATAAAACTATAAAAACGTATACAATTAGGAGGGGAATGAGAATGAAAGCAGAAAGTATACAATCTAAGCCATCGTATAAAATTATGGGATTAAGTTTACCTATGTTTGCAATACTAGTAGCAGTAGTAGTTCTTGGTACTTACATGGGTGTACTGCCTAAGGGTATGATTGGAGCCTTTGCACTAATGATGATTGTAGGAGCTATACTAGGGGAAATAGGTAATCATATGCCAATTATTAAAGATTATTTTGGTGGTGGACCAATTGTAATAATATTTGGTTCAGCAGCTTTAGTGATGTATGGTATATTTCCTAAATATGCTACAGACATCATGACAAACTTTATGACTGGTGAAGGATTTCTTGACTTTTATATAGCAGCATTAATAACAGGTAGCATATTAGGGATGAAAAGAGAATTATTAGTTAAGGCTGCAGTGAGATATTTACCTGCAATTTTAGGTGGTGTTATAGTATCAATTGGAATGGTAGGACTTGTAGGAGCACTTATTGGATATGGTGCAAAAGAAGCTATACTGTACATAGGGATTCCAATAATGGGAGGAGGTATGGGAGCTGGTGCTGTTCCTTTATCAAAAATATTTGGCTCAACTCTTCAAAAGGATCCAAAGGAGATGCTCTCAGTTATGGTTCCTGCTGTTGCTCTTGGAAATTCACTATCAATAGTTGTTGCAGGGCTTCTTGATAAACTTGGAAAAGTTAAGCCTTCTCTTACTGGAAATGGTGACTTAATGAGTGTACAAGATGATACTGTAGTAGAGAAGAATGAAGATAGTCCTATAGAGTATAAACTCATGGGAATAGGGCTTTTAATATCGGTGCTGTTCTTTTTATGGGGAAGTATTGTAGGTAAGTTCTTTCCGTCGATCCACCCTTATGCATGGATGATTATATCTGTAGCATTAGTAAAAGCTCTTGGTCTTATGCCTAGGAAATATGAACTTGCCTGTTTCCAATGGTTCCAATTTGTAATGGATAACCTTACAGGAGTGCTATTGGTAGGGATAGGAGTAGCTTATACTAATCTTCAACAGGTATTAGATGCAATGACAATACAGTACTTAATTCTTGTTGGAATAACTGTAGTAGGAGCTGCTATTGGTTCTGGGGTTGTTGGAAAGTTTGTAGGATTCTATCCAATAGAATCTTCTATAACAGCTGGACTTTGTATGGCTAATATGGGTGGAACAGGAGACGTAGCAGTTTTATCTGCTTCAAAAAGAATGAAACTTATGCCATTTGCTCAGATATCATCTAGACTAGGTGGAGCATTTGTATTGATTTTAGCAAGTGCGGTTTTAAAAATCTTTATGTAAATATTATTTTAAAGGCTTTCTATTTGAAGGCCTTTTATTTATTATTTGATGAGTTTAACTAGATAAATATAGGAAAAAATGTCATTAAAATAGCTTATGAATATTTTTATTAACATCAATCTATAATATTCACAGGAATATGATAAAATATAAATATTATAAATCAGGTTTAGATTTTATATTATTCAAAGATAAAAGTTATATAAATATTTTCATGAAAAAAGGAGGAATAAAAGATGAGTAAGGAAGCTATAAGGTTTGGTGTTGTAGGTACAAATAATATTACTGAATGGTTTTTGAATGGTTCAAAAAACGTAAAAGATTTTGTTCTAACAGCGGTTTATTCAAGAAATAAGGAAAAAGGGAAGGCTTTTGGAGAAAAGTATGGTGTAGAACAGGTTTTTACAGACTTAGAGGACATGGCAAAGAGTGATTTAATCGATGCTGTTTATATTGCATCTCCAAATGCTCTTCACGCAGAGCAAACAATGTTATTCTTAAAGCATAAAAAGCATGTATTATGTGAAAAGGCCTTTGCATCAAATGCAAAAGAGGTTTCTAAAATGGTAGAAGCAGCTAGAAGTAACAATGTACTTTTGATGGAAGCTATGAAAACCACTCATCTTCCTAACTTTAAGGTTCTTAAAGATAATTTACATAGAATAGGCAAGGTAAGAAGATACTTTGGAAGCTATTGTCAGTACTCCTCAAGATATGATAAATATAAGGAAGGTGTAGTTTTAAATGCTTTTAATCCTGAATTATCTAATGGAGCATTAATGGATATAGGAGTTTATTGTATTCATCCTATGATAAATTTATTTGGTATGCCAAAAGAAATAAAGGCTAGTGGTGTAATGCTAAAGTCTGGTGTGGATGGAGAAGGAAGTGCAGTATTCAAATATGAAGATATGGATGCTGTAGTTATATACTCAAAAATTGCTAACTCATATTTACCATCAGAGATCCAAGGAGAGGATGGAAGTATAATAATAGAGAAGATTAATAATTTCCAAAAGGTGAAAATAGTATTGAAAAATGGTCTGGAAGAAGATTTGTCACAGCCTCATATTGAAGAGGATATGTGCTATGAATTACAGGAGTTTGTAAATTTAATAAAAGAAGGAAAGGTAGAGTCTAATATTAACTCTCATCAAGTTTCACTATCAGCTATGGAAGTAATGGATGAAATAAGAAGGCAAATAGGATTAGTTTTCCCAGCAGATAAAAATAATAGTTAGTGAAATATTAAATAAAACCTGTTATTAAGCTGATACCAGTGATGCAAAATCTTAATCAAGTGTAGGAATTACAGAAAAAATTTAATCATTATAAATTAATAATAATATTTATTTTCTAAAACTTATTATTAGTATCTATATGAAGTTAGAAATTAATGTTACAATATATTTAAGAACTTTAAGAAAAGAGAGGATAAGTGGAATGAAAAAACTAATTTCATGGAATGTTAATGGTATAAGAGCTTGCGTTCAAAAGGGATTTTTAGACTACTTTAAAGAAGTAGATGCAGATATATTTTGTATTCAAGAAAGTAAGCTGCAAGAGGGGCAGATTGACTTAACACTTGATGGATATCATCAATATTGGAACTATGCTGAAAAGAAAGGATACTCTGGTACAGCAATTTTTACTAAGGAAGAACCTATTTCTGTATCATATGGTATTAACATAGAGGAGCATGATAAAGAAGGAAGGGTTATAACCTTAGAATTTGAAGATTTTTATATGATAACAGTATATACACCTAATTCACAGCAGGAGCTAGCAAGATTATCTTACAGAATGGAATGGGAGGATGCCTTTAGAGAATATATAAAAGTTCTTGATGAAAAGAAACCTGTAATAATTTGTGGTGATTTAAATGTTGCCCACAAAGAGATAGATCTAAAGAACCCTAAGAATAATAGAAAAAATGCCGGTTTTACTGATGAGGAAAGAGAAAAGTTTACTACTTTTTTAGGAAGTGGATTTATAGATACCTATAGATATTTTTACCCTGATAAAGAAGGGATATATTCTTGGTGGTCTTATAGGTTTAAAGCTAGAGAGAAGAATGCGGGATGGAGAATTGATTATTTCTGTGTGTCAGAAAGGCTTAAAGATAGGCTAAAAGGAGCGGATATACACACTGAGGTATTAGGATCAGATCATTGCCCTGTAGAGCTTACAATAGATTAATATGGTAAGAGGAGGTAGCGAAATGGATGTAATAGAAGCAATTAAAACCAGAAGATCTGTAGGAAAGGTTAAAGATGAAGAAGTTCCAAGAGACCTTATAGAAAGGATAATTGAGGCAGGAACATTTGCACCTAATAGATATCTTACAGAGCCCTGGAGATTTTTTGTAATATCTGGTGATGGAAGACGTGCTCTTTCAAAGGTTATGGAAGAGATTGCAATAGATTCTTGTATTGATCCTCACAATGAAGAAGGAAAAAAGAAGATTGAAAAACAAAAAAATAAGCCTTTTAGAGCACCGGTAATTATTGCTGTTGCTGCAGAAGTAACTGAAAATAAAAAGGTAATTAGATTAGAAGAATTGGGAGCTACCTATGCAGCTATAGAGAACATGCTTATTGCAGCACATTCCTTAGGGCTTGCTTCATTTTGGAAAACAGGAAAGGCTTGTTATAGCCCTAAAATGAAAGAGTTTTTCGGATTACAGGAAAAGGATGAGGTACTAGCCTTTATATATTTAGGATACCCTGACATGGAGAGAAAAGAGGCTCAAAGAAAATCCGTTGATAGTCTGACTAAATGGATAGATAGAGATTAATAAGAATTATATTTAAACATACTCATACTATTTTAAATGAGTATGTTTTTTTATATAATAAAATTAGATTAAATTTTTAAGATTTACTTATGGTTTTTACATATTAAAACTTAAATAATATAATAGATATAAAAGTATCTATATAGTAATAAATTGAACTTTAAAAAGCTGGGAGGTGTTTTAATGAATCAGTGTAGTTGCGAAAGATGCAGCAATAATTTATGTGCTAAGAAAGTTCCTATATTCTCTTTTTTATCTGATGAGGAGTTAAAGAAAATAATATCCATGACAGGACACCTTCAGTTTAAAAAGGGGGAAGCACTTTGCTATGAGGGAGAAAAGTCAGATACTTTATTTATAATAAATGAGGGTAAAGTGAAGCTTTCAAAGATTACTAAAGAGGGTAAAGAGCAAATAGTTCACATACTTACAAGTGGAGATTTTTTTGGAGAGTTAAACTTATTTAATGATGAAGAAGAATATAACTTTTCAGCTTATGCAATCTCTAATGTAAAAATTTGCACTCTTTCTAAAGAAAACATGGATGATATTTTAATGAGGAACCCTAAAATATCTTTAAAAATATTAAAAGAAGTTACAAAAAAGTTAGCAGAAACGGAAAACCTAGCTCAAAACCTTGCCACAAATGATGCAGATGTTAGAATTGCCTATATGATTTTAGAATTTGGAGAAAGATATGGGATAAAACAAAGAGAGGAAATAGAGATAAGGTTACCTATAAATAGAGAAGAAATGGCTAATTATACAGGGCTAACAAGGGAAACTATAAGTAGAAAGCTATCAAAATTTGAAGAGTTAGACATAATAGAACTTAAAGGAAATAAGATAATCATAATAAAAAACGAAGCTACATTAAGAGGTTATGTAGAGTAAAATAATATATAAATTTGTTTTAAGTTAACCCATAGAACTAAAGGAGAGTTTTAGTTCTATGGGTTTTTTATTAAAAATTTTTATAATAAATGATAATTTGATTTGAATCATATTATTAAATTTAAAAGAGATATAAAATCAAAACATAGCAAGAGAAAAAATAAATAAGTAATTAAAATAAATAGATAAAAGTAAAAGGTTTTAGGAGGGATAAGTTATGGATAAGGTTATACATGAAGGTCAAAAGCTTGGAGAAGTTGTTTCAATCTTCCCAAAATCAAGTGAGATATTTAACGAATTAAAAATTGATTATTGCTGTGGAGGTCATGACTCTTTAGGGGAAGCCTTAAAAGAAAAGGGATTAAATCCTAATGATATAGTAGAAAAGCTTAATGAAGAATATGAAAAGTTTATAAAATCCAATTCAGAATACAGGGATTGGAGAAAGGAAAAACCTACAGATTTAATGGAAAATATATTAAATACTCATCATAGTTTCACAAAAAAGGAACTTAAAGAAATAGATGCATTGTTATTTAAGGTTTTAAAAGTACACTTTAAACACCATGGAGCAGAACTTATGAAGGTTCATAGGCTATTTGGAACATTAAAGACAGAACTTGAGGAGCATCTAATAAAAGAAGAAGAAAATCTTTTTCCTTTAATAAAGGTATATGAAGAGACAGGGAATGAGAAGTATAAAGAAGACATATACAAATTTATAAGGGATACAGAAGATGAACACGATGCAGCTGGAGACATATTAAAAGAACTAGAACAGGTTACAAGAGACTTTAAGGCACCAGAAGGAGCATGTACAAGCTTTAAACTTGTATATGATAAGCTTCATGGATTAGAGAAAGACTTATTTATTCATATTTATAAAGAAAATAGTGTTTTATTTAATATGATTTAATTTAGGGGAGATAGAGTTATGGAAAATGAAAGAATTGAAAGCTTAACAAAGGTATTAAAAAAGTTAAATACACAAGGAATAACAGCGGAGGTAAGAGAAGAAGCTATAGAAATAGTTAAAAATATTAATCCTATAGAACTATCAATAGCAGAACAAAATCTTATTGAAGAAGGAATGGATCCTAAAGATTTGAGACATTTATGTGATATTCACATGGAGGTTTTAAAGGATGAACTAAATAAGATTAAGAGAAAAATTAAACCAGGTCATGTACTTTACACAATGATAGCTGAGCATGATGAAATTTTAGGATTCTTAACAGACTTAGAAGAGTTGAATATGGACATTCAAAGCATGGATAAGTATGATCCAAAGAATGAAAAATTTAAAGATTTAATAGTATTAGCTGATAATATATTAGATGCAGAAAAGCACCATCAAAGAGAAGAAGATGTTCTTTTTGTAGAGATGGAGAAAAGAAAAATAACAGGTCCAACAAGAATAATGAAGATGGAGCATGAGGATTTAAGAGCAAAGAAAAGAGAATTAAAAAAATTAGCTACTTCTGTAGAACATTTAAACTTTGATAAGTTTAAGGAAAGGTTAGATGAAATAGCTAAGTATATAATATTTAACCTTAGAGATCATATATTTAAGGAAAATTATATATTATATCCATCAGCTATTGAGGTTATAACAGAGGAATCTGTATGGGATAATATGAAAGAAAGATGTGATGGAATAGGCTATTGCGGTTTTACTCCATTAAGTAAAGAGTAATATATTTAAAGCAAAATAGTGCAAAGTGATTCATAGGTTCATGTGAAGTTTCATTATGAAGAATACCTCTCTCTAGCTCAATCTAGAAAGAGTAAAGATTGAATAAATATGCATGGATACTTTAACTAATAAAAAAATAGGGTTTAAAATTATTAAGAGTAAATTTTAAAAAACTCTGAAAAACTTAATTACTACATACTATATATGTATAGTATGTAGTAATAACAAAGTCCAGCAAGTAATTTGCTGGACTTTAATTTGTAATAATTTAGAATTATAAAATAAAGATTCTATTTGTACTTTTTCTCAATAAAAATATTTATTATTCCCACAGAAAATACTAAAACACCAATTATCGTTATTGAATGTATAAAGCCATTTAACAAAGGATTGTATTCACCTGTTAGGTTTCTATTAGCATAGATTGTGTTAATCATAAAGTAACCTATAGGTGAACTAAATAATATTATTATAATCCCTGATAAAAAGTATTTAAGTTGATTTTTCATAAAATACCCCCTTATAATTCCTGTTTAAATGTAATTATACCTTAGGCTATTCATTTAATTATAACACCACTACCATTAAATTACAATCTGATGTAAATTTCTGCTGAACCCCAAGAAAATTTATTTTTAGAAATTAATCTCTGCTTTATATAAGGTTAAATAAATAACTATAATATAAAATTTTCGTTATTTATTTCACTAAAAATATTGATTTTGCGTATCAGTTGATGTATCATAATAAATGATAAAGGATATCGATGGGGTGGTAGATGTGATAAAGAAAATTCTAGCAATGTTAAATGATGGTATGGATTTTTCAGATAAAGCTATTGCTAGAGAATTAGGCTTGAATGAAGAGGTGGTTCGAGACTATAAATTTAAACTAGAGGCTGGGGGATATATAAAAAAAGAAGATAGCGATTGTAATATTAGTTGTGGGGAAGGAAAAAAATGCAGCTGTTGCAGTGCATCTTTAATGCCTACAATAGTAAAGTGGTCCCTAACAGAAAAAGGGAAAAATGCTATTAATTTATAAAGTATTAGGGGGAGAGGACTATGAAGAATGTTTTAGAATTAAAAATAGGAGAAAAAGCTATAGTTAAGGATTTGGATAGAGAAAGTACAGTTAGAAGAAAGCTTTTAGAGATGGGTATAACGCCAGGAGTAGAATTATTACTTTCAGGTAAGGCACCTTTAGGAGATCCAGTTGAAATAACTATTAGAGGATATAAATTAACATTAAGAAAAAATGAAGCCAAGGGAATATTAATATAAAGGAGGGGATTTTATGAACATGCCTTTAGGATTTGTTAGAGACGGTAAAAAAGCAATTATAAATAAGTTAATGCTTCAGGAAGATATGAATAAGAAACTTCAAGAAATGGGATTCTTTAATGGGGCAGAGGTACAAGTTATAAAAAATGATGGACGTTCAGTAATTGTATCTTTGGGCGGTGGAAGACTTGCTTTAGGAAAGGGAATGGCTAATAAGATCATGATTGAAGAAGTTAGCTAAATATTTTTTAGTTAACAGTTGATAATGAGATTCATATAATATAAGGGGGATAGGACATGATTACAATAGCTTTAGCTGGTAATCCCAATTGTGGAAAAACTAGCTTGTTTAATGTGTTTACAGGAGCAAGGCAACATGTAGGAAACTGGCCTGGTGTAACTGTAGAAAAAAAAGAGGGGATTCTTAAAAAAGAAGACAAAGAGTTTAAGGTAGTTGATTTACCAGGGACATATAGTTTGGGAGCTTATTCGGAGGATGAAGTTGTAGCTAGAAATTTTATATTAGACGGAGGATCTCAAGCTGTAATTAATGTTGTAGATGCTACTAATCTAGAAAGAAATCTATATTTGACAGTTCAAATGCTTGAAATGGGTGCAAATGTGATTGTAGCACTTAACATGATGGACGAAGCAGAAAAACAAGGTGTTAAAATAGATGTGAAGGCTTTGTCAAAAGCACTAGGAATTCCAGTAGTGCCTACAGTGGTTATTAAGAAAAAAGGTGTAGAAGAATTAATTAGTGCCACTGAAAAGCATAGCGGTGCTGAAGGAAAAATACTTCATATAGACTATGGTAAGGAATTAAATGATGAAATAGATTTATTAGAAAGTAAGCTACAAAATGTAAGTAATAAATTAAAATATTCAGCTAGATGGATAGCTATAAAACTTTTAGAAAATGATACTAAGATCAAAGAACAATTAGAATCACTAAATGAAACAAGCATATTAAGTGAAGTTAACTTAGCTATAGATAGGGTTACCAAGGCTACAGGTTTTGAGCCAGAAATGAGCATAGTTGATAAAAGGTATACCTATATAACAAGTATTACAGAAAATATACTAAAAAGAAAGCAAGCTTCAGAAACCTTATCTGACAAGATAGATAGGATAGTCACAAATAAATTTTTAGGATTACCTATATTTGCTTTAATAATGTATTTTGTATATGAATTAACTTTTAAAATAGGTAAGGATATCTTCCAAGATACACTAGAAGGATGGATTGGAACTTTTGGAGAGTGGGCTTCAGAAGGTATCGCAGCCCTAACAGGTAGTGATTTTATTGGAGCGTTTATACAGGAAGCAGTAATTGGTGGGGTAGGTACAGTTATAAGTTTCTTACCTTTAATAATGGTTATGTACCTTTTAATAGGTCTATTAGAAGACTCAGGATATATGGCAAGAGCCGCCTATGTTATGGATAGAATTATGAGAAGTCTTGGATTACATGGTAAAACATTTATCTCGATGATAGTTTCAACTGGATGTAATGTTCCTGGGATAATGGCAACTAGGACTCTTGAGAGCAAAAAGGATAGGATGATTGCTATTTTAATAAATCCTTTTGTTTCTTGCGGAGCTAGGCTACCAGTTTATGGAATATTCATAGCAGCATTTTTCCCTCATAAAGAAGGACTTGTATTATTTTCATTATATGCTTTAGGAATTATAGTGGCTTTAATTTGTGGATTTATACTATCAAAAACTGTGTTTAAGGGAGAAAGTTCATACTTTGTTATGGAACTTCCACCTTATAGGATGCCTTCCATTAAAAATGTATTAACACTTATGTGGGATAAAGCTGGCGCATTCTTTAAAAAGGCATTTGTTGTTATTTTACCTGTAATGACTATATTATGGTTCTTATCAGTAATGCCTTTTGGTGTGGAACAATACAGTGATGAATCCATATTAGGAAGGATAGGGATGATCTTTGCACCTATACTAGCACCAGCAGGCTTTGGTACTTGGCAAGCATCAATAAGTTTACTTGCAGGTATATTAGCTAAAGAATCAGTTACAGGAACTATGGGAATGATTTATGCAGGAACAGATGCTGGAGAGGCATTAATTGCTGCATTAGGAACCATATTTACTCCGTTAACAGCAGTATCATTTATGGTAATGTCTCTACTATATACTCCTTGTATAGTAGCTTTAGGAGCTGTAAAGAGAGAAACAAACTCATGGAAGTGGACGATATTTACAGCAGTCTATACCTTTATAGTGGCATACATTGTTTCAGTATTAATTTACCAAATAGGATCATTATTAGGATTTGCATAGATAAGATTTATATAAAAACAGTAGAGGGGCTAAAGTCCTTCTACTGTTTTTATGATTAGGATAGTTTAAAGAGAACTGATATAAGAACAATTAGTTGAAATTTTTATGTCAAAATGTGTAGTATATTATTCATATAAAATCCCGATATTTGACAAATTGTGTGTGAAGCATATGTTATTATAAATACATGAAATAGGCATATTTCACAAAAATTATTTGCAAAAGGGGTTTGAAAAACAATGAAAAATTTTAAAAAGAAATATCTATATTATTTTTGTTTTTTTATAATTTTTACAATGGTTTCCTTTCCTATTTTGTTGTTACATACTCCTTTTTTTAAGAGAGCTAGAAAAGTTTATGTTGGCTCCGCGGTTATGAGTACAAGCCACCAGTGGTTAGCAACAAAGTTTTTATCTACTAATAAGATTAATAATATCCTAATGGAACAAATTGACGAAGGTAAGGAACTTAAAAGTAATGAGGATACTGTAAAGGTATCTAAAACCCAAGATGAAACCATTGATTTTTTAAAGATTAATAATGCTAGGTATAATGGGTATGTAATGTTAGTACATAATCCAAAGCGAGTTAAGGTGGCATATTCAGATAACTCAGGGAGAAAAGGCGAAGAAATTTCAGCTATTGTGGAAAAGAATAATGCCCTTGCTGGAGTTAATGGTGGAGGATTTACTCCAAACTTTGATGATAGGAGCAGTGAATACAGTAATATTCCTTTAGGAATTATTATATCAGAAGGGAATTTAATATATCCAGAAGATGAGGATAAGATTAATTTAAGTGATGAAATGGAGATCTGTGCTATAACTAAAGAAGGTATTCTTATAGTTGGCAGTTATTCATACAAAGAATTAGTTAATTTAAATGTACAAGAAGCAGTAAGTTTTGGCCCCATATTAATAAAAGAAGGTAAAGCTGTAGACATAAGATATAATTCTATTTGGGGTGGAGGGATGAGCCAAAGAACTGTAATTGGACAGAAATATGATGGTTCAATTATTTTAATTGTAATTGAGGGAAATCTTCATCCTAGAGCAGGAGCAAGTCTAGCTGAACTTCAGCAATTAATGTTAGATTTAGGAGCCATTAATGCTATGAATCTTGATGGTGGAAATTCTGTTATTATGTATAAGGATGGAAAGGCAGTTAATGAACCAAAGGGATCTCAAGCTTCAAGAAATTTATCTTCAGCTATAATTGTGAAATAGTGAGGTTTATTGTATGAAGAAACTTAAAGGACTTATTATTATTGCTGTTATATCAATAATATTTCAATGCGTTTTATTAGTATTTTTAGATAGGTATTATCTGGTAGATAATTATAATTTTGAAGTAACTTATTTAGAAAAAGTATTCAGTAATAATATCACGAGAGAACTTCCTAAGGATCTAGGTGAAAAGTTAATTTCTTGTGATGGTAAGTACATAGCATATTATGAAAATTTAAGTATAAAGATAATCAATATATTAAGTGGAGAAGAAAGCTATATAGTACCTGAAGAAGATAAAAAGATAGATTATTTTAATTGGTCAGAAGATGGTAAAGAGATTATAATAGCTGAAAAAGGGAATGAAATCAATTTGGATAAGATAGATATATGTTCATATGATGTGGAAAATAATAAAAGAAGTAATATTTATAAAATTAAAGATATGAACTCAAACCACTCCATATTTTTAATAAAAAAATCAGCTAATAAAAATATTACTTACATAGGATATGGTGATGATAGTGAAAAAAATATAATAAAGGTTAAAAGTGGTTCTGATATAAAAAAATTAGACTTACAAATAAAAGAGATAAATTATTTCTATATTTTACCTAATGAAGAAGAGATAATCTATACTGATATTACAAAAACTAATATTTATTCAAGCTTAGACAATAAAAAACTTTCTTTAAAAGATAATGTTACAAATAAATTTATTCATATGGATTATCATGGTAGACTTTATTTTGAAGAAGTTAAGGATGGTAAAGTAAATAAGGTGAAATTATATACAATGGACACTGATGGTAACTTAGTCAGAGGGGATACCATAGATGTTAGTAGTGATGAAAAATCTGTTTTTATAAATAATAAGGGACAAATTCTTATTAATAATAAATCTTTGGGTATTATAACGAGTTTAAAAGATAACAAAGAATATAAGTATCAGGGGGATTTATTAAATGTTTATGATAATGGATTTTATACGGTTTTTAATAATAGGTTAATTCAATATAAATTAGATTTCTAAGTTGTGTAATTAAAATAGAAAGGAGCTAACTTTATATCTAAGGTTAGCTCCTTTTATGCAAGTATTATGGAATAAAACTAAAATATTTTTGTAATAACCACTAGGCTAAATCTTCACATCTATTAGAACTTAAATCTTTCTTATCTATATTAGAGTTGTATACTAAGCCTAATATAATAAATATACAACCTATAAACTTTCCTTTTGAAATAGGATTTCCAAAGATGTAATCTACAATTATACCTGTAACAATTTGACCTATAAAAATTAATAATGTGGAATATATCACAGGTATTTTAGGTATTACTATATTTGAAAGTATTACAACAGCAACTCCTACCATACCACCTAAGTAAGCCCATAAAGGTATGTCTAAAAAGCCTTGACTTGAGATTTTAAAAAGTGATCCATTAAATAAACAGACTAAAAGTATACATATTAAACCTACAGTATAGTTTATAATAGTACCTTGGATAACGCCTATTTCTTTGCCTAGTCTTGAGTTTATTATAGAGGCTAAGGTAACTAGAGCCCCGCCTATAAATGCTAAAAATATATACAAAATAATACGCCTCCTTTTAAATTAGTATATAAGCATAATAACTATCCCTAAGGAAATAAATAAAAGTCCTATAAGTTTTTTACTTTTGAATTTGTGAACTGCCATATTAAATAATCCAAAGTGGTCTATTAATATGGATAATACAAGTTGTCCAAGTAGGGCTATAGATAAAGTTAAAGAAGCACCTAGGTTTTTAAAACATATGCTATTAAAAATTACAATGAATATACCTATGGCTCCTCCAGTAAATAAATAAAAAGGAGTCTCTTTTTTTAATTTCATCTTATTTTTAGTTATAATTAATACTGTTAATACTGATAATAAGCCAACTACATGAACAATTAAGGTTGAAGTATAATAACCTAAATAATTAGATAATCCTCCGTTAAGGGTAATCATTATAGAAATAAGGATACCCACCACTACAGCTAATAGATTATTCATATTTTAATCCCCCATTTTTAATATTCTTAACTAATTTATAGCATGAAGTCTTTGTAAATTAATATGACATATGTCACAAAAAATACAAAATATATAATATACTAAAGTGAGAAGGTGAGGGTGTTATGATTAAGGTAAAAGATAAACATAAGCTTGATTATTATATAGAAAAGTATAATATAGAGGATATTTTTGAAGGAAACATGAATCCATATATGGAGCTGTTTTTATTTGATAAAAATGAGCATATTTATAGAGCTGGTGACCCTATGTACTATTTTTATTTCTTAGTTAAAGGAAAAGCAAAAGTATATAATCTTCTTCAGAATGGGAAAAGTCTTTTGCTAAAGTTTTATAAACCATTAATAATAATTGGTGATGTAGAGTGTATTGACATAGACAAGGCTGATTCTAATATTCAAGCTATAGAACAGTGCTTATGCATAGCTATATCCATGGATAATATAAGAAAGTATGCTATAAATGATTGTAAGTTTTTAAAATATATATGTAAGGAACTAGGGGTTAAATTGAGTAGCATTTCTAAATATAGTGCTATAAATCTTTTATATCCTTTGGAGAGTAGGTTTGCTAGTTATCTTTTAGCTATTACTCCAGAAAAAAATCATTGCTCTAAAGTGCATGAGATATATACAGATAAGATTACAGAAATAGCAGAACTTCTAGGAGCTAGCTATAGACATTTGATTAGAGTGATTCATAAATTTGAAGAGCAAAATATAATAAAAAAGCAGAGGGGCTCTATAATAATACTTGATAGGAAAGCTTTGGATGATATAGCAGAGGATATATATGAAGTTTGAAGCTGAAAGGATATAGTAGGACTTTTTTTATGTAATAAATATATTAGAGGCACTGAGCATTCAGTACCTCTAAAAATCTTATTATTTAACTATTTAAAAATTTTTCTGCATCAGTGATGCTAGTGAAGAGGCTTTCTTGAGATTCTTCAAATACTCTTCTTATTTGCATTTTAAACACTGCAGAGCTTACTACGAATGCACATTTATTATAACCTTTTTTCTTAGCATAGGCCTTAGTTTCATTAAGCTTTTCATTAACTTCAGGAAGAACTACTGAAGCCTTTGATAAATCAGTGCACATATTAAAGTTTGCTTTTGCACCATCTATAGTTCTTTTTAAATCCTTTACATAATTATCAGCTTGTTGAAGATCCATATTTCCTTCAACTAAAATATAAATACAGTTCTTTGAATTATCATATCTTATAGTGTACATTTAAAATCCCCCTCATGTAAATAAAGATTATTAGCTATTAAGGTAATGTTCAGCATCTTTAATATTATTAAAGGCATTATTTAATCCTTTAAATGGGTTAGACAAGTTACTATTAAAAGCTTCTACACTTAAAATAACTGCTACTTTATACAGTTTTTTCTCCTTGCCATAATTTCTTATAACCTCAAAGTTACTGCTTTTATCTAGGACTGAAATATCACAATTTTGTAGATTAGCACTAACTGTAAAATTAGGTTCAACATTGTTTAAGCAAGTCAGCATTTCACTTATATAATCTTGCTCATCTGTTTCAGATAATTTCCCTGAAATTTCAATATAGATTCTGTTTTTTTCTTTAGAATAAGAAATTTTATACATTAATATCACCTTCTAAGAACATATTACCATTTTATTATGGCAGCAATGTGATTTTCACCAGCTCCTGAGGAGGCAATTAATAGATTTTCACCTTCTTTAAGTAAGCCCTTCTTTTTAGCTTCATAAAGGTTTACTGGTATTGAGGATGAAGCAAGGTTTCCATGCTTACGGAATGTTTGGTAAGAACGTTCTTTAGGAATATTAATTGAATCTCTCCATGCATCATGAGCCCAATCTGCTGGTTGATGAGATAAAAACATATGTATATCATTTGAAGTCATACTAGCTTTTTTTAGTAGCTTTTCAAGAAGCTCTTGCATTATATTAACAGAGTTTTTTCCAACACCATTTGTTTTAACTGGATTTGTTGTAAGAAATGGTCTCATTGGAGATGGTTCAAAGTGTCTTCTACTTTTTTGGTTTAATGGCATTCTTTCAGCAAGGGTAAATGCATCATGATAATATCCATCAGAATTACAACAGGATGCTACGTATCCTCTACCTTCGGGAACTGGTCCCATAACAATAGCCCCTGCTCCATCACCTGCATATACACTTAAATAATCTGAGTAATCAACAAGCTTTGAATGGAATACAGAGGTAACAATTAAAATATTTTTGAATTCCCCCATTGCGATTAGGTTTGAGGCAGTAGTAAGCATTGTAATAAAGCTTGAGCAACATGTATCTATATGCCAAGCACCTGCATTTTTTAATCCTAATTTGTGTTGAACTAAGCTAGCATTGCTAGGAATTATTTGATCTTGAAGCATAGAATGTACCATAATAAGATCGATTTCATCTTTTGAAATAGCAGCGTCTTCAATTGCTATTTCCGCAGCCTGTGTTTCAGCATCTGAAGGCATTATATCAACTGGAAATACTCTTCTTTCATCAATTCTATCAAAGGGACTCTTTCTTCCAACTGGTAGGTTAACTAATTCAATATTTTCCCAAAAACTATTTTTTCTAATTTCTTCTGGTATGTACGCACCCACTCCTATAATTCCAGCAGGTACAATTTCTTTCAACATTTAAATACCCCCCAACTATAATAAAAAGTTTAATGTTTTAACCAATGATTCAAATTATTATACAAGTTTAAATGAAAAGATTAGTCAAAATAATTACAAAATGGTATATACTTATTTATTCAACAAAATACTGTATTTTCCTTTGAAAATTAACCTTTTTTTATAATAATTTACCAGCATATATCAACATTATTTTTGTTAAAATGAATTAAAAAGTATAAATTTATATAAAAAATATAAATAGTTTATAAAATTTTAAAAAAATATACTTTGTACTATAAGAATTTTACTGTTAAGGAAACAAATAGATATGAAAAATTTATATTAAAAAAATAACATGAAAGTTATCATAAATAATATGGTGTTTAGATTAAGCTATTGTTGATAGTTAAATGAGTCTAAAGGACTGTAATAATTATTGAAGGCTACTGATAAAATCAGTAGCCTTCAATAATATTTTTAAGTTAATATATGTTACCTTTTGGTTCTAAATACTTTGTCCCAAAACCTTGTTGCCATTCCATAATTGGAATTGTAGATATAGTGATGAACCCTATGGTGTTCCTTTAATCTCTGAAAGAATTTAAGTTTTTCTAATCTAGCATTATTGCTTTTATGGAAATAATAATGCAAATATTCTACCCACAAAGTATAGACAATGCTTATAGTGATAAACAAAATTCCTAAATAAATGTTTAGGGTAGATATTATTAAAGATATAGGTAGAGCAAGTAAAATGTTGCTTAAAATATATTTTTTACTTGAAACTACATCTACAGAATTTACTTTACTAAGCTGGTAAGACTTAATTCCGTGAAATTTTTTATGATGATTTGTTATATGTATCTGCTTTGGGGAATGATGGAGAGCAAATCTATGAAGACAGTACTCAACTAAAGATGAATATAGTAAAGCTGATATTATAGTTAAAAATAGCCACATGTGTAATCCCTCCTTTTAATTTTGCTATTCTTTGACTTAGACAAAGAATTATTAAAAACAATTTAAAGTTAGTTGATAACAATTATCATATAAATCATTATAACTCAAAATATTAAATCTTGCGATTAATATTTTATTATTATTGAACATTAATTTATTTTTAGCCTCTATATAAGTATATACACACTTAATAATTTCAATGGTTATTTTTCTTACAAATGTTAATAATATAAAAGCAAGGCATTTATTATATAAGAAAATCAAAGATTAATTAATGCTTATGAAATATATGTAATATTTGAGGTGAACAAAATGAGAGTACCAAGTCATATAGGAATAATTCCTGATGGAAATAGAAGATGGGCTGTAAATAAAGGATTATCGAAAGAAAATGGTTACGAATCAGGTATTGACCCTGGATTGCTACTTTTTAAGCTATGTCAAAGGGAAGGCGTTCAGGAGATAACCTACTATGGATTCACTGCAGATAATACCAAAAGACCTATGGAACAAAGAAAAGCTTTTACCAAGGCATGTATTAATGCTGTAAGAATACTTTCAAAAGAGGACGCTGAACTACTTGTGGTAGGTAACACTAAATCTCCTATGTTTCCCATAGAGTTACTTCCATATACAACTAGAAAAGTATTTGGTAAGGGGGGGATAAAGGTTAATTTTCTAGTGAATTACAGTTGGAAGTGGGATATTGATCATTTAAAAACCTCTAAATCTAGAAGTAATAATATTATACAGCAAATTGAGTCCTATGATGTTTCAAGAGTAGACTTGATTATACGTTGGGGAGGTCGCAGAAGGTTAAGTGGATTTCTACCTGTACAGTCTATTTATTCAGATTTTTATGTGGTAGAAGAGTATTGGCCTGATTTTAAGCCAGGTCACTTTTATGATGCGTTGAGTTGGTATAATGATCAAGACATAACTCTAGGAGGGTAACCTATAGCATACATATATAAAACTACTTTCTTCTTATGAGGTAGGATTTTTTCTCTTTAAATCTGGTGCTAATGGCTAAATTTGAAATTGAATAATTTATGTAAATGTAATATGATTGTTATATAATAAAATCTAATAACTAGTCTTAAGTATCTTTAATAATCTTCAATAGAGAAATAGGGTAATAGCTACTATAGAATGATAAGCTACAAGTAATGACAAAATTTAGATATTTTGAGTAGCCTTAGAAGGATATATATAGTTAACCTACAAATTAGGATACTTACCTAAAATGGACATGAAAACTTGGAGGAAAGAAAAATCATAAATCAGAACAATAAGATTATTGGTTTTTGGATGTGATCCGTTTAGGTTTATTGATTTATATAATTATAAAAATAATTTTTAACCTCCGTTTTTTACGGAGGTTTTATTTTAAATAGCTAAATTATGTGGCAAAAATTTTCGGAAATAATTTCATCATATAACTACTATCCGTGATAATAAAAGTTTATATAAATGATAGGTAACGGATGTTATGTTCTTTTATAAGTTCTTCTAAGTTTTAGATGGAGCAGGGTATACCTTTTAATCAAACTTCATCTGAAGAGAAGAATCACTTTATAATATATTGAATAATTTAATATTAGGATTATAGGTGCTCTATTCAATAGAGGTAAAAGGGAAAGTGGTTAAAAGCCACTACAGCCCCCGCTACTGTAATGGAAGACAAATCTAATAAACCACTGGCTTAGGCTGGGAAGGTTAGAAGAGGATGAGACCAGAGTCAGGAAACCTGCCTACAATCTTAAAGTAATCTTTCGGAGGGGAGGATTAAATATGAAATGTATTAACAAAGGCTTCAAAGAGGTGCTTTTATTATACAGTTTTAATTATTTTAGAAAAATCCCACTGTGATTTTTACGCTATAATTTGATAAATTAAATATATTTAATGTTGGGAGAGTATTTAAATGGTTAAAAAAGAAAAAGAAAGTGACTTGTATAGTAAAATAGTAAAAATTTTAATAGGGAGTTTCCTTTATTCTATTGCAATTAATGCATTTATAATACCACACAAACTTTTAAGTGGAGGTGTAGCTGGAATTGCACTTATCCTTCAATATATTTCAAGTATACCATCAGGATACTGGGTTTTTATTATTAATATACCAGTATTTATAATAGGATATAAACTGGTAAATAAAGAGTTTGTATTTCTAAGTTTTATTGGAATGATGTCCATGTCTCTTTTTCTAGTTTTAACTAAGGACATAGTAGGCTTTTTAAAGTTAGATGATATTGTGCTTTCAACTTTGATGGGAGCAGTTCTGAGTGGGGTTGGAATGGGGCTTATTTTTAAAGAGGGGGCCTCCCAGGGTGGAACAGATATTGTAGCTATTATTCTCAGAAGAAGAAATGGGACAAAGATGTCAACCTTATATTTTGCTTTAAATGGGATAATTGCCATGCTTGGAATCTTTATTACAAACTTACAACTAACATTATACACAGTAGTATTAATGTATATAAAGTCTGTGGTTATAGACAAGGTACTTAACAGTTTTAACAAGAAAAAAATTCTAATAATAATAACCTCAAAGGAAGAGGAAGTATCAAAGGTTATAATAAACAAGATAGGTAGAGGCACTACCTTCCTTTATGGAGAAGGTGCTTATACTGGAGTAAAAAGAAAGATAATTTATTGTGTTGTTGGAGAAAATGAACTA
This sequence comes from Clostridium simiarum, assembly GCF_018919175.1. Classification (GTDB taxonomy): domain Bacteria; phylum Bacillota; class Clostridia; order Clostridiales; family Clostridiaceae; genus Clostridium_L; species Clostridium_L simiarum. Next base: position 203,228 of record NZ_JAHLQL010000003.1, on the reverse strand, counting down.
AATAAAGTGAAAAAATTAATAGAAGAAATAGATGAAACAGCTTTAATATCTGTTTCAGAGGCTGTAGATGTTCAAGGAAACGGATTTTTAAAATCTGCTGTTTAAATTAATAGTTTTTAATATAAAGGAGAAAAGCGTAGGCTTTTCTCCTTTATTATCTTAAAGATGGAAATTAGATGCTTTAATTATTAAAAAAATTAATAATTAAAAATAGCTTCTATTTTTGCATTAATACTTATCTCTCCAGGAAGTATTGGAGTAGTAGCTGCGGTAAGTTGTAACATAGAAGCTTGTGGTACAGCTTTTGAGTAACTTTCTTCTATAATTTTACAGGGAATTTCATTTACATTTACCCCTAGTTTATTACCAACTTCTAGTGCTTTTATTACAGCATTTCTTATAGCTAGATTTAGAGCTTGATTGTAGTATATAGAAGGATCTTCTAGATCAAACACTATGTTAGATACACTATTGGCACCGCTTGAGGTAGCACTATCAATTACTTCCCCTATTCTGCTTAGATCTTTCATGGTTACAGATAGAATATTTGTAACTTTGTAACCTCTAAATACTTGTTTACCTTCTACAAAATCGTATTGAGGTTCAATATTGTAAGATGCTGTTTGAATCTGATTTTTAGGAATCCCCATTTGATATAATTGGTTTATTACAGAAGTGGATTTTAATGTGTTTTCTCTTTGAGCCTCCTCTAAACTAATGTTTTCTGTAATGACACCTAATCTTATGATAGCCATGTTAGGCTCTACCTTTAACATTCCTACTCCATTAATCTTCATGGTACCATGATTTTGCCATGTTGGGTTTGAATTATAAAATCCATAGTTTATCATATATTTTATATCCTTTCCTCATTAATAAAGTACTACTACATATATACTCAGGGAGTGTTGATTTTGTGTGAATCTCCTTTATAGTCTACTCTTTACTTCATTTTGAAGAAGATAGAGTAAAGAGTATTTAGTCATTGGATAAAATAGAATGGTAATAAAAAAAGAGATAATACTATAAGTATTGTAAGTAAAAAATATGGAAATAAGTTTTCTATAAAAACTATTAGACCTGGTATTCATCCTATAAATTAAAAGTCAAGGGAGTGATTTCAATAGTTGATATAGCTTTATTAGGATCAGGAGGGGGAATGCCTATGCCAAATAGGTTTTTATCTGCCCTTCTTATAAATTATAAAGGTAGAAAAATACTTGTAGATTGTGGTGAGGGTACTCAAGTATCTATGAGAATTCTGGGATGGGGATTTAAATCCATTGATGTTATATGCATAACTCATGGACATGGCGATCATATAGTGGGGTTACCGGGACTTCTTGCAACTATAGGTAATAGTGGAAGAACTGAACCTTTGACATTAATAGGGCCTGAGGGTATAGAGAAGATAATAAGAGGTCTTAGGGTTATAGTTCCTTATCTTCCTTATGATATAAATATAATAGAGAACCCTAAGAAAGCCATTTCTTTAATAAATGGAGATATAGTGCTTTCAACATTAGAGCTTGATCATTCATGGCCTTGTATAGGATATAGCTTCTATATAAATAGAAGTCCTAAGTTTGATATGGAAAAAGCAATTATTAATGGAGTACCTAAAGTTTTTTGGAATAGGCTTCAAAAGGGTGATGTAATAGTACATGAAGGAAAGACATATGAACCTTCTATGGTATTAGGAAATGAAAGAAAAGGAATAAAAATAAGTTATATAACAGATACAAGGCCAGTAGATAAAATACCAGGTTTTATAAAAACTAGTGATTTATTTGTATGTGAAGGCACATATGGAGATGATTGTGATTTAGACAAAGCTATAAAAAATAAACATATGACATTTAGAGAAGCAGCAGAACTAGCTAATAAAGGTAGGGTTCAGGAACTTTTACTTACCCATTTCAGTCCAGCTATGACAGATCCTGAAATATACAAAAATAATATAATAGACATTTTTCCTAACAGCATAATAGGTCAGGATAGACTTGTTAAAACCTTAGCCTTTAGAGAATAGTAAGAGAGATTCATGGTTTTAGAACCGTGAATCTTATGCTTTTTATAATTAGCAGACTAAGTAATATTTTGATTTAAATAAATACTATTAAATTTTTAAAACATTAATATATAAGAGCTTTATGGTAAACAGGGTATGAGTTTATATTTAAAATTTACAGTATAAGATAATGCAAGAACCACACTAAATAACCATTATACCATGATTTAGCAAGATAGATTTAGTATTTACAAATACTTAAAAAATATTTTTATTAAATATGTTGACGGGTAAACAGTAAGATGATATTATTTTTAATATACTTAGTCGACTAATTAATTAGGAGGAATATAAATGAGTTTTTTTGAATCTGATTCGCTATATCATGTATTTCATCAAGTTTTGAGATTTCATTATCATCGCACTCATATGTTATTGGATGAAATAGGAATGTATCCAGGACAACCACCTATGCTTATGGTGTTACATAAAATGGATGGTCAAAGTCAAAAGGAATTAGCTGAAAAACTTAAAATTAAGCCTGCAACTATTACTATGATGCTTAAAAGGATGGAGAAAGCAGAGTTAGTGGAGCGTCGTCAAGATCCAGAAGATCAGAGGATATCTAGAGTATACATAACTGAGAAGGGAAGAAAAGCCTGGGAACAGTTACAGGATATTATGAAGATTATAGAAGAAGAATGTTTTGGGAATTTTACACAGGAAGAACAAGTTTTACTCCGAAGATTATTAATGCAAATGAGAGATAACCTTATGGAGGTTTGTGATAACAAGTTAGATGTTTAATAAGCTATAGAAATATTAGAGACTTTAGATGACTGGAGATGATTATTTATGTTTAAGTTATTCAAAAACTTAAAGCCTTTTGCTACATCCATAGCAATAGTTTTGATATTAGTATTTTTTCAATCCCTTTCAGAGCTATATCTACCAACTTTGATGTCTGATATTGTTAATAATGGGATCGTAAATGGAGATACTAATTATATTTTTAAAATAGGTGGATTAATGCTGTTAGTTGCTGCTGGAGGTGCTATATGTACTGTTACTGCTAATCTTTTATCTTCAAAGGTTGCAACAGGATTTGGTAGAGATCTTCGTAAAAAGATCTTTACGAAAGCTGAGGGTTTTTCTCTTGAGGAGTTTGAGAAAGTAGGGACATCCTCTCTTATTACAAGAACTACAAATGATATTACTCAAGTTCAGCAAGTGCTTGTTATTATTATGCGCATGATGATAAGTGCTCCTATGATGTGCATAGGTGGAATTATAATGGCAGTTTCAAGGGATAAGGAGCTTTCACTAATTATTGTAGTGGTTCTGCCTATATTGGTTGCTACTATTTCTATTGTAGCAAAAAAAGGTTTGCCACTTTTTAAAGCTATGCAAACAAAACTAGATAAATTAAATTTAGTATTACGTGAGAATCTTACTGGCATTAGGGTAATACGTGCTTTTAACCGTATTGACCATGAGAAGAAACGCTTTAATGATGCAAACTATGACCTTACTAGTACTGCCATCAAGGTAAATAAAACAATGGCTATTTTAATGCCTTTAATGATGCTAGTTATGAATCTTACAACTATTGCAATTATTTGGTTTGGTGGGAAGCGAATTGATGTTGGAAGTATGCAAGTAGGAGATCTAATGGCGTTTATACAGTATGTTATGCAAATAATGTTCTCTTTAATTATGGTTTCTATGATGTTTATCATGATACCACGTGCTTCAGTGTCAGCAGTAAGAATTAATGAAGTACTTGATATAGTTCCGGAAATTAATGATGCTAAAGAAATTAAAAAGGCTGATGATAAAAGAGGCTATGTTGAATTTAAAAATGTTAAGTTTAGCTATCCTGGGGCAGCCAATCCTGTCATAGATGATATTTCCTTTAGTGCAAAGCCTGGTGAGACAACAGCTATCATTGGCGGTACTGGTTCAGGTAAGTCTACACTTATAAGCCTTATACCAAGGTTTTATGATATTGATAGTGGAAGTATTTTAGTTAATGGAGTGGATATTCGTGAAATATCCCAGGAAAGTCTTAGGTCTAAAATAGGATTTGTTCCTCAAAAGGCAGTATTATTTACTGGAACTATTACAGATAATATAAGATACGGTAAGGAAGATGCCACAGAGGAAGAAGTTAAGAAAGCTTTAGAAACGGCTCAGGCTATAGAGTTTATATCTAACATGAAAGATGGCTTTGATTCAGTTATAGCTCAGGGAGGTACTAATGTTTCTGGTGGACAAAAGCAACGCCTATCTATTGCTCGTGCTTTAGTTAGAAATCCTGAAATATATGTTTTTGATGATAGCTTCTCAGCTCTTGACTTTAAAACAGATGCAAAGCTTAGGGCAGCTCTTAAAAAGGAAACTAAGGATTCTACAGTAATTATCGTTGCACAAAGAGTAAGTACTGTTATGGATGCAGACAGAATTATAGTTTTAGATGAGGGGAAAATTGTAGGAATGGGTACTCATAAAGAGCTTTTAACTAATTGTGATGTATACCGTGAAATTGTATCTTCGCAACTTTCAGAGGAGGAGATAGCATGAGTGAAAATAAAGAGCATAAATCCAGAGGAGAACGAAAAGGCCCTATGGGACATGGCCCTGCAATGGTGAGACCTGTAGAAAAAGCAAAAGACTTTAAGGGAACTATAAGAAGGCTTATGATCTATTTAAGACCTCGAAGATTAAGTATTGTAGTGGTGTTCTTATTTGCTATTTTAAGTACGGTTTTTAGTATTGTAAGTCCAAAGATTATGGGGAAGGCTACTACTAAGTTGTTTGAGGGTATTATGAGTAAAATGGCTCTCGGAAAATTATTGCCACAATTAGATAACTTAAATAAACTGGCATCTAATCCAGCCACAGCTACAAAGGAAGTTACAAATGGGTTAGATGTGGTTAATAGTAAAATATCTGAAATAATGAATTTAAATGGTGGCAAAATAGATTTTAATTATATCGGAAGTATAATTTTAATTTTAATATGTCTTTATGCTATTAGTGCTGTTTTTAGTTATATTCAGCAATATATTATGGCAGGGGTTGCACAGAAGACCGTTTTTGACATGCGTAAGGAAGCTCATGAAAAACTTTCTCGTCTACCACTTAAGTTTTTTGATGCCCATACTCATGGGGAAATATTAAGCCGTGTCACTAATGATATAGACACAGTTTCTAGTACTCTTCAACAGAGTTTAACACAGCTTATTACTTCAGTGGTTACCATTATAGGTGTTATAGTTATGATGCTTACTATAAGTCCAGTATTAACTCTTGTAACAATAGTAACTCTACCACTTTCCGTGCTGGTAACGACAACCATAGCAAAACGCTCACAAAGTTACTTTGCTAAGCAACAAAAGACTCTTGGAGAGCTTAATGGTCATGTAGAGGAAATGTATACTGGTCATAAAATAGTAAAAGCCTTTGGTCACGAAGAAAAGTCTATAAAAGAATTTAATGAAATAAATGAAAAGTTATACAATGTAGGTTGGAAGGCACAATTTATTTCTGGTATAATTATGCCTTTAATGAATTTTATAAACAATATAGGATATGTTCTTGTGTGTGTTGTTGGAGGCATATTTGTAACTAAAAAGAAGATAGAGCTGGGTGACATTCAAGCGTTTATACAATATTCAAGACAGTTTGGTCAGCCAATAGTTCAAACAGCCAATATAGTTAATATTCTACAGTCTACTGTAGCAGCAGCAGAACGTGTTTTTGAGCTTTTAGATGAAGTTGAAGAAATTCCAGATGCTAGTGGCTCAGAAATTATAGAGTTTCCTAAGGGTGAAGTTAAATTTGAAAATGTTAAGTTTGGATACAAAGAAGGGGTTACTCTTATAGAAGATATGAATATAGATGTGAAAAAAGGTCAAACCATTGCTATTGTGGGACCTACAGGTGCAGGTAAGACTACTCTTGTAAATTTACTTATGCGTTTTTATGAGATAAATGAAGGAAAAATTACTGTAGACGGTGTTGATATAAGGGATTTAAAACGTGGAGATTTAAGAAGCATTTTCGGTATGGTGCTCCAAGATACATGGCTTTTTAATGGTACTATAAGAGAAAATATAGGTTATGGACGCTCTGAAGCTACAGAAGAAGATATTATTAATGCAGCAAAAGCAGCTCATGCGGATCACTTTATTAGAACTCTTCCAGAAGGGTATGATACAGTTCTTAATGAGGAAGCTTCTAATATATCTCAAGGTCAAAAGCAACTATTAACTATTGCTAGAGCAATATTAGCAGATCCATCTATATTAATCCTTGATGAAGCTACAAGCAGTGTGGATACTAGAACAGAGATTTATATACAAAAGGCTATGACAGAACTTATGAAAGGTAGAACAAGCTTTGTTATAGCTCATAGACTATCAACAATTCGTGATGCAGATTTAATACTGGTTATGAAGGATGGAAGTATTATTGAAAAGGGAAATCACGAAGAGCTTTTGGCTAAAGCAGGATTTTATGGAGAACTTTATAATAGTCAGTTTAAAGGAGTAAGCCTAGAAAACAAGGCAATGTAATCAAGATAATTTTATTTTAGATGAAATCTAGAAACTATAATAAGTATTAAAAATAAATAATAAATTTAAAAAAGAACTACAGAAAATGTAGTTCTTTTTTTGTTTTATAAGAGATTACTATAAGTGCCACTTCCAATCATTATGAATAATATGGTATTACATAATATTTTATAAATAATAAGGGGGAAGATATATGGAGCAAGTAGACATTATAAGTAATAACAAGAAAAATCCTCAATGTAAAGAAAGATGCGATTCAAAAGTACTAGACTCAGTAACTTTAAGCACATGCCAAAGTAAGTGCAATATCCCTATGGGATTTACAGGACCTTTAATAGCTAAAATTCCAGTAGTTTTATCAGATGTAGAAGTGGAGATCAATGAGGAATCAGAAATAGAATTAGAAGAAAGGGATATAAGGTTAATAAATATTGATAAAGAGGTTTTTATAATTGAATGTAAGCTTATTCCATATACAAATAAACTATTTATAGGAGGATATGTGCAAAAGAACATACAATTTTCTGCTAATGATTGTACTAATAAAACGAGCATAAGTAGCAAGGTAGAACATACAACAGTTAATCTTCCTTTTAAGTGTGTAACAGAAATCGAGTTTTTTAAAAAACCCTTATATGGTGAAAGCTACAAAGAAAGATTAAACAGTTTAGATGAAAATATGCTTTGTAAAAATAATAAAGAAGATTCATGGATTCATTATAGTAAGCTATACGAACCAGTTTATTGTGAACTGCAATATGCAAAAATATTAGAAACGGATATTTTAGATAAAAAGGATCATAGCACAAAGTCTCTACAAAAGGATAAAGACTCAAAAAAAATTCTCGAGAAAATGGTCATAGTTATAAGATTAAAGGTGATTCAAAATCAACAAGTATTTATACCGGAATTTGATGGAGATGTAATGGTTATAGAAAATTGTAACAATGATTCTATTCCCGAATATATTAGAAATAATGACAAAAAACAAGAGGGCATAGGAGATAGCTTTGATGACGAAAAAGGAGTATTAGGAAAGGAAGAAAGTTGATTGAAATGAACTTAATATATTTAAGTAATAATATGTAGCAATTTATACCTAGCAGAATAATATGTTATTAGATATAAAGTCTTAAGGTTTACAAGTAGTCTTAAAGCTTTATATACAAAGGATTATAAAGGGAGATGAAGCAATGTTTAAAGATTGTTTAACTAATGATTCTACTGATATTGAGGCAACTTCTGAAAATTGCGATTCAAGGAGCTGTAATTCAAGGGTTGTTAAATCTGAACATTTAGGGGAATGTAGTAATAAATGCTATACACCATTTGGACGTCCAGGACCAATGGTAGTTAAGGTTCCAGTGGTACTAGCTGACTGCAAGATACAAATTGATGTGGAGTCTGATATTAGATTGGGTGAAGAAGCGTTTGATGTAAAGACAATAGATAAGCATGTATGCATTACTCAATGTCATTTAGTTCCGCATACAAATAAGGTATTTATTTCTGGATATATACAAAAGAACATTCAATATTCTACAGTAAGAAATGATAATGAAACAAGTATATGTGGAGATGTGAAACACAGCACATTCAATATTCCATTTAAATGTGTTACAGCAGTTAAATTTGATAAAAAGCCTATACTAGGAGAATATTGTAAAAGTAAATCAAATGCTTTAGATAAGAGCATGCTCTGTGAGGATAGGAAAGAAGAGTCTTGGAAACATTTTAATAATTATTACGAGCAAATTTTCTGTGAACTAGAATGGGCAGAAATTCTAGAAACAGATATTTTCCATCGTGATAATCGTTGTGCTGAAGACTTTAGTAGATTAAAATGCTTTAGAAACATTACTGAAAAAATGGTAGTATATGTACGTATTAAATTATTACAAAATCAACAAGTATACATTGGAGAGCCAGATTGCAAAGTAGATATGATGGAAGACTATGATTGTACTTGTGAAAAACAACACAATATGGGAAAATGCGGATGTAGCTGTGAAAAACAATATAAAAGACAATATAAAAAAACACAAGAAATATGCCATGATGATGTTGAAATAGGTTATAGTCCTGAAATGGGTGTTATAGGGAAAATGAGAGAGGAATATGATTATTAACACTAGTTTTTAATGAACTCTTAGCTTCAATCTTCATATACTGTAGTAAAGGTTTTAACCTTTGCAAAAGTTAAAAAAATGAAAAATTATGATAATAAGGGAGGAAACTATTCATGAAATTATACTATAAAGGATCACAAGAAGACATAGAAAAATTTGATTCGAATAAAGGTTATGATGATCATAGATGTTCTCATCACAATAAGTGCTGTGATGAGCATAAATATGCACACTGTTGCCCACAAAGTCCATGCCCATATCCAATACTTTTTGAATGTTCTCAAGGAACAGGTGCGGATATACCAAAGATTTGTCCAAGTAAACCATTTACAGCAAGATCCTTAGGATGTGTTACCATAGATACAAGTTGCTTAAAGAATCCAGTGGTTAAATTTGATTTCTGTAGCATTATTAAATATAAGTTTGTTGCAAACTTTGAGCCAGCAACATTAACATTTGGATTATTTAAAACTTGCGATGATAGACATGAAATACCTTGCGGCACTTGGGAATATAGAATTAAACTAAATCAAGATGGTGGAGAAGAAGCTGAAAGACTTACAACTTCTTTCTGTTTCAGCCACTGCGAATGTAGTAGTTGTCCAGGATGCTGTACCTATACTGTTAGAATAATAGATGCTTCAAATGATTGTGGAGATCCATTATCAGTATGCAATACTTCACTTTCAGTTATAGCTAAATCAGGACACTAAACTAATTTTTTAAATTAAAGGGAAACCTCCTTTTAGGAGGTTCCTTATTTAGAGTACATTAAAAAAATATTGTATTATAAACTTTAGAATAGAAACAGCAGAGAACCGTTAATTGCTAAATATAACGCTTATATTTAAATTCAATATATTATGGTAAAGGACTTGACCTTTACAAAGGTTGAAAAGTGAAATTTTATGATAATAAGGGAGGAAACTATTTATGGAACTATATAAAGCTCCAAAGGAGGATATAGAAAGACATAATAACAATAAGTGCTGTGATGAGCATAAGTATGACTATTGCTGTCCAAAGAGCCCATGTGCATATCCAATACTTTTTGAATGTGCTCAAGGAACAGGTGTAGATATACCAAAACTTGATTCATCTAAAGCTTTTGCACCAAGATCTCTAGGCTGTGTTACTATAGATACAAGTTGTCTAAAAAATCCAGTGGTAAAGTTTGATTTTGATAGCGTTATTAAATACAAGGATAAGGAAAATGATCAGCCAACAACATTAATATTTGGGTTATTTAAAACTTGTGATAATAGACAGGAAATTCCATGTGGCACATGGGAATTTGCAATTACATTTACTAATACACCTTTGCAAGAACTAACTACTTCCTTTAATTTTACTCACTGCGAGTGTAATAGTTGCCCAGGATGTTGTACCTATACCGTTAAGATAATAGATGCTATAAGTGATAGAGGTGATGAATTCTCAGTATGCAATACTTCACTTTCAGTTATGGCTAAATCTGGTCACTAAATTATTTTTAAATGACGAAGAAACCTCTCTTTGGAGGTTTCTTTATTTATGTATGTAGGAAACTCCTCTTCATGCTTCAGAGGGTACTCGAAGAGTAAGCGACTACCATCAAATCATAGATTTGGGTATCTGCTTAAGTGATTCACACAAGGTCATAGATCTTGGTTCTCTACTTAGGAAACTCCTCTTCATGCTTCAGAGGAGTACTCGAAGAGTAAGCGACTACCCATCAAATCGCAGATTTGGGATATCTGCTTAACTGACTATCACTAAATCATAGATTTGGGATAGCGGCTTAGAAGAAAACCTCCATGGGTAGGGTAACGATTAATATTATTTTTCATATATTGTAGTATGAAGTTGTAGTTATTGTGGAGGCAGTGGCTAATTAGGCTGTTGAACATATAATTATATGAATCAAGAGGAAGATTCTTATTAATAATAAGGAGATTATTATATGTCAAAAAGAGGAAAAGATAGAAGGGGGGAAGTCCCAAATCATACAAGTGCAAAACCAAAAGAGAATTCAAAAAATATGAATTCAAATAAGATAACTAGAGAACAATTTATTGCACTTATAATATTAAAGGTATTAAGTGAAAAACTTAAACAAAATAATAAGGGCATAAACAACAATTTCAAAAAGAAAAAAGAAAGTTCTCAAGAGATACCTTTAGACAATATGGAGGAAATTTCTAGAAATAAATCATTAGACATAGAAAATTCTTGTGAGGAGACTTTGAGTATAAAAGATGAAGAAAAGTATATTACCACGGTTCAAGATGAAGATGACACTATAGAAGGTATCGTAGAGGATACAGAGCAAGGAATAGCACCTAGTTATGATAATTTACTTCAGGAGAAAGAAGATGCTAAAGAAGAGGATTTAAAAGAAGGGGTTAGTATTTATGAAAGTTCAGAGATAATAAGTATAAAAAAGGATTCTGAAGAGAAAAGAGAAAATTCTCAAGAGGTACCTTTAGACAATATAGATGAAGTTTCTGAAAATGAATCATTGGATACAGAAAATTTTTATGAAGAGCCTTTAAATATAAAAGATGAAGAAAAGTATGTCACCATGGTTCAAGATGAAGAGGACACTATAGAAGGTATTATAGAGGATACAGAGCAAAGAATAACACTTAGTTATGATAATTTACTTCAGGATAAAAAAGACATTATAGAAGAGGATTTAAAAGAAAGAGTTGGTATTTATGAGAGTTCAGAGATAATAGGTGTAAAAGCAGAGGTAAAGTTATTAAAAAAGGATATTAATAGTGCGAAAGACTATGTAGATAATGACACATATGTAAATGGAGACATAATATATAAATCTGTAGAATATGATATGGAACCTATATTAGATATAAGCCACATTATAACAGAAGATACTAATTACTCCATAAAAAATCCCTTAGAAGAGAAGAAGATAGATAATGAAGAGAGTAAAGATATAAAAAAAACTATAGTTTGTAATTCTAAGAGCATAGTTAAAAGCAGTACCCTTTTAAATTGTAGTCCAAGCGAAAGGATGGAATGGGATATTTCTTTAGAACCAAGGGTTTCTAAAATTCCTGTTGTACTATGTGAAATAGAGGTACCTATTTTTATAGAAGCTACGGAGAAGTTTTCAGAGCCTGTTTTTAAAATAATATCTTTAGATAAAAAAGTGGTTCTAAAAAAATGTCAGTTAGTTGTTGGTACTGATAAACTGTTTATAACAGGTGTCATAGAAGAAAGTATAGAATATGCAACTGCTAGATGTATCCATAGAGATTCAGTGAAGGGTAATATAAAAAAATTAGCAATGAACATTCCCTTTAAATGTTCTACAAAGGTTTCTTTAAAAACTAAGCCTGTAGTTTCAAAAGGTACTTATTTTATAGATTTGGAATCCTTTGAGGGGCAGGGTAATAATATAGATACATATGAAAAAAGCTATAAACATTTGGAATATACTAATGATAAGGTATTTTGTAATTTAAATAGCGCTAAGCTGTTGGAGACAGGAAATCAAGGTGGTATTGAGGTTTTAAAAGATACATTGCAAGAGGCATATACTTTCGAAAAGGTAGATAAAAAAGTCATATTAATTTTAAATCTTACATTATTACAAAATCAGTACGTATTTAATTATAATAATATTAGGAATGCATCAAAAGAATAAGTGAAATGGGATTTTGTATTAAAATCCCATTTTTAAGTTTTAAATATGACCTATTTAAAGTTTGTTCATGTATAACATAAGAGTTTTTATATGACACTGTATGATTTATCATTAACATAGTATTTATTAATGGGTCCTTCATAAATAATTTCTTTATTATTAATTGAAAATAAATCTGTAGTTTTAATAAGCTCAGGTGTCTTATCAGATTTGTAAATATTGCTTTTAATTAAGGCTTCAGAAACAAATTGAGAGCAAAAATAGTAGCGTTTTCTTTTAATAGGCAGATTAAGCAGTACAAAGAACAAGCCTAAAAAATTATATCTATACTTGTTTTTTTCTTTTGAAAATGTGTCTATCTCATTTTTTAGAGATTCAAGTTGTTCTTCAGTAACTTTAACTTTATATATCAAACATTCACTGTGTGTAAATTTCTTATAGACGCCCTCATGTAGATTTTCTTCAACGAAGCCTCCTAAAAAAGGATTATTGGGATTTATCCTACCAAAGGAATACATTTTTTTAAAGCTATTATCCAAACTAATGGAAGAGTGAGCATACTTAATTGAGGTAATTAGATTTATCATTTTTGAAAGCCAGGTTCCTGTTTTTGAAAAAACCAAATAAATATATTTATCATTCATAATATTATAATTTCAGCTCCTTAAATATTAATAGTGCATGTCCATATTATAAGTATAATATATAAATCTTAAGATTTTATTAAAATTAAATTATAAATAAAAATTCTTTAAGGAGTATATAGTAATTTAAAATATTTTTATCAATATAATACAGTATTACAATATATTTATAAAAATTCTTTAAAATAAAAAATATTTTTAAAAAATCTATTGCATAATAATTATATGTATGTTATATTTAAATAGTCGTAATAATAAATTTAAACGACGAAGATTTAATATGATTTAAGCATTACCTTTTTAGGCATATAAAGTAAATCAATTTTTAAATCTTAATATAAATAAAAAGGAGAAATGTTTAAATGGATAAGAATTTAGTTTGTAAAGATTGCGGAAAAGAGTTTGTTTTCACAGAAGGAGAGCAAGCATTCTATAAAGAAAAAGGTTTCGAAAATGAACCACAAAGATGCCCTGATTGTAGAAGAGCTAGAAAGCAACAAAACAACAGAGGATTTCAAAGATAATATTATCTAAGAATGATCAACGTATAGGATTAAACCTATACGTTTTTTATTTTTAACCTTTAGTACCTATTTAAAGCTACAAAGCATAATATTAAGGGTCTAAAGCTGGGATAAGATATAGATAATATAAATCCACACTTACTCAGAAGTGTGGATTTATATTATATCAAATTATTCTTGAAATATATTATTTTTAAACTTTCCTATTTGGACTTTACCCTCTAGGGATATGTACATTCCATCTCCGTCTCTTAGATCATTTTCCCACTGACCTATGTATTTATCCCCTTCTGCCCATGTATTAATGCCGTAACCATGTCGTAAATCATTTTTCCATTGACCTACATAAGAGCCTCCATCTGACCAGATATAAGTTCCTTCACCAGATTTCTCGCCATTATCCCATTGTCCTGTATAACGCTCTCCATCTGGCCATAGATATGTCCCAAATCCGTGTTTTTCATCCTCTTTCCATTCACCTATGTATTTTTCACCACAGGACCAAGTGTGAATACCATCCCCATGCATTTTATCATTATGCCATTGTCCAGTGTATTTGCTACCATCCTTATAAAGATAGGTTCCTTCGCCCTCCATCTTTCCATCTTTTTTATCACCTATGTAACTTCCGCCGTGAACATGATTAGAAACTGGAGCCTTAAGGTTATTAACCTTTATTTTATTTAAATTAGCATTATTTAATTTCAATTTTTTCATTTGAAATTCCCTCCTTCATATGCTGTGACATATTATCAATTATCTAGATTTATATATTTTATAGTATTATAACACAAGTATGTATTTTTAATAATAAAAATTTCTACTAATAATATGTAATTGATAATATTATTACAAATTGTTAAAATAAAATTATAGGGTTATAATAGTATTTTAATATTTATAGTGTATATGAATGCAACGTTTTAAGGAGGTTAGCTATGATTATTGAATGGTTTAAAGGTTTAGATCCAGTAATGCAGGCTCTTTGTGCCACATTATTTACATGGTTTGTAACTGCACTGGGTGCCGCTTTAGTATTTATATTTAAAACAATTAATAAAAAAGTATTAAATGGAATGTTAGGATTTGCAGCAGGAGTTATGATAGCAGCTAGTTTTTGGTCTTTATTAGCTCCGGCTATAGAGATGGCAGAAGCTAGTGGTACAAAAGCTTGGGTGCCAGCTTCAGTAGGATTTCTAGCTGGTGGAGGATTTCTTTGGTTAGTAGATAAGATATTACCCCATCTTCATATAGGGGCACCTATGGAAGAGGCAGAGGGGATTAAAACTGGATGGCAAAGGAGTGTACTTTTAGTTTTGGCCATCACTCTTCATAATATACCAGAAGGGTTAGCGGTAGGAGTTGCTTTTGGTGCTATGGCTGCAGATTTACCTTCAGCGTCTTTGGCAGGAGCTATTGCTTTAGCTTTAGGTATAGGAATTCAAAATTTTCCAGAGGGAGCGGCGGTTTCAATACCTTTACGAAGAGAAGGGCTTTCACGAACTAAAAGCTTTTTATACGGACAAGCGTCAGGGATTGTAGAACCTATTGCAGGTGTATTAGGTGCCATAGCTGTAGTATCTATGAAATCCATACTTCCTTATGCATTATCCTTTGCAGCAGGGGCTATGATATATGTTGTGGTAGAACAGCTAATACCAGAAGCTCAAGCAGAAAGAAATAGTGACGTAGGAACTATAGGAGCTATGATAGGGTTTGCAGTTATGATGATTCTAGATGTAGCTTTAGGTTAAGGGAGTATCAAGTGATTATTAAGTCGTCTTTTTTACATTTTGCTTTTTAGTAATAAGGGCATTATATAAAAAGGATGGCTTTTATTTTTATATTTACTAAGTCTATTAATAATTAAATATAATATTATGCTATAGCCTAGATAAATGATAAAATAAGTATAGATTAAATACATAAGGCTAATATATAATAATAAATACAAAATCTATTTATAGGAGAAAAAGATATGAATTATACATTAATAGCAACATCCACCTTTGGATTAGAAAAGGTTGTAGCTAACGAGCTAAAAGATTTGGGATATGAGGATTTAACTATAGAGAATGGAAGAGTAACCTTTGAAGGGGATGAAATGGATATAGTAACCTGCAATATGTGGCTTAGAACTGCAGATAGGGTGCTTATAAAAATGGCCGAATTTAAGGCAGAAAGCTTTGAAGAACTTTTCCAAGGAACCTTAGCGGTTCAGTGGGGAGATATAATACCTATTACAGGATTTATGCACGTAGTAGGTAAATCAGTAAAATCAAAACTTTATAGTGTTCCAGACTGCCAGTCTATAGTAAAAAAGGCAGTAATTGAAGCTATGAAGAGAAAATATAGAAGAGATTTATTTTCAGAAGATGGAGCAGAGTACAAAATAGAAGTAGCTATTTTAAAGGATATAGTTACGCTAACATTAGATACTTCCGGTTCTGGATTACATAAAAGGGGTTATAGGGAACTAGCAGGAGAAGCACCTATGAAGGAGACATTAGCTGCAGCTATGGTGCTTTTAAGTAAATGGGAACCTTCAAGGATATTGGCAGATCCTCTTTGTGGTTCCGGAACCATAGCCATAGAAGCTGCTATGATTGGTAGAAATATAGCACCAGGACTTAATCGAAGTTTTGTTTCTGAACAATGGGATATAATCCCACAAGATCTATGGGAAGACATAAGAAAGTTTGCAAGAAATTCTATAAATAATAAGGATTTTAAGATACTAGCTTCAGATATTAATGGAAGGCTTATTAAAACTGCCAAAGAAAATGCTGAAAAGGCAGGAGTTGCAGAAAACATATTTTTTCAAAAGATGGATGTTAGAGAGTTTAGTAGCAAGAAAAAGTATGGGTTTATAATAACTAATCCTCCTTATGGAGAAAGAATAGGCGAGGGTAAAGAAGTAGAAGTTTTATATAAGGATATGGGAGAAGTTTTTAGAAATTTAAATGAGTGGTCATATTTTGTGATAACTTCTCATCCTGAATTTGAAAAATTATTTGGTGAAAAGTCTCATAAAAATAGAAAGCTTTATAATGGAAGAATACAGTGCTATTATTATCAATACTTTGGACCTACACCACCAAAAGATAAGAAACCAGAGTTTTTTAAAATAGTATAGCTGTAGAAAGTACTGGTATATTTAGTGAATTTATTGAAATCAATTTAAATTTTAATAATGCTATTGACACTTTATCCTAATATGATAAAATGATAAAAAAGTTAAAATTATAAATTTTAATATAATTAAGTTTCGTATAACTCTAATGATATGGTTTAGGGGTGTCTACCAGGAACCGATAATTCCTGATTACGAAGGAGATACATTTTCGTGTGTTTTCTTTGTAATCAGGAATTTTTTTGTTTTCTAGAGATTAAAAGTATATGAGAGATGAAGGAGAGAAGTATATGAATTTAAGTAATTTGCCAAAAATAGAATTACATTGTCACTTAGATGGAAGTGTTAGACCGGAAACTATAATAGATATAGCTAGAAAAGAAAATATAGATATTCCTAGCTATGATGTAAAGGAAATAAATGATTTAATGATAGCACCTATAGAGTGCACTTCCTTGGATGAATATTTAAAAAGATTTTCTTTACCTATAAATATTATGCAAAGCGAGTATAGTCTTAGAAGGGTGACTTATGAGCTTCTTGAAGATGCTGCAAAAGAAAATGTTAAATACATGGAGATAAGGTTTGCTCCCTTACTTCATAGGAATAAAGGGTTAGAGGTAGAAAAGATAATAGAAAGCGTATTAATGGGAATGAAGGATGCTGAAGATAAATATGATATTAATGCTAATCTAATATTATCCTTTATGAAGACTATGCCAGTGGAGGGGATATTTGAGGTGATTAATATTGGAAGAAAATACTTAGGAAAAGGTGTGGTTGCAGTAGACTTGTGCGGACCTGAAGAGGCTGGGTTTGCAAAGTTTTTTGTGGAACCTATGAGTCTTGCTAAAAGCTATGGCTATAGGATTACTATCCATGCTGGAGAAACAGGTATAGGTGAGAATGTATTAGAATCAGTAGAACTTCTAGGCGCAGAGAGGATAGGTCATGGGGTTTATATAAAAGATTGTAAAAAAGCCTATGATATTATAAAAGAAAAAAACATTGCCTTGGAAATATGCCCAACCAGTAATGTACAGACTAAAGCTGTAAAAAAGATAAGTGAACATCCAATATATGATTTTTACAAAGATGGAATCAAGGTTACCATGAATACAGATAACAGAACGGTTTCAAGCACTAATATGACTAATGAGCTTTCAGCCATTACAAATGAATTTAACATTGATTATGAAGATTATAAAGAGATATATTACAATAGCCTTAATGCATGTTTTGCTGATGAAGAGATAAAAGATAAATTGAGAAAGTATATGGATTAAATGAAGTTTATTAACCTGTGAATAGGCATATAGATTGAAAATAAGTATTAAATTATGGTAAAAAAATAAATCTTCTATGACTTAAAAAGATAGAAGATTTATTTGAAAATAACGTAAAAAAGAGCTTCCTCAATTGAAAATCATAAGTTTAATTTTCAATATTATGCTTTTGAGTTAAGCTCTTTTAATTTACTTTCTAGAATAGCTTATTTTGAACGATTAGCTATTTCTATATTTACTTTTCTACCATTTAGCTTTCTACCAGAGCACTTTTTAATTAGAGTATCAGCGGCATCAGCTCTTACGTCTATAAATGTGAATTTATCAAGTATGTCTATATCTCCTATAGCATTCTTATCCACATCTGAGTAATCCGTTAGGAATTCAACCAAAGCTTTAGGTTTAACCTTATCTAAATGACCTATGCTTAAGAATAATCTTAGATTACTTGGTGTAGTACTAATATTTTCATTATAGTTATGACTTATTTCTTTGTCATAAATCATATGCATTAATGCAGCTCCAACATCAACTAAGTTATATTCTTCGTCTAGCTCTGTTACGATAGGTACAAATCTAGTATATTCTTCGCTTTCTAAAGTTTCTACCACTCTTTTTATAATATTGTCATATTTTGCATTGAAAATATCATCTATAGATGGTATTGGTTTTCTCTTTATTCTACTCTTTGTAGTGCTTTCTATTTGCTTTAAAGCTTTATATTCTCTAGGAGTTACTAAAGTATAAGCTACACCTTTTTTGTTAGCTCTACCAGTTCTTCCTATTCTATGAACATAAGATTCAGTGTCTTGAGGTAAATCATAGTTTATTACATGAGATACATTTTCTACATCAATACCTCTAGCAGCAACATCTGTAGCCACTAAAAAGTCTATATTTTCTTCTTTAAACTTTCTTAAGGTATTTAATCTTTGATTTTGGTTCATGTCTCCATGCATTCCTTCAACATTGTAACCTCTAGATTGCATAGACTCTACTAATTCATCTACACCTCTTTTGGTTTTACAGAAGATTATGCTACTTGAAGGTTCATCTACATCCAATATTCTGCATAAGCTTTCAAAACGCTCATTGTGTCTTACTTCATAATAAAATTGCTCTACTGTAGATACTGTCATTTCATTTTTTACGATGGAAATGTGTTTAGTATCTTGTTTCATATATTTTTTTGCTATTTTCTTTATAGCAGGAGGCATTGTTGCAGAGAACAAAAGAGTTTGCCTTTCTTCATTTGAAGATTGTATTATTTGTTCAATATCCTCAACAAATCCCATATTTAACATTTCATCTGCTTCATCAAGAACTAGGAAATCAATATATCTTAAATCTAGGACCCTTCTTCTTATAAGATCTAGAACTCTTCCAGGAGTTCCAACTATAAAATCAGGATTCTTCTTTATAGCTTTAATCTGTCTATCTATAGATTGACCGCCATATACTGGTAACATTTTTATGTTTGAATACTTTCCTATACGCACTAACTCATCATTAACTTGGATAGCTAGCTCTCTTGTAGGAGTAAGTATTATACCATGAATTTTATTTGAAGATTTATCAATATTGCTTATTATAGGTGCTCCAAAGGCTAAAGTTTTACCTGTACCTGTTTGAGCCTGCCCTATTACGTCAGAACCTTCTAGAATAACAGGAATAACTTCTTGTTGAACTTTAGATGGTTCTTCAAAACCCATATCTTCTATGGATTTAAGTATGTCATTATTAAGTTTTAAATCATTAAATTTTAAATTTTCCATTATTTCTCCTCCAAACATAACAACTCATTATACTATAGGATGCTCATTTAAACAAGAATTATTTTAGTTTATAGGGTAGTAATATTTGTAAAGGTATCCAAATGAGAGTCTGATAATTTTGCTAAAAAAATATATGGATAACGTATTGTAATAAGTAAATTTGTACCATATAATTAAAATAAAAAGACCGACTAGTCGTTTTGTTTGGAGGGAACATGCCTAAAATAAGTGAAAAAGAAAAGGACTTAAGGAAAGAGAAGATTATTCAGCATGCTTTTGATTTATTTGCAGAAAAAGGATATACAGAAACTACTATGGATGATATAGTTCAATCTTTGGGAATGAGTAAAGGAGGGATATATAATTACTTCAAAAGTAAGGAAGAGATGTTTTTAGCCATAGCTGAAAGTAGATTTAATAAAAGACATAAGGTTGTATCTGAATTTAATGGAGAGCTTTATAATAAAGAAAAAATTATTAAATATATTACATGGACATTAACAGGACTTTTTGATGATAAGACTTCTAAGGGTGCTAGATTTACTTTTGAATTTTGGTCAGTTTTATCCAGAAACCCTGAAATGAGAGAGAAATCTTTAAATAGATATAAGCTTTTTTATAAAGATTTATCTTTAATAATAAAGATGGGTATAGATGAAGGTGAGTTTTATGAGGATACTGACATAGAGTCTATTTGTTATATAATATTAGCTACTATGGATGGCATAGGATTTGTTTCAAGTGTTATGTCTGTTAGTGTAACAGAGAAGGTAATAGAAAATTATTTAGATATGGTATTAAGAAAACTAGTAAAGGGGTATAAAAATGATACATTATAAATGCTGCACTGAAGTAAGTATAGATGATATTTATAAAGCTTTTGTAGATGGATTTTCCGATTATATTATAGAGATAAAAATGCCTAAAGATTTTTTTGAAAATAGATTTTTTGGACCAGAGGGAAATTCACTTCAGTATTCTTTTATGGCTTTTGATAATGAGAGACCTATAGGTCTAATTTTAGGTGGTATAAAGACTTATGAAGGACTAAAAACTTTAAGATGTGGAACTTTGTGTATTCATCCAGAGTATAGAGGACAAGGCATAAGTCAAAAGTTATTCCAATTGCATAAAGACTTAGCCATAAGAGAGAATTGTGATCAGCTATTTTTAGAGGTTATTGTAGGAAATGATAGAGCCATTAAATTTTATAAAAATTTGGGATATGAAAAAATTTATGATATAAAGTATTATTCTCATAAAGAGCCTAATTCTATAAGCTATAAAGAACTATTAGAAACACGTATTGAGGAAATAAGCTTTGAGGATGTAAAAGCTATTAATGACAATATAAAATATGTTCATATTAATTGGCAAAATGATTTTGATTATATGGAAAAACTAAATAATGTTAAGTATTATGGAGCTTATGTAGAGAAAAATTTAATAGGAACATTGTCTATAGATTCTAATGGGAAAATTTATTTTATTTGGGTTCATAAAGATTTTAATGGTAAAAATATAGCCCTAAAACTTATAAAAAATGCAAATAGTGATATAAAACCCAAAAAACTTTCTATGAGTTTTACTAATAGTTCAAGCATAGAAGGGTTTTTAAAGCATATAGGATTTAATAAAGATTCAATATGCCAATATGAAATGTACTATACATTATAGGGAGGGAGATTTATGGTCTATAACTGCAAAGAGATAGAATTGAGAAGTCCTAGATTAAGTTTAGAACAATTTGAATTGGAAAGAGATCTAGAAGATTACTCTAATATAATGAAGGAAGATGCTGTAGGTAAATGGCTTCCTAAAGGGCAAGGGTATTCTTTTGAAGAGAGCAAGCGCTTTATGGAGTATATTCTAGAACATTGGAATAAACATGGGTACGGGGCCTGGGCTGTTAAGGATATAAATACAGGAAAAATTTTAGGACACTGTGGACTTAATAAAATATCAAGCATTAATGAAGTAGAGGTACTTTATGCACTAGGTAAAGAAGGAAGAGGTAAGGGTTATGGTACCGAAGCTGCCAGAGTTTCCTTGGAATACGGATTTAATGTTTTAAACCTTAAAGAAATTATTGCTTTAACAAAGCCTCTTAACAAAGCTTCTCAAAACGTGATCAAAAAGTTAGGTATGAAATATATTAAAGATATAGAATTATTTAATCAAGAATTTAGATATTATTCAATAACTAGAGAAGAGTTTAATAATTCAAATTAATACTTAAAGTAAGTTACCCTATAGGAAAAAGGCACAAATAAATTATTGATGATTTTGTGCCTTTAATTTTTTCTATAACTTATTAACTTTTGTTTTTGCGAATAAATCATGAAGCCCTTGACCTTTACTACTTTTATTTATCATATAGAAAGAAAAAATAATTAAAAGTAAGCCAAGTAAAGGTACAGTGTACATAAGCTTGCTTATTTCTCTATGTAATATCTGTAAGGGGTTTAAACTATTCCCTTCTTCAGAAAAAATCCTAAGACCCAATAAATATTTTCCTAGAGTATATCCTTTGGTAATTACGGGAACTAAAAATGAATAAGCTAAATATAGTCCTGATGAATATCCAAAAGCTATTTTTGTATCTATTCCCATGTATATAAATATTCCTAAGGGTAAAATAATTATTATAAGCATATCGATTACTAAAGCTCCAAGCCTATTAAAAAGATCTGATCTCATTTACTTTCAAGCCCCCATTTATCTATTTCTATTACAGTTAATTATAGCATCATTTCTTAAATATATTTCTAAATAATCTTTAATATTTTAAAATTCTATTTAGAATCTCAAAGGTTTTATATTTAAAACATAGTAATTTTAAATATAATGTAACAAATATTAACAGATAAAAATTATTTGCAATATATTGATTATGTTAATTACTTATGATACTATACTTACACAAAGTAAGTAAATGAGTTTTAAAAGTCTTTAAAAGAAAAGTATATTTTATTTTAAAGATATTGTTTAAGCTTGCAATTTATATACAAAATATTGTAAAATATATAATTAATACCATTAATAAATAGTGGAGGGAGAGAAAAAATGAATACAACTATTTCTGTAATAATAAACGTAATTATAATGCTTATTTTTGTTTATATACTTTATTTTATGCAAAAGAAACACTATTCGTTTTCCGTTAGAGTATTTATAGCTTTAGGAATAGGAATAGCTTATGGTGCTATAATGCAACTTATGTATGGGGTACAATCCCCAATTGTGCAGCAGTCTAATACCTGGTTTGCTATCATAGGTACTGGCTATGTAAGACTTTTAAAGATGATAGTTATACCACTAATATTTGTTTCTATTACAACAGCAATTATTAATCAAAATTCAAAGAATTTAGGTAAGATGGCAGGAACAATAATAGCTATTCTAGTTATAACAGCAGGAATTTCTGCTGCGGTGGGAGCTGGAACTGCTAGTGCCTTTAAATTGACTTCAGAGGGATTACAATCTGGAGAAAGCGAAGCTAAGGCTAGTGAAAAACTTGAAGCTAACTTAAAAGATTTTCAGGCAAAACCTGTTCAAGATCAGATTATAGAAATAATACCTACTAATCCTTTTTACGCAATGACAGGACAAGGTACTTCAGCTACTTTATCTGTAGTTTTCTTTGCAGCTTTTGTTGGAATAGGAACTATAGGAATAAAGAAAAAGAAGCCTGAGTCAGCAGAGGTTTTTACCAAATTTTTAAATTCCCTTCATGATGTAGTGATGCGAATGGTCACATTAATATTAAGACTTACTCCTTATGGGGTATTGGCTTTAATGACAAAAATGGTATCTACAAGTAATTTTAGTGAAATATTAAGATTATTAAACTTTGTTTTGGCTTCTTATGTTGCTCTAATCATAATGTTTATAATACATTTAATAATACTTGGAATCTTTGGATTAAATCCAATTACCTATATTAAGAAGGCTTCTTCTGTCCTCACCTTTGCCTTTACATCAAGAACAAGTGCTGGAGCTATCCCTTTAAATGTAGAAACTCAAGTGGATAAGCTAGGAGTACCAGAGGGTTTTGCCAATCTTTCAGCTTCATTAGGAACAAGCATAGGTCAGAATGGATGCGCAGGGATATATCCTGCAATGCTAGCAGTAATGATTGCCCCTACTTTAGGAATAAATCCTCTAGCCCCTGCCTTTTTAGTTAAGCTTATAATAGTTACAGCTTTGGGATCCTTTGGAATAGCTGGTGTAGGTGGTGGAGCTACCTTTGCAGCCTTAACAGTTTTATCTGCCATGGGACTTCCTGTAGGGTTAGTTGGTTTATTAATAGCCATAGAACCTTTAATAGATATGGGAAGAACCGCTCTTAATGTAAGTGGATCTATATTGGCGGGAGTGGTTTCTAGTAAAATGATGAAAGAGATAGACATGGATATATATAATGGAAAAGAAGAATTAGCAAAATAAAAATAAAGTTAATTACAAAATACCCGATTTGATAAATCGGGTATTTTGTAATTAAATAAAGCATGAGAGAGGAAAGTGTAACAATCTGTCGAATATATATAGCTACTAAAGGTATACCGAAGATAATTTTTAAAAATGAAGGTATACAGTATTTAAAGGGGGGAAATAGTAAATTAGAAGGAGTATTTAGAGATTATATCTATTAAAGAAAGGAATAATTTTTATGGAAGAGTCTAATAACAAGATTTTAAAAAAAGAACTAGGATTATTTGATGCAATGACCATAGTAATAGGAATGGTAATAGGATCAGGAATATTTTTCAAACCTTCTATTGTATTTAGAAATGCAGGTTCACCACTGCTAGGAATACTAGCCTGGGCCGCAGGGGGAATAATAGCCATGGCATCAGGTCTTACTGTAGCTGAAATTGCAGCCGCTATACCAAAAACAGGAGGGGTATTTATCTATCTTAAAAAGCTTTATGGGGAAAAATGGGCTTTCTTGTTTGGATGGGTTCAAACTTTAGTGTATGTTCCTGGGTCAATAGCTGCATTGGCTATTGTTTTAGCTACTCAAGTTACTGCATTTGTACCTCTTACTAATGCTCAGCAAAAGATAGTAGCTATAGGATTCTTATTATTTTTAACTATTATTAACGTAATATCTACTAAATTAGGAAGTAAAATTCAAAGTGTTGTAACTGTAGCAAAATTATTGCCCATACTTATAATTATAATAGCAGGTTTTGCGAAGGGGACTGCACAAGGTGTTATACTAAAAGGGGCTGGTGCTACTACTGCTACAGGTTTTGGAGCTGCTATTTTAGGAACCTTATGGGCTTATGATGGCTGGGTAAGTGTTGGAAATATGGCAGGAGAGCTTAAAAACCCTAAAAAGGACTTGCCAAAATCTATAATATTAGGATTATCTATAACTATAGTAGTATACGTTTTTATAAATATAGCTCTTGTAAAAATAGTACCTGTTGAAGCTATAATTGCTTCTAATAAACCTGCTTCTGATGCAGCTGTGGTGTTATTTGGTGGATTTGGAGCTAAATTTGTTTCAGCTGGTATTTTAATATCTATATTTGGCGCCTTAAATGGATACATGATGACAGGATCTAGAGTTCCTTTTGCCATGGCTAAGGAAAAATTACTTCCTTTTAGCGATTTTTTCGGCAATATAAGTGATAAGTTTGGAACACCTGCTAATGCTTTTGTATTTGAAATATTCTTAGCTTGTTTATACGTTCTATCTGGATCCTTTGATATGCTAACAGATTTAGTTATGTTTGTGCTATGGATATTCTTTACTATGACGGTGGCAGGGATATTTATATTAAGAAAGAAATTTAAAGATATAGAAAGACCTTATGTAGTTCCACTATATCCTGTAATACCATTATTAGGTATACTAGGGAGTACTTATATAATAATAAGCACGTTGATAACAAACACTTCCTATGCTATATATGGAACAGGTGTTACTTTACTAGGACTTCCAGTATACTATTATCTTAAGAAAAAATCTTAGTAAAATACTAATTTAAAGTAAGAATTTATAGCTTTAAGTGAAATTTTTTTAGGGTTTCACGTAACTAAATAAGTATAGACTTATTCAATAAAATTATTTCTAACCACTACCACATAGGAGTAAATAGAAGTATTGGAAGAGAAGTTATGGAAAAAATTAAGTATTGATTAAATCTATAGAATTACATTTAACTATTTGTAGCCATTGATTGAACCTATGGAATCACACTTAACTATTCATATTAGCGATTGGACATCATTTACATTTTAATGATACATTAAGGAGGGAAAAAGTTTTTAGGAGGTATTTAAGATGGATAAAAAACAATTTGTAGATGAAGTTAGAAGCATTGCAGAAGGATATTTTGAAAGAGGAGAGTTCTTTTGTTCTGAAGCAGTAGTTAAAACAATTAATGATGTTTTAGACAAACCTTTCGATGAAAACGTTACAAAGTTAGCTTCAGGGTTTCCAGTAGGTATAGGTAAATCTGGTTGTGTCTGTGGAGCTATAAGTGGAGGAGTAATGGCTTTAGGTATGGTTTATGGAAGAGAACATGGACAAGCTATGCAAGAGAAGATGTTCCCTATGTCAGCTGATTTACATGATCATATAAAAGGTATATATAAAAGTACTTGCTGTAGAGTTATGACAAGAAACTTTGAATTTGCATCTCCAGAAAGAAAGGCTCACTGCATAAAAATTACTGGAGAAGTAGCAGCTTATATAGCAGAAAAGTTATATGATGAAAAAGTAATAAATAAATAGGGCGGAGTGTAGGTATGGAGTTAAGCGTTATTCAAACTCTAGCATTACTTATAGCTTTTTTGATTATAGGTTATACAATTAAGAAAAAAGTTAAGTTTTTAGTAGATAACTATATTCCAGCACCTCTTATAGGGGGCTTGCTGTTCACTATAGTTCTAGCTATTGTAAAAAACTTCATCACTATAAAACTTAATTTTTCAGCTTTACCTATATTTGTGGCAGGATTTTTTCTATCTATAGGACTTAGAATAGATTTTAATACTTTTAAGAAAAATATAAAGCTACAATTATTATTTTTAATCACAGCTATATGTGTAGCATTAATGCAAAATATAGTAAGCTTTGGTATTGGCAAAATTTTTGGTAAATCTGCTTATGATATAGTTATATCAGGGTCTTTAGGACTTATGGGAGATCATACCTTAGCTGGAATTGTTCCTGAATTTGCAAAGGGAGGAAAGGAAGCAGTTCAATCTCTTACTTCTTTTTCTATATTAACTTTGTATGTAGGAACTATAGCTGGTAGTTTACTGTTTAAAAAGTTAAAGACTAAAGTGGACTTATCCGGAAACTTGAGGATACCTGCACCTACTTTTAATCCAATGGAGTTTTTACAACATGCATTAATATTTGTAGGCGGTGTATCAGTGGCTTTACTGCCAAATCAGTTTGGATTAGGAAAATACATAAATCCAGCAGGTGGAGGATTTATGTTAGGATTAATTTTAAGATGGACTTTTGACTCTACAAAGGTATATGAGGTTAAAGCACCTAATATAAATTTACTAGGGAACTATTCTCTTTCAATGTTACTTATAACTGTATTCTCTATGTTTGATATCACTATGATATTAAAGATTAGTCCTTATAATTTACTTGTTATGATAATACAATTAGCTTGGCTTGTGGCTTTAAGCTACTATGTAGTTTTTAAGCTTTACAAAAAGAATCCTTTAGCTTCTTATGTGGCTAGTGGGTTAGTAGGTTTCAGTTTTGGTATGCCAGCTAGTACAATGAGTAACATACAATGTATGACAGAAAATGAAGGAGCTCTACCATTAGTATTATTTATAGTTCCACCAGTGGGAGCATGGCTTATAAATATATTTAATAGTTCAATTATAAAGCTATTCTTATAGGTATTATATTTTACATATGTTAAGCAAAAAAGCTATAAAATTTATGATAAAATGGAGATGGGTAAACACTCATCTCTATTTATTTTTCATTAAAGTTTCTAGGAGGTTTAAATATGAGGAAATTGTTTGTAACAGATTTAGATGGTACTTTAGTACATAATAATAAAATGACTGAAGGCAATTATAATGCATTAAAAAGACTAAAAGATAAGAAATATTTTGTGACTGTAGCCACAGGAAGACCTTATAATGGAGCGGTGTTTTTAAAAAAAGATTATAATATAGAAATAGATTATTTTGTTTTGTTAAATGGAGCACTAATAATGGATGGGGAGGGAAATGTTATTGATCATAAGACTATTCCCTATGAGATTATAAAACAAATAGTGGAAAGTTTTAAAAAATTTCCTTGGGAAATATCCATTGAAACAGGATTTGATACTTTTGTAGTGCATGGAGCTGGAGAAATCCTTAAAAGTGTTCAAAAAGTAACTGAAGCTCATTTAGAGGAGCTTAAAGATAAAAAGTTATCGTTGATATCTATATATGGTGGAGATTTAGATATTAATGACATAGAAAAGGCTTGTGATGATATAAATAAAAAGTATGGTAAGTATGTGGTAGCCTATAGAAACACTAATTTCATAGATGTGGTTCCTGTAGGCTGTTCTAAAGGTGAGGGTGTAAATCATGTAAAAGAAACTCTTGGAGTAGATAAAAAAGAGGTTTATGCTATAGGAGACTCTTGGAATGATATATCAATGTTTAAGGTGGCAGGAAAATCTTTTACTTTTCATAACGTAGAAAAAAACCTTAAGGTTCATGCAAGTTATTTGGTTGATTCTGTTGAGGAGTGTGTGGATAAGTATATAATAAAAAACAAAAAATGTGTATAAAAATATAAATAGTGGTTGTTAGATATAAGTGGGTATTTATAACAAAAAAATAGGGAGATTGTAATGAGAAAAAACAGATGATTAAGTAGCATTAGGGGGAGATAATTTGTCCATTTCAAGTTTTTTAAAATTAGTAGAAATTCAAACTAAAGTAGCCAGTATGATTCCTTTCACTTTAGGTTCTTTATATGCCTTACATAGATTTAACAGATTTAATGTAAAAAATTTTATATTTATGCTAATATCCCTATTATGTTTTGATATGGCTACTACGGCTATAAATAATTATTTTGATTTTAAAAAAGCTCAAAAGACTAAAGGGTACAATTATGAAGTTCATAATGCTATAGTAAAGGATGGGCTTTCAGAAAATACGGTGGTAGCTATAATAGTGACTTTAGTTACAATAGCTATTACACTTGGTTTTCTATTATTTTTAAATACAAACTATGTAGTTTTATTTATAGGAATAGCTTCTTTTTTTACTGGCGTTATTTATTCCTTTGGACCCATTCCTATATCAAGGATGCCGTTAGGAGAAATATTTTCAGGGTTTTTTATGGGGGTCATAATACCGTTTTTAGCTATGTATATTCATGTATGGGATTCAGATTTATTTTCATTTGCTTATAGTAATAATATTTTGAGTTTAACAATGAATGTAAAAGAGCTAATATTCATATTTATATTTTCTATACCTACAATGAATGGAATTGCCAATATTATGCTAGCAAACAATACTTGTGATATGGAAGATGATATAGAAAATAGAAGATATACCCTACCAATATATATAGGAAAGAAAAATGCTTTAAAATTATTTAAAATTCTATACTATATAGCTTACTTAGGAATAATTATAGCTATAACACTTGGGATACTTCCTATAACTTCATTGATAACGCTATTAACCATAATACCAGTGAATAAAAATTTAAAGATATTCTTTAAGAAACAGACTAAAAAAGATACTTTTATTGTAGCAGTTAAAAACTTTGTTATCATAAATGTAGTTCAAATACTTTCGCTTATAGTGGCTTTAATGGTATAAATATTTATTATATTATGTAAAAAATTTATGTTAAATCTTAATACGAATTATATGATATAATTAACTTTATATTGTTCAGTATAAGCAATATTATATAAACATATGGAATTAAAAGTAGTAATAAATTAAGAATAGTAGGTGATATTATGAATCTGTTTATAAAAAAGTTTCATGAGCTCTCTCTAGAGGAGTTATATGATATTTTAGCATTAAGAAGTGAAATTTTTGTTGTAGAACAAAATTGTATATATGAAGATTGTGATGGTAAGGATAAGTTTGCTTATCATCTTTATTATAAAGAGAAAGATGAAATCTTAGCATATTCTAGGATTTTAGATAAGGGAATATCTTATGGAGAAATTTCTATAGGTAGAGTGGTAGTTAACAAAAATCATAGAAGAAAAGGGTTAGCTGAAAAAATGATGAAAAAAGCCATAGAATTTGTTGAAAAAGATTTAAGGGAGAGCTCTATAAGGTTATCAGCACAAGTTTACGCAAAGGGATTATATGAATCTGTTGGGTTTAAAGAGGTTTCAGAGGAATACTTAGAGGATAATATACCTCATATAGAAATGCTATATCAAAGATAAACAAATTGGGGAGCCAGTTTAGATCCCCAATTATGAATTAATAAGATTTTCTATAAATTCAGCATTATTAAAACAGGTATTTATTATGTTTTTATTTACATATTTAGTGTCCAGGCTAAAGTCATCCCTAGCAACGGTATTATATTTCTTAGAGCCAATTGTAAAGGTCCAAAAGGAACCAGGATAAGTAGGGATTGTAGCACTATATAACTTTACTAATGGAAATAGTTCTTTAATTGAATCGTAGCTGTTTTTTAGTACATCACTATAATATATTGGAGATTCACTTTGACAGCTCATTATTCCATCAGGTTTAAGTGCCTCATAAACTGATTTATAAAAGTCTTTTTCAAATAAGGCTTCCGCTTGTCCTAATGGATCAGAAGAGTCGATTATAATTACATCATAATAGCCCTTTTTATCTTGGATAAATTTAATACCATCTTCAAAAAACAAGGTGACTTTTTTATCTATTTTACCACCAGATACTCCTTTAAGATATTTTAAAGAGGCTTCAACTACGGACTTGTCTATCTCTACCATATGTATTTCGTTAAGGGATGGATATTTAGATAGCTCTTTTAATACACCGCAATCACCACCACCTATTATAAGTACATTTTTTGCATTAGGATGAAGACTTAGAGGAATGTGACATATCATTTCATTATAAACAAAACCATCTTTTTCTGTGGTTTGCACTATGCCATCTAATACAAGCATTCTTCCAAAGTCATAGGAATCCACTATTAATATGTGCTGAATAGGTGAATTTTCTTCATAGATTATTTCTTTTAATCTATAAGATAGTGTTAAATTTTCTCCTTCTTTTTCTGTAAGCCAAAGTTCGTCGTTTATATTTTGTATGAAATCGCAGTTTTTATACATAAAACTCCTCCTCATTTAAAGCATTAAACTGAATGATAACATAGATTTATTTTTATTACAAATTTTAGGGGTGATAAATTTGAAGATAGGATTAGTAAGGCATTTTAAGGTAAATATTCAGCATAAAAGATATATGAATTCAGCAGAATATGATGAATTTGCTGAAAGATATAATGTTTCAGATGTATTTCCAAAGGATGTGGATTTAAAAAATATAAAATGGGATAAATGCTACTGTAGTGATCTTTCAAGGGCTATGTTTACTGCTAAAAGTATTTATAAGGGTGAAATAAAAGTCACAGATAAGCTTAGAGAAATTCAAGTAGTTTCTAGATTTAATACTAAAGTCCCTATACATTATTATTTATGGGATATAATAGGAAGACTATCTTGGCTTGTAAATCATCCATCTCAACCTGAAGGAAGTAGGCAGACTAAGGATAGAATAGAAAAAGTTTTAGATGATATTATAAAAGAAAGTAAAGATGAGGATAATATACTTATAGTGAGTCATGCGGCTCTTATGTATTGTGTAAAAAATGAGCTCAAAAGAAGAGGGTTTAAAGGAGAAAAGTTTTTTAGAGCAGAAAACGGAGTACTTTATCTATTTGAAAAATAACCATTTTTGCTGGGTTACCTGAATTTTACTGAAATGATAAATTCAATGTATTTAATTTTTTACAACTATTTTGTATAATAGATAAGTATGGTTTACTAACCTAGATAATAGCTAATTAAGTGAGGCATCTGTGTTTTATTTCTAGGGAAATAAGCATTAGAAATGAGGAGTATGAATTGAAAGATGTTAATAAAAACAAGCTAAAGTTATATGGATTTAACAATTTAACAAAATCTTTAAGTTTTAACATTTATGACATCTGTTATACAAAGACAGAAGAAGATAGAAAAAGGTATATAGAGTATATTGATGAGCAATATAATTCGGAGAGACTTACTAATATACTAAAAGAGGTTACCAGTACAATAGGTGCTAATGTGTTAAATATTGCTAAACAGGATTATGATCCTCAAGGAGCTAGTGTTACTTTGCTTATTTCTGAAGAAGAGGTGCCTTTATATGTAATAGATCCTTCCTGCAATAGAGGGATATTAACTCCTATAAGAGATAATATAGTAGGACACTTAGATAAAAGCCATGTAACAGTTCATACCTATCCTGAGAGTCATCCACAGAATGATATTAGTACCTTTAGGGTAGATATAGATGTATCTACCTGTGGAGAAATATCACCACTTAAAGCCCTAGATTTTTTAATAGATAGTTTTGATTCGGATATTATAACTATGGATTATAGAGTAAGAGGTTTTACAAGAGATGTAGATGGTACGAAACACTTTATAGATCACAAAATTAATTCTGTCCAAAATTATATATCAAAGGATACCCTTAAGATGTATAATTTAATAGATATGAATATATATCAATCTAATATATTTCATACGAAGATGAAGGTAAAGGATATAATACTTGATAACTATTTATTTGAGATACAAGAACAGGATTTAACAGAGGAAGAAAGAAATCATATTATATCTAAATTAGATAGAGAAATGACAGAGATATTTTATGGAATAAATATTCCAGATATTTTATAAACAGCCTTTAAGATTTATTATTTAAAAATCCTTTTTTATAAAGGATTATAAGAGAATTTATATTTTCCTTAAGAAGAGGGAATGTTAGAGCGGCTAGTTATAGGATAAACTTGTTTTAAATTAAAAAAGCTATGAGTTTAGGTTTTTTATATTCCTAAATTCATGGCTTTTACTTATTTGTATATCAAATTTTTAATGGGTTATAAACGGAGTTCTTACTCCCTTTAAAGCTTAGAAATCTTTATCCAGGAAGGTAGACGATCTTTATTCCCTCTTTTACGAAGATGGGATTATTAGGGCGGGTAGTCATAGGATAAAAACAATTTATTTGAAGTCTGCTACTTCTTTTCCCTTTTTATTGCTTCTTTTATTTACAAAAACTACCCCTAGTGCTACTAAAACTAAAGCTATAAATATGGGTAGTGTAAAGTTTTCCTCTGGAAGAAATAAAGCTGAAAGCAGTGCTCCGGATACAGGTATAAAAAATCGGTATATACTAATTTCTCCTGCTTTATTGTATTTTAAAAGGGTATACCATATGGAAAATGCTACAGCGGATAAAAAGGCTGAGTAAATTAAAAGCAAAGAGGACTTAGTATTAAAAACCATAGATCCTTTTGTAATTTTAGGTAAACTTAAGGCAAGCATTACTAAAGAGCCTAAAAACATTTGCCAAGCTGTTATTAGAAAAGGGTGTATCTTTTGGGAGTAGTTTTTTATGTATATAGAAGTAGCAGCTCCTATAAATGAGGAAATTATAAGAAGCCCCTCTCCTTTAAATGAAATTTCAAAACCAAAGGATTTTCCCCAATTTGCAAATATAACCCCAGCAAAACCTGCAATAAGTCCAATTATTTTTGTAGAATCAATTTTATCGTTATTATATAAAAAGTGAGCTAATATTATCATTATAAAGGTTTCTAAAGCTCCTATTATAGATCCTTTCATTCCAGTAGTATTTGCTATACCATTATAAAATAAAAAATAATAAAGAGCAGTTTGTATAGATCCTAATAATAATAGATTTAATAAATCCTTTTTTCCTACTTTTATAGAGGTTTTCATAACGAGTACAATAAATATAAATATAAGTAAAGAGGCTAGGAAAAATCTCATACCAGCTAAAGCCAACCTAGAATTCATATCATTTTGACCAATTTTAAGTTCTTCGTAGCTTATTTTTAAAACAGGAAAAGCACTTCCCCATAACACACAACTTATAAGTGATAAAATTATCTTATATGGATGTTCAGTAAATAATCTTTTGCTATTCACGGCTTGTCACCTTCCTTTGCATTAATTTAACTTTTAGCTGGAGGTAATATTTTACCTTAAGCTAAGTTTTACTTGATAATTATAACACAAGAAGATGCTTAGGGATTTATTCCTTTAGGAATAAATAAAGGAATAAAGAAAGATTTATTGACATTGGACAATAGATATTTTTACGGTTGACTTTAAGGTGAATAAAAATAAAACAACCTTAAATTAAAGCTGTTTTATTTCTATAAGGATTTTTTATATATTTATTTTTTTGCTTCATCTAACGCTCTTTGAGTAGCAGCCTTCCAATTTTTTGTGCTAACTGTAGCTCCACTTATGGTATCTACATCAGTACTTTGTTTATCTATCATTTTTTTAGCCATATCTAGCCTAAATTGTTTAAGATTTGGATGGACTTTTCCAGTTTCGTCCTTTTGACCTTGCCATTGGTCGTAATCTACTTCTTTGCCATTGGTGTCCAGTCTACGTAAAGTTATAGAGGTTATTTTATCATCCTTTATCTCTACAGTTGCATCTTCTTGACCAAACTGCCACTTATCACCTTCAGCCTTATAAGTTCCATCTTTATATTGAGCTTTAGCTTGCTTACTTTGCTCTGATTGAGTTGTGTTTTTAGTAGTGCAAGCTGAGAAAAACACAGACAGAGTTAAAGCAGTTAAAAGGAATAAAAACTTTTTCATTAATATACCTCCTTTGTAAATAAGTTTTTTATCTTTTATAGTGTTTTACAAGTACAAATAATTTATACATAGTTGACAGATTTATAAAAATGAAGTACTATTATTCCTGATAACTAGTACTTTTAAATCGGTCCAGAGAGGCTGACAAGGGAAGAGAGAGATAGTGTATTATTAAGATTTGTTATATCTTACACCTTTGTCAGTGTCGGCAAAGGTGTTTTTTTATTTTGCCTACACTGTCTACTTTTACTGGTACTAGTTCCACTAAAATTCAAGGAGGAATAAGTATGAGTAAATCAGAAAAACATTATGATGCAGATTATTCACTTACAGCTGTAGAAACAAAAGATAAGAAGGGATTTCTAGCTATGATGGCAGTTATGCTAGGATTTACATTCTTCTCAGCTAGTATGTGGGCTGGAGGAACTATAGGTACAGGTATGAACTTTAAAGACTTCATGCTATCTGTTTTAACGGGAAATCTAATATTAGGCGTATATACAGCTTTATTAGCTTATATAGCTTCAGATACAGGCTTATCTACACATTTACTTGCCAAGTATTCTTTTGGTGAAAGAGGATCTTATCTAGTTTCATTCATATTAGGTATTACACAAGTGGGATGGTTTGGAGTAGGACTTGCCATGTTTGCACTTCCTCTTCAAAAGGTAACAGGAATAAATATATATATTTTAATAGCAATTTCAGGAGTACTAATGACAAGTAGTGCTTATTTTGGAATGAAGACATTAACCTTATTAAGTATAATAGCAGTACCATCTATAGCAGCACTAGGTAGCCTTTCAGTATTTAAGGCAGTTGATTCAGTTGGAGGAATTCAATCACTTATGAATATACAACCAACAGGTTCTATAACCTTTACTACGGCTTTAGGATTATGTGTAGGATCATTTATAAGTGGAGGGACTTTAACTCCGGATTTTACTAGATTTGCTAAGAGTAAAAAAGTGGGAGTATTAAGTACTGTAATAGCTTTCTTTTTAGGAAATTCATTAATGTTCTTGTTTGGTGCAGTAGGAGCTATGGTTACAGGTAAAGCGGATATATCAGAAGTTATGATGATTCAAGGGATTATAGTTCCTGCAATTGTAATACTAGGATTTAATATATGGACAACTAATGATAATGCCATATATGCATCAGGATTGGGGTTTTCTAATATAACGAAAATACCTAAAAATAAGGTGGTAATATTTAATGGAATATTAGGAACTATAATGTCTTTATGGCTATACAATAATTTTGTAGGTTGGCTAAACTTTCTAAACTCAATTATCCCACCTATAGGAGGGATATTAATTGTAGATTACTTCATAATCCATAGAAAAAAATATGGAAGTTATGAGAATACGAACTTTAAAAATGTAAATTACATCGCGGTAATAAGTTGGTTTATAGGAGTTATAGGTAGCAAATTCATACCTGGAATTTCTGTATTAAATTCAGTTATAGTTAGTATGATAGTTTATGTTATAGGTTCTAACTTATCACTATCTAATAAGAATTCTAAGGTTCTAGAAGAAAAGGAAGTGGCTTAGTATGTTAGTTAAAAATGTAAGGATTTTAAAAGAAGAAGGACTATTTAATATATTGATAAAAGAAGGAAAAATAGAAGGTATAATTAAAAATGACGCTTCAAAGGACTTTGAATTTAATGAAGAAGATGTAATAGATGGAGAGGGCGGACTTCTCCTTCCTCCTTTCATAGAACCACATATACATTTGGATACCACATTAACAGCTGGTGAGCCTAGATGGAACATGAGTGGAACCTTATTTGAAGGTATACAATGTTGGTCTGAAAGGAAAGCAATGCTTTCAATGGAAGATGTTAAAACTAGGGCTAAAAAGGCTTTGAAGTGGCAAATAGCTCAGGGAATTCAATATGTAAGAACCCATGTGGATATAACAGATCCTAACTTAACAGCTCTGAAGGCTATGATAGAGGTCAAGGAGGAGATGAAACCATGGGTAGATTTACAGATAGTAGCTTTTCCTCAAGAGGGGATTTTATCTTATAAAAATGGAGCTGAGCTTTTAGAAGAGTCTTTAAAGCTTGGAGCAGATGTAATAGGAGCTATACCCCATTTTGAATTTACTAGAGAATATGGAGTAGAGTCCATAAATAAAATATTTAATTTAGCAGAAAAATACGACAAGCTTATAGATGTTCATTGTGATGAAATAGATGATGAACAGTCTAGATTCATAGAAGTAGTTGCAACTAGAGCTTATGAAGCTTCTATGGGACATAGGGTTACTGCAAGTCATACTACAGCCATGCATTCATACAATAATGCTTATGCTTATAAGTTATTTAGATTATTAAAGCTTTCAAACATAAATTTCGTTTCAAACCCATTGGTAAACACTCACCTTCAAGGAAGATTTGATAGCTATCCTAAGAGGAGAGGAGTAACTAGAGTAAAGGAATTAAATGAAGCAGGGATAAATGTATGCTTTGGTCATGATGATATATTTGATCCGTGGTATCCTATGGGCACAGGCAATATGCTTCAAGTTCTTCATTTTGGATTGCATGTGTGTCAAATAATGGGGTATGAAGAAATAAATAATTCTATAGACTTTATAACCTATAACAGTGCTAAGACCCTAAATTTAGGAGAAGATTATGAAATTAAAGAAGGGAATAAAGCAAACTTTATAGTATTGCCTTCTGAAAGTCCTTATGATGCAATAAGAAGGCAAGTAAAGGTAAGATACTCCATAAGAAATGGAAAAGTTATAAGTGAGACAAAACCAGAAGAAACTTCTGTGTACTTGGATCAGAGAGAAAATATAAATTTTAAATAGAGTTAATTTTATAAAAACCTCACTTTTGGGATATAAATATAAGTATGATTTAAATCCAAGGAGTGAGGTTTTTGAAATTAATAACAATACCTAGTCATCTTGTGAGTACTATGATATCTGCTTTAACTATTATATTAGGTACACTTATAGGAGCTCTTTGTAGCTGGATTATAACAAATAAAAATACCAAAAAAAGCATAGAAGAGCAATATAGGATAATGAGAGAGAATATAAAGTATGAAGAAAGTTATAAAAGAAAAAAGATATGTGAAAATGCAAATGTAATAAGGCTTGATATAAGTACAGCAATGTTTCAAAGTGTTAGATTTTTAAAGGATTATTTTAATAAAAACATAGAAAGACAATATCCTATACCCATTAATAAAAGCTATTCTTGTACAGTATCTTCTCTAAGTGACAAATATTCACTTAAGGAGCTAAGCTATATATATCAGTTTTATGCTATAGTAGAAAAACTAAATTATGATATACTGAATTGTGATATTAGTGAAGAGGACTGTATTAATAAAATAGCGGAAGGATATAAATCTGTATTATTTAAATTATATGGGGATAATTGGACTAAGATATTGGAAAAGGATATAGACAAAGCAAGTTATAATGAGCTTTATGATAATAATTATATGAAAGCAGGGTACAAAGAGGTACTAAAAAAATTAGATTACTTATGTTTCATAGAAAATTTAAATAAAGGAGAAAAGTAAAAAAATAAAGATAGTTATCATAAAAACAGTTATGTACATGATATACTTATTTTAAGAGGCTTTTACTTGATTAATAGAAATATTAAAAAGGGGTAAGTGAATGAATATAGTATATAAGGACATAATTTTAAGAGATAGAACTTATGAGGATTTAAAAGATTATATAGATTGGTATACAGTAGAAACTGAATGGCAAGATTGGGATGCTCCTTGGGAAAAAGAAGATAACGTAAGTATTGAAAAACTTAGAGAGGGAATATTAAGATCCATTGAAAGACCCTTGCCTAACATAAGGAGAAGGCTGGAGATATGCTATAAAAATGGTGAACACATAGGCTGGATGAATTCTTATTATATAGATGGGAACATAAACAAATTAGCTACAGGAATTGATATTCCATGTAGAGAATATAGAGGAAAAGGTTTGGGTGAACAAGCCTTTAAGACTTTCTCAATCTATCTTATTAAAAACCTAAGGTTAAATGAATTATATACAGAAACTTGGTCTGGAAATCAAAGTATGATAGCACTGGCAGTAAAGTGTGGATATAGACTAAATTGGGTGGATAAAGATTATAGGATTGTTAATGGAAAATATGTGGATGGATTAGAATTAAAATTAAGAGCTGAACATATTATAAAAAATAATAAAGAGCTCTTTAACTTATTATAAACATAAGAGGTGATAAAAATCACCCCTTATGTTTATATTGTTTACTACATTTATAGCATCTTTCTAATTATGTACAGCTATAACTAAAACTTTTGCACCTTCTTAAGCAAAGATAGTAGAGATACCTTTTCCTCCTGCTGTTACTATAGCCATCTTATCTGTCATTCTCTTTCTCATTTCAAGCCCTTTAAATATTAAAAAATTTATATAAAATTATTATAGTATATTTATTGCTAATGGTAAGTTGTGGAGGATTTTATGGATTGGCACATTTAACTTTAGAGTAGATCTCATAATAATTCGTAAAGAATTTGGAAGGTAGAAGAGTTCTAAGTTAAAGAGTTTTACATATATTGTTATTGACAAGCATTAAATTATGGTATATAAATAGTTATGAAGTGAATATGGTTGTGATAGAGGAGCGATGTCTAAGATTAACTTTACTGAGGTAAGCACGAAGAGGTAAAGTGAAAGGAGCCACCGCCGAAGTATAAAACTGATGCTTTAAGGTTTTGTAGCTGGTTTTGCATAGAATATGTGCATAACTGTCGCAAATTTTAATTTGTGGAGAGCTATCATGCAACGGAACCTTTATTTTATAATGCTTTTTTAGTGTTTTGTTACATAAGGTCCTGGAGTATGAGTACTCTGGGGCCTTTTTGGGTTCTAGCATTGATGTTAAATAGCAGCTCCCTCCCATATATTCACTAACAAAAATAGGGGAGGATTTTATTATGAAAACAAGGAACAAGAGAACCTTTGTATTAGTAACATTATTTTTATTTTTACTATCTACAACGGTTTTAGCAGCAGAAACTGGTGATGTGGCAACTGTAAATGCAACAAAATTAGGATTTTGGACATTGTTACCACCTATAATTGCAATTTTATTAGCTTTTATAACTAAGAACGTAGTTATATCTTTATTTTTAGGAGTTTTGGTAGGGTGTTTCCTACTAAATATGAATGGAGCTAATATATTCCAAACTTTATTATTTGCGTTTTTAGACATTGTACAGCGTATACTTAATTCTTTAGCAGATCCATGGAATGCGGGTATAATACTTCAATGCCTTGCTATAGGAGGACTTATAGCTCTTATAACAAAAATGGGTGGAGCAAAAGCTATAGCAGAATCTCTTGCAAAAAAAGCAAAGGGACCTGTAAGTGCACAAGTTATAACTTGGATATTAGGTATATTGGTTTTCTTTGATGACTATGCAAATTCATTAATAGTTGGACCTATAATGAGACCAGTAACAGATAGCATGAAAATATCAAGAGAAA
The DNA here is from genome assembly GCF_018919175.1 of Clostridium simiarum. Taxonomy (GTDB): domain Bacteria; phylum Bacillota; class Clostridia; order Clostridiales; family Clostridiaceae; genus Clostridium_L; species Clostridium_L simiarum. The sequence goes on along the minus strand of NZ_JAHLQL010000003.1, from coordinate 163,078 downwards.
AATTATCCTTTATAATAGATGCCACAGCAGCACCTATTGCAGGAATAGCTCTTATATCCACTTGGGTTGGATATGAGTTAAGTTTAATAAAAGATGGATTTTTAGGAATTGGACAAGAAGTAGATGCTTTTGGATTATTTATTTCTACAATACCTTATAGATTTTATAATATATTAATACTTTGCTTTACCTTATTTACAGCATTATTCTTAAAGGAATTTGGTCCTATGCTTAAGGCAGAAAGGAGAGCTAGAAGTACAGGAAAAGTTATAAGCGATACTGCAAATCCAATGCTAGTAGAAAATGCTGAGGAGATGGAACCAAAGGAAGGGGTTAAGCTAAGTATATGGAATGCTATAATACCTATAGGAACTTTGATTCTTGGGGCATTTGTAGGATTTTATTATAATGGATACACTACTATAATGGCAGGAGAGGATGTAGCATTACAATCTATCATGACTAATTCCCCAGCTTCATTAAGAGCTGTACAAAGCGCTTTTGGTAATGCAGATGCTTCTGTAGTTTTATTCCAAGCTGCTTTATTAGCTTCTATAGTTGCTATGTTTATGGGAGTTTGTAAAAAGATATTTAAGATTGGTGAAGCTATTGATATATGGGTAGGTGGTATGAAGTCTCTTATAATAACAGGAGTTATACTGTTACTTGCTTGGTCTTTAAGTGGTGTTATAAAGGAACTTGGAACTGCTAAATATTTAGTGGCCCTATTATCTGATGCTATACCAGCATTTTTATTACCGGGACTTATATTCCTTTTGGGATCAATAATATCTTTTGCTACTGGTACAGCTTATGGAACTATGGGAATATTGATGCCACTTACAATTCCATTAGCACATTCTATGTCAGCCGATCCAAACTTCATTATAATGAGTGTAGGAGCAGTACTTACAGGAGCTATATTTGGAGATCACTGTTCTCCTATTTCGGATACAACTATATTGTCTTCTATGGGATCCTCTTGTGATCATTTAGACCATACAAATACTCAAATATGGTATGCTATATTTGTAGCTATATTTGCCGTAGTATTTGGATATATTCCAGTAGGATTAGGTGTTCCGGTTTATATAGTTTTACCTATAGCTATAGCTATATTAGCACTTGCTGTTTACTTTATAGGAAAACCTGTTGAGGTAGAAGGTATAGAGGAAGAATTAAATGAAAAAGATTCTAACCTTGAAAAGGTAGGAATTTAATTTTAATATATAAGTAGAGAACTCTAAATTCTAAGGAATTTAAGGGTTCTCTTTTTTATATATATTTTGAAGTTAAGCTACTATTAGCTTTATTATAAATACCATTAGGCTTAATGTAATTATAATAAAATAAAATATTATTTTGTTATAGGAAAATACTTATAATGAGTTTTTAGGGATGAATAGTTATGATATGATTAATGTATAGTGCATATAATGTTATGAAGAAAGAAAGGTAGGTAAGATGTATGGGGATAGAAAGTATATTTGCTTTTATTATAGCTTTGATATTACTATTTATAGTAGTTAAATTGTTTGCATGGCCTTTAAAAATCTTATTTAAGTTAGTTATAAATGGAGTTTTAGGAGCTGTACTTTTATTTTTAGTGAATTTTATAGGCGGCTCTTTTGGAATAAATGTAGGAATAAATGGTGTTACTGCCTTAATCGCTGGTTTTTTTGGAGTTCCAGGAGTAATATTTTTAGTAATCTTTAAAAATCTTTTGTAGAAAATATAATAGGTTTATAAGGAAATGAAATAAGAAGATAGAAATCCAGGCTTCTTAAAGACTGATCTTTAAGAAACCTGGATAATTACTTTTTCATAACTAAAAGTTAATTATATATATCAGAAAACTCAATCTCTATTTTCTCTATATTTTCCCCTGAAGAAAATTTATCATTATGTAGAGTTGTATCTTCATTTACATGTCTAACTGGTAGTTTTATTGTAAACAAAGTGCCTTTTCCGTATATACTGTCTACAGAAATGATTCCATCATGCATTTCCACTAGGGATTTCACTATAGAAAGTCCAATGCCGCTACCTTCATGATTTCTGTTGAGTAGTGGATCTATTTGCTTGAATCTTTCAAATATGGACTTTAACTTATCTGAGGGTATTCCTATGCCTGTGTCCTTAACCTTTATGATTAGATCAGATTCCTCATCTAATATGTCTACATATATTTTATCGGAAGGATTAGTAAACTTCATGGCATTAGACAGAAGGTTAAGCATTATCCTTTCCATCTTATCAGTATCTATGGCCATAAACTTTTCTTCTACATCAGTATCGAAGATTATTTCTCTGCCGTTTCCTTCTATATAATCAACGGTGGATAAAGTTATATTTTCTATTACTTCTACTATATTTTCATTTTTAAGATTTATTTCCATAAAACCTGAATCTATTCTATTTATATCTATGAGATTATTAACTAGTCTTAATAGCCTATAGCAATTTTGCCTTATTATGTCATTGTATTTAATAAGCTTATCTCTTTCTTCTAAATCATCATTTTTAAGATAAAAAGAAAATAGTTGAGAGGTAGAAAAGATTATATTTAGAGGAGTCTTCAGCTCATGAGACATATTTGCTATAAATTCGTTTTTCAATATATCATATTCTCTACTTTCTTCTAAGAGTCTCTTGTTTTCTTTTACCATTTCATTGAAGCTGTTAGATAAAAGTCCTATTTCATCTTTATTTCTTATGTCTGAATGTACAGATAAGTCTCCTTTACTGGCAATTTCCATATAATTTTTTAACTTATTCAAAGGTTTAATCATAGTATTTGCAAGAAAAATGGCTATAAGAGAGCCTAAAATTAAAATCATTAAACCTACACAAAAAATGCCTCTTAAAAAATTTGTTGAGTAAGATAGTAAGTCATAATAATTTGCAGTAGCTACAATATACCATCCCATAGGTTCGAAATAAGTGTAACTAGCAATTTTCTTTACTCCATTAAACTTATACTTAATAGTACCCTTTTTATTTTCAATTATTTCTTTTATGAAGGCTTCATTATAAAAATTTTTCATATTTGAGTGAGGATGATATATAACTTCACCATTTTTTGTAGTTATATAAACATATCCATTCTCTGCAATTGAAACAGAATTTAATACTTCTTGAACATAAGAACTTATTTCATCATAGCCTAAACCTATAGCACCTATAATTTGTCCATTTATATATAGGGGTTTATATCCGGTGATGTAGTAATGGTTATCTATAAGATTTCTACCATAATAAGCTTCACCTTTTGAGATCTTCTGAAATATATCAGAGTCTTTATCTATATAAGTTCCTATAATATCCTCACTATTTAAATTAGTAGCTACTCTTATAAGCTTATCATTTTGAAATATTAAAAAAGAAGCAATAGTTCTAGTGGAATTGCTTATCTCTTTAAGGATAGGACTATCTGAGGTTAATTGAGTATCCCCTGCGTATAATGAAGGAATTTCAATATCATTATAGTTAAATTTGTTTTCTACTATACTAAGGGGACCCATGTCTGAAATAACTTTCTCTGCAAAATATAAATCGCTAAAGACTTTATCATTCAAAAGATCATTTCGAACACTTAATATGTTATATACTAGATCAGAAACTTGTTCGTTTTTTTCAATTATTATATTTTTAATTTTATGTTTTGCTGTATTACCTATCCAAAGTCCCAATAAACCTATAGAGAAAAATATAAGTAAAATATATGATGTTGTTAATTTTGATTTTATTTTCATTGGTAAGGTCCTTTCTAAGCATATCGAATGTAGCTACTTGTACATTGATTGATTTTATTTATTTTAAGTGCTAAAGGATATATTTACATTATATTTTTTTTAAGCAAATTTTTCTATAAATTTATGAAAGTAATTCTAATAATTGATGATAGTTAGTTTAAACAACTTAAGAACTTTAAGTTTCAGAATATTTTGCTAAAAATATGATAATTAGGTTAAAATATAAGTGATAAGTTGTTATATCTATAAAAATATTTATAAATATCCTTATTTCTCTTTAAGAGGAGGGAGTTAATGGCTAATTTATTTAAAGAATTCTCTGTAAGAAATTTTAAGTTTAATAATAGGATAGTTATGGCTCCTATGTGTATGGATTATGGAAATGAAGATGGAACCATTAGAGAGTGGCATTATATTCATTATGTAAGTAGAGCAATGACTGGGTTAGGATTAATGCTTATTGAAGCTACTGCCGTAGAAAAAAGAGGGAGAACCTTAAATAAGGATATAGGTCTTTGGAATAATAAGCAGATGGAAGGGTTAAAATCTATAGTATACAAGTCAAAGGAATCAGGATGTGCCATAGGAATTCAACTTTCTCATTGTGGAAGAAAAAGCCTTTTAACTAGTGAAGATATAATAGCTCCTTCTGCTATACCATTTATTAAAGGATCTCATAGTCCAAGAGAGATGACCTTAAAAGATATAAATGAAGTTATTGACTGCTTTAGAGAAGCGGCTTATAGGGCTAACATAGTAGGTTTTGATGTGATAGAAATACATGGAGCTCATGGTTATCTTATAAATCAATTTTTATCACCGCTTACTAATCACAGAAAAGATCATTATGGTGGTACAGTAGAAAATAGAGTTAGATTTTTAAGTGATATAATCAAGGCTATAAGAGAAGTTTGGCCAAAAGAAAAACCTTTAATTTTAAGAATATCTGCAGAGGAGTATGATGAGAAAGGTAACCATCCAAAGGATTTAGCGGATCTAATAAATTTATTAGATAAAGATTTATTGGATATAATTGATGTAAGTTCAGGAGGTGTGACCCCTACAACTGTACATTCTTTTCCTGGGTACCAAATAATTTTTGCTGAAGAAATAAAAAGGCTTACAGGAATGCCGGTGATTGGCGGTGGCCTAATAAAAGATCCTTTCATTGCTGAAGAAATAATATCAAATAATAGGGCGGATTTGATCTATATAGGCAGAGAACTTTTAAGAGACCCTAATTGGATATATAGAGCTTCTGAGCTTTTGAAGGCTAAAGCTCAGTTCAGTAGTGTATCTTATGAAAAGGCGTGGAAAAAGAATCTTGATTAGTTATTAATAAAGAATAATTATTGACAAAATGAAATATTAAAACTATAATAAAATTAATAATTAAGACTAATAAAATAATATTGTATAAAATCTTGTTTTTATTTTATTAGTAATGGAGGTTTTAAATTATGAAAAATTTAATTGTATATGCACACCCTAATCCAAAAAGTTTTTGTAATGCTATTGTAGAAAGTATAGTAAAAAAATCAGAGGAAAAGGGCAATGAAACTAAAGTAAGAGATTTGTATAAATTAAACTTTAACCCTGTACTATCTCCAGCGGATTTTGAAAGCTTTGGAAAAGGTCAAATACCACAGGATATAAAGGAAGAGCAAGAATATATAGAGTGGGCAGATGTTATAACATTTGTATATCCTATATGGTGGGCTGAACAACCTGCTATATTAAAGGGATATATAGACAGAGTATTCTCCTATGGATTTGCATATAAATATGAAAACGGAGTACCACAAGGATTGTTAGAAGGTAAAAAAGTTATAACATTTAATACTTCTGGAACATCAAATGACCAGTATGAAGCTGCTGGTATGCATGATGCTATGAAGAAAATGAATAAACAAGGTATATTCTCATTCTGTGGATTAGAAGTACTAGACCAGGTATTCTTTGGATCTGTACCTCATGTAGATGATGAAGTAAGAAAATCTTATTTGAAAGAAGCGGAAGAAAAAATAGAAAAATTACTTTAGAAAAGACTCTGTAAATTATCATAGATTAAAATTTAATGAATCAACAACATTTTAATAAAAAGCTGATACACTAAGTATTACCTATATAAAAACTCAGCCTTTCCAAAATTATGGTGAAGGCTGAGTTTTTATATGGTTTGTTGTTTTAGTATGTAATACAATTTTAATACAAATTTGATATTCTTACTAATAGTTTTTAAATATTTAATATATTGTTAACTTATTAATATTTATAAAGTAATTTAGAGTAATGTGCTGCACATTACTCTAAAACTTAGTTTTAATAAGCTTTACCCCAATATACTAAATGATTAGCTTCTTTGCCACAGCAGATACATTTGTCAGATAGGTTTTCTTGTTCAAAAGGAATACATCTTGAAGTGGCACCAGCTACTTCTTTAACCTTTTCCTCACAAGCTCTATCTCCACACCACATAGCTTTTATAAAGCCAGGTTTATTTTCTGCAATTTCTTTGAATTCTTCTATAGTTGTAGTAGAATAAGTCTTTTCATCTCTATAGGCTTTTGCTTTTTCAAAAAGAGAATTTTGGATATCATCTAATAATTCTACTATCTTATTTTCTAATTCATCTATGGATACAACTATTTTTTCTCTGTTATCTCTTCGTACAAGGACAACTTGATTATTTTCCATATCTTTTGGTCCAATCTCTAAACGAACAGGAATACCTTTCATTTCATATTCATTAAACTTCCAACCAGGCATTTTATCTGAGTCGTCTAGTTTTACAGAAGCAACTTTAGATATTCTATCTTTTAACTCTCTAGCTTTATCAAGAACTCCTTCTTTATGTTGAGCTATAGGAACTATAACTACTTGAGTTGGAGCCACTTTTGGAGGTAGCACAAGCCCACTATCATCTCCGTGAACCATTATGATTGCTCCGATTAGTCTTGTAGTAACCCCCCAAGAGGTTTGATGAACATATTGAAGTTTACTATTTTTATCTGTATATTGAATTTCAAAAGCTTTGGCAAAATTATCTCCAAAGTTATGTGAAGTTCCGCTTTGAAGAGCTTTACCATCATGCATTAAACTTTCTATTGTATAAGTAGATTTTGCTCCGGCAAATTTTTCCTTTTCTGTTTTCTGTCCTCTAATTACAGGTATTGCAAGGATTTCTTCACAAAAGTCTGCATACACATTTAACATTTTTATAGTTTCTTCATGAGCTTCTTCAGCTGTAGCATGAGCAGTGTGACCTTCTTGCCATAAGAATTCAGTAGTTCTTAAGAATGGACGGGTAGTTTTTTCCCATCTAACTACAGAACACCACTGATTATATAGCTTTGGTAAATCATTATAAGATTGAACTATTTTCGCATAATGTTCGCAGAATAATGTTTCTGAAGTTGGACGTACACATAATTTTTCGGTTAACTCTTCAGCACCACCGTGAGTTACCCAAGCTACCTCTGGGGCAAAGCCTTCAACGTGATCCTTTTCCTTTTGCAATAGACTTTCAGGTATAAATAATGGCATATAAACATTTTCGTGACCGGTAGCTTTAAATCTGGAATCAAGTTCTTTTTGAATGTTTTCCCAAATAGCATATCCGTAAGGACGAATTATCATACAACCTTTAACACTAGAATAATCAGTAAGCTCTGCTTTTTTTACTATATCTGTATACCACTTAGCAAAATCTTCAGACATAGAAGTTATGGCTTCTACGAATTTTTTATTTTTTCCCATATTTTTTACCTCCAATATTAATAAATATTTAAAGAAAACAAAAAAAGACCCCAATCCCAATAAAGGGACCGAGGTCGGCGTTACCACCCTAATTAGTACGTCTATTAAAAGATATACTCTCTCTTTACAATAACGGAAGAACTCCGCTGTAGCCTACTATAATTTCGGTACAGGGCTCAAAGGCTGGTTCAAAACATCTTCTTAGAAACCTTTCAGCCACAGTTTCTTCTCTGTAAAGAAGTTTATGCTTATACTATTCCTTTTCATAGCCACATATTAAATTAAAATAAACATTTTAAGTTTTAAATAGAAGTATTTAATTAAAATATTAGATTATAAGCTTTAAAAAGTCAACATTAAAATTTTATTTGTAAAGTGAAAATAAATACTATATAATAATATTTATCAAAAGACAATTGTGATAAATTTATATGGAAATTTTAAGCTTTAATATAAATAGAAAGATTATATAGAAAATGTAATAATTTTTAGTAATGGTGAAAAGATAAAGAAGAATGTATAGATAGTATAATTGCTTATTAGTAATTTAATCATTCAGAAAACGCCATTTAAAGTTAAATCTAAACATGAAAGGATCAAAATTATATGGAAAAAAACATATTTATGAATTTAAAAGATAAAAATAATGTATATAAAAATCTTTATGATGGACATTGGGTAGAAAGTGAAACAGGAAAATATATAGATATTCTCTCCCCTATAGATAATAGCTTTGTAGGCAAGGTTCAGGCTATGAATAAAGAAGAAGTAGATAAAGCCATAATGAATTCAAAAGAAGCTCAACTTTTATGGCAAGAGATTCCTGTTAATAGAAGAGCAGATATTCTAAATAGAGCAGCGGATATATTATATGAAAAAGCAGGAGAATTGGCTGAAATACTTACCATGGAAATTGCAAAGGATAGAAAAAGTTCTGTGGCTGAGATTGAAAGAACTGCTGATTATATAAGATTTACTGCAGATGCTGCTAAGAGCTTGGAGGGAGAGACAATTCCAGGAGATAGTTTTCCTGGGACAAAGAGAAATAAAATCTCTTTTGTTACAAGGGTACCTTTAGGCGTAGTGCTTGCTATATCTCCATTTAATTACCCTGTAAATCTATCTGTATCTAAGATAGCACCGGCCCTTATGGCAGGAAATTCAGTGGTATTAAAACCACCAACACAGGGTAGTATATCTGCTTTATATCTAGCAGAGGTATTTAATATAGCAGGACTACCTAAAGGAGTTTTAAACACTGTTACAGGAAGAGGAAGCGAAATAGGGGATTACTGTGTAACTCATAAAGAGATTGATTTTATAAATTTTACAGGTAGCACAGAGGTTGGACAGCATATATCTAGTATAACTACAATGAAGCCTTTGCTTTTAGAATTAGGAGGTAAAGATGCTGCAATTGTGTTAGATGATGCAGATTTAGATAGAGCGGTGGATAATATAGTGTCAGGAGCATATTCTTATTCAGGACAACGTTGCACCGCAGTTAAGAGAATATTAGTTATGGAATCTGTGGCAGATGAATTGGCTGAAAAGCTAAAGGATAGGATAAGTAAATTAAAAGTAGGAGACCCTAGAGAAGAAGGTGTAGTAGTAACACCACTTATAAGTGAAAAGTCAGCGGATTTTGTTATGAGTCTTATGGAAGATGCAAACAAAAAGGGAGCTGAGCTTTTAGTAGGTGGTAAGAGAGAAGGGAATTTGGTATACCCAACTTTATATGATAATGTCACTTTAGACATGAAACTTGCTTGGGAAGAGCCTTTTGGACCTATACTTCCTATTATAAGAATTAAATCTATAGATGAAGCTATAAAAATAGCAAATGAATCTGATTATGGATTACAAAGCTCTGTATTTACAAAAGACATAGATAAAGCCTTTTATATAGCAAATAAATTAGAAGTTGGAACTGTTCAAGTAAACAATAAGCCAGAGAGAGGACCAGACCATTTCCCGTTCTTAGGAGTTAAGTCTTCAGGTATGGGAACACAAGGAATCAGATACTCTATAGAGGCTATGTCTAGACCAAAGGCCATAGTATTTAATCTTAATAATGTAGAATAATAGATTAAAAAAGAGAAGAAGTAAGCAGGATTTTAAAAAGTTAAATTTCTTAAAATCTTGAATATATCTTCTCTTTTTATTATTCACTTTCAATTATTTTATAGTATGAATTTATTGTTATTTTGCAATAGACTAAATAAATTACAGTATAAGAGATTAATGTGAAAAATATGGGTTTAAACATATTTATAGTGCTTATAAAGCTTATTAAGTTTAATATAAGAATAGAATGTAAAACTCCTATGAAAAGAGGAATTAAAAAGAATAATACTACCTGCTTGTTTATGCATCTTTTGATCTCCTTTTCTGAAGCGCCTAAATTTCTTAATATATCATACTCGTATTTATCATCTGTGGCGTCAGAAAGTTGTTTAAAGAAAATCATACTAGCTGTACAAATTAAAAATATAAACCCTAAAAAGCTTCCACAAAACAAAATTGATCCAGAACCTTGAGCACTTACGTGATATATTTCATAAAAACTGGCAAAATTATTTTCTATAAGATTATGTTCATTAGGAGGGGTTAAGTTATTCTCCTTAATAATTTCATCAAATCTTGTTTTCAGTTCATTATTTAAGGCATTAGAACTTGTGGAGTTTTTTACTAAAAAGCCTTTAAATCTATATATTTTCTGATTTTCTTTTAAAGAGTTATATTCATTATTGTTAACTACTACAAGTCTTGATATTAGAGAGTCGTTTATAATATTTTTATTATAGTAACCAGCGATTTTATAGGATTTATTATTATTTGTTATTCTTATTATTGATTTTTTATAATCATTCACTATACCAGTGTAATAGTTAATATCTGTAATTAACACTTCGTTATGCTCTAAGTAATCAGGAGGAGATTCAAATCCTAATGCATTAGATAATTTTTTATATTCATCTAAGGAGATTACAGAAAATCTACTATCACTTTTTTGGAATGCTGTGGAACCAAGCTGAGGCCAGTTACCATTTACACGAATAAACGTAGCTTCAGTTTCTGATAGTAATCCATTATCAGGATACTTTTCTATAATGTTTCGCATCTCTTTATCAAAGGATGTTTCGTCAGAAATATAGCAAAAGGAGAAGGGCTCCTTAAGTGGTATATTTTGATTAACATAATGATAATAACTAAAAGCTGAGCCAACTGCTATTATAGTTCCAGCTATTAGTAGAGTTATATTTGCTAGGGCAAAGGCATTTTTTCTTAATCTATATAATAAACGGGAAGTAGATATCATATTAGCACTTTTATAGTAATGAAACTTATTTTTTTTAGAAAGCTTTACTATAAGCAAAATAAAGGTTGAATATATTCCATAAGTGGCTAAGGTGATATATGCTAAAGCTTTAAATATTTTAAAAAAGGATTCAGGGTTTAAACTAGCATTTATATAAAAGTCAACTATTGATGTATATCCTTTTACCATTAATGCTACAAATAAAATTGATAATAAAATTGATGCCTTTGGCTCTTTTAATAATGTTGTATCACCTTTAAAAAGTCGTAAGAGCTTAATTCTTTTTATTGAGATAAAGTTTTTTATAGAGGTAACCAAAAATACTATTAAGAATACATAGGTCGTATGTTTGATGGCTCTATAAGATAGATAGAACCTAGCGTTATTAGTATTTAATGACATAAGAGATAATAGTATCATTAAAAATAATTTTAAAAACACTATGCCAAGTAGGAGTCCCAAAATTAAAGCTAATAACCCTATTACAAGGGTTTCAAAAAATACCATAAACCCTAATGTTCTTTTTTTAACTCCTAACACAGAATATAAGGCAAATTCTTTACTTCTCTTTTTTATAAAAAAAGAGTTACAGTACCATAAAAACAATGCAGAAAAAAATATTAAAATTGAGTTCATGAAACTAAAATAAAGACTTGAATACTGAAAAAAATTACTTTCAGTAAGAAATTCACTTATATATTGGATATTTGAAAAGGTAAAGAATACTAAGACTATAAAGGTTAAAGATAAAAAATATAGTATATAGTTTGCTATATTTCTTTTTATATTTTTTATACTTATTTCTAATAATCCCATGAAGATACTCCTTTTTATTTTACTTATAAATTACAATATATTATTAATACTAATTATACATAAAAAGACTGCTTACAGAAAGGTCTGTAAGCAGTAAGTATATAAAAACACTAACTAAATTGGATATGATAGTGTTTAATATGGCTAGTTTTCTCTTACTATTTTATAGTAAGAATGAACAGTAACTATATAATAAATTCCATAAATTGCAGTATATACTCCAAAGGAAATTATTACAGGAATTAGTATATTAGAGTTCAAAATTTCTGAAAGGAGCTTTAATGCAAAGGATGCATGAGACAATCCTAATAACAAAGGAAGTAAAAATATAGTAAGTAGTTGTTTTGCAATAGATGTTTTCATTTCCTTTGAATTAACCCCTATTTTAGATAAAATAGCATAATTGGACTTATCTGAAGTTGCTTCTGAAAGCTGTTTAAAGAATATTATACTTCCAGTACATATAAGGAATACAAGCCCTAAGAATGCACCAATGAATATCATAAGTCCTGAAGCTTCTAGCCCGGCTCTATAGCCATCATAGAATTCAGAATAACCTTTAGAAGGATTTCCGGTAAGAGCCTTTTCTTCATCAGTTCTGTTTGGAGCTAATTTAGATAGCTTTTCAGAAAGTTCTTTAGCATCCTTTTCATTATCTACTCTATATAAGTTTATAGGTGATTTTGCATTTGTTTTATATAATTCATCATATACTTTATTATTTACAACTAGTATTTCGCCGAATAATATTAACTCACTATTTATCACAGATTCTTTAGAAAGTTCTTTTATTTTTATATCTTTATTTCCTTTTTCTGATATAAGCTTAAAAGTTTTATCTACAGGACTTTCTAAGAATTTATCCATGAATTGAGTTGAAACATAGATTCCTTCATCTTCCCCTAAGGAAATTTTTTTATCTCTTTCTAGAGCTTTATTTAAAGCATTATATTTTTCTTCTGATAGTACGTAGATAGATTCACTAGAAGTATTAACTATCTTGTCTTTTGATAAATTTGGTATTTCTCCATTGACTTTGATTAATTCTATAAATTCTGAAGCTAACAGCTTATTTTTTTCACTTTTATTTATAGTATCCTCTATAGCTTTTGTTAAGTTCTTATCTTCAGTAATAAAACTATAAGAAAAGGGAGCGGAATTCTTAGAGGTTATTTCATTATTGTAATAAAAACTATAAGTTGTACCCACTGCTGTTAAAGTTGTAGCACTTAACACTGCAATTGTAGCCAAGGTTCTTGCATTCCCTTTTATTCTAAATAAAAGCTGTGAGGTTCCAATCATATTGATACCTTTATAGAATCTACCCTTATTCCTCTTGGAGGCTTTAACCATAAATACAACAAAGGAAGAGAAGAAGAGATAAGAGCCACCTATAGTTAGGCCTAAAACTAAAAATATGGATATAGGGAAAAACTTAAACATATAATCTACTTGAGCAAATCTATATCCTAGAAAAATCATTACTATAGAAATTATAGCTACTATAAATGAAGCCTTAGGTGTTTTTTCACCAGATTGTTCTGCTCTGAATAAATCAACTAACTTAAATCTATATATGATGCTATAAGCATGCAATGAAGCGATTAAAAATAATATGAAGAATACAATTATAGTTTGAATTATTGCTTTAGGTATAATAGCAAAGGAAACCTTTATAGTATCTAATGCCATTAGTTTAACTAATATATCCATAAATAATTTAGATACTAATCCACCAGAAAGTATTCCTACAATTAAAGCGATAATTCCCATACATAGTGTTTCGTAAAATAACATTCTACCTATTTGATTCTTTTTAACTCCCATCATAGAATAAAGAGCTATTTCCTGTTTTCTCTTTCTTGTGAAGAAAGAATTAGAGTACCAAATAAATATAGCTGCAAAAACGGCTATAACTATGGAAGAAGCCTTAAAGGGTCCTGAAATCATTTTTGATGCCATAGCCCCCTCTATTTGTTTATTATATTGTATAGAAGTAAAAGTAAAGTAAATCATTATACTAAATGCCATGGAAACAAAATATAGGAAGTAATCATAAAAGTTCCTTTTAATATTTTTCATGGCAATATTAAATAAAGACAAATTAAACACCACCCTTTAGTATTAACATTACATATCAGCTACAGTGTTTCCTAAAGTGGATAACACATCTAATATTTTTTGGAAGAATTCTTTTCTTGATTGACCTCTTATAAGTTCTGTGAACAAAATACCGTCTTTTATAAATAGTATTCTCTTACAGTAACTTGCAGCAAAGGCATCATGAGTAACCATCATTATGGTGGCATTTTCTTTTTCATTAAGATCACTTAGAGTTTGAAGTATCTCAGCAGAGGACTTTGAATCTAAAGCCCCAGTAGGCTCATCTGCCAATACGAGAGCTGGATTTGTAATTATAGCTCTTGCAATTGCGGCTCTTTGCTTTTGTCCTCCAGACACTTGATAAGGATATTTATTTAAGGTATCCTCTATTCCAAAACTACTTGATATGTTTTTTACCTTTCTCTCTATCTCTCTTGGGCTAACCTTTGATAGGGCTAGAGGTAAAACTATATTTTCTTTTATAGTAAGAGTATTCAGTAGGTTGTAATCTTGAAATACAAAGCCTAGCTTATTTCTTCTAAAAGATGATAGTTTATCTTCATTCATTTTTGTAATATCATCTCCACCGATTATTACAGAGCCAGCAGAGGGGTTATCTATAGTAGAGATTATATTTAATAATGTGGTTTTACCAGCACCAGAAGGACCCATTATACCGACAAATTCTCCTTCTTTTATTTCTAAGTTTATATCATGTAAGGCTGTATATTTTACTCCTTTTGAGGCATATATTTTTTTTAAGTTTCTTGCAACTAATACATTTTCCATTATGTTTTCCTCCTAAATTTATAATTAATAAAACATCTTGCATCATAAAATAACTGTTTTATTGGTTTTTGCAAAATCACTTTATGGAGAGCTCTTCTTTACACATATTATTTTATAAAAATAAGGTAAATAGAACCATCTATTTACCTAACAAAAATCATATAATTGCTTACATTTTTGTAACCTTAAAATAATCTCCAAGCTTAGGGAAGATTATTTCCACCTGTGTATACTGTCCATATTCTGATTTTATTTCTATGATGTGACCAAGTTTTTTGCACATTTTTTCAGCTAAGTATAGTCCCATACCTGTGGATTTATTATAGATCCTTCCATTATATCCTGTAAAACCTTTATTAAATACTCTAGATAAATCTTCTGGCTTTATCCCTATACCATTATCTTTTATTATTAATCTTTTATTTTTTTCACCAAGTACTCCATAAATTTCTATGGAACCACCTTCCTTAGAGTACTTTAAGGAATTAGATAATACCTGATTTATTATAAATACAAGCCACTTTTTATCAGAAAGTACTGAGATTTCTAAGTGGTGCATGTTTAATCTTATTCTTTTATTGATGAAATTTTTAGCATTTTTCTTTATTAGATCTTTTATTACAATATCCAAAGACAGTTCATTTATGAAATAATCCTTTGAAAAGTCATCTATTTTGGAGTAATAAAGAGCTTGCTCCACATAGTTATCTATTTTTCTTAATTCTTCTTCGATACTATCTAAAGTATCTTCCATAGGTTTATTAAAACTGTTCTCTATTATTAAATTGCTTACAGCTATAGGGGTCTTTATTTCGTGAACCCAGGAAGTTATAAATTCCATATTTTCTACTTTATCCAAATATAATTTTTCTATTTTTTCATTTTGAAATTTGTAAATCTTTTTTACTAAGGAGTTATAAAACCTTTGTTCAGAGGTTATGCCATTAGGCAATGAACTATGTATTTCTTCTAAACCACTATTTATAAGATCATTTAAATCATCATAGTATTTTTTAAAATATAGGAATTCGACTACTAAATAAGATAAAAAGAATACAGTACAAAGAAAATTAATATATAATATATTATCAAAACTAACTCTTACAGAATGATCTAAGAAAATTATAAAAGATATAAAAAACATAATTATTACATAAAATAATATGAGAAACTTTCTATCTTTTAAATAATCTCTTACTCTCATGATACTATATAGCCTTGACCTTTTTTAGTTTTAATAAAATCATCAAGACCTATGTCGGAAAGTTTTTTTCTTAGCCTATTTATATTAACTGTAAGGGTATTGTCATCTACAAAGCTTTCATCTTCCCAAAGACTTCTCATTATTTTATCTCTACTCACTACAGTACCATTATTTTTCATAAGTATATATATTATTTTAAACTCATTCTTAGTAAGTTCTATTTTATCTTCTCCATGAAGCACTGTGCTATCTTTTAGGTTTAAAACTACTCCATTGTATTCTAATACATCAGAAGATACATCTGTGTAGGAGTAAGTTCTTCTAATAAGAGCATTGATTTTTGCCATAAGTACATCAAGAGAAAAGGGTTTTTGAACAAAATCATCTCCACCCATGTTTATTGCCATCACAATGTCCATATTGGTATTTCTAGAAGAAAGAAAAATAACGGGAACCTTAGATACTTCTCTTATTTTGTTACACCAATAAAATCCATCAAATAGGGGTAAATTTATATCCATAAGCACAAGATGTGGTTTTTCTTTTACGAAAACATTAAATACTTCATCAAAATCATCTACATAAACACCTTCAAATCCCCATCTTTGAAGGTTTTCTAAAACTATATCTCTTATCTTAGTGTCATCTTCTACCATCATTATCTTAAACATATGTATAGTACCTCCGCTAATATAATTATTAATTCTTTAATAATTATATTTTCATATACTTTACTTGTAAACTCAAGGGGAAAATATAAAATAAAAAAACAAACTGATTCCTTGGGGATGGAATCAGTTTGTTTTAATTTGAATTATATGGGGTTTAAATGTATGAATTTTATGGAAATCAATATTTTATGTGGTTGTCTTTCTTGTTACAAATATATTATATATGATTTCATAAATATAATTCCATTTATAAACCTTACAAATAAGAATTTAATCTTACATTTATGTAATAGATTTTAGGAGTAAATATCAGAAAACTCTATGTTTATTTTTTCTACATTTTGTTTCCATGAATTTTCATACATAGATTCTTCATCACAGTCCTCACATAAGGAGCAGGGAAGATTTATAATGAATTCAGAACCTTCTCCAGGGGTGCTTTCAACATGTAAGTTACCTTTATGCATCTCAACCAAAGATTTAACTAAAGAGAGACCTATACCACTTCCTGTAATATTAAGATGAGATGTTTTTTCAATTTGGCGAAATCTTTCAAATATAAGATCCTTTTTTTCTTCTGGGATACCGATGCCAGTATCTTTAACTGAAATTGTAAGGTAAGGATCATTATTATAGATATTAACAAATATAGAGCCACCTTCTGGAGTAAATTTTACAGCGTTTGCTAACAAATTCAACATAATTCTCTCTATCTTATCTGGATCACAACATATCACCTTTTCTTCTAATTCTGTATCGAATACAAGCTCTATATGTTTATCTTCAATATAGTTTGCTACAGATAAAGTAATATCTTCTATTATTTTTATTACTTCGTGATTTTTTAGAGATATATTATAAAATCCTGCATCAATTTTTGTTATATCTATTAAATTATTTACCAATCTTAACAGTCTATAACAGTTTTGTTTTATCATCTTATTATAATTTTTCAAACTTGAATCAGTAGAATTATTTAAATTACATTTTAGATTTAACATTTGCATAGCACTAAATATTATGTTAATAGGTGTTCTTAATTCATGAGATATATTAGCAAAAAATTCTGTTTTAACTTTATCGCTTTCAATGATCTTTTCTAATAGATCATTGCTAGCTTCATAATTTTTTTCTATTTCATAGCTTCGTATTCTTTGGCAGGCGTCTTTTACGAGTAATAAAGTTAAATCTTTACCTTCAGTGCTTATATTATATCTTTGTATATCCACAACCTTTTCTTCCCCGGTAGTGGAGCGAAAATACATATCAAATATGCTAAGTAAGTTGGGATCTTCTTTATTTGAAAGTTTATTTAAAAAATCCTCTTGAGAGCTAGAATTTAAAAAATTTATAAAAGGCTTACCTAAGATGTTGGTTATATTTTTGGAAGAGACCATCTTTAGAGCACTTTGATTTGCATAAAAAATACCTTTATCATCCTCCATAAATAAAGCTATAGGTACTAAATCCATCAGCGCATGATATCTTTTCTCATTATTACAAACTGTATGCTGAAGGCTATGTAACTTACTGATATTCTTAGATATGAATAATAAATAGTTGTTATGATTTGTATAAAAAACTTTAATAGTAACAAATTCACCTTGTGTTCTTAATTGTTGTTGAAATTGATAGTTGTTACTCTTACCATTTATAACATTTTCTACATTTAGTATATGATGGTTTTTAAACCTTTCTTTTAAGTTATCTATTAGCTCCACCTTTAGAGTATCATTAGAATCTTTAAGAAGTGTTAAATTGCTTTTAAGAAATAGATTATTTTCTGGATGATTTACATAACAAAGACTGCCATCTCTATTGAAAATAGCTATATCTTCATCGAAATAATTAAAAACATTGTAACTTTCAAAGTTATAATAGCTTTGATCCTGATTATTTAAATATTTAAATTTCCTTAATTTAAGGAAAAGCAAAGCAATTAAAATAACCAGAAAAATATAAATAACAATGGACACCCCCAAATAATCCATTTCAACTCCTCCTTGTAGAAACTTTGTCTTAAAATACTAAAGATATTTATTGGAGTAACTTTTTAATAATAATAAGTTACAATAGTACATATTCTATAAATATTTATAAAATCCTTTTAAATAAAGAATAAATTTGTAGAATTTAAGCATATATTTTCATTTATGTAAATATATTAAAAAAACCCTAAATAATTTAATATTCAGGGTTTTTTCTAATATAATAATTAAAGTATTAGCTATTCATAGTTATAGTGTTTTCTAGCATTGCTATTTCTGGTTCTGGAATCTCTCCATCAGTAGTATCTAGCATTGCTATTTCTGGTTCTGGAATCTCTCCATCAGTAGTATCTAGCATTGCTATTTCTGGTTCTGGAATCTCTCCATCAGTAGTATCTAGCATTGCTATTTCTGGTTCTGGAATCTCTCCATTAGTAGTATCTAGCATTGCTATTTCTGGTTCTGGAATCTCTCCATTAGTAGTATTTAGCATTGCTATCTCTGGTTCTGGAATCTCTCCATGGGTAACAACAATAGCAGTACCTATGATGGATGTAATTAAAGTCATGACTAATAACTTTTTTCTTAAATGTTCTTTCATGATTTTACCTCCTTTTAAATACACCTCTCAACATTATTATAAGGTAAATCTACAAAATATAGTAAAAAACTTATCGTATTATTAAGTCAAAATATGACAAATAATATTTAGAAAATTCGGATTATATGTACTTATATGTAATAATTTTAAAACTGAAGGTATTTCTTTTTATTTAAAAATTATAACCAATGAAAAGTAAAAGACTTTAATTGTTAGTTTAACTATTTTATAAACATTTACAAATTTTCTTGTGTTATTATAGAGTCATACAGTTATTTTTAAAGGGATGTGATCTTATGTTTAGGAAGTCTAAAAAAGTTTCTATACTATTGATTTGTATAATATTATTAACTGGATGTAATGCTTATGAAGCTCCGTCTTCCTTTATTGCATCCCCAAAGCTTTCTACAGAGGAAGGTAAAAATGCTTATGGAAATGTTAATATGGAAGATCTAAAACCACTAGCTCAAAAGTTTATGCCTAAAAATGCTAAACTATTAGAAGAAAGTAAAACTTCAACAAAGAAAAATATATTTCTTATTGATGTAAATGGAGATCTAAATGATGAATTAGTAGTTCTTTTTAAGGAAGATTCTAATTTTAAAAAGGGTTTCTTCGTCTTAGAAAAGAGATTTAATGGATGGCATAAAATATATGAAAAGAGTTTAGAGGGGAATTCTATTTCTTCTATGCAAACCATATCGGTAAAAGATAAGGAAGATAAAAGACTTCTGGTGGGTTATTTGATTTCGGGACATGCAGGTACAGATTTTTATTTATATGACTTTAAAAAAGAAAATGTGGAAGAAATACCTATAGGAAGATGGAATAAAATCGAAATTCTTAATACTGAAGATAAAGAAGAAGGTAAGAATTTTGTTTTTGGTGCCCAACTATACGAGGCTAGTGGCGATTATAGTAGCTATGTTATAGGTTTTGATGGAGAAAAATTTTATCTAGCAGAAGAATTTTATGATGATTATTATAAGAAAAATGTTGAATACTATAAAAATGAGATAGTCCAGCAATCTCGAAATGAGTTAAGTTGGTATTACTATATAGAATCCCAAATAAAAGCAAAGCAGTATGAAGATGCACTACAGTCTTTAAAAGAAGTACTAAAGTATAAAGAAGATAAAAAAGAAGAGTCTACAATAGAGGTTGGATACTATAAATTTTTAATATTGAGGGCTATGGCTTTTAATGGGTTAAGTGAGTATGATAAAGCTGTATCAATACTTGAAAACTTATTAAATGTTAGTCTATTAAGTGATAAAGACTATTTTTACAATGAACCTAAGGAATACTCTGTTTTGGATATATATTATGAGCTTGGGGTTGCTTATAAAGGCTTAGGAAAAAAAGATAAGGCTAAAGAGTCCTTTGATAATGCAATGTTATCCTTTGAAAAACTATCTAATGATGGATTCTTCTCTGAAAACGCTACTTCTAATATATTAAAGCAAGTAATGTATTATCCATTATCAAAAGAGATTAATAAATAATTAAAATATTAAGGAAAGTTTTTAAAAGTTAAAATTATAATTGAAAAATGTGAGATAAAGAAATCAGGGGGAGTTTTATGAATAGGATCTTGATTGTTGAGGATGAAGAAAATATAAGAAGTTTTATAAAGATTAATTTAAATATAAGTGGGTTTGAAGTAAGAGAGGCAGGTTCTGGGGAAGAAGCCTTAGATATTTGTTCAGAAGAAGTTTTTGATCTCATAGTTTTGGATATAATGCTTCCTGGAATAGATGGATATAAGACCTGCCAACTCATAAGGGAAAAGTATCCAGAAGTTGCAATAATAATGCTTACAGCAAAGAATCAGGATATGGATAAAATAATAGGACTAGAGTTAGGTGCAGATGATTATTTAACAAAGCCTTTCAACCCTACAGAACTTGTTTATAGAATAAGAGCTATATTGAGGAGGGTAGGAAGTAAGGTAAAAGAAGTAAAAGAAGATGTGATAAAAAATGGGGATTTATCTCTAGATGATAGATCGCAAAAGGTGTTTATAAAAAATAAAGAGGTGAAGCTTACGTTAAAGGAGTTTCAAATAATTAAATTATTTATGCATAACCTAGATAGAGCCTTTAGTAGAGATGAACTTTTAGATAATATTTGGGGAGAAGATTTTTATGGAGATATAAAAACTGTAGATGTTCATATAAGGCGATTAAGAGAAAAGATAGAGGATGATCCATCTAATCCTAAATATATAGAAACTGTTTGGGGATTTGGATATAGATTTAAAAGGGTATAGGGTATAATATGAGAGTTGTTAGAAATATTAAATTTAGGATTAGAAGCATTAAGTTTAGAATAATAGGATATTATTTTATAACAATACTTATTACTATATCTTTGTTAGGATTGGTACTTTGGATAGGTATAAAAGAATATTACTATAAGACTATGGAAAGTACATTAAAAGATCAGGTTAATCTGTCCACTAAGTTTTACTCTAAGTATTTAAACACGTCTGATGTAAAAAGAGTTTATGAAGATTTAGAAGAAAGCTTTTTTTCTAATTTAGATGTTGAAGTTCAGATATTAGACAGGGAAAGTAGAGTTATATGGGATGATTTAGGTATCGTTCCAGGAACAAGGCTTGATTATGCTGATATAAGAAGAGCACTTCAAAATGATACTGCTGTTTGGATCGGAAAACCTGATGGGTCATACTCTTCGAATAAGATAATGTCTGTATCTGCACCATTAAAGATAGATTCTAATATAATAGGAGTTCTAAGAGTTGTTAGCACTATGGATCTTGTAGATAATCTTTTAAAAAGCATTGGTATTTTAATAGCTTTTGTTGGACTTATAGTTATGGTAACCACTACTATACTTAGTGCAGTTATATCTAATACTATAACAAGACCTTTAAAGAAAGTAACTAATGCAGCTAAGTCCATGGCGAAAGGTCAGTTTGATTTAAAGGTTGAAAAAATATATGAAGATGAAGTGGGAACTATGGCAGAAACTTTAAATTACATGGCGCAGGAAATAAATAAGAGTGAAAAGCTTAAAAATGAATTCATATCCTCTATAAGTCATGAACTTAAAACTCCACTTACTTCAATAAAAGGATGGGCTTTGACTTTAAAGTTAAAAGAATTTACTGATGTAGAGCAACGAGAAAAAGGTTTAGATATAATAATCCAGGAAAGTAAAAGACTTAGCTTATTAGTAAACGAATTATTAGATTTTTCTAAGTTTGCTTCTGCAAAGATGAAGGTAACCTTAGAAGAAATGAATGTAGGAGACTTGCTAGAAGATATAGTCTTAGAAATGGAACCGAGGATTAAAAGAAGTAATATAAATTTAGAATATGATATTAAACCGCTACCTATTATAGAAGGGGATAGAAATAGGTTGAAACAGGTGTTCATAAATGTAATAGATAACTCACTTAAGTTCACAGAACCTGGAGGTACAATACAGATTAAAGCTGAACTTCAGGGAGATTTTATAGACATAAGTATAAAAGATAATGGGTTAGGAATTAAAACAGAGTATCTACCTAAAGTTAAAGAAAAATTCTATAAAGGTAATTCAAGTAAGCATGGAAGTGGATTAGGCCTTGCTATATCTGACGAAATAATAAATCTTCATGGAGGTTCTCTTGATATCATAAGTAAGTATAAGAATGGAACTGAAGTTAATATAAAATTAAAGGTGAGGAATTTATAAAGTTAAATTCCTCACCTAAAGGTTCTATAGAATAGTTATTTTGCTATACTATTTAAGATTATGCTCGTAAGCTTCTACCATTCTCTTAACCATTTCTCCACCAACGGAGCCATTTTGTCTTGAAGTTAAGTTTCCTTTATCTGTTTGCTCATAGTTAGTTAATCCTAATTCGTTAGCGATCTCCATCTTAAATTTGTTTAATCCTTGCTTTGCCTCAGGTACTACTAATCTGTTTGAACTATAATTATTGTTTGCCATTTTAAATTCCTCCTTTATTTGTTTGGTATTCTTATTTTGTACTGATTTGAATTTTATAAACTATAAAAATTAATCTAATTTGTCCAATAAATTCTAATTTTTTATTTTGTTTCTTAAAGGAGGTTAATTTATTTAAATTGTTGGATTCCATGCACTAGGAATTTGTAAGGCTTCAGCTAAATCCTTATCTACAGAAACCAAGTCAAGTGTATTTAACTCCGAAATCTGATTTTTACCCATAGCCATTAAGGCTAACTTCATTTCTTCCTTACAGGACACTAAAAAATTACTTAATGTATCAGCTCCTTTATCTATGTCAAAATCATCTTTTTTATCACCATCATATAAAAACAATTGAGGAGTAGGCTCAAAGGGTGTAGCTTTTATGGTTTGGGATTGAAGCGTTGCAACCACTGCTATAGAGCCTATATAAACTGCCTTAGCGCCTAGAGCCAAAGCTTTTAAAAATTCTCCAGGATTTCTTAAACCACCAGCTATTATAATATCTACTTTGTTTTCTGCATTTTTTTCTTTTAAAAAATTATAAGCTCTACTTAGAGAATATAATGTTGGTAATCCTAGATGATCCTCTAAGGTAGGCGGAGCTCCAGAAGTACCACCTTCAGCACCATCTATGGTTATAAAGTCAAGGTTACTTCTAAGTAAAATTTCCAAATCTTTTTCTATATAATGAGAACCGGCAATTTTTACACCTACAGGTACATCATACTGGGATTTCAAGTCTTTTATTAGATTTATTATTTCCTCAGGGGAGTTTATTTCTTTAAGTCTTGAGGTTCTATTAGCATCTTCACCTTCCTTTAGATTAAACACTTCTCTAAGGTGGTTATCTGCTTTATTACTAGGTATATTGCCTATTACAGCTCCGCCCCAGGCGCCTTGACCGAGCTGGATCTCTATTCCATCTAACTGTGACAACTGTTCTTTTTTGTTTAGGCAATTATATCTATTGAATTGACCTATCAATATTTTAGAAAGCTCTCTTTCTTCCCTACATAATCCACTCTCACCAGTATTAGTAGATATGCCCACGTTTGAAGTAGCTTTTGCAATAGCTAATTTTACATTTAAGTTTAAGGAAGAACCATAACCCATGCCAGTAATCATTAGAGGCATTGAAAGTTTAATAGGCTTTTTAGCATTTTTTCCTATGGTAGTAGATAAATCTATGGATGAGAATTCTTCTACAGGGAGCTGAAAAATTTGAGTAGGGTTTAAATATAGTTTATTCCAAGGGGAGTTATGATTTGAACTTCCATAAGCTCTATGCAGTATAGAGCCGTCTTCACCTCTCATTGTAGCTTCTATTAAAGAAGTTAATCCAAGCTTCATGGCACCGGTAACCATAACGTACATATTTTTATCATAAGGATCTCTTAACATACTTTCAGTTATTTTATCCAAAGACTTGTTAGTGATATTTTTCATTATACCTTCCATTGCGTTAATTCTCCTTTCAATAACTTTAATAATAATTTTGTAATTATGGATTTTAAAATTATCAAGTTAGGGCAGAATTTGAGTAGATATTAGTAGTTTTTCAAAACATTTCTAAAATATGCAAGGTTATTAATTATTACTTAAGCAAGTAATATATTAAAATAAATATACAGGTTATAGGTGGAGGATGAAGGTGAATATGAACGGCTTAATGGAGTAAGATAAGTTTCTGAACAACTTGCAGTGAAAAGAGAAAGAAGAGGCGTGACCTCTTCTTTTTTACTGTTTGCTTTCTACAAAACTTAGAGTTTCTTTTGCTATTTTTATTATATCTAAATATGTTATATTGGATAACATATGATCTCCATTAGGAATCTTTAATAGTTTTATATCCATACCCTCTTTTTTACCTCTTTCATATAACTCTATGGATTGACTTATAGGTACTAGAGTATCATTTTCACCATGAATTATAAGGGTTGGAGGGGAATCTCTGTTTATATAGTTTGTAGCACTGGCTGCTTTTAAAATATTTTCGTTAAATAGGTTATCCTTACCTAGGAAGTTTTTAACTATATTTATGCTATTTTCTTCTGAAGTTTTCACCTTTTCTATATCAAAGTTTGTAGGGCCTGAATAATCGATAACATATTTAACTTTGCTTTTATAAGAGGATAACTCATTATCACCAATAAAGTCATTTTCATTGCTGTAGGCTGTTAATAAGGCTAAGTGGCCACCAGAGGAAACTCCTAAAAGACCTATGTTATTAGTATCTATATTGTATTTATCTTTATTTTTATAAAGCCACCTTAGGGCGTCTTTACAATCTTCTACTGGAGAAGGAAAGACTATCTCTTCAGAGGCTAACCTATATTCTATGCTGACTAATGCATAGCCTTCCTCCCTAAGCTTATTAATTAAGGGCATAAGATTCTCGCTAAAGCCTTTGTTGCCATAAGCCCAGCTTCCACCATGAATATACACAATAACAGGCCAGGTTTCTTTTTCAGATTTTAATGGAGCATAAAAATCAAGTTTAAGTCCATCATTTCCTAAGGGTTTATACATTAGATCTAAATATTGTTCACCTTTACCTATATGAGTTATACTAATTTCAGAGTTTGTCTCAATATTTTTATTTTCTGCAATACTTTTGTTACTAATTACCATTTCATATAATAGTATAATAGAAGTGGAAAGGAAAATTAATAATATAAGTAAAATACTTACGCTTTTCTTTTTCATATACATCACCTATAATCTATACGTGTTTTTTAATGCAGAGTTATATTTAAATTGTGTAACAATTTATTGGAAGGAAGAGAATTATGAAGAACATTATATACTATTTTACAGGTACAGGTAATTCCATGATGATAGCTAAAGAGGTTGCAAATGTTTTAGGAAATACTGAGATAAGATCTTTAGCTAAGGAAACTAAAAAAGAAAATAAAGAAATAGATGCTAATAAGATTGGGTTTGTGTTTCCTTTATACTTTAGTGGTGTTCCAGAGGTGGTGGAGAGATTTATTAAGAGGACGAATTTCAAGGCGGATTATTTTTTTTCTATAGTAACTAGAGGAGGATCTCCTGGCTTTGCTGTAAAACAAGTATCTGATCTATTAGAAGAAAAAAATTTAAGGTTAAATTATAGCGTATATATAAAAATGCCTTCTAATTATATTAGGCTCTATGATATGAAGGATGAAAACATAAATTTTAAAATTATCAGAAGAGCCCAAGAAGAAATAAAAACCACAGCACATAACATAAAAAATAATAAGAATAACAAAGTGAGAGACAACATCCTATATTATACCCTTTCTAAAGGATTTTATAAGCATTGGAGAAAGAATTTAAATACTAAGGATACTAATATGCATGTAGATGAAAAATGTACATCTTGTGGATTGTGTATGAAAATTTGTCCAGTGTCAAATATAAGCATGATAGATAGCAAGCCCATGTGGAATCATAAATGTCAAGACTGCATGGCTTGTGTACAACTCTGTCCTGTTAGAGCCGTTCAGATTGGAAAGAAAACTATATATAGAAAAAGATATAAAAATCCATATGTAACCTTAAAGGAAATGATACATTCACCATGAGACGAACATAGTGTTAAAAATATAAATCCTTATTGACTTACGAACATCTATTCGATATAATAAAAACATAAGTTCGGTATTGCGTGATTTGGAAGACATTTATATAGAATATTAAGTGTTTGGATAAAGGGGGATTTATTTTCATGAAGAAAAAGAGTGGGTTGTTTGTAAGGATAAATTATAAGGTGGATTTAACTTCAAAAAGAAGTTCAAATAAAGATAATAACTTACATAATTCTAATTATACAAAATATCTTGTTTGTGCAGGAGTATATAATAAAGATGGTGGAACCATGATATTTCAAGCTAGAGATATAGATGAGGCAAAGGATATCATAAACAATAATCCGTTTTCTGATACACCAATGTATAGTTATGAGATACTAAGCAAAGATAATATTTCCCTAACTATGATGTAGACAAGGCAGAGGGTACATACTATCCAAATTTTATAGATATGATCTTAAATAATAAGAAATAAGACTTCCAAAGTTATATTGGGAAGTCTTATTTTATGTGTTTTAAATTTAATTTACAAAAGGTATTAAAGAAGGGTTTCGCCGGATAAAATTAATAGCCCCTTAACATAGGGCCATCTTATATTTCATACTCAACATTTTCGATGACTAGAGAAAGATTTTTTACAAGGCTTATTTCTGTTCCTTCCCTAGAAGGATCACTACTTTTAACTACTGTTATATTGGGTCTTAAAGGAAAGTTTGGAATAGTATCACCTACTACAGCTATTTCCCCATTGCTCATTTTAACTAAAGTACCTTTAGGATATGGAACGATAACCCTAGCAAAGGCTTTTACCATATCATAGTCAAAATGTGTTGAAGCATTAGCCATGATATACTCCATAGACTCGTTAGGACTTAAAGCTCTTCTGTAAGGTCTATCTGATGTTAAGGCATCATAAACATCTGCTATAGCTACTATTCTTGCAAGATAATTAATTTCTGTTCCTTTTCTTTGCTCTGGATAGCCGCTACCATCATACTTTTCATGATGTTGTAGTGCTATTATTCTTGATTTTGAAGATATGGCTAGAACTCCCCGTAAATAGTCATAACCTTTTGTCACATGTTCTTGCATTATTAAAAGTTCCTGGTCATTTAAAGGTCCTGGTTTAAATAGAACTTCAGCAGGGACAAATGATTTACCTATGTCGTGGACTAATGCTCCTACGCAAAGGTCTAGTAAATCATACTTGTTTAATTGAAGTTGTATACCCAAAATAAGTGATAGCACCGCTACGTTGACGCAGTGTTGATAAGTATAGCTATCAAGACTTTTTATATCCACTAAGTTTACCATTATGCTACTATTTGATAGTATCTCTTCAAGCAATTCTTCAGCTACGCTATATATAGAGTCAAAATATTTTTCTCTCTCTTTTATTAAAGAATTATTGGATTTAGACGGATAAGCTTTAGAAAATTTATCTATACTAGAAAAAGTTCCCTTTATTGTTCCTATGGCTTTTTGTCTTAGCTCTGGCTTTATTATATCATCTATTTCTGCTTGACTATATTCATCAATTATATAAACGGAATAGATATGTATGGATTTTATCCTATTTATCATATTTTTGGATAACTTTACCCCTTCTCTTAACAATGGACGACCTTCATCATCAAATATTGTTTTGGCTAGATAAGCCCCCTCTTTTACACATTCTATAGGGACAAGTCTCATTATCAAACACCTCATTAGGAATATAATGTTTTATAACTAATAATTAGGAAATTTCAAAAACTCATAGTTTCTAAAATTTCCTTAATACTTTACACTTTATAAAGTAAATCAATATTTGTGCATATAATAAAGTATACTATTAAACAGTTTGAATATCCATGTAAATAATTGCAAAAACATTATTTGTAATATAATGTTAAATTAAAGTAAAATATGAACAATTTCAGTGCGATAATATGGAAATTTTTATATTTATACATTATAGTATATATGTAACTTGGTTAGATTATGTAATTTGTTTCAATTATAATGTAGTATATAAAATTAGGGAGGCACATGCTATGATTGGGCTACAAAGTAAAATAAAGCAGTTAGTATATAGTATTAATGGAAAGAATTTAGAGGAATTAAAAAACTTAAAAAGTAATATAAGAAATAAAGAACTTATTTCTATACTGGATATGGCTATACTTTTAAGAGAGATATCTCCAGATACTTTAGAAATCATAAAGGGATTAATTAATTTAAACACGGAGATAAGCAATTTTAATATACAATTAGATTTTTCATCAGATGTTTTAGGAGAAGATTCTAAAGAATTAAATAAGGTATCAAATTTTGTTATGTCTTCTATTAATTCAGCTAGTGAAAGTTTAGAGCAAATATCAAAAGCTATTGAAGAGAGTACTGCTTCTCTACAAGCCATATATGTGGATGCAGATAAATTAACAGATATTATTAAGTCTAATGATGATGATATAAAAACCCTACAGGTTAATTCAGAGAGATTAAGTGAGAGTACAGCTAACCTAGAGAGTTCCATGGTTAATCTTTTAAAAGAGGTGGACTCTATAAAAGATATTTTAAAAGCTATGGAAGAAATAGCAGATAGAACTAACTTGCTAGCTTTAAACGCTTCTATAGAAGCGGCTAGGGCAGGGGAGCATGGACGAGGATTTAGTGTGGTAGCAGAGGAAGTTAAAAATTTATCAGAACTTACTAATAATAAATTACAGGATATACGTAAGTTTATGGAAGAGGTAGAGAAAGCCTCTGAATATAGTGTGGAAAGTGTAAAATATACAACTGGATTTACAAAAGATTTAAATAGGTATATAAAAAACTTTGATAAAAGCTTTGAAGAAAGCAGGGAGAGTGTAGATTATATAAGTTCTTCTATAGAAACCATAAATGTGGCTATGGAGGAAATAAGCGCTTCTACAGAAGAAATGAGTTCAGGTATGAATTTTATTGTAGATAAGACTGAAAGACTTAAAGATGTATCTGAGGACATAGCTAAAAGAGCAATGTATATAAAAACAAGAGCTAAAGAAATAGATATCATAGATAATGATATAAGCTATATAACTAAGTTTAGTGAAAATATAACTAAGAAACCTTTTTTTAAACTAAGAAACAGGGACTTCAACCTATCTATAGATAAGGGGATAGAGGCTCATATTAAATGGGTAGATAATTTAGAGGGCATGGTTGACGCAATGGAAGTTGAGCCTATTCACATAGATGCTACAAAATGTGGATTTGGACACTTTTACCAAGTTGTAAATCCTAAAGATCCTGATATACAGAATATATGGGGAACTATAGATCCTATACATAGAAAGCTTCATAAAACTGGAGAGGTTGTATTAAACAATATAAGAGAAGGAAATAAGGAAGAGGCCATAAAAAACAGTGTAGAAGCAAGAAATTTATCTAAAATAATGGTTGAAAAATTAAACCTATTAAAAAGCATATCATTACAGCTAGAAGAGAAGAAGGAAAGTGTGTTTTAATATGTAAGAGAAAACTATAAATTGTAATTAACTTCATATCTAAAAAGGAGAGTACTAGATCAAAACTTTTTAGATATGAAGTGTGGTTTTAAATTAAATGTTACAGTTTATTTGTTTCTTTACGTTAGATATCTAACAAATTTTTTCTGTAACTATTATATAGGTTTCTTAATATAGTCATTTTTTCATCTAATTCTAATTGCAAGGCTGATACTTTTTCGTATTTTTCGGAAGCTATAGCCTCTTTTATTTTTGTAAATACCCCTTTATGTGCATAAGTATCTTTCATTATGTAATGTCTTAATTCATTTATAGCCATCCAGTTTGTTACATCTAAATCTAGAGCCTTATCTAAGCTGTGAAGCATTTTAGCAGATCTTATTTCATCCATGTAATTGTTTATTATTCTATTTTTAATTTCAGTAACCCATCTTTCTATTACGGCTATCTTAAAGCTATTTATGAGAGCATCATTAAATACATCTCCAGCTTTTAGCGTTTGTAATTTATCTAAGTATATATCAAAGGCATGCAAGTTTTCATAAACTGTGGCTGGAGCTTTACCAAAGTATTTACTTCTCTCTTCTTCAGAAAAAAACTCAAATACATCTTCTTCAGTTCTATAAGCTCTTTCTTTTTCTAAATAAACTGAATCTTCTCCTGGAGCTTTTGAAAGCTCTTTTAATAGTTCATCTTCACTTTTATTATGTACTAAAGCATATTTTATTCCGTCAATCATACTCATGTATAAAACTGATATTGCAAGATAAGTATTTGTATGAGGATTAGGAGAACGTAGCTCAAATCTTGTAGCTAAAGGGTTTTGCATATCTCTTATAAGAGCTATTAAAATAGTTCTATTTCTAGAAGGAACCTCTACGTTTACGCCTAAAGAAGTAACTATGCAAACAGGAGCTTCAAAGCCTGGTTTCAACCTTCTAAAGGAGTCGTTAGTAGCTGAGATAAATGGATTTATTATCTCGTAGTTTTTAAGGATCCCCATAAGAGCTCCATAGCCTATGGAGCTTAAAAAATGTTTTTTGTTAGGAGTAAATAAATTTATAATATTTCCATTTTTCAATTTTAGAGCTACACCAACGTGAACGTGTTCACCACTTCCAGCCACTCCATCAATAGGTTTTGCTAAGAATGTAACTTCAAGACCATTTCTTCTAAAGGTTTCTTTTACTAGATTTCTAACTAATAGTTCATTATCAGCTGCTTGAATAGCATTGGAAAATCTCCAATCTATCTCCATTTGTTCCATTATATGAGTAAGCTTTCCTGATTCATCAATTTTTGCTTTGACACCGCCTACTTCTTTATGCCCCATTTCTGGTTCTAATCCATAAGATTCCATAAGCATTAAGCTTTGCTCTAGTGCAGTTCTAACAGAACCTTTTGTTCTAGTCCAATATTGTTCATGAAGTACTTGAGATGTAGATAATTCTTCTATTTCAGCTTTATCATTAGGGGTTTTAACCCAAAATTCTAATTCAGTAGCAGCGGTAATTGTTATATCATCAATATCTTCAAGGGTTACTCCGTAATAGGAGAGGCTTTCTGGATGGTTAGAAAATAGTTCTAATAACATAGTTTTAAAGTATTCAATAGATCGTTTAAGTGTATGACGTGAGTCTACAGGATTTCCATCATGGTATAAAAAGCAAGGTATTCTAAGGGTTCCGATAGGTTTTTTAGAGATAGGATCAAGGTTTTCATAGTTATAGTCTATAAACCAATTACAATTTAAGTCTGCTATCATATCGATTTTAGCGTTGTTCAAAGTAGCTATTCCAGGTAAAACAACTGAAGAACCATCAGTTTGAGCCGCTGGGCCATGTAAAAAGGTATCTAAATCATCTAAAAATAATTTTATTGGAATTCTCTCATCAGTATCATTGCCTGCAAGATCAATACCTACTAAAGATACAAATCTTATTTCTGGATGTTTAGCAAGTAAACTCTTTAAAGAAGCTTCATTGTGTGAACTTTCTGGTACTACAAATATAAGTTCGTTATTCATAAAATTTGTCTGTGCCTTAATTTAAGGTAAGACATTCACATCCTTTCTTTTTAGAATAGACAAAAGCTTATAAGAATAATATTATTATAAATAGAATAAATAATAAAATTCATTATAATAAAAATATAAAGAAATTCTATTACAATGAATTTTTTATGTCAATATTATGAGATAATTTTAGTACTTTCATAATTTGAAATGTATACATATGATAGTTTTACATGGAAATACTTTCATGCATCGAAATTTTAATATTCAATTAAGAAGAGGAGTTGTTAACAATGGAGGCAGGTTTTTCTAGTAAAAATAAACCAATAGGTTTTTTTGATAGTGGTGTTGGGGGACTTAGTGTACTAAAAAAAGCAATAGACCTCATGCCTCAAGAAAATTACATATATTTTGGAGATTCAAAGAATGCACCCTATGGAGTGAGAGAGGTAGAGGATATAAAGAATTTAACATTTAAGGCTATAGAAATATTGTTATCTAAAGGAAGTAAAGCTATTGTAGTTGCATGTAACACAGCTACTAGTGCTGCAGTAGATGACTTAAGATGTAAATATAAAGAGGTACCTATAATTGGTATAGAACCTGCATTAAAGCCTGCTGTAAGTTTGTATAAAAAGGGAAAAATATTAATAATGGGAACACCTATAACTCTTGCTGAAAAAAAGTTCAATAATTTAGTTGCTAAATGCGGACCGAATCTAGAAATAGTGCCTATACCTTGTCCTGGATTGGTAGAAATGATAGAAAGGGGTATTTTTGAAGGAAAAGATATAAATGATTATTTAAAAGATAAATTTAAAACTTATATAAGTGAGGATATATCCTCTATAGTTTTAGGATGTACTCATTACCCTTTTATAAAAAAAGAAATAATATCTATTTTTGGTGCAGGCATACCTGTAATAGATGGTAGCAAAGGTACGGCAAAAGAACTTAAGAGAAGATTAACTGAAAAGCATATGGTTAATGATTCTGGGAAAAAGGGAAGAGTGGAGATCCTAAATTCTAGTGAAGAGTCTAGGATAATAGATTTAAGTTATAGGTTATTAGAAATTTAGTAAATAGGTTGTATAAATAAATTAAAAAGTGTAAGTTGAGAAATCTTTAAGTTACACTTTTTAATGTTGTTATACATACATTAAAATATTTTTAGTTATGGTGTTTTAAGAATTTCAGTACTGATTCATTAATAGCACTGTTTTTTAATGAATTAAAATTAAAGATATGTTAAATACAATTTTAAAATAAAATAAGGTGGGAAATCATAGATAATTTTTTTGCAAAAAAACTTTGTTAAAGTGTTGACAATATTTTAACTGTTTGATATATTATTAGTATAAAGAGAATTGATTGAAAATTTAAAAAATGATTAAAAGAGGTGTCTTATTATGAATATTAAAGTAAAAGATATTATTGGGACTAACTTTGAAAATGAGGATGCTATAGTATTAAGGGAATACATTAAACAACACATTGGAGCACCTATAATGTTAGATTTTTCTGATATAGATAAAGTATCAACTTCATTTCTATGCTGTTTATTTACAGACCTTATTAATAGTGAAGGAAGAGACTATATTGCTGCAAATGTTGATGTTAAAAACTTATCAAATACTAGGGATTTAAGAAGAGTTCTTTTAGGAACTGCATTTTAAAATCCTACGGATTATAATTATATTATAAAAACTTTACTTTATAATAAGATATTGAATTAATGAGTAGGAGATAGTGTAGTAGATATTTTTATATGAGATACTGCATATTAAATAGATGGGGTTAATACCCATCTATTTTGTTTTTTAAGAGTATTATTTTATTTCTTTAAATTCGAGCTTTACAAATAATGAATATAATATTGAGAATTTTATGTGATAAGGGTTATAATAATAGTAATTCTCATTATATTACTCAAGTTTAAAGGAGGAAGAATTCATGAACCCTATAGTAACAATAGAACTTAATAATGGTGAAATAATTAAGATAGAGTTATTTCCAGAAATAGCACCTAATACAGTTAGAAACTTTGTATCATTAGTAGATAAAGGATTTTATGATGGACTTATTTTCCACAGGGTAATACCTGGATTTATGATCCAAGGGGGATGCCCTGATGGAACAGGGATGGGAGGTCCTGGATATAGTATAAAGGGAGAATTTGCGGCTAATGGATTTAAAAATGACTTAAAGCATGAAAAGGGAGTTATATCAATGGCTAGATCTGCTCATTTTGATTCTGCCGGTAGTCAATTTTTTATAATGGTAGAAAACGCACCGCATCTTGATAGACAGTATGCAGCTTTTGGAAAAGTTGTAGAAGGCATGAATCATGTGGATAAGGTTGTAAAAGCTAAACGAGACTTTAGGGATAAACCATATGAGGATCAAGTAATGAAGAAAGTCACAGTCGATACCTTTGGGGTAAAATACGATGAACCTGAAGAGGCATAAAATATAGTTAAAATGAATTTTGAGAGGAGAAGGTCATGATAAATAATAAAATGATTTTATCTTATGGTTTGGAAGAGAAGGACTTAGAAGTATTTAAAATGTCCAATATAGAATATAGGGTGATAACTACAGAAATATCACATAAAAAAATAGAACAGATAATAGAAGGTGCTGAAGGAGAAAAAAGAGATAAAAAGCTTCCAGAAGAGAAGGTAATTTTGTTTAACGGCTTTAGTGATGAAGAGTTAGATAAGATTATAAAGATAATAAGAGCTACTATAGGGAAAGCGCCTATACTAGCAGTGGTTACTGATACTTCAAAGGAGTGGACATTTGATTATCTAATGGAGCACCTTATAGAAGAGAGAGAATGGTATAAAAAGATGCAACAGGAGAAAGGAAGAAACTAAAGTGAGTAGAGTTGGGGAAAAGATTAAAAAAGCTAGATTAGAAGCAAACATGACTCAAAAGCAGTTATCAAAGAAGCTAGGAGTTGCAGAAAGCTTTATAAATGATTTAGAAATGGGTAAGAAGATAATAAATGAAAATCTTATTGCTAGGATATCTAAAGTTTTAAATAAAGATATAAATGATATAAGTATGTCTTTTGATGAAGAGGCATTAAAAGAAGAGAAAAGTAGCACTAAAGCTTATAGTGAAGAGAAATCAACTAGTAAAAAGAATAAAGTTAAAGAAGAAGTTCAAGAGGTATGGAGTGAAGCTTTTGGAGATGTTCTAAAAAATGTACCCATTTTTAATTACGCTATGAATAGAGTTTTAGGACATAAAAAGATGCCAGTAATGTCTAATAAGATTGAGGGCTACTCTCAAGATCGAGTTTTTTTCATAGAAATTGAAAATGATGACATGGTAGGTTTTAGAATAGGAAAAGGTGACTTAGCCTTTTGCCATTCTTTAAAGGATGTGGAAAATAACTCCATTTGTCTTATAGAATTAAATGGTGAAAGAGTAATAAGACAAATAAAAAGGTTAGATAACACTAAAGCTTTATTACTAAGTAATAAAGTTAATTTAAAGACAGAAACTGTACAAATAAAGGATATAAGAGTTGTAGGTAAGTTGGATAGATTAGAGATAAAACTTTAATAATTAGTTATGAGTAAATAAAGATAAGAATAAGAAATAAACACTTTCAATAAATGGAATGTGTTTATTTCTTATTTTGTATATAATCTTTTATGGTGAATAGAAATAAAAGTCCCAATATTGAGACAGTTTTAAGTTTGGAGAGATTCTACATAATAGTTTAGCTCTTCGCTGTATAGAGCTGCTTTAGTAAAATCCTTTAATTCAATGGATATATATATAAGTTTATTCAAGGCATAAATAAAGGTTTTTTCCATATTATTAATTTTACATAAAGTTACCATTTCTATATAAGTGTTCTTAAGTCCTATAAGATTATTTTCATTTTTATATAATTTTTCAAGTTGTTTTAAAGCGTTTAGCCAATAGACATAATCGTTATATTCTTTGCAAAGATCTATTCCCTTATTGATCGTATAAATAAGATTGTCATATTGTTTTAGCTCATAATATAAGTAACTTTTATCTATAAGGGTATGAGATAATAGTTTTTTATCATTAACTTTTCTAATTTCAATGGATTTAGAAAAGTACTCTTCACTTTTTTCTAGACACTTTTTATATAAATACATAAGAGCTAAGTTATTATATATAGTGCCCAATAATTTTTTATCTGCTGTATGCTCAAGTTGTTCATAAATTTCTATGCATTTATCATATTCTTTTTTTGATTCATAACAATTTACTTCACTTATTACAATTTTAGTATAAAATCTATTATCTTTAGACTGGGATATTTTTCTTTTGCATTTTTGAAGCAGGGTTAAAGCATCATCAAATTTACCTAATTCTAAATAGCATAAAGATAAATTAAATAAGGCTTTATAATATACATCATAGTTATTAGTTAAATTACATAGTGCTAAGGCATTATTAAAATATAAAATAGCTTCATCATATTGTATAAGTTTAAACTTACAAACTCCTAAATTATTGGTGATAGAAGGTTTTTCTCCGGTAGCCTCAGTAGTATTTAGAACTTCATAAGATAAAATATAGTTAAAAAAGGCTTCATTATAATTGTTATCTGAAAGCTTTATATTTCCCATTCTTTTGTATATTTTATATTTTATATATTCTAAACCATTAGTATCACAAAGCTTTAGTAAATTTAGACACTCATCATAGGTAGCCTCATTGTCTATAGCTAAAGAACAATATCTTTCAATATCTTCAAGGGCGTTTCGTGAAAGGTATTCTTCATCTAGATTAAGAGGTATATTTTTCTGTTTTGAATATTCTAATATGCGATTCATTACGGTTATGGCGGTTTCTTTTTTAAATCTCCTTTTATCTTTTTCCACCATGCTTATAAATTCTCTAGTTATATCCCCATCAACTAGATCTTTTTGTTTTAATCCTAATAAAATTCTTAATGATTTAAGCTTTTCACCTTGAGATATAGGCTCCAATTTAGTTCTCTCCTTATAATATAATTAAATTTTTATTTTAATTATATTTTAATATATAATAACCAGTATTACAAAACTAAGTTTTTATATATTAAAATAAATGATTTTTTCACAGAATACAAAGAGGAATCATAAAATATACAAATAGTAATTTATATGGAAGAAGTTGTTAGGGGGGCTTTTTATTAAAGAAAAGTTAATTTATGAAAAAAAGTATTTAAGACAAGCTTCAAATAATTTGGGAGGATTAAATCAGCTATTATTAAATGTACCTTTAGACTTAAGGGAAAAGTTAATTATGATATCTACTATGGATAAATTTAAACCAGGCTATATTGAATTTTTGGTCTTATTTGGACAAAATAGGGTTCAAGTACAAAGTTCAACTGAAGCATTAGGAGGAATCTTTGAGGATTTAGGTTATGGCTTTGGTATAATAACATTTAAAATATCTGAAATAGATAAGATAACGCAGGTAAAGGGAGTAAGCTATGCAGAACTTCCTCAACTTTTATATATAAGCTCACAAGGAGGAAATAAAAGTTCATGTGTTAATGAACTTTGGGATATATATAACCTTTCTGGTAAAGGAGTTGTAATTGGTTTTATAGATTCAGGAATAGATTATAGGCATCCTGCTTTTATGGATAGAGAAGGTAACACAAGAATTGAGTATATTTATGATTTATTTTTAAATAAAGGATGGAATAAAGAAGAGATAAATCAAGCTATAAAGTCACCAAATCCTTATGACATAATACCACATAGAGATGATGTAGGACACGGAACTCATGTAGCTGGGATAGCTTCAGCAGGAGGGAATATAGATAGAATTTATTATGGTGCGGCCTATGATAGCTCTATTATTATGATTAAAATAACTTCTCCAGGAAGTTTGAATTATACTCAAAGTAGTCAGATAATGAGGGCTATTAAGCTTTTATTAGATAAAAGGACAGAAATTAATAAGCCTATGGTTATTAATTTAAGCTTTAGTACTAATAATGGAGCTCATAATGGTAGTAGCATACTAGAGCAATATATAAGTACTGTTTCCAACTTAGAACCTATAAGTTTCGTAGTGGCAGCAGGGAATGAGGGGCAAGCAAGCCACCATGTAGGAGGAGTTCTTAGGGAGATTCAAAATATAGGTGTAAACATTTCACCAGATGAAAGTGGGGTAATAATTCAATTATATAAAGAGATATTAAGTGATATATCTATAGAGATTATTAATCCATCAGCTCAATCTACAGGTAAAAAGCAAGTATTATCGGGATATACAGATAGTAAAATAGGCGGGGATAGAGCTATAGTATACTACACCGGACCTAAACCTTTTGATATAAACGGAGAAATTGTCATTAGCTTATTGCCTTTAGATAGTGAATTTCTAACAGCAGGAGAGTGGAATATAAGAATAACTTTAGATAATGATTATAGGGGAAGGTATGATATGTGGCTCCCTATTGCAGAAGGGCTAAATCCTAGAACTAAGTTTTTACAACCTAATGTTTTTAACACTTTAGGAATTCCAGCTACAGTAAAAAACGTAATATCAGTAGGAAGTTACGATTATAAAACTAACAATATATCTGGGTTTTCTGGCAGAGGGGGGGAAAGCGTAGGAGCTATAAAACCTGATATCGTTTCTCCGGGAGAAGAAATAATTTCAGCAGTTCCAGGAGGAGGTTTTGATAGCAAAAGTGGCACATCTATGGCAGCACCCTTAGTTGCGGGAATAGCTGCCTTACTCATGGAATGGGGAATTGTTAGAGGAAGGGATTCATTACTTTTTGGAGAAAGACTTAAATATTATTTACTGAAAGGGGCTAGAAGAAACAGACCTTCTTTGATTTATCCTAATAATATTTGGGGATATGGAGAGGTCTGTGCAAAAACCTCTTTGGATCTATTAATGGGGTTAAGGAGTGAAAATAGAGTAAATATGGAAACTGTGGATTGTGGAAATCTTTATTTAAATCCAGATTATAATAGTTACTTGGTAGAATATGATGGGGATATTGTAGCAAGTTTAAAAGGTATAAGTGATGTTTGCGCCTTTATATTAGACGAAAATTTTGCGGTAATATCTGTTAAAAAAGATTTGGAAGATAAAATACTCCCTAGTATACCAAATATAGTTTATAGAGAATTTCCAAGCCTTTATACATTATTACAAACATCGCCTATACAAGCAGCTGATATACCTAATTTTCATCAGCATCCTTATTTACCTTTAGATGGAGCAGGAGTAATAGTAGGAATGATTGATACAGGTATAGATTATTTAAACAATGAGTTTATGTACGAAGATGATACTACTAGAATAGAGTATATTTGGGATCAGACTTTAACTAATGAAAAAAGACCAGAAGGGTTTAGCTATGGAGCGGAGTATGACAGAACAGAAATAAATAAATCAATACAAGCAAAAAAGAGAGGAGAAGATCCTTATGCAATAGTTCCTAGTAAGGATGAAATAGGACATGGAACTAGTATGGCAGGAATTATAGGTGGAAGAGGAAGAAATCCTGAATTAGAAGGTGCAGCTCCAGGTTGTGAATTTGTAATGGTAAAACTTAAACCAGCCAAGGGAGTTGAGTTAGCTGAAATACCAGGAGGAAGAACTGCTGTGGCATATCATAATACTGATGTGATAATGGCAATTAAATATCTTTCAGGGATTGCTAGAAGATTAAATAAGCCTATGGTTATATTTTTGCCTTTAGGTACTAATGCTGGAGGGCATGATGGTAATAGTATTATAGAAAGATATATTGATGACGTATCAAGAGTAAGAGGGGTTGTTGTAGTTACGGGTACTGGAAATGAGGGAGATACAGATGTTCACGCTTCAGGTGTTTTTCAACAGACAGGTGAGATTAAGACTTTAGAGGTTAAAGTGTCAAAGGAACAAAGAGAATTAGGTTTTGAGATTTGGGTAGGAAAGCCAGATAAGGTTTCCTTGGGGATTGTTTCGCCATCAGGTGAGGTTATAGAAAAGATTCCAGCTAAGCTTAAAGAGGTAGAAGAGATACAATTTGTTTTTGAAGGGAGTAAGGTTTTTGTTCAGTATTATCTTCCCGAAGAGCTTACAGGGGATCAACTCATAAGGGTGAGGATTCAAGATATAAGAGAAGGAATATGGCAGTTTAAACTCATAGGAGACTATATCGTAAACGGAAGATATGATTCATGGTTACCTCAAAGAGAACTACTAAGAGGAGATACAAGATTTTTAAACCCTAATCAATTTACTACATTAACGGTACCTTCTACCGGTAGGAGTATAATAACTACTGCTTACTACAATCAAAATAATAATTCTTATGTAGCATCTTCTGGGCGTGGTTACACCCGAGATGGAAGGATAAAGCCTGATTTAGCATCTGGGGGAGTAAATGTAAAAACTACAAAAGTGGGAGGAGGAGAAACTATAGTTAATGGAAGTAGCCCATCTACAGCAGTATTAGCTGGGGCTTGTGCCTTGCTATTTCAATGGGGAATAGTAGAAGGTAGGGATACAACTATGTATGCTCCAAAAATGAAGACTTATCTTATTAGAGGAACTAAAAAGCGCCCAGGAGAGAAGTATCCAAATCCGGACTGGGGATATGGGATGTTAAGTCTTCAAGGTGTATTTGAGAATATAAGAGGATCTTATCTTGAAAGAAGCTACTATGGTATAGAAAATGAAGGTTATGAGGAAAAACACATAGGAGAATTGTTTATAAGAATTCCATTGAATTAATAATTAGAAAAAGGTAAATTGAAGAATTTAGTAACCATGTTAAGAAAAAATTCATAAGATATAGGGGACCATTATAATAAGGAGTGTATTTATGCCTGGAAAAGGGAATGTAAGAGTTCAAGTCCTTAAAGAAAACACCTATATACCCATAGATAAAGCAAAGGTTACAGTAACAGAAGTAAGTGAAAATAGGCTAAGGCAGGGGAGCACTGTTTTAATTTCAGACTCATCAGGATTAACAAAAGAAATAGAGGTTGAAACCCCGCCTATAGAAAATTCAATGAATCCAACAAATAAATTACCCTATAGTTTTGTAGATATAAATGTGGAAGCAGACGGCTTTCAACCTGTAATTATAAAAGGGTGTCAGGTTTTTCCAGATAGGGTAGCTTTACAACAGGTGAGGATGGAACCACCTAAAAGAAATGCTAGACAGGAAGAGAGACTTATAATTGTTCAACCTAACACTTTGGTTGGGAACTTTCCGCCTAAGATTCCAGAGGATCCAAATAAGCCATTACCACCACCGCCTAGTGGATTTGTTGTACTTCCAGAACCTGTTGTACCTGAATTTATTGTAGTTCACGCTGGGGTTCCAGATGATAGTACTGCACCAAATTACACTGTAAGATTTAAGGATTATGTTAAAAATGTAGCTTCATGTGAGATATTTTCTACTTGGCCTGAATCAACTATAAGAGCAAATGTATATTGTATAGTATCTTTTGCATTAAATAGGGTATATACTGAATGGTACAGAGGTAAAGGAAAAGGCTTCCAAATAACCAATAGTACCGCCTTTGACCAAGCTTTTAATTATGGAAGAAATATTTATGATAATATAAATAGAATAGTAGATGAATTATTTTCTACCTATGTAAAGAGACCAGCAAGAAAACAACCGCTTTTAACACAATATTGTGATGGACAAAATGTACAATGTCCTGGATGGCTTACCCAATGGGGAAGCAAGTACTTAGGAGATCAAGGGAAAGCCCCTTTTGAGATATTAACTAACTTTTATGGTGATAACTTAACTCTTGTTAGGGCAGAACAGGTTCAAGGAATTCCATCTTCTTATCCTGGATATGTTTTAACTGTTGGATCTAGAGGACCCGCAGTAAGGACTGTCCAAACTTACTTAAATAGGATAGCAGATAACTATCCTGCTATTAATAAGCAAGCTGTAGATGGGATATATGGTAATGCTACAAGAGATGCAGTTAAACAATTCCAAAGTATATTTTCATTACCAGCTACTGGAGATGTAGATTATCCTACTTGGTATAGAATATCAGATATCTATGTGGCAGTTACAAAAATAGGAGAACTAAGAGGAGATTATAGAACTTCTGAGAGGACATTTTTTCCGCCTATGACCTATGAAATGAATAACATGACAGATGTACCAAAAGTTAAATATAAGGATGAGTATTATAATATTTAAAATGTGGTTTCTCAGAGGTATCCCTTTGAGAAACTTTTTTAGTATATTTTAAAATATAAATGGAGCTCTAAGGTTCATATGGAGTTTTGACCTCTTCTAAACCTTAGAGATAAACCTAATAGGTCTTTAGATTTAAAAGTATTAGAATAGGTAATTATGGCATAAATTCACCTGTTTTTATAGAGCTTATTCAGGCACAACTTTTGTCTTAAAAAACATTTACTAGAAAAAGTTTTAATATATTATATTAAAAAATATATTAACAGAGGTAAAACTATGTACTATAATCAATATGTACATGTGATAAAAGTTATATAATATAAGTTGGACATTATAGTATAAGTTCTAGATAAAATAATTATAAGAAAGGGCGTATGAAGTGTGAAGGGGACTGTGGTATCAACTTGGATGAGAACCTGCAGGAGACTTTATGGGGATGAGGTAGTAAATAATGCTATGGAAAGTGAAGGGTGGTCTTCAAATAAAATTTTTACCCCAATAGAGACTGTAGATGATAATAAAATAAAAGGCGTTATATCTCACATAGCAACAAGCAACAAATTAGAAGTTACTGAGCTTTGGAGGATAATTGGAAAGGATAATTTAAAAGCCTTTCATAGGGACTATCCAGCATTTTTCCAACAGGAAAATATGTACTCTTTTTTAAAGTCACTATTTGATATTCATGTGGTTATGACTAAAAAATTTGCAGGAGCTAAACCACCATTAGTTGAGATAAATCCTATATCAGCGAGAGAAGCTATATTTAG
This sequence comes from Clostridium simiarum, assembly GCF_018919175.1. Lineage (GTDB taxonomy): Bacteria > Bacillota > Clostridia > Clostridiales > Clostridiaceae > Clostridium_L > Clostridium_L simiarum. Next base: position 120,065 of record NZ_JAHLQL010000003.1, on the reverse strand, counting down.
TTATAAATCAGAAAGAGGGATGTTTGACTATTTCTTGGGACTTACTGAAGGATGCAGTGAGTTTTTTAAAGAAGATATAAAGTATGAAGAGATTGAAAGAACAAGTAACTCTTTAAAATTAAAGATTACTTTTCCTAAGGATATATATTATAAAAAGAAATATTTTTGGAATAATTTATTATCTTTTGGCTTCGTTAAGAATTTTGCTGTAAAAGCAAGTATATTTACTTTTATTACGACTACTTTAGTATCGCTGCCTATTATAGGTTTAAATTTAAGGTCTTTAATTGTAGGATTTTTATCAGGGATTTTTACCTTTGTAGGAACCTCTATATTAACTATGCCAAAAGCTACAATTGAAGAGGAATTAAAAAGGATGGCAGAAGGAAAATATAATTATGAAAGCAGTTTACATACAAATGACTTTTTTGAGGACATGTTTAAAGAAATAAAATACTATAAGAAGATGATAAGGGCAGATTTTACAGAGTTTAAAGGCGTAACTGATGAGATGAACACATTTGTAGAAAGCATAAATCAAATATCTGATTCTATGAACTACACATCAGAGGAGATAGCAGGGGTTGTGGAACAAGTGGCAAACGGAGCTGTGGCTCAGGCAGAAAATACAGAGGATGCTGCATTAAGGTTAAATGGAAACATAGAGGCTTTAAAAACTATCGTTGAAAGTGAAAATGAAAATAAATCAGAACTAGAAAAGGCTATAGAAAAAATTAATAATAGCTATAGTAACGTAGAAAGTGCTAGTAGTAATATTTTGAATTCTTTAGGTAGCTTTTTAAAAGTTAAGGACAAGGGTAATGAATTACAGACTAAAGCAGAAGATATAACTAATATTGTATCTATAGTTTCAGGAATATCCGAGCAAACAAATCTTCTCGCACTTAATGCATCTATTGAAGCTGCTAGAGCAGGAGAACAAGGGAGAGGTTTTGCTGTAGTAGCAGAGTCTATAAGAAAGCTTGCAGAACAATCAAAGGATGCGGTGCAAGAGATAAACTCTAATCTTGCTCAGTTTGTAGAAGATATAAGACTTTTAGTAGATAATATAGATGACCAATATTATGTATTAGAAGGAGAGACTAAGAGTCTTGAGCAGGTTAAGGATATAAGTTATGAAGCAACAAAGTCTATTCAAACGGTTTCTCAATCTATGATAATGACAATTAATGAGCTTAATAAAGAATCAGAAGAAATATCTACACTTTATGGAACTATTGAAACTTTAGCCGCTATAGCAGAAGAAAATTCAGCTTCCTCAGAAGAGGTTAGTGCTAGCGTATCAAACTACACTTTAGAACTTAAAAGACTTATAGAAAATATTTCGGATTTTAAGAATATAACAGAAAACTTTAGAAAAGATTTAGAGAAATATAATATTTAATTTTTAAAAGGGAGATTATATGTAGATATAGTCTCCCTTTATTTAATCATGGTAAGAATTTATACTTTAAATTTCTTGCTACTTTATAGTATCTAAATTCCTGTGAATTTTTCAAAGTCTGGCACGAATTCCTTGGAGTCTGTTCCAACTTCTTGAATAAAAGCCTTGGTTACCCCTATTTCTAGTGCGTAGTCTATGAGAGCATCATAGTGAGCTGCCTTTAGGGGTTTGTTTATTTCAGGGTATTCTGAAGCCTTAAACATGGGTGTATATTGGTTCATAATGCTTATGTATACATTATCTCCAAAGGTCTTATATATATAATCAACTATTTTTTTAGAGTCAAATAAAAGTCCAGGAATCATTAGGTGTCTTATTATAACTCCCTTTTTTATTATTCCACTTTCGTCAAATATAGGTTTTCCTACTTGATTGTACATTTCATTAATGGCAAGAGAAGCTTTTTCAAAGTAATCACTAGCCTTTGAGTATTTTAAAGAGTATTTAGGGTTAAAATACTTTAAATCTGGAAGATAAACGTCTATATACCCCTCTAAGGTTTTGATGGTTTCTATACTATCATAGCCATTGGAGTTATAAAGTATAGGAAGACTTAAACCTTTTGATTTTGCTATTTTTAATGCCTCTGCTATTTGAGGTACATAGTGTGTTGGAGTAACTAGGTTTATATTATGTGCTCCCTTATCTTGAAGTTCCAAAAATATATGGCTTAACCTTTCTACCGAAACTTCTAAACCTAAACCTTCTTGACTTATGCAATGGTTTTGGCAAAATACACATTTTAAATTACAGTTAGAAAAGAACACAGTGCCAGAACCTGTAGTTCCTGATATGCAAGGTTCTTCCCAAAGGTGAAGTGCTGCTCTAGATATAATAATTTTATCATTAGATAAGCAGAAGCCTAAATCACCATTTAATCTATCTACGTTACACTGTCTAGGACATAAGTTACATTTAGTTAATATAGTCATCATTAGTAAAACCACCTTATTTAAAGTTAAATAATCACACAATATTATATCACTTATATTAAGCTGTTTCGTATATCAAATCTTAAATAGAAAAATTTTAACTAATTTAATATATAGAAAAATTTAAATGAATGATTAGCCTATTAAAACTTTTTTATATAAAAATAAATAAGCTGAATTATAAATATAATACTTATTATGCCAAAGGCAGGATATAAAACCGTTATCAAATTTGAAAAACCTATTTGTGATATAGGTATGGCTATAAGTATTATAAAAAATATTCCAGTTCTAAATGAAATTTTAAATTTTTGTTCCAAGGTTTTTCCTATGCTATATATGTTGGATACCTCTGTAGAAAACATTTCAAACCAAATTATTATAAGAAGAACTATTTGTATTGGTTTACCAAATCTATTTGTTATATATAAAAGAGGTATTTCGTATTGATATATATAAGGTTTGTTTAGCATAAGCATGGTATTTATAAACAGAGATAGTATTGTGAGGATAATAGCACCCCAAAACACTCCTTTTTTTATGCTATATTTATCCCTTGATTCATAACTTAAGGGCACAAGAACTCCGGTACAAGATAAAAGATTAAAGCCAGCATAAAGCAATGAAGATATAAGCCAATGTGTTTTTTCATAGGGTATGCTTTTTAAGTTATTTATAGTTATACCTTCCCTATAAAAGAAAAGATAAAGAGCGAATATAGTTATTATTACTGTAATTAACGAAGGAACGATAAAAGAATTAATTCCAATAAGCCCATCTGTGTCTTTTAGAAGAGTAAGCAAGGATAAAAGTATCATTAAGGCTATACCTATCCATCTAGATACACCAAAATATTGATGTATAAGAGCACCGCTTCCAGCAAGAATTATGGCACTTCCGCTTAGTAAGAAAAAACCAGTAATTATATCTGTAACAGTTCCTAAAAATCCAGGACTTACAGTAGATATAAGTTCATTGTAGGATTTAAGATTATATTTAATACTTATATCAGCCACAAGATGTCCTATAAAAATATAAACAATTCCACAAATTAATATTCCTATAAAGCTTTTGTATCCATAAGAAGTAAAGAATTGTGTTATTTCTTTTCCAGAAGCTAATCCAGCACCTACAATAGTGCCTATAAACACTGCTGCTATTTGAAAAATTTTTCCTAAATTTTTTTTCAAAGTAATCCCCCTAGAATAATGTTTTCTATATAAATATATAAGAATTACTTATAAAAATGCGTATATATATTTATTAAATGCTTAAATTTTAAAATAATTAATTAAAATATAAAAATAAAAATAGTATGTAATGTTTTATTAAAGATTTAAATTTAAAAATTTGGGAAAGCTAATTCTTAGAAGGCTGTAAGATAGAGGTGATTATCATGAAAAAAATATTGGTTTCCATCTTAGCTATTGTTATGTTGTTTGGATTTCAAGGGTGTAGCAATAAAAATAGTAAAAAAGAAGAAAAAAAGCAGCAACAACAAGAAAGAAGTGATAGTTTTAATAGTCAGATTGCTATAAACACAGTACAAAATTATATGATGTCTATTAGTAAAAATGATATGAATGCAGCTAAAAAATTATCTTCAAAGGATCTTTGGAATAAAGGAATAGAATTCGGAGCTTCTGATCTTAACATATTAGGCTATAAAGTAGAAGAAGTAAATGAGGTAGGTAAATCTTCGCTTATAAAGGTAAAAGCTTCAAGAACTGTAGATAAGTCACCTAGAACTACTTTAGATACTTATAGTATTAAGGTCATCAAAGAAGAAGAAAGCGGAGAATATCAAGTATCAGATGTAAATGTTGTTACGGAAAAGGAGGCCTTTTTAGAAGGTGATGAGATTAGAATAAGACAAAAAAGTAATGTAAAGACTAATTTATTAGTTGATAAAGCAGGTATACCTCAATATAGCTTTTCTAAAAATGATAAAGGAAAAAGCATAAAAATATCCACACCTAAAGCGAACTTTGGAAATATGATTTTTTCTTATATGGGAGACAAAATTGCCATAAGTACCTATGATAAGGATTCTTTTATTGGAATAATAAAAATAGATGAAAGTCTTATGACTCAAGGTGCAGGAGGAGATAATGGTGGTTCAGGAGGCGCAGGAGGACAAGAAAATCAAGGAGGTTCCAAAACTCCTAATCAGAAAAGTAAAGCTAGAGAGATACCTGTTGGTAAGGAATTAAATGCCTTAGATATCTTAAAGAATTCAGCCATTAAAAATATGAGTTTTTCTTTAGATGAAAAGTACTTAATGGCACAATATGAGTTAAAAGATAAAGGTTATGGCATAAGGGTGTATAATGTAGACAATGGTAAACTTATAGAAATAGATATAGAAAGTGAATTTCCTATAGAAGATTTTGATGTGCTTTTTTACTCTTTTGATTTAGATGGAGTTATCTTTGATGTGGTAGCAAAATCTGAAGCTGGAAACAAAAACAGAGAAAAGTCTGGAAGATGGAAGATAAATCTTGGAGAGATTAAACTTATGAAAATGTGATATAATTTAATTAGGAATCGGGATAAAGGTAACTAGTCAAAGAGGAATAAGACTTACTAGTTATGTTTTGAAGATAACTTAGTTAAAATTATGAAAGGGATGTATTATGCAAGACATTTGGGGAGGAAAAAGATATAATAGCTTAAACTATTTTTTAAGAAATAAATTTGGAGAAAAAGTATTTAAAATATCATTAGATGCAGGTTTTTCTTGCCCTAATAGAGACGGAACTATAAGCACAGGTGGATGTATATTCTGTAGTGCTAGAGGTTCAGGAGACTTTGCAGGAAATAGAAAGTTTTCTATATCAAGTCAATTTAAAGATATTAAGGCTATGATGAATAAAAAGTGGGCTAAGGGAAAATATATAGCTTATTTTCAAGCATATACTAATACCTATGCCCCTGTAGAGGTTTTAAAAAAACTATATGAAGAAGCTTTGGGTGAAGAAAATGTGGTAGGAATCGCTATTGCCACAAGACCAGACTGCTTAAATGATGAAGTTATTTCACTTTTAGAGGAGATAAATAAAAAGACTTATGTATGGGTAGAACTTGGACTTCAAACTAGTAAAGATGCTACAGCAAAGATAATAAACAGAGGATATAATTTAGAAACCTTTGAAAAAGCTATATTTAAACTTAGGAGTAAAGGTATTGATGTGGTAATTCACACTATATTCGGATTGCCTAAGGAAAATGAAGAGGATATGTTAAATACTATAAGGTATGTGTCTAATTTAGATATACAGGGTATAAAATTTCACCTTTTACATCTTATGAAGGATACACCTTTAGTAAAACTTTATGAAAGAGGAGATTTAAAGTTTCTAACTATGGATAACTATGTAGATCTTATAGCTCAATCAATAGCTATGTTACCAAGGAATGTGGTCATTCATAGGTTAACTGGTGATGCACCTAGAGACTTACTTATAGAACCCATGTGGAGTCTCAAAAAATGGGAAGTATTAAATACCATTGACTCTTATTTAGAGAAAGAAAATTTGTATCAAGGTTTGTATCATTCTACAAATAGCCTCTAATAGTTTTGTTATTTTTGCGGATAGATTAAATATCTCTTAAAAGATAAAATAGAATTAATAAGTTTTATTTGGAGGTATTAAAAATGGCTAATTTATCATTAAGACATATATATAAAGTTTATCCAGGAAATGTTACAGCAGTAAAGGACTTTAATTTAGAAATAGAGGATAAAGAGTTCGTAGTATTTGTAGGACCATCAGGATGTGGTAAATCTACAACGTTAAGGATGATAGCGGGATTAGAAGAAATATCTGAAGGAGAGTTATACATAGGAGACAAGTTAGTTAATGATGTAGCTCCTAAAGATAGGGATATTGCTATGGTTTTCCAAAACTATGCACTATATCCACATATGACAGTATACGATAACATGGCTTTTGGTCTTAAACTCAGAAAGGTCGATAAGGCAGAAATTGAAAAAAAAGTTAAAGAAGCAGCTAGAGTTTTAGATATAGAGCATTTATTAGAGAGAAAGCCTAAGGCTTTATCTGGAGGACAAAGACAAAGAGTTGCTTTAGGAAGAGCTATAGTTAGAGAGCCTAAAGTGTTCTTAATGGACGAGCCTTTATCTAACCTTGATGCAAAGCTTAGAGTTCAAATGAGAACTGAGATATCAAAGCTTCATAAGAGATTACAAACTACTTTTGTGTATGTAACTCACGACCAAACAGAAGCTATGACTATGGGTACCAGAATAGTAGTTATGAAAGATGGAATAATACAACAGGTTGATAGCCCTCAAAATATATATGATCATCCAGCAAATATATTTGTTGCAGGATTTATAGGAAGTCCGCAAATGAACTTTATAGATTCTAAACTTATAGAACAAGATGGAAAATTATTTGCTGAATTTGAAGGAGATAAGATATTATTACCAGAAAATAAGGCTAAGGTACTAAGAGAAAAAGGATATGTAGGAAAAGAAGTAATACTAGGTATAAGACCAGAAAACTTAGATGATAATAATGATTTTATAGATATGCACAAAGATGCAATAATAGAAGCTACAGTAGAAGTAACAGAGCTTATGGGTGCTGAAACTTATATATACCTTTCAAAAGGAAAGTCAAACTTTGTAGCAAGAGTTAATGGAAGTTCAAAGGTTCAATCTGGAGAAACTATAAAACTTGCTTTAGATGAAAATAAAATTCACATATTTGATAAAGAAACTGAAATAACTATATTATAGTTTAGGGGGTTTTCAATAGATGTACAACTTTCAAACCTTTCTAGAAGAGTTAAGCTCAAATTCATCAATACCCTTTACTTTAGTTTTAGAAGATGGAAAGGTTATATATGGCAATAGAGAGAGTTTAGCTGAAAAGGTTTCAGTAGAAACTTTTATTAAACTTGGAAGACAAAAAGCTACACTGATAATTGAAAAGCAATATGAAATGTGTACATCTTTACTAAAGTACTATATAGAAAATAAGTATAGCGAATTATTTTCTATAAGAGACCAAGTTCTAAGTGACATTTTAAAAGGAAAGGCCTTTTCAAAGGAAAGGGTTGAAAGAAGCTTTCCTTTCCTTTTAAAAGAATTTAATCTATTAGTTATAAGTGTAGAGGGGAGCAGATATGAAGCTCTTAATATAATAAGACATATGTATACTGAAGAGGAATTTGAATCCATAATATTTCAGGATAATATAGTGTTAATAGGAGCCTTTGAGGATATAAAGGAACATGTTCAAAGTATAAGAGAAGCTATAATATCTAATCTTTATTGTAGATGTTACATAGGTTATTCTGAAAACAGATATACCTTAGAAGAGATTTGTGATAGTTATAGTGAAGCTAAAGAGTCTCTTATAATTGGAAAGAAATTTGGAATAAAAGGCGAGATTTACAACTATGATAACATGGCATTTGAAAAGATAGTATATAGCATATCAGAACCCTTAAAGAAAAAATTCATAAAGAAGTTTAGTAGTAAATTTGAAAGTTTTGATAATGAAATGCTAAATACTGTGGAAGAATTTATAAATTCAGGATTAAATATAAGTGATGCCGCTAAAAATCTTTATATACATAGAAACACACTAATTTATAGATTAGATAAAATAGCCAAAGATACAGGTTATGATATAAGAAACTTTAAACAAGCTACAATATTCATGATAGCCTTCCTTATATGGAAGGAGAGTGTATAAAAAATGAAAATAGATGTTATAATTTCAGCTGATGATATAAAAGATAAGGTTATAGAGGATAAAACTGTGGTGGTTATAGATATTTTAAGAGCCACTTCAGTTATAGTAACTGCATTAAGCAATGGATGTAGCAAGGTTATTCCTGTTTTAACTGTAGAGGAAGCTTTTGATATATCAAAGGAAGATAGGAGATCTTATATTTTAGGAGGAGAAAGAAGAGCTCTTAAAATAGATGGATTTGATTTTTCTAACTCACCGCTAGAGTATACTAAAGAATTAGTGGAAGGGAAAACTGTGATTTTAACTACATCTAACGGTACTAGAGCTATTAAGGGTTGTAGTACTGCTTCAGCTATATATATAGGTGCTATGCTTAATGCAAAGTCTATAGCTAAAAAGATTATAGAAGAAGGTAGAGATGTGGTTTTTGTTAATGCAGGAACCCTAGGTCAATTCTCTATGGATGACTTCATATGTGGAGGATACATGATAAACTGTATCTTACAAGAAACAGAGGCAGAGCTTACAGATATAGCAAAGACTGCTAATTACGTATATGAAAACAACAAAGATATCTATAGCTTCATAAAAGATGCAAGGCATTATGGTGTTCTTAAAAGTTTAGAACTAGACGAAGACTTATCTTATTGTATAAAAAAAGATATAATAGAGATAATTCCAGAATATAAGGAAGGAATTATCAAACCTTTAGGTTTATAATTAATAAGGATAAGAAAGAATGTATTCTTTCTTATCCTTTTCCTATTATCAGATGACTATCCCCTTTAATACTCCCATCTTCTTCAAAGTGGGAATAAAGAGCGGCTACGTCCCTGGATAAGGATTTCTAAGCTTTAGAGTGATTAAAAACTCCCTCTAAAGGCAAGAACTCTGTTTATAAATTAAACTACTTGAAAAACAAAGAACTTTAGATAGTATGATTCATCTGAATTCCATAGTATTGGATGATCTGCAGATTGAGTTCTAAACTCAACTTGTCTTAAGGTTCTTCTTGCATCTTTTGCGGCTTCTTGAAGAGTAGTCTTTAAAAGATCTTCTTTCATAAAATGAGAGCAAGAGCATGTAACGAGATATCCTCCAGGTCTTACCATCTTAAGACCTCTTAGATTTATCTCCTTATACCCTCTTTTAGCACCATTTACTGTTTCTCTTGATTTTGTAAAAGCTGGAGGATCTAGTATAACTACGTCAAAGCTCCTACCCTCTTTAGCCCATTTAGGAAGCACATCGAAGGCGTTATGGCATTCAAATTTTACAATTTCGGATAAGTCATTTAGTTCTGAGTTCTTAGTAGCAAAGTCCACAGCATGTTGTGATACATCTATACCTAAAACACTTTTGGCTCCAGCGATACCAGCATTTAAAGCAAATGAACCAGTGTGAGTAAAACAGTCTAAGACCTCAGCGTCTTTACATATCCTATGAATAGCCTTTCTGTTTTCCTTTTGATCTAAGAAAAATCCAGTTTTTTGACCGTTTTCAATATCTACATAATACTTAACACCATTTTCTACTATTTGGACCATGGTAGGAAAGGGATCAGTTAGAAAACCTTTCTTTTGTTCTAGTCCCTCTAGCTCTCTAGAATTAAGGTCACTTCTTTCAAAGATGCCCTTAGCATTAAAATCTTTTTTCAATATGTCTACTATTATGTCTCTATACATGTCCATACCTAATGAGGCTATTTGAACTACGTAATAGTCCTCAAATTTATCTATGGTAAGACCAGGAAGAAAGTCTGCCTCACCAAATATAAATCTACAGCTAGAAGTGTCTATAACCTTTTTCCTATAGTCAAAGGCAGCTTTAAATCTCTTTAAGAAAAATTCTCTATCTATATTTTCCTCTCTATCTCTAGTCATTATTCTTAAAGCTATCTTTGAAACATCATTTATGTAACCTTTACCAATAAAGTCTTCTTTAAAATTATAAATTTCTACTATATCACCATTGGTATATTCTCCATCATAACCTTGAATTTCATCAGTATATATCCAAGGATGACCATTCTCAGCCTTTTTACCCTTGCCCTTATGTAAATAAAATTTGCAAGTCATCTATGTTTTTCACTCCCCTACATTGATATTCTTATAGATTATATCACAAAAAAAGCCCCTAAGGGCTTGCTGAAAAAGTAATTTATTATAGTTTTCCTAGAATATCTTTTATTATATTTACTTGATCCACACTAAGATTCATAGCCTCACCGGTAGTTCTAGGATCCATTCCTTCGTGTATGCATTTATTTATTTTTTGAAGACCTTCAGTACTTGTGATTATTTCTTCCACTTTTTCAGTGTCTTTTGTAGGTACAGTTTTTAAGTGATCTTCAAGCTTATCATATAAATTCATTTCTTTAAGTTTTTCCCAAGCCATTGTTAAATCTCCTTTACAAATGTATTCTTAAATTAGTTTTAACAAAATAAATATTTTTATCCTATAAGGATCTATTCTAGCGGTGAGTTTTTTTTATACTCTATTAGAATCACTTGATTAAACCCTATATCTCTAAGATATAAGGTGCCTTATATCTTAAATCTAGTGAGATAATGTTTATACAAAAAAATTTTAATTAATGTGAACCTAAAACTAATTGGAGCGTAAAACATATATGAAAGGGGGAAGAGATGTTGAGTGTTTTAGAATCTGAAGATAGTATAGATGATATTTATATATTTCAGGTATATAGTAATGATAAGGAAAAAGCATTAAAACTTTTAGTAGAAAAGTACTCCAATTCTTTATACAAATTCTCCCTTCACTTATGTAAAGATTTAAAAGAGACAGAAGAGTTATTTCAAGACACTTGGGTAAAGGTCTTTAAGGGGTTAGAAAAGTTTAATAGAGATAAAAGCTTTGAGACGTGGCTGTTTACTATAGCTATAAATACTTATAAGGATGGCTATAGAAAGAAGAAAAGATGGTTAAACAGGATTAAGGATTATTTTGATAATGATGAAAAGGATAGAGAAATGGCTATGGTACCTTCAGGAGAAGGAATACCTCAAAAGGATATTATAAAAAGTGAGGAAAAGGAAGAAATAAGAAGTGCAGTAAATAAATTAAAGGATGAATATCGTATATTAGTTATACTTTATTATTTTGAAAGACTAAGTTATAAAGAGATTTCTGAAATGCTGTCTATACCTGAAGGAACTATTAAATCTAGATTGAACAAAGGAAGAAAGTTATTAAAAGATTATCTGGAGGTGAGTATTAATGGATGAAGAGAGAATAGAGGAGCTTTTATATAATATAGGAAAAGAAAAGATAGAAGCACCAGAAAGGCTTATTCTAAAAGTTAAAGAGCATATAAATTATAAGCCATTAATTTATCTTATACCTTTAAGTTTTTTATTAAATATATCGCTATTAGGAGTTTTGGGGTATTTTATATTAAGAATAGGTGATATAAGATTTACTACTATGGTGGTAAGCTATCTATGGGTTTTTAATAATTTAATAGTTTTAATATTTATTTTAGTATATAACAGAATATTCAGATTTAAGAATAGGAGTGAAAGTATATGAAAACCATGATTATGTCTTTGGTGTATCTTACCCCCTTGGCTTTAATAATGGCTGTAATAACATTGGTTATTTATGCAATAACTAATTATTCTAAAAAAGAGATAAGAGATTATCAAAAAGAAAGTCCATTTAAAACAGTATTTATTGTTTTAACCTCAATAATTGGTGCCATAATTTTAATTATGTGTGCTCTTCTTGTAAAAAATGTAGTGGATATTAGTACTTTAACTAGGGACATAGTAGGAGTTACCTTAATGCTATTATTTTTTTTAGCCATTATTGCAGTTGTAGTAGCTTTAGGAAGATTTGTATACAGAGACGCTTTAAGTAGAGGTATGGATCCTTGGCTTTGGATTTGCATAGCGGTGTATGTACCTAACTTTATAGGGGTTATAATTTATTTAATAGTTAGAAACTCCTATAGAAATGATAGGAGATGTGAAAATTGTGGCGGACATATAAGAGATGACTTCAATGTGTGTCCTCATTGCGGCAAAGGTCTTGGTAAAAGCTGTAATAGTTGCGGAAGGAAGGTTTCAGAAGGATATAATATGTGTCCATATTGTGGAAGTAAATTGTAGAGATTTTAAGTTATTTTAGTAGTTTTGTAAACAACTTATATATTTATTATAGGAGGAAAATATATGAAAGTAAAAAATAAGATTTCAATAATTGTATTAGCATGTACTTTATTTATTTTTACGGGTTGCTCTTATGGTAGTTATAGTATTCTTAAAGGAGATATTAGTAGCGGAAGTAATGGTATTGAGGGAAAGTACAAGAGGTTTACAGGGGTCTATGAAAAAAAGGTAAAGCTTAAAGAAGGAGAGAGCATAGAATTCACCTCTTCAGTAAATACCACAGGCGGAGAGGTATTTATAAGTCTAATAGACTCAAAAGATCAGGTCATATCAGAACTTAAGGATGATGAAACTGTTAAGGTAAATAAGGCTGATATTTACAGAGTAAAAATAGAAGGAAAAAAGCATGATGGAGATTTTAAAGTTTCTTTTAATAAAAAACCATAACTTTAAGTAAAAATAGTTTAAATAATAAAGGTGAAAAGAATGTATTCTGTAAAAGGATACATTTTTTTATATACATAAAATCAGCATAGCTCTTAATTATTAAAATAGACTATTATACTCTGATATTATATAATATATATGTTTAATAATGTACTTAATAGATGAGAGGAGATTTATATGAATCTTATATCTTTAGAAAACATAAGTAAAAGTTATAGTGAGAGAAAGCTTTTAGATAATATATCTTTAGGGATAAATGAAGGTGAAAAGATTGGACTTATAGGAGTAAATGGAGCAGGTAAATCTACTCTTTTAAAGATAATAGCAGGAATTGAGGTTCCAGATGAGGGAAATATAATAAAAGGAAATAGGGTTAGAATAGAATATCTTAATCAATCTCCTGAGTTTGACGGTGAGGCGAGAGTTATAGAGCAAGTATTTAAAGGTAATTCTCCAGAAATGAAGCTTTTAAGAGATTATGAGAACACTTTAAATCATATAGAGAAAGCAAATAATCAGGTTGAAATTAATGATTTAAACCATAAGTTAATAGATCTTCAAGGTAAAATAGATGCTATAAATGGGTGGGATTTAGAGAGTGAAGCTAAAACAATACTAACAAAGCTAGGTATAGAAAACTTTGAAGTTAAGGTAGGAACTCTTTCAGGAGGACAGAAAAAGAGAATTGCATTAGCAGCAGCTCTTATTACTCCTTGTGAACTTTTAATATTAGATGAGCCTACAAATCATATGGATAATAACACTATAGAGTGGCTTGAGCAATATTTAAACTCTAGAAAAGGTGCTTTAATTATGATAACCCATGATAGGTACTTTTTAGACAGGGTTACAAATAGGATTTTAGAGCTTGATAAAGGTATTTTGTACAGCTATTCAGGGAATTACAGTATATTTTTAGAAAAGAAGATAGAAAGACAACAGTTAGAGGCTTCTAGTGAAAAGAAGAGGGAAAAACTTTACCAAAAGGAATTAGCTTGGATAAAGAGAGGGGCTAAAGCTAGAACCACTAAGCAAAAGGCTAGAATAGATAGGTTTGAGCAGTTAGAAGAGTCAAAGGTAGATATTAAAGAAGAAAAAATAGATATTTCTGTTTTAAGTAGCAGATTAGGTAAGAAAATAATAGAGATGGAAAATTTGAATAAAACCTATGATGGAGTTAGCTATATAGATAACTTTAGTTATATTCTTCTAAGGGAAGATAGAATAGGTATAGTAGGAGATAATGGTGTAGGAAAATCTACCCTCATGAAAATTATTGCTGAAGAAATAAAAGCAGATAGTGGGATATTAGATATAGGTGAAACTGTTAAGATAGGATTTTTCTCTCAAGAGAATGGACATATGGAAGAAGATATGAGGGTTATAGAGTATGTAAAGGAAATAGCAGAATATCTTCCATTAGCAGAGGGGGGCAGAATTTCTGCGTCACAAATGCTTGAAAGGTTTTTATTTACCCCTGAAATGCAGTGGACACCAATTTCAAAGCTTTCAGGAGGAGAAAAAAGGAGATTATATCTTTTAAGAGTACTTATGGGATCTCCAAATATACTTCTTCTTGACGAACCTACTAATGATTTAGATATTTCTACATTAAGCATATTAGAGGATTATTTAGATGATTTTGATGGTGCTATAATAACTGTTTCTCATGATAGATATTTCTTAGATAGGATATGTAATAAGATATTTGCCTTTGAGGGAAAAGGTCAGATATCTAAGCATCATGGAAACTATGAAAATTATATGGATTATTTAAAAGAACAATCCACAATAGATACAAAAAAGTCAAAAGAGTCTGTGGACAAAAATAAAGAGGTTGTGGATAAAAAGAGTAATAAAGAAAAGCCTTTAAAGTTTTCATTTAAAGAACAAAGAGAATTTGAAGAGATAGATGATGTAATTGAAAGACTTGAAAATAAAATAAGTGAAACAAATGAAGCTATAAATAATGCTGCTACGGATTTTGTAAAACTACAAGAGCTTTTAGAAGAAAAATCTTTATTAGAAAACACCCTTGAAGAAAAATATGAGAGATGGACATATCTTAATGAGTTAGCAGAAAAAATTCAAGAAAATAAAAAAAATTAATGTAATAAAATCAAATAAATTTTAAAAGGAATGATTATTAATGGAAAACAATGCTAGTGAACAAATAATGGATAAATTAACAAAAGTGTGCTTATGCAAGGCAATACCTAGGTCTAAAATGAAAGAAGCTATAGCTAATGGAGCTAAAACCGTAGAAGAAGTACAAAAAGCTACAGGAGCAGGTTCAGGACCCTGCTGTGGAAGAAGATGTACACCAAAAATAGAAGCTTTGCTAGAGCAATATGCTGATAAGTAAGAAAAAATGTTACTTAAAGTTTTTAGAAAACTTTTTACAGTGTGTTTGAAAGCCCAAATACACCCTTAGGGGATATTAGTATAAAATACTTATCAATAAATTAAGACCATTTAGTGGTCTTTTTTATTTTACTATTTGTATAAAGTAATTTCTTTAAAGGACTTTAGGTAGTAGTTTCATGGGGTGGGGTTATAGAATGCATAAGGTGGTGAGCAAATAATTTGGTAAAATAAAAGATTAAATATATTTTTGAAAATTCTGGTGAATATTTGCAGTTTCTCATATAATAGTATTATATAGAGCATGTTACTTTATTATTTCTGCAACACTTTTAAAACACTTAGATTAACAAGGTAATTAACATAAGGAGGATTTTATGAAAATTGATTATGAATTAACTAAAGAAGACTATATTAATTTTAATATCTACCACATGGATCACTCTGAGACTATGAGGAGATCACTATTTATACAAAGGTATATAATATCCCTAATATTTCTTATAGTACCCTTTGTAGTTACGGGGTCTTCAGATATTCCATTATGGTATTGGTTAAGTATATTTATAATTATTTTTGTACTATGGGTTGCTTTTTATCCCAGGTACATTAAATGGATGATAAAAAGAAGATTAACAAAAATGCTTCAAGAGGGTAAAAATGCTGGATTACTAGGAAAAGGTAGCATTTCCCTTACAGAAGAAGGAATCGTTAAAACTAGTGATTCAGATGATGCAAAAACTAGTTGGAGTACAGTAGAAAAAATTATAGAAACTAAAGAGCTTGTTATCATATATATTAGCGCAGTGTCTGCTTATATTATTCCTATAAAAGCGTTTAATAACAATACCCATAAGGAAGAATTTGTGAACAAGCTTAATTATATGTGGGATAAAACAAATTAGAAAATCTAGTTTGTAGTGAGAAAAATTTATAGAAATTTTTAGTAGTGAAAGGAGCAATTAGAAAGGAAGTTTTTCTATGATATTGATTTTCTTAGTGCTTTTAATAATAGGTATTTTAGAAATACTATTTCCTGAGGAGATGTTTATGTTTGGGAGGAAGTGGGAGTTTAAAGAAGGCACAGGACCCAGCGATATATCAATATTATTTACAAGGATAGGTGGAATAGTACTAGTAATAATGGCAATTATTTTTGCTTTTGCTTGTTTATGGTAGAGCAGTAAGAAAAAAAGCCAGATGATTTTCAAGGCTTTTTTATTGGGTAACAGGATATGAAGCTTAATAATTGAAATACCCAAAGGCTTTGAAAATCTTTTACTATAAATTTTATACCAAATACTAACAAATAAAATTAAAAACACCTTTATACTGTCTTTGAAGTAGAAAGGTGTTTTTGATTGATAAAAGTTTGACATATAATATGGATTATTATAATATAACTAAGGGATATTTAATAATCTTAAAAGAGTGATGATAAAAGTGGGAATATATAGTATGTTGTATATCTTTTGTAGAATTTTATAGAGGATTTAACAATTATTTTAGGAGGATATTATGAGTGCTTTTCATGTATTAATGTACCATGAGATAATAAAAAAAGAAGACTTTAATACAAATAACAATTCAGTTATTAAAGTTAATCAGCAATATGAGGATATATTACCAAAGCCGTTATTTGTTTTTTTAGAAGAATTTGAAAAGCAAATGGACTATCTACATAAAAGTGGATATGTAACCCTAAAATTACATCAGATTATTGAATTCTTTTATAAGAACAAGCCTTTACCAGAAAAGTCAGTACTTATAACTTTTGATGATATGTACAAGTCATCTCTAATATATGCTTATCCCATATTAAAAAAGTATGGTTTTTCTGCAGTTGGATTTGTGGTATTAGATTGGCTATTTAATGAAGAGAAAAGTTATTCTAAAACTGAATCTGTTTGTTTATCAAAGGGTGAATTAGATAAGATGAAAGATGTTTTTCAATATGCCAATCATTCAAAGGCTTTACATACTAGAAAAGATGGAGTAACAGCTCTTCAAACTATAGATAAAGGTAGCTTTATTGATGATGTTAAAGGTTGTGAAAATTTTGTAGAGGTTAAAAATATATATGCATATCCTTTTGGAGTATTCAAAGAGGAAGTGGTTCATTGGTTGAAAGAGTTAGGGTTTTTACTAGCCTTTACCACTGAAGGAGGAAGAAATGATATAAATACGAATCCACTTATGCTTCATAGAAATGCTGTGGTTTTACAGTGTACATTAGAACAGTTTAAAACTATATTAAATTAAGATATTTAAAAGTGGAGGTTTTTTATGAAAAAAGTATTATCAATAGTATTAGCAGTAATAACTTCGGTAACCTTACTGGCAGGATGTGGTAAAAAAGAAGTGGTTAATACATCATTGAAATTTGGAACATTACCTGCTGAGTCTGCAATTCCAATAATTGTAGCTAAAGAAAAAGGTTTCTTTGAAAAAGAGGGTTTAGATATGGAACTTGTAGCATTTAACTCTCCCAATGATCGTAATATAGCAGTTCAAGCTGGAAAGATAGATGGGACTATTGCAGATGTAATGACCTCACTTACTTTTCATGAGGCAGGTTTTCCAATGAAAATAACCTCTGATATAAATGAAGATTTTAAACTATTAACTTCACCAAATTCAAACATAGATAGCTTCGAGAAGCTTAATAATAAAGATGTTTCAATAGTTCCTAACTTTGTTTTGGAATATATAATGGATGAAATGGCTGCAAAGAATAATATAAAGTATAATGTAGTTGTTATTCCATCTATATCTGCACGTTTTGAAGCTTTATTACAAGATAAGGTAAATGCAGTTGTGTTCACTGAACCACAAGCTACGTTATTAGAATCACAAGGAGCTAAAGTAATAGCTTCCTCTAAAGAGTATGGAATAAAAGCTGGAACTTTCTTATTTAATGAAAAAATCATAAAGGAAGATCCAAAGGCAGTTAAAGCCTTTTACAAAGCTTATAACGAAGCTGTAGAGTACATAAATAAAACAAATCCATCTGAATATAGTGAGGTTTTAAGTAATTACAGTTTTCCACCTATAGTCACAAAATACTTAAGTGGTGAGGCAAAGTATATTAAAGCTGGAAAAATTGATAATGAAACCTTCGAAAGTGTTTTAAAGTGGAGCAAATCAAAAGGATTAGTAAAAAAAGATTATAAATTTGAAGATGTAAGTAATTTTAAGTTTATAGAATAGTGTAATTTGATAAAAAGGAGAAATAAAAAAGCTTATATAAGTTTTATTTTATAGGCTAATAAATTTCTTCTTTTTGTTCGTTTTCATAATGAGAACACTTAGTTAATATGATCTAAGGGTCATTATACAAAGGGTGCAATTTTTCTTAAAATCGTGTATCATAATGGATATATTATTAATTTTTTATACAAGGAGAGGATTAAGTGAAGAAACAAACCATTATTTTTGATTTAGATGATACTCTTATACATTGTAATAAATATTTTCATGGAGCTATAGACACCTTTTCAGAAAAGATGTGTCAGTGGTTTGGAGAGTATAATATAGAGTTTGATGAAATAAAGACTAAACAGCAAGAGATAGATATTCAAAGGGTTATAAAGCAGGGGTTTGCTGATACTCATTTTTCCACTTCTTTGATAGATACTTATATTTATTTTTCACAAAAAACAGGTAGAGCTAGAAATAAAGAAGAAGAGAAATGGATTAATGATATAGGTGAAAGTGCTTATGAGCAGGAACTAGAATGTTATCCTTTTATGAAAGATATACTTAATTTGCTTTCAGAAAAAGGACACAAGCTATATCTATATACAGCGGGTAGTAATACAATTCAAAAAAGAAAAATTGATAGGGTTAATATAGGGAATTTTTTTGAGGATAGAGTGTTTATAACACCTCATAAAAATGCTGAGGTTTTAGAAGCTATAATATTAAAGGAAAACCTAGATAAGAAAAACACCTGGATGGTAGGAAACTCAATGAAATCCGATATAATGCCAGCAGTAAAGGCTGGAATTAAAGCTATATTTATACCAGGGCTTTTCCAGTGGGAGTATGATAATGTTACTTTAAAGGATGAACATAAAGAGTCATTTATAACTATTCAATCACTACAACAGTTAAGAGACATATTTATAGGGGAAGAAGCAGTATAAAAAGATTATTATAAAATTATGGATAAAATCAGAGAGTGTAGTAAAGGGATCTTTAAAATCATATTACTACACTCTCATACTATACTGTGTACTTTAAATCATTTTATTTGCTCATTTTAAATTTATGAGCTGCGTATTTATTAAGTAATTTGTTTATTTTTTCTTTATCTGAGGTTATCTTTCTTTCAAGACCACTAGGTGCGCCCTTAGCTTTAAATTGTAATGATAAAACATCTTTATTATATTTGTTCCAGCTCCATTGAACTATATCTTCCCAAACTATAAATTGAGTATAGATATTTAAAAATCTTGGTTTCATCCCTATTCCATTTTCAGTTATTACTAAATTCATATCTAAAGTTATAAATATAAATAAAGAATATAAAAAGATAAACCCTGAAAAGATCAATCTATAAAGATCTTTTTCACCACTTATAATATTCATTGCAAAATTAAGTATGACTATTGATGGAAATAATAAGCTTAGAAATCTTGTAGCTCCACTATTTGGAATTATGTACAGTGCTTTATGGGACTTAGCATCATGAGCTTTATTGATTTTCATATAACTTTTTATTTGCATTAAAAGTAAACTGATTAAAGAAATAACCATTATTCCGTTTAAAACCATAAACCCTTGACTCATTAAATTAACCTCCTCTTATATTATAATTAAATCTAGTTATTAATGTATCTTTATATATAGTAAAAATTAACCTATAATAGATTATATCATTCAATTTATTAAATTTCCATTATTATATAAAAGCTCATAAAAATTTAAAAATATTATTTATATAAATTTATTGATGCTATTACATTATACTCTTACTTTGTAATTGACAATAGCCTTTACTTGTAATATAATCAAGGATAATGAAAAACTGTGAATAGGAAAAGTACTTAAGTTTAATCCTCAAAGAGAGTGGCGTTAGGTGAAAAGCCATAGGTAGGATTTAAGGAAAATCACCTAGGAGTTGGCAACCGAAAATATAAAGTAAGTTAGCCCGTAGTTCTGCGTTAAAGAATAGAGTATTGTTAGAAAACTCATCTTCATAAATTAAGATGAGTAAGCGGATATTACCAAATATCAAATTTGGGGTATATGCTTATGTACTTGAAATGTTAAGCTGGATTTTTATATGGTCAGCTGTAAACCTTATGGGTGGTATAACGAATGTAACTTCGTCCTGTTGGATGGAGTTTTTTTATTACCTTTAATCAAATTAGTAGGAACATAATTCAAATATAAAATATGTAAGAGAATGTATATGAAATAAGGAAGGAGACTTAAAATGTATAAGAAAATTGATTCTACAAGAAGTTTTGTAGATATGGAAAAAGACGTTCTTAAGCTTTGGCAGGAAAGAGATGTAATTCAAAAGAATTTTGATTTAAATGAAGATGGAAAGTATTTCACTTTTTATGATGGGCCTCCAACAGCCAATGGTAAGCCTCATATAGGACACGTTTTAACTAGAGTTATGAAGGATCTTATTCCTAGATATAAGGTTATGAAAGGATATAAGGTTTTAAGAAAAGCTGGATGGGATACTCATGGTCTTCCAGTAGAACTTGAAATAGAAAAAAAACTTGGAATCTCTGGTAAACAAGAGATTGAAAACTATGGTGTAGAGAAATTTATACATCAGTGTAAAGACAGCGTATTCACATATTCAACTATGTGGAAGGATATGTCTGAAAAGATTGGTTTCTGGGTTGATATGGATAGTCCTTATGTAACTTATCATAATGATTATATAGAATCTGTTTGGTGGGCACTAAGTCAAATGTGGAACAAAAATCTTTTATATAAGGGACATAAAGTACTTCCTTACTGTCCGAGATGTGGAACTAGCTTATCTTCTCATGAGGTAGCTCAAGGATATAAAGATGTAAAAGAATCTACAGCTGTGACAAAGTTTAAAGTCAAAGGAGAAGAAAATAAATATATATTAGCTTGGACAACAACTCCTTGGACATTACCTTCTAATGTGGCTCTTACTATAAATAAGAAGTATGACTATATAGAGGCTAAGGTTGGAGAAGAATACTATATATTAGCAAAAGAATTATTACATTCTGTCTTTGGTGATACAGAATATGAAATAGTTAAAGAATTTAAGGGAGAAGATATATTAGGCCTTGAATATGAGCAATTATTTAAGTTCCATACTCCAGAGGAAAAAGCTTTCTTTGTAATTCATGGAGATTTTGTAACATTAACTGATGGTACAGGAATAGTTCATACAGCACCAGCTTATGGTGAAGATGACAACATTGTATGTAAGGCACATAACTTACCACTTATTAACTTAGTAGATGCAGAAGGTAAGTTTGTAGATTGTGTAGAACCATGGAAGGGTCTATTTGTAAAAAAAGCAGATCCAAAGATACTTGAATACATGAAAGAACATGGAATGTTATTTAAATCAGAGAAGTTTACACACTCCTATCCACACTGTTGGAGATGTGATACACCACTTTTATACTATCCAAAGGAAAGCTGGTTTGTAAGAATGACTTCTCTAAAGGAAAATCTTTTAGAGAACAATAATAAAATAAATTGGTATCCAGATAACATAAGAACAGGAAGATTTGGAAAGTTCCTCGAAAATGTTATTGACTGGGGTATATCAAGAGATAGATATTGGGGAACTCCTCTTCCGATATGGGAATGTGACTGTGGACATAAAGACTGTATAGGAAGTATTGAAGACTTAAAGAAAAAAGGTATGGATGTACCTGAAAATATAGAACTTCATAAGCCTTATATAGATAAGGTACACTTAAAATGTGAAAAGTGTGGAGGAGAAATGAAGAGAACCCATGAAGTTATAGATTGTTGGTTTGACTCAGGCTCTATGCCTTTTGCACAATATCACTATCCATTTGAAAATAAAGAGCTATTTGAAGCTAATTTCCCAGCACAATTTATATCAGAGGCTGTAGACCAAACAAGAGGGTGGTTCTATACATTGCTTGCTATATCTACATCCATATTTGAAAGGAATCCTTTCGAAAACTGTGTAGTATTAGGACACGTTTTAGATAAACAAGGAATAAAGATGTCAAAACACAAGGGAAATGTAGTAGATCCGTTTGATGTAATAGAAAGTCAGGGGGCTGACTCTACAAGGTGGCATTTTTATACTGCAAGTGCACCATGGCTTCCAACAAGATTTTCAAAGGATGATGTGGCAGAAGCTCAAAGAAAATTCCTTAGTACATTATGGAATGTATATTCCTTCTATGTTCTATATGCAGAAATAGATGAGTTTAACCCAACAGATTATGCTGAGTTTAAATCAGAAAATGTTATGGATAAGTGGATAATATCTAAATTAAATACTTTAGTTAAAACTGTAGATGAAGATTTGGAGAACTACAAAATCACTCAAGCAGCGTTAGCTATAGAAGACTTTGTAGATGAACTATCTAACTGGTATGTAAGAAGGAATAGGTCAAGATATTGGAGTGAATCTTTAACAGAGGATAAAATAGGGGCTTACATGACTCTATATAAAGTACTTGTAACATTATGTAAGGTATCCGCTCCATTTGTACCTTTTATTACAGAGGAAATGTATCAAAACCTTGTAGTAAGTTTTGATGATAAGGCGCCAGAGAGTATACATCTTTGCAATTGGCCAGAATATGATGTTGAATTAGTAGATGAAAAACTTGAAAAAGAAATGGATATGGCATACAGCATAGTGAAATTAGGTAGAAGTGCAAGAAATGGAGCTAATATAAAGAATAGACAGCCATTATCCAAAATGCTTATAAGCACTACTTCCTTACCAGAATATTATGGTGACATTATAAAGGATGAGCTTAACATAAAATCAGTAGAATTTGGTTCAGATCTATCCCAATATGTAAATTTTGAAATCAAGCCAAATTTACCGGTGCTCGGAAAAGCTTATGGTAAGCTTATACCAGGAATAAGAAAAGAAATAGCTCAAAGAAATCAAATGGAACTTGCTCAAACTATACAAAATGGTGGAGTTGTAAGCATAAATGTAAGTGGTTCAGAAATAGTATTAAATGGAGAGAATCTTTTGGTTACAATGCAAGGACTTGAAGGTTTCGCTTTCTCAGGTGAAGGGGAAATAGGTGTAGTTTTAGATACTACAATTACAGAAGAATTAAAAGAAGAAGGTCACTTAAGAGAAATTATAAGCAAGATTCAAAATATGAGAAAAGAAAGTGGCTTTGAAGTTGCAGATAAGATAAAACTATATGTAGCTAAAAATGATATGCTTCTTCAAATAGTTAAAAAGTTTGAAGGTACAATAAAGAGAGAAACTCTAGCTTTAGAGGTCTTATACAATGAAGAATTTAACTACAATGGATTTAATATAAATGGTGAAGAATTAGATATGGCAGTTGAAGTGGTTAAGTAAATTTAATCATTAAAAAAATAAATCCATCAGTAATGAAAGTTAAAAAATCTGCAAGAGAGAAGTTTTCTCTTGCAGATTTTTAGTTGAATACATAGAATTTATAGTTTAAATAATACACATACTAGGGATATATGGTATAATATTGCTTAAACGTAGATGGGAATGGAGTATTAAATATATTATGTTCTAAGGCTTAGATGGAGAGAGTTATTCCTCATAAAGAAACTCTAAAATGGCCTAAGAATCACTTTATAAAAGGAGGAAACAAAATGGCAGCTTCAATTAAAGATGTAGCTAGAGAAGCAGGAGTATCTATTGCTACAGTATCAAGAGTTTTAAATGACGTGGACGTTGTAAATGAAGAGACTAAAAAGAAAGTATTAGAAGCTATAAAGAAGTTGGGATATAGACCAAATATTGTGGCTAGAAGCCTTAAGACTCAAAAAACAAAGACTATAGGGATATTGATACCAGATATATCAAATCAATTTTATCCTGAAATAGTAAGAGGAACAGAGGATGTTGCTAATATATACGATTACAATATTATGCTTTGTAATTCTGACTCAGACTTAGAAAAAGAAAAAGAGTATTTAAGAGTTTTAAAGGAAAAAATGGTTGATGGTGTGCTATATATGAGTAGTTCTCTTGAACCAGAGATATTAGCTCTTATAAAAGAATTAGAGCTTAATACAGTACTGGTAGAAAGTAAGGATAATGAAGGCAAACTTCCAAGTGTTACTATAGACAATAAATCTGCAGCTTTAGATGCTACAAATTATTTAATAGAAAGAGGTAATAAGCATATCGCTTACATAGGAACACCTAAAAATGCTCAAAATGCGTGGAGCTTAAGATATGCTGGATATGAAGAAGCTATAAAAGAAAGTGGATTAGAGCTTAAAGAAGAGCTTCTATATTTCGGAGAGTTAAAGGCGCAAACGGGATATGAAGCTATAGATAAGCTTATAGAAAAGGATAATATAGATGCTATATTCTGCGCTTCTGATGAAATAGCCATGGGAGCTATTAATGCCTTAAGAGGAAAAGGAATATTAGTCCCAGAGGATATTGATGTAGTAGGGTTTAATGATTTATACACAGCCTCTATATTCTATCCGAGACTTACCACCATATCACAACCTATGTATGATATGGGATCAGTAGCTATGAGAATGCTTATAAAACTTATAAACAATAAGGATTTAGATCAAAAGCATTTCCAACTACCATATATATTGGTTGAAAGAGATTCTTGTAAGAAATAAGTAAAAGCTAATCTGAATGTAACTTAAGATACATTCAGGTTAGCTTTTTTTACTTTTCGTATATTAATAGTTTTTTGAATGTTTATTGAATTTATTTAATTGACATAGAAACTCAATTACTTTAATATATACCATATAAGGGTATATGAAAGAGAGGTGATATATTTGAAAAAGTGGATCAAGATATCCATTATAGCAGTTATAGCTTTAGCTCTTTTCGGCATATATTATTTTAAAAATCATGGAAATGATATATCAAAAGGAAAGGGCTCAGAAAAGGCTTTAGCCTGGGAAAACTATAATCCAGATGATGACAAGGATAAAAAGATACCAATGCTTTTAGAGTTAGGATCTCCTACTTGTCCGGCATGTAGAAGGATGGAACCTACATTGGAGGATTTTAGAAAAAAATACGGAGACAACGTTATTGTTAAAAAAATCAACATAGAATCTGGAGATAATTATGCTTTAGCTAAAAAGTATAATGTAAGGCTAATGCCTACATTTATTTTTCTAGACGAAAATAGCGATTTAAAAGGCAGGTATGAAGGAATGTTGACTTTAGAGTCTATAGAAAAAGTATTTAATTCTATGGGGGTCAAGGCGAATGAGTAGTTTATTAAGTAATTTTACTGAGATTATTAATAATAACATATGGCTGGCTCTTGTTATGTCTTTGTTTGCAGGTTTAGCATCTTCCTTTAGCCCCTGTGTATTATCTTCTGTACCTTTAATAGTAGGTTATGTGGAAGGTAATGGTGTTAAAGATAAAAAAGTTGCTTTTAAATATTCAATGTTTTTCGGATTAGGTGTTATAGCAACCTTTACCATAATAGGAGCATTATCTGCGGTACTTGGAAGATTCTTTTCAGGGGCAGGTAAATTGTGGTATATAGTTTTAGCAGCTGTCATGATATTAAGTGGTTTGCAACTTCTAGGGATTTTAACTTTTGGAAGATCTCAAAATAGTTGTAAAATGCCTACTAAGAGAAGAGGGCTGTTTGGAGCTTTTATGTTAGGAATATTAGGAGGAGCATTATCTTCTCCCTGCGCTACACCAGTATTGGCAGCTATTTTAACCTTTGTGGCAGGAAAAGCTAATGTGCTTTTAGGTATTGCTATGCTTTTACTGTATTCCGTAGGTCATTGTGCTCTTATAATATTAGCCGGCACCTCTGTGGGGGTAGTTGAACATCTAAGTAGTTCTGAAAAGACATTAAAATTTGGTAAGATATTAAAATTAGTGTTAGGAGCTATTATAATTATTCTAGGATTATATATGTTTTCCTTAGGAATATAATTATAGTATTGGCAAAAACTAAATATTGAATCTTTTTAACAATAGTTGCAATCACAACTAATTTGTATTAAAATATAGTTGTTGATGCAACTATTTTATTTTAAGGAGAAGAGTTTATGGAGACAGAGGATTTAGAGTCTAATTGTAGGACCATAGGTCATTATATATCTATATTATACAGATTAGGTTCTAGCTATTATTCTAAAGAGTTTGCTAAGTTTAATATAGGTAGTGGTCAATTTGCATTTTTAGCCTATCTTTTCAGAAATAATGGAGTTAATCAAGAGTGCATAAGCAATGATCTTATAATGGATAAAGGAACCACAGCGAGAGCTTTAAAAAAATTAGAGGATGAAGGTTACATAAAAAGAGAGGTGGACTTAGAGGATAAAAGAGCTTATAGAGTATTTATAACAAAAAAGGCCATAGAAATTAAGGAAGATTTCTTTGGTGTTCTAAGAGAGTGGAGTGAAATTATAGTCTCTGATTTTACAGAGGAAGAAAAAGAAATAGCTTTAAAGCTATTTAGAAGAATGGTAAACAATCAAAATAAAGTATTAAAAGGAGACACATGGCATGGAGAATGATAGACAAAAAAGATTAGGTACAGAACCAATAGGTGACTTGCTTGCAAAGTTTTCTATTCCTGCAATTGTGGGTATGATGGTAAATGCATTATATAATATAGTTGATAGGATTTACATAGGAAATATTAAAGATGTAGGAGGGTATGCCATATCAGGAGTTGGATTAACTCTTCCTATAACTACAATTATAATGGCTTTCGGTATGTTAGTGGGTATAGGTGCTGGTACAAAAACATCTATTAAATTGGGGCAAAAGAAAAAGAATGATGCTGAAAAAATTATAGGTAATGCTTTTGTATTAAATATATTAATTAGCATAGTTATTACAGTTTTAGGTCTAATATTCGTTGGACCTTTACTTAAGGTATTAGGTTCAAGTCCAGATACCTTCGGATATGCAAAAGAGTATATAGATATAATTCTTGTAGGAACTATATTTAACTCTTTAGCTTTCTCTATGAATAGTCTTATAAGAGCTGAGGGAAATCCTAAGATGGCTATGATAACAATGCTAATTGGGGCCGTATTAAATACTATATTAGATCCTTTATTTATATTTACATTTGATATGGGAATTAGAGGAGCAGCTGTTGCTACGGTTATATCTCAAATAGTTTCTGCAGCTTGGGTATTAAGCTATTTCTTTGGGAACAAAAGTACTTTAAAAATAAAAAGAGAAAATATGAAATTAGATATAGAAATTATAAAAACTATATTTGCTATAGGTATCGCACCTTTTTCAATGCAATTTGCAGCCAGTTTAGTTTCCATAACAGCTAATAGAGCTTTAGCATCTAACGGAGGAGACTTAGCCATAGGGGCTATGGCGGTTATAAACAGTGTAGGTCTTATATTTTTAATGCCTATGTTTGGATTAAATCAAGGTTCTCAACCTATAATAGGATTTAACTATGGAGCAAGACAATATAAGAGGGTTAAGGATACATTAAAATATGCTGTTACTGTAGCTACTATAATTGCTATTACAGGTTTTATTGTGATTCAACTATTTCCTGAAGCTATTATTGGATTCTTTAATAAAGATCCAGAACTTTTACAAATAGGAGTAAAGGGGATAAGGATATATCTGTTGATGTTACCGGTAATAGGATTTCAAATAGTTAGCTCAAACTATTTTCAAGCTGTAGGAAAGCCAAAACATGCAATGTTTTTAAGTATGTTAAGACAGGTTATTTTATTAATTCCATTGCTATTAATACTTCCAAACCTATGGGGATTAACTGGGGTTTGGATGGCGGGTCCTATAGCAGATGGGTTAGCATCTTTAATAACAGCAATATTGCTATTTAGAGAAATGAAAGGGTTAAATGTGGCTCATAATGATTCCTTGGAGGAAAGTGCCAATTTAGCTTAAGATAATATTTTAGCTTAAAGATTTTAAGATTATGGACAAAACTTATATAAAAAAACTACCTTTATTTGTAAAGGTGGTTTTTTTATTATATATACTAGCAACTATATTAACTTTAGCTTATAGAAAATATTAGAGGGAAAACTTTAATTTTCATGGTGCATAACTTCAAAATATTTGCAATAATTAGAAATATAGTGTAAAATATACAAATGAAAGTGTTTTAACCTCTATTTTAAACATATTTTGAGGTGGTTTAATTGTCCCAAGATATTTATTTTATATCTAACTTAGTTTGTACTTTAATATATAGCCATTTAGCTATAAACTCAAATTTTATGAACAAAAAACATAGAATCAATGATGCTTTTCATAGATATACTTCTTTATTATGCTTTATGAGCACAGTAAATATATTTTTCCATTTTTCAAAAAATGATTTCTTAAGAAAAATCATACTCCTAATGATGACGATTTCTTGGCTTTTATTGAGTTTTTTATTTTTAAACTTATCCATAAGCTTACAGAGTGATAAAAGTAAGACTAATAAGTCAAAAAGGTGGAGTTATGTTACTTTAGTTATTATAAGTATTTTAATATTTATACATATACTATTAGGAAGTCTTACTTTATGGACTAAAACCCAATTTAACTTACTATTGTTAGCTTATTTTATTATAATTAATACATCTGGATACTTTATTTTGAGAGAGTCATTTCATAAAAATAAGTATAATATTCTTGAAAGGACATATTTTAGCAATATACTAAGAACCTATATAACTTCAGCCTTTATAGTGGGATTTATCCAATTAATTTTTTTAAATACTTTATACTACAAAATTTTAATTATGAACTTGGATTATTGTGTTAGTTCTTTAATAATGTTTTTTTATTTAAAAAAATATAAAGGCGAGGATATATACTCAGTGATGAGTAAAGAGTATCTTATGAATAAGGTGAAGGATATAATAATTCTTACTGATAATAATGGAAATATATTAGATATTAATAAACAAGCACTCAATATAGGAAAGTACAAGAAAGAGCAGTTAGTCAACTCAAAGGTTAAATACCTATTTTCAAAAGATTTTAAAGAACCTTCAAAAGTTAAGAAGAAAGATAATGCGAACCATAGTGATAAAAAAGATAATATTTGTTTTATCACTATGGAAGGGGAAATAATACCTGTAGAAATAGATATATCACCTATCAAAAACAGTTTTGATGAATCATTAGGAAATGTTATAGTGGCTCAAGATATGAGAATCGTAAAAATGCTTCAGCAAGAGGCGTTAGAAAATAAAAGGTCACGAGATAGGCTTTACTATTTAAGCTATCATGATAGTTTAACGGGTTTGTATAACAGAGGGTATTTTGAAGATTATATGGTTAACTTTGACAGAGAAAAATATCCCTTATGTGGGTTTATAATATGTGATATGGATAATCTTAAATTAGTAAATGACACGCTAGGCCACCAAGAAGGTGATGAAATTATAATTCAATGTGCTAAGGCGATTAATGAATCTATAATTTCAGAGGGGATAGTAGCGCGTATAGGTGGAGATGAGTTTGCTGTGCTTATCCAATGTGTCGATAGAGAAGAATTTGATAGTAATTATTATAACATAAAGACGTCTATTGATAAGTACAATGAAGGTATGCCTAAAATTCCAATAAGTATGTCCATAGGTACTGCATGTGATGATAGGAATTTTTTGCCTATAGATTTATTTAAAGAGGCAGATGATAATATGTATAGAAATAAACTTAAGCAAAGTTATGAAACTAAGAAGGTTATGGTAAATTCAATTAAAAGAGCATTAATTTCTAGAGATTATGTAGATGGGGGTCATGTGGATAGGATAAAGTTTATATGCGAAGAAATGGGAAAGCAGATGAATTTATCAAGACAGCAAATTAAAAACTTAAGATTACTTTCTAAATATCACGATATAGGTAAAGTAGGGGTTCCGGAGAGTATACTATATAAGCCTGATAAGTTATCTTATAATGAGCTAGTAGAAGTTAGAAGACACTGTGAGATAGGATATAGAATCTCTAAAACTACACCTAAACTTCAAGTTATATCAGAACTTATATTAAAACATCATGAAAGATGGGATGGAAACGGGTATCCTTTAGGTCTTAAAAGAGAAGAGATACCTATAGAGTGTAGAATAATGGCAGTGGCAGATGCCTATGATGTAATGACCAGTGGTAGACCGTATAAAGTAGCAAAATCTCACGAAGAGGCTCTAAAAGAAATTTTAGATGAAAGTGGAAAACAATTTGATCCATCAGTAGTAGATGTATTTAAAAATATTTTTTGTGAAAAGTTGTTTATAGAAAAAGAACATTCAATTATTTGTTCATAAAAAATGGAGGCACATGAAAAGTGCCTCCATTTTTTAATTTAACTTTCTGGCTAGTGCTAATCCATTGTCCTCTTCTACAAAAGGAGCAGTAAACATAAAGGATTTTTCATGTCCACAATGGGAGCATATACAATCGCAAACATCAAATGGAATTCCATCTACTAGTGTTATATCTAAGTCTTCAGCTAAATATGCTCCGCCGCAAACTTCACAAGGAGTACGATTTATTACTTCGTATTCGCTTTCAATATATTTCATAATCTCTCTTATAGTCATCATATTCCTCCAACTAAACCTTTCATCACATATATTGAAATTATATATATACAAATTAAATATTATAACCTAATATTTATCTAACATTCATGGTAGCACTATTATATTTTAAATGCAACTACTGGATTTTGGTTTTTATTCCATAGCTACCATTACTAATACTTGTATTTTGGGGGATAAGCAATGCTATGAATTTTTATAAGTTTTTATAAGACTCAGATGGATAGAGAGATTTTTCATAAGTAAAATCCATCTGAACCTTTAAATAACTTGATACTTTTAATATATAAAGATATTCATAATACCTAAATATGTTCATATATTTATTATAGATAATCAATAGGCTTCTTTGTGTAAAAAATTTCAATGTACCATGTACAAATTAAAAACTTAAAAAAGAAGTAATTGGAAGGGTTAGGGTAATATGATTAACTATATTTGGTTTTTTATGATATTTATAGGTATATGTATGGGGCTTTTTTCAGGCAAAGCTGAAATTTTATCAAAGGCTGTAATAGATTCTGCAGGGTCTACAGTGGAACTTATAATTGGGCTTCTAGGTATTATGAGTCTTTGGTGTGGAATAATGAAAATAGCAGAAAAGAGTGGACTTACGGAAAAAATATCCAAAATGCTCTCACCTATATTAAAGTTTTTATTTAAGGATGCAGCAAAAAATGAAAAAGCTTTAGGAGCGATAGTTATGAACCTAACTGCAAATATTATGGGTTTATCTAATGCAGCTACACCCTTTGGAATTAAGGCCATGGAAGAAATGCAGAAATTAAATAAGGATAAGGTGAGGGCTAGTAATGATATGAGCTTGTTCCTCGTACTTAATGCAGCCTGTGTTCAATTAATTCCAACTACAATTATATCTTTAAGAGCAGTAGAAGGTTCTAGTAATCCAGCAGTTATAATTATACCAGTAATTATAACTACCTTAACAGCTGCCATAGTAGGGGTTACATGTTGCAAAATATTGGAGAGATTTTTTTAAACTGGAGGGACATTTATGTTTTCATATATAGCCAAAGGTATTATTCCTATAATTATATTAACTATAGTAGTCTATGGTATGGTAAAAAAGGTAAAAATCTACGAATGTTTTGTAGAGGGAGCAAAGGATGGCATGGGAATTTGTTTTAGAATTTTTCCATATCTCTTAGCTATGCTTTTAGCAGTTAGGATATTTAGAGAATCTGGTGCTTTAGATCTTATGGTTTTAGCTTTTAGACCACTAATGCAACTTTTAGGTGTACCCCCGGAACTTGTGCCTTTGATTTTTGTTAAACCTCTTTCAGGTAGTGGTGCGCTAGGAGTATTTACTGAAACTATAAAGCAATATGGTCCAGATAGTAAAATAGGGTTAATAGCATCCATATTGATGGGGTCTACAGAGACAATATTTTATACAATAACCATATACTTTGGAGCTGTTGGAATAAAAAAAATAAGACATACACTCTGGGCTGCTATAATGGCAGATATTACAGCTATTATAATGGCTGTAACTTTAGTTAAGTTCATACTGTAACTAAATATAAAAATTAATGGAGGGCTAATAAGCTCTCCATTAATTTTTTAGATTATCCTTATAAGGATGTTAGCAATTAGAGTGAGGGAATAAAATATATATGTATTTTATGTTAAATTAAAAAACTTAGATATTTTGTGGAAAATAAAGATAGGATGAAATAAAACATATAAAGAGTTATAATATACTTCATTATAAGGTTAAAGAAAGTTTGTGTTAAAGGCAAAAATAGGTTATTATAATATCATAGGAAATCCGGAGATTACTAAACCATAATATCTTATTTAAAAATAAATTTAACATTTATAATCATAATATTTATTTAGGAATTTATTAAATAAATCAATTAAGGGGGATTAAGTTTATGATAGAAATTACCAATGTAAATAAAAGTTATAATGGAACATTTAAGGCAGTAGACGATTTAAATTTAACTATAAAAGATGGGGAGATATTTGGATTTTTAGGTCCTAATGGAGCAGGAAAGACTACTACTATAAAAATGTTGACTGGTATTATAAGTCAAGATAAAGGACAAATAAAATTAAATGGTATAGACATAAAAGAAGATCCTATAGGAGCAAAAAAACAGTTTGGTTTCGTTCCAGATAGTCCTGATATGTTTCTAAGACTAAAAGGAATAGAGTATCTTAATTTTATGGCTGATTTATATGAGGTGCCAAAACAATTAAGGAAAGAAAGAATTGAAAACTTAGCAAATAGATTTGACATGAGTAATGCTTTAGACGATAAAATTCAAACTTATTCCCATGGTATGAGGCAAAAAATAGTGATAATGGCAGTACTTATACATGAACCATCTATATGGATTTTAGATGAACCACTTACAGGATTAGATCCAAAGTCATCATTTATACTAAAGGAAATGATGAGAGAACATGCGGATACAGGGAAAACAGTATTTTTTTCAACTCACGTACTTGAAGTTGCAGAAAAATTATGTGATAGGGTAGCTATAATAAACAAAGGAAAGATACTATTTTGTGGTGCTATTGACGAGATAAAGCAGCAAATGAAAGAGAATTCTTCATTAGAAAATATATTCTTGGAGATGACAGAAAATGAGTAAGATATTTGTATTAGTTAAAATATTATTAAAAAATGGAACTGGAAGTGAAGGCAAAAGGAAGCGTAAATATTCTGGTATGATCCTAAATATATTTTTAACCATTATACTTATTATGTCTCTAGGAGTACCATTAGGTGCATTTACCTCAGCTTTGTATGATACTTTTGCTAGTTTTGGACAAGAGGGTATTGTTTTAAACTTAGGATTTTCTATGGCAAGCTTAATTATTTTTATATTTGGTATTCTCTATGTTTTAACTACTTTCTATTTTGCTAAAGATATAGAGTCTTTTCTACCTCTTCCTTTGAAGGCGGAAGAAATACTATCTGCTAAGTTTATAACTGTATTAGTTTATGAGTATCTGACAGAACTTATTGTTTTAGCTCCTGTAATTATTATTTATGGAATTAAAGCAGGTTTAGGTTTAGGGTATTGGATAGTTTCAGTGGTGATATTTTTACTTCTTCCAGTGTTACCTTTAGTTATGGCTTCTATCCTAAATATGATCATAATGAGGTTTACTAATTTAGGTAAACATAAAGACGCATTAAGAACTATAGGTGGAGTGCTTGCTATATTTTTTGGAGTAGGAGTAAATCTGTTAGTTCAAAGAAGTACAGCTTCAGGTATGAGTGAAGAGAAAATTGTTGAAATGTTATCTCAAGGTAATAATTCCATGCTAAACATATTTAACAGTCTATTCCCTACTTCAAAATTAGCTTCTTTGTCTTTGATTTCTAATTCAATTAATAAAAACATGATAAACTTAGCTTTATTTATGATTATAACCATAGCTTCCGTTATGATATTTATGGTTCTGGCTAAGATGCTTTATTTTAAAGGAGTTATGGGTGTATCCGAATCCTTTGCTAGAAGAAAACAATTAAAATCAAATGAATTAGACAAAAGAGTTACTGAAAATTCAAAGATAAAGACTTATGTACTCAAAGAACTAAAAATTTTATTTAGAACACCAGCATTTTTAGTGAATTGCGTAATAGGAAACTTTATATGGCCTATATTTTTAATTGTATATGTGTTTTTAGATACAGGTAAACTTAGTGTGATAACTAATATGACTCAGAATATAAACGATCCTAAAATTTTAGGCCTTATCATTGGTATAGCCTTTAGCATAACCTTATTTATAAGTGGAACTAGTGTAATAGCTTGTACATCTATATCGAGAGAGGGAGAAGCTATGTTTATAAATAAATATATACCTATGACCTATAAAGAGCAGATTTATTCTAAAATTATATCTTCTATTATAGTAAATATGATAAGTGTAGTATTAATTACCATTATATTAGCTATATTAAAGTTTCCTTTAATGCTAATTGCGATGATATTTATTATCTCTACTTTATCTAATATAATTGCAGCTGTTTTAGGAGTAGTTATAGATATAAATAGGCCTAAGCTTAACTGGGATAATGAACAAAAAGCAGTTAAACAGAATTTAAATTCACTTATAAGTACTTTAATAACCCTTGTGATTGCAGCTTTAAATATATTTGCTTTTATAAAACTGCAGCCAAGTCTTTTAAGTGGTTTTGTATCTCTAACCTTATTGTCATTGATAATAGTACTTTTACTTCTTTACTATATAAATAATAAGGGACATAGAACATATGGAAAAATAGAATAGATTATAGCTGGATATTAGAATTACTATAGAAAAAAGGCTTATTAAGAGTATCTTTACTTTTAATAAGCCTTTTCTAGCATTTGACTAGAGCTTTATGTTTTTACCTAGATTTTTCCTGTATAAAATAAATATAAGTGTACCATCAAATATCCATTGGATTGTAGTTATAACCCATACCCATACTACGCTTAATTGTAGTTTGTATATAACTAAATACATAAGAGGTAATCTTATGATCCAACTGGATATCAAAGAAACGGTAAATGGGGTTTTGGTATTTCCTGAACCTTTAAAGGCTCCTCCGGCTATCATAGAAACTCCCATGAAAGGTTGTTCTATAGAAGCTACCATAAGGCATAGCGATCCAAGACTTATAACTTGTACCTCTGAGGAATTTATAAATAATCCAATAAGTCCATGAGGTATTATTAAAAATAATATAGAAAATATAAACATAAATCCAGTTCCTAAAATCATGGATAAAGTAGCGTATTGTTTGCCCTTTTCTAAGTTGTTTTCTCCAATTTTATGACCAACTAGGGTGGTAGCAGCCACGGCAAATCCCCAACCTGGCATATAAGAAATACCTTCTATGGTAGTAGTAATCTGATTTGCAGCAAAGGCCATGGTACCCATACTTACTATCATTATGTTACCTATAAGTCTGCTTATGCTAAAGGCACCTTCTTGCATAGAAGATGGTATGGATAATCTTAATAAGTCCTTAGCGTTATGTGATTTAAAGTTTTTAATATACTTAAGTCTAGGTTTTATGGGTGATTTATATATCATGTAAAATACTATAAATAAAAATCCAAAAACTTGAGCAATTGAGGTAGCTATAGCAGCACCTTTAACCCCTAGTTCTGGAAGACCCAATCTACCAAATATAAGACCATAATCCAAATAGCCATTAATCACAATTACACAAATAGAAGCTAATAGAGGAATTCTAGTATTTCCATAACCTCTTAAAGAGGCATTTAATAGATTCATTAGCATATTAAAAAATATACCTATGGAAGCTATCTTCATATAAGGTGAAGCTAAATCTATTACGTTCTGCTCCGCTCCAATCATAGTAAATATCTTATCACTTCCAAGGTAAAATATTAAAAACCCTAAAAAGGCAATTATGGATCCTATAAGAAATCCTATGGTAGCATACTCTTCCGCAGCAGTTTTTAAATTTGCTCCAACTCTTCTAGCTACTAAAGAGGTTATTCCTATACATATACCTATGGCAATAAAAATGTTAGAAAAAGTATACATTAGTTCGGAACTTAATCCCACACTGCTAACAGCTACGTTTCCCCCGTATTTTCCTACCATCATAGTATCAAATACCCATACTAGCATATACAATATATTTTCACCTACGGCGGGAAGAGCCAAGGAAAGAACCTCTTTAAAATCAGAACTATTATATTTTAGCAATAAAGACCCTCCTTAATTAAGAAATGTATAATCAACAATCCTATTATATATTGAAGGAGAGGAATAATCTACATATCAAATAAAAAAGGTGGCAAAGCCACCTTTTAATTTGATTATGTTTGTAGTTTTTAAATGTTAAATTTAAAGGGTTTTTTCTTTTTTGTCTTTATGGTAGATATGGTCTACCAATACAGCTATTGCATTATCTCCAGAAACATTACATGCTGTACCAAAGCTATCTTGAGTTATATAAAGTGCTATCATTAGAGCTAATTGAGCTTCAGTGAAGTTAAGGTTAGTTTTTAGTATTCCAAGGGCAGCCATTACGGCTCCACCAGGTACGCCTGGGGCAGCAACCATGGTTATGCCTAACATAGCTATGAAGCCCATCATTTGAGGTAGAGTAAAACTAATATTATTTATCATCATAACAGCTATAGCGCAAGAGGTAAGAGTTATAGTGCTCCCAGACAAATGTATAGTTGCACATAGAGGAACTACAAATTCTCTTATTCCTTTAGACACTCCATTTTTTTCAGCACATCTTAAGTTAACAGGAATTGTAGCAGCAGAAGATTGAGTTCCTATAGCAGTTAAGTAACCTGAGACTTGATTTTTTAGCATTTGAAATATATTCTTCTTTGATATGGTTCCGGCTATAGTGAATTGCAGCACTATTATTAATAGATGCATTACAAGCACTATAAGAAATACTTTCCAAAACACTTGAAGTATTTTTCCTACTTCCCCTGCATGGGTCATGTTAGCAAAGATACCCATTATGTGAAATGGAAGTAAGGGTATTATAACATTTGAGATAGTTTTTTCAACTATCCTTTGAAATTCTACAGAGATTTTGTGTAGGCTTTCGCTCTTGGTTGCCGCAATGCCAAGCCCTAGTAAAAAAGCAAATACAAGAGCACTCATTACAGTCATAATAGGGTCCATCTCAATGGTAAAAAAGCCTTTTAAAAGTTTCTCTTCTGGGTTTACGGCATCGCCTACTACACTGGTTGCTTTAATAAATTTAGGGAAGATATTCGTAGCAACTATATAAGCAAAAAGGCCTGCGATTAGAGTGGATACGTAAGCAAAAGCAGTAGTAACCCCAAGAAGTTTACCAGCATTACCACCTAAGTCAGCGATGCCAGATACTATAAATCCAAGAATTATAAGTGGAATAATGAAGCCTAAAAAGTTACCAAAGATTGAGTTAAAGGTAGCTAAGACCTTAACTATAAATTCAGGGGTAAAAGCACCAATTAGGATACCTAGTATAATGGCAGCAATAAGTTTAGGTATAAGTCCAATTTTTTTCAATATAATCACTCCTTTTTATGGATTAGGCTTATATATGAAATTTTATAAAAATAAAGCCTCAAAATAAAATGAAACACCTATAATAAATCATATAACTATATATTTATAATATTCAGATATATTTTAATATAGCTGATATACAGTTTAA
Source organism: Clostridium simiarum (assembly GCF_018919175.1). GTDB lineage: Bacteria > Bacillota > Clostridia > Clostridiales > Clostridiaceae > Clostridium_L > Clostridium_L simiarum. The sequence continues at coordinate 82,068 of NZ_JAHLQL010000003.1, read as the reverse complement.
AGTCAATATTGAAAAAACTGGCAGATAATAAAATTGGCATAGAAAAAGCAAATAGGAGCATATTAATAGTTATTAAATATTAACCCTCCCATAAAAGTATATGCTTTATATTATTAAAATATTACATATACATTACAAAATTTATTTTATAAAAGAAATTATTTATAATTAGTGTAAACGTTTTTAAATGGGAGTAAATATGCGAAAATTCAAGATTGAGCTAGAAGATTTATGTATTTTAAATAATTTAGATTGTGGATATCTGATAAGATGTTTGATATAATTATCTATAGACATATATAAAAAAATGTATTCCAGAGAAAAACATTTTGGTAAAAATAAACTTAATATATAAGGAGGCAATAACAATGGGAAGTAAAGCCTTACAAAATTTTTTAAATGAGAATCTTAATGAGCTAAAAAGTAAAGGGCTATACAATGAAATCAATGTATTAGAAAGTGCAAATGGACCTATAATTAAAATTAAAGGTAAGGATCTTATAAACCTATCATCTAACAACTATTTAGGGTTAGCTAATAATCCAAGAATGGTAGAAGCATCTATAAAGGCTACAAATCAGTATGGGGTAGGTGCTGGTGCTGTAAGAACTATAAACGGTACTCTAAAAATCCATGAAGAACTAGAAAAAAAGCTAGCTGAATTCAAACATACAGAAGCTGCTATAGCTTTCCAATCAGGTTTTAATTGTAATGCAGGAGCTATTCAAGCAGTTATGAATAAAAAAGATGCTATATTATCAGATGAGTTAAATCATGCATCTATAATAGATGGATGCAGATTATCTGGTGCTAAAACTATAAGATATAAGCACAATGATATGGAGGACTTAAGAGCTAAGGCTAAAGAAGCAAGAGAAAGCGGTTTATATGGTAAGTTAATGGTTATTACAGATGGAGTCTTCTCTATGGATGGAGATGTAGTTAACCTACCAGAACTTATTAAAGTGGCAGAGGAGTTTGATTTAATAACTTATGTTGATGATGCCCATGGTTCAGGAGTTATGGGAGAGGGAGCAGGTACAGTAAAGCATTTTGGTCTATCAGATAAAGTTGATTTCCAAATTGGAACCTTATCAAAGGCTATAGGAGTAGTTGGAGGATATGTAGCAGGTTCTAAGGATTTAATAGATTGGTTAAAGGTTAGAGCAAGACCATTCCTATTCTCTACATCTTTGACACCAGCAGCTGCAGGTGCTGTAATAGAAGCATTAAATATAATGACAGAAAGCTCAGAACTTGTGGATAAAGTATGGGAAAATGGAAGGTACTTAAAGAAGGGATTAAAAGATCTAGGATTTAATATTGGACACAGTGAAACACCAATAACTCCATGTATCATAGGAGAAGAAAAGTTAACTCAGCAATTTAGTAGTAGATTACTAGAAGAGGGTGTTTATGCTAAATCTATAGTATTCCCTACAGTACCTATGGGAACAGGAAGAGTTAGAAATATGCCTACAGCAGCTCACACAAAGGAAATGTTAGATGAAGCCTTAGCTATATACGAAAAGGTAGGTAAAGAATTAGGTGTAATTAAATAATTTAGTGTTAACTATTTAAATTTGGGAGGATTGTCATGAAAAAGATATTAGTTACAGGTTCACTAGGTCAGATCGGTTCTGAACTAGTAATGCATATGAGAGACATTTATGGTAGTGATAATGTAGTTGCTACAGATATTAGAAGAATAGATGGTAATCCAGCAGTAGAATCAGGTCCTTTTGAAATATTAGATGTTTTAGATGCTAAAAAAATGGCTGAAGTTGCAAAGAAACATGAGGTAGACACAGTAATACACCTTGCAGCTTTATTATCAGCAGTAGCTGAAGCTAAGCCAGTATTAGCTTGGGAGATAAATATGGGAGGACTATTTAATGCTTTAGAAGTTGCTAGAGAGTTAAAATGTTCCTTCTTTACTCCAAGTTCCATAGGAGCTTTTGGACCAAGTACTCCAAAGGATAATACACCACAAGATACTATCCAAAGACCTGAAACTATGTATGGAGTAACTAAAGTTTCAGGAGAAATATTATGTGATTATTACTTTAAGAAATTTGGTGTAGATACAAGAGGGGTGCGTTTCCCAGGATTAATATCTTATGCGACTCCTCCAGGAGGTGGAACTACTGATTATGCTGTAGATATATACTATAAAGCGCTTCAAGAAGGAAAATATACTTCTTATATTGGAGAGGGCACATATATGGATATGATGTATATGCCAGATGCGCTAAATGCAATTGTATCACTTATGGAAGCAGATCCATCAAAGCTTATTCATAGAAATGCATTTAATATTACAGCTATGAGTTTTGAACCTTCAATGATAGCAAATGAAATAAAGAAACATATACCAAACTTCAGCATGAGCTATGATGTTGACCCTGTGAGACAAGCTATAGCAGATTCATGGCCAAATTCTATAGATTGTAGCGCAGCTAAAGAGGAATGGGGATTTAACGCTAAATATAATTTAGAGAATATGACAGAGGATATGCTTAAAAAACTAGCTGAAAAGTTAAATATAAAATAATTATAATTTATTAACATATATAATAAAAAATCCACAGAGGTTTCGAGTTAAAGAGGCTACGCTGTGGATTTTTTACAAAATTATATTATATTAATTTGTGATATAATTTTATATGTATTAATTAATATTAGAAGATAAACTAAAATAATCTATGCAAGAGTTTAAATTTGTACTATGGTTAGATATTTATTTGAATCTAAAACTATAGGATAAATAAAAGCTATTAAAATAGCATAAAATGAGGAATTATTATGGCAGATAAATATTTCATAGTTAATAGTAAAATACTACCGGATGTATTCGAAAAAGTAATTAAGGTCAAGGAACTTATATATACAGGCCAAGTGAAAGATATTTCTGAAGGAGTGAAGGAAGTAGGTATAAGTAGAAGTGCTTATTATAAATACAAGGATTATGTGTTTCCAATGTCTGAAAATATAAAGGGGCAAAAGGCTACTTTAGCTCTTCTTTTAGCCCATGAAGCCGGAACCTTATCTAGAATATTAGATAAAATAGCAGAAGATAAAGGTAATATAATGACTATAAATCAAGATATACCTATAAATAATGCTGCTAATGTAACTATTACTTTTGATATTTCTCAAATGGAAGTGGATATTAAAAAAATATTATATAAAATACAAGGTATGGATAATGTAATAAAAGTTAAGCTTATAGCATTAGAATAAAGAAAAAGTTACCATTTAATAAAATTAAACGTTGTTAAAAAAGAGAACTCTTTAACCAAAATTAAGAGTTCTCTTTATATTATATATTTACTTTTTTGATGTTGTTTCATTTATACTATAAATATACTTTAGCAAATTCTTAATATCTTCTCTTAGACAGATAGCATTTTCAGCAGATAGGTTGGTGCTACATAGTATAGAATTAGGTATTTGTAAGGCTTTTTGTTTCAAATCGCGTCCAGCCTCTGTTAATTTAATTAATACCTTTCGTTCATCATCCTTCTGTCTTTCCCTAGTTAAGATTCCGTTGTCCTCCATTTTTTTTAGTAATGGAGTTAAGGTGCCAGAGTCGAGATAGAGTCTCTCGCCTAGTTCTTTGACTGTAACGTTATCTTTTTCCCATAAAGCCAATAAAGCTATATACTGAGTATATGTTAATTCAAGTTTCTCTAAAAAAGGTCTATATAACCTTATAATCTCTTTAGAGCAGGCATATATGGAAAAACAAAGTTGATTGTCTAACTTTAATATATCATCATTCATGGTAACACCTCTTCTAAAACAATATAAAATTCATAAAATTATATCGAATACAATTAATCAATTATATTATAGAACTGCTAATATTTATTGTCAAGTAAAAATTATAATTCCTTATAAGAACCATGTGATTTTAAGGCTCAAAAACAGTCAGGTTATGAGGAATATATATCCAATTCATTATTAGAAGAGTTTATCCCATGACTACCCGTTCTAATACTCTTATCTTCTTTAAATTGGGAAACGTCTCTGGATAAGGATTTCTAAGCTTTAAGGGTACTAAAAATTACCTATAAAGGCAAGAACTGCGTTTATAGGAATAGATCTTATAAATTTTTATATTTATAGAATAGATAGAATATTAGGTATATAATTAAATATAGAAGGATTATATAATGGGAGGGTTTTATTAAATGAAAAAAGAGTTTTTTATTAAAAATAGAAAGAACTTAGCGGAAAGTTTAAAGGATAATTCAATACTTGTAATGTTTGCAGGAAGTGCTCCAAAGAAGTCAGCAGATGAAGCGTATCCATTTACGCCTAATAGAAATTTTTATTATTTAACTGGAATTAACGAAGAAAAAGTAATGTTAATAATGGTAAAAGAAAATAATACTTTAGAGGAATACTTATTTATAAGAAAAGCTGATCCAGTTATGGAAAAATGGGTTGGGAAAACCATAAGTAAAGAAGAAGCAGAAGAAAATTCAGGAATTACCAACATAAAGTATATGGAAGATTTTGAAGAAATGATCCATAGGTTAATATGTTTAAAGAACTTTACTAGGCTATATTTAGACCTTGAAAAGGATAGTTTTAATTCTATGGTAAATAATGTGGAAAGCTTTGCACATAAAATAAAGGAAAGGTATCCTCAGGTTAAAATTAAAAATATATATAATAATATAGAGAATTTAAGAGCTATAAAGTCAGAAGAAGAAATTGAAGAGATGAGAAAGGCAATAGCTATAACAAAAGAAGGTATAGAGGCTCTTATGAAAAACTCAAAGGAAGGTCTTAAAGAATATCAACTTGAAGCTTATTTTGATTTTGTACTAAAGACCAATGGAGCTTTTGATTATGCTTTTAAAACTATTGCTGCTTCAGGAAAAAATGGTACAATACTACACTATTCAGCTAATGATAGTGAAATAAAAAATGGAGATCTTATATTATTTGACTTAGGTGCACAATTAAATTACTATAATGCAGATATAAGCCGAACATTTCCTGTAAGCGGAAAGTTTACTGAAAGACAAAAACAAATATACAATATAGTTCTTAAAACAGAACTTGAGGTCATAGAAGCTATAAAGCCAGGATTACCATTTGAAGAATTAAATAAAATAGCTAAAAAGGTTCTTGCAGAAGGCTTAAAAGAAATAAAATTCATAAAGCATGAGGAGGAGCTATCAAAGTACTATTACCATGGGGTAAGTCATCATCTAGGTCTAGACACTCATGATGTAGGTCCTAGAGAAGGGGGACTAAAACCAGGTATGGTAATTACTGTAGAACCAGGATTATACATTGAAGAAGAGGGCATAGGAATTAGAATAGAAGATGACATATTAGTTACAGAAAATGGAGCAGAAGTTTTATCAAAAGATATAATAAAAACAGTAGAAGAAATAGAAGAATTCATGGAAAAAAATAATAGATAAAATATAAGGAAGTTTCTAGGGGATTAAACCTTTGAGAAACTTCCTTATTTGTATCTTAAACAAAAATTTTATTGGATATCTTATTTTTCGTAAATTTCTAAAGGTAATCCATCTGGATCCATAAAGAAAAAGAAGCTCTTTCCTGTGTATTCATCTATCCTAATACTTTCTAATAGCAAGCCTTTTTCATTTAATTCATTCCAAGTATTTTCTATGTTATCTACTTCAAAAGCCAGATGCCTAAGTCCAGTAGCTTCAGGGTAACTCAATCTTTTAGGAGGATTTGGAAAGGAAAAAAGTTCAATTTGATATTCTCCACCTACGGATAAATCTAATTTATAAGAATTTCGCTCTTTTCTATAAACTTCATTTATTACATTGAAACCTAGTTTATTTACATAAAAGTCCTTTGATTTTTCGTAATTAGAGGTAATTATTGCTATATGATGTATTTTCTTTATTTCCATAAGCAAACTCCTTCATTAAATGATTTTGTTTAGATTATTTTTGTTTTAACAGGTATAAAGTATTCTACTCTAAGGTTCACAGAGTATTTTTATTTAATCAAACTTAATATAAATCTAAGAATCACTTGATATATTAACATCTCTTATTTCAATTTCAGTACCTTCTGGAGCTTTAATTTTAAATAAATACCCATCTTCAACCTTATATATTTCCTCGTTGTTTTTAATCTTGAAATTAGAGTAACCTAATTTTTTTATTCTATAAAATTCTTCTTGAACATTATCTACTAAAAAACACATATGGGCGATACCTTCATTTAATGATGTCCAACTGTTTAATTTAGCTCCTTTTTTTGCAGTTTGAAGTTCAATCATGAATGTGTCTAGCTTTAACCAGGTATTAAAATCTCGTTTATGAAAGTTTGCTGTTTCTTTAATAACTTTAAACCCCAAAATTTTAGTATAAAATTCTAGTGAGTCTTGGTATTTTTCTGTTTGGATACAAACATGATGTATTGATTTTATTCCCATAATATATCCCTCCTTTAGAAGTCAAAATAAAATAAGTTATTAAGCAAATTATATCATAAACACTTAAATCCCTTTAATTTTAATAGTAGGTTTTCTAGGTTAACTTTAGATAGACTTACAATTATATAAAAAACATCCATTGCTTATTATATTTTATTGACTTTAAAATAGCTTTACATTAAAATCATTTTATTATAAAATGATTTTAATGTAAAATGAATAGGAGAGTTTATATGAAAGACATGACTAAAGGTAGCGAGGCAAAACTTATATTTAACTTTGCTTTGCCAATGTTTATTGGTAACATATTTCAGCAACTATACAATACTGTGGATAGCGTAATTGTAGGAAGGGCACTTGGAAAAGAGGCTTTAGGAGCTGTAGGTGCTAGCAATCCTATAATGTTTTTACTTATATCTTTAATAATAGGGGTAGCTATGGGATCATCTATACTGATTTCACAGTATTTTGGAGCTAGAGACATGGATAAGGTAAAGAAAACTATTGATACAGCGTATATATTTTTATTTATAGCTTCAATAGCTGTCACCATAGTGGGAGTTATATTCAGTGGACCTATATTAAGATTTATGAAAACACCAGACAGCATAATTCATCAGGCAAAATCCTATCTTAATGTTATATTTATAGGTATAATAGCTATGTTTGGATATAATTCCATAAGTGCTATATTAAGAGGGCTTGGAGATTCTAAAACTCCCTTAATATTTTTAATTATATCTACAGTAATAAATATAGTATTAGACATTGTATTTGTATTAGTTTTTAATTGGGGAGTAGCGGGAGCTGCATGGGCTACAGTTATAGCTCAAACTTGCTCATTTATTTTTGGCATACATCATCTAAATAAAACTCATGATGTGTTTAAATTTAATGTAAGGGATATGAAATTTGATAATAAAATATTTAAAGAAAGTATTAGGATAGGTCTACCATCCGGGGTTCAGCAAATGTTATTTTCCTTTGGTATGATAGCTATGCAAACTATGGTTAATAAGTTCGGAGCAGATACAGTGGCGGCATTTACTGCAGCTTCAAGGGTAGATACTTTTGCCTCTATGCCTATAATGAACTTTGGAGCAGCTATTTCTACCTTTGTAGCACAAAACATTGGAGCTGGAAAAATGGAAAGAGTTAAAAAAGGATATGGATCTACACTTGTGATGTCTACAGTGATTTGCTTGATAATTACTATAGCTATGCAACTTTGGGGAACAAATTTAGTTAGATTATTTAATAAAGATCCAAGAGTTACAGTTATAGGTACTGAATATTTAAAAATAATATCAATATTTTATGTGGTGATTTCAGCTATGTTTATAACTAATGGTGTGTTGAGAGGGGCAGGGGATACTATATTCCCAATGATAAACTCTATATTATCTCTATGGCTTATAAGAATACCGATAGCATATACTTTGTCTCCGAGGCTAGGAAGCAAAGGTATTTGGTGGTCAATGCCAATAGCATGGAGTTTTGGGTTAGTTTTAACATATAGCTATTACAGGTTAGGTAGATGGAAGAAAAAAATAAAATATATTCAAAATAAAGAGGATGATAACTCTTCAGAAATAGAATTTGTATCAAATTAGTAAATGTAAGGTGGTAATGTTGGTTTGAATAACAGAGAAGTAGCTAAAGTTATAATAGATTTTTATCTAGATGTAAGAAAGTATATTAGGAGTAAAAAATCAGAACAAGATAATGGTATAACAGAACAAAGATTTAGAACTTTAGCAAGGTTACAGGAAAATGGCAAATCTACTCTTAAAAAGTTAAGTAATGATATGCATGTGTCAAATTCTAGCATTTGTATAATGCTAAATAAAATGGTTGAGGATGATCTAGTAACTAGGGAGTCAGATGAAAAAGATAGAAGAAATACTTTGTATAGTCTAACTGATGAAGGTGAAAAATTTTTAAAGGAACAACGTGAAAAAAGATTTGAACAAGTACAGGAAGCCTTGGATAAGTTAACAGAAAAACAAAAACAAACACTGGTAGATAGTTTAACAAACTTGAAAGATATTATAACAATTATAAATAGCCAAGATTAAGTTAAATTCCTGTAACATTTTATTAAACATATATATTTTTATCTCTATATACGTTATAATATTGTTAATAATTTACCAATATTATTGCTATAGGGGAGTAGCTATGATTTTAAATGAGGATATTATTGTATCATTGTCAGGAGATTTAATCTTTAAATGGGGCGTAGAATACTATAATAAAGGTTTGGTGGAGGATTTTAATGTTTGCATGGAGTCTAACCATAACTCTCAAGTTAATACCTACTATATAGATGCCTGGGTTCATGAAAAAGAAGATTTGGCCTTTAATGTTCAAATTTCTTTTAATGATCTAGAGGGGTTTACAGTGTTTTATTGTGATTGTGGAGAGCTTGGGGCAGATAAAAGTGGTTGTTTGCCTTGTAAGCATGTAGTGGCGGTATTATATAAATATTTAAAGGAAAAGCAATATAACTCTTTAAAGGCAAGAAGCTTAATGAAATGTGAAAAGCTTATAGGAGATATGGAACATAGTTTATTTTATATAGAAAATAAAAAAATTCCTTTAAATATTAATATGAACTATATATTTAACCTAGATGGAGATATGCCTTACTCCATAGAGATTAAAGTTGGAAAGGATAAATGCTATGTAGTAAAAGATGTATCTCAATTTTTAGATACTGTTTATCAAGGAGGAGCCATAGAATTTGGTAAGGGGTTTTTCTTTGATAGTCTATATTATGAATTTTGCGGTGAAAATAAGAAGATACTAGATATATTATTAGAAATATACGAAATTGATAGAATGAAAGGTGAATCTCTAGCTTATTTTCCTTCAAAAAATAGGTTAATCTATGGTAAAAGAGTATTCATTGTAGAGAGTCATTTAAGAAGATTTTTGCAATTAATGAATAATAGAGTATTTAGCTGCTTTGTCAATGGTGAAGTTTATAAGGATGTAAAATACTTGGAAGAGGACATGCCATTAGAATTTTTAATGACAACATCGGAGTCTTTTATAATATTAAAGCATAATCATGAAATACCTATAGCTTTAACGGAAAAAAGGGATTTATTTTTCTTTAAAGGGAACATATATAGACCTTCTAAAAAACAACTAGAGGTTTATGGATGTATATATAATAATTTTATGGAGAATAGAGTTACTTCTTTGACTTTTAATGCTAAGGATATTGATAAACTAAGCTATTGCATATTACCTTCTTTGAGATATATAAGTGAAAGAGTAATCATAAGCAAAGATTTGAAAGTAATTTTAAAAGAAGAAAAATTAGATGTTGAGTTTTATTTGGATTTTAATAATAAGTCTATAGAATGTACTTTAATATTTAATTATGGTGGTTATAGGATTAACCCCCTAGAAGGTTTGAATAAAAAGCGTTATAATGAGAAAAATAGAATAATAAGAGATATGACGAAGGAACTTGAAATATCAGGACTTCTAAAAAAACTAGGCTTTTTAGAGGAAAAAAATTTTTATGTATTAAAGGATTCTGATCTTATAATATCTTTTAATGAAGAGGGCAAAAATATATTAGATAACAAAGGCAAGGTAGAAGCAACAGCTAAATACAAACATTACTTAAGCAGTAGAAATAAAAGGTTAGGATAATACCTATTGACATTAAAAACTTAATTTATTAATATGTAAGTAATGTATAATTATTATAGCTATGAAGAGATGAGTAGTAAAGTTATATGTCTAAAAGAGAGCTGGTATAGGTGAGAGCCAGTGACATAGCCCTTTATGAATATGGTCTTGGAGCGGATTTTCTGAGCTTTTAGTTAGGGAAATACGGTAGCCCCCGTTAAAGGGCAAGGTGATAACCACTTTTATAAGGTGGCGTCACTTAAAGAGGTGCTTATGGTAACATAAGCATGAACTAGAGTGGAACCGCGTTAATTACGCCTCTATGTGCTTATTGCACATAGAGGTTTTTTATTATAGACAACTTGATAGTAAATAAAGATGAACAAAGTTTTATAAAGTAAAGGGAGGAAATGAACATGTGCGAAGAAAAAAAGACTTTTTATATTACTACACCTATATATTATCCCTCAGCTAATTTACATATAGGTAACACTTATACTACAGTAGCGGCAGATGCTATTGCAAGATTTAAAAGGTTAAGTGGATATGATGTTATGTTTTTGACAGGAACTGATGAACATGGTCAAAAAATTCAAAGGATTGCATCAGAAAATGGGGTTACACCGAAGGAATATGTAGATAAGATAGTAGCAGGAATCAAAGATTTATGGGAATTAATGAATATAAGCTATGATAAATTTATAAGAACTACAGATGATTATCATGTTAAAGCAGTTCAAGATATATTTACAAAACTTTATGAGCAGGGTGACATATACAAGGATTCTTATGAAGGATGGTACTGTACACCTTGTGAGTCTTTCTGGACAGAAACTCAATTAGTAGAGGAGAAGTGCCCAGATTGCGGAAGAGCAGTAGAAAAAGCTAAAGAAGAGGCTTATTTCTTTAAAATGAGCAAATATGCAGAAAGACTTATAGAATATATAGAAGCTAATCCAGAGTTTATTCAACCAGAATCAAGAAAAAATGAAATGGTGAATAACTTTTTAAAGCCAGGATTACAAGATTTATGTGTTTCTAGAACATCATTTGATTGGGGTATTCCTGTAGAATTTGATAAAGGACACGTAGTATATGTTTGGATAGATGCGCTATCAAATTACATAACAGCCTTAGGTTATGGCGATAAAAATACACATCTTTATGAAAAGTATTGGCCAGCAGATGTACATTTAATAGGTAAAGATATTTTAAGATTCCATACAATTTATTGGCCAATAATGCTTATGGCATTAGACTTACCACTTCCAAAACAAGTTTTTGGTCATGGATGGTTATTAGTTGATGGAGGAAAGATGTCAAAGTCTAAGGGAAATGTAGTAGACCCTGTGATACTTTCAGAACATTTTGGAGTGGATGCTATAAGATATTATCTTTTAAGAGAAATACCTTTTGGATCAGATGGAGTATTTACTAATGAGACTTTTATAAAGAAAATAAATTCTGATCTAGCTAATGATTTGGGAAATCTAGTATCTAGAACAGTAACTATGATAGAAAAATATTTTGATGGAGTAATTCCAGCTCCAACAGCTACAGAATCAATAGATAATGAACTTATAAAGTTAGCTTTAGAGACACCGGATTTGGTGGAAAAATCTGTAGATGATTTTAAATTACCAGAGGCTTTATCTCATATATGGACTTTAATTGGAAGAGCTAATAAGTATATAGATGAAACAACACCATGGATATTAGCTAAAGAAGAGGATAAGAAAGAAAGGTTAGGAACTGTTCTTTATAATTTAGCTGAAGCTTTAAGAATAACCTCAGTTCTTATATCTCCTTTCTTGCCTGATACATCAGATAAGATAAGGGAGCAACTAGGAGTTGAAATATGCACTTGGGATAGTGTAGCTTCTTTTGATGGTATTAGTGCAGGTACTAAGGTTAAGAAAGGACAAATAATATTTCCAAGAATAGATGTAGAAGCAAAACTTCTGGAACTAGAGGCTTTAAAGAAAGAGGATCAGGAAGAAATACAATCTATGGAGCCTATTAAACCAGAGATAACTATAGAAGACTTTGAAAAGGTAGATTTAAGGGTAGTTAAGGTATTAGAGTGTGAGGCTATAAAAGGAGCTAAAAAGTTATTAAAGCTTAAAGTAGACTTAGGTGGAGAGGAGAGACAGGTAGTTTCAGGTATAGCTAAGTATTATAAACCAGAAGACTTAGTAGGAAAATCTGTTGTGCTTGTAGCCAATTTAAAACCGGTAAAGCTTAGGGGAGAATTATCTCAAGGAATGATACTTGCAGCTTCCACAGATGATGATAGCAATTTGTTTACTGTGTCTATTCCAGGAGAATTACCTACAGGAAGCCAAGTTAGGTAGTTGTATACAAAGATTTTGACTTGCTTTTAAATAGTTATAGTTTAAGTGCTGTTATTTTATATTCATAGATAAAAAACATGAATATGAAATAAGTAAAAACTTTAGTAAGTCATAATTAAACTTAATAATTTTAAAGTTTATAAAAATAAAGAGGGGTTCTAAATCCCTCTTTATTTTTATATAACATTTTTTACTTTATTTCAGAAATTTTATCCATTATATCATCAGAAAGAGTTAAATGAGAATTACCTGATTGTTTCATTTCATCTACTCTTGTAAAGATTTCATTAATTTGGGTTATTACGCTTTCAAAGCCTGAATTAGCTTCAGTAGCAATATCCACACTTTCATTTTTACCTTTATTTAGATCCTTTATTTGGTTATTAGCTTTATCTGTAATGCTATAAATTTCTTTAACAGTTTTTTGTATACTACTTAAAAGCCCAGTGGTATTAGCAGCAAGCTTTTTAATTTCTTCTGCAACTACAGAAAAACCTCTACCAGACTCTCCAGCCCTAGCAGCTTCTATGGAAGCGTTAAGGGATAATAACTCTGTTTGAGATGCTATGGTGTTTATTTCTGTAGATATAGTTTCTATGGATTTTACATGAGATAAAAGTCCTTCAAAGGTATTTGTAAAGTTATTCACTGTAGTTTCTGTGCTTGAAGCATTATTCATCATATTGTTCAATGAACTTCCAGCATTTTTTGCAGTATTTGCTATGTTCTGACTAATATTATTTATTTTATCTATGTTCTCTATAAACCATCTATCTTGAGAGGTTAAATCCTCCATAAGAAGTTTCAAGTTTTCAGAGGTATTTATGTTGTTATAGTCCGAATAGTCATTTGTAGCAGAAGCTTGATCAATAGAGTCTAGAGAATATTTTAGGTCATTATTTTCACTTTCTAAAAACTCGCACTTTTCTTTCAAAGATTTTAACTCATTTAGATTTTTTTCTTTTTCTAAATTTAAAGCTTGAATTTCTTTTTTTAAATTTCCGATTTCTTCCTTATATTTTTTAGAAAACATATAATTCCCCCCTTAAGTAATTTTATCGAGTATATCTATATTAATATTACCATAATTTAAATGGAATGTAATCAAATGTTTTGTTGCAGACATTTATTGTTATTGAACATCATTTTCTAATAACTCTACGTCAAGAATTAATATATAATCCTTTTCATAGTCTATTATGCCCTCCTCTTTTAGCTTCATAAGTTCTCTAGATAAGGAAGGTCTCTGAACTCCTAGTTTGTCAGCCCATTCTTTTTTAGACATATTAAGCATGATTTTTTTATTATTAGAGTAACAATATTTTTTATACAGAAATTCACATATCTTTTCTCTTATGGTTTTTAAGGTTACTTGTTTAATCTTTGAACTTAAAGCTACAGCTTTATTAGAGAGAGTTTTTAAAAATTCATATAAAAAATCTAAGTTTTTTTGGCAAAGAAGGGCAACTATATTTTTAGGGATATGAAGAATTATGCTTTTGGTTTTAGACATCACGGTCATAGGATATAGATTTTTATCACCAAAAAGTAAATTTTCTCCAAAGGCATCTCCTTTTTTTAAGCTTGCCACTGTTAAAAGCTTACCACTTTGGTCTATTTTTTGTATTTCTATATTTCCTTCCAATATAATGCTTAAATTTTCGCAAGTATCCTCTTCCATAAAAATTACGTTATCTTTATCATAGGAGGATATTTTTACATTGGGATCATGTAAAAGTATTTGCAAGTCTTCTTCAGTAAACTTTTTAAAAAGTGATAATTCCATCAATAGGCAGCTATAATCCGATTTAATCATAATTATTTTGAACTCTCCTTAATTTAAAATAAAATTTATTTAATAATAATTATACTATTAAATAGATACGGTATACTATGATTATACATAAAAAAGGGTATTATAGATGTAATTTGGATCACACCTATTTTTCTTTTTATTTAATCAGTTATAGATTATATCAGTTGTAAATGTAGAAAATTTATGATATCACTATAATATGAAAACATCAGTTGGAAAGGAAGTATAATATGAAATTTTTTATACCATCTTTAGTGGGAGCTGTAATAGGATATATAACAAATTGGCTTGCAATAAAAATGTTATTTAGACCTTATGAAGAAAAAAGAATTTTGGGCTTTAAAGTGCCTTTTACACCAGGGCTTATACCAAAGGAAAAGGAAAGAATTGCAAGGAGTGTTAGTGAAGCTATAGGAAATCATTTACTATCTAAAGACACATTAGTTAATGCTCTATGTAGCCCTAAGATATACGAGCATATAGAACTTACCATAAAAAATAAAATAGGTAAGCTTTCTTCAGCAGAAGGTAACTTAATTGAAATACTACATGAAGAGCTATCTATTAATATAGATAGTATGGAGGAAGTAAAAGGATATATATATGAAGGGATTTTAAATAGTCTAAATAATGACTTTAAGGACAAATTAGTTTTAGAGATATACAATTCATTAGAGAAGCAATTATATAAAAATCCAGAAACAATAGAAGGGTTTTTAAAAGAAGAAAATGTAGAAAGAATATGTGATACTTTAGATACTTATATGGAATCTGAGGATTTTCATAATATTATAAAGGATAAGATAAGTAGCGGAATAAAAGAAATGTCCTATAATGAAAAAGCTATTAATGAGATTATACCAGATAATATAGTAGATGCTGCAAAGAATATTATAATTAATAATAGAGAGAGAATAACAGAAGATATATTAGAGCTTTTAGAAAATCCAGAGATTAAGATAAAGATTAAACTTGCAATATCCAAAGGGGTAAGCTCTAATGTAAATCCATTAGTGGCTATGTTCCTAAATCCAGATACTTTGTATAACAAATTTTTAAGTTTTGCTAAGGAGTATTTAGAGGAGGATGAAAATAAGAAAGAGATTTGCTTATTTATAAATACCTATATGGATAAATTGATGGATATTAAGGTAAGCAAGATTTTAGACTCCTTATCTCTTTCTGAAAGGGAAGTTATTATAGATAGTATAATAGAAATAGTAGAAACGAATATATACTCCAAAAAACTTGTAAGAGATGGCATGTATTCAATTAAAGATAAATTATTATCACATAGCTCAATAAATGATATATTAATCAAAATAGAGCCAGGGTATAAAGAAAAGCTACATAATCTTATAAGGGATTTCATTTATAAGAAAATTTCGGAAGATGAAACTAAGATATTTATAAAAGATACAGTAAGTTACTTTATTGATTCTATACTAAAGAAACCATTGAATATTCTGCTTCAAGGTAAAGAGGATGTTATAGTAAAATCTACTAGTACCTTTGTGAAAAGTCTTTATGACAACTTTATACAGAAAGAAGCTTATGAAGTAATTGAGGTATTAAACATTCAAAAGATTGTAGAGGATAATATAAATGCTTTTGAGGTAGATTTTGCCGAAGAAATAATACTAGATATTGCTAACAAAGAGCTTAAGGCTATAACTTGGTTAGGAGCTTTGCTTGGTGGACTTATAGGTATCTTTACCCCACTATTATAAAAAAGGAGAGGTTATATTTGAATAAAGATGTAAGATTTAATATATTTGACTCTCATGCTCATTATGATGATGAGTCTTTTAATGAGGACTTAGATGATGTTATAAAAACTATTATGGATAATGGAGTAATAAGAGTTTTAAACTGTGGATCATCCTTAGAAGGTGCAAAAAAATCCTTAGAATTATCTCAAACATATGAAATTTTTTATACTGCTTTAGGTATACATCCGGAAAATGCAAATGAATGGAATGAAGAAGTGGCAGATTGGATAAGGGCTAATAAGGACAATTCTAAAGTTAAGGCTATAGGGGAGATTGGACTAGATTATTACTGGGAGCAAAATCCACCTAAAGAAGTGCAAAAACAGGTATTTAGAGCTCAGATGAAATTAGCCAAAGAACTTAACTTACCTGTGGTTATACATGATAGAGATGCTCATAAGGATACTTTAGATATTATTAAAGAATTTCCAGAGGTAAAAGGGGTACTACACTGTTTTTCTGGAAGTGTGGAGTTTGCTAAAGAGTGCCTAAGAGAGGGATATTATATAGGTTTTACAGGAGTAGTGACCTTTAAAAATGCAAAAAAAATATTAGAAGTAGCAAAAGAGGTACCTTTGAATAGAATTTTAGTTGAAACAGATTGTCCTTACATGGCACCTGTACCTTATAGGGGGAAGAGGAACCAATCTGACTATATTGAGCATATAATAGATAAAATAGCTGAGATAAAAGGTTCTACAGCAGAAGAAATTAGTAATATAACTATAGAAAACACAAAAAGCTTGTTTAATGTTAAATAATGTTATAAAATTTTTATATGTATGAATTGCAATTTTACTTATTATGGTTTAAAAATTTTTAAATAGGCATATAATTATATAAAGTAAATATTCTTTAAAGGAGTTTATCCTATAAAAATTTTGGTAAAACAAAGGTAAAAAAGACCCTCAAAAAAAAGACTGAATAGACAAAAAACGCTATTATATATATTTTTAAATTGTTTTAAAACCAGTCTATATGCGGCTTAGAGCATGAAATTTGACAAGAATATTCATTATAGTTATAATGTAAAAGTGCTCTTGCCAGAGGGAGGTAGTTCATTATGTTTGAAAATTTGAAAGGTAATCTAAGACATTATTTTTCAAACGGTCCAAAGGCAGCATTTGTTATGTCCCTTATTTTGATGGGATTATTATTTACAATTTTTAGTATGAGAAAAACAATTACGGTTGTTATAGACGGACAGGAATCTAATTTAATAACATATAAGGGGACCGTTGAAGGGGCTTTACACGATAATAAAATCACCTTGGGTCCAAAAGACAAAATAGAGCCCGGTATTGAAACGAAAGTTAAAAAAGGAGACCAGATCCATATAAAAAGAGCTGTGGATGTGGAGATAGCTTTGGATGGAAAAGAATTAAGTATACAGACTGCAGAAGAGAACATTGAATCCATGCTAAGTGCTGAAGGAATTACAATAGAGGAAGAAGATAAAGTAACACCTTCTATAGATTCCCCTATATCTAAGGGGTTGAAAGTGGATATTACTAGAGTAGAAACAAAGATTTTAGCAGAAAGTATACCTATTGATTTTTCAACTGTAGTAAAAAAAGATGACAGTTTAGCTAAAACAGTGAACAAAGTAGTTCAAGAGGGAGCACAGGGAGAGAAGCTAGTCTCAACCAAAATAATTTATGAAAATGGCAAGGAAGTAGATAAAAAGGTAGTAAGTGAAACTGTAGTAAAGGAGCCTATGGACAAAGTAGTACTCCAAGGAACATTAGGAGTTTTGAATGTCTCCAGAGGTAGTGGAGAGGATATATTGTACAAGAAGTCCATGAAGGTTAAGGCTACGGCTTACTATAATAGTGGAAGTAATGGAAATCACATTACCGCTACTGGAACTAGTACTAGAAGAAATCCAGGGGGATACAGTAGTATAGCTGTAGATCCTAGAGTAATTCCGCTAGGTACTAGAGTATATGTAGAAGGTTATGGTTATGCTATTGCAGAAGATACAGGTGGAGCGATAAAAGGTAACACAATAGATGTGTTTTTTCCTTCTGCTAGTGAAACTTATAACTGGGGAGTAAAATACGTAAATGTATATATTCTTAATTAGTAAGGGGCTTATATAAGCCCCTATTTTTGATGAAAGGAAGAATAATATTGATAAAGGAAGTTATAGTTGTAGAAGGAAGAGATGATATAACTGCAGTGAAAAGAGCTGTAGATGCAGAGGTGCTTGCAGTAGGTGGTTTTGGAATTAATAAATCTGTTATAGATAAGATAAAAGAGGCTCAAAAAAGGCAAGGCGTAATAATACTAACAGATCCTGACTTTGCAGGAGATAAGATAAGAAGTATAATAACTAAGAGGGTATCAGGAGTAAAGCATGCATATATATCCCAAGCTGAAGGATTAAAGGATGGGGATATAGGAGTAGAAAATGCCTCCCCAGAAACCATAAGAAGGGCTATTAAAAAAGCAAAATGTGAGATTAAAGAAAAGGTAAATACTTTTACCATGGCGGATATGATGAATTACGGACTTGTAGGAGATACTAAATCAAGTATAAAAAGAGATAAATTAGGGAAAGAATTAGGAATAGGATATGCTAACTCATCCACATTTTTGTCTAGATTAAATAACTTTGGAATAACAAGAGATGAGTTTTTAGATGCACTAATAAAAATAGGTAATTAGCTTAAAATATTAATAGAAAATAAAAGAAGAGGTTAATGAGATATGGGTGATTACAAAACAAAAGAAATAGTTGAAAAATACAAATTTAAATTTACCAAAACCTTAGGTCAAAACTTTTTAGTTGATGATAATGTTATTAAAGATATAGTAAATGGAGCAGAAGTTACTTCAGAGGACTTTGTAATAGAAATAGGACCGGGAGTAGGCTCGCTAACTAGAGAGATTTTAAATAAGGCAAAAAGAGTAGCTTCTATTGAAATAGATAAAAATCTTATACCTATACTTGTGGAGGAACTAAAAGACTTCGATAATTTTCAATTAATACATAAGGATGCTTTAAAGGCTGATTTTAATGAAATTATAGGTGAAGAAACAAGTGTAAAGTTAGTGGCTAATTTACCTTATTACCTTACTACACCTATAATGGCAAGATTATTAAGTGAAAAGTATAATTTTAAAAGTTTAACTGTTATGATTCAAAGTGAAGTAGCGGATAGGATAAATGCAGAGCCAAACTGCAAAGAATATGGATCTCTTTCTTTATTGGTTCAGTACTACTGTAATACTAATATAATAAGAAAAGTGTCTCCAGCTGCATTTTTACCTAGACCTAAGGTGGATTCTATAATTATAAGGTTAGATAAACTAGATGAACCACGAGTTAAGGTTTATAATGAGGATTTATTCTTTAAAATTATAAGAAGTTCATTTAATATGAGAAGAAAGACTTTATCTAATGCTCTTAAAGCACTACAAATTCCGAAGGAAATTATAGAAAAAGCCTTTGAAGAAAGTAATATAAACCCCATAAGAAGGGGAGAAACTTTATCCATAGAAGAATTTGCAGAGTTAACTAACAAATTACACCAACTTACTAAGTCATTATAAATAAATTTAAAAAACCATAATTTTTTAAAAAGAGTAGGAACATTTATCCTACTCTTTTTTTAAAATTCATTTTTTTGTTCACTTTTAAAAAAACCACTCATATACTATATTGAATAAATATAGTGTGGAGGGAAAATAATTGGCTCATAAGAAGTCTTATAGTAGATATTTCGTTATATTACAAGAAGACGAAAAGGGTTGTGCCCTAGCAAGTGATAAACAGCCTTCAGGGTATGCAAAAATAGAAGTTAAAAATGAAAAATTAAAGATATCTTACTATGTTCAAAATCTAAAAAGACAGGATAATCCTTATTATATGGGGTTAATATGCAATAAAAAAGGAGTTAATAAGCTTATAAATATAGGTGTTTTGAACATAGATGATAATGGAAGAGCAGATGTATCTTATGAATTTAATGTAGATAGTATAGGAGAAACAGGTATTGCTGGAGATAAAATAGGGGGAGCTGCTATATTTAAAAGATCCAAAGATGATAATATTATACCTATGAGTGGGTTTTTAAGTACAGATAAGCCTAAGGATTGGAAAAGTTATCCTGTTGAGGAAGTTAAGGTTGGGAAAGACGAGCCAGAATCTAATAGAAAGGATGAGATAGAAGATAACAAAGATGTAGAAAAAGATAAGGCTACTATTTCTGAGGATATCTTACAAGATTTAAAAGTTACTAACAAAGATAAGGTAAGAACTGAGGAGGCTCTAGAAGAAAAGCATAAGGATAAGTTAGAAGATATTCCAGTAAAAAAAGAAGAGAACATAGAGCAGATTAAGCAGCATGGAAAAAAAATAAGAAATTATGAAGAGAAAACGATAGAAGATGTATCCATAAAAGATACTGAAGGAAAGCAAAATAAAGATACAAATGAGGTAAAATTTGAAGATAAAAATATAAAAGTGGATGTAGCAAAAGCTGACTTTGAGGATAAAGAAAAGCCAGAACATAGAGTAGATTATGAATATGACTTTGAAGAGTACGAGGATAATATAGAAAAAATTAAACAAGATAAAGAAGAATTAATTGAGGATAGGATCAATACATTAGATAACATTAATAAGTATGAGGAAGAACAAGTTAGAGAAGAAATAGAGAATAATTCTGAGGTTATCTTAGAAGAAGGGGATCAAGAAGAGTTACAACAAGAAAGAAATAAGAAGAAATGCAAGTCAGAACAGGAAGATAAACATAATGAAGATGAAGGATATAGTCTAGGGGCTATGGGAGAGTTCTTTGAAGGAATAGTAGAAGGATTTGAAGAGTTGGATAATTTATCAGATCAAATAAGGTATTGTAGATGGTATAAGGTACCTATTAAAAGTTTAGATGATTTATTTAACAGCTCCAATTATGGAAGATATACAGTTATATATTACCCTATGATTAATTACTATCCATATATTAAAAAGTATGGACATTATGTTATAGGTTATAAATTTGATAGAGACAGAAGACTTAAGTATATAGTTTATGCAATTCCAGGAACTAAAGATAGAAGGGAACAACCTTATGGTGGAAAAACAGGTTTTGTAACTTGGATTCCAATTAGAAGAAATAGCAATATGGGATATTGGCTTATGTTCTATGATTTCAGAAATTCTATCACAGTAGTCCCTATGAAATAATAGACTATAAAGTGTAAGTTAAAAAACATATATTTTTATAATGGAATACAAATATATAGACTTAAAGTGCAAATTTGAAAGGTTTTCTTTTAATGAAGATCTTTCATATTTGTGCTTTATTGATTATATAACAAAATTAAAAAGCACTATTTTTTATAAATTTGGTTATAAGTAAAATGTATTATTAATATAATTTTATAAGACTATCTATATACTTTCATATTAAAAAAAGGGGTGAGAGGATGAAGGTAATTGTGATAAATAGAAAAAGGGTAAAGATCACAACCATTATAATAGGACTTATGATAATATTATTTAGTGCTGAAAAGATTTTTGATGGTAAATTAAAGTTTGTGGCTCTAGTTAATAGTAATTTAGATGAATTAAAACAATATTCTGCTCTACAGGATAAATTTACATATAAATTACCTGAGGACTGGGAAACGAAAGAAATAGATTTTAGTAGTAAAGATATAATATATCATAATGATTTTAATTCAAAAGATCAAAAGATTTATGGCTTTGTCCAGGTATGGAAGTCACAGGAAGATTTAAAGGTCTTCTTAGATAAAAGTAAAGAAGTATCTTCAAAACAAAATAAAATAAGTAACTATGATTTGCAGCCTATAGAGATAAATGATAATAAAGGGTATGTTGTTCATTATTCTATGAAAACTCCTCAAAATGCTTCATACATGGCTAATGAATTTTTTATAGATCATGGAGATAGTTTTATTAGATTCTCATTTTTTGTATCAGAAAAAAACTATAAAGAAAACATGCTATCAATATTCAAAGGGTTAGTGTCAACTTTTAAATATGAAAAATAGTTTGCTTTACCTATGGTAAAGTATTATAATTTTAATAAAAAGAATAGGGAAGCTAGAAGGCTTCTCTTGTTTTTTGTGGAGGTAAAAATGAAACCAGTATTATTTAATATATTTGGAATAAAAATATATGGATATGGTCTTATGATAGCTCTTGGAATATTTACAGGATTTTTGCTTTTGGATAAAAGAGCTAAGTCTAAAGGTTATAATGATGATAAGGTATTTAATATGACTATACTTGCTGTAATAGCAGGGGTTATAGGAGGTAAGCTTTTATACATAATAACTGATTTAGCCGCTATAATGGAAGATCCGTCTATACTTAAAGATATAGGAAATGGATTTGTTGTATACGGGTCTATAATAGGAGGAGTAATTGCAGTATACTTCTATTGCAAAAAACAAAAATGGAACACCCTAGAAGTATTTGATTTAATGATACCAAGTGTACCATTAGCTCAAGGATTTGGTAGAATAGGATGTTTTTTAGCGGGCTGTTGCTACGGTGCTCCAACAGATTTTTCTTGTAGCATAGTATTTAAAGATTCACCTTTCGCACCTTTAGGGATTCCTCTTCACCCAACACAAATATATTCCTCTATTTTTGACTTTTTATTAGCTTTATTTTTATTGTGGTATGATAAGAAAAATTCAAAACATGGAAGAGTGTTTTCAATGTATATAATTTTATACAGTATAGGAAGGTTTTTTATAGAATTCTTAAGAGATGATCCCCGTGGCGCTGTAGGTGTATTTTCAACATCGCAATTCATAGGCATAATAACCCTTATTATAGGGTTGATATTATTTAATTTAGATAAAATTAAAGGGAGCTTGGTAAAAGGTGAAAAATAATAAATTAGTGAAACTATTATGTTTTCTTGTGATTTTTATGTTGGTTTTTACTGGATGTAGTAAAATAGATGACTTAAAGGTAAAGAGTGGATATAAAAATCGAGATTTTGATTATATAAAGCAAAATAAAATACAGAAAATAATAATTCAAAGTACTAGAGATAAGGGATTCAGGTTTATAGTAACGGATAAAAGAGCTATAAATGATCTTTATACAATGTTATCCAGTGCAAAACCTGTAGAGAACAAAACTGCATTACCACCTGATTATGTTTTTGAATTTCATGAAGGTGATGAGAAAGTACACAAGTTTAATTATGTAGTAGGAATTCAAGAAAAGGGATTAGGAAATTTTTATGATGATAATAAAGCTTATGTGGTTTCCAAAAGAGTGGATAATGATATAATTAAAAATATGTCTACACTTAGAAAACCTAGAACCTTTGAAGAGTTGTACTATAATTCCATACTTAATTTTATAGACCTCTATGTAAAGAATACACAAAAGGACAAAAAAATAGGGGTAAATATACAAGATGATGTAGAAGTTGCTAAATACATGCTTTCTACAGATATAGAAGACTTTAAGATAAACTTAAAGAATAAAATGAGTGATTTGTCTTTAGTTGAGAAGAATAAAGAAGATTTCGATGTATTAATAAATGTTAAAACTTATGGATATAAAACTACTGTTTATAAGAGTATAATAACCTTATATGATAAGACGGATAATAGTGAGCTTAATTATTATGTTTGGTGTAAGCGCCAAGATAAGGACTGGGAGATAAATATAACAGATCAAAGACCTAAAGATTTTTAATTTATTTAAAGGGGAGATATTATTATGAGTAATTGTTCAACTTGCCCTAGTAAAAATAGTTGTAGTGTGAAAAAATCAGGAAAAGAAAGTTCCTGTTCAAAATTAGTGCCTAAGTATGGAAATATAAAAAATATAATAGGCGTAATAAGTGGAAAAGGTGGAGTTGGTAAGTCTACTGTCACAGGTATATTAGCTGTTGCTCTAAAGAAGCAAGGATATAAGGTTGGAGTGCTAGATGCTGACATAACAGGACCTTCTATGCCAAGATTCTTTGGTATAAATGAAAAAAGAGCACCTATAGTTCCAGCAGGCGAAAAGGATGAGGTTAAATTTATTCCAGTAGAAACTGCTTTAGGGATTAAGGTTATATCTATAAATTTATTAACAGAACAAGAAGAACAGCCAGTAATTTGGAGAGGCCCTGTAATAACTGGGGTGTTAAACCAGATGTATTCAGACACTGAATGGGGAGAACTTGATTATCTTTTGATAGATATGCCTCCAGGAACAGGGGATATTGCTCTTACTGTAATGCAAAGCTTCCCTATCTCCAGCATGGTAGTTGTTTCAACACCACAAGATATGGTATCAATGATAGTTAAAAAGGTTGTTATAATGACTGAAAAGCTAGGGGTAACAGTGAAAGGTGTAGTAGAAAATATGTCATATATAGTATGCGATAGCTGTGGAGAAAAGATGCGTGTATTTAGCAAAAAATCAGCAGAAGAACAGGCTGAATATTTAGGCCTTAGGCTATTAGCAGAACTTCCTATAAACTTAGATTTAGTAGATAGTCTAGAAGCCGGTAAGGCAGAAGAATATGTGAAGAATCATGAAGAGTATAATGTAATAATTGATAAGGTAATCTAATGAGAATAGAAAGGTATAAATACCTCATATAAAGTAAATACTAATTTCGATTAATATTGTATTAACGGAGGTGTTTTTATGAAAGCTATTGTAGATAAAGAAACCTGTATAGGCTGTGGTTTATGCCCATCTATATGTCCAGAGGTTTTTGAAATGGATGATGATGGTAAAGCCAAGACTATAGTAGATGAGGTGCCCTCAGGAAATGAAGATGAAGCTAAGGATGCAGCTATGAGTTGTCCTGTTAACGCTATTTCTGTAGATTAAATACATTATAGGTTATAAAATAACAGCTTGTATAAACAAGCTGTTATTTATGTTTACTTTAAAGTATAAAACTAATAAAAGTCTATTAACCTTTGTCTAGAAGAAGAGCAACCATTAGAAGAAGAAAGATTTATTTTATCTCCAGCTTTTTTTACACTGGAGATTTTATTTAAAGGTAATAAAGATGTATTACAATCTTCAGAAATTATTAATCCCTCTGAAAAAGAATTATCGATTATCTTACCTTTCATAGCTCAATCACTCCTTTGTATATAGTATTACCTAGATGCACTACTATATACCAGAACACAAAGAAGTATTTGCTTATAAGAGAAAGTTAGGATATATTAAAAAAATAAAAGTTAAATAAATTATTTTCATTTAATAAAGATCCTTATATATAAGTTTAAAAACTTCAAGGGCTTCCTCTATTTTACTTTGAAGAAGAACTTTTCTACTTTCAAACTCTAAATACCCCTTTTCTGTTAATTTATATATCTTTTGAAATTTTTTATCTGGATCGTCCCATTCCCCTTTAATAAAGCCTTCTTTTTCAAATTTTTTCAACATTGGGTATATTCCACCGGTGCTCGGAACCCATAGACCATTGGTTCTTTCGCCAATTTTGTGAGATATATCATTACCGTTAGTAGGGCCTAAGCTTAATATATAGAGTACATATATAGGCAATAATCCTTTTGTAAAAACCTGACCTACAGCTTCTTTTTCCTTCTGTACCTTTTTAAGTTCTGCTAGTTTTTTCTTGTACTCTTCATATAAACGCTTCTCTTCGGCTTTTATATCTTCACTGTTAAAATCGCTATCTCTCATAAAACGTTAATCTTCTCTTTTGACAGAGATAGCTATAAATCCTGGTCCAGTGTGAACACCAACCACAGGACCAACTTCACCAAAGCCTATGCTAGTAAGGTTATTATAAGTGCTTAGTGTGTTATAGATATTTTTTCCTTCCTCAGAAGCTCCCCCGTGGGCTACCCAAAGACCGCATTTTTGTTTGTCTAATTCATCTTTTATAATAGATAGAAACTTACTTAAGGCTTGTTTTTTGCCTCTAATCTTAGCATAAGTGTAGTAAATACCTTCTTCATTTATAGAAATTATGGGTTTTATGTGAAGTAATTCACCTATAGTTCCAGAAACCTTGCCTATTCTTCCGCCCTTTTTTAAGTATTCTAAAGTATCTACCATAAAGTATGCAGATACCTTCTTTTGCATACTTGGTAGTTTAGATACTATGGAATCATATTTTTCACCTTTAGCTATTAAATCACCACATTCCACTATTGTCGGTACAACTCCAAAGGATATGGACTTAGAATCAAAAATAGTAGATATTATTTCAGGATGATTTTCACTAACAAGCTTAAGGCTATTATAAGTTCCGGATAAGCCGCTAGATATGCATATTGCTATGGCATGAGTATAACCTTCCTTTTTTAACCTTTCAAAAAGATCATCCATATCCTTCATAGAAGGTAGTGAAGTCTTAGGTATTTCTGTTTTTAAGTTATCATAAAGGTATTGAGGAGTTATATCAACTCTATCTGTATATTCCCTATCTGTATAAATTACCTTTAAAGGTAGTATATTAACATTATATTTATTTATTAATTCTTCAGGTAGATCACAAGTACTGTCTGCAATTAATGCTATTTTTTCCAACATAAATTCCTCCTAAATACTAAATTAATATAATAATTATATCACAACTGACAACTATATCAATAGTGATATATATCACTATTGATATAGTTGTAAATTTTTAATTGTGAATATTTGTAATATGGTCTATAATTCTAAGTACCTATATAGATTATTGGTAGCTATTTTATAGGTAATGGGGTGCTTGGTAATGGTAAGAGATTATTTATTAATGATTTGTATATTTATTTTAACTACTATGCTTCTTCTTCAGAGATTAATGTTTAAGAATTTAAAGAGATATTCTGAAGGTATTCAAGATATAAAAAATAAGATATTTAATCTTGGAGAAAGTGTTAGTAAGGCTGAAAGTAAGGATGATGTGTATTTTCTTATACTGGATTATGCTTTGAGAATAGTAGAGAAAGCTGATAGGGGTAGCATTCTTATTATAGAAGAAGATGATAAATTTCACTTTAAAGCAGTAAGAGGATTTTCTAATGAGATTTATAATGTGAAATTTGAAAAACAAGATACATTTTTATACAGGTGTAATCGATTTAAGGATATCACTATTATTAATAATCCTTTTGATTTTAATTCAAAATTTGTTAAAAGAAAAAGCCTTGAAATATTATCAGAAATAGGAGCTATGAATATTGAAGCCACATTAAGTTCTCCTATATATATTGATGAAAAGTTAATAGGTATACTAAATTTGGACGTAAACAATAAGGAAAAATACTTTAATGAGGAAGATGTAAAAACAATAAGGTATGTAAAACATGAAATGGAATTAGCTTTAAAGAATTTTATGATTCAAGATAAATTAAAGTATATGGCATCTCATGATGAACTAACCCAATTGTACAACCGTAGAAGTTTTAATCATATGGTAGAGAAAGAAATGATGGATATAAGGGAAAAAAGATATGTATCTTGCTTAGCGCTTTTAGATATAGATGATTTTAAATATATTAATGATAATTATGGTCATGGTATAGGTGATAGAGCACTTAGAATATTTTCGGAAAAGCTTATAGAAACAACTACTGAAAAAGATAAATGTTTTAGAATGTCTGGTGATGAATTTGTTGTTATATTTTCAAACAAATCATTAAAAGATTCAAAGGGAATTTTAGAGAATCTAAGGGAATCTCTCATAGGATTGGAACTTCTTCCTTGCAGCATAAGTTTTAGTTATGGTATTGAGGTTATACATCCTGAAGGAGGTGTATCATCAGAGAAAATCCTAAAGATGGCAGATAACAATATGTATTTTAATAAGAGATTAAGAAAAGTCAAGGTTTAATTAGTAAAGAGAAGAAATATAGTTAATTGTTGATTAGTAAGATTTCATGTATTAACCATATCTCTTCTTTTTAATTAATAAAGAACTATTTCATTGGATTTATCTATTATATTCCACCATGTTTTGCCTGGATGTAAAGGAATTGTGTTGCCCTCGGCATCTTTTATCTCAGGAGAATTATTTATATCTTTTCTACTCCATACCATAGGCATAATCTTGCCTTTGCTTAGTACATACCCTGTGCCTTCCCCTATTAAAGGGATATCTACATGGACATTATCTTTGTTTAAATTTATGGTAGTTTGTTGTATAACGATATTTTCTATTTGTATATCCTTATTTTCTGATTTATCTACAAAGACATCTTTGCCAATAAATTTTTTATACCCTCCATTTTCATACGTATAGGAAGTTTCATAGTATTTATTCATATTTATTTTTATTCCATTACACTCTTTTAAATCTTTGTTATCCCAATAGGAGGATAAGAATTTGATGTTAGACTTAGGTTCTTTATTATACCCTTTTTCTTTAGCTAGAGTAGTAATTTTATCGCTAGAAGTATATAAGTTATGAGGAGCTTTTCTACTATTATCTCTCCAATAGCTTTTTTGGAACCTCATTTCATTAAGACTCATAAGATTATTAGATTGTATTAGATTAAGAGCATCTTCGCTTCCGCCACAATGAGCAAAAGGGAGATTAAAACCTTCTGAAATTTCTATAAAATAAGGTCTTAAGCTTCTTATAGGACCTATTTCTTTGCTTGATTCTTTATGAAATAAAGCCATAAACCTAGGTATCCCTCCCTCTGCCATGGTTTCGAATACTATATCAGCTTTAGAAAGTCCAGATTGGGGTCTTGCATCCTTTGAATTTTCTACTATAGCCATAAAAGGCGAAAAATTATTCTCTTGTGTCATAGGTTCCCCTGTGAAAGGATAAGTTTTCTCTAGGGGCTTAGAAGATTCTTCCTTGGGAGATGAGGTGTTAAGAGATAAAGAATTATTTGAAGAGTTGTCATTTAAAATAGTATTGTTATCACTAGTTCCACAACCAGATAAAAATACTATAATAATTAAAGATAATAAGAGTTTTTTATTCATGATACTCCTCCTTTAGTTTTTAAAAGTTTCTTTTGAAATCTTAAGGGATCATTAATGGTTTAGAAATATATTCAATTAACTATATGACTATTTAAACTAATTTATAACAATAAATTAAACAATAATGATTTTCCTTATTGGAATTGTCTTTAAATTGAATTATACTATATATAAAGATATAAAGAACTGATTGGAGAGGTGATTAAAATGGATTTTTTTATTAGAGATTTAAACCATACAGAAGCTGATGGATTAATTTATCCATTATTTCAAGATGACAGTGAAGAAAATATTTGTGGGTGTGTAAAATCTCAAGTAGATAAACTAAAAAAAGCAGGTAAGTTTAAGGGCGAGGCTGGAGAATTATTTTATACAGTGAAAGAAGTTGAAGATGGATTTCAGTATACCTTACTATTAGGATTAGGCAAAAAGGAAGCGTTATCCTCAGAAACTATAAGACTAGCTTATGCTAAGGCTTTGAAAAAAGTTAAGGAACTTAAGCTTAATAATGTACTAGTGAAAATGTTTGAATCCAATGAGGTTTGCATAAAGAGAAGAGTTAAGGCTATTTATGAAGGCATGATTCTTGCGAACTATAAATTTGATAAATACTTAAGTGAAAAAAAGGAATCTTCAATAAAAGAAGTGTTTATTAAAGGCATAAAAGAGGAAGATAAGGTTAAGGCTGAAGAGGCTTTAGGTGAAGCTAAAGTTTTAGCTTCAGCTGTAATTGAGGCAAGAGAACTTGTAAACGAGCCTGCTAACTTCCTTGATCCAAAAGAATTAGCTAAAAGAGCTAAGAATATTGGTAAAGAGTATGGTTTTCAGGTAGAAGTTCATGAGAAAGATAAGATAGAAGAGTTAGGGATGCATTCCTTTATGGAAGTTGCAAAGGGCTCCTCAAGAGATCCAAGACTTATAGTTATGAGATATTTTGGTGATGAAGCAAATAAAGAGGATATCTTAGGGCTAGTAGGAAAGGGATTGACTTATGATTCAGGCGGATACTCAATAAAGCCAACTGATGGAATGGTTACTATGAAAAGTGACATGGGTGGAGCAGCAGCAGTTATTGGAGCTATGGCTTCTATAGCTAAGATGAAATTAAAAATTAATGTTGTAGCTGTAGTAGCTGCTTGCGAGAATATGATTTCTGGAAAGGCATATAAGCCTGGAGACATAATTTCTTCAATGGCTGGGAAAACTATAGAAGTATTAAACACAGATGCGGAAGGGCGTTTAACTTTAATAGATGCTGTACATTATGCAATAGAGAAAGAGAAGGCTAGCAAGGTAGTGGATGTAGCTACTCTTACAGGGGCTGTACTTGTGGCTCTGGGAAATACTACCACTGGTGTAGTTACAAATAATAATGATTTTTACAAAGAATTAGAAAAGGCATCAGAGCTTTCAGGAGAAAAGGTTTGGCAGCTTCCTGCTTTTGATGAATATAAAAAGCTTATTAAATCTGATATAGCAGATTTAAAGAATATAGGTGGAAGAAATGCTGGTACTATAACAGCAGGTCTATTTATAGGGGAATTTGTACAAAATAAACCATGGCTACATTTAGACATAGCTGGTACTGCTTGGAGTGAAAGTGAAAAGGAATATCTATCAAAAGGCGGTACTGGTGCAGGAGTTAGGATCCTATATTACCTAGCTAAAGAAAAATCCTGCAAAGAAAGTTGCAATAAGTAGAGGGTAGCTTATTAAATTTAATATGTAAAATAATATAACTTCTAAGCTTTTGCTTAGAAGTTATAAAATTAATGAGAAGGAGACGGTTATATAATGGATTATAAAAGTATATATGACCAATGGCTTAAGGATCAATATATTGATGAAAAAACAAAAGAAGAACTTAAAGGGTTAGAAGGTAATGAAGTAGAGATAGAAGATAGGTTTTATAAGGAGTTGGAGTTTGGGACAGCAGGGCTTAGAGGAAAACTTGGAGCAGGCACTAACAGAATGAATGTATATAATATTTCAAAGGTTACTCAAGGGTTAGCTGATTATATTAACTCTAGAGGTTATGACTATGCAAAGAGAGGGGTGGCTATAGCTTACGATTGCAGACATTTCTCTCCAGATTTTGCTAAAACTGCAGCTTTAGTATTAGCGGGTAATGGAATTAAAGTTTTCTTATTTGAAAGTTTAAGGCCTACACCAGAGCTTTCCTTTGCTGTGAGAACTTTAGGGACTGCTGCTGGTATCGTTGTAACAGCTAGTCATAATCCTAGAGATTATAATGGCTATAAAGTTTATTGGGAAGATGGAGCACAAATATTATCTAATATTGCTGATGCTATAGTAGATAATATTCAAGGCATTGATGATTTTAGTAAAGTTAAAACCATAAAAGAAGAAGATGCATTAAATAAAGATTTATTAAGCTATTTAGGAAAAGAAATGGATGATAAATATATAGCTATGGTTAAGGGCTTAAGTATAAGGGATGATATAGATAAGGATATAAAAATAGTTTATACGCCTTTAAATGGAACAGGAAATATACCTGTTAGAAGAACATTAAAAGAAAGAGGATTCACAAATATAATAGTAGTTCCAGAGCAAGAAAATCCAGATCCAGATTTTACTACGGTAGGATATCCAAATCCTGAAGATACAAAGGCATTTAAATATGCAGAGGAGTTAGGTAAAAAAGAAGGTGCTGAGCTCTTAATTGCTACAGATCCTGACTGTGATAGATTAGCTATAGAGGTAAGAGATAGTAATGGGGAGTATGTTCCTTTTACAGGGAATCAAACAGGCGCTATCTTAATAAAATACATACTTGAAGGATTAAAAGCAAAGAATAAGTTACCTAGGAATGGAGCTATAGTTAAATCTATAGTAACTGGAGATTTAGGAAAGAGAATAGCAGAGGATTATGGAGTTAAGACCTATGAAGCTTTAACAGGCTTTAAGAACATTTGCGGAAGGATACCAGAGTTTGAAAAAACTGGGGAAGCTGAATTTATATTTGGATATGAAGAAAGTATAGGCTATGTAACTGGGACCTTTGTGAGGGATAAAGATGGAGTAAGTTCTGCTATGCTATTATGTGAAGCAGCTGCTTTTTATAAGACTCAAGGAAAAACATTAATTCAAGTGCTAAATGAGCTTTATGAAAAATATGGATATTACAGAGAGAAACAAATATCTTTGGTACTTGAGGGAGTTGAAGGTAAAGCCAGAATTGAAAGAATGATGGTAGAATACAGAAAAGAGTTTTTAAGAGAAGTTCATGGAGTGAAGCTTGAGAAGTATACAGATTTTAAAGATAGAGTTCTATTTAACTTTAATACTGGAGAAAAGTTACCTGTAGAGATACCTAAATCTGATGTGTTAAAATTCCTCTTTGATGATAAGAGTTGGTATGCTTTAAGACCATCAGGTACAGAACCAAAGATTAAACTATATATTTACACCATAGCTGATACTTTAGAAGAAGCAGATAATAAGATAAAAAATATAGAGAATTTAGTTTTAGATAAACTAGATAAAGTTAAGTAATAAGTTTGAAGATATAAAGATTAGCATCTTTAAGAAATGTTACAGGTAGTAGTTATAAGATAAAAATAAGGAAGTTTAGGGGTATATTACCTCTAAACTTCCTTTTTAAATTAATTATTTTAGAAATCAGCGCTTTTAGGAGTTCTTGGGAACGGTATTACGTCTCTAATGTTGGACATACCAGTTACATACATTATAAGTCTTTCAAAACCTAGACCAAATCCAGCGTGTTTAGTACCACCGAACTTTCTAAGTTCTAAATACCACCAGTAATCTTCTTTGTGTAATCCTAATTCTTCAATTCTTCCCTCTAATACATCTAGTCTTTCTTCTCTTTGGCTTCCACCAATTATTTCTCCTACTCCAGGAACTAAGCAATCCATAGCAGCTACAGTTTTTCCGTCTTCATTTAATCTCATATAGAAAGCTTTTATTTCCTTTGGATAGTCAGTTACAAAAACAGGTTTTTTAAATAGTTCTTCAGTAATATATCTTTCATGTTCTGTTTGAAGATCTATCCCCCATTTAACAGGGTAGTCAAATTTCTTATCTGATTTCTCTAAAAGCTCAATAGCTTCTGTATAGGTAACATGAGCAAACTCAGAGTTTACTATGTTTGTTAATCTCTCTATAAGACCTTTATCTATAAAGCTGTTGAAGAACTCCATTTCTTCAGGGGCATTTTCTAGTAAATATTTTATAACATATTTAAGCATATCTTCAGCTAGTTGCATGTCATCTTTAAGATCAGCAAAAGCTATTTCAGGCTCTATCATCCAAAATTCAGATGCATGCCTTGCGGTATTTGAATTTTCAGCCCTAAAAGTTGGTCCAAAAGTATATATTTTTTGGAAAGCTAAAGCATAAGCTTCTCCTTCGAGTTGACCGCTTACAGTAAGATTTGTTTCTTTACCAAAGAAGTCTTCTGAAAAATCTACTTTGTCATTTTCAGTTTTCGGAGGGTTTAAAATATCTAATGTAGATACTCTAAACATTTCTCCAGCACCTTCTGCATCACTTCCGGTTATAATAGGAGTGTGAGTGTAAACAAATCCTTTTTCTTGAAAGAACTTGTGTATAGCAAAGGCTGCCATAGAACGAATTCTAAATACTGCAGAGAAAGCATTGCTTCTAGGTCTTAAATGTGCAATAGTTCTTAGATATTCAAAACTATGTCTCTTTTTTTGTAGAGGATAGTCAGCAGATGAAAGACCTTCTACTATTATATTTTCTGCCTTAATTTCAAAAGGTTGTTTTGATTCGGGAGTAGGTATAAGTTCTCCTTCAACTGTAATAGAAGAACTTATAGGAAGTTTAGTTATGTCTTTAAAGTTATCTAATTTATCACTTTCAAGAACTATTTGAACATTTTTAAAAAATGTTCCATCATTAAGTTCAATAAATCCAAAAGCGTTAGAAGCTCTTGAAGTTCTTATCCATCCATTTATTTTAACCTTCTGGTTATAATGTTTGTCGCCGCTTCTATAAAGTTCTTTAATTTCTAAAGGTTTCATTTTTTATTCCTGCCTTTCTAATTATTTAAATTTAAAAATAAATATAAAAAAACCTTTCATCTCACAAAGGGACGAAAGGCTAAATTCGTGGTGCCACCCATTTTGTCAACATAATAAAAATATGTTGACCACTCTATCAGCACAATAATGCTGTTCAATCTCTAACGGGTTGATTCCGTCTAAGTCTACTTTCCTATAGGATTTCGGTTAGAAACTCCGAGATGTTCTTCGATATAGGCCTCGTATCGATCTTTCACTTTCACCGACTCGCTAAGACTACTTCCTATATTTACTCTTCTCTTCACGGTTGATTTTTTTATATGAATATCATTATATTACACTAAAAGTAAGGTTAATGCAAATATTTTAATATACTTTTTAAGCAAAAATTAAAGTACAATTAATACAAAAAAATATATTTCATTAAAAAGAGTATTAGTAATGGTGGAAATGGAATAAATGTATGACTAAATGGACAATTGATATCCATCAATTGTCCATTTAGTCATGCTTTTTCTTTATCACCCGCACCTCTAGTTGGTACTGTAGAAGCTACAAATCCAACTATTATAGAAACCAAAGCTGGTGCTGCAATATTTACGTAAGCTATATATCTAGTTTTATATAAAACTAGAGCCGTAAGACCGGTTATAACTATAGAGGCTACAAAAACATATATTATAAACTTTGCAAAGGATGACATAAATTTCTCATAGAGTCTATGTCTTGTAGGTCCACTAATAATGCTTTTGAATATGAAAAAACTTATTAGAATAATAATTAAATTTACCGCGGAAGATATTAGAAAATTCATCATATAAAACACCTCCTGGTGTAGTTTATATATTTATTATTAACTATAATAATTTTTTTACACCAGGAAATTTATTATAAGAAAAAAACAAAAATTTACATGGTTAAATTTAACACAACAAAACTAAAGTTAATAATAGATTTTATATTAATTATTAAAACTATTTGTTGTGTAAAAACATCTCCCCGACCTTAACCACATCACCTGCACCCACTGTTAATATTAAATCTCCTTTTGAAGCTTTAGAGTTTAGATAGGTTAGCGCTTCATCGAAGTTACGGAGATTTGTGCATTTTAAACCTCTTTTTCTTATTTTATCCCCTAACATATCTGAGCTTACAAGACCAGTGTCCTTTTCCCTAGCAGCATAGATATCCATAAGAAGAATCTCATCTGCATTATCGAAGGAAAGGGTGAAGTCCTCTAATAAAGCTAAAGTTCGACTGTAGGTATGTGGTTGGAATACACAATATATTTTATTATGAGGATAATTTTTGGCTGCATCTAAAGTAGCCTTTATTTCTGTAGGGTGATGAGCGTAGTCATCTATTACAGTGATACCCTTCTTTTCCCCTTTAAATTCAAATCTTTTGTGAGCACCTTTAAAGCTTTCCAATCCTTCTATTATGGCTTTATGATCTATACCTAAAATTAATGAAGTAGCCACGGCACTTAAAGCGTTCAATATATTATGATTTCCGGGTACCCCTAATACTATAGAAAATAATTTTTCATCATTTCTGTAGACATCCACATGGCTCTGACCTTTATCATTGAAGGAAATATTTCTACCTTGAATATCTCCACAGTCAATTCCGTAAGTTAAGGTACTACACTTAACCTTATTTACTACATTCATAACTCTAGGATCGCCTGCGTAGCCTATAAGATAACCATCTTCAGGAATTAGGTTTCCAAATTCAGTAAAGGCAGATTCTATGTGGTCGATGTCTTTATAATAATCTAAATGATCTGCATCTATATTTAATATTATCCCTATGTAAGGGAAAAATTTAAGAAAAGATTTTTTGTACTCACAGGACTCCGTAACAAAATATTCGCTATTTCCAGTTCTGAAATTACCATCTATGATATCTAACTCCGCCCCTACTAGGATAGTAGGGTCAAGCTCCGCCTTAAGGGTTATATGAGCTAACATAGAGGTAGAAGTGGTTTTCCCGTGGGTACCTGATACAGCTACATTATACTTGTGACCCTTCATTATTTCACCTAAAAACTCAGCTCTATCCATTAATGGAATTTGATTTTCTATAGAATATTGAAGTTCAGGATTATCTTTTGGAACAGCTGCAGTATATACAACTAAGTCTACATCTTTAATGTTTTTATCACTATGACCTATGTAAATCTCTGCACCTTTTTTTCTTAGTTTATTTAAAATTTCCGAATCTTTCATATCAGATCCAGAAACTTTAAAGTTATTTTTAAGCATTATAGCAGCTAAGCCACTCATGCTTATGCCACCGATACCGATAAAATGAATTTTTTTATTCTTATCTTTTAAAAAGTCAAATGACATATACTCACTCCTTTTAATAGGTTATAAATCAAAGGGCTAAGATATCAGAAGTTCTTGCGTTAGGTGGATTTTGATTAAATGAAACACCTTATCTGAAGCTAAGAAGAACTTATCCATACACATAGGATAAACAAAATTCTATATATTGCATAGCCCATACATTTAATAATTATAAACAAACTTATAGCAAAATAACAGTTTTATAGGGAATATTTTATATATAAAATAATACACATCGAAATTTTATAGAATATCTACAATAAATAAATTTTTATCTTGGGTTAAATCAATTAATTCATTATGCAAAAAAATGCTAGGTTTAGATATATAATTTTTATTAATCTTTAATATTTTTGCAATTTCTCCTGTGTTAAGCTTAGCAAACTCTCCTTCATAGTAGGTTACCATATTTTCCACAAAAGTAGTGGCACATTTAGGATCTAGCTTTCCGAAGGAATCTGCTTTTAGTATTTCTAAAGCATGAAGAGGGCATTGCTTTTTTTTGTGAGGTCTATTTGAGGTTATAGCATCGAACATATCAGTAATTGCAGTTATTTTTCCATAAAGATGTATAGTATCACCTTTTAAACCTAATGGATAGCCACTACCATCCATTCTCTCATGATGCATAAGTACCCCCATTTCAACAGCAGGATCTATATAAGGAATTGTTTTTACTATATCATAGCTTTTTATAGAATGAGTTTTTACAAGTTCAAACTCTTTTTTAGTAAGATTATGGGGCTTGTCAATTATGCTAGCAGGGATTTTCGACTTACCAATATCATGAAGTATCCCAGTATAGGTTAAAAGCATTATATCTCTAGAAGACAGATTAAGCCATTTGCCAAGCATAGCATTTAGTATGGCAACATTTACCGAATGATGAAAGAGATAACTGTTAGAATTTCTATCATCAATTATATTTTTAATAATTATTCCATAATCCTTCATTTGAGTATGTATATCCTCAGAAAGACCTCTTATGTTTTTTATATCAACTTTTGAATTAGACATAACTTGAGAAAAGATGATCTCTGCATTATCAGAGAACTTAGAAAATTTACTTTCAACCTCTTTGTATTCGCCAGAGATTTTTGATCTTGTAACTTCTAAGTCATAATTCTCTTCATGGGTATATATATGAATAGGGGTTGTGGGAAATATAGCTCTAATTCTATCTATATTTTTTTCATTGAGAACTGTATCTTTAGATAATAATTTAAGGTTATTTATATATAAATCCTTTGCAAGAATCATGCCGGGTTTAAGATTAAAAGGTAGAATGGGTTTTATACTGTGAGCATTCATAAAATCATTCCTTTCTATGATTAGGTTAAATGTTTTAATACAAGATTTATTATTCATATATTTCTTAATATGCTGAAAATACAATATAATTTTAACATAAAATCTAATAAAATAGGATATAAAATGATTTATTTATAAAAAATCCCAAGGGAAAAAGTTACTTGTATACATATATAATATTATTAAATTAATTATTGGTTCAATAATAATTGAAATTATAGCTCTAATAGAATAGAATATGAATAATAAAAGGTTTTTTTATCATATAATTCGTAATATTTTAAGTGATGGGTGATAGGAATGGATAGATTTAATAGAAATAATAGAATTGTAGCTATAACAAAGATGCTTTTGGGGAATCCTAACAAGGTAATAAGTCTTAATAATTTTTTAGAACCATTAAATGCAGCTAAATCTACTATAAGTGAAGATATAGTAATAATAAGGGACACCATGGAAAAACTTCAACTAGGTAAGATTGAAACTATATCCGGCGCTGCTGGAGGGATAAAATACATACCAAAGATTTCAAAAGAAGAAATGAATCGATTTGCATTAGATTTATGTGAGAATCTTATGAATAAAGAAAGAATAGTGCCAGGAAATTTCATATACATTAATGATATAATGTTTAATCCAAAAATAATATCTAAGGCAGGAATTATATTATCATCTTTCTTTGAAGGACAGCAAATAGATTATGTAGTAACTGTTGAAACAAAGGGAATACCACTAGCTTATGAGGTTTCAAAAAATCTCGGAGTGGAGCTTATAATAGTAAGAAGAGATACCAAGGTTACAGAAGGACCTACAGTAACCATAAACTATGTATCAGGCTCTAGTGGAAGGATACAAAATATGTCACTTTCCAAGAAATCATTGAAAAAAGGTAGTAGGTGTATATTTATAGATGATTTTATGAAAGCTGGAGGAACTGCAAAAGGCATAATGGATCTTTTAAAGGAATTTGAAAGCCAACTATTAGGTATAGGGGTATTGGTAGATAACGTGGAGTTAGATAGAAAACTTGTTACTGAATATTTTTCTATTATAGAATTTTTTGGTATAGATAAAGACGGAGAGTCTATATTAAAACCATCAAAGTTTTTTAAATAATAAATTTTCTAAAAATTTATAAGTTTTTTACATAAAAAAGAAGGAAAAACAAAACATATAGAGAAATATATATTCTATAAAGCATCTTGGAGGTGGATTTTTAATGCAAATTACAGACGTAAGAATTAGAAAAATCGCAGCTGATGGTAAAATGAAAGCTATAGTTTCTGTTACTTTTGATAATGAATTTGTGGTTCATGACATAAAGGTAATAGAAGGACAAAATGGTCTTTTCATAGCAATGCCAAGTAGAAAAACTCCTGATGGAGAATTTAAGGACATTGCGCATCCAATAAATACTCAAACTAGAGAAAGAATACAACAGGCTATACTAGATGAGTATGAAAAAGTAAAAAATGAAGAGCCTCAAGAAACAGAAAACGAAGTTGAGGGTGAATAAAAATAAAAAGGAGACGTCTCCTTTTTATTTTTTTTAATTTTCTTACAAGTAGAATAAGGCATTTCGGTGTTGAAAATAATCTTTTTATAAAATATAATAAAAAGGGCATGAAATTTCAATGTTATGTTTTTAACGGAAATAGCATACTCTAATTCTTTAATATACAACATAAAGAGGTGAGGGAATGTATAAATGTGCTATAATACTAGCTGCTGGTGAAGGGAAGAGGATGAAATCTACTACACCAAAGGTTTTACATAAGGTATGTGGCAAGGAAATGGTCAATCACGTAATAGACATTATGAGGATAGCAGATTTAAGTGATATAAATATAGTAATAGGAAAAGGCGCAGATAAAGTAAAAGAGAGTACAAGGTTTAGAGATGTTAGTTATTCCTATCAAGATAAACAATTAGGAACTGGACACGCTATAATTTGTGCTAAGGAGTTTTTAAAACATAAAAAAGGTATAGTGGCTATATTTAATGGTGATGTACCTCTTATGAGAGCTGAAACAGTAAAAAAACTTATTGAAACTCATGAAAACAATGGTTATAAGTGCACCATTGTAACTTCTCTATTAAATGATCCAACAGGTTATGGGAGGATCGTAAGAAGAGAAGGTGTAGTGGATAAGATAGTAGAACATAAAGACTGCAATAAGGAAGAGTTATCTATTAATGAGATTAATGCAGGTATATATTGTTTTGATATAGAAAGTCTTGTAAAAAGTTTAGATAAACTCAACAATAATAATGCTCAAGGGGAATATTATCTTACAGATGTAATAGAGATATTAAGAAGTGAAGATAATACTGTAGGTGCTATGATAGTTGACTATGAGGAAACTATGGGGGTAAACTCTAGAGTGGAACTCGCTGAAGTTGAAAAGATATTAAGAAACAGAATAAATAAAAAGCATTTAGAAAATGGAGTTACGCTAATAGATGCTGAAAATACTTATATAGGTGCTGATGTACAAATAGGACAGGATACTATAATCTATCCTGGTAACGCAATAGAAGGAAAGACAGTTATAAAAGAAAATTGTGTATTATATCCAAATTCTAGGATTAAAGATAGCATTATAGAACAAGGTGTATCCATACAAAGTTCTGTAATACTTGAAAGTCATATTGGGGAAGAAACAACAGTAGGCCCATTTGCATACATAAGGCCTGAAAGTACTATAGGAAAACATGCTAGAATTGGGGATTTTGTAGAAATTAAGAAATCTACTATAGGGGATAATACGAAAGTGTCTCATCTGACTTACATAGGCGATGCAGAAGTGGGCGAGGATTGCAATTTTGGTTGTGGAACTGTAATAGTAAATTATGACGGTAAAGCAAAATACAAAACTAAAATTGGTAATAGAGCCTTTATTGGATGTAACACTAATCTAGTGGCTCCAGTTGAGGTGAAAGATAATAGCTATATTGCTGCAGGATCTACTATAACCAATGAAGTGCCAGAAGGCAGCCTTGCTATAGGAAGAGCTAAACAAAAAAATATTGAGGGCTGGGTAGATAAAAAGGGACTTAAAAAGTAAATAAAAAATTTAAGGAGGACTCAAAATGATAACCCATGGCAAAACAATAAAAATCTTCACTGGAAACGCCCATCCAAAACTTGCTAAAGATATAGCGGATATATTAGGCGTACCTGTAGGTGAAGCAAAAGTAGGAACATTCAGTGATGGAGAGATATCAGTAGATATTAATGAAACTGTAAGAGGTGTGGATTTGTTTGTAATACAACCTACAAATTCTCCTGTTAATGACAATTTGATGGAGCTTTTAATAATGATAGATGCATTTAAAAGAGCTTCAGCAGGAAGGATAACAGCGGTTCTGCCTTACTATGGATATGCAAGACAAGATAGAAAAGCAAAGTCAAGAGACCCTATTACTGCAAAACTTGTAGCAGATCTTATAACAGCTGCAGGAGCGGATAGAGTACTTACTATGGATTTGCATGCTTCACAGATTCAAGGATATTTTGATATACCACTAGATCATTTGATGGGAGTACCTATACTTTCAAAATATTTTGAAGACAAGGGATTCAGAGAAGATGAAGATGTGGTTATAGTATCACCAGACCTAGGTAGCGTTACGAGAGCAAGAAAATTTGCAGATAGATTGCAAGCACCTATAGCTATAATTGACAAGAGAAGACCAAGAGCTAATGTATCTGAAATAATGAATATAATCGGAGATGTTAGAGGCAAAACTGCTATTTTAGTGGATGATATGATAGATACAGCTGGAACCATAGCAAATGCTGCAAATGCATTAAAAGATTTAGGAGCAAAAGAAGTATATGCTTGCTGTACTCACGGAGTTCTTTCAGGACCAGCTTTTGATAGGATAAATAATTCAGCTATTAAAGAATTGGTTATGTTAAATACTGTAGATCTTCCAAAGAGAGATGATTTACAAAAGTTTACTTCACTTTCTGTGGCTCCAATATTCGCAGAAGCTATAAGAAGAATATATGATGATGTTCCTCTTAGCATATTGTTTGAACAAGAATAGAAATATTATACATAAAGGCATAACGATACTATAAAAGTATTGTTATGCCTTAGTTATTATAACTTAAACAACAAGTTTTAAATAATTTTAAATATTTTGTACAGTGGTAAATTATTTGTAACATTTTAATATAAAGGAGTATTTAAATATTAATTTGTGATAAATTAATATATAGGTATAATTAGGTCATATTATGGTTAGGAGGTTAGAAAGATGGAAGGAACTATAGGGAAAATACTTGTAGTAGATGATGATGAAAACATATGTGAAGTTATAAAAATGTATTTACAAAGTTCAGGATATGATACACGAATTTCAAATGATGGAAAAGAGGCACAAGAGGTTTTTTTAGAATATAAACCAGATTTAGTGCTTTTAGATATAATGCTTCCTCACGTAGATGGAATAGATGTATTAAAGTGGATAAGGAAGGAAAATGAGACACCGGTAATAATGCTCACTGCTAAAGGTGATACCTTTGATAAGGTTCTAGGGCTTGAACTAGGAGCGGATGATTATGTGGTAAAACCTTTTGAACCTAAAGAGCTTATAGCTAGAATTAAAGCGGTTATGAGAAGGTATAATGTGGATAACGGAAGTAAAGAAACACTTTCATTCCCCGATTTATCCATAGATGTAAATTCATACACTGTACTTTATAAAGGTGAAGAGATAAAGATGCCACCTAAGGAATTTGAATTATTATATTATCTTGCAAATAATAAAAATAGGGTTTTTACAAGAGAACAACTTCTTTGCGAAGTTTGGGGATATGATTATCCAGGAGACTCTAGAACAGTAGATGTTCATATTAAAAGATTAAGAGAGAAGCTTCATGGAGGATCAAATTGGCAACTAGAAACTGTTTGGGGTGTTGGATATAAATTTGAGGTGAAGTAGATGATAAAAAATAGCCTTGTGTCAAAAATGATAGCAGCCTTTACATCTATTGTGGCTATTATGTTTATTATGGTAGCAACCATATTATCTTTTTGGTTTGAAAATTATTATTTTAATCAAAGAAAAAGTCAATTAGATATGCAGGGAGATAAAATAGCTAGCTCAGCAACAAAATTTTTAAGCTATGGAACTAATATTTCTCTCAATAGACTAGAAAGTGAAATGCAAATTATAGGAGACTTAATAAGTTCAGATATACTCGTAGCTGATAGTTTGGGTTATGTGTATGCAGTATCTAATCCAAAATATAAAGATATCGCACCAAATAGTTTAGTTATTAAAGAAATGGATGAATTAAGATTTGGAAGGACTGTTGAAAAGAAAGGGGTATATGAAAATATAGTAGATAAGCCTTCCTATATTTATATGAAACCTATATTTTCAGAGGGGGTCTTCAAGGGTTTCATATTGATGCATACTCCAATAGATCAAATAAAGGCCCCTATAAAAAAAGTATACTCTATAATATGGGTTGGCGCTATCTTCTCTGTAATTATAACTAGTATTATAATATACTATTTTTCTCAGAGGATAATTATAAAACCCTTAGCAAAGATAAATACTGTAGCAAGAAAGATAACAAAAGGGGAAGTAGAACGACGAGTTTACATAGATTCCAATGATGAAATAGGAGAACTTGCAAAATCCTTTAATACTATGGCAGATTCTCTAGAGCAAGTAGAAAAAAATAGAAGAGAATTTATGTCTAATGTTTCCCATGAACTTAGATCGCCAATAACTTCTATAAAAGGCTTTATAGGAGGTATACTGGATGGAGTTATTCCTATGGATAAGGAAAATCATTATCTTCAGATAGCTTATGAAGAGATTCAAAGGCTAACTAGACTAGTAAATGATCTTTTGGATTTAGCGGCTATGGAGTCAGGAAAGTTTTCTCTTAGGATAACAGAGATAGATATAAATGAAATTATAAAAGTATGTGTTATAAAATTTGAACCTAAGATTAATGATAAGAAATTAAAGGTAGATGTGCTACTACAAGATGAACATCTATATGTAGCGGGAGATAGAGATAGACTTATTCAAGTAATGACAAACTTATTAGACAATGCTATAAAATATGTGCCAGATGGAGGGAACATAAAAGTAGCCACTAAAATAAAAGGTAATAAAATATTGGTT
Organism: Clostridium simiarum; assembly: GCF_018919175.1. GTDB lineage: Bacteria > Bacillota > Clostridia > Clostridiales > Clostridiaceae > Clostridium_L > Clostridium_L simiarum. The sequence continues at coordinate 38,254 of NZ_JAHLQL010000003.1, read as the reverse complement.
TCAGTATTTAATAATGGACCTAATATTTCTGGAGAGGATATGAGACACATCTGGGATAGGTTTTATAAGTCAGATAAATCAAGAACCTCAAAGGTTAGTACAGGACTTGGGTTACCTATAGTTAGAAACATATTGTCTCAGCTAGGGGAAGATGTATGGGTTGAAAATAAAATAAAGGAAAAGGGAGTAACCTTTGTATTTACTTTGACTAAAGCGTAGAGTTTAAATATATGAAAAGGTAATTAAAAAATCATATTTTGTTCATACTTAATTTAAATTATTTGAGTATAATAATTTCAGAAATATAGGGGGTGCTTTATGGAAAGAGAAGACAAATTAAATAAAGACATAAGTGTTAATTATGATCTAAAATTTAATGAAGAAGAGAGAGTAGAACCCTGCGCTAATTATGGAGAAATAAACATAAGGCAAAGTAAGAAAAGAAGAAAGATAAAGTACTTTTGCAAGGGAGTTTCTCTAATGTTAATAGCCGCATTTTCAGGTGCCCTATCAGCCACCTATATAATTGAAAAAAAGTATAGCAAAATAATGCAAAGTAAAAATAATAATTCTATAATATATTCAAATAAGGAACGTGACCTTAAAGATGATACTTCAAAGGAAATAGTACCAAAGAATGACATAAATAAGGTTGTAGAAGGGTTGAGCGATGTAATAGTAGGTGTTAGTAACAAAGAGGACAGCTTTTCTAAAAATGAAATCAGTAAAAATATTGGTTCAGGCATAATATTTGATAAAAGTGGTTATATTGTAACTAATTCATCCTTGGTTGATGAGGTACAGGAGATTTATGTTAAATTATCAAGTTATGGAGCAAAACCTATGCTGGCTAAAGTAGTGGGACTTGATAGAGGTTCAGATTTAGCTGTAATAAAGATAGAGCAGGATAATCTTCCTTATGCAAAGTTTGGTGATTCAGAAAAGGTAAGAGCTGGGGATTTAGCTATTGCAGTAGGCAATCCTTTAGGAGAAAATATGTCAGGTGCTGTAACTATGGGAATTGTAAGTATGCCTAATAAAAAACTAGAATATGTGGATCCTAAAACTGGAGAGAAGAGTTCTTACAAGGTGATAAAAACAGATACTAACATAAATGCCTATAATACAGGAGGGGCTTTATGTAATAGTATTGGAGAAATAATAGGTATAAATAGTGCTAAACTCACTAACCAGTATATATCTGAAGGTATGGGAGTTTCAATACCTTCAAATGAAGTTACACATATAGTAAAATCTTTAACTGACTATGGTAAAGTAAATAAGCCACACTTAGGTTTTGTGGGTCAAACTGTAGTTAGAAATAATAATTCAGAGAATTTTGGTGTAGAGGGTGTTTACGTCAGAGAAGTTACCCAAGGAGAAACTCTTCATAATGCAGGGGTAAGAGCTACGGATATAATTGTTGAATTAGATCATAAAGAAGTTAAAAAAATGTCCGATATACAAAATACCGTTGATGAACATAAAGTAGGCGATTTGATAAACTGCAAAATATGGAGAGACGGAAGTGTTTTGAAGTTAGACCTTACTCTTACAGAAAAGAAATAAATTCTATTTTAATTTTAAAGAGACTTTAAAAGTCTCTTTATTGTTTTCATTTTTTAATATATTATATAAGGAGATTTAACATAGGTTTTTGAACTCAGAGAGCAGAGACTTAAATAACCTAAATAAACAGAGCTTTTGCCTTTATAGGGAGTTTTTACTCCCTATAAAGCTTAGAAATCGTTATCCAGGGACGTAGCCGTTCTTTATTCCAAATTTGAAGAAGATGGGGGTATTAGAGCGGGGAGTCATCTGGTAAATACTATATCAGAGTTAATTGGAGGAAATATTAGATGTATCTTATAGTAGGGTTAGGTAATCCAGGTAAGGAATACGAGAATACAAGGCATAATGTAGGGTTTAATTTTATAGATGTTCTAGCTGAAAGGTATAATATTTCATTAAATAGGACAAAATTTAAAGGGATATATGGAGAAGGGTTTATAGATGGAAAAAAGACTATTTTATTAAAGCCAACTACATATATGAACCTTAGTGGTGAAAGCGTAAGAGAAATTGTAAACTTTTATAAAATAGAAAATCAAGACATTGTAGTTATATATGATGATATAAGTTTAGATATAGGTCGAATGAGGATAAGGGCTAAAGGTAGCGCAGGAGGGCATAACGGAATTAAAAGTATAATTGCAAACTTAGGTACAGATATATTTCCTAGAATAAAGATTGGAGTGGGGTGTCCAAGGGGAGACCTTGTTTCTCACGTTCTTGGGAAGTTTTCTAAAGAGGATAAAGAATTAATAGATGAAACTATAAAAGCCTCAGTGGAGGCTACAGCTTGCATTATGAAAGAAGGGTTAAATGAGTCAATGAATAAGTTCAATGGGTTTATTGCTGAAAGATAACAGTTCTATGGTTTAAGGCGGTGTTATAAGAGATGAGGTTTAAAGGATTACTAGAACCTTTAAAGCAGAGTAAAGAATTTGCAAGTATAAAAGAGAATATAAAAGAAAATAGATACCCTATATCCATATATGGAATATCTGAATCTGCTAAATCATATATTATTGATGCTATTTATGAAGAAGAAGAAAGACCTTTTTTCATAATAAGTCATAGTGATTTAGAAGCTAAAAATTTATATGAGGATTTATCTTTGTATATACCAGAGATATACTATTTTCCTACAAAAGAAGTTGTGTTTTATAATGTAGATGCCATATCTGGAGACTTAAGATGGGAAAGGTTAAAGGTTATAAAAGAGATGATAAGACCAGGGAAGAAGGTGATTGTAACTTCTGTTGAGGCTTTCTCACCCTGTTATACCCCTATAGATTTATATAAAAAATATAATCTTAAATATAATGTAGGAGATGTTATAAATATAGAGGATTTAACAGAAAAGTTGATCCAATGTGGTTATGAGAGAATGGATTTAGTAGATGGAAAAGGGCAGTTTTCTGTAAGAGGAGGTATATTGGATATTTATCCACCTATAAGCTCTAGCCCATATAGAATAGAGCTTTTTGGAGATGAAGTTGATTCAATAAGAACCTTTAATGTTGAATCTCAAAGAAGTATACAAAAAGTAAAGGAAGTAGAGATATTTCCTGCAAAAGAGATGATACTAAGCACTGAAAGTATACAAAGGGGCTATGGCTTAATAAAGAAGGATTTGGATTCTTTTGTAGACTCTCGTAACAGTAAAAAGAATAAAGATATGGTTCAAAAGATAAATAAGGTAGTTAATGCAAATTTAGAATCTTTAAAAGAAAGTTGGAACTTTGAAACTATTGACAGTTATTTACCTTATTTTTTTGAAAATCCTTCTAATTTCTTTGATTATATTGATGATGGAATAATAATATTAGATGATGTTCAAAGATCTATGGGAAAGCTAGAGAGTATATATTATGAGTTTGAGGAGAACTATAAGGCTTTTCTAGAAAGAGGAGATATACTTCCAAGGCAAGGAGAATTGTTAGTACTTAAAGAAAGTATAGTGGAAAACTTAACAGAAAGAGCTTTGATAACCCTTGAGTCTATTGCTAAAACTAATAAATATATACAACCAAGAGCTATATATGGTTTTTCTGAGATAACTTTAACAAATTACGGTGGACAGTTAGATTTTTTAATTGAAGATATAAAAGATAAAAAATCTAAAGGATATAAAACAATCATATTGTCAGGTACAAGACCTAGAGGTGAAAGACTTGTAGATACACTAAGAGATAAGGGAATTGAAAGTGTATATAAAGATATTGTATCTGAAATACAGTACGGGGAAGTAGTTGTTACCTTTGGTAATCAACTTAAAGGATTTGAGTATCCAGAACTTAAGATATGTGTAATATCAGATAGGGGAGTTTTTGGTGAATCAAAACGTAAGACAAAGAAAAGAGTTTCTAGTAAAAAAGGTGTAGCTAAAATAAAAAGTTTTGCAGAACTTAAGCCAGGTGACTATGTCGTTCACGTAAATCATGGAATTGGTGTGTACAAGGGTATAAAACAATTGGAGCTAGAAGGACATAAGAGAGATTATCTAGATATTAGCTATGATAAAGGAGATAAACTTTATGTACCAGTAGAGCAGTTGGACATGGTACAAAAGTATATTGGTAGCGAAGGAAAATCACCAAAGGTAAATAAGCTTGGAGGTAGTGAGTGGGCTAAAGCTAAGAGTAAGGTTAAGAAGTCTATAAATGAGATTGCAGAAGATCTGGTAAAATTATATGCTACAAGATCTACTTTAAAGGGGTATAAATATTCCTTAGATACTGTATGGCAAAAGCAATTTGAAGAAGAATTCCCTTATGATGAAACACCAGACCAAATTACCTCCTTAGAAGAGATAAAGGGTGATATGGAATCTGATAAGCCTATGGATAGACTTTTATGTGGGGATGTAGGATACGGAAAGACAGAGGTAGCTATGAGAGCCGCTTTTAAGGCAGTAATGGATGGTAAACAAGTAGCCTTTTTGGTGCCTACTACTATACTTGCAGAGCAACATTATAAGAATATGCTTAAAAGATTTTCAGATTTTCCTATTAAGATTGATATGTTGAGTAGATTTAGGTCAGCAGCGCAACAAAAGGTTACATTAAAGGCAGTAAAAGAAGGAAATGTAGATGTATTAATAGGTACACACAGACTTATATCTAAAGATGTAAATTTTAAAGACTTAGGGCTTCTTATAGTAGATGAGGAGCAAAGATTTGGTGTAACCCATAAGGAAAAGATTAAAAATTTAAAAAAGAATATAGATGTGCTTACTTTGAGTGCTACCCCTATACCTAGAACTCTTCACATGTCTCTCACAGGAGTAAGGGATATAAGTGTTATAGAAACACCTCCAGAGGAGAGGTATCCTATTCAAACTTATGTAGTTGAATACAATGATCAGCTTATAAGAGATGCAATATTAAGAGAGTTAAATAGAAAAGGACAAATATATTTTGTCTATAATAGGGTAGAAGACATTAAAAATATGGCAGGTTATCTTCAAAATTTAGTTCCTGAGGTTAGGATAGGTATAGCTCATGGTCAAATGACTGAAAGAGAACTAGAAAAAGTAATGCTTGGATTTATAAGTGGTGAGATAGATATGATTGTATGTACCACTATAATAGAAACAGGAATGGATATTCAAAATGTAAATACCATGATAGTTTATGATGCAGATAGAATGGGGCTTTCACAGCTTTATCAATTAAGAGGAAGAGTGGGGAGAACCAATAGGATAGCTTATTCCTATTTTACCTATAAAAAGGATAAAATACTAACAGAGGTAGCAGAAAAAAGATTAAAAGCATTAAAAGAATTTACGGAATTAGGCTCTGGATTTAAGATAGCTATGAGAGATTTAGAAATAAGAGGAGCTGGAAATATGATGGGCTCAGCTCAACATGGACATATGGCTGCGGTAGGTTACGATTTATATTGCAGGATGCTAGAGGATACTATAAAACTTATAAAGGGAGATATAGAAAAAGAGCCAGTAGAAACCACTATAGATTTAAATATAGATGCCTATATACCTAATCAATATATAGAAGACGAAGTTCAAAAGATAGAAATCTATAAGAAAATAGCATCTATTGAAAATCAAGAAGACATGTATGATATAATGGATGAATTAGAAGATAGATTTTCGGATATATCACAGCCAGTAAATAATCTTATAAATATATCTTATATAAGAAGTCTTGGAAAGATTTTAAATATAGAAGAAATAAAAGAAAAAGAAGAAGAGGTTATATTCCAATTTGATAGCAAAAATAGTTTAGATGAAACTATTATAAAGGGCTTAATGGATAAGTATAGTAAGAAGGTGATATTCAAGTTTGGAGAAAAGCCAGCCTTTGGGTATAGGATTGCAATGGTGAAGAAAGAAGAAATCCTAGATGAATTTAAGAGTCTACTAGAATATATGGTAACACTTAGGAATAAATAACAATTGAATTTATATTAAAATACTGATAAAATCAGAAATATGTACAAAAATTAAAAAAATTAAGAGCGGGGGAATAATAGTGAAGAATATAAAAAAGATAATAACTGCCACTATGATAGCTGCATTTACTTTAACAGCTGCTGGCTGTACGATGATAGAGAAAACTCCAGAAGCTATGGCGAAAAGTGCGGTGGCTAAGGTAAGTGGTAAGAAGATAACTAGAGGAGATTTAGATAAAAAGATGGCTCCTTATGATGATATGGTAAAACAACAATTTGGAGAAGACTATAAAAATAATCAAGAGGCTATGGACGCTGTAAAAAACCTTAGAACTCAAATGGTAGATCAATTAGTAGCTTTGGAGATATTCTCTAAAAAAGGTGAAGAGTTAAAAATCATTCCAACAGGGGATGAGATGAATCAAGAAATAGATAAAAGATTAGCAGACATGAAAACTATGTTTGGTAATGATGATACTAAGTTTGAAGAGGCAATGAAACAGCAAGGGTTAACCCTAGATGAAATAAAAGAATTTATAAAAGAAGATACAATAATGTCTAAGGTTCAAGAATACATGATAAAAGACGTTAAAGTAGAGGAAGCAGAAGCTAAAGATTATTATGAGAAAAATAAAGATGCTCTTTATACAGATAAACCAGGAGCCGATGTTTCACATATAGTAGTAAAAGATGAGGAAACTGCTAATACTATAAAAGCTAAGATAGATAAAGGTGAAGATTTTGCAGCTCTTGCAAAAGAGTATGGAACAGATGGAACTAAGGATCAAGGAGGAAAATTAGGATTTATAGAATATGATACACAATCATATGATCCAGATTTTGTAGCTGGTTTTAAGAACCTTAAAGAAGGTGAAGTGTCATCATTAGTAAAAACTCAATGGGGATATCATTTAATAAAGGTTACAGGAATTAAAACTGAGGCAACTGCTAAGGAATTTGACAAAGTTAAAGAAGATATAACCAATACCTTATTACAAGAAAAACAAAAGGAAACATTTAATAAAACTTTAGAAGATTGGAAAAAAGAAGCTAAAGTTAAAATATATGAAGATAATATTTAAGTTTTAATAAAAATCACCAAAGGGATTAGAATTATCCCTTTGGTGATTTTTTTAAAGAATATTTTTAAACCATAAAGTTATTAAAGTGGGATTAAACTAAATTTGCTATAGAATAAGGAGTTTTTAAGTATTCTTTAGGCTTTTTAAAGGATATGTTGTTAAATTAGGGATAACTAAAATAAAAACCTACAATAGTGTATAAAATTGCATAATTTGATGGATAATAATAATGCAATAAATTAATCTCAGTGTACAGAATAAGGAGGGAAACAAATGAAAGCAACAGGAATAGTAAGACGTATTGACGATCTTGGAAGAGTTGTTATACCAAAAGAAATTAGAAGAACTCTAAGGATTAGAGAAGGAGATCCTTTAGAAATATTCACAGATAGAGAAGGGGGCGTAATTTTAAAAAAATATTCTCCTATAGGAGAATTAAGTGATTTTTCAAAGGAATATGCAGAGTCCCTACAACAATCTATTGGACATATAGTATTGATTGCGGATAGAGATGCGTTTATATCTGTTAGTGGAACTGCTAAGAAAGATTATATGGAAAAGAAAATCAGCAATGATTTAGAAAAGGTTATGGAGGAAAGAAAGACAGTTTTATTATTAAAAGAAAAAGATAATTTAATTGCACTTTATAATGAAGAAGAACCTAAAGAAAAGTACTCTACGCAAGTTATATCTCCTATATTAGCAGAAGGGGATGCAATAGGAGCAGTTATAATCCTATCAAAACAAGAGGGGGATAAATTTGGAGACTTAGAATTAAAGCTTGCTGAAACTGCATCCGCCTTCTTGGGTAAACAAATGGAACAATAATGGCAGCTTGGCTGCCATTTATTTTTACCCAAGCATTATGATTATTGACACAAAGTTTATAATATATTCAATTTAGTATAAAATTTATAAGTACTTTAAATATGTAGTAAACAATAAGTGAAATTTTTAGTAATAATACTTCAAATCTTTAAATAGAAATAACTATTAAAGGATTTACTCAACGGATTTGGAGGTATTGTATGAAAAAGCATTCGCTTATAAAAGGCACTATAATACTTGGGGTGGCAGGAATTGTGGCCAAGTTTTTAGGATTGTTTTTTAGATGGCCCCTAATAATGTTAATAGGGGATGAAGGAATAGGATATTATCAGATGTCCTATCCCCTCTATACATTTTTTGTAGCATTGGCTTCGGGAGTTCCTATAGCCATATCAAAATTGGTTTCAGAAAAAAATGCCATAGGTGATCATGAAGGGATAATGAAAGTACTAAAAGAATCCTTTATATTAATGATTTTTATGGGATTAGGTGCTACCTTATTGCTCATTACCTTCTCGAGACCTATAATAAAATATTTAAGGTGGAATGATAAGTCTTATTACTCTCTCATTGCTATTGCCATTGCACCCACATTTATATCTATAATGAGTGTATTTAGAGGTTTTTTTCAGGGGTTACAAAATATGCAGCCTACAGGGATGTCTCAAATTATTGAACAAATAGGTAGAGTGGTGGTAGGAGTTGGACTTGCCTTTTTATTGCTACCTTATGGAGTAGAATATTCAGCAGGGGGAGCTGCTTTGGGGGCGGCGGCAGGAGGCCTTTTTGCGGGAATTTATTTGTTTATTAAATACATGAAAATAAATAAACCTATAAGATTAAAAGGAATAAAAAAAGATGATAAAACTTTATGGGTTATCTTAAAGATTGCAATTCCACTATCTTTAGGAGCTACTGTATCTACTATAATGGGGCTTATAGATTCAGTTTTAGTTCCTCAAAAACTATTAGAAGCTGGATTTAATTCTAAAGAAGCTACTATATTATACGGCCAGTTAACGGGAAAGGCTAATGTATTAGTAAATGTACCATTAACTCTTTCCATGGCTCTATGTGCCTCTATAGTGCCTATTATTGCTGAAGCTTATATATTGCAAAGAAAAGGTGATATTATAAATAAAGTAGAGATTGCAATTAAAATATCATCAGTAATTGCAATCCCTTCTATGCTAGGACTTATGCTTTTATCAAATCCTATAATGAATTTACTGTTTCCAGGGCATAGTGAAGGTTATAATATATTAAGGTATCTAGCTATATCTATACCGGCTACAGCTTTAGCTCAAACTAGTACTGCTATATTACAAGGCACTGGAAATTATATTAAACCTGTTATTAATCTTTTCATAGGGTGTATAGTTAAAATTATAATAACCTTAATCACTGTACCGATACCAATTTTTAATATTTATGGTGCTGTTATAGCTACTATATTAGCCTATATGGTGTCTTCGGTGCTTAATATGATGGATTTAAGGAAGAGATTAGGTATAAGGATAAACTATTACGATACCACCATAAAGCCTGCTTATGCTTCTGTGATAATGATGATATGTGTGTTAGTCAGTTATAACAAACTTTTTATCTATACAAAAAGTAATGGTGCTTCTTGCCTCATAGCTGTATTTTTAGGTATTATTATATATATAGTATTAACAATAGTGTTTGGAGTTTTCAAATATGACTATATAAAATCTAGATTTTTCGGTAGATAAGGAGAGAAACAGATGATTAAAATATTAGGCTTAGGACCAGGAGCACCTGAGGCATTGACCCTAGGTGCCCTAAATGAACTTAAGGCAAGTAATAAAATTTATTTAAGAACAGAAAAACATCCTACAGTAAGATATATTAAAGATATGGGTATAAGTTTTAATACTTATGACTTTGCTTATGATAAGTTTGATAGCTTTGATGAAGTTTATGATTTTATAGCAAAGGATTTAATAAGTAAGCATGATGAAGAAGGGGATATTATATATGCAGTGCCAGGACACCCTTTTGTAGCAGAAAAAACAGTAAACATATTGGTGGATTTATGTAAAAATAATAATATATCTGTAGATATAGTGCCGGCAGTGAGTTTTATAGATGTTATGATGGAAAGATTAAATATTGATCCTATAGAAGGAATTAAAGTCATGGATGCTTTTGATATAGGTAATCAAGTATTAGATAAGAGAGTTGGGATAATAATAACCCAGGTATATGATCCTTATATTGCTTCAGAGGTTAAAATAAAGCTATGTCAGTATTATGATGACGATAAGGATATATATTTTGTTAGAGCAGCAGGAGTTAAGGGGGAAGAAAGTATAAGAAAGATTCCACTATACACTCTAGATAGGCAAGAGGATATAGACTACTTAACTTCAATATACATTCCAAGTGGTTCAAAAGGATACAAGGATTTTAATGATCTTTTAGATGTAATGGAGAAGCTTAGATCAGAGGATGGATGTCCTTGGGATAGAGAACAAACTCACCATAGTCTAAAAAAGTATTTAATTGAGGAAAGCTACGAAGTTGTAGAAGCTATAGATGAAAATAATGAAGATAAAATAATAGAAGAGTTAGGGGATGTTTTACTTCAGGTGGTATTTCATGCTGCTATAGGAAAAGAAGATGGTTATTTTGATATAGGTGATATTATAAATGCTATAAATCAAAAGATGATAGATAGGCATCCTCATGTATTTGGCGAGACTAGGGCTCAGAGTTCAGAAGAGGTTCTAATAAATTGGGATAAAATAAAGAATAAAGAAAAAGGCTATAATAGTTATAGTGAAGCTATGTTAAATATAGCTAAATCCTTGCCTGCATTGATAAGGGCTGAAAAGGTTCAGTCTAAGGCAAAGAAAGTAGGTTTTGACTGGGATAAAGTAGAGCATGCTATGGATAAAATTATAGAAGAATATTATGAGGTAAAAGATGTATATAAAGACTCAAATAAGGCAAGAATAGAAGAAGAAATAGGAGATCTTATATTTGCCTGCGTAAATGTAGCTAGATTTTTAGAGATAGATCCAGAGCTAGCACTTAATAAAACAACAGATAAATTCATAAAAAGATTTACTTTCATTGAGAAAACTGCAGAAAAAAAGGGGCTTAATTTAGAAGATATGTCCTTAGAAGACATGGATGAACTGTGGAATGTTGCAAAAAACAATGAAAAGTAATAATTTTTAGAAGGAATTTTATTATAATATGGAGAATATATAGATTTTAGAAAAGAGAGTTAGGTTTATTTACAAATATCATGTTAAAATAAAAAAAAAATTAAATTGTTGAAAGCTAGATGTAGACTTGTGTTGCAATTAATTATATAATATGATAATGTATAATAAATTTATAAAACTTATACATATAAACTTATACATACATGTATAAGTTCAAATTAAACTCTAATTTTAAGGAGGAAAAAAAGGTGAACAAATCAGAATTAATTTCAAGCATGGCTGAAAAAAGTAAATTAACTAAAAAAGATGCAGAAGCAGCTTTAAAATCATTCATAGAAAGCGTACAAGAAGCTCTAGAAAAAGGTGAAAAAGTTCAACTAGTTGGCTTTGGAACTTTTGAAACAAGAGAAAGAGCTGAGAGAGAAGGAAGAAATCCAAGAACTAAAGAAACTATAAAAATACCTGCAACAACTGTTCCAGTATTCAAAGCAGGTAAAGAGTTTAAGGAAAGAGTTAATAAATAAGTATTTAAAACTGTTTAACCCGGGGTATCTCGGGTTTTTTCAATACAAGGGGGAAGATTTATGAGATTAGATAAATATTTGAAGATTTCGAGAATAATAAAAAGAAGAACTATAGCAAAAGAGGCTTGTGAAAGCGGTAGAGTGTCTATTAATGGGAAGGTAGCAAAGCCAAGTACAGAAATAAAAGAAGGAGATATAATAGAAATTTCTTTTGCAAATAAATCTTTAAGAGCTAGAATAATAAATGTTGCAGAGCATGTAAGAAAAGAAGATGCAAAAGCTATGTATGATATTCTAGAAGGAGAAGAAGATACAGAGGAATAAATAAGTTATAAAGGAATAATATATTATAATAAAGAAAAACTATAAAATAACAAGTAATATATATATAACCTTCCACATATATTGTAGAGAAATATATTGGGAGGTTAGTTTTATGGAAAACAAAAAAGATACAAAGATTGAAGATAAAAAAAGCAATCTGATTTTAGATAGTAGAAAAAGATTATCCCTAACAGGAGTTATTGAGGTATTTAGTTTTAATGAAGAAAATATAGCACTAAATACTTCTATGGGAGTATTGAATATAAAGGGTAAAAATTTAAAGATGAATAAATTAGATGTTCAAAATGGTGAAGTTGCAATTATAGGTACCATAGATTCTTTCGTATACAGCACATCAGATGCAAAACAAGTAAATAAAGAAAGTATTATAAAAAGATTATTTAAATAGATGGAGACATTATAATGATAGTACCATTAGTATTTCAATTTAAAATCCTATTATTTAGTATATTAGCAGGATTTATAACAGGTATACTCTTTGACTTTTATAGAATTATAAGAGGGTACAATAATAATAAAGTTTTAGTAATTATCGAAGATTTTTTATTTTGGATTTTAGCATCACTGATTGTGTTTATCTTTTTACTCTATACCAATTATGCCTTTATAGGAGTTTATGTGTACCTATACATAATTTTGGGAATATATTTACATCTTAAAATTTTTAGTAGATACCTTTTGAAGATTCAATATAGTCTATATAGAATCATAGCAAAAACTTTTAGGTTACTCTTTAACTATCTATCATATCCTTTTAAATTAATATTCTATGATGAAAATAAAAAATAACTATGAAAACACTTGAATAAAAAATGAATTATATTTAAAATATACTTAAGAGATAAACCATACTATTAACTTAAAGGGGAAATATATCATGAAAAAGAAAAAACTTACCCTTAAAAGTGTAATAATAATTTTATTATTGATTTTTAGCTCGTACACTATAGTTAGTCAGCAGTTAACTATGAAAAAAATAAAAAAAGACATATCAAACCAACAAAAAGAATTGGAATTAGTGAAAGAGAAAAATCAAAAATTAAAGGATGAATTTGAGTTATCAAATACGGATCTTTACAAGGAAAAGCAGGTAAGAGAAAGATTAGGTTACGTTAAACCTGGAGAGACTCCTGTAATTGATAGTAATTCTAAGTAACTCATTTAAGTTTAGGTTTATTATTTTATATAATATATATTAATTATTTTTAAGGAGGAGTCTTTTTAATATGACCTTAATGGCAGGAAACATTTTAGAAGGTACAGTGGTTAATATTACTAATTTTGGAGCTTTTGTTGAAGTGGAGGGTAAGACTGGTCTAGTTCACATTTCAGAGGTAGCTGATACTTTTGTTAAAGATATTAAGGAATATCTTAAAGAACAAGATAAAGTAAAAGTTAAGGTTATTTCTATAGACGATAATGGCAAGATAAGTCTTTCTATTAAACAAGCGAACATAAAGAAAAAATCTGTTAGACCAGCTGAGATTGACTGGAATACAGAAAAGGGCAAAAATTCTTCAGGAAACTTTGAAGACATAATGTCAAAATTTTTAAAGGATAGCGAAGAAAGAATGCAAGATGTTAAAAAGCATCAAGACAACAGAGCAAGAGGATATAATAAAAAAATCTAGTAAAATGATATATTCAGTAAGTAAACCCCCTATATTTTGATATAGGGGTTTAATTATAGAAGCTATTATAAGTAAAAAAAGATTTTTTAAAAAATATGTTGACAATAGTATATGGCTGATATATAATAATCTATGTCGCCGATAATAGTTGGCAGATAGTGCTGGAGTGGCGGAACTGGCAGACGCACAGGACTTAAAATCCTGCGGTGGTTGAACACCGTACCGGTTCGATTCCGGTCTTCAGCACCAATTTTTAAATTAATATCGCGGAGTGGAGCAGTTGGTAGCTCGTCGGGCTCATAACCCGAAGGTCGTAGGTTCAAGTCCTGCCTCCGCAACCAAAAAAACTAAATATGGCGGAATAGCTCAGCTGGCTAGAGCATTCGGTTCATACCCGAAGGGTCGTAGGTTCAAGTCCTATTTCCGCTACCAATAGTGCTGGAGTGGCGGAACTGGCAGACGCACAGGACTTAAAATCCTGCGGTGGTTGAACACCGTACCGGTTCGATTCCGGTCTTCAGCACCAATTTTTAAATTAATATCGCGGAGTGGAGCAGTTGGTAGCTCGTCGGGCTCATAACCCGAAGGTCGTAGGTTCAAGTCCTGCCTCCGCAACCAAAAAAGTAAATATGGCGGAATAGCTCAGCTGGCTAGAGCATTCGGTTCATACCCGAAGAGTCGTAGGTTCAAGTCCTATTTCCGCTACCATATAAGTATACTCACAAAGATAGATCTTTGTGAGTATTTTTGTTTTATTTATTATTTTTTAATTATTAATAGAATTTTGTCAACATGCATTGCTTTTGTTGTGGAAAAGTTTTTTATTACAAAAAGTTATCCACAAATTAGTTGAGTTTTTTTTAGCAGATGACAATTAAAATATCTTTAAAAAATATATAGATATTTTAAGATGTATATTTTTTGCCTTTAATAAAATAAATAAGAATTTTATGTCCTATTAATAAAAAAATGCCATACAGCTTATGACATTTATTTCCATAACCCTTTGCTATAATCTAGATACTGTATAGTTCACTTAATTGTGAGTTATTAATTTGGAAAACTTAAAAGATTTAGAGGGGGAATAATATGCAGTACGGAGCAGAGGTTATAACATACAAAAGATTAAAAGAAAATAAAAAAGGGCAGAAAAGTGAAGGGTATATATCGTCTTTTAGGATAGTAGGATATTTTGTTGCTGCTATATTTATAAGTCGTGTAGTGCTGATAAACAGTACAGCTCCTTTTGGATTAGCTTTTATAATGGCGGTAATGAATGAAAGGAAGGACAAGCTTTCTATAGCTGCAGGAACAGGAGCTATAATAGGATATGTAACATTATATAAAAACTTAGATGATATAGCTCTTTATATAATAATGATAGGAACCTTAATTCTTTTTGGTTATTTTACAGGAGATATAGCAAGAAGGAAAAGAATATTTTTTATAAGTTTAATTATGCTGCTGGAATCTATTATATTTAGGGCTGTAATAAATCAGTATACATTAGGTATAAACATTCTTACTTCTTCTTTTCATATAGGATGTATATTGCCTATATATTTTATTATAGATTATGCGTTAACATGTTCAAGAGAGTTTAAAAGCAAACATCTTTTTACCAATGAAGAAATAATAAGCATGTCTATAGTTTTTTCTCTAATAATTTCAGGAACTTGGGGAATAAAGTTCTTTAATATAGATATAAGAAATGTAATAGGATTAATATTTGTTTCTATAATGGCTTATGTAAATGGAAGTTCTACAGGAGCAGCTACAGGGGTGGCTATAGGAGTGATAATGGGTATAACTTCAAATAATATGGTTAATTACGTATCTATTTATGCAGTATGTGGACTTGTAACAGGAATATTTAAAGAGACAGGCAAGTGGTTCACTTCATTAGCCTATATAACCATATTTACCTTACTTAAAGTGTACTTAGGAATGAGTACAGATTTTAAACTTATTGAAGGGTTATTGAGTTTCTTAATATTTATAACTATTCCTGAGAGAATTTATGAAAAAATATCTGTAGAACTAGATTGGGAGAAAAAGCAAGATATAACTAATGAAAGTTATATGCATAAGTTAAAAGAAGTATTTACAGAAAAGCTAGATAGTTTTTCAGAAGTTTTAATAAATATGTCAACTACCTTAAATAATTTAGTGGATAATGATAAATTGCTTATGAAAACAAAAAGTAGTGCATTGGTAGAAAATCTAGCAGATAGAGTATGCAGTGGTTGCGATATGAAATCTATTTGCTGGAAACGGGAAATGCACTGTACCTATATAGCTTTCAGTGAACTTATTCAAAACTATCAAGAGGAAGTTCATAATATACCTTATGAAATAGAAAGGAAGTGCGTAAAAAGAACAGCTTTAATAAAAAATGCTGAAGAACTTCTTAATTCATATATAATAAATGAAATGTGGAGGAGTAGGTTAAGTGAAGGAAGAAAGATGCTAGCTTCACAGATTCATAATATGGCAAAATCTATCGGTAAAATAGTTGAAGATTTTAGCTCAGAAGTTTCCGTTAATAATGATATGGAAAGGCATATAAGGAGGTGTTTAAATAAGGTTAATATAAAAATTAATGATATATTATGTTACGATGACAGAAATGCTAGGTTAAAAGTTAAAATAACAATGGCCTCTTGTGGAGGAAGGCAAAAATGTGTAAAAGATATGCTACCGTTGATAAATGAAGCTGTAGGTAGACCTATGTGTATTTGTGATGAGGGTTGCATTATAAATCCAGAAAATGACAATTGCACTGTAACTTTTGAGGAAACACCTAAATACCATATTGCAACTTCTATAACTAGAAAATGCAAGGATGGAGAAGTGTTTAATGGTGACAGCTATAGCTTTGGAAAATTAAAAGATGGTACTTATATGACTATAATAAGTGATGGAATGGGTTCGGGACCTCAAGCTGGTGAAGAAAGTAAAGCGGCGGTAGACTTGATAGAAAAATTCACCAATGCGGGTTTTGATAAAATTACCGCTATAGATACTGTTAACTCTATAATGAGTTTTAAATTTTCAGAGGATGAAAAATTTTCAACTGTGGATTTAAATTCAATAGATCTTTATAGTGGAGAAGTAACTTTTATGAAGGTTGGAGCGGTAGCCAGTTTTATAAAAAGAGGAGAAAAGATAGATATAATAAAATCCAAAACCCTTCCTATAGGTGTATTGGACAAAGTTGATATAGATATAATAGAAAAGAAGGTTAAAAACGGAGATATAGTAATTACTGTAAGTGACGGAGTATTAGATTGCTGTGAAGGAGGAAATATGGAGTGGTTAGCTGAGTACCTTATTAGCAGCAAAAGTAGCACACCGAAAGAATTGGCAGATGAAATAATGGAAAAGGCACAGAGTTTAACGGGAGGAAAAGTTAAAGATGACATGACTGTTATAGTATCAAAAATATATAACCTATATTAAATTAGGAAAAGTTAAGTATAATTAGTATGTCATTAAGGGTTTTTCTAGATTTATTTCTAGAGTGTTGATTTTAAGTTATATTAGAGGAGAAACTAAAATTTAAAAGGACTCTTAAATTCAAGAAAATATATTAAGTCTATGCTAATTATGTGGATATTTTATCCAGGTTAAATTATAAATATTATAGACTTAGATTGTATTAAATGAATTTTAGAGTTCTAATTTTTTGATTGCAATAATTTCATTTATATGCATAATTTTGTGTTATAATAGAATATCATAAGAATTAGGAAGTGGCTTCATGAAGAAGATTTTAGAGTATATTAGCAAGCACTCTATGATAGATAGAGGAGATAAAATTTTAGTGGCTTTATCTGGTGGTCCAGATTCAGTATGCCTTTTACATATACTTTATAGTTTAAAACAAGAATTAAACATAGAGATATATGCAGCTCACATAAATCATCAGTTAAGAGGATATGAATCAGATGAGGATGAGGTATATGTAAAAAATATATGCAAAAATTTAGGTATTGAATGTTTTGTTAAAAGATATGACATAAACACTATAGCTAAGGAAAAAGGCATATCTAGTGAAATGGCAGGAAGAGAAGTACGATATGATTTCTTTAAAGACTTAAAGGAAAAACTAAACATAAATAAGGTAGCTTTAGCCCACAATGCTAATGATCAGGCTGAAACTATTCTTATGAGGATTATGCGTGGAACGGGAATTGAAGGACTTACAGGGATAAGACCCATAAGGGATGATGTATATATTAGACCTATATTGATTCTCTCAAGAGGAGAAATTGAGGAGTATTGTGAGATAAATAATCTTCATCCAAGAATAGATAAAACTAATAGTGAGCCAATATATGCTAGAAATAAGGTGAGATTAGAGCTAATACCCTACATAAAAGAAAATTTTAATGAAGATATAATAAATACATTAAATAGATTTTCAGAACTTATGGCAAAAGATAGTGAATATTTAGATCAGTTAGCTTATAATAAATTTAATGAGCATATAGAAATAAATTCTGAGGAATCTATAGTAATTCATCAAGAAGCTTTTAATGAGCAGGATTCAATTATAACTAGAATAATTAGATTAGCTATAGAAAAATTAGAAGGAACTTTAAATAATGTTGAAATGACTCATATTTACAGTATAATATCTTTAGGAAAACAAGGGACAGGAAAAAGGATTAGTCTACCTAGAGGTGTTATAGCTGAAAATATTTATGATGATGTAGTTATAAAAAAAGAGGTTAGACGAGACACAAAGTGTAAAGAGTTAACTTTTTTAATTAATTTAGAAAGTTATTCTAAAGAAGCTTTAAAAGATGGGTTTAGCATTAATATTCCTGAACTAAGGATATGTCTCGGGATTAAGCTTTTGTGTAAGAATGATAATAAATTAAATTTAAATGGTAAATATAATATTAAATATTTCGATTTTGATAAAATTAAAGGGAATCTTTCTATTAGATATAGAAAAGAAGGGGATAGGTTTATCCCTTATGGAATGAGAGGAAGTAAAAAGTTAAAGGATATATTTATTGATAGTAAAGTGCCTAGGGAAGAGAGAGATAATATTCCACTTATATGCTTTGGTGAACATATAGCTTGGATAGTGGGGTATAAGGTAAGTGATACTTTTAAAGTAGAAAATAAAACAAAAAACATTTTAAGCATAACAATTGAAAGAGGGGTAAAAAATTAATGAAAGAAGATATCAAAGAGGTACTATTGACAGAAGATGAACTAAGGAAAAAGATAAAAGAGATAGGCGAAGCTATAAGTAGGGATTATAAGGGAAAAGAACTAGTATTAATAGGAGTGCTTAAGGGGTCTGTAATGTTTATGTCAGATCTTATGAAAGAGATTTCTATTCATTGTAGCATGGATTTTATGGCTGTTTCTAGCTATGGAAATTCTAGTGAAAGTTCAGGAGTAGTTAGGATACTTAAGGATCTAGATCATTCTATAGAAAATAAAGATGTGTTAATAATTGAAGATATAATAGATTCAGGCATAACATTAAGTTATCTTATAGATTATTTAAAAGGAAGAAAACCAAACAGTATAGAAATAGCATGTCTATTGAACAAGAAAGAAAGAAGAAAAGCAGAAATAGATGTTAAATATCTAGGTTTTGATGTGCCAGATTATTTCTTAGTTGGATATGGATTGGATTTTGCTGAGAAATACAGAAATCTTCCTTTTATAGGAATCTTAAAAGAAAATGTTTATAAATAATTAATATACTTACTTATTGTAATGAAAATTTTAGTATGTTAAAATCTTTTATAGTAACTAGAAAGAGAGGGGGGCCTATAATGAAAAAATTTTCAAGTGCAACGGCCTGGATTATAGTATTTATATTTGTAATACTTGCAGCATTAGCCTGGTCAGAAACAGGAAAAGGCGGCAATACAATAGCATTTAATGAGTTCCAGAAAGAATGGAAGAGCAATAACATACAAAGCATAAGAGTGAAAGAAGATAAAATGACAGTAGAGGGTACTCTTGAAGATGGTAAAACTTTTATTACTGTAGTACCAGCACAAAGATTATACCAATTTATGTCCCAATATCCTAACAGTGGAGATGTAAAAGAATTATATGATGCACCTTCAGGTATGCCAGCATGGTTACAGATAATACCTACTATTTTACTTATAGTAATGGTTTTAGCAGTGTGGTTTATATTCATGCAACAATCACAAAGTGGTGGCGGTGGAAACCGAGGTGTGATGAATTTTGGAAAGAGTAGAGCAAAAATGGCTACTCCAGATAAGAGGAAGGTTACATTCAAAGATGTAGCAGGAGCTGACGAAGAAAAGGAAGAGTTAGCTGAAATAGTAGACTTCTTAAAACAACCAAAAAGATATCTAGATTTAGGAGCAAGAATACCAAAAGGAGTGCTCTTAGTTGGTCCTCCAGGTACAGGAAAGACTCTTTTAGCTAAGGCTATAGCAGGAGAGGCAGGAGCACCTTTCTTTAGTATATCTGGTTCTGACTTTGTTGAAATGTTTGTTGGGGTAGGTGCATCAAGAGTTAGAGACTTATTCGAACAAGCAAAGAAGAGTTCCCCATGCATTATATTTATTGATGAAATTGATGCAGTGGGTAGACAAAGGGGAGCTGGACTTGGTGGAGGACATGATGAAAGAGAGCAAACTTTAAATCAATTGCTAGTTGAGATGGATGGATTTGGAGTAAACGAAGGAATTATAATGATTGCTGCTACTAATAGACCAGATATATTAGATCCTGCATTACTTAGACCTGGTAGATTTGACAGACAAATAGTAGTAGGTGCTCCAGATGTAAAGGGTAGAGAAGAAATATTAAAAGTTCACATAAAAAATAAGCCTTTATCCGAAGATGTTAAATTAGATGTTCTAGCTAAAAGAACACCAGGATTTACTGGCGCAGATTTAGAAAATCTTACAAATGAAGCGGCTTTATTAGCTGTAAGAAAAGATAAAAAGTTTATTGGAATGGAAGAGATGGAAGAAGCTATAACAAGAGTTATAGCAGGACCTGAAAAGAAGAGTAGAGTTATAAGTGAGCATGATAGAAGACTTACAGCTTATCATGAAGCAGGTCACGCTGTAGTAATGAAATTATTACCTAATTCAGACCCTGTTCACCAAATAAGTATAATTCCAAGAGGTATGGCAGGAGGATATACTATGCATTTGCCTCAAGAGGATAGAGCCTATACATCAAAATCAAGATTAGAGGATGATATGGTTGGACTTCTAGGTGGAAGGGTAGCTGAAAAACTTATAATCGGAGATATAAGTACAGGTGCTAAAAATGATATAGATAGAGCTAGTACTATTGCAAGAAAGATGGTTATGGAATATGGAATGAGTGATACTGTTGGACCAATAGCTTTTGGAGCAGATCATGATGAAGTATTCTTAGGGAGAGATCTTGGAAGAGGTAGAAACTTTAGTGAAGAGATAGGAGCTAAGATAGATAAGGAGATAAAGGGTCTTATTGATGAAGCTTATGATAAAGCTCAAACTCTATTAAAAGACAACATAGATAAACTTCACGCAGTAGCTCAAGCTTTATTACAAAAAGAAAAATTAGAAGCAGAAGAATTTGAAGAGATATTTCAAAATGCATAATAGATAAAAATAACCACTACCGATTTTGGTAGTGGTTATTTTTGATTAATCTTTTATTTAAATATTCAAAAATATTTAAATAGTGAGTTTTATCAAAATATATAAAAAATAGTATTATGAAATCCAATAGATATGGTATAATATATATGAAACTTTTAAGTTGGGAGATGATGATGTGGAACTTAAATTAGAAGAAGGCTTAACACATAAAGAAGAGATTAAAGTAACTGAAGAGTTAACGGCTAAGGCTCTTTCTTCAGGAACTATGGAAGTTTATGCTACTCCTGCTATGATAGCCCTAATGGAAAGTGTTTCAAAGGATTCTGTAAAGAATTATATTGAAGAGGGCTACACAACAGTGGGTATAGAGATAAATGTAAAACATATAAAGGCTAGTGCTATAGGTTCTATAGTAAAGGGTCAGTGTTTACTAGAACGAGTAGAAGGAAAAAGACTGTATTTCAAAGTTGAAGCTTTTGATGAAAAAGGAAAAATAGGAGAAGGAACTCATATTAGATATATTGTAAATGAAAAAGAATTTTTAGATAGGGCTTATAGATAAAAAATATTAGCTACATTAATTAAAAAAAATAATATTCAAACCATTAATGGATTTGAAAAAAATAAATAACTGAAAGGAGGGAATGTCGATAATATTATCGACAGAATGTATTATGAAAACTGATATTGAAATAGCACAAAGTTCAAAGATGCTTCCTATAGTGGAGGTAGCTAAAAACATAGGATTGACAGAAGATGATATAGAGCTTTATGGTAAGTATAAATGCAAGCTCTCTTTAGATATCTTAGAAAAAAATAGGAGGAAGGAAGATGGAAAACTAGTTCTTGTTACAGCAATAAATCCAACTCCAGCAGGAGAAGGAAAGTCTACTGTTACAGTAGGGCTAGGGCAGGCGTTATGCAAAATGGGGAAAAATGCAGTAATTGCATTAAGAGAACCTTCACTAGGACCAGTTTTTGGAGTTAAAGGAGGAGCAGCTGGAGGTGGATACGCCCAAGTAGTTCCAATGGAAGATATAAATCTTCATTTTACTGGAGATATGCATGCTATAACTTCAGCTAATAACTTGCTTGCAGCAGCTATAGATAACCATATTCATCAAGGAAATTCTCTTGAAATAGATTCAAGAAGAATAATATTTAAAAGAGTTATGGATATGAATGATAGATCATTAAGGAGTATAGTAATAGGCTTAGGCGGTAAGCCAAATGGGTTCTTAAGAGAAGATGGATTCATGATAACGGTAGCTTCAGAGGTTATGGCTATACTATGTCTTTCAAATAGTTTAATGGATCTAAAAGAAAGAATGGGAAATATATTGGTGGCTTATAATTTAAAGGGAGAACCTGTTTATTGTAAAGACTTAAAGGTTGAGGGTGCTATGGCTCTTTTGATGAAGGAAGCTATAAAACCTAATTTAGTTCAAACTTTAGAAAATACTCCAGCTATAATTCATGGAGGGCCTTTTGCAAATATAGCTCATGGATGTAACAGTATAATGGCTACTAAAATGGCATTAAAACTTGGAGACTATGTAGTAACAGAAGCGGGCTTCGGAGCAGATCTTGGAGCAGAAAAGTTCTTTGATATTAAATGTAGATTTGGAGAGTTAAAACCTAGCTGTGTAGTTATAGTAGCTACGGTTAGGGCTATAAAGCACCATGGTGGTGTAAAGAAAGAAGACTTAGGTAAGAATAATGTTGAGGCTGTAGCGGAAGGAATAAAGAACTTAGAAAAACAAATAGAAAACATTAAAGGCTTTGGAGTTCCTCCTGTAGTTGCCATAAACAGATTTATTACAGACTCAGAAGAAGAACTGAAGTTTATAGAAGATTATTGCAATAAGTTAGGTGTAAAAGTAGCGTTAACAGAAGTATGGGCTAATGGTGGAGAAGGTGGATTAAAGCTTGGTGAAGCTGTATTAGATACTATACAAAATCAAGAAAGTAACTTCCAAGTATTATATGAAAGTGAACTAACCATAAAAGAAAAACTAGACAAAATAACTACAAAAGTATATGGTGCAAAAGGTGTAGTTTATACAGCACAAGCAGAGAAACAAATTAAAGAGCTTGAAAAGTTTGGCCTAGATAAAAAACCTATATGTATTGCTAAAACACAGTATTCATTATCCGATAACCCACAATTACTAGGAAGACCAGAAGGATTTGAGGTAACAGTAAAAGAAGTTAGGGTTTCTAATGGGGCTGGCTTCATAGTAGTTTTAACTGGAGATATAATGACTATGCCAGGACTTCCTAAAGTTCCAGCAGCAGAGAAGATGGACATATTAAATAATGGAGAAATAAAAGGATTGTTCTAATAGAATATTAAATTCTTGAGATTTAGAGAGAGATTTTTAAAAGAGGTTTTAAAAATCTCTCTTTTGCTATAAAAAAATAAAATAATTAATTAATTAATTAATTAATCCTACTATAAAAAATATACAGATAAATGAAATAAAACTTGCATATATCTGTGTACAACCTTCTTACAATATGCTATTATTAAAATGGGTAGACTTTTAAGATAATTCAAACATTGACTAAAACACCATTATCATAATAGACATCATTGGTGCTTTACTAATCATAAAATTAAAAAATGCTTCTAAGAACTGCATTAAGGAGGAATATAAATGGATAAATTGGAAGATTTGATTCAAAAGAAGCAAAAGATTCATTTTAAAAAAGAAAATGAATCAATGAATATTCAACAACAACTAAAAAAACTCACTGCTAGAGAACGAATTGAATTTCTACTAGATGAGGGTTCCTTTGTAGAAATAGGGGGATTTGTAAATCTAGGACAAACAACAGTAATAACCGGTTTTGGTACCATAGATGGAAGACTTATATACCTTTATGCTCAGGACTATAATGTAAAGGGTGGCTCTATTGATTTAGAAGGAAGCAAAAAAATATGTAATATCATGGATATGGCATTAAAGATGGGAGCGCCTTTAGTACAAATTTTAGACTCAGTAGGAGCAGATTTAGATGAAGGTATAAATTTATTTTCAGCTTTTGGAAAAATAATAAATATGAATTCAAAACTTTCAGGAGTGGTACCTCAAATATCTGTAATACTAGGACCTTGCAATGGAATGTCTGCTATAAGCGCAGCTATGAGCGATTTTACAATAATTTCAGAAGAAAAGGGAAGTTTTTATGTAAGTTCTCCTGAAAATATAATAGAAAAAGAAGGTCAATATGTAGACTATAATATGTATGCTAAGGGAGAAGAAAGTCTGAGAAATGGTAGTATACAATTAGCTACCAAAAATGAAAGAGAAGCCTTAGATTTAGTTAAGAAAATATTCTCATATTTACCATCTAACAATATGGAACTTCCTATAAGAGAAGAAAACTGTCACAACAATGTATGTGAAAGATTAAACAATATCAGTAAAGAGGACAATAAATGCATATACGAAGTAATTGAAAACATAATCGATGAAGGATCAATTATAGAATTCGATAAAGACTTTTCAAAAGAAGTTGTAACTGCTTTAGCTAAGCTAAATGGAATAACTATAGGAATAGTAGCAAACAACTCAAAGGAGAATAATGGGTATATTAATAAAAAGGCAGCTGATAAAATCACAAAGTTTGTAAGCCTATGCAATAGCTTTAATATATCAATAGTATCATTAGTAGATTGTAAAGGTTTTGAAGCTAATGTTAATGAAGAAAGAGAAGGGCTTGCCCTTAGCGTAGCAAATATGAGTTATAGTTTATGCGAAGCTGTAGTGCCTAAAGTATCTTTAATAATAGGGAAGGCTTTTGGAGCAGCATATATAACTTTAGCTAGTAAAGATTCAGCTTTCGATCTTTGTTATAGTTGGCCCAATGCTGAAATAAGCTTAACTAAACCTGAAAGTATAATAAAAATTCACAATAGATCCGAGATATTAGCAAGTGAAAATCCAAAAAATAAAGAAGAAGAGTTAGTTGGAAAATACTATGAAGATGTTATAGATCCTTATAAAGCCGCCAAAGTAGGGATGATTGATGACATGATAATACCTTCAGAAACTAAGGCAAGGATTTTTATGGTATTAGATATGCTTCAAAGTAAAAGAGAAATAAAATATCCTAAAAATCATGGAAATACCTTTATATAAGGGGGTATAACTTATGGAATTATTTTTAGAAGGATTAAGAATTACAGGGTTTTCTATGGCTATAGTTTTTACGGTACTTATAGTAATAATGTTTTTAATAAAAATAGAAACTTTATTGCTATCAAAGGAAAGAAAAAATAAACAAGCTGATGAAGGTAATATAACTAATACAGAAATAATAACTAAGAAAGAGGAAGTTATAGAGGAAGAGGATAAAGATGAGGAACTAGTAGCAGTAATAATGGCCGCTATATCATCTTTTATGGATAATGAAGGAATGGAATTTAAGATTAAAAGTATAAAAAGAATAAACAACAGTGATTCAGCGTGGAGAAGAGCTGGAATGAGATAGTTTGTAGATGAAATTTAAAGTAAAGATTAAAAGGTAATCCATTAAATTGAATCATCAAAGGTAAGGAGGATAATTATGAAAAAATATTTTGTTACTGTGAATGGAAATAAGTATGAGGTAGAAGTGGAGGAAGTGCAAGGAGAAACTAAAAGTCAACTTATTAATAATGAAACGGCTGTAATAAAAGAAGCTCCAAAGGCACCTAAAGTTGAAAAAGAACCTGTTAAGGCTCAGAATAAATCAGCAATAAGTACAGAAGGAGAGAAAATAGAATCTCCTATGCCTGGAACCATACTTAAAGTTAATGTTAGTGAAGGAGCAACATTTAAAAAAGGTGATGTGCTCTTTATATTGGAAGCTATGAAAATGGAAAATGAAATAATGGCGCCAAGAGATGGTAGTGTTGCGCAAGTTGTAGTTGCAAAGGGAGTATCTGTAAATACAGGTGATGTACTAGCGGTTATAAAATAATAGAAAGGGATGAGAGAGGATGAACTTTATTGAAGCCTTGAAGAATCTATGGGAATCATCAGGCTTTGTAGGTATAACATGGCAACAGTTGCTTATGATAGCTATTTCTTGTGTATTAATATATCTTGCCATAGCTAAAGAGTTCGAGCCATTGCTATTATTACCTATAGCCTTTGGTATGTTGCTTGCAAATCTCCCCTTTGCAGGACTACATAAGGAACCTATTTATGAAATGATAAACGGACACTTAGTTACAAAAGAGATAGGTGGACTTTTCTACTATTTATATAAAGGGGTAGAATTAGATATTTACCCTCCTCTTATATTTTTAGGGGTGGGAGCCATGACAGATTTTGGACCTTTACTTGCCAATCCATCTAGTATATTAATGGGGGCAGGTGCTCAGTTCGGAGTATTTTTTACATTTATTTGTGCTTTACTTATGGGATTTTCCCCAAAAGAAGCTTCATCAATAGGAATAATAGGAGGAGCAGATGGTCCAACGGCTATTTACTTAACTAGCAAATTAGCACCAAGTTTATTAGGACCTATTGCGGTGGCGGCGTATTCTTATATGGCATTGGTGCCTATGATCCAACCTCCTATAATGAAAGCATTAACTACTAAAGAAGAAAGAACAATTAAAATGGGACAACTAAGACAAGTTAAAAAAATTGAAAAAATAATATTTCCTATAATGGTAACAATAATAGTTACTTTATTATTACCATCTATTTCAGCTCTTATAGGTATGCTTATGTTAGGAAATCTATTTAGAGAATCTGGAGTAGTAGAAAGATTGTCAGACACAGCACAAAATGCTTTGATTAATATAATAACTATATTCCTTGGATTAACAGTTGGGGCTACAGCTAAAGGAGAGATATTTATAAAGAAGGAAACCTTGATGATAGTAGCCTTAGGTATGGTTGCTTTTGCTATTAGTACTGCAGCTGGAGTTATAATAGGAAAAATAATGAATAAAGTTACGAAAGGAAAGATTAATCCATTGATAGGGTCAGCAGGGGTTTCTGCGGTACCTATGGCTGCAAGAGTATCTCAAGTGGTAGGTCAAAAGGAAGATCCAAGTAATTTTTTACTTATGCATGCTATGGGACCTAATGTAGCTGGGGTTATAGGAACGGCTGTAGCAGCAGGTGTGCTTTTAACCTTATTTGGATAAAATTACTTCCGTATAAAAGACTGAATGGTTTTTTATACGGAAGCTTTTAAGTTGAATAAAAAAACAAAAAATATGAAATAAAACATAGGAATAATTAACTTGACAAATGGTATTAACTTGTTAAAATTATATTGTCAAACTATAATTTAATGGTCCGAAGACATATATAGTTTTTCTGATAAAGAGGATGAAAATTATAGAGTAGAATTTAAGGCAGCTTTTTGGCTGCTTTTTTATAATTTTAATGAGGCGGTGGGCTTTATGGTATTACTTATAGATGTAGGAAATACAAATATAGTACTCGGGGTGTATGATGAAGATAAACTTATTGCAGATTGGAGGATGTCCACAGATACAAAAAAAACATCCGATGAATATGGAATAGAGATAATGCAATTATTTTTACATAGCAATTTAGATTATAAGAAAATAGAAGGGGTTATAATTTCTTCTGTAGTCCCTAATATAATGTATTCATTAGAACACCTTATAAGAAAGTATTTCAAAATTGAACCAATTATTGTAGGACCAGGGATAAAAACAGGCATAAATATTAAATATGATAACCCTAAAGAGGTGGGAGCAGATAGAATAGTTAATGCTGTAGCTGCACACCATGAGTTTAGAAGACCTCTTATTATTATTGATTTTGGCACTGCCACTACCTTTTGTGCAGTAAATAAAAATGGTGATTATCTAGGAGGAACCATATGCCCAGGAATTAAGATATCATCAGAAGCTTTGTTTGAAAGAGCTGCTAAGCTTCCAAGGATAGAGCTTATAAAACCAAATACTGTATTATGTAAGAATACTGTAAATAGTATGCAAGCAGGGGTAATATATGGATATGTAGGTCAAGTTAAATATATAGTATCCAAGATGAAAGAAGAAATGATGGAGCTTGGTGAACAAGAACCTTATGTAATTGCTACTGGCGGATTAGCTAAACTTATATCTGACGAAGCAAAGTGCATAGATAGGATAGATTCTTTATTAACATTAAAGGGATTAAATATTATATACCAAAAAAACAAGGAGTAATTTTATGAAAATACACAATGTATATATTGAAAATCCAGTTCTATTAGCTCCTATGGCTGGATTTACAGATGTAGCCTTTAGAAGGTTATGTAAGGATATGGGATGTGGTTTAACTTATACTGAAATGGTTAGTGCAAAAGCACTATATTATGGTAGTGAAAATACTGAAAAGCTTTTAAGGATATCAGAGAAAGAAAAGCCATCAGCGGTACAAATCTTTGGAAATGAACCTTATATAATGGCTACCATGGCAGAAAAATTAAGTAATAGAGAAGATGTAGATATAATTGATATAAATATGGGGTGTCCAGCACCTAAAATAGTTAAAAATGGTGAGGGATCTGCTTTAATGAAGGAACCTAAACGTGCTTTTGAAATAGTAAAAGAAGTAGTTAAAGCTTCAAGGAAACCAGTAACAGTTAAAATAAGAAAAGGCTTTACTAGAGAAGAGAGCACTGCTGTAGATTTTGCTAAGGTTTTAGAGGAAGCTGGAGCAAAGGCTGTAACAGTTCATGGTAGGACTAGAGAGCAGATGTATGAAGGTAAGGCTGATTGGAATTTAATAAAAGAAGTAAAAGAAGCTTTAACTATACCTGTAATAGGAAATGGAGATGTGTTTTCTGCAGAAGATGCTAAAAGACTTATAGATATATCTCATTGTGATGGTATAATGGTGGCTAGAGGGAGTTTGGGAAACCCTTGGATATTTAAACAGATAAAGTCCATACTACAAGGAGAAGAAGCTATATATCCTACAGACTTAGAAAAGATAGATTTATGCATAAAACACTATAAGATCTCTTTAGAATATGATGAAGAAGATAAAGTGGTAAGAGAGATGAGAAAGCATATAGCTTGGTATGTAAAGGGACTAAAAAACTGCACAGATATAAAAATGGCTGTAAATATGGAAAAAAGTGCAATGAAGGTTTTGGATTTAATGGAAGAATACAAAAAGCTCTTAGAAGATTAGATAATATAAAGAATTAAATCTAGTAATTAATAAGGAAGAAATTGAATAGACTATGGTATAAATATTATGAGGTGAATCTTATGATTGATATATTAAATGTAGAGGTACAAAGAAGAGGCAAACCTTATGATAAATTTAATGCCATGTCCAGGATTGTTGATAGATTAAAATGTGGTATAGATAATAAAGTATATATTAAGGATATAAATCTAAATATACATTATGGATATTTACCACAAAACAGAAATAAAACAGCATATTCTAAGAATATTTACAACATAAAAAGAAAGATGGGTGTACCTAGATTTTTAGTAAGTCCTAGGGGTATTAGAAATTATGATTATAATTTACTTAATGAATTTCAAAGAAAAGTTTTTGCATATAGTGTAGTCAAAAGTATACAGCTAGTTCTTAGAAAAACTAATAAATCCTTAAAAAATAGCACTATATTAGTGGATGATAGTTTAGATCCTAAAGCGTATAATATATTAGAAGAACTTTCAAAGCAATGTAGGCACATAGTATTATTATCTAAGGACATAAAAAAAACCTCAAAAGTTCAACAAAAGATAATAGCTAACTTTGGGATTTCTCCGGAGATCACCTATGAGGAAGAATATGCAGTAAAAATATCTGACTTTGTTATAAGTACTAGGGATAAAGGTTATGGATATTGCGATAATATATGGTATATAAATAATATATATGAACCGTATGAAATAAGAGATACATTTATAAATGATATATCATTTAAGTCGCAGTGGAGTAATCTTTTAGAAGATATATCTCCAGAGCTTATAGGTGCTATACTATGCCAAATGTCAGAGAAGGATATAGAGACTTCTTTAAGATATAATGGATTGTTTATAGATAAGATAAAGTTTAATGAAAGACTAATAGTGCTTTAGCTAAGGAGTTTTGTTGACAAAGACATTTTAGCTGATTTATAATTATTAAAATGTATTGGACTTTTTAGTAGTTTTATTTTTTATGATATAGAATACATATAAAATGATGATTTAGAAGGGGAGAAAAAAATGAGTGAGGCAAAAAAATATATAATGACCTATGAGGGTGTTAAAAAGTTAGAAGAGGAATTAGAATATCTTAAAAGTGTTAAAAGAAAAGAAATAACAGAAAAGATAAAAGTAGCGTTAGGTTATGGAGATTTAAGTGAAAACTCAGAATATGATGAAGCTAAAAATGAGCAAGCTTTTGTTGAAGGAAGAATACTTCAATTAGAAAATATGTTAAAAAATGCGTCAGTTGTTGATGAGAGTGAAATATCTATAGATACAGTATCAGTTGGATCTATAGTAAAGGTTAAGGACTATGAATTCGATGAAGAAGTAGAATATACCATAGTTGGTTCAGCGGAAGCAGACCCTATGGAATTTAAGATATCTAATGAATCACCAGTAGGAAGTTCACTTATGGGAAAGAAAGTAGGAGCAGTAGTTGAAGTGAATGTTCCAGGAGGAGTAAATAAGTTTGAGATACTTGGCATAAGAAGAGATTAACAATGGATTAAATGGAGGGATACTAATGGCAAATGATGAAATGAATATTAAAGAGCTTGAAGCAAGTTATAGCGAACAAGAGGCTTTAAGAAGACAAAAGTTATCAGAATTACAAGCTCAAGGCAGAGACCCATTTGATGTGTACAAGGTTGAAAGAACGCATAGTTCATTACAAATTAAAGAAAACTATGATGTTTTAGAAGGAGCAGAAGTAAAAATAGCTGGAAGACTTATGTCTAAAAGAGTTCAAGGTAAAGCAGGATTTGCAGACATACACGATAAAGATGGCAGAATCCAACTATTTATAAAGATAGATGTATTAGGGGAAGAGAAACATAAAGAATTTAAAACATTAGATTTAGGTGACTGGATAAGTGTTACTGGTAAAGTGTTCAAGACTAGAACAGAGGAGATAAGTGTTCAAGTTACTGAATATGAACTTATTTCTAAGTCTTTAAAGCCGTTACCAGAGAAATGGCATGGATTAAAAGATCCAGATTTAAGATATAGACAAAGAGAAGTGGATATAATAACAAATCCAAAAGTAAAAGAAACTTTTATCATGAGGTCAAAAATAATAAGATACATAAGAGAATTTTTAGATAACAGGGGATACTTGGAGGTGGAAACTCCTATACTTTCACCTATTGCTGGAGGTGCGGCTGCAAGACCATTTGCAACTCATCATAATGCATTAGATATAGATATGTATCTTAGAATAGCTACAGAGTTATATTTAAAAAGATGTATAGTAGCTGGATTTGAAAAAGTATATGACATGGGCAAAAACTTTAGAAATGAAGGAATTGATATAAGACATAACCCCGAGTTCACTATGATAGAGTTATATGAAGCTTATGCTGATTATAATGATATGATGGAGATAATGGAAAACCTTGTAGCTTATGCCTGCGAAAAAATTCATGGCACCACTAAGCTTACTTATCAAGGAACTGAAATAGAATTTGCTCCACCATGGAGAAGAGCTACTATGGTTGACTTAGTAAAAGAATATGCCAATGTAGATTTTAATGAAATAAAAACAGATGAAGAAGCTAGGGTTATAGCTAAAGAAAAGCATTTAGAATTCAAGAAAGAACTGAAGGATTGTACTAAGGCAGATGTATTAAATGCATTATTCGAAGAATATGCAGAAGAAAAATTGATACAACCAACTTTTGTATGCGATTATCCAGTAGAGATATCACCTCTAACTAAGAAGAAAAGAGGAAATGCTGAATATACAGAAAGATTTGAAGGATTTATATTTGGAAGAGAAGTATGTAATGCTTACTCAGAGTTAAATGATCCTATAGTTCAAAGAGATAGATTCACTCAACAAGCTAAGGAAAGAGAACTTGGAGATGATGAAGCTTATGTAATAGATGAAGAATTTATGAGTGCTTTAGAAACTGGAATGCCACCTACAGGAGGATTAGGAATAGGAATAGATAGAATAGTAATGTTCTTAACAGATGCTTATTCTATAAGAGACGTAATACTATTCCCAACCATGAAGCCTCAAAATTAATTTGTTATTAAAGATTTAAGTTTTTTATTATAAATTTCAATTTTAAGAGGATTTAAGAATTAATTAATTCTTAAATCCTCTTTATTTTATATTAAGTTTTATTATGTTTTAACTTATATAGATATGAAAAACTTTTAAAAATAAATTTAAAAATATCTTGCAATTTTAAAATAAGTTGATATAATAATATTTGTAATAACGTTCCGCGATAGCTCAACGGTGGAGCACTCGGCTGTTAACCGATAGGTTGGAGGTTCGAATCCTCTTCGCGGAGCCATTTTTATTTTTTTGATAAATAACATGTGCTATGTCATACAACCCATATTTATAAGGAACTTGACAATAGCATCTAATTTGATAAAATTAATTATATAATTTAATAAAATTTCACAATGATAAAGAAGAGTAACTTTAAGTGCTTTTTTAGAGAGATGGTGCAGGGTGGAAACCATTATGGTATTAAGGTGAAGGGAGCTTTTGAGTGGAAATGTATTGAGAGTAGGGCTATTGCCAATGAGGGTGGAACCGCGGAATGTATTTTCGTCCCTTAGAGGTAAGGCTTTTTTTGTTACCCATTTTTAGAAGTTCTTTTAAAGCTCAGATGGAAGAGGTGTTCCTTATAGAAAAATCCACCTGAACTTAAAAATCACTTGATATAATAGTAAGGAGGTAATTTATATGGCATTTGAAAAAACAATGGATAAAGTTGTAGCTTTATGTAAAGGCAGAGGATATATATATCCAGGTTCAGAAATATACGGAGGACTTGCAAACTCTTGGGATTATGGTCCTCTAGGGGTGGAATTTAAAAATAACGTAAAAAAAGCTTGGTGGAAGAAGTTTGTGCAAGAAAGTCCATATAATGTTGGTGTTGACTGCGCAATACTTATGAACAGCGAAGTTTGGGTAGCATCAGGACATGTTGGAGGGTTTTCAGATCCACTTATGGATTGTAAAGAATGTAAAGCGAGATTTAGAGCAGATAAATTAGTTGAAGATCATATGACAGAGCAAGGTGCAGAAGTAGCATCTGCTGACGGATGGAGCAATGAAGAACTAAAAGAATATATAGATAGTAATGATATACACTGTCCAAAGTGTGAAAAGAAAAATTTCACAGACATAAGAAAATTTAACCTTATGTTCAAGACTTTCCAAGGTGTAACAGAGGATGCTAAATCAGAAATATATTTAAGACCAGAAACAGCTCAGGGTATATTTGTTAACTTTAAAAATGTTCAAAGGACTTCAAGGAAAAAGGTACCTTTTGGTATAGCTCAAATAGGTAAATCTTTTAGAAATGAAATAACTCCAGGAAACTTCGTATTTAGAACTAGAGAATTCGAACAAATGGAACTAGAATTTTTCTGCAAACCTGGAACAGATTTAGAGTGGTTTGGATATTGGAGAGATTACTGCTGGAATTTCTTATTAAACTTAGGTATGGGTAAAGATAATCTAAGAATGAGAGATCATAGCGAAGAGGAATTATCTTTCTATAGCAAGGCTACTTCGGATATAGAATACCTTTTCCCATTCGGATGGGGAGAGTTATGGGGGATAGCAGATAGAACTGACTATGATTTAAAGCAACATGCTAGCCATTCAGGAGAAGATATGAGTTACCTTGATCCTACTACAAATGAAAGATATGTTCCATATTGTGTAGAGCCTTCATTAGGAGCAGATAGAGTTGCCTTAGCATTCCTATGTGATGCTTATGATGAGGAAGAGCTAGAAGGTGGAGATGTTAGAACAGTATTACGTCTACACCCTGCATTAGCACCTTTCAAGGTAGCTATATTACCACTTACTAAAAAACTTTCTGAAAAAGCAACAGAAATCTATGATAAATTAAGAAGAGAATTTAATGTAGAATATGATGAAGCAGGAAGTATAGGAAAGAGATATAGAAGAGAAGATGAAATAGGAACTCCGTTCTGTGTAACAGTAGACTTCGATACTCTTGAAGATAACACAGTTACAGTAAGAGATAGAGATACTATGCAACAAGTAAGAATGAATGTAGATGAATTAGTAAACTACGTAAAATCAAAAATGGAATTTTAAGAAAAAGACCACATTTGTGGTCTTTTTTATGATTTCTACAAAATTATTTGTTTTTGTTCTCGTGCTCTAAAAGCCATTCTTTTCGCCATAGTCCACCACCATAGCCCACTAATTTGCCATTCATACCTACCACTCTATGGCAAGGAATTATTATGGAGAGGGGATTCTTATTATTTGCCCCACCAACAGCACGAACTGCCTTTTCATTTCCTATAGCAATAGCTATATCCTTATAGCTACAAGTATTACCATAAGAAATATTTTTTAAAGCATTCCACACTTTGTGTTGAAATTCAGTTCCAAATTTATAGGATAGAGTTATTTCAAAATCCTTTCTAAAACCCTTAAAATATTCATCTAATTGAGTTAGACATTTTGAAATAAGATTATTGTTTTCTGAAATACCTAAAGTATCAACAAAGTAAAGAGAAGTTATTCCTTGATTATCTGCTGATACCTCTATAATCCCAATGGGCGAACTATAATAACCTTTAAATATTTCATTCATATCAATCCCTCCTTGCTATGTGATATCATATTTATATAATATTAGAAATAAAGAATTTTTACTAGCTTTATATAAAGCGCTTAATTTATTAACTTATTTAAGGTAATGTGATAAAATTATTCTGGATGATAAATATGTCAGCCAAAGGATAAAAAGAATTTAAAGTAAAGTATTTATATAATAAATAGTGTCAAAGATTAAGTTGTAAAATTTTGGAGGTATATATCATGGGAAAGAAAGAGTTTAAAGAATTTAAATCATATATAAAAGGAAAAAATGTAGCTGTTGTAGGAGTAGGGGTTAGTAATATACCCTTAATAAATATGCTAGTGGATATAGGAGCTAAAGTTACAGCTTTTGATAAAAAGACAGAAGAACAGTTAGGAACTATAGTTGAGGAATTTGAAAAAAAGAATGTTAAATTCCAACTAGGGGAGGGGTATTTAGATAAACTTTCAGGATTTGATGTGGTGTTTAAGACACCATCAATGAGAATAGATAGTGAAGCTCTTCTTAGAGTTAAAGAAGAGGGGGCTTATATAACCTCTGAAATGGAGGAGTTTGTTAGGTATTGCCCAGCTAAAATATATGGAGTAACAGGTAGTGATGGAAAAACAACTACAACTACAATAATATATAATCTTTTAAAGGAAGAAGGATATAATACTTGGGTGGGAGGAAACATAGGAACACCATTGTTTTCTAAGATAGAGGATATGAAACCTAATGATAGGGTTGTTATAGAACTTTCCAGCTTTCAACTTATGACCATGGATGTATGTCCAGAAGTAGCTATTGTAACAAATATTACTCCTAATCATTTAGACGTACACAAGGGTATGGAAGAATATATTCAAGCAAAGAAAAACATATTTGCCAATCAAGGAGCAAGCGGTGTGGTCATATTAAATAGAGAAAATGAGATAACCTATAGCATAAGAGATGAAGTTGAAGGCAGAGTTAAACTATTTAGTAGTAAAAGAGTCATAGAAGATGGGGCTTATTATGAAAATGAAACCATATATATAAAAGGAAAAGCTATATGTGAAAGAAAAGACATGGTAATTAAGGGTCTACACAACATAGAAAATTATATGGCAGCTTTTTTAGCCGTAGAAGAGGAAGTTAGCAAGGATGCCATGATAAAAGTATTTAAGAATTTTAGTGGAGTAGCTCATAGAAATGAATTTATAAGAGAAGTTAGGGGAACTAAATATTATAACGATTCCATAGGATCTAGTCCTACTAGGACCTTAGCTACTATTTCTGTGTTTGAAAAACCAGTAATATTAATTGCTGGAGGATATGACAAGGCTATTCCTTTTGAACCATTAGCAGAAAAGGGGTATGACAAAGTAAAAGCTTTAGTGCTTTTAGGAGTTACAAAAGGTAAAATAAAAGCAGTGTTTGAAAAGGTAAAGAGCGAAAAATCATTAGAGTTACCTATTTATGAAGTTAATTCCTTAGAAGAGGCAGTAAATAAAGCTCGATCTATATCGAAAGATGGAGATAGTGTGGTATTATCACCGGCTTGTGCGAGTTTTGATATGTTCCCTAACTTTGAAGTAAGGGGAAATAAATTTAGAGAAATAGTGAATACCTTAGACTAATTAAAAGGCATACATTTATCATTAAATTTCAAATAGAAAGACCTAAAGGAAGTTTTACAAACCTTTAGGTCTTTTTAGTATACTAGTTTTTTAGTCTAATTAGAATTCCATCATCAGTCTTTTTTCGATAATATAAAGATGAAGATTCTACAACGTAATCGAATATCATATCCGTGGCGAGTCTTTCTGTCTTTTCATCGTTTAGAGAATATCTATAAAGGTTATTCATATCATCTTTATTTATAAAATATAAATTATTATTAATGATGAGATTCGATACTTTTAAATCTAATAGCTTTTCTTTATTGCTTCCATCTGGACTTATGCGATAAAGTTTATCGTTATCAGATTTAT
Source organism: Clostridium simiarum (assembly GCF_018919175.1). Classification (GTDB taxonomy): domain Bacteria; phylum Bacillota; class Clostridia; order Clostridiales; family Clostridiaceae; genus Clostridium_L; species Clostridium_L simiarum. The sequence goes on along the minus strand of NZ_JAHLQL010000003.1, from coordinate 1,285 downwards.
TAGAGTAATAAATGTAGTCATTATTTAAAGCTAAATATTCAAAAACGTCATCAGTTACTTTTACATTTTCGCTCCCATCATTTTTTATAGCATATAGCTTATATTTATCATTAGCGTTTTGATAAAAAATCCACTCACCACCATAAACGAATTTTCCTGTACTATTCTTTGATATCATAGATACATTAGTTCCATCATCATTAACACTATATATTCTGTTATTATCTGATTTGTTTATGTAATAGACCATATTACCTATCACAGATATATTTGAAGAATTATGATCGTTTAATTTTTTATTATCTGTTCCATCTGTCTTCATTTTATATAGTTTACCGCCGTCTAAGATATTACTATAATAAATAAAGTCATTTAATAAGAATATTTCATTAGCAGAAAATTCTCCTAGGGGTTTGGCTTTAGATAAGTCAAAGGTATTACTATCTAAAGGAGAAATATTTATTTTGTTCTGGTCTTTCCAATTTATAAATATTAAACTATTGTTTAATTCATAAAGCCAACTACCGGGTTGCACAGGAGTAGAAATAGATGCTTTAGATAGTTGCTCATCAGAAGATGTGTCCTCTATGGTATTTCCAGAGGAAGTAATATTATTTGTGTTTGTAGAAGAACTACTTTCTGTTTTACTGTCTCCAGTAGAAGTTTCTTTTTCTTTAGAACAGCCAACCAAGGTGAATAATGCTATAAACAGTATTAAGGAGATTTTTAATTTAGATAATTTAGAACCATAAAACAAATTTTTCCTAGTTTGTAATGTCTAATTCACAATCTTAATTCTTTAATAGATATTAGAAACTAGGTTTTCACCTACCTTTCTTTAATATTTTAATTATAATTTTATTATGATTAAATAATATTTCTAATAAGTAAATAATATAACATAGCTTAAGATGTGGCAATAATTAAATAAAATAAAGATAACAGTTCCTAGCGTATCCTTAAGTGAAATTAGAAGAAAAAAATAGTATTATAAAGAAAGATGAATATAATTTTTAATTATGTTGAATAATATAAATGTTAGTGTTTAATATGGATGTTACTATATATAAGTCGCTTGAAGCGATAAGAAAACAAACATCTTAGCGAGGAAAACAGGTTGAAATAAAAAATAAAAAACTTGTTGACAAGCAAAAAGATACATGATAAGATAAGTAAGTCGCTTCGGTAAAGAAGCAATTTGATCTTTGAAAATTGAACAGAAAAGATGATATAAAGACCAGCAATTCTTTTGAATTATTTTGAGTAGATTAAACTCAGAGTTTTC
>NZ_JAHLQL010000024.1 GCF_018919175.1 Clostridium simiarum | reverse complement strand
AACAGAGCCAAAGCCAAACTCCCTATTTTGAAAAAAAAAAGATGTTGCGGAGACAGGATTTGAACCTGTGACCTCAAGGTTATGAGCCTTGCGAGCTACCAAACTGCTCTACCCCGCGGAAGAGAAGAAGTCAAAACTAATAAATAAACGGGAATTGAATGTGCCCCCCACCATATCTGTACAAATAGAATAGTACATTTATACAGAATGGTAAAGAGGCACTTTTTTATGACCATTGACCATAGAAATGAAAGGTTAATCCTTACCAACTTGATCTTGTTGCTCCTGGCAATAAACATGCATGAACCATTTCACGAAGTATGTGACCGGATAGTCCAAAGTCTCGATAGTTAGCTCTTGGTCTTCCGGTCGAAAAACAACGTCGATGAAGGCGTGTAGGTGCACTATTCCGTGGTAAGGATTGTAGCTTTCCATAAATTTCCCATTTATCGCTCAATGATGGAACTTTACTTATTTCTTTTTTTGAGGATCGACGAATCAAATGATATTTCTGTTCCAATTTTTGTCTCTTCTTCTCCCTCTGAATCAAACCTTTTCTTGCCATAATGGTTCGGGTCCTATTAGTATCCATGATACAAGTCGAATCCTAGATGTAGAAATATAAGAAGACGGACCTCCTCTCCATCGAAAGAAATGAGAACGTCACGGATATAAATAGAATTCGAATATATTCAAAATTTATCCAAATTTTCCCGACGTAGAAGCAATCAAGAAAGCTGCATAAGTGAATATATAACCTACAGAAAAATGGGCTAATCCAACCAATCTTGCTTGCACAATGGAAAGGGCCACAGGTTTATCTCTCCATCTAATCAAATTGGCCAAAGGTGTGCGTTCATGAGCCCATGCTAAAGTTTCAATCAATTCTTGCCAATATCCACGCCAGGAGATTAAGAACATAAATCCAGTAGCCCAAACAAGATGCCCAAATAAAAACATCCATGCCCAGACCGATAAACTATTCATACCAAAAGGGTTATATCCATTGATAAGTTGTGAAGAGTTTAACCATAAATAATCTCTTAACCAGCCCATCAAATAAGTGGAAGATTCATTAAACTGCGAAACGTTACCCTGCCATAATGTGATATGTTTCCAATGCCAATAAAAAGTAACCCATCCAATAGTATTTAACATCCAAAAAACTGCCAAATAAAATGCGTCCCATGCCGAAATATCACAAGTACCCCCGCGTCCTGGGCCATCGCACGGAAAACTATAACCGAAATCCTTTTTATCTGGCATTAACTTGGAACCGCGTGCATCTAAAGCACCTTTTACTAAGATCAATGTAGTCGTATGTAAACCCAAA
>NZ_JAHLQL010000023.1 GCF_018919175.1 Clostridium simiarum | reverse complement strand
ACGGATTCAGGTCCATGGGTTCCAATGCAAGAGATCTTGTAGCACTTACCAATGAGGCTCTGTCGATTAGTATTACACAGAAGAAATCAATTATAGACACTAATACAATTCGATCCGCTCTTCATAGACAAACTTGGGATTTGCGATCCCAGGTAAGATCGGTTCAGGATCATGGGATCCTTTTCTATCAGATAGGAAGGGCTGTAGCACAAAATGTACTTCTAAGTAATTGTCCCACCGATCCTATATCTATCTATATGAAGAAGAAATCATGGAACGAAGGGGATTCTTATTTGTACAAATGGTACTTCGAACTTGGAAGGAGCATGAAGAAATTAACGATACTTCTTTATCTTTTGAGTTGTTCTGCCGGATCGGTCGCTCAAGATCTTTGGTCTCTACCCGGACCCGATGAAAAAAATGGGATCACTTCTTATGGACTCGTTGAGAATGATTCGGATCTAGTTCATGGCCTATTAGAAATAGAAGGCGCTCTGGCGGGATCTTCACGGACAGAAAAAGATTGCAGTCCGTTTGATAATGATCGGGTTACATTGCTTCTTCGACCCGAACCGAAGAATCCCTTAGATATGATGCAAAATAGATCTTGTTCCGTCTTTGATCAGAGATTTCTCTATGAAAAATACGAATCGGAGTTTGAAGAAGGGGAGGGGGAAAGAGCCCTTGACCCGCAACAGATAGAGGAGGATTTATTCAATCACATAGTTTGGGCTCCTAGAATATGGCGCCCTTGGGGCTTTCTATTTGATTGTATCGAAAGGCCCAATTCATTGGGATTTCCCTATTGGTCCAGGTCATTTCGGGGCAAGCGGATCATTTATGATGAAGAGGATGAGCTTCAAGAGAATGATTCGGAGTTCTTGCAGAGTGGAACCATGCAGTACCAGACACGAGATAGATCTTCCAAAGAACAAGGCCTTTTTCAAATAAGCCAATTCATTTGGGACTCTGCAGATCCGCTCTTTTTCCTATTCAAAGATCAGCCCCCTGGCTCTGTGTTTTCACATCGAGAATTATTTGCAGATGAAGAGATGTCAAAGGGACTTCTTACTTCCCAAACGGATCCTCCTACATCTATATATAAACGCTGGTTTATCAAGAATACACAAGAAAAGCACTTCAAATTGTTGATTAATCGTCAGAGATGGCTTAGAACCAATAGTTCATTATCTAATGGATCTTTCCGTTCTAATACTCTATCCGAGAGTTATCAGTATTTATCAACCCTGTTCCTATCTAACGGAACGCTATTGGATCAAATGACAAAGACATTGTTAAGAAAAAGGTGGCTTTTCCCGGATGAAATGCAAATTGGATTCATGTAACAGGAGAAAGATTTCCCATTCCTTAGCCAGAAAGATATGTGGCTATGAAAGAGGGATTAAGTGGAACAGAATTGACTGGGTGGTAGAGCGGTGGAAACGCTTCTTTCTGCCATATTTTGGACCTTAGCTCCACGGAACAATATGTTACTGCTGAAGCACGGAAGAATTGAAATCTTAGTTCAAAACACTATGTATGGATGGTATGAACTGCCCA
>NZ_JAHLQL010000021.1 GCF_018919175.1 Clostridium simiarum | reverse complement strand
GGTGTAACTCAATGGTAGAGTGCTAGCCTTCCAAGCTAGTTACGAGGGTTCGATTCCCTTCACCCGCTCCACAAAAGCTAGTTTAATTACTGGCTTTATTTTTTTATAATAATTTAATAAGCGCTCATAGCTCAGTTGGATAGAGTGTTGGACTTCGAATCCAAATGTCGGGGGTTCGAATCCCTCTGGGCGCACCAAAGAAATTGATATAGCTAGGTTTGTAAAATTACAAACCTAGCTATATTTTTATTTTCCATACTTTTCCCACACCAGAAAGATAAAAAATAAAAGGCTAAGAAAATTGAATGTATTTACATAAATCAGTATATTGATTGCTATATAAAATATGAAAGGTGTAAGCAACTTTTTTCAGAGTTTTATATGATAAAAGATGTAAATAAGATGAGGTGGGATCTTTAGTGTCTGCAATTCAAGCTATGCTAACAGGATTATTATGGATGAATGTAGGGCTGGTAGCTAAATACTTATTTCTAACTAATAAATTACCTAAAGAATCGGTAGAATTATCATAAGAAGAAGATTTATATACTATAGATGAAGTGTTTTAAGAAGTAGAAATTATAAATTTAGAGGATATCTCATTTGTGACTTGTAGTAAAAGGATTTTTATAGAAAAACAATTATAAAAATTTCAGTAAATAGGTTTGGGGACTAGTATAGTTCATCTATAGATTTTAATAAACAAAACTTAAAAAATTACTTAAAGCTTTAAGGATTAAATAATAGGTATTTAATATTCCCTGAATATTAAATCTTCTATGGTAAAAACTAAGTTAAAGGAGGTTTTATCATGGATAAAAAAAATAATAGCAATGCTAAAGGGGAAGCGAGAATAGCAATAAATAATAATCCAAAACCCAAAAGTTATAAAAAAACTCCCCCAAGATATAAAAATTTTAAAGGGGAACCTACAGAGTAAAACAACTTTAGCGTGATTAATGAAATCTTAAAGGCTGTTGTAAAAAACAACAGCCTTCATATATAGTGTTTGTTATTGAGAGATTATACTAATTTACTTAAGGGATATAGTGGAAACAATTGTATAAAATAAAAAGGCAAGAGCCATTGTATAAAAATAATATAGATAAAGATTCTAATTATATAGGGAAGATTAAAGAAGATAGGCTTAATTTAGAACTTTTATGTTTATAAAAAATGTAGGTATATTTTATAAATATTAATGATTTTGATAACAGCTTAGAGTATTTTATAGTAGAGTTTTTTTACTAGATCTTATAAATATATAAGAAAATTTTTGTATTTGAGGAAAAATAAAATAGATAAATTTGTAACTAATATAACTAAAAATAATAAAAAAGAATTAAGAAAGGGAGTGTTACTGCTAAATATAGTAAGGTGAAGTTTAAAATAAGAAGAAAACTTTACCTAGCGTATCAATATATATAAAATAAAGAAAAAAGTATAATTTAAAAGAATTATGAAGATAATATTCAATAATTCTTTATTCTAGATTCAACTATTTGAATAAATTTGATAAAATAACATTTGTCACTTGAAGTGCTCAAATGGAGCAAACACAAGGATAAAAAAAGTATTGACAAGTAAAAATATACGTGATAAGATGAGTAAGTCGCTTCGGTAAAGAAGCAAATTGATCTTTGAAAATTGAACAGAAAAGATGATATAAAGACCAGCAATTCTTTTGAATTATTTTGAGTAGATTAAACTCAGAGTTTTC
>NZ_JAHLQL010000020.1 GCF_018919175.1 Clostridium simiarum | reverse complement strand
TTTTTCAAAATACCTGAATCCGGAAAACTCTGAGTTTAATCTACTCAAAATAATTCAAAAGAATTGCTGGTCTTTATATCATCTTTTCTGTTCAATTTTCAAAGATCATGCTATATAAATTAATTATCTGTGAGAGCCTTATAAGCTTGCCTCAACAAGACAACGTAGTTATTATATCATCTATATAAATAAAGCTTTTATTTATAAATCCTATTTATATAAGATTATTTTCTTATATCTCAATATTTCTTTAATTTTTAATTATTATCTTATATAGACACACCTGGCAGAGTTAACCTTATCTCTTATAAATTTATCTGCGAAATATCCACATTACAAGGTTTTTGTTCTATAATATTTCTGAATCCCATTTATATCCTAACCCTCTTAATGTAAGTATCAATTTAGGTTCACTAGGATTATCTTCGACTTTTTCTCTTAACCTTCTTACATATACAGATAAAGTATTATTATCTACAAACTCTCCATATACATCCCAAAGTTGCTCAAACATTTGATTCCTTGTAAGAACTTGCTTTGAATTTTTCATAAAATACAAAAGTAATTTATATTCCACAGAGGTTAAAGATATTTCTTCTCCTCCTTTAAAAACCTTTGCCTGTTTTACATCCACAACCAAATCTGAAGACTTAATTATGTCCTTTTCCTTTTCTTCTTTATCATAGCTTTTTCTTCTTAGTACTGCCTTAATTCTAGACAATAGCTCTTTAACTCTAAAAGGTTTAATTATATAGTCATCTCCCCCTATGTCTAAACCGAGTACAATATTAACCTCATCATCACAGGCTGTTAAAAATATTATTGGAATATTACTTTTTCCTCTTATCTCTCTACAAAAATCATACCCATTTCCATCTGGTAACATAACATCTAATAATATTAAATCATAATTATTTTTATTCAACTCATCTCTAGCATTTTCTAAATTAGAATTTACGGACACCTTGAATCCTTCTTTACTTAATGCATATTCTATACCTAAAGACAACGCCTCATCATCTTCAATTAATAATATATTGTTTAGCAAAACTTCCCCTCCCTATTTGCATCTTCCATAATAATATAAAAATATAAACTAACTACCTGCCAGTTTTCAATTATCTCTGATCTAGAGAATCATTAGTCCAATTTTACTTCTTCATGTCTTACTATATAGAAGACTACTTACAAAACTCAGAATTGGCTTAAGAATAAGCTTGTCATAAACACTAACAACATTATATCTTAAATCTTTAGATTCATCACCTGAAGTTATAAATAAATTAATAAATTTCACTAACGTTTATCTAAATTTTTTATTACAAAATTCTTATATTTTTATGGGGAGTTTAAAAACACGAAATCTTATAAAATAAAGGGAAATCTCTTAAAACCAGTAATAAAGTAACAAAATATTTGTTACTTTACACAAAAATTTAAAAAATATAACTAGGTTCAATGATGTCTTATACTAAATAACGAAGTAATCTATATTAGAGTTACAAAGTAGCCATGTAAAAATAATTAATGTTACTATAAAGTATAGATTAGAAAATCAGTGATGTTTACAAAATTCATGGCACTCCTATGTGGCAGATGGATTTTACAAAAATAATTGAGAATAGGGAAACTTTACTTACAATAAGTGCTGAAGCAGATAAAAATATTTCAAGAGATTTAGAAAGGTATACTATTCCAGAATATAAGTGGGCAATATTTACTGTAAAAAGTAGCCTTAGAGGTAATACGCAGCAAATTGATGAAATATAGACAAGGATAATAAATTAATGACTTCCAATAAAATAGCATATTATTTTGTGTATTTCTTAAGTGTAAAATTAATAAAATATAAAAAAGCAAGTTGTGACAATTCACAACTTGCTTTTTATGGTGGAGATAAAGAGATTCGAACTCTTGACCCCCTGCGTGCAAGGCAGGTGCTCTCCCAGCTGAGC
>NZ_JAHLQL010000002.1 GCF_018919175.1 Clostridium simiarum | reverse complement strand
ATGGCAGGATTCGAACCTACGCATGATGGAGTCAAAGTCCATTGCCTTACCGCTTGGCGACATCCCAATATTATTTTGTGGGGTGAACGATGGGATTCGAACCCACGACACCCAGAGCCACAATCTGGTGCTCTACCAACTGAACTACGTCCACCGCAGTTTGGTGCGCCATCAGGGACTCGAACCCTGGGCACCCTGATTAAGAGTCAGGTGCTCTACCAACTGAGCTAATGGCACAAACTAAATGGTGCGTCTTAAGGGATTCGAACCCCTGGCCCACGCCTTAGAAGGGCGTTGCTCTATCCAGCTGAGCTAAAGACGCTTACTATACCCCACAGCCTTAATTAGACTATATGGAGCGGGTAGAGGGAATCGAACCCTCGTAACTAGCTTGGAAGGCTAGCACTCTACCATTGAGTTACACCCGCATAAGTGGTCGGGGTGACAGGGATTGAACCTGCGACCTCATGGTCCCAAACCACGCGCGCTCCCATCTGCGCCACACCCCGTTGTTCTTCTAGAGAACTCTGTTCCCCAGCGACATAGTTTATTCTACACGATATCTTTTAATACGTCAATAGTTTTTTATACATTTTTTAAGCGATTTTATCTTAAAAACTGGGAAATAGTTATATTATAGTGATTATACTCTTTGAAATCTCTTTTTTGCTTTAAAATTCAATAATATCCACTAAACTTTATAAATCTATATTAAAGTTCCATAAAATAAGGGTTTACCTTAGATCCCTCTATATTTACAAAAACCATTCCTGCCTTTCCATCCCTTGGTTGGGATGGACTACCTGGATTTATTATGTATTTCCCATAATCTTCACTTATAAAAACCATATGAGTATGACCATAAAGTACTATATTACATTCTAACTCCTCAGCTCTATACATAAGCCTATTAAGGTCTGTCTTAACTCCATATTTATGTCCATGGGTCATATATATCCTATGCTCACCTATCTCTACTACCCTTTCATCAGGTATAGAATTAGAATAATCACAATTTCCCTTTACGTTTATAAATTTAATATCTTTTTTGCTTACTCTATCCTTTATGTATATTACATCCTGAATATTATCTCCTAGATGTAATATATAATCACATTTTTTTATTCTATCTATTATTTTATTTAGCACTTCATATTCCCTATGAGTATCACTTATGATTCCTATTAACAATTATATTACATCTCCTTTAGTAAACACACCATGCAAATTTCAAATTATAAATTTAATAATCTTTCTATTTCTTTTCTTAATGCTTTTAAAGCCTTTCCTCTATGACTTAAAATATTTTTTTCTTCTCCACTCATTTCAGCAAAGGTCTTATTCTTTTCAGGTACATAAAACAGCGGGTCATACCCAAACCCCTCTGTTCCTTTATGTTCTTCCAATATATATCCCCTAGCCTCACCTTCAACTTCTATGAACTCACCATCCTCATCAATAAGAGACACTGCACTTACAAACCTTGCTGTTCTTTTTTCATAGGGAACTCCTCTTAATTCATCTATAAGCTTTTTATTATTCTTTTCCGTATTGCCATGCTCTCCTGCATATCTTGCAGAGTAAACTCCTGGTTTTCCATTTAGATAATCTACCATAAGACCAGAATCATCAGCCATTACAATAAAGTCTTTTCTATTTCTATGCTTTAAAATGTCATATATAGCCTCTGCCTTTATCCTTGCATTTTCTATAAAAGTATCTCCTGTTTCTTCTACCTCCACATCTACATCTACTTCTTTTAAAGAATAAATGCTAACAGGTAAATCCTTTAATATTTCTTTCATTTCTTTTACTTTATGCTCATTATTGGTTGCCAATATAATATCCTTCATTTTATCCTCCAGTCATAAATGGATTATTAATTTCTAAAAAAATTAATAATATAAATAAAATTATTTCCTAATCTCTATTTCCCTCCAGTACCTATCCAAAGACAATCCATCTTTAAACTTTCCTTCTGAAGATTTATCATCTGCTTTACTCCCTTTTCTGCTAATGCTAATAATTCTTCTAGATCTTTTTTTGAAAATGGCTTTTCTTCCCCTGTTCCCTGAACTTCTACAAATTCACCTTCATCAGTCATTATTACATTCATATCTACAATAGCTTTTGAATCCTCTTCATAGCATAAATCCAATATTTTTTCATTTTCAAAAATACCTACACTAACTGCTGTTACAAAATTTCTTATAGGATATACTTTAAAAGGCTGTACCTTATGTAACTTATTCACAGCATCTACCAAAGCTATAAAAGCTCCACTTATAGATGTAGTTCTTGTTCCTCCATCTGCTTGAATAACATCACAATCTATCCATATAGTTTTTTCTCCTATAGCCTTAAGATCTACCACTGATCTTAGTGCTCTTCCTATTAACCTTTGTATTTCCATAGTTCTTCCATCTATTTTTAATTTTGCTATATCTCTTGGTTTCCTAACCTGAGTAGATCTAGGTAACATGTTATATTCACAGGTTATCCATCCCTCTCCTGTGCCCTTTAAAAAAGGAGGTACTCTATCTTCAATTGAAGCATTACACAACACTTTAGTATCTCCAACTTCTATAAATACCGAACCCTCAGCATATTTTGTATAATTTCTAGTAACCTTCACTGGTCTTATCTGGTCATTTTTTCTTCCATCTATTCTCATATCATTACCTCCATGGTGATTCTCCTTTAATATAAAAGCTCTGCTTCTTATTTACCATCTGTTTTATATTAAATAACTCGTCAGTTTTTGGTAGCTCAACTTCAAAACTTCCTTCTTCATTTAAAATTATTCTTTTATTCTTTTGTATTTTTCCTATTATAGTTTCATTTATTCCTTCTTTTCAGATGAGTAAGCGACTATCACCAACTCATAAATTTTGGATACCTGCTTAAGCTAGGAACATGATAAAATCTAAATCACTTATTTTACTTACCTACTTTCATAAAAATCTCCTTTAAATTATAGATTAAATAGCACTTTTTACCTTTTCATCACATATTATTTATATAAGGATTATTTTATGAGGTGAAAAATTTGAGATATATAGGTCCGTTCCTTAGAATAAACAATTTATCAAAAGAAATAATAGAAAGTCAACTGTTTCATTTTGCAAAGGAATCTACAAAACATATAATATTAAAATCTAAATGTGGTATAAATATACCTTTAAAAGAGCTTAAAATCAAGTCGTTTTCTAACATTGATATTACCACATTTAAAGAAATTTCTCCACTTTTATGTGTATATAAAAGGTCTAGTACAAAATTATTAACTCACAAAAATAATATGTTTTGGGATGAGGATAGCTTTAAGAAAGAAGTAACCATATCTAGTAATGGATATTTAACTTTGTGCCTGTTAGAACTTGCTAAATACTATAAAAATTTTGAGAACATAGACAAAGAACTCTATACATTGCATCATATGTATATGGAGTTATCAAGAGCTCAATTAGATTTCTACTCTTCTTATTTAAGAAATGAGGAAGGTCTCTTTGTAGATAAGAAAGATATCTCCGACGATATAACAAATGAATTAAAATTCGAGGATAAAAATAAAAAATTTAAATACTCTAATCAAATTTTAATGATGAACTGCTATGCACTGTATGCTAAATTATCCGAAAACAAAGAAGCAGAAATATATGAAAATTTTTCTAATGATATATTAAACATGATTTTAAATTATAGAGAAGAGATTTATAATTTATCTCTTAATGAAAAAATAAATATTTTATCCCTTTTAAATATTTATTTAAGATTTAATGAGCATAATGATGTATTACTTTTATCTATCGATCTTATGGATTTAATATATGAGCAATTAAAAGAGTGTACTGATTCTATATCAATATCAAATACCTCTTTAGCTTTTATGACTTCAATGCTATTTAAACATAATACCGGAATCTCAAAGTATGATGAATTCAATGAAGATTTATATGAAAAATTATTAGACTTATATGATGATGAAAGAGGAATAATGATAAAAACCCAATCAAAGAAGGAAATAGATTATACTTCTCACGAAATAGTCTTCTACACTTTAGCTTTATTATTAAAAGATAAATATAACTCTGATGAATGTAATAATTTAAAAACAGAAAGCATTTACAGGAAACAACTAATAAACTCTGGAGTAATATGTAGTTGGCCAGACTCCCCAACCCTTAATAGTGTAGAAAGATATAAAAATTATTCTTTAAAATCTGAGGATCTTATAGATGAGATGTATTTTAAACTTCCTACCATTCCTTCTCCTGAAAGTTCTGGTATGGCACCAGTGATGTTAAAGAATATAAACTATAATACAAAAAAAGATGAGTTTAATGTAAATAAGCAAGTTTTTGAATCTACTAAATACTTTCAAATTTTATTTTATATGATTTACTTCCCTAGTATTTAAATAAAAAGAGTTTTTGGATAAAATAATAAACTTCCAAAAACTCTTTTTACTATTTTTTGTATCCTATAGGCATATCATCTATCTTATCCTTAGGTACATCTAACTTTTCTATGTCTTTTTTATCCTCATTTATTTCTTCTCTCTTCACCAATTTGTTAATCATAATATTTTCATTACCATCCATATATATACCCTCTACAGTATTATTTCTACATATAAATAAGTTTTCATTAAAAACAGGTATCATAGGTATCTCATTTTTTATTTCTGTGCTTACACTATTAATATATTGATCCCTTTTACCCTTTTCCTTCTCTCCTTTAAGCTTATATAAGGTCTTATCTATATTTTCATTGGAGTAATTAATACTTTTTCCAGTACTATAATACCATCTCCTAAAAAAAACTTCCTTGCTTCCAGTAGAATTATATCCTATTAAAGCCATATCGTAAAAATCCTTCTTAAGTGCATCTTGAATTTCCGATGAATTATAGTAATATATTTTACTCTTTATGTTAAATTCTCTTTCCATGATTTCCGTTAAAGATTCCATAAGTAATGTGCTTCTTTCATCATTTAAACATAATATTTTAAAATATTGATCTTTTTCCTCATTAACTAGATTCTTAATTTTGACGTTAGCAGAAAATAAATCATATTTAAATTCATTCTTTTCACTATCTGTAGAAAACACTGCCTTATTACTATCTTTTTTAAAAATCTCTCCATTAGAAATAGAAACATTAAACTTTTTTATAAGTTCACTTTCATCTAAAGAAGCTGAAAGTGCTTCATTTACTGCTTTTCTGAAATCTATTTTTGATGATAAGGGACTTTTAAAATTAAATATCAATGCATAGAAATCCTGCAAGGTTATATAATCTAAATTATCGCTGGATTTTAATCTTTCTACTTCACTAATTGGAGGATTAAAAAATATATCTATATCTCCTATATCAAATCTACTCATAGCTACCTCTGAACTTCCTGAATCATTTAAAACAATCTTATCACTTAAGATATTATCTTTATTATAGTAATTAGTATTTTTTTCTAAAATTATAGAAGACTTTTCTTTACTCTCCTCCATATTAGAAATAATATAGGAGCCTGTATAAGCTATATCTTTATAATTACTTTTCCATGATTTTAAGGCTTCAAAATTCTTTCTTAACCTATACCTTGGCTTTGATAATGTGTGTAAAAATTCTTCATCTACATAATTTAATCTGATTTGAAGAGTTTTTTTATCTGTAGCTATAATGGCCATTTCTCCCTGTGGCTTCTTTCCTTTATTATAATCTTCTGCTCCAAAGATACTATAAAGCTCAAAAGCATTTTTATTGCCCATGTTAGGATTTAGTATAGTCCTAAAAAAATCTACAAAGTTTTTGGCATCAATTTCCTTTCCATCACTCCAAAATATGTTCTCATTAAGATTAAAAACATAGGTAAGTCCATCATCACTAATCTTCCAATCCTTTGCAAGTGCCGGCTTTATCTCTCCATTATTATCTCTTTCAACTAAGCCTTCAAATAATGCACAAATTAAATCCTCATCTCTTGGATTATAATTTTCCATGGAAGTTAAATCTTTTGGTGGACTTTGTAGTCCAATTACAGGATAATTCCTTTTTTTTACTACCTTATTCTCATCTTTTTTTTGAACACAACCGGAAAATGTAAAAGTAATTATAATAAATAATAAAAATATTCTTTTCTTCATAAACTCTATCTCCTGTACCTTTGTTTACTCCATTTAAATCTATTATTTAGATTATTGACCTGTTTATGAATTTTTAATCATATTTTTATTCTGGTATATATCTACAAAAGTCTATATATTTTATATTTAAATAAGGTTTATGTTTTGGATGCATCATAATCTGCTTTTCTATAAATTTATTAGCATCTTCTAATGATACATATCGTGACCAATAATCCTTATTATAATTAGTTAGTATGTTTTTTTCAAAAATACCTGTGTTTATATAATAAGCTTTGTTACAGTTCATATTATGAGCTTTCCATAAAAAGTGAGTATAGTCTTCATAAAAAACTATAGGGGTAATATGAAATTTTAGAAAAGTACTCTTCTTTCTACCATAAAGCATAATCTCTAAAACTTCTTGATTTTTAAATACAATTTCATATTGTACAGAATATTTCCAACAATTCTTTATGATTAAATCATAAACTTTATCTATTTTTATTAGTTTCAAATATTTTTTAGAGGTCTCCACTTTTTCTTTATTGAATTTATAATATATGTTATATAATAATTGCATATTTACTCCAAAAAAAATTTCTATACTATTATTATATGTGCTAGATACCATATATTGTGATATAATTATTTGTGAAAAACATTTAATTGAGTTTTGGAGGTTTTAGATATGCTTCTTGCAGTAGAAATTATAGGTATTATAACTATGATAACCCTCTCTGGAGTTAGTATACTTTCATTTATAGTACTTAACAAAATTTTATCTCAACTGAAATATAAGAATTATCTTTTAGAAAAAATGACTCAAAATATCTACATGATGGCTTCAAAGAAAGACGTAGACCTTTATGATAAAGTATTTAAAGAAGATAATGATAATGATAAAATCTAGATTGTATACACTATGATTATGACAGGTATTTTATAAATTTATCCTTATAAAAACCTGTCATAAATATTTCCTCTGATTTCTTTTATAATTTTAATAAAATCTATTTTTTCTTTCCTGATTATCTTTAATTTCTATAGTTTTTAAATATAACTCATTCCTTTATAACTTATATTAAAAATAATCTTTTAAAAAACTCCTGATATTCTAAAAAAAATAGCAGCTAAAGCTATGATAAAGCATACAGAAGAATATATTTTTCTTTTAGGAAGTTTAGTCCAAATAAAAAATTTTAAAGACCATAACAACATGGTTATAGCTAAAGAAACTTCTAGCATATAGTAATTATTGAAATAAGATATATAAACATATTGATAGGTGGATATTATAGTAAGAATAATAACAACCATAGTTATAGATACAAAAGCCCAACAAAGATAATCTAAGGTTTTTCTCATATATTATAATCCTCCCAAAAACAATGGTTTATTGTTCTAACATTGCTTCAAAGTCTTTTTCAGAAAGTATCTTTATATTAAGTTCTTTTGCCTTATCATATTTTGATCCTGCTTCTTCCCCTGCAATAACATAGTCAGTTTTCTTGCTAACACTTCCTGCCACCTTAGCTCCTAAAGATTCAAGCTTAGCTTTTATATCTGCTCTACTATAGTTTTCTAAGGACCCTGTAACTACCACTGTTTTGCCTTCAAATTTATTTTCTTTTACCTCTATTTCTTCATATCTTGGCATAACCCCTAAGGATAAAAGCTCCTCTATACTGCTCGTGATCTTTTCATCTTTAAAAAAGTTTAATATACTCTCTGCCACTATATCTCCTATATCTGATATAGAAGTTAATTCTTCAATAGTTGCATTCTTTATTCTTTCAAGGGTTTTAAGATTTTTCACTAAATCCTTAGCTGTTTTTATGCCTACATTTGGAATGCTTAATGAATATATAAAAGCTGAAAGCTCACAATCCTTGCTTTTTTCTATAGCATTTAAAATATTTTGAGCCTTTTTCTCTCCAAACTTATCTAATGTTAATAGCTGCTCCTTTGTAACCCTATATAAATCTGGTATAGATTTTATATCTAATTTCTCAAATAATTGTTCTGCGGTTTTTTCACTAAACCCTTCTATATTCATAGCTTCTCTACTAGCATAATGGACTAAACTCTTAACCATTTGGGGTTTACAAGATAAGGTATTCTCACAAAAATAGTGTGCTCCAATTAATATAAGTTCACTATTACAATAAGGACATATAGTTGGAGGAATTATTTCTATGCTACCTTCAAGACTTTCTTCAACTACGCCCATTATTTCAGGTATAACATCATTAGATCTTCTTACAAATACCGAAGATCCAATCCTTACATTTTTTCTATTTATATCATCCATATTATTTAAAGTAGCCCGTTTCACAGTTACTCCCGCTAACTCCACCGGCTCTAAAAGAGCTGTAGGACTAACTCTTCCACTTCTTCCTACATTCCACTCCACCTCTAAAAGCTTTGTGGTAGCTTCTTGTGCTTCAAACTTAAAAGCTATAGCCCATCTAGGAAATTTTACAGTATATCCTAATAATTCTCTTGTTCTCATGTCATTTATAGCGATTACTACGCCATCTATGTCGTAGTCTAAATCTAATCTTATGCTGTCTATATACCCTATTTCTTTTTCTATTTCATCCACAGTGCTACATACTTTTATGTAGTTATCCACATAAAATCCCATATCTTTAATAAAACTCATCATATCCATATAAGTTTCAAAAGGATTGCCTTCATTATATCCTACATCATAAAAAAAGGCTGTAAGATTTCTCTTTGCTGTTTCTTTAAGATTTAAGTTCCTTAAAGCACCTGCCGCACCATTTCTCAAATTTTTTAAAGGAACTGGAGAATTTTTATTATATTCATGGAAAGCCTTCTTTGTCATTATAGCTTCCCCATGAATCTCCAAAGTATAGTCATAGGGTATTCTTAAAGGTAAGCTTTTTATAGTTTTAGCCTGAGCTGTAACATCCTCTCCTATGGTTCCCGTTCCTCTAGTTGCAGCCTTAATCAATATTCCCTCTTTATCATAAGTACAATTAAGAGTAAGTCCATCAAACTTCTTTGTTACAACATAGGTTAAAGGAGGTAGAGGATTCTCTGCATTTTTATTGTAATCCTCCACAACCTTTAAATTTCTTTTATGCCACTCTTTAAGGGTTTCAATATTTTGAGCCTTATCAAGACTCCACAATGGAGCCTTATGAACATATTTATTAAACTCAGGTAGTATAATATCTCCAACCCTTTGAGTTGGAGAATAGGGTAATACTATACCTGTTTCTTTTTCTAATTCTAATAATTCATCATATTTTTCATCATATTCTTTGTCACTAGAAGATGGATTGCTAAGAACATAGTATTCATAAGCATACTTATTAAGTTCTTTAACAAGTTCCTTAATCTTTTTTTCCTTCTGATCCACTAGACTCACTCCTTATAATATCTTAAAGTATTATAATAATTCTAAAGGGGTCATGCTAAGCATAAAATGTTTAATACCCATACTATCAAAGGCTATAGTGACTTTAAGGTCTCCACCATCTTCTAAAGTACTAATTATAGTGCCTACACCAAATCTTGAATGTTTTACTTTTCTTCCCATAGTTGCTTCTTCTTTTGTAAGCAATCCACCAGATCCTTGCTGTATGGTCTCTTCCATTTTATCTAAGGCTTTTAAAAATGATTCATCACTATAATCTGCCCTTAAACTGTGGGGGTTATATTCATTTTTAAAGTATCCTCCTCTTTTAGGTTCTTTTGAAGTTCTTACTTTAACACACTCTCTAAGTTCTGGATTTATCTCCTCTACAAAGTCAGACTGCCCATAGCTTACCGCTCTTCCAAAGACTCTTCTAACTTCAGCAGAGGTCATATATAACTTTTCCTTAGCTCTTGTTATTCCAACATAACATAGTCTTCTAGACTCTTCCATCTCTCTAGGATCATTTAAAGAAGCACTTCCTGGGAATATTCCATTTTCCATGCCCACCATAAATACTACTGGGAATTCAAGTCCCTTTGCACTATGTACTGTCATAAGTACTACGGTATCTGCATTTTGATCAAAATTATCTATATCTGAAACAAGTGTAGTCTTTTCTAAGAAGGCTGAAAGACTTTTCTCTTCAGAAGTTCTTTCAAATTCTACTGCTGCCGAAACTAATTCTTCCAAGTTTTCTATTCTACTCCTATCCTCAGGATTATTAGACTTCTCTAATTCCTTCATATATCCACTTTGATTTAGAATATATTCTATAAAATGTGATACAGGCATCTGTTCTTTCATAACCATAAGGTCATCTACAAGCTCAGTAAATTTAAGTATAGCATTTATATTCCTTTGAGTTAAACCTGGTATACTTTCTGCATCCATCATAACATTGTACAAGCTATCTTCAATAGAAATAGCAAACTCTTGAAGCTTAGAACAAGTAGTATCTCCTATGTTTCTCTTAGGTACATTTACAATCCTTCTTAAACTTATTTCATCATCAGGATTATTTATAAATTTTAAATAAGCCATAATGTCCTTTATTTCTTTTCTATCATAGAACTTTAATCCACCGATTATTCTATAAGGAATATCAGATTTCATAAAAGTATCTTCAAATATACGAGATTGAGCATTGGTTCTATAGAGTATGGCAAAATCCTTATGGTTTCTTTCTTCACTTTTAATAAGTCTCTTTATTTCACTAGATACAAATTGAGCTTCATCCATATCTGAATAGGCTCTGTATATTTTTATTTTTTCCCCTTGGGAGTTAGAGGTTCTTAAAACCTTATTTTTTCTTTCACTATTATTTTTTATTACAGTGTTAGCTGCATTCAATATATTTTCTACAGATCTATAATTTTCTTCAAGCTTTATAACCTTTGCTTCTGGGTAGTCCTTCTCGAAGTCTAATATGTTTCTTATATCTGCACCTCTCCACTGATATATGCATTGGTCATCATCTCCTACCACACATATATTCCTATGTCCTTTAGCTAATAGCCTTACAAATTCATATTGAGCTTTATTTGTATCTTGATATTCATCTATCATTATATATTTAAACTTTCTTTGATAAAACTCTAATACCTCTTGATTACTTGTAAATAACTCTACGGTCTTAAATATTAGATCATCAAAATCCAAAGCATTATTACTTTTTAATTTTTTCTGATAAAGCTCATATAAATCTGCAATTTTATTCTCTCTAAAATTGCTTTCATTTTGTCTTTTATAGGCAGAAGCTGTTGTAAGATTGTCTTTAGCCTTACCTATTTTACCTATTATTTCATTTTCAGTTATATCCTTATCACTAATTTTAAGTTCTTCCATACATTGTTTAACCAATGCCTTTTGATCATAGCTATCATATATAGTAAAGTCCTTTTTATATCCTAATTTATCTATCTCTCTTCTTAAAATCCTTACACAACTAGAGTGGAAGGTAGATATCCACATACTGTCTACTGTTTCACCAATTAACGACCTTACCCTCTCTCTCATTTCTTCTCCAGCTTTATTTGTAAAAGTTATAGCTAAAACTTGAGATGGGTATATGTTCAAATCTTCTATCATATGAGCTATTCTGTAAGTCAAAACTCTGGTTTTACCTGAACCAGCTCCTGCTAGTATTAACAACGGTCCTTCTATTGTAGTAGCGGCATCGTATTGTTCTTTATTTAAGAGCGACTTTAAATCCATATTATTACCTCCTAATAAATAAAAAAAGTTTATATCGCAAAAATATAAACTTCAAGAATAAGCCACAGTTATCCATTTCATTATAACATACATCTATAAAATAAATAAGACTATATGTTCTTTTTTATAAATTTATAATATTAAAGAGTTATCTTTCTTTCCACTCTATTCTTTCAAATATAAGTTTATATCCATCACTACCGTAGTTTAAAGCTCTGTTTACCCTACTTATGGTAGCAGTACTAGCTCCAGTGGTGCTAGCAATATCTAAATAGGTTCTCTTTTGCTTAAGCATTTTTGCAACTTGCATCCTTTGTTCTAGAGCCTTTATTTCATTTATAGTGCAAACATCTTCAAAAAATCTATAGCATTCTTCTTTATCTTTTAAACTTAATATAGCTTCAAATAAAAAATTCATATCCTCACTATAAAGTTTTGACTTATATTCTGCCATATAATCACTCCCCAATCATGATCTTATATGATCATATTCTATTTTACCATTTATATTATGAATAAGCCACAAATTTATATTATAATTTAAAAAACAAAAAAATAAAAACACAACCCTTGGGGCTAGGTTGTGTTTTAATAAATAAAAAGGGGGCTATTTGTTACTTTTTATTTATCCTTGCATGATTATTATATTAAATACCCCTTAATATTGCAAGAGATTTTGAAAATATAGTTGTAAAATTTAAGTTAATATGAAGGTAAATAGTTCATATTTTATTAATTTTATTTAGTTTCTTATAACTTTGAATATAAATAAAATTAATATGTAAAACTTCTATGTGTTTTTACATATTTTTATGATTTTTTTCGTTCATTTTATATGAAGATCGCATAAATTATTTCATATTTATTTTTTTACAACTTCATATAATAAATCTACTTCCTCCTCAGAAAGTTCTCTATACTCTCCTTCTTCTAAACCTTCATCTATAGAAAGAGGTCCAAATTTAATTCTTCTTAAATAAGTAACTTTCTTATCTACAGCTTCAAACATCCTTTTTACTTGATGAAACTTCCCTTCTTGTATAGTAAGTTCAATCTCTGATCCTTCTTCTGAAGATGAGATTATGTTTAATTTTGCAGGAAGACATCTATAACCATCATCTATAACTATTCCCTTTTTAAACTTTTCTACATCTTTTTCATCTACTTCTTTATCAATCTTTGCATAATAAACCTTATCTACCTTCCATTTAGGAGATATTAATTTATGATTAAGTTCTCCATCATTTGTAATAAGAAGAAGTCCCACAGTATCCTTATCAAGTCTTCCTACTGGAAAAGGTTCAAAAACTACATAATCAGTGTCTAAAAGATCTATAACTGTTTCATCATACTTATCGAAAGTGGCTGAAACTACATCTTTAGGTTTATTCATCATTAAATATATGTATTTTCTATAAAAAACCTCTTCGCCATTTACCTCAATAGTAGACTTTTCAGGATCTAATTGAAGAGAATTATCCTTAACTACCTCTCCATCTATCTTTACAAATCCTTTCTTAACTAAAGTTTTAATATCTTTTCTACTACCATATCCTAAATTTGAAAGTATCTTATCTAATCTTTCCATATTCCATATCCTTTCCTTTTTTTATGCCTAATACGGCTATAATTAGTATATTTTATATCTTTAACTTTTTCAAAATAAACTTTTAAAATTCTAATTTAATTAACCTTTAATTAAAAAGAGTGAATATATTTACTATACTCACTCTCAAAATTATCCTCTATAATTATCCATAACTATCCTAACATAATGCCTTGTTTCCGAAGGAAGCCTATCTATTTTATCAATACTATCCACACCTCTTCTAGCCATGGTTCCTGGACCACAATTATAAGCTGCCAGTGCCATTTCTAGACTCTTAAACTGATTTAAATACTTTTTAAAATGTCTTGTACCTGCATAAACATTTTCTACTATGTCATAGGGATTTGTTACTCCTTCTTCTTTAACATTTTCAGGCATAAGCTGCATAAGCCCCATAGCTCCTGCCCAAGATGTAGTATTAGGATTAAAATCAGACTCTTGCTTTATTATAGATCTTATTAATTTTTCATCTATACCATATCTTTTAGAGGCACCCTTTATAGCTTCCTCAATGGTTGCATTATTTGATCTTAAATCCTTGCCTATGTAGCTGGGAATAGCTCCCCCATTAAAGTTAACAGTATTTAAACGCTGTCCTTTCATATAGCCTAATTGATCTAAGTCTACTTCTTCAAGTCCAAGAGACTTAAGCATATTATCATTTCCATTATCTTGTACAGCTTTACTCATACTTTCTAAAACCATTTGAAAAGCTATAGAGTTCTCTCCTAGGGAGCTTTTCATCATTTGACTTACTAACTGCATCTTAAGCAAATTTTCTACTGCCTTAGTTTCCACAATATCACCACCTAAATTCTTTTACCCATATAACTATTGTAATTTCTTTATAAGGCATAGTCAACTATAGATTTAGGTGTTTTCATCTCTTCATAGGCTTCAAATTCAAAAATATCATAATCCTCGTAAGCACACTTTTTATGACTGCTTTTTGTAAGTACTAAAACCTTATAGCTTCCTTCAATAAATGGAATGAATCCATAATAATTTTTCTTGCTATAAGCTTGCACCCTTCTCCACTCTCCTTGCTCCATAATATAAAACTCATAACATACATCCCTACCTCCTTCATTCTGAACAGTTAAAGTTATAGGTTCATTTATATATATATAAGTTTTATCTATAGTAAGTTTTGTGTTTATAATAGGTAATGTATCGTGAACTTTTATCTTAATTTGCTTTTTGCTGTCATACCCCTCTTTGCAACGCTTATTTTTTCCTTGTATCTCTATGGAGTAAGTCCCACTACATCTTGGAGTAAAAATATACTTCTTACTCTTTATAAAATCCGTTTCCTCAACTAAATGCTCATCCACTCTAAGTATATACTTGATTAATATGTCTTTTGTATTTTCTGATATAACCTCTAGATTTATATCATCTCCTACCATATAATATTCCTTAGAGTTTAACAATACATAGTCTATATTTCCTGGTATATATTCTTTTATATTAAAGGTTAAAATTGAATGACAATCATATTCCTTCTGTGAATATTTATCCTTAACCCTTATTTCAAGTTCATATTCTCCAATTTCTTCTGGAGTAAAGTTCACCCAATTACAATCTCCGTACTCTATAAGTTCCACTTGTTTTTCTTCCTTATAAACTATAAAAGCATATTTTAAATCTAATCCACCTTGGGCTTCCACCTTTATATTTATGGTTTCATTTATCAAATGGTATCTATCACCTTCTAGTTTTATATCCTTTATAATTACAGGTATACTACTTTTTTTATTTATAGAGTATTCTATTTCTCTTATTTCCTCATACTCTCCATCATAACTTATATCTTTTACCATTGCCCTTATAAGGTAGTTACCCTCTAGAGTACATTTCCATATAAAATTATTTTCACGCAGGTATCCTGTATCTTTACTCTCGTTTCCTTCTATTATAAATCTATATAATAATTTTTTCCCTCCTTCAGCTATAACCTTCAGATTAACTTCAGTGTCTATAAGCTGTGGGGAATTAAGATCTGAAGTAAATTCCTTTATCTTAACCTTTTTATATGGCTCTACTTCATAATTTATTAAAGCTCTATCATCATATTCCCTTGGAGAATACATATCTTTAACCATACAAAGAAGTTTATACTCTCCTTTTTCTTTTTCCACATAGGATATTAAATTTTTAGTAGAAAAGTCTTGGATACATCTTACATTACCTTTAGAATCTATTTTATGAAATTTATAAAGTAACATTCTATCCTTTTCATTTTCAGAGTCAACCTTAAAAACCAGTTCTTCTCCTACCATAATTTGTGGACTTATACACTTAAAATCCTTAATTTCTATATTATCAATATCTTTCACTTTAAAACTAATTCTTTTAAAATCATCAAAATTATTCTTAGAGTCCACTTCCTTGCATTCTATTAAAATATCATAGACTCCTCCAGTATTTGCTGTAAAATTCAGATTATTTTCCAGGCAATAATTCTTCATAAGTTCCCATCCATCGTTAATTCTAAGCCAATATTTAAAAAGAAGAGGGATTCTATACGTGTCTACAGATATATTTATCTTATCCCCTACAGAATAATCTTCTTTATTAAGGTATACATCCTTTATAAGACTCTCATCATCTACACCTACTATATAGTCTGCTCTAGTTACGTAGTCAAATGCCTTTTTACTATTTTTTAATCTACCTTGAACCATTATAATGTATTTGCCATCTCTCTCCGGGATCCAGCTATACTTATTTGATTCACTAAAATCCTGAAGAGTACTCCAAACACCATCTACTCCTATAAAAAACTTATATAGTAAATTTTCTATCTTTGAGTCCACATTTATTTCTATCTTTTCTCCTTTTCTTTGAGGACTATCTAAACTAAAATTAATTTCCATACCCTTCATACCTTTCTCTCCTCTTTAAGTAAATTATAAGTCTCATGTAGTATCTTCAGTGTACTATATTATAATTCCATATTTTGTAATGTTAATCCTTCTTTTTGTTATAATATTTTTTCATCAATTTATTTACACCTATCAAAAAATTTGGCGGTATAAGAAGAAAATTAATGGCTAAAATAATAAAAAAGGAGGTGAATGGGATATAATCCCCTTTTATGAAAAGATATGAAGATGTCATTGAAAAGTTATTAAATAATAATCCTCATAATGGAAGTATCGATAATCCTAATTATCTTGTAAATAGCAGTAATGGTGCTCCTCAAATCGAGAGATTAGATAACGGTATATTATTTCCAGAAATTCCACCAGAGAATTATAGAAAAAGAGGATACAAACCCGGTGATTAGAGAAAGAACCCAAAAGTTAAACTTTTGGGTTCTTTCTTTATAATTATTCATTTGCTTTCATAATGAGTGTTTTTAAACTTTCATAAAGCCTTACATCATCTTCTTTAAGCCGTTTCTTTGGTCCTTGAGTTCTACCTCCAGACCTTCTAACCTTTTGAGATATATGTCTTTCAAATAAAAGTCTATCCATATTATCTTCATCAAAAACATAGCCTTTTGGTGATATAGCATAGGCCTTTTTACCAATTACCATAGATGCCACTCCAAAGTCCCCAGTTACAACTATATCTCCTGACTTTATACTATTAAATATAGCCATATCTACACTTTGAAACCCACTATCCATATATATAACCTTACTGTATTCACTGGTTATATGGTGATTTACATCACAAAATATCTCCATCTCTACAGAAAGTTCTCTTGCTGCCTTTTCTATTATATTTCTGGATGGACATGAGTCTCCATCAACTACTACCTTCATAAAGCTATAGTCTCTTTTCTAGTTCAGCCTTTAAATCTTCGAATCCTGGTTTTCCAAGTAGCGCAAACATATTTTTCTTATATGCCTCTACTCCTGGTTGATCAAAGGGGTTA
This sequence comes from Clostridium simiarum, assembly GCF_018919175.1. Taxonomy (GTDB): domain Bacteria; phylum Bacillota; class Clostridia; order Clostridiales; family Clostridiaceae; genus Clostridium_L; species Clostridium_L simiarum. The sequence goes on along the minus strand of NZ_JAHLQL010000002.1, from coordinate 389,525 downwards.
ACTCCTAAGATATATCCACTTATACTACAAGCTTTTTCAAAGAAGTAAACCATATATCCAAAATTAAATGCGGATATCTCAGAAATATTTATTATTATATTAGGAACTCCCCCATCATTATGAGCTAAAACCGTTCCTTGAAATGCCTTATTATTTACAAAATCCATAGTTTTTCCAGCTAAAAAATTTAATCCATCTATGTTTTCTTTGCTTTCTTCTATGATTATCTCTTTTCTTGGTTTTTCAACATTTAATACAGTTTCAAATAGATTTCTCATACCATCTTGTATATATTGTCCCATGGAGTGTAAGTCTGTAGAAAAATCAACAGCCGCTGGGAATATACCTTTGTTATCTTTTCCTTCGCTTTCTCCATATAGTTGTTTCCACCATTCAGCAAAATAATGAAGAGATGGCTCATAATTTACCATTATTTCTGTAGTTTTACCTTTTCTATATAGTACATTTCTAACTGCTGCATATTTATAGCAGTCATTTTCTTCTAACTTATCTGAAGAGTAGGCTTCTCTTGAAACTGATGCCCCTTTCATTACCTCATCTATATCTACACCTGAAACCGCAATAGGAAGTAATCCTACAGCTGTTAATACAGAGAATCTTCCACCTACATTATCTGGTATAACAAAGGTTTCATAACCTTCATTATCAGATAGTGATTTTAGTGCTCCCTTTTTCATGTCTGTAGTGGCAAATATTCTATTCTTCGCTTCTTCCTTACCATATTTCTTCTCTAAAAGATCCTTAAATATTCTAAAAGCAATGGCTGGTTCTGTTGTAGTACCTGATTTAGAAATTACATTTACGGATATTTCCTTATCTTTTATAGCATCCAAAAGATCTGCCATATAAGTAGAACTTATGTTGTTACCTACAAAATATATAGCTGGTGACTTTCTATCTTCTTTACCTAACATATTATAGAAACTGTGATTTAGCATTTCTATAGCTGCCCTAGCTCCAAGATAAGATCCTCCAATTCCTATAACTATTAATACTTCAGAATTTTTTCTTATTTTTTCAGCAGCTTTTTTTATTCTTTCAAACTCTTCTTTATCATAATTTATAGGTAAATCTACCCATCCTAAAAAGTCTGCTCCAAGACCAGTTCCATTATGTAATGCATTATGAGCTGCTTTTACTGCATCAGTTAAAGCATTTACCTCATGATCCTTTATGTAATCTCTTGTGCTTTTTAAATCTAAAGTCAATACATTATTCACAAACACCACTCCTAGCTTTATTAAATTTATTACATAGTGAAATTTTATTCTATTTTTCTTCATAAATCAAGTTTGTATTAATTTATTGGAAATAGTTATAAAACATATAAATAGTTATAAAATAAGAAAAAGCCAGAACTTTAAATTAAAATTCTAGCTAATACATCTTTTACTATAGCTTTTTTATGACATAAGCCTTGTAAGTATAAAAAGCAACAAAGCAAATATTGCTCCAGCAATTAAAGCTATCGGTATTAAAATTGAATACTGAGCCAATATTATAGCTAATAATTCTTTTGCTGGAATTTTTTTATTTTGAAGTTTAGATTTGTCTTCTATTTCTTCATCTGGTCTAAAGGTTAAGCCTTGAAGATCATCTTGATTGTTATTTAAAAACATTGGTTTTCCTCCTAAGAGTAAAATTATATATTAATATTATCATAAAGAAAATTTAAATGCTATGAAATACTAAATTGTTTACAAATAAAAAAGCATCTAGAGGAATATCCCTAGATGCTTTAAATTTCAAATATATTATTTTACAAGATGACAAGCTACAAAATGATCATTTCCTACGTTCTTATATTCCGGAATTTCTTTGCTACATACATCCATAGCATAAGGACATCTTGTATGGAACTTACATCCTGATGGTGGATTTGCTGGGCTTGGAATATCTCCCTTTAATATTATTCTATCTCTTCTTATAGTTGGATCCGGTATAGGTACTGCTGAAAGCAATGCCTGAGTATATGGATGCAATGGATTTGCATATAACTCATTTTTAGGAGCAAGCTCTATTAATGAACCTAGATACATAACTCCAACCCTATGGGATATATGTTTAACAACACTTAAGTCATGTGATATAAACAAATATGAGAACCCATACTTTTCTTGAGAATCCATCATTAAGTTTATTACCTGTGACTGTATTGAAACGTCAAGAGCTGATACTGGCTCATCAGCAACTATAAACTCTGGGTTCATTATAAGCGCTCTAGCTATACCTATTCTTTGTCTTTGTCCCCCTGAAAACTCATGAGGATATCTTCTTATGTGATAAGGAGCAAGTCCACAAAGTTTCATTGTATCTAAAACTTTATCACTAATATTATCCTTTGTAGCTAGTCCATGCTGCAACATAGCTTCTCCAATTATCTCACCTATAGTCATTCTTGGATTTAATGAGCTATAAGGGTCTTGGAATATAATTTGCATTTTTGGTCTTAAGCTTCTCATTTCTTTTTTATTTAACTCATGAATATTTTTATTTTGAAATATAACTTTACCATCAGTTTTTTCTAATAATCTTAATATGGTTCTACCTGTGGTACTCTTTCCGCAACCTGACTCTCCAACAAGACCTAATGTCTCTCCTTTTCTAATTTCAAAGGAAACATTATCTACCGCTTTAACATGACCAACTGTTTTAGAAAATACTCCTGCTTTAATAGGAAAATATTTTTTTAGGTTTTCAACCTTTAAAATTGTTTCTGACATCTATTTCCCCTCCTCATAAAGCCAACATGCTACCTTATGTCCTGGCTCAATCTCAATTAATGGTGGAATCTGTTTTTTACAGATATCCATAGCCTTTTCACATCTCTCGCAGAAGTAACAGTTATCTGGCATTCCTATTGGATTTGGAACTTGTCCAGGGATAGAGTATAATCTTTTTTCGTCTTGATTTAAAGCTGGTTTTGATTTTAATAATCCTGTGGTGTATGGATGCATAGGTTTTTTAAATAATGTTTCAACAGAAGCTTCTTCAACAACCTTACCAGCATACATAACAACAACATAATCTGCCATTTCAGCTATAACTCCAAGATCATGAGTTATAAGCATTATGGATGTATTTAATTTTTCTTTTATGTTTCTCATTAAGTCTAATATCTGTGCTTGAATTGTAACATCAAGAGCCGTTGTTGGTTCGTCAGCAATAAGTAGCCTTGGATTACAGGATAATGCCATAGCTATCATAATTCTTTGTCTCATACCACCACTAAGCTCGTGTGGATACGCATCAACAATTTCTTCTGCTCTTGGAATACCAACAAGTTTTATCATTTCTATAGCTTTTTTTCTAGCTTCTTCTTTACTTAACTTTTGGTGAAGAATAACTGCTTCAGATATTTGATATCCTACAGTAAATACAGGATTTAAAGAGGTCATAGGCTCTTGGAATATAACAGACATCTTATTTCCTCTTACTTCCCTCATTTCTTCTTCACTTAAGGATAATATACTTTTCCCTTCAAATAGAATGTCTCCATCTACTATTTTTCCTGGAGGGTTAGGAATAAGTCTCATTAAAGACATGGAAGTAACAGACTTACCACATCCTGATTCTCCAACAATTCCTACAGTCTCTCCTTCTTTTATTTTAAAACTTACATCATTAACCGCCTTAACGATTCCATCTTCTGTATAAAAATAAGTTTTTAGATTTCTAAATTCAACTAAATCCTTAGCCATAATTCTCACCTCTCTACTTCTTCAACTTAGGGTCTATTGCGTCTCTTAATCCATCACCTAATAGGTTTATAGCCATAACAGTTAGGAATATACAAATTCCTGGTGGTAACCATAACCATGGTCTATATTGAATGTTATACATATCGTAAACTGTCTGTATCATATTACCCCAAGATGGTGTTGGAGGTTGAACTCCAAGTCCTAAGAAACTAAGTGTTGATTCTGATAAAATCGCTCCCCCTAAGCTTAGAGTAGCGGATACTATAATTACAGGAATAGTGTTTGGTAAAAGGTGCTTAAACATCTTTCTCCTATCGTTTAGTCCAAGGGCTTCTGCCGCTTGCATATACTCCTGCTCTCTTAAGGATAATATCTGTCCTCTTACCATACGGCATAGTGCTGGCCAGTGTAGCAAACCTATAACTGCCATAACTACAAATATTCTTTTTTCAGGTGGTACACCTAAATCTGAAAGAATAGCCGCAAGAACTATAAGGATTGGCAATTGTGGTATACTCATAAATATATCAACAATTCTCATTATAATAGTATCTACTATTCCACCATAATAACCTGCCACAACTCCTAATGTACTTCCTATAACAACTTGTATAACAACAGATGCTATACCAACAAATAAAGATATTCTACCTGCAACTAATGTTCTTGCTAAAATATCCCTACCCAAACTGTCACTTCCAAGCAAAAATTTAGAAGAAGGTTTAGCGAAGCCACTAGCATAATTTTTTGCATTTGGATCCTTAGTAAATAATGGACCTATTACACACGCCAAAATCATAAATATTAATATACCTAATCCAGCCATAGCTAGTTTATTTTTCTTTAATCTTTTCCATATGGTTTTAAAAGGCGTTTCTATCTTTTCCTTTTTTTCAACCACTGACGTATTATTAGTATTTTTATCTTTTATTTCACTTTTCGCCATATCCTCACCCCCTATTTAAGTCTAATTCTTGGATCTACTAATGCATATGTGATATCTGCAATAAGATTACCAAATAACGTTAGTATCGCCAAAAGCATTTCAAATCCCATCAATAGAGGGTAGTCTCTTCCATTAATAGCTTCTATAGCTACCTTACCTATACCAGGCCATACAAATATTTGCTCTGTGATGATAGCTCCACCAAACAAACTTGGTAAATAGAACCCTAACATAGTTATAACTGGTATTAAACCATTTCTTAGAGCATGCTTGTATACTACAACTTTTTCACTTAACCCCTTAGACCTAGCTGTTCTTACATAATCCTGTCTTATAACCTCAAGCATACTAGTTCTAGTATACCTCATAAGTGAAGCTACACCACTTAATGTTAAAACTATAAACGGTAAGAACATATGTTTCATAACATCTAACACATGAGCAATTCCTGTTCTATTCCCTCCAAGGGATGTCATGCCCGACACAGGGAACAATCTTAAATCCACAGCGAACAGTTTTATAAGTAACATACCAAAGAAGAACGATGGTATGGAAATTCCAATTAAAGCAAAAACAGTAAAAAACATATCAAATCCGGAGTACTGCTTAGTAGCGGAAATTACTCCTATGGGCACTGCTAATATAACACTTACTATAAATGATGTTATTGATAAAATAAATGAATTCCAAACATAAGAGTTTATTACTTCCTTAACTGGACTTTGATGTTTTATTGATGTTCCAAAATCAAACTTAATAGCCTTTGACGCCCAATTTATGTATCTTTCTGGTATAGTTCCCTCTAATCCATATTGTCTTCTTAATTCTTGTTTTCTCTCTTCGCTCATTTTTGGATTTTCGGCGCTTACAACATCTCCTGGCGCTAGGGCAAAAATCGTAAATAAAAGTATAGATACCCCCAATATAACTGGTATCATTTGTAGAAGCCTTCTAATTATATATTGCCTCATTATTTATCCCCCATTCCAAATAATATATCCTAAATGTGCCCGGATTACCGGGCACATAATAAATTAATTATTGTTGTAACTCATATTTATCTAAGTCATAAGTAAAGTCTCTATATGGAGATATATTTACACCCTTAACTCTTGCGTTAACAGCCCACATATCTCTTCTTTGATAAACGAATATATATGGAAGATCTTTGTTTACTTCTTTATAAAACTCGTGATATACTTTCTTTCTTTCTTCGAATTTATTAGTCTTAGTTCCTTTTGATAACAATTCATCAATCTTTGGATTTGAGTATCCATTTCTATTTAAAGCACCTTTAGTTTTAAATATAGCACTTGAATCTGGCTCTGGAGTTAATCCCCAAGCCATGAAGTACATATCATAATCAGCATTTTCATCTTCTACTTTAGTACTTATAGTATTAAAATCCATTTGTTCTGGGTTAAACTCTATACCTAGAGCTTTATAATTTTCTTTAGCTATAGGAATTATAGCTTCATTAACCTCATTTGGTGTAGAAGCTAAGAATTTCAATGTAAGTTTCTTTCCATCCTTTTCTCTGATTCCACTAGAACCTTTCTTCCATCCTGCTTCATCAAGTAACTGGTTAGCTTTTTCTGCATTGTACTCATATTTTTCTACATCATCAGTAAAGTACAATGAAACTTTACTTTCTGGGATATTAATAACATCTGCATATCCTTTATAAACATTATCTACTATAGCCTTTCTATCTAAACCAAAGGTTAAGGCTTGACGAACCTTTTGATCTTTTAAAGCTTCATTTCTGTGATTAAAAGCTATATATCCATATCCATTTGTAGGATATATGCTTAGATCTAAGAATCCTTTGCCCTTAGCTTGTTCAATATTTTCTGGATTAACTGTTAGAATGTTCATATCAACTTCTCCAGTTTCTAACTGTTGCATCGCAGTCTGTTTATTTGTAACTTTATATATTAAATTAGGAATCTTTGCCTTTCCTTTATAGTAATTCTCATTAGCCTCTAAGGTTGCACTTTGTCCTTGTTTAAAGTCTTTTAATTTATATGGTCCTGAGAACACCCCAGGTGCTCTATGAACTTGCATAAGCTTGTCCGCTTCACCTTGGCTATAATATTGTGAATAGAAGTGCTTAGGTATTGGTCTTATTGCAACATCATATAAAGCCGCTGAGTTAGGCTCTTCTAGATGAATTTTAATAACTTTATCATCAACTTTTTCTAAACCAGAAATCTTATCTGATGTTCCTTCATTATATTCTCTCCAGCCTTTTACATTTAAGTTTGGCATATCAAAGTTACCATCAAATTTTTTATCACTCAAAACCATAAAGCTAAACTCTATGTCATCAGTTGTTATTGGTTTTCCATCATTCCACTTTAATCCATCCTTTAAAGTGATAGTATAGGTCTTTAAGTCTTCTGAGGCTTTAACATCACCTAAAGCAGGTTCAAGACTTCCATCAAGTTTAACATCCATTATAGAAGCAAACATAGCTTTAACTACATATTGATCATATGCCGTTTTAGCATAAAGTGGATTAAATACTCCTTTTGTATCGTCTATCCCTATAACTATAGTATCTTTTCTGCTATTAGCTGTGTCTGGGCTTTTTGAAGGATCTTCAGCCTTTATAACTTCAGTTGTTTTATTTGTTAAGTCACCTTCTACTTTTTTTCCTTCATCTTGTGCAGGTTCTTTACTACCACAAGCTGTTAATGTTACTGCTAAAGTGGTAACTCCAGCTAATGTAGCAAGAAGCTTATTTCTTTTCATAAACTTTCCCCCTCTTTATCTTTCTATATTATTTTATTTAAATAACATTGTTTCTATAAAACATCCCCATCTACTAGTATTTTACAGAAACAATGAACTTAACTTAGTTTAATATTACATTATATCAAATAATAAAAACATATTAAAAATTCTGATAAATCAAATTGGAAAAACAAATGATAATATAAAATAGGTTAGAATTCTAATGAAATTATGTTATTAATAAACTGTTAACATGGATAACCCACTGAATTGCTCAATATGTTTGAAATATCTAGTTAAAAATGAATAAATTTTAACGTGTTAACAATTAATTAGATAAATCTATATTAGCATATATCAAATTCTCTGTCAATTTTATTATTTTAACGGTTTTATTAAAATTTTTCTCCTTTTAATGACAAATCATTGTCTTACACCTTAATTATCTACGAACTTCTAATTTTTTTTCATATTTGAGTTTATATTAAAAATTTATATCATAAATTTAATTTTATGTAAAGCCTATTTCCATATTATTTTTTTGTTACATCCTAATAGTTTTCCGGTATTTTTCCTGCATATTTTATAAAATTAATAATATTAACTTCTTTATTACTTTATACTTAATATTAATTTATCTATAGTTATCTTATATAATGCTTATTTTAAACACGTTTCCAGGTGCTTTAATCATATAATTACAAAAGAAAAAAGTCTTTATCCTTCTTAGTCTAAAACCTCCTTTTCCTGAAATTATTTGGGCTAATCAATAACCTGAAACATTGCTAAAAAATCAATAACCTATCCACGAGTGAGTTAAATATTTTTAACAATGATTATATGAAAAAGAGCAGGTAGTTTTGTACCTGCTCTTTTACACATGTCTTTTCTATTATAGTTATGATTTACTGGTCATATCTCCCAGTTCCCTCAATATATTGACTTGCTACCCAACCATATTTAACTCCTCCACTGGAAGTAAGGTAGCTTATATATGTCCATCCACCATCCCTTTTACGTATCGTCACTTCTTCACCGTAATATACAAAACCTATTTTTTCGTAATTTGCACCTGCCCCACTTCTTACATTTAATCCACTAGCAGCTCTTACAATACCTATTTCTAGAGCGTATTGTGCCCTTACAAGGTCCTTTTTATCTTCCCTTACTTCTACCTTCATCTCATCTGTGGTTTTAGCAAAAACCTCTGATGGGTTAACAAATGTAAGAACACTAACGCAAGACATTACCACTAAACCTAATGCTAATTTCTTTTTTAACATATGAACATCTCCTTTTCCGTTTATAATATTCTTTTATAATATTTATATTCTACACTTTTTATGGTAAATCCTTCTTTTTAATCAATTTATTTCTAGTTATTGTTGGGATTTACTTGAAATTATGAATATAATTATTTTTAAGCTATTATTTGATCAATTGATTTGTATATAAATTTCAACATAAATTAATTTACCTACATTTAAGCAAGCTTAATTTGCAAATGCAAATTCTATACCCCTTTATCGTCTATACATTCCATTAATTTTAATTTAGTGTGTACATATAAATACAAATAAGCAGAGCTATATGAATTTATTGATCACCTATCGCAATTTTATTAATATATTGACCTGATACCCAACCATATTTAGTTACTCCATTAGGAGTTAAATAACTTACATATTTCCATCCGTTATCACTTTTACGTATTATCACGTCTTCACCGTAATATAGGAATCCTATTTTTTCATAGTTAGTTCCTGGCCCACTTCTTACATTTAATCCGCTAGTAGCTGTTACAATTCCTGTTTCTAGAGCATATTGTGCCTTTACAAAATCCTTTTTATCTTCTCTTACTTCTACCTTCATCTTATCTGTGGTTTTAGCAAAAACCTCTGATGGCTTAACAAATGTAAGAACACTAACGCAAGACATTACCGCTAAACCCAATGCTAACTTCTTTTTTAACATATGAACATCTCCTTTTCCGTTTATAATATTTTTTACAATATTTGTATTCTGTATTTTTACGGAAACTCCTTCTTTTTAAGTAATTATTTTCTGTTCATTATCATATTAACTTGAAATTGTAAATATGGTTATTTTTGGGCTATTATTTATTTGTATATACATTTCGCCATAAATTAATTTAACTACATTTAAGCAAGCCTATTTGCAAATACAAATTCTAATTTCTTATCTTCTAATTATTCCATTAACTATAATTTAGTGTGTACATATAAAAATACAAATAAGTATAATTATATTGTCAATATTCCTTTTTCAAAACTTTATTATAGCTATTTACAAAGACAAACAATAACTACTTACTGCCATAAACTTATTATACTGATGCCCATAAAGGAAAGAAAAAATATATATTTAAAAAGAAAAAGCCCTAGTTTATTAAAAACTAAGGCTTCTTTTTTAAATTTTATTCCCACTCAATAGTTGAAGGTGGTTTTGAAGTTATATCATAAACAATTCTGTTTACCCCTTTAACTTCATTTACTATCCTTCTTGATATTTTGTCTAATACCTCATAAGGTATTTTAGCCCAATCTGAAGTCATTCCATCTGAAGATGTAACCGCTCTTAACGCTACAGTATGACAGTAGGTTCTCTCATCTCCCATTACTCCTACAGATTGTATGTTAGGTAGGCATGCAAAGTACTGCCAAATACTCTCTTCAAGTCCAGCTTTTGCAACCTCTTCTCTCATTATAGCATCTGCTTCTCGAGTTATACTTAATTTTTCTTCTGTAACCTCACCTAAAACTCTTATAGCAAGACCTGGTCCTGGGAAAGGTTGCCTCCATACTAAGTGATGAGGTATACCTATTTCTTCTCCTACAGCTCTAACCTCATCTTTAAATAGTTCCCTTAAAGGTTCTATAAGCTTAAAGTCCATATCCTCAGGAAGTCCACCTACATTGTGGTGACTCTTTATTACTGCTGAAGTATCCGTTCCACTTTCTACTACATCTGGATATATAGTACCTTGAACTAAAAAGTCTATATCTCCTAGCTTATTAGCTTCTTCTTCAAAAACTCTAATAAACTCTTCACCTATTATTTTTCTCTTTTTTTCAGGCTCTGATACTGACTTAAGTTTTCCTAAAAATCTTTCCTCTGCATTAACCCTTATAAGATTCATATCAAATTGCTCTTTAAATATTTTCTCTACATTATCTCCCTCATCTTTTCTGAGTAAGCCGTGATCTACAAATATGCAAGTCAGTTGCTTGCCTACAGCTTTATGAACTAATACTGCTGCTACAGAAGAGTCTACCCCTCCTGATAGTGCACATATTAACTTTTTGTCTCCAACAATTTCTTTTATCTCTCTTATTTTATCCTCTGCAAAGGATGCCATATCCCAACTTTTCTTTAAGTTACATATATTATATAGGAAGTTTTCTAGCATTTTTCTTCCAAAAGGAGTATGTTCTACTTCCGGATGAAATTGAACTCCATATAATGACTTTTCTTCATTGACCATGGCTGCTATAGGACATTTAGAGGTTTTAGCTATGATTTTAAATCCTTTTGGCGCTTTAGATATATAATCTGTATGACTCATCCAACATTCATTTTCTTTATCAATACCTTTAAATAATAGACTTTCATTATCTATATCTATGGCAGTTTTACCATATTCTCTTGTACTGGCAGATTTAACCTCTCCACCTAAAACATGAGACATAAGTTGATCTCCATAGCAAATACCTAATATAGGCACTCCCATATTAAATATTTCTTCATTTATCCTTGGTGACTCTTCACCATAAACACTATTAGGTCCTCCGGTAAATATTATACCCTTAGGGGACTTTTCCTTTATCTTTTCTATAGTGTGGCTGTAAGGAACTATTTCACAGTATATGCCACATTCTCTAACTCTTCTAGCTATTAACTGATTATATTGTCCTCCAAAATCTATTACTAATACTAAATCCTTATTCATGTAATCCTCCTAAATTTAGAATTGTTGTATATTTTTACTGATTTACACTGTAGTTTGGAGCTTCTTTTGTGATGTTTATATCATGAGGATGACTTTCTCTAAATCCTGCAGCTGTCTGTACTACAAAAATGGCACTTTTATATAAATCTACTAATGTTTTTGATCCTAAATATCCCATACCTGAACGTATTCCACCTACTAATTGATATATAGTATCTGCTACATATCCTTTATAAGCTACCCTTCCTTCTACACCTTCTGGTACGAGCTTCTTGTTTCCTTCTTGGAAGTACCTATCTTTACTTCCGCAAGCCATAGCTCCTAAAGAACCCATGCCTCTATAAACTTTATAATTTCTTCCTTGATATATCTCTGTTTCCCCTGGAGACTCATCACAACCTGCAAACAAAGATCCCATCATACAAGCCTTAGCTCCTGCTGCTAAAGCCTTTACTATATCTCCAGAATATTTTATGCCACCATCAGCTATTACAGAAATACCATGCTTTTCAGCTTCTTCTACACAATCCATAACTGCAGTTAATTGTGGAACCCCTACTCCTGCTACTACTCTAGTAGTACATATAGATCCTGGTCCTATACCAACCTTTATACAATCTGCTCCAGCTTCTATAAGATCCTTTGTAGCTTCTCCAGTAGCAACATTTCCAGCAATAATTTGAAGTTCTGGATAAATACTCTTTATCTTTCTAACACCTTCTAAAACACCTTTTGAATGGCCATGAGCTGTATCTATAGTTATTATATCTACTCCAGCCTTAACTAATGCATCTACTCTTTCTATCATATCTGAGGTAACACCAACTGCGGCACCACATAATAATCTCCCTTGAGAGTCTTTAGCTGCATTAGGAAATTTTATTGCCTTTTCTATATCTTTAATAGTTATAAGTCCTTTAAGATTAAAATTTTCATCTACTAAAGGAAGCTTTTCAATTTTATGAGTCTTTAATAATTTTTTAGCTTCTTCCATAGTAGTTCCCTCTGAAGCTGTTATTAAATTCTCTTTAGTCATAACCTCTTCTATCTTTTTACTAAAATCATTCTCAAATATAATATCTCTATTAGTAATTATACCAACCAATTTACCCTCTTTAGTTATAGGAACTCCTGATATCCTATATTTAGCCATTAGCCTATCTGCATCCTCTATAGTATGTTCTGCTGATAGATGGAAAGGATCCTTTATTACCCCATTTTCTTGTCTTTTTACTCTGTCTACTTCACTTGCTTGCTGTTCAATAGTCATATTTTTATGGATTATACCTATTCCACCTTCTCTAGCTATAGCGATTGCCATCTTTGATTCAGTTACAGTATCCATACCTGCACTTATCAAAGGTATATTTAATTTTATTTTTTTAGTAAGTTCAGTACTTAAATTCACATCTCTAGGTAGTATCTCGGATTTGTTTGGTATTAAAAGCACATCATCAAAAGTATAAGCTGTTTTCCATATTTTAGCCATAATTAATCTTCCTTTCCATAGTTTATATTTTAAATATATTTTAATCTACAATGTTAAAGTTAGAAATAATGTGAATTAATTCATTCATTGGATAAGATAAAAAAGCATATTAGTCCTCACTTTTATATAAGTGAAAATTAATATGCTTTCAAAAACATAGATTAATTTCCACTCATAGTCGAATATTTATGGTATTCGGTAGATACTCCCAACCTTATTTTGGGGATATATGAGTTGCAGTTTTTCTTGCATTTAAATTAGCATAATGCAAGAAAAATTTCTTTAATTAAATATTTGTTAGTATTATACTTCAACATAAGAGTAAATGCAATAGCAAAAATAAACTAAATAGCCAAAGGTAAAAGAAAAGTAGAAAATAAAGCTTAACCTTAAATCCTTGTTATTATAATTAAAATTTTACTTGTAATCTTCATTTAAAGTAGGATACACTTCTGTTCCATTAATTATTACAGAAATCTTTTCGTTATTAGTTCCTACTTTTTTTACCATAATATTGAAATCTTTGCCCTTGGCTGATTTTGAATTAGGGATAGTTTGGAGGTAATCTTTTAGCGAAGTAATCTCTTCAACTTTAGTTGAGGTCTCCATTTTTTTAATTTCTTCTGAAGTAAACTTATCCTGTGCTAATAACGCTGCAGTTGCATCATGTATAATCTTGGCATTTGCAAAGTCAGCCTTCACCTTTGCATCACTAGTTATATTACCAAATTTAGGCATGATCAACGTTACTAATATTCCTATAATAGCTAATACTATTATAATTTCTATCAGCGTAAAACCTTTTTTCTTTCTTTTTTTATTTAATAATGTTTTCACTTTATAACCCTCCTTATATTTTTATAACATTCCATATATATTTTTAATAAGCTTAATGTAGCAATCTAAAATATGATTAACATAAAAAATTACACTAAAGCACGCTAATGCTATAAAAGGTCCAAAGGCTACAGAATCTTTTCTATTTTTAACTTTAATCAAAATCAAAAAAATACTTATTATAGCTCCAAATATAAATGATAATATAAGTATAATTGGAGTATATTTTATTCCTAAAACACCTCCAGCTAAAGCAGCAATTTCTATATCTCCTGCCCCTATGCCTTTTGTAAAGTAAAAAATAATGAACATTATTAGAGCTGAAAATAAAGCTCCTAATATATAATTCCATGGATTATAATTAAAAATAATCTTTTCTAAAACAGAAAAGATTAAAGCTAATATTAATGGTGGATAAACTGTAATAGAATACACATCCTGATATTTTATATCTATAAAAGATATTACTATAAAAAAACTACTCATGACCATGTATTTAAAAAAGTAAAAAGTGTATCCAAATTTTATATAAGCAATTAAAAAAATAAAAGCTGTTAAAGTCTCTATGAATGGATATATAATAGATACTCTTTCTTTACAGAATCTACACCTTCCCTTTAAAAATACATAGCTTAATATAGGTATCAAATCATAAGCTTTTATTCTATTGCCACAATTAATACAATGGGAAAATGGATAAGAAATAGATTCCTCTCTTGGAATCCTATAAATACACACATTTAAAAAACTACCAACAATAGCCCCTAAAATAAAAACCATAACTTCCATAATATAAACCTTTCTATTAAGTGTAATCTTAACTATAATCCTAACCTTATTTTAACTTATTATACATAATATATTAATCTTCCAAAAAATAAAAAGGCGTTTTGGTAATCCAAAACACCTTTAAAAAACAAATTAATCTTAGTACATTCCATCCATTCCCATTCCTGCACCTGGCATTGGCTGTGGGTTATTATCTGGAATTTCACTAATAGCTGCTTCTGTAGTTAAGAATGTAGAAGCTACTGATGCTGCATTTTGAAGTGCTGATCTTGTAACCTTAGTTGGGTCTACTATTCCAGCCTTTAGCATATTTACGTATTCTCCTCTAAGAGCATCGTATCCTACACCAACTTCACTATGTCTAACTTTTTCAATTATAACTGAACCTTCAACTCCAGCGTTTATAGCTATTTGTCTCATTGGTTCTTCTAAAGCTCTAGCTATTATGTTAATTCCAACTTGTATATCTGAATCTTCAGTAGTTAGCTTACTTACTTCATTTAAAACATTTATATAAGCTGTTCCACCACCTGCAACTATTCCTTCTTCTACAGCAGCTTTAGTTGCTGCTAGAGCGTCTTCTATTCTTAATTTTCTTTCTTTTAATTCAGTTTCAGTAGCAGCTCCAACTTTTATAACTGCAACTCCACCAGCAAGTTTAGCTAATCTTTCTTGAAGCTTTTCTTTGTCAAACTCTGATGTAGTTTCTTCTAATTGAATTTTGATTTGAGCTACTCTATCATGTATTGCTTTTTTGTCTCCTCTACCATTTACTATAGTAGTGTTTTCTTTAGAAACTCTTACACTTTCAGCTCTTCCAAGCATTTCTAATGTAGTATCCTTTAAATCTTTTCCTAGCTCTTCTGATACAACTTCTCCTCCTGTTAGTATAGCTATATCTTCAAGCATTTCTTTTCTTCTATCGCCAAATCCTGGTGCCTTAACTCCAACACAAGTAAATGTACCTCTTAGTTTGTTAACAACTAATGTAGCCATTGCTTCTCCCTCAATATCTTCAGATATTATAAGAAGCTTTTTACCTGTTTGAACTATTTGCTCAAGCACTGGTAATATTTCTTGTATATTTGTTATCTTTTTATCTGTTATTAATATATATGGATCATCTAAAACAGCTTCCATCTTTTCAGCATCTGTAACCATATAAGGACTTACATATCCTCTGTCAAATTGCATACCTTCAACTACATCTAGCTCTGTTCCCATGGATTTTGACTCTTCTACAGTGATAACACCTTCATTGCCTACCTTTTCCATGGCATCTGCTATAAGTACTCCAATTTCTTCATCTGCAGCTGATATAGCAGCAACTCTAGCTATATCTTCTTTTCCTTCTACTGGTCTTGAAATCTTTTGGATTTCATCTACAGATTTTTCTACAGCCATTCTAATACCTTGTCTTACAAGCATTGGGTTAGCTCCAGCTGTAACATTTTTTAAACCTTCTCTTATTATAGCTTGAGCAAGTAATGTAGCTGTAGTAGTACCATCTCCTGCTACATCATTAGTTTTAGTTGCAACTTCTTTAACTAGTTGAGCTCCCATATTTTCATATTGATCTTCAAGCTCTATTTCTCTTGCTATGGTAACTCCATCATTTGTTATTAAAGGAGAACCAAATTTTTTATCTAAAACCACATTTCTTCCCTTTGGTCCTAAAGTAACTTTAACAGTATCAGCTAAAATGTCCACGCCTTTTTGCATAGATCTTCTTGCTTCTTCACCAAATATAATACTCTTAGCCATTTCTAATCACCCTCCTGAAATAATATACTGTATTAGGACATGATACTATTCAACTATAGCTAATATGTCGTCTTGCTTTAAAATAGTATACTCTTCTCCGTCCATTTTAACTTCTGTACCTGCGTACTTAGAGAATAAAACTTTATCTCCAACAGTTACTTCCATTTTGATTTCTTTTCCGTCTACATATCCACCAGGTCCTACTGCTACTACCTCAGCTTCTTGAGGTCTCTCCTTTGCTGTACCAGTTAGAACTATGCCACTTTTAGTTTTTTCCTCTGCTTCTAGTCTTTTAATTACAACTCTGTCTCCAAGTGGTCTAATTTTCATTTAAACCCCTCCTTAAGTATTTAATTTTATATAAATTAATTGATTACCTCTTTATTAGCACTCATCACTATCGAGTGCTAATACAATTATTATAATAAAGAATAAAAGATATAAATTCAAATATACTCAATTATCTAAAACCCGTAATATTGGAAATAATCTAAGAATAGCTTCATTTTTATAGCTATTACTCATAATTTCTCCATTTTTATTCTTTGTACTATTTTATAAGTTAAAATTTCATATTATAATAGAATCTGTATATAATTATAGGCTTTTCCTTTAATAATTATTCATTGTACTAAATAATTATCTAATGCAAAATACTATTATTTTATTTAATTACATAACTTTATTGATATTAGGGGGTGTTACTATGAAATCAAGGAAAAAACTTATTTCTTTTTTCGCAGGATTATCTTTAGCATTATTTTTATTATGTTCCTCAATAATCTTTTCATTAAACTTTAAGCCCTTATATAGTTTTGACGTGGATAATTTAAATATAAGCGCCGAAGTTAACATGCCTAAAGAAAAGATATTAAAAAACTACGATATTCTTATTGATTACCTAAGTCCTTTTAATAAAAAAAATCTAGAATTTAAAGACTTTCCCATGTCACAGGAAGGAAGAGTTCACTTTATAGATGTAAAAAATTTATTTAATAAAATAAGCTTTTTATGGGTTATAACTTTTGCCTTATCTTTAATAACTATAGCTTATTTGTTAAAGATAAAAGATTTTTCATTTTTAAAGTATAGCTATTCAATGCTTATAATGATTCCTTTACTCTTATTCATACCCTTTGTAATAAGTTTTGATAAAACCTTTACTAAATTCCATGAGATCTTTTTTTCAAATGATTACTGGTTATTTGATCCAGTAAAAGATCCTATTATAAATGTATTACCCGAAAAATTTTTCCTTCATGAAGCCATACTTATATTATTCATAATGTGTATTTTCAGCCTAGTACTATTTTTTATACATAAAAGTAAAAAAAGAAAGTAATTTATAGAATTATCACAACTTACATCTTACTTATTTTAGTCCTACATTATTTAAATAGGGTTAGCTTTAATAAATGCTCATTTAGCAGATGCTAGAATAACTAATATCCTTTTAATGAAGCTTCAACTAAAGCTAATGATTATTTTCTTTAAAATCCAATAATAAAGCTTCAGAGGGAATCAAAACTCTCTCTGAAGCTTAGAAATCTTTTTATCTTTCTAAATTTATCTTTTCAAATTCCTCTAATTTATCATTTTGAAGAACCGCCTTCTTACTTGCTTGGTTATTAAACCTAACCAATAAGGCTTTAGATTTCATTTGAGGTAATAAGGTTGCAGGTCCGCCTATGCATCCACCCTCGCACATCATACCTTCTATAAAGTTTCCTGCAAGTCTTCCTGCTTTAGCCATAGTCATAGCCTTTTTAACTTCCGCTACTCCACTTACTTTTACAGGTTTAAATGTAACTTCCACTCCACTGTCACCTACGTAATTTTCAATAGCAGCTGTTAATCCACCACCAGCAGCAAATCCCCTTCCAAAAACTGAAGCCTCATCTATTAAAATATCTTCACAGTTTTCAGGATCTATATTAAAGGCATCCATTAATGCTACTATTTCTTCAAAGGTTAAAACATAATCTACAGAACCCCTTAACTCTTCTCTTGAAGCTTCACTCTTTTTAGCCACACAAGGTCCTACAAATATAACCTTTGCATCCTTATTATTAGCCTTTATAAATCTAGCTGTAGCTATCATCGGTGATACTGTAGTTGAGATTCTCTCTATTTGGTCTGGGTACTTCTTTTCTATAAAACTCATAAACCCTGGACAGCAGGAGTTAGTCATATACTTATCTCCCTTTTCCATTCTTTCAATAAATTCTTTACTTTCATGTACAGTTACAGCATCTGCACCACAGGCAGCCTCATACATATCCTTAAATCCTACTTTTTTAAAAGCATTTCTAACTTGTCCCATAGTTACCTTTGGTCCAAATTGTCCTGCAATGGCAGGAGCCACTATGGCATAAATATTGGAGTTTTCTTTAGTTACTTCCTTTACAACAGGTACTATATAGCTCTTATCTGATATAGCACCAAATGGACAGGCTGACATGCAACTACCGCAATTTATACAATCCTCTTCTTTTATTATAGCTCTTCTATCTTCTTTATTAACATCTAAAGCTCCAGTAGGACAGGATACCTTACAAGGCCTCATAACCTCTGATATAGCATCATATGGACATGCCTTTTTACACAATCCACATTCTTTACATAGTTCCTGATTTATATAAGCTTTTCCCCCTACCTTTACCATAGCATTGGCCGGACAGACCTCCATACACTTATGAGCTATACATCCTCTACAAGCTTCTGTTACATTATACTTATTTATAGGACATCTATCACAAGCAGCTTCTATTATATATACTATCTGACCATTATTATTTACGTTAATAAGTTCACTTTTAGGATGATCTCCATCTGGAAGACACCCAATGGCTAGTTTAACTCTTTCATTTAATATAGCTCTTTCTTTATAAACACAACATCTGTAAGTTGGTTTATCCCCTTGAATGATTTCATAAGGTATCTTTTCTAAACTCTCATCATTAAGTCTATCTTCATGGGCCAATATTGCTACATTTCTTAAAACCTCATGCTTTAGTTTTTTTAATTGAGTTTCAAAATGAAACATATTATACACCCCTCTTTAATAATCTATTAAATTGTACTAATCTAATAAAGTTAAACTATAATACAGTTCTTTAACCTATTATTAAATAAGTATAATACTATTATAACAGGTTAATGTTAAAAGCGTAACAACTTTGAAATAGTTGTTATATTGAAAATTTTCAGTATAATGAATATAATTGTTATTTTTTTATCAATTTAAAAAATGCAAGACATTACTCTTGCATTTTACTTATTATATTTATTCACTTTTTTATTTTTACTCTATATTTTAAAAAACTTTCATAAGTCTTAAAAGAGATATAACTAGTTAAACAGCTCTCATTTTATTCCACTTTAATATTATTTTCTCTAGCATAGTAAAACAAATATTGTTGTGCAAAACCTGATAAATCCCCAAATTTATTTCTTCCAAATTCTCTAATCTTCTTAAGCGAAACATCTGGTGCTAAATAAAAATGTTGCATAGCTCTTTTTACCCATACATCTACAGGAAAAGCAGAGTACTTTTGCATTGAAAATAGCATTATGCAATCCGCCACTTTAGGTCCTATACCAGAAAAATTTTGCAAGTTTATGTGGCATAAATCATCATCACAGCTTTTAATATAGTTTAAATTAAATTTTTCTGAATTTTTTTCCTCTATATTTGTTAAATTATCAACAACCGCTGTGCTTCTAGATAGATTTAAGCAATCATACATCTTATCCACAGAATCCTTTATGTACTTTGCCCTAAATCCTACCCCACAATCTTGAATCTCCTCCATTGAAACATCCTTTAAATCTTCTATTTTAGGAAAACCATAATAAGTTTTTCCCTTATATTCTATAATTTTTCCCCATTTACTACTTATTTTTTTAATAGCTCTTTTTATCATAGGAATCCTATTATTAGCAGATATTATAAAAGATATGGTGATTTCAAAAGGATCTTGTCTTAGTATCCTTATACCATGACCAAATTTTACAGCTTTTTGTAATAATGGGTCTTTTCCTAATTCAAGTTTTATTTTACCATAATCTCTTTTTAAATCAAAATAATCTTCCCAAATATTTTTAAAATCTTCTTCTGTAGAGTTATAAATCACAACATTTTCACCTTTTTTTTCTACTTCTATAACTCTATCAAAGGCTACTCCTATGTAGTTCCCATTTTCTTCTTTATCCCACCTAAAGCATTGACCACATTCAAATATATGTACAGGATCAAAATTACTTACTTCTTTTATTATTATGCCTTCTTTAAAACTCTCAATAGTTTTATAATCCATGGCGCTTAAATCTCCTTTAACTTTTTTTTAAATAGTTTTAATAAATATTATTATAAAATAATATTATGCTAAAATCAAACCGTACCTTAATATGCGATAACTAAAGAAAGAGCTTTATAACTGAATTATCATAGTTATAAAGCTCTTATATCTTATTATTTATTTTTGAAGTTCCAATTATTCTTAGCGGTCTTATAAAACTTTATTTGCTTAAAAATTCATCTATCGCTGTTGCCGCTTTTTTACCTGCCCCCATAGCAAGTATTACTGTAGCTGCTCCAGTTACAGCATCACCACCAGCATATACTTTTTCTCTTGAAGTAAGACCTGTTTCTTCTTCTGCAATTATACATTTTCTCTTATTTATTTCAAGACCCTTTGTAGTTGCTGGTATTAATGGGTTTGGTGATGTTCCAAGAGACATTATAACAGTATCCACATCAAGGGTAAACTCTGAACCTTCTACTTCTACAGGTTTTCTTCTACCTGAAGCATCTGGCTCTCCAAGTTCCATTCTTACACACTTCATTCCACTAACCCAACCTTTTTCATCTGTAAGGATTTCTACTGGGTTTGTTAATAAGTCAAAGATAACTCCTTCTTCTTTAGCATGATGAACCTCTTCAACTCTTGCCGGAAGTTCTGATTCTGATCTTCTATATACTATATGAACTTCTGCACCTAATCTTAATGCAGTTCTAGCCGCATCCATGGCAACATTTCCTCCACCTACAACTGCAACCTTATTACCAACCCTTATAGGTGTAGAATAACCTTCTTTGAAAGCTTTCATCAAGTTATTTCTTGTTAAAAATTCATTAGCTGAGAATACCCCATTAGCATTTTCTCCCGGTATTCCCATAAATTTCGGAAGACCTGCTCCTGAGCCTACAAAAATCGCATCGAATCCTTCTTCTTCTAATAGTTGATCTATAGTAACTGTTCTACCAACTATTACGTTAGTCTCTATCTTAACACCTAGTTTTTTAACATTTTCTATTTCATGTTTAACTACAGTGTCCTTTGGAAGTCTGAACTCTGGAATTCCATAAACTAAAACTCCACCTGCTTCGTGTAATGCTTCAAAAATAGTTACATCATAACCTTTTTTAGCAAGGTCCCCAGCACAAGTAAGTCCTGCTGGACCACTTCCTACCACTGCTACCTTCTTACCTTTTTTATCTTCAACTGCTGAAAGATCTATATTATGTTCTCGTGACCAGTCTGCTACAAATCTTTCAAGCTTACCTATAGCCACTGCTTCTCCCTTTATTCCAAGTACACACTTACCTTCGCATTGAACTTCTTGAGGACACACTCTACCACAGACTGCTGGAAGTGCACTAGATTTTGCTATAGTTTTAGCAGCTTCTTCAAATTCACCATTTTTAACATGTTGAATAAACTCTGGTATTCCTATTGTAACAGGACATTGAGTTACACATAGGGGTTTTTTACAATTTAAGCATCTAGCTGCTTCAGCCATAGCTTCTTCTTCTGTGTAACCTAAACAAACCTCTTCAAAATTGGTAGCTCTTACCTTTGGGTCTTGTTCACTTATTGGAGTCCTTTTCATTCTATCCATTACTTGTCACCTCCACATCCGCAACCACCATGATGGTGAGTGTCTCCTTCTTCTTTCTTTAATATTTTTCTGCCTTCTTCTGACTTATACATAGCTTGTCTTCTCATTGCTTCATCAAAATTAACTAGATGTCCATCAAATTCAGGTCCATCAACACAGGCAAATTTAACTTCCTCTCCAACAGTCACTCTGCATGCTCCACACATACCTGTTCCATCTACCATTATTGGGTTTAAACTAACTACTGTTGGTATATTTAATTCTTTAGTAAGCATAGCAACGAACTTCATCATTATCATAGGTCCTATTGCAACTACTAAATCATAGTTTTTTCCTTGATTATTAACTAAATCTTTAAGACATGCTGTAACCATTCCCTTAAATCCGTAAGATCCGTCATCTGTAGCCACATATAAATTTCCTGATACAGATTTAAGTTCTTCTTCTAATAATAAAAGCTCTTTAGTTTTTGTTCCAACTATTACGTCTGCTTCTATTCCTCTTTCATGTAACCACTTAACTTGTGGGTAAACAGGTGCCGTTCCAACTCCACCAGCTATAAACATTATTTTTTTCTTTTTTAAATCCTCTAAATCCTCATGAACCATGTCAGAAGGTCTCCCTAATGGACCTACAAAATCGCTAAAGTATTCTCCTTCTTCATAGTTTGCCATTACTTTTGTTGACTCTCCAAGAGTTTGGAATACTATTGTAACAGTACCAGCCTCTCTATCATAGTCACAAATTGTTAATGGAATTCTTTCTCCTTTTTCATCCATTTTAACTATTACAAATTGTCCTGGATCGCAAGACTTAGCTACTCTTGGTGCTTCTATGTCCATTAGATAAATGTTAGGCGCTAAGACCTTTTTCTTAACTATTTTGTACATATTCATTCCCCCATGTTAAAATTTATACACTGTGCTTTAAGTCCACATATATTATATCATATAAAAAGGGTATTTCATTATAAAATTACCTAAATAGTAGATATAGTTTTAATTTTCAAAGAAAACAGGCTCTCCTATCCTTAGTATCTAAAGAGAGCCTTATGTTTTAAGCTAATCCCATAGCATAGTTATACCCTAATCTAAAAATCAACTTCTTCTCCGTAATAAACACAAGTAAATATTTTTTTCATTTCATCCACACTTATTTCTCTTGGATTTGATCCTGTGCATGCGTCTGCTACTGCATTTACAGATATTTTTTCTAAATTAGCCTTGAAGTCTTCTTCTTTTATTCCATACTCTTTTAGTGTTTGAGGTATGTTCATCATCTTGTTCATCTCTTTTATCATATCAATTAAGGAATTTATCAGTTCTTCCTGGCTACTTCCTACAAGTCCTAATTCCTTAGCTATTTGAGCGTATCTATCTCCACAGGCTTTTTTATTAAATTCTATTACATATGGAAGATATATAGCATTTGCACAGCCATGTGGAACATGGAATATTGCTCCTGTTTTATGAGCCATACTATGAGTTATTCCAAGTAACGCATTACTAAAAGCCATACCAGCTAAACATTGAGCTATATGCATTTCTTCTCTTGCCTTTTTATCTCCATTATAAGAATTAAATAAATTATCTTTTATCATTTTTATAGATTGCATTGCCAGTGGATCTGAGAAGGATGATCTCAAGGAAGCAACATAAGCTTCTATAGCATGAGTTAATGCATCCATTCCAGTATGAGCTGTTAAAGTTTTTGGCATAGTTTCAGCTAAGCTTGGGTCAACTATAGCAACATCTGGAGTTAAGTTAAAGTCAGCCAAAGGATATTTTATTCCTGCTTTATAATCAGTTATAACTGAAAAAGCTGTAACCTCTGTGGCTGTTCCACTTGTAGATGGTATAGCTAAAAATTTAGCTTTGTTTCTTAATTCTGGAACTGTAAATGGATCTTTAACATCATCAAAAGTTACTTCTGGATGCTCATAGAATATCCACATAGCTTTAGCAGCATCTATAGGTGAGCCTCCTCCTATGGACACTATCCAATCAGGTCCAAATTCTCTCATGAATTCAGCACCTTTCATTACAGTCTCAACTGATGGATCTGGTTCTACCCCTTCAATTCTTTTAACTTCCATTCCTGCTTCTTTTAAATAGCTTTCTACTTTATCTAAAAATCCAAATTTTTGCATTGAACTTCCACCAGTTACTATAACTGCTTTTTTACCTTTTAATGTTTTTAATACTTCCATGGATCCTTCACCAAAATATATGTCCCTTGGTAATGTAAATCTATTCATACCATATCTCCTCCTGAAATTTATTAATCACATTTATAATAATTAGCAAGTACCATGCCAATAGATATTTTTTTAACAAATTTTATTATAATTAGTTAAAAAAATAACCTAGTAGCCTGTTTTATCTTATTTTGCACATTATAATTTATATGCAGTATCTTCAAAAAATATTAAAGAACAATAATATTAAAGATTTTTGTTCCATTTAAGAACACTTTTGCTTTAAATTATTGTTCGTTTTTAGACCACTGTTCGTTTTTAGACCACGTTAAATCATTAACTCTATTTTAATAAAAAGAAAACAATAAATATCATTATTATAGATGTAAAAATACTTTTCTTTTTGTAATCCTCCCACTTTTCACTTTTTACCATAGCGTTAGTCTCTATAAGATAATCTATTGAAATAAATAAAAATATCATTAAAGGATACTTTATACTACCTGCAGCTATATTAGCTTTATACCCTACATATATAAATAAAAAAGCCATTATTAAATCCGATATAGGATCTGATTTTATGTACTTTTTAAATTCATCATTTTTCTTTTCATAAGCTTTATATCTATCCACATTAATTATACACTGAAACTTTTTATAGTACTCCTTATTTATTAATTGAAGTGCTCCTTTTATAATATAAAATATTCCTAGTACATAAAGTGCAATTCTAAAATTCCATATGGATACTATAGCTAATAGTAACCCTAAGATAACAGAAGTCATAAATCCTTTTAAACTCATTTTATCCTACCCCCCGATATTATATTTTTTCATTTTACTATATAAAGTGTTTCTTCCAATGCCAAGCACCGAAGATACCTTAGTTATATTACCATTAAATTTACTTAAACAGGCTATAATAGCTCTTTTCTCTAGATCTTCTAAGGAACATATATAATCCTCTTCACCTAAAGCAATTTCTTCTAACGATAAATTATCATAAGAAATTTCTTCACTACCTATAAAATCATAATCTACATCTCCATTAAAATTCACTATTTTCTCTATAAAGTTTTCTAGTTCTCTTACATTTCCCTGCCAATTATAACTTAAAAGCTTCTGATAATCTCTTTTATGTATATTAGGTATAGATTTATTTAGTTTTTCACACTTGATTTTTAGAAAATGCTCTACAAGAGAAAATATATCTTCTCTTCTTTCTCTCAAAGGTGGAATTACAATAGGTATTACACTTAATCTATAATAAAGATCTTGCCTAAAGGTTCCTCTAGCCACCTCTTTTCTTAAATCTTTATTGGTGGCTGCAATTATCCTTACATCTACAGGAATGTACTTACTTCCTCCTATCCTAGTAACCACCCCTTCCTGAAGTACCCTAAGTAGATTCACCTGCATATCTAATGGCATCTCCCCTATTTCGTCTAAAAACAAGGTTCCTCCATTAGCTAATTCAAACTTCCCTGGCTTACCACCTTTTCTTGCTCCTGTAAAGGCCCCATCATCATAACCAAAAAGTTCACTTTCAATGAGATTTTTGGATATAGCACCACAATTTATAGCAACAAATCCTCCATTCCTTCTATTACTATAGTTATGAATGGCTTGAGCTAAAACTTCTTTTCCAGTTCCACTTTCCCCTTCTATAAGCACAGTAGATGGACTATCTGCAATCCCCTTAGCATACTCTTTTATCTTTTTTATCTCAGCGCTGTTTCCAATAAAATCTTCAAAAGTATATCTAGCGTTCATCCCTGTATATTTGTTAACTAAATTAAAAACATTTTGTATATCCTTTAAAAGTATAACTATACCCTTAATCTGATTTTTCTCTGAAAATATGGGGTATATGTTCATGTTATAACTTTTTCTAATACCATTTATTTTTAAATTTATTTCTTCATCTTCAATCTTTTTACCTTCTTCTAAGCTTTTAAAGAAATGTTTCCAATTATATAAGATATCTTCTACAGAGTTATTTATTATTTCCTCTCTATTTAAGTTTAACATTCTACAGGCTTCATCATTTATACTATTTATAATCCCTTCTCTATCTAAGGCTATTATTCCTGAGGATATAGAGTTCATTATAACCTTCATATATTGATAAGCTTCTTTTAACTTTTTTTGAGCATTTTCTACCTTTAATTGATTTTCTATAGATTTTACCGCTGCCACCACAAGACCTAAAGTATGTGGATGAACCAAATCACTTCCTCCTGTAAGATTTAATGTGCCTATTATCTCCCCCTTTACATTATGTATAGGAGCTGCAGAACAGGTCCATCTATGATATGCATTAATAAAATGTTCTTTTGCAGATATTTGTATAGGTGAATCTTCTTTAATTGCAATACCCATAGCATTAGTACCTACATTACCTTCATCCATAAATGCCCCTACTATCATATTAAGTTCTCTAGCTGCCTCTATAATTTTTTCATCTCCTACTATATTTAATATACATCCCTCTCTATCTGTCAAAAATATAATAAATCCAGACGCCTCTAAAAAGTCATAAAGTATTTTCATAAAGGCATCAGCCACATTTATTAACTCTTTGTTTTTCTCTAAAGTACCGGATACTTCATTCCCCATAAGAATTCTCTTAGAAAAAATTCTCTCTTTTTCTATTCCATATATTTTACTTCTTTCATGAGATTTTTTAATAATCTCTTCTTTTTTTCTCTTATCGTACAAATCATCACCACCAGGTTTTAGTCTCATTTTAAAGTTTAAAGGTTTACTTAAAAGCTTTAAAGTAATAAGTATCTACATTTTATCACATTATGATTTAATTTAGAAAACATATATATATAATCTAAGCTTTACACTGAGATCAGTACATTATTATCCATATAAATGCTATAGGTTCTGATCCTGCAGTATGCACATTACCTAATAGTGGATATCTTTTTACATTTCCTAAAGAAATGGGATTAAGAGGCGACGGACGTTGTGACAGTGAATTTACTACAGAACCAGATATTAATGTTCCAGAAAGTAAAGATGAGGATTTATCAAAAGATAAAGCCGTTAACAAAGCATTAGAGATTTTGAAACAATTCATACAATAATACTTAAATACAAAAGGTATTCTAGCTGTAGAATTTATTAGATAAAAATTTCAATAAATATCCATTACAAGTCCCTGTAAAATAAATACTCTTTATAACGTAAAAAAGACGACCAATAAGTCGTCTTTTTTAATTCTATTTACTATAATTATGGAATCCTCTTCCTGTCTTTCTTCCAAGCCATCCAGCTCTTACATATTTTCTAAGTAGGCTATGTGCTCTATATTTTGTATCTCCTGTTTCTTTATATAAAACATCCATTATAGCAAGACATACATCAAGCCCTATAAGATCTCCTAAAGCCAAAGGTCCCATTGGATGGTTAGCTCCAAGCATCATTGACTTATCTATATCCTCTGCACTTGCTATATCTTCTGCAAGTATTCCAACTGCTTCGTTTATCATAGGAATTAATATTCTATTTACTACAAATCCAGGAGCTTCTGCTACTTCTACTGGATCTTTGCCTATGGAAAGAGAAACTTCTTTTACTGCATCAAAAGTTTCTTGTGATGTAGCCATTCCTCTTATAATTTCTACAAGCTTCATTATAGGTGCTGGGTTAAAGAAATGCATTCCGATAACCTTATCTGGTCTATTTGTAGCTGATGCTACCTCTGTAATTGATAAAGAAGATGTATTTGAAGCAAGTATTGCTTCTGGCTTACAAATTTTATCTAATTCAGCAAAGATTTGTTTTTTGATTTCCATATTTTCAATTGCAGCTTCTACTACTAAATCACAGTCTTCAGCAAGATTCATATCTGTAGTTCCTGAAATTCTTGAAAGTATAGCTTCCTTATCTTCTTCTGTCATTTTTCCTTTAGCAACTAATTTAGAAAGGCTTTTATTTATGCCGGCAATTCCTTTATCTACAAACTCATCTTTTATATCTCTTACTATAACCTCATAACCCTTTTGTGCAAAAGCTTGAACTATACCAGCTCCCATAGTTCCTGCTCCAAGTACAAATATTTTTTCCATATAATTACCTCCTTATATTGAAAATTTGCTTAGCTAAAGTCTCCTTTAGCTAAGCTATTTTATATTATTCTTGCATTGCTTTAAATTGAGATATCATCTCGGGAATAACTTTATTCAAGTCTCCAACTATAGCATAGTCTGCAACTTTCATTATTGGCGCACCTTCATCTTTATTTATAGCTATTATTATATCACTTTCTTGCATACCAGCCAAATGCTGTATAGCTCCTGATATACCACATGCTATATAAATATTCGGTCTAACAGTTTTACCAGTTTGCCCAACTTGGTAATCTTTATCTAGCCAACTATTTTCAATTGCAGCACGAGAAGCAGCCACTGTCCCTCCCATAGTCTCTGCCAATTCTTTTAGCATATCAAAGGTTGCTTTATCTCCTACTCCTCTACCACCAGCTACTAGGACTTTAGCTTCTGTTATATCTTCAAATTCTTTATGAACCTTTTCCACACTAACAACCTTTGTTCTCACATCTTCTGCTGCTAATTTAGCATCAACTTTAATTATATTTTGAGCTCTGCTTTCATCTTTAGCAAGCTTTGCAAAAACTCCCGGTCTAACAGTTGCCATTTGTGGTCTATGATCGGCACATTCTATTGTAGCCATAAGATTTCCACCAAAAGCAGGTCTTGTCATTAATAGATTTTTCGTATCTTCATCTACATCTAAAGCCGTACAGTCAGCTGTAAGACCTGTGTTTAATCTTGCTGCTACTCTAGGTCCTAGATCTCTTCCTATGAAAGTAGCTCCTATAAATATAACTTCTGGTTTATATTCATTAGCAAGGTCACATATAACTTTTGTATATCCATCTGTAGTATAATGCTTTAATAATTCATTTTCTGATTGTAAAACTTCATCAGCTCCATAAGCTATAAGTGTCTTTGCTAGGCAATCTACATTATGTCCTAATAATAAAGCAGTTAATTTTACCCCTAGTTTATCTGCCATTTCTCTACCTTTAGCTATTAGTTCTAATGAAACCTTTTGAAGTTCTCCATCTCTTTGTTCTGCAAAAACCCAAACGCCTTTATAATCAGCTATATTCATTTATAAATCCCTCCTAATTTTCCTAACTGTAGATTAGATATAATGCTTTTCTCTTAGTTTTGAGAATACGTGTTCAACTGCCTCTTTTGCCGGCTTGTTTACTACTTCTCCCTGTCCTTTTGCTTCTTTGGTTATTGACCTTTTAACCTTTGTAGGTGAACCAGCAAGTCCAAGTTGGGATTTATCAACCTCTATATCATCAGCTGTCCATATTTTGATTTCCTTATTAGAAGATTCAAATATATAATTTGCGTGCATGTATCTTGGCTCATTTAATTCTTTTATGGCCGTTAATAATACTGGAGCTTTAACTTCAATTATTTCATATCCATCTTCTAAAGCTCTGTTTATTTTTAATACTTCTCCTTCAGCTACTACTTCTTGTACATAAGTAACTTGAGGAATATTTAAATGCTCAGCTATTTCAGGACCAACTTGAGCTGTATCTCCATCTATAGCTTGTCTTCCAGCAAATACTATATCATAATCAAGCTTTTTTAAAGCTCCTGCTAATGCTTTTGATGTTGCTAATGTATCCGCTCCAGCAAATGCTCTATCTGTTATAAGAATAGCTTCATCTGCTCCCATGGATAAAGATTCTCTTAATGCATTCTTTGCTTGTGGCGGTCCCATACTTATAACAGTTACTTTTGCACCGTATTTATCCTTTAAAACTAAAGCTTCTTCTAAAGCATGTTTGTCTTCTGGATTTATTATTGAGGGAACCCCTTCTCTTATAAGAGTTCCTGTTTTTGGGTCAATTCTTACTGCTGTGGTGTCTGGTACTTGTTTTAAACAAACTACTATATTCATCTATGTAACCTCCTATTTCAATGCATTTCCGGCTATAACCATTTTCTGAACTTGTGAAGTTCCTTCATATATCTCAGTTATCTTAGCATCTCTCATCATTCTTTCCACTGGGTACTCTCTAGTATATCCATATCCTCCGAAGATTTGAACTGCCTTAGTTGTAACTTCCATAGCTACCTCTGATGCAAATAACTTTGCTCTTGCAGCTTCTACTGAATATGGAAGCCCTTGATCTTTTAACCAAGCAGCATTATATACTAGATATCTTGCAGCTTCTATTTTAACGTCCATATCAGCTATCATCCATTGTAATCCTTGGAATGCGCTAATTGGTCTTCCAAATTGTTTTCTTTCCTTCATATATTTAATGCTTTCTTCTAAAGCACCTTCTGCTATACCTAAAGCTTGAGCAGCAACTCCAATTCTTCCTCCGTCAAGAGTCTTCATTGCTATACCGAAACCTTTTCCTTCTTGTCCAATTAAGTTTTCTTTTGGAACTATACAATTTTCCATTACAAGCTCTGTAGTTGATGAAGCCCTTATTCCCATCTTATCTTCAAGCTTACCTATAGAGAATCCTTCAAAATCTTTTTCAACTATAAAGGCTGATATTCCTTTAGTTCCTTTGCTTCTGTCTGTCATAGCAAATATTATAAATACTTCTGCAACTCCACCATTAGTTATAAATATTTTTGATCCATTTAAAACATAATGATCCCCATCTAAAGTTGCTGTAGTTTGTTGTCCTGCCGCATCCGTTCCTGCTCCTGGCTCTGTTAATCCAAAAGCACCTAGTTTTTCACCACTTATTAAAGATGGTAGATATTTTTGTCTTTGAGCTTCATTACCAAATTGATATATTAAAGATTCACATAGTGAAACATGAGCAGATAATATAATTCCTGTTGTTCCACAAACCTTTGATAACTCTTCTACTGCTAATATATAAGCTAATGTATCTCCAGAGGCTCCACCATATTCCTTTGGAAATGGAATTCCCATAAGACCATATTTACCCATAATCTTAGCATTTTCCATAGGAAATCTTTCTGTTTCATCTATTTCACCTGCTATAGGCTTAACTTTCTCTTCTGCAAACTGTCTTACCATTTGTCTAACTAATAGTTGTTCTTGTGATAATGCAAAATTCATTTATTTTTACCTCCTTAAAAGACCATATTAAATAAGGTATTATTTATTTTGGAAATTCTTATCTCTTTTTTCTACAAAGGCACTCATTCCTTCTTTTTGGTCTTCAGTTGAGAAACACTGACCAAAAGCTTCTGCTTCATACATTAAAGCTGTGTCTATATCACATTGCATTCCTCTATTTATAGCTACTTTTGATAGTGTAACTGCTATAGGTGCATTAGAGGCTATTAAGTTTGCCATAGCCTTAGCTTCTTCCATTAATTTTTCTACTTCAACTATTTTATTTATTAATCCTATTCTTAAAGCTTCATCAGATTTCATCATTCGTCCTGTAAATATCATCTCTTTTGCAATACCTAGTCCTACATGTCTTGCTAATCTTTGAGT
The DNA here is from genome assembly GCF_018919175.1 of Clostridium simiarum. Classification (GTDB taxonomy): domain Bacteria; phylum Bacillota; class Clostridia; order Clostridiales; family Clostridiaceae; genus Clostridium_L; species Clostridium_L simiarum. Next base: position 357,665 of record NZ_JAHLQL010000002.1, on the reverse strand, counting down.
CCCCCCAAAACCTGGAGTTATTCCAAGACCTACTTCTGGTTGTGCAAACTTTGCTTTTTCTGTTGCTATTCTTATATCACAAGCCATAGCAAGTTCACATCCTCCACCTAAAGCAAAACCATGAATAGCTGCTATAACTGGTTTTTCAAGATTCTCAATCCTTCTGAAAACTTTATTTCCAAGTACTGAGAACTTTCTTCCTTCAATAGTAGTTAGATCTTTCATTTCTGTTATGTCCGCACCTGCAACAAATGCCTTTTCTCCTGCACCTGTTAAAACTACCGCATAAATACTTTCATCATTTTCTAGCTCGTCTACAATAATGTCTAACTCTTTTAAAGTTTCTGAATTTAAAGCGTTTAACGCTTTCGGTCTGTTGATTGTGACAATAGCAATATTGCCTTCTTTCTCAAGGATAACATTTTTTAGCTCCATGATAATCCTCCCTTAATGATTTTTCAATGATTATATATTGAAATTAAAGCAATTAATATGCCAATTTCAATTTTTTACTTAGGGTTTGTTAATTATCTAACAAATAAAATTAAAAAATAATTGAAGTTTTCACTTCAATTATAATTATACCCTTAAAAATAATTTATTTCAATAATAAAAAAATTATTTTGAATGTTTTTATTCTTTTTATTATTTTTACTCTTCAATTTCTTCATCCTTTTCATGAAGTAAATAAGTAAGTGTCAGTAAACTCTCACTAAGATGAACATTTTCTATCACTACATCCTCTGGAGCTACAAGATCTACAGGTGCGAAGTTCCAAATACCTCTAACACCATTGTTCACAAGGATATTGCAAACCTTTTGGGCATTTACTCTAGGAACACAAATTATTCCTATATCTATAGAATTTGAACGAAGATACTCTTCTAGCTTATCTATGTCTTGTATTTCTATATCTCTAATTCTTATGCCTAAAAGCTTAGGATTAGCATCAAATATAGCTTCTAGATTAAATCCTAGTTTTTCAAATCTATTATAATTTGCTATAGCTTGCCCTATGTTACCAGCACCTATTATAGCTGTCTTATAATCGTTTGATAGCCCTAATATTTGGCTTATTTGAGCATATAGCTCACGTACATTATATCCATATCCTTGTTGGCCAAAATCTCCAAAACAATTTAAATCCTGCCTTATTTGAGAAGCTGTAAAGCCAATTTTTTCACTTAATTCTTTCGAAGAAATTCTATCTACATCATTTCTAAGTAATTCAGCAAGATATCTATGATATTTAGGTAATCTTTTTATCACCGCCATAGAAATATTTCTTTTTCTGTCCATATTTACACCTCTTTAACTAAATTTCTATTCACATATTTATATTGTTTATTTTATATGTAAAATTAACTATGATTCATATATCTGTATAAACCTAACCTTAATGTAAGTAGCTCAATAACCTTATCTACTAATAAACTAATACATAAAGACTTCAATATATACTGATCTTAATATACAGATCCTTTTAAAATTTAAATTTAACAACACACATAATCTACATTTTATCACACTATTTAACATAGTGACTAAAGTTTATAATTATTTATGTATTATTTACTATTATACCTTGTTTGGTATGATAAAAACAATATGCTAGTTTGATAATTTTATAACTATTGAAAAGGTTTTTTGTTAAATTATAACTGGGAAAGTTCACACAAATCTATTATAATTACTATTTTTTTAACAATGTATTTTTATATTTACTATATGTTTTAATTATTGACCTATTGTTCCTAATATATTCAACATTAATTTTAAAACTTATATTCTATTTTAAATTATAATAAATATCTCCATATTGATTAATAAATTTCTATTTATATATATAAATATGAAATAAATGCTATAATATAAATAAATTTTAAAAAATATTAGTTGTTTGGAGATATTATGGATAAAAATACTGAGAAAACCATTTGGATAATACTATATCTTTCTTTTACTTTAATATTTTTGCTATTAATTTATTTTTCTAACGAAAATAGAGTGATTTTGGGATTTTTATCCTCACTTTTAATAATTTCTGTTAGCATTAGATTGTCTATAATCTATCCAGTAAGCCATAAAAAACACATAGGTAAACTGATGCTATTCTTTGACTTAACCATAGTCTACCTTATTTTTGTCACCGATATGTCCGGTGTCTCAATTTTATACACTATAATATTAATTATGGACTCCATATTCTTTCATAGTAATAAGTTTAGTTTTTTAATTATAGTATTAGGATATATATCTTTTGTGGTTTATAATGCTTCCATGCCATCTTTATATCCCACTATAGGCCCTATTTCATTTTCATCCCTAATAGCTTTGTTAGGATTTAGCTTTCTAGCAAGTATATTGTATTTTTCAAAACAACAAATAATTCAAAGTACTAAGCTTTCTAGCTCCATGAAAGAAATAGAAGAGAAAAATATAAAACTTGAAAAAGCTTATATAAAATTAAAAGAGCACTCTGAAGCTCTTGAAGAAATGTCAGCTTTAAAAGAAAGAAATAGAATCGCTCGGGAGATTCATGATACTGTGGGCCATACTCTTACTACGGTCTTAGTGGAAATGGAGGCTGGCAAAAGACTTTTAGCAAAAAATAAAGCGGCTGGATTGGAAAAAATAGATTTAGCTCAGGAACAAGTTAGAAAAGGACTTTATGATATTAGAAAATCTGTAAGACTATTAAAAGAAGGAAAAGATCTTATAGAGTTTATACCTTCTTTAAAGCTTCTTATTGAAGACACACAGCTTCATACAGAAATAAAAATATCCTATGACATTTTATTAAATGAAGATATCCCTAAAAATTATGAAAAGATAATTTATAATAGTTTATTAGAAGGCCTTACAAATGGAATTAAACATGGTAGGGTTACAGAATTTATTTTTAAACTTTATAAAGAGAATAAAAATATTTACTTCTATTTAAAAGACAACGGTATTGGATCTGATGATATGATAATGGGCTTTGGTCTTACTACAATGAAAGAATCTATAGAAGAATTAGGCGGGAATTTTAATGTAATTTCTTATCCTAAAGGCGGATGTATAATTAAATTTAATTTATTGGAGGAGTAATTTGTTATGATACGAGTGTTGATCGCAGATGATCAGACCCTTATGAGAGATGGTCTTAAAACTATTTTAGATTTAGAAGATGATATCGAGGTAGTAGCTACCTGTGAAAATGGAGAACAGGCAATAGAACAGGCTATTAAACTGCATCCTGATGTTATATTAATGGATATTAGAATGCCTGTAATGAACGGTGTTGAAAGTGTAAAAAAAATAAAGACCTCTCTTCCTAAAATTGCAGTAATAATGCTTACCACCTTTGATGATGATGAGTATATAGTAGAAGCTTTATCTAATGGTGCCTCTGGATATCTTCTTAAAGATATTCCAGCAGATAAATTGATTGAAGCCATAAGAGATAGCTTAAAAGGCCAGCTTTTCATACCAACAAATATAGCTGCAAAACTTGTAGCTAAATTATCACATAAGGAAAGTTCAAAAGAAATTCTAAAAAAGAAACTAGATCTTTCTGAAAGGGAAATAGAAGTATCTTCATTATTAATAGAAGGACATAGTAATAAGCAAATAGCTGCAAAACTATTTATTTCTGAGGGTACTGTTAAAAATTATATAAGCAATATATATAGTAAAATAGGCATAAGTGATAGGACTAAAGCTGTATTATTTTTAAAAGAAAATCTTTAAAGTGTCAGGAGGAATATAATGAAGAGAAATATTTTTTTCGCAATAACCATATTATTCACCGGTATATTAATGCTTTTGAGAAATATGGGTATTATAAGAAATAATGTTTCATTTTTTATAGTGGGTCTTGCCTTACTAGCCATTTATATCCTCTTGGGATATTATGGTAAAGAAAAAAATATATTAATATTAATACCTTCATTAATATTAATATCTTTAGCCCTATGGGAGTTTATAATAAGTTATTATAAACTGGGTAACATAGGTTATGATATTCTTTTGATACTCTTTGGTTTTTGTTTTATAATAGTTTATTTTGTCCACATAAAAAAACAGAATTACCAGGAATTCACAAGAAATTATTGGCCTCTTTTTTGTGCTTTACTGATTTTTATTTTAGCTATAGTTTATACATTTAATTTTAATAATGTATTTATTATGTTAAGATATCTTTGGCCTTTCATTCTTTTATCTATAGGTTTTTTTATATTTATTGGAGACTATAAAGAATATAAAAAATCAAATAAAAAATAATTTAGGAGGTTTCATTATGGCCAGTAAAAGTTTGAACATAGCCCACAGAGGTTTTAGTGGAAAGTACCCCGAAAATACAATGATAGCTTTTAAAAAAGCTGTAGAAGTAGGTTGTGATGGTATAGAAACTGATGTGCAGCTTACTAAGGATAAAGTACCTGTTATATGTCATGACGAAACTATAGATAGAACTTCTGATGGTTCAGGCTTTATCTCCCAATATACCTATAAAGAACTTTTAAATATGAACTTTGGAGTTAAATTTGGAAATGAATTTAAAAATACTAAAATCCCTACTCTAGATGAGTTACTAGCTTACGTTAAGGAAACAGGCATTTACTTAAATCTTGAACTGAAAAATAGCATAGTACTCTACGAAGGCTTAGAGGAAATGGTTATAAAAAAAATCTATGATTATGATTTATCTAATAATGTTATAATGTCTTCTTTTAATCATTATTCCATGGTAAAGTGTAAATACATTGACGCAAAGATTAAGACGGGATTATTATATGAAGCTGGACTTTATAAACCAGAAAAATATGCCGAATATGTAGGTTGTGATGCTCTTCACCCTCACTTTTTAAGTGTAATACATAAACCTATCGTTGAAGGGATTAAATCTAAAGATTTTCTTATAAATACTTATACTGTCAATGATGAAAAATATATGAAAATACTTATTGACCTAGGGATAGATGGAATTATAACAAATTATCCTGATAAACTTAAATCCTTATTATTAAGCTAATTGCTCTTCATTGATAATTATTTTATCATGAGATATAATATAATTATATTTTTAAATTAAACAAAGCTCTTGTATTAAAATATACATTATGATATAAATAGACTTTTGTCTAAAATGTACTAGGAGGTAGAAATATGTTAAGTGAAAGATTATTAAAAGCTTTAAACGATCAAGTTAATTATGAGTTCTACTCAGCTTATACTTATTTAGCAATGGCTTCTTATGCTGAAAGTCAAGATTTAGATGGTTTTGCAAATTTCTTTAGAGTTCAGTATGAAGAAGAACTTTTCCACGCTATGAAGTTTTATGATTATATAAATCAAATGGATGGGAGAGTTATACTTGAGAAAATAGATCAACCTAAAGTGGAATATGATTCTGTTCTTCATCTTTTTGAAGAGGGATACAAACACGAAAAAGAAGTTACTTCTAGAATATATAATCTTGCAGATATAGCTACAGATGAAAAGGAACATGCAACTATAAGCCTACTTAAATGGTTTATAGATGAACAAGTTGAAGAGGAGCAAAACTTCAATACTATAATCAAAAAACTTAAGAGAATAGAATCTAACTCTGCAGCTTTATACATGCTTGATGATGAGTTAGCTACAAGAACCTTTACTCCGCCAGTAGCTAATGCTTAAGTAAATTTTTTAAATCAATAAGAAGCTCATGCATAACCCTAACATGCATGAGCTTCTTAAGTTACTACTCTGTAGTAAAACTGTATAAAATGTTCCAGAACAGCTCTGGTGCCATTCCCTTTATTGCCTGAAAGTAAATCTAACATTCATAAGTATAGATAAAAACTAAACCCTTGTCAACAGGGTAATCTTGTTTTTTTCGATAAACTATGACAATTTCAGACTGATTTATTGTATAATAATTTTGTTTTTCTTATTTTGCTACAAAAACTAGGAGGTATTATTTTGAATACAATTATTTTTTTACAATCCTTTAGTAATGGCTTTCTTGATAATTTCTTTATATTCCTTACCATGTTAGGTGAAGAATATTTATCAATTTTTATAATGCTCTATTTATTTTGGTGTGTTAATAAAGACCTTGGATACAAATTAGGATTCTCTATCCTGTTTAGCACAGTAACCAATGGAGCTATAAAAGATACAGTGAAAGCTATAAGACCTATTGGCAATCCTTTAATACGTAGTTTAAGAGAAAATACTGCTACAGGATATTCATTTCCTAGTGGACATACTCAAACCACTACCTCCTTATGGTTTTCTCTTATGCTAGTAATTAGAAAATTTTGGTTTTATATCTTTGCAACTTTGCTTATTTTTCTGGTAGGAATCTCAAGGCTTTACTTAGGTGTTCATTGGCCTTTAGATGTACTAGGTGGATTAGCTTTTGGTGTAATAAGTGTAATTGTTGGAAATTATCTTTTTGCATTATCTAAGAAAAAAAACAATAAATTTATTTTGCTAATTCTTATACTCCCTTCATTAATAGGTCTTATTTTATTCCCAAGTACGGATTATGCAAAAGCTGTAGGAGGTTTTACTGGATTTTTCATAGGATATGTAATTGAAAGTACCTATATAAACTTTTCTATAAATAAAAAACCTTTAAATACCATACTAAAATTATTAGTTGGACTTACAAGCATACTTGCTATAAAATCTGGATTAAAAATTATACTTCCAGCAACAAATTTAAGTGATTTCTTTAGATACTTAATAGTATGTTTATGGATTACCGCTATAGCACCTTGGATATTTAAAAAATTAGGACTATAAATTAAATTTAAAAGAAAAAATAAAACAGAAGAAATGCTTATATTTAAAAATTCATTTCTTCTGTTTATATGATAACTATCTGATCTAATACTTCCTTTAAAGTGAATCCACTAACTCTGTTTATTCTAATTAAGTTTTTAAAAACAAAGTATACAGAAAAACTTTAGCTCTTAATTTTAAGCACTCTCATAGAATTTAAAACTGCTAATAAGGTTACCCCTACGTCTGCAAATACAGCTTCCCACATAGTAGCTATACCAAAGGCTCCTAACATTAAAACAACAACTTTAACACCTAATGCAAATATTATATTTTGCCATACTATAGATCTTGTTCTCTTAGCTATATTTATGGCAGATACTATCTTAGAAGGTTCATCTGTCATTATTACCACATCAGCTGCCTCTATTGCTGCATCGGATCCCAATCCTCCCATGGCTATTCCTATATCTGCTCTAGCCAGTACTGGAGCATCATTTATTCCATCTCCAACAAATATCACCTTACCCTTTTGGGATTTAGCTTTATCTATTTCTTCTAACTTTTCTACTTTATTTTGAGGAAGTAATTCAGAGTAAACTTTATCTAATCCAAGCTCTGCCGCTACCCTATCAGCTACAGCTTTATTATCTCCAGTTAACATTACAGTATTTTTTACACCTACTGATTTTAATCCCTTTATTGCATCCTTTGAATCCTCTTTTACCTCATCAGAAATAATTATATATCCCGCATAGTTTCCATCTATAGCTAAATGCACCACAGTTCCTACACTAGATATTTCTTTTATACCTATTCTATACTTGTCCATAAGTTTTTTATTTCCAGCTAATATATTTTTATTATCTACTGAAACCTTTATTCCATAGCCTGATATTTCCTCATAATTATCAATCCTTGACTCATCAATATCTCTGTTGAAATAGCTAATTATTGAAGTTGCTATAGGGTGATTAGAAAAGCTTTCAGCATAAGCTGCATATTCTACTAATTCTTCTTTTGATATATTTTTCTCTGAATAAACTTCAGTAACATTAAATACTCCCTTTGTTAAAGTTCCTGTCTTATCAAAAACTATAGTCTCTACATTATTTAATGCTTCTAAATAATTTCCACCTTTAACTAATATTCCATTTTTGGATGCAGATCCTATCCCTCCAAAGAAACCTAAAGGTATAGATACTACCAATGCGCAAGGACAAGAAATAACCAAGAATACCAAAGCTCTATATACCCACTCTGAAAAAGTAGCTCCCTCTAATATTAAAGGTGGCAATAAAGCTAATATAGCTGCTACTATAACCACTACCGGAGTATAATATCTTGCGAACTTAGTTATAAACTTCTCAGTTGGTGCCTTTTTAGCTCCTGCATTTTGTACTAAATCCAATATCTTAGATACAGTGGACTCTCCAAACTCTCTTTTAACTTCTGCATATATTAATCCACTTTTATTTATAAATCCACCTAATACTTCATCACCTTTACCTACATTTCTTGGCACAGATTCTCCTGTTAAAGCTGATGTATCTACCATACTACTTCCTTCAGTTATTATTCCATCTAGTGGAAACTTTTCTCCTGGCTTTATCATTATAATATCGCCTATTTCTACTTCTTCTGGAGACACTGTTACAAACTCTTCTCCTCTTTTAAGGTTTGCATAATCTGGTCTTATATCCATAAGATCTGCTATGGATTTTCTTGAACGATTTACTGCTAATCCCTGGAACAGTTCGCCTATTTGATAGAAGATCATAACTGCTACTGCTTCTGGATATTCTTTTACCGCAAAAGCACCTAATGTTGCTATAGTCATTAAAAAATTCTCATCAAAAACTTGACCTCTTATTATATTCTTGAAAGCTCTTAATACAATCTCTCCACCTACCAAAAGGTAACTTGTAACAAATAATATAAGCTCTACTGTAGGTGAAAAATCAAAAATCAATGGTATTGAGAAAAACCCTATGCCTAGTATTATCTTTATAATTTCTGACCTTAAGCCTTCCCCTGAACTTTCATGGCTATGGCTATGATCATGACCATGATCATGTTCTTCATTATGGCTAATGTCATGTCCATCTTCTTTCTTCTCCATTATGGCTTTACTTTTTCTTAACTCTAATTTTTTTACTAATGTTACCTTTACATCTGGTTCTAGCTTATTCACTATATCCTTAACTTTTGTAAATATATAATTATGATCTATTTTATTATCTGTTTTTATTATAAGTCTTTTAGATACAAAATCTAAATTAGCTTCATTAACACCTTCTAAATTATTAGTTGCTCTTTCAATTTTTGCTGCACAGTTAGCGCAGTTAAGACCATCCAATAATATACTTATATTTTCGTTCTTATTTATTTTTACAGTTTTTTCTTTAGGTTTTACTATTACATCTGGTTCTAATTTATTTACTATAGTTATAGTCTTTTTAATTAATTCATCTATTGAACCTTCTTTATCTGTTTCTATTAATAAAGTTTTAGTAGCAAAATTTAAATTAGCAAAAGATACTCCTTCTAACTTTGAAACCCTGTGTTCTATTTTCGCTGCACAATTTGCGCAGTCTAAACCTTCTAATACTAATTCTTGCTTATTCACAAACCCACCCCCTATTTTTCTGTAATATGAATTAATCCTTTATCAAATATATCTTTAACGTGTTCATCATCTAATGAATAATAAACTACTTTTCCTTCTCTTCTGTTTTTTACAAGTCTTGAATTTTTTAAAACTCTAAGTTGATGAGATATAGCTGATTGGCTCATTCCAAGTAGAGCAGCTAAATCACAAACACACATTTCAGCTTTAAATAATGCACATATTATCTTTATCCTTGTACTATCTCCAAAAACCTTAAATAATTCTGCTAAATCATATAGCGTTTCATCCTCTGGTATTGATTTTTTTACATCTCTTACCACATCTTCATGTATCATAGTAACATTACAACTATCTAACTTATCTGTTTTTTCCATGTTCTCATCCCCTTTCTACATATGATCATATATTCATATGTTCAACTATATTATATGACTTCTGTACAATGCAGTCAAGTACTTAATAAAATTTCCCTTGATAAATTATATGTCTTATAAAACTTTATGTGATAAAAAAAATAGCAAGCCTAAAGCTGCTATTAATTCTATATTGTTTTATTTATTTGTATTAAATCTCTTTCTATAACCACATTTTCTACAAAGCTCTTCTACAACTTCTCTTCTTGAAAACCCTTTTATAATGTTTCTTGCTCTTTCTCCTTCTACTATTTCAGAAAAAGAATCTTTATAAATATTACCAAGATTAATTACACCCTCTCCATCAAGGCAGCAAGGAACTACTGTACCATCTACTAATATGGCAATTTGATTTTTAAGACCATAGCAAAAACCTGTTCCTGATCTATCTTCATCTACTTTTAAATCCGGCCACTGAAATTCATAATCTTGATTTAAAAATATCCCCTCTGATATTTTAATTCCTCTACCAGGATTAATCTTCTCTTCAATCTTATAAGGTAGATTAAACTCCCTTTCTATAATCTCTAAAATTTCTCTATTTCTTTTCTTTTTAATATTTGTAGAATTATCTTCATCAAGGTTCCAAAGCCTAAAAGATATAAGGGTATCACTACTTTTTCTAATATTTTTTGCAAAGGAGATTATATTATCTATATATTCATACTTATTTTCTCCGGTTTGATTACCATCAAAACTATGAAGAGAAAAATTAATCTGTCTTAACCCAGGTTTACCTATTAATCTATCCTGTACATTTTTTATTAGGGTTCCATTTGTAGTTATATTAACCTTAAAGCCCTTTTCATAGCTTAAATCTAAGAGTTTATCTATATCTCTATGCAGTAGTGGCTCCCCTTTTACATGAAAATATATATACTCTCCATAAGGTTTTATTTCATCTAATATATAACTGAATTTATTAAAATCAATAAATTCAGATTTTCTTTTAGTTTGAGGGCAAAAATCACAGGAAAGATTACAAGCATTTGTGATTTCTATATAAATCTTTTTAAATTTCATCATATACTATTACACTCCAATTCCTTCATTTCTTGATATAATCTACAAATTATATACTTCATCATAATTTTTTTAAATTTTGTAACATGTCATATTGTTTTATTAATAATTGGAGTATACTCTTATTTTAATAAACTTAATTTATTAAAAGGCCATACCCTAAGCCTTGCTTTACCCTCCACAGCCTTTAGATCTATAAATCCAAAATTTCTGCTATCTCTACTTTTTTCCCTATTATCACCTAATACAAATAGCTTACCTTCTGGAACCTTAGTTGGCAAATTAAGTTCTCTCTTTAAGGTATCCCCTTTTATATAGTCTTCAGAAATCTTTTCATCATTTATATAAACAGACCTATCCTTTATATCAATTTCATCTCCTGGCAATGCTATAACCCTTTTTACCATTCGTTTACTTACATTTTCCGAATTAAAAATATCCTTAAAAAATATCTTAATGTCATCCACAAATTTTTCTTTTATATCATCCTCTAAGAAAATAATAATGTCCCCTCTTTTAGGCTCATTAAAACTATAAGTTATTTTGTCAACAAACATTCTATCTCCTGAATATAATGTATCCTCCATAGAAGATTGTTGAACTTGAACCATAGCAAAAACCTTAGTGTTAAGTAAAGTTACTATAAAAAAAGCTAATATTATAGACAATACTAAGCTTTTAAATTCCTTTAAAAACAAATTACCCTTAGTCATTTAAATACCCTCCTTAATACATCTAGTAGGTTAAATCACCAAACTCTTTATTTATAATATTTTATACATAGACTACACATAAACAATTAGTCTAAATTTTTTCATATAAATTTTCTCTAACACTTTTCCACTGTTTTCTTATTTATATTATATCAGAAAAATCTTCCTAAAAATAAAGAAATCTTTCTTATATTCTAATATCATATTTTTATATGAACTTATTTAATTCATATTAATCACCCTTTTCCATAAATAACATCCCATATTTTCACAAAATATATAATTTTGTGAAGGATTTTTCCCAATTTTGTCTAATTAATATTAATGGTAAGTTTTAATACCTTTATTTATTGCAAAAGTGAGGAGGAACATTGATGTGTTATGACACTTCTAATGATAAAACTTCAACATCGAGGCTCTACATAAAAAATCATATTGTTAAAGATTTAGATGCAAAATTTATTGAGATAACTGGATATACAAAAGAAGAATTACTAGGAAAATCCATTAATGATTTGTTTGAATTATTAAAATTAAATATACTAAAGAAAAAAGAAAGAAATACCTGCTTTTTCATTACAAAAAACAATACATGTATAGAAATAGACTTTTATAAGAAAGATTATTTTTATGATAAAAGCATGGAATTTATATTTATAATAGATTCAATAGTTAAACTCGAAGATAAATTTCCCTATGCATATAGTCTTTATATGGAAAATAAAATGGGTGTAGCTATATATTATGCTAAAGACCTTAGGCTTTTAAAAGCTAACGAAACTCTTTTAAACTTCTTACAGGAACCTCATAATAAAATAGAAAATAGCATTGGTCGTACTTTACCTGAAATACTTCCTAACTGGCCAGGCTCCGAGTCTGAAAAAATTTGGAAAGATGTTATTACTTCTAAAAAAACTTATTATGGAAGAGAGAAAATATATGAAGGTTTTAATCGCGGTATAACCTATTGGGATGTTGTTATTACACCTATTATTGAAGATGGAACATCAGTGTATATTATTCAAACCATAACCGATTCAACAGAGCATGTTTTAGATAGGAAAAAAATTGAAGAGCAAAATAAAACCCTTGAACAGATAATGGAAAAGAAATCTAATTTTTTCTCCATGATATCACACGAGTTAAAAACACCTTTAAATGTAATTTTAGGTGCCCTCCAACTCATGGAAAACTTGGACACAAATGATTTAAATTCTTCCTATAAATTAACGCAAAAATATATAAAAATGCAAAAGCAAAATAGCTTTAGGCTGTTAAAACTAATAAATAATCTAATAGACATAACTAAAATAGAGGAAAATCACTTTACAATTAATAACTCTAATTTCGATATAGTGAGAGTTATTGAAAACATTACAATGTCTGCGGTTAAATACACAAAACTTAAAAATATAGATCTAATCTTTGACACAGAAGTAGAAGAAAAGTACATGGCTTTTGACATAGAAAAAATTGAAAGAATAATGTTAAACTTACTTTCAAATGCAATTAAATTTACAGATCCCGGAGGAAAAATTGAAGTAGCTATCTATGACAGAAAAGAGAAGATTTTAATCTCTGTTAAAGACAGTGGTATTGGTATTCCAGAAGATATGCTAGATAAAATTTTCGATCACTTTACTCAGGTAGATACCACCCTTAGAAGAAAAGCAGAAGGAAGTGGCATAGGACTTTTTCTAGTCAAATCTCTAGTGGAGATACAAGGTGGAACAATCTCTGTAAAAAGCCAATATGGTAAGGGTAGTGAGTTTTTAATGGAGTTACCCGTTAAACTAATAGATAATGAAGTACCTATTGAAGATAATAGGCCTCTTTCAAATATAAGTAAAATTAATATAGAGTTTTCAGATATATATTTTTAATGAAGCTATCCTTACTTTCAAATTAAGTTATAAAAATAAACCTTGCATTTTGCAAGGTTTATTTTAGTGAATAGCTATATATATTTATAAAACTCTATCCTATTCTTAATATCATTTAAAAGATGTTTCATCTCCTGATCTTTGCATTTATCCATTATGAGAATTACATCTCCTGAATCTACTATGACTAAATCCTTTATTCCAAAACCTATAATAAGTTTATCCTTACTAAACACCGAACAATTTTCACTTTCATCTAAAAAAACATTTTCTGAAATATTATTTCCCTTATCCTCCTTTAAAAATCTACTTAAAGCCTTAAAGCTTCCAATGTCATCCCATAGAAATTCGCATTTTATAACAAATGCCTTTCTAGTCTTTTGCATAATACCAAAATCTACAGATATTCCATCTATTAAATCATACTGTTCCTTTATAATCTGTTCTTCTTCTGGCTCCTCTATAGCTTGATATATTTGCATAAGACTTTTATACATCTTAGGAAGATATTTTTCCATCTCCCTTAAAAACACATCTGCTCTCCATATAAACATTCCACTATTCCAAAGATAGGTACCTTTAAGCAAAAAATCTTTAGCCACTTCTACATTTGGTTTCTCTGTGAATCTCTCCACTCTATAAGTAGCCATATTACCAGCCACTCTCTCCCCCATTTCAATATATCCATAACCGGTTTCAGGTCTTGTTGGATTTACTCCTATGGTAACTAGGCCTCTTCTTCTCTCTGCTATTTCAATAGCTTGACTTAAGGTATCCTGAAATTCTTTTTCTCCTTGTATATAATGATCTGAAGGCAGCACAACCATTACTGCATCTTTATCTTTCTTTAGTAATTTTACTGCTGAAAGACCTATGCAGGTGGCGGTCTCCTTATTAGCGGGCTCTATAAATATATTTTCCTCATTTATTTCTATAAGCTCCTCTTGAATTTTATCCTTATATTTTTCATTAGTTACCACATAGATATTTTCCTTATCTATCATGGGCTTAATTCTATCTACAGTATTTCTTAAAAAACTTTTATTATCTACACTCCTTAAAAACTGCTTAGGGTTATCTGATCTTGATAAGGGGTACAACCTAGTTCCTTTTCCTCCTGCTAATATCAACGCGTAAAGCACTTTTCACACTCCAAGTATTGCTATGCTTTATAATATGAAAGAATGGCTATATTGGTGAGAAAAATGGTACAGCCTTTTTTATTTTATCAGTTGTTTTAAAAAATATTATAGATATAAACTTTGAAACTGTGACTGTTTTAGCTTTATAACAAATAAAATGTTGAATTTCCTAGAATTTTATATTTAAAAGAAGTTTTTATTTATTAATAATTATAGTTGACAAAATAAAATATAAATGTTATATTTATCTCATAAGATTCAATTGGATAAAATAAAATTTACATAAATTATTTTTTTAATAAAGGAGAGGTTAAATATGTCAATTTATGATTTTAAGGTAAAAAACATAGACGGCGAGGCTGTGGACTTAAATCAATATAAAGGCAAGGTTTTATTAATAGTTAACACTGCAAGTAAGTGCGGATTTACACCTCAATACAAGGATTTACAAAAACTATATGATAAATATAATGAAAAGGGATTTGAAATATTAGGTTTCCCCTGCAACCAATTTGCCATGCAAGAGCCTGGCAATAATAAAGAGGTTAAGGCTTTCTGCGAGTTAAACTACGGAGTATCTTTCCCAATGTTCGAAAAGATAGATGTAAGAGGTAAAGAAGCTCATCCTTTATTTAAATATTTAACTGAAAAAATTGCTTTTAAGGGACTTAATGAAGAAACTCCAAGTGGAAAGATGCTTTATGCCTTCATAAATGAAAACTTCCCTGAGTTTCTTATAGATGACTCAATAAAATGGAATTTTACTAAATTTTTGATAGATAGAGATGGAAATGTTATTAACAGATTTGAATCTCCAATAGAACCAATGGATATTCAATCAGATATAGAAAAGTTACTATAATTGCCTTTAAATTTCCCCCAAATAATTTAAATAATAAATTTAGTAACTAAATAAAACAGGTTTAGAGATGTTATTTTCTCTAAACCTGTTTTTGTTTTCCCCTTAAAATAAGGCTTATTTTGCTAATTCATATATAGCATTAGCATATATTTTAGCATTATTAGCTACAGAAAAATAAAATCATATTCAATACTTCAACTATGCATATAGTTGAAGCTATTAAAGCCTCTGAAAAAGGCTTAACCTTAGATGAAATATACGATTATCTATTAACTCTAGCTCCTATTGGATATGATAAACTTTAATAAAAAAAGCTACTCTAATTTTTAATAGAGTAGCTTTTGTATAATAAAATTCTTAATACTATTTCCTATATTGAGGTAGATAATCTATATTTTCTTTTATTATGTCATCTAAAACCCTCTTAGCTACATTAGCATCCTTAACTAAAGGATGTATTGTTAATGCTTTTAGTGCTGCATGATAATCACCATTCACTGCTGCCTCTACTGTAAGCTCTTCATATGCCTTAACCACTTGCAATAAACCTCTTATACTTGTCTCCATATGTCCTATATTAATTGGATGAGCCCCACTTTTATCTATAATACAATTGCACTCAATAGCTACATCTTCTGGTAAATCTAATATGGTTCCATTATTTCTAGTGTTTACATATTGTATATCTTTTTTATCGTTATATATGGAATTTATAAGATTTACTGCTGCCTCACTATAGTGAGCCCCTCCTCTTTTTGCTAATTGAGGTGGTTTTATATTAAGATTCGGATCTTTATATAATTCAAATAGATCCTCTTCTAATTTTCTTACTACCTCTCCTCTAGTCCCATCCTTTGCAGCACTTTCTTTGCACTCTTTTAACATATCTTCAGTTAAGTAAAAGTATCTATGATAAGGACAAGGTAATACTCCTAAAGCATCTATTAGTTCCTTATTCCATTGTAAGTTTGGAATATTTCTCATGGTAAATAGTTTATCATCCTTTAACATTTCCATAACTTCTTTAGTTACATCTTCACCATCTTTATATATTTTTCTTCCCCAAACTAGATGATTTAACCCACCAAATTCTATATATATCCTATCTGCTGAAACTCCAAACATTTCAGAAACCATGCTGACCATTCCTATAGGCACATTACATAATCCTATGGTTTTTATGTTAGTATGTTTTAAAACTGCTTCTGTGACTATTCCTGAAGGATTAGTGAAATTAATTAACCAAGCATCAGGACATAGTTCTTCCATATCTCTACATATGTCTAATATGACTGGAATTGTTCTTTGAGCCTTTGCAAAACCACCTGCTCCAGTAGTTTCTTGTCCAATTAAATCATATCTTAGAGGAATTTTTTCATCTCTAATTCTAGCTTCCATAAGCCCTACTCTAAATTGGGTAGTTACAAAATCAGCATTCTTTAAAGCTTCTCTTCTATCAAGAGTTAGATGTATATTTATATTTGCACCAGCCTTTTCTACCATTCTCTTTGCTAAGTTTCCAACTATCTCAAGTTTCTCTCTTCCCTCTTCTATGTCCACAAGGTATAATTCTTCTATTGGTAGCTCCCCGGATAATTTTTTATTAATAAATCCTTCTATAATTTCTGGAGTATAACTTGAACCTCCACCTATAGTAGCAATTTTTAAACCTTTCTTCATAAGAGCACCTCCACAATTACTTATTATATTCTATACTTTTAATAGTTTATTATTTAAATTAAAATCCATTATTTTTTATTAATTCTTTAAACCAATATCCACTCTTTTTTATAGTTCTCTTTTCAGTTTCTAAATCTAAAGCTACTAATCCATAACGGTTTTTATAAGCATTTTGCCAAGACCAGTTATCTAAAAAAGTCCATAAATGATATCCTTTTACGTTACATCCTTCACTTATAGACTTATGTAACCAAGACAAATGGCTCTTTATAAAATCAATTCTATAATCATCTTGAATAAAACCATCAGAAATATATTTTTCCTCGCCTTCAACCCCCATGCCATTTTCTGATATATAACAAGGTATGTTTTCATAATTCTCCTTAATATCTATCATTATGTCATAAATACCCTTTTCATATATTTCCCAGCCTCTATAGGGATTCATTCTTCTTCCTGGCATTATATATTCATCATAAAAATGATGTGGCATAAAGGGTGCCTCTGGATTAGGAAGGTTTTCTTTAGCTTTAACTCTTCTTGGCTGATAATAGTTAACTCCAATAAAGTCAACTTTATTATTTTTAATCACTATTTTATTCTCTTCTGTATACTTTGGTAAATGATTGTACTTTTCTATAAGCTTCACTAAAGCCTTAGGATACTCCCCCTTTACTGCAGGATCAAGGAAACTCCTATTCATAAATAAATCTGCTATTGTACTTGCTTTTAAATCTGCTGGATTATTACTCCTAGGGTAAGGTGGACTTAAATTTAAAACTATTCCTATACTTCCATCCTCTATTTTTAACTTTCTAAATTCTTCTATAGCCCTTGCGTTAGCTACCATGGTATTATAAGCTACTTGTATTGCTTTTTTAAAATCCACCATATCTGGGTAATGAAAATTATATAGATACCCTCCTTCAACAGGTACTATAGGCTCATTAAATGTTATCCACCTCTTTACTCTATCTCCAAAAAGTTTGAAACAGTTTTTTGCATAAACTGCATAAGCTTCAACAACTTTTTTACTTTCCCATCCACCTATCTGTTGTAATTCAAAAGGCATATCAAAATGATAAAGATTTATAAAAGGTTCTATACCCTCTTTAAACATTTCATTAATTACATTATTGTAAAACTCTACTGCCTTTTGATTCACCTCTCCTATGCCACCTGGAATAAGTCTTGACCAGGATATGGAAGTTCTATAAGAATTCAAATTTAATTCTTTCATAAGATCTATATCTTCTTTATATCTATGATAAAAATCGCTAGTTTTCTCTGGTCCTATATAATTAAAGAATCTATTGGGTTGTTTTTCATGCCAATAATCCCATATATTTTTTCCCTTTCCATCTTCTTTTGCTGCGCCTTCTGATTGAGGTGCTGATGAGGCTGCTCCCCACCAAAATCCTTTGGGAAACTTATATTTCAACTCCATAAATTATCCCCCTATATAAATTTTTAATATTAAACTGTAACCTTTTCAAATCTCAAAGCCATTAAATAATAGCCTATGGCAAATAATATAACCAAGGGTCCAAAGAAAGGTGCAAAAATAACGCATACTATGATAACATGACTAGCGTAGTTAAATAAATCTTTGAAGTTTAGGTTATCTACCCTTTTGAATATATTAATAATATAGTACACAATAGCTATAACTAAAGATGATGTCAAAACTCCTAACCACATATATATAATTGCTACTAATATAGATAAAGAACCTAAGGTTTTATAATAATCTACATAAACCAAAATCTTTCCAGTAAAAGCACCTATAAAAAACTGTAAAAGCATTGAATATAGTATTGCTAAAATAGTCGTAATAACTTGAAACCTTAATATTTTTGGTATAGATTCCCCTCTTAACCTGCTATAAAATTGTGGCTTTATGAAACTTATTTTAAATTCTTCAAATATATTCACTAATATTTCACCCTTCCAAGGCTTTCTATTATTTGGAGGGTGTCCTCTAAGCCTAATTATTATAAACTTATCAGTGCACCCTCTCTTTTATTTACTATGTCTATTAATTATAACTTTGTAAAATTTCTATTTTTGCTACTTTACTGAGTCCATTATAAAATAGCATTTTTTATTATTCTAAATTTCTATCTAAAGTCCATAAATATACATAAATATAAAATATCTTTAAGATTGTTCTTGTTGATAGTATTGTTTATCTACAACTCTTAAAAATGGTAAATATATAAAGAATGAAATTGCAATTTCAATAATATGCAATATTGCTCCTCTTATTCCCGATACCAAGAACCCTCCTATTACTGGTGGCGTTGTCCATGGAATTAGAACCCCAGATGGCCTAGGTACCAATCCTGTTGATATTGCAAAGTAAGAAACAACAGCTAAAATCATTGGCGTAAGAATAAATGGAATCATCATTATTGGATTTAAAACTATTGGCAATCCAAAGGTAATTGGTTCATTTATATTAAATAAACCTGGAAGTACAGCAAGCTTACCTAACTTTTTACACTGCTGTGATTTACATATAAATATCATTGCTAAACATAAAGCAAGTGTACAACCTGAACCTCCGAATTGAAGGTATATTTCTTGAAATTGTTGAGTTATAATGTGTGGTAATTCAGCTCCTGCTTGGAAAGCCTTTAAGTTATCACCAGATAATGATAGCCATATAGGTGACATAACAGCTCCAACTATATTAGCTCCATGAATACCAAATACCCAAAATAGGCCTATAAATAAGTTCGCTATAAGTGTAGCTGGAAGAGTATCTCCAAGACTTGTTAATGGTGCTTGTAGTACCTTATAAATAAATTGATGTATAGTTGTAAAAGATGTAAATGTAAATATTAACCTTATCACATCAAATAATAATATAACTATTAGAGCAGGTATCAAGGATGAGAATGCTTTTGAAACTGATGGTGGAACTCCCTCTGGCATCTTAATTACCCAACCTTTTTTCACCACAAATCTAACAATTTCAGTACTAATAATTGCAGTAAACATTCCGACGAATAAGCCCTTTGAACCTATCCATTCCATTGGTATAACATCTGAAACCTTAAAGACTTCTTTAGTTCCTTCAGGTGTAAATGAAACCATGAAAGGAGTAAGGATTAAAAATGCTACAAGTGCTATAACAGCTGAACTTGCCCCTTCTAATTCATATTGTTTTGCAAGACTATAGGCTATTCCAAATACAACAAATATAGTCATTATTGCCATAGTTGATTCAAAAGGTCTTACAAAGAATACATTCCAATTTGCTCCAAACACCTTAGCCATAAAATCTCCATAGCCTGGTATTGGGAAGTTTGCAAACAGTAGTGACATTGCTCCTAAAATAAGTAGAGGCATTGCTAGCATGAAGCCGTCACGAATAGCCATAAGATATCTGTTTTCAGCAATCTTACTAGCTACTGGCATTAGCTTACTTTCCATTGAGTCCATAAATTTACTCATTTAAAATATCCCCCTCTCAGATAATTAAAATTTATTTTTTAGCAAGCTTTAAAGCTTGATCTAAAACCTTTTCACCATTCATCAAGCCATAGTCTTGAGGACTAATAACATCTATTGGTACTCCTTTTTCATCACAAAGCTTTTTCATTTTAGTCAAAGCATACCTTACTTGTGGTCCTATTAAAGCCACATCAACATTTTGAATTTTTTGAGCCATATCTGCCTCTGGATATGCATTTATACTTATCTCTATTCCTCTTTCTAGAGCAGCCTTCTCAATTTTTGTAACTAAAAGACTTGTTGACATTCCTGCTGAACAGAATAATGCAATATTTATCATTTCAATCCCTCCTATATTTCTTTCCATATAAATTATATATTGCTCTTTTTTATATTAGACCAATATTAATTCTCTTTATTTAGCGTCCATAATAACTTAATTTATTTGTTTATAATCCATAAATATATTTAAAGGCTATTCTCTTTTGAAATATCCTTCTTCCTCAGCAGTTCCTATAACCTCTTTCCTACCTAACTTAGCTGCAAAACTTGATATTTTCCTTAAAGAATTATTTAAACCTACACCACCTCTACCTGGGGTTTCTATTATATATATTTTTTTCCTAAACAGTTCTGTACCTGTACTATCCTTTGCCATGGCTGCAAATGCAGGTATATTTAGTTCTTTTTCTACTGCCTCTACTAGGTACCCTGAGCACTCTCCATATCTTTTATAATTCAATGCTGGTCCACATAAAACTACATCTGGATTAACTTCTTTTATCATTTGAAGTATTTCTTTTATGACCTCTTCTTTGTTTTCTAAAAAATAATTATCTCCACAGATTATAGTCCCTACAATATCTGCTCCATACCTCATCATAGTGTTTTTTAAAAGCATTCCTGGTCCGCAGGCTCCTTTTTGATATTCTGGAGTAATATTCATTTTTTCATCGGATCCAAAACCTGCTTGAACTTGGTTTAAAAATTGAACTACCTTTATCATAATTATCACCTTATATCCTATCTATTTTTATTTTTAGCTCATTAATCTCTTTTTGCATATCAATCATATTTTTTACAAGATCTCTTGCAAGTATAGTACTCATGAGATGATCTTGTGCATGGGCCATTAATATATTTACCTTAACAGGACTTCCCCCTGCTTCTTGTTGGATAAGAGTTGTTTGTATGTTATGAGCATTCATTAAAGACTTTTCAGCCTCTTCCATTACCCTATTAGCTTCTTCATGATTATCTTCCTTTATATAATTAAAAGCTTCAAACAAATAACTTCTAGCATCTCCAGAATAACTTATAAGACTGAAGATGATTTCTTCACTTATATCTCCTTTTATTCCTTCTGTCATATCTATTCCTCCATACTCTATATTAATATTCTTATATTATTTTATAGCAATAGTCATGCCAATACTTTTAAATTCTTTGAAACCCTTTATTTACAAGGCTTCCTCTATATTTATTGTTAAATGTGTATATAAAGACTATACACTTATCACTTTTTAAGTTAAAAGTGATATACAAGTATTACTATGTTTCTTATTCCATATTTATTTAAGATTTATTTTAATACACTAGGTGCCTTCTAAGCTTTTAACGCTAAAATTACAAAAAAGAACCTATATGATAGGCTCTTTTTCTATTAGTATCTAGCATATAGGTTCCATTTTATTTTTTAACTTCTCTTTTTATCTATAAAATTACTTATCCCATGCCTACCCACTCTAATACTCCCATCTTCTTCAAAGTAGGAATAAGGAGCAGTCATCTTCCTGAATAACGATTTCTAAGCTTTAGAGGGAGTAAAAACTCCCTCTAAATGCAAGTACTCTGTTTATACAGTTCATACTTAATTTCCCAAAATGTTATACACATTATAAACTTTTATATACCCATTACGTTTCTTAACACAAAACATACTTCATCTTCATTAAACTCAATATTATAATATACTTCTATAGGTTTTAAGCACTGTTTTATTATTTTAAATTCTTTTTGATACTCTTCTTTAATTATCTCCTTTGAATAACAAGGAGTACTAGACTTTCCTGATATGATATTGCTTATAGAACAAACCATGTGAACCATAAGACCTATAGATATATCATAGGTAACCTTTTTATTTATCTTATTTCCTACTTCAACTAAAAAATTATTGTATAAGGTTTCAAAATTAGAAAGGTCTATATTTTTAACATCATTTTTTAATACTTCTATAAAGCTATCATAATCATTAGCCTTACTATTTTTTTCCTTTCTGTTTTCTAATATATCTACTAACTTATTACACTCATTGTCCATAAATATATCATAGGTTGATACATAAGGTATTCCATATATATTAGGATTTACAGTTCCTACTATAGCTAATATATTTTTTTCTTTTGACATATTATTTAATGCATTATAAGTATGGTTTTTATTATTTAAAGCCATAGGGAATATCTGTATATTATAATCTTTGGTATTTATTTTACTTTCTATAAAGTTTTTTAATTTTATTGCACTACCTTCTCCAGTTGTACATAATGTAATTATTATATTATCTTTTTCTGGTATGAAATTATCTGAAACTTTAATGTTATGAGCCCCATAATTACTTAAGCTTTTTCTTATACTACTATATATTTCATTCATATCAGATTCTATTACAGCTTTTCTTGAACATTCTATAGCAATAGCAGTAGATACCATATCTATAACTTTTATATCTATACCTGTATCCTTGTTTATAAGTTCTCCAAATATGCTTAAAGATCCCATATCAACTAGAAGAATTACTCCCCCTCCTTGATGTTTTTTTATTACTAAATCCTTCAATTCTTCATAAGCTATCTCTGAACTTTTATCTAATGACATGTCATAGGCATACACATTATTTGCGCCTACAAGCTTATTTACAACTTCAGTCATAGAAGAAGCGGTGCTTTTACCATGCATAGCTATAACTACAATAGGCCTGTCTTCTAATGCTTCACATTCTATTTCATTTACTGTTAAAAACATGGATATAAAACCGATTTCATCCTCTGGTACACTTATATCATATGTGATTTCTATACGACTAGCTAACTCTTTAGATATTTCGTATTCTTTTTCGTATTTTGTTTTTATATTCTCTAAATTGTGATTTAATATGCTTTTCCCATCTTTTATTCTACTAATACTTGAATTTATATGAAGACATAAACCATAGAACACTTTAGTTGGAAATACCTTTCTAAGTTTATTAGTTGCAATCTCTAAAAATCCCTCTACCAGCATAATAATATTCTCATCTACTACTTTTGATAGTTCCTCTTTCTTTACACTTTGATTAAAATTTCTTATAAATGTTTTAAAGTAATTTTCTATATCAAATTCCATTAAAAGCTTTATTTCTTTTTCTTTTATTCCCCTTTTATGAAGCTCCTGCATCCTTTTTTCTATTCTTTCATAAAAGTTATCTGGAAGAGAATAATCCCCTTCTTTTATTTGACTCTTCGGTCCTTTAGGGGTAAAGTATAGTCTATCTTCATTCTTTACTATTTTATCCACTTCGCTTGCATAATTTTTATAGATGAGTAGTCCTTGATTTACATAAGAAGCGAAGTCAGTACAATGAACTTCTATATTTCTTAGTCCTTTAGATATGGAATTTAGAAATGCATTAGCACATCCTAATTGTATATCACTTTTAAGTTGTCCTACATTTCCTGGGCATTCATAAAGCATAAGTTGTCTCATTGTATTTGATGATATAGATATGTCTTTTCCAATTCTAGCAGCTTCTATAGTAAAGAATTCACACATCAGCTGAAATCTTTCTTCAAGACTCCTGTCATTTAAAGCGGGTATCCTTATATTCATCGGAATTCTTCTTGTAAAAGTAGTAAGAAGTACATTATCTATTTCCTCTGTAGTAGCACAAATTATAAGCACTTCACATTTCTTTTTACTTTCCTCCCCCAAAGGTGTATATAATCCCTTATCTATAAGATAAAAAAGCATCTCTTGTCCTTCTGGTGGCAATCTATGTACCTCATCTAAAAATAAAACTCCTCCATTAGCTTTTCCAACTATGCCCATTCTATCTTTATCTGCTCCTGTAAAAGCACCTTTTTTACAACCAAAAAGATGTGCCAATAAAAGCTGAGGATTATTTGCATAATCAGCACAATTAAAGGCTATGAAAGGAGCATTTAGTTTAAAAACACTGTTTTCCATGGAGAATTTATACATAAGCTCTGCAAACATGGTTTTTCCAACTCCACTTGGTCCAAGTATTAATGTATGAAGACCATTGGGAGGATATAACATGGCTGCCTTGGCTTGTTGAATGCATTTTTTTAAGCTTTTATCATTACCAATAAGTTCATCAAAATTTGCATTTTCTTTAAATGATGGATTTTGATTTTTAAATGAAGAATTCAAAGTGTATAACACTGGTTTTCCTTTTATCTTTAGTAAAACCCCTTCTCTATAAAGCTCATTAAGTATAGAGCTTACATTGCTTCTTTGAAGTTTTAACTCTTTCGCTATTTCTCCTGCTGACAAACCAACTTCATCATTACTCATTGAAATCTCTATAAAATCAAGGATTTCTTCTTTATTACTTCTCATTATAACCACTCCTTATAAGGGCAGATATTAAACGAAATTTTGGATTATTTAAAAATCCAATAATTAAATGCATATTGTTTTGGCAAGCAATTACATTTATTGTATCAATGTTTATAACTTCATACAACCTGTGCACCTGGAACTTCATATCCTCAATGAAATATCATTAGTAAATAGTAAACAAAACTTAAATGAAATATTCCCTATAAAAAATAACCTATTCAAAATATTTTATATTCTTTATAATAATTATATAAGATTTTATACCATGACCATTTGCTATGATGGTTTTTAAGGGTCTTAGGGAGTCCCCCCTCTGAAGCTATTAACTATTTACGGTATAAATCCTCAAGGAAAAGTACTAAAGACTTTTAAAATAAACCTATATTATGAAATATTTATTAATAAGGAGATTAAATCTATGATAAGACTTTGTGCCTTTAGTAAGTATGCTGATGATATCATCAGCCTTCTAGAGAAAGAAAACCTTGAATTTACTTTAGAAGAATGTTTATTAAGATGCGACCTTTGTCGCTCTATTCCCTTTGTAAGAGTTGGTAATGAATTTATTACCTCTGACACCATTGAGGGTTTAATCCATAAGCTAAAGTAACTTTTTTCATTTTAAAATTAATTTCTAAATATCTTTTATCCTTAATTGTGATTACAATAATGTGCTTAATTGAAGAATATAGTAAGGGGTAAGCTTTAATAAAATTAGTCCTTACTATTTTGTCTTCATACTTTCCAGTGCTTGAAGTATTTTTGATTTAACTTTTATAGGCGCTACGTCCTCTACCACCTGAAAAATCATCTCTTCGGTTACTACTTCCACATTGTGTTCTTGAACCCACTTAGTTGCTAATTTTATTATGCTTTTTTGAAATAACTTTGGGGTAGAGTTTAATATGGCCTCATACATCTTTCTACTATTACCCTTCCAAATAACTTCTTCTAAATTTTTTTTACTCATTACATTCAACTCCATATTTTAATATTTAACATATTTTGTTCTCCCTACTATTTCTATGATATTTTCAATGCTTTAATACTTATTCTAAATTCCTTTAATATATTTATGTAAAAAAAGTACTTGCCATTAATGCAAATACTTTATTATTTTAGTTCCACTACATAATCTTCTTAAGCAAATTAAATCTTTCCTTGTATGGTGCATATCTGAAGTTAATATCTAACCTTCCCCTCTTAATAACTGATTTATAGTGAGAAAAGGTTTCAAAACTAGATTTTCCATGATATCCCCCCATACCACTCTCACCTACCCCTCCAAAAGGTATATGGTGAGAAGCCACATGTATTATAGTGTCATTTATACAAGATCCACCTGAAGCAGTATTTTTTAATATTGTTTCTTGAGAAGTTTTATTTTCTGAAAAATAGTAAAGAGCTAAAGGTTTAGGTCTACTATTTACAAAATGAATTACTTCACTTAAATCTTCAAATTCTAGAAGTGGGAATATAGGACCAAATATTTCCTCTTTCATTATTGGATCTTCTAAACTTACTCCCTCTATTACGGTAGGTTCAAAATAAAGTTCCTCTCGTGCAGTATTTCCCCCTACAACTATATTGCCTTTTTCTAAATACCCTTTTAGCCTATCAAATTGCTTTGAGTTAATTATCCTTGGATAATCAGGGCTGAGTTTAGAATCTTTTCCATAAAAGATTTCTATATATTTTTTCATACTTTCTATAAAGTTTGCTTTTATAGACTTATGAATCATTAAATAATCAGGAGCCACACAGGTTTGACCAGCATTTACTAATTTTCCCCACACTATTCTTTTAGCTGATAAATCTATATCTGCATCTTTATCTACTATACAGGGACTTTTTCCTCCAAGTTCTAAGGTTATAGGTGTTAGATGTTTTGATGCACTCTCCATAACAACTTTACCTGTAGACACGCTACCTGTAAAAAATATATAGTCAAATTTCTGCTCTAGTATCTCTCTAATAGCTTCTCTGCCACCACTCTCATATATAACATCTACATACTCCCTTTGAAAGCATTCTTTAATAATTTTTTTCAATACTATATTAATATTTGGAGAATATTTAGAAGGTTTTATAACTGCACAGTTTCCTGCCGTTAAAGCTCCCACTAAAGGCGCCATGGTAAGTTGAAATGGATAGTTCCATGGAGACATTATAAGTACAACACCATAGGGCTGAGGATAAACATAACTTGAAGCTGGAAAATGTACCATAGGTGTTCTTTTTCTTTTAGCCTTAGACCATTTTTTAACACTTTTTATAGCTAGATCTATTTCTTCTAATACAAGTCCTATCTCTGTAGCATAGGCTTCAAATTTTGATTTTCTAAGATCCTTCCATAATGCATCTAATATTTCATCCTCATGATTTATTATTGAAATCTTCAACTTTTTTAATGTCTTAATTCTAAAGTCTATAGGTAGTGTATTTCCATTTAAAAAGTAAGATCTTTGAGTATTTATTAATTCCTTTGCTTCATTCATATAAATTACTCCTTTAAACTTTGCAAATTTTTTAATTATATATTAGTATTATTTCTAGAGGTGCATATTTATGGATTACAAATTTATGTTGATTAAAAATAAATATAAATTTCTTTATAAACAAAAGATGATGATTCTAGATGAAAATTTCGTAAGTACAGTAAGTGAAGAGATTTCTTTATTCATTAAAGAATTAACTTTATATGGAATAACCCTTAAAAGTCTTTGTAATAAACGTCCTGAAGGCAATGAAAAAGATTTGCTTTTAAATATAGCCTTTGCCTTAGCTGAGAATAATGGCTTATCCAATTTAATTCAAAAACATAGGGCCTTACCCATAAAAAAGATTTCAAAATTTACTTATGAATCTGCATCTTTTATAGAGAAATGGCAAAGTTATATAATATCTTATTATTTAATCCTATCTAAATCACAGTATTCTAATATAAAAAATTATCTTAATATACAACTTAACGATATAAATCAAATAGAAGATATTAATGATAATGAAAACATTTTTCAAAAAAATGACGCCTTAGTTATCTATGATGAAAATCATACTCATAATTTAGGTACAGGTGTTTTGCTTAAAACTTTTAAAGATAATGCTATAATACTAAATTCTTATGGAGACTTCATAAAAATAAAGCTAAATAAAGAGGATTCTCCTATAATAGGTGCCATAATAAATGGGGAGATAATTAAAAGCTATAAAATACATAAATACCCTATTTTAGCTAGTTCAATCTCTTTAATACTACTACTTCTAGTAGGTTTTGCTTTGTATACTCAAGCAAGTACTACTATAATTTTAGATATGGATGCTTCCATAAAAATTCAGGTTAATAAGTTTAATAAAATTATAAGTGTAACTCCTAATAATAGTAACGGTAAAAAAATAATATCATCCTTGAAGTTAGAAGGCAAGGCTGTAGATGAATCTCTTTATAATATGTTAAATAAAGCTAAAGAATTAGAGATAATAAAAGAAAAATCTATTATATATATCTATGTTAATGGAGATAAACTAAAAGAAAGTAACCTTATCTCTTCTGAAAATTTTATTAAAGAAAATAAAATAGAGGCCCGAATAAATAACTCTGGAAATGAATATAATATAAATGTTAAGTGATTTTACCACTTATAAATCCATCCTCTTATAAACCTATATAAAGATATGAGGATAATTAGCCACTTCCTAATAGCTAATTATCCTCATATTAAAATTACATATAGTTATACTATAGAATCATTATTTACTTAATAATGATTCTATTTCTTCCTTATTAAATCCAATAACTGTTTCTTCATCAATTTTTATTACAGGAACACTCATTATTCCCATAGCCATTAATTCTTTTCTATTTGTTGGCTCTTTAACATTCTTTTCCTCATAACTAATATTATTTTCTGCAAAATATTCCTTTGCACTTACGCAATATGTGCAAGTGTCTGATGTATACATAACAACTTTTTTCATTGTAATTCCTCCCTTTTCATTAACCAATATACCCTTATCAGGTATATTAATATTATACAACTATATTTTATGCATTTCAATAGTTTTTTTTAATTCATAATGATTATTTTTTATTTTTAATAAAATAGTCATATTTTCTATTTTTGAAAAGTATTATATAGTTTTGCACCAAATCTAATTAATACACCTCTCCTACATTAGAAAACCATAAGAACTTATCTACCACTTAATATTCATAAACAAAGTGCTGTAGCTAACTTTTATAGTACCAACACTACCTTGTTATAAAGAAAACCTTTATTCTATTCATAGATGTATAAGTAACTCTTAACTGGAAATAAAATTCTAATAAATTAAGAAATCTTATTCTGTTGATAGCACCTATAACTATCTGTTAAAATTATTATATATTAATGTAGTTTTATTAAAATCTATTTCTACACAAAGGTCATAATGATAGTATTAACTAAGGCGGTATATATTATGAAAGGTAAAATATTGATAATTGAAGATGAAACTAAACTTTCTGAAGTTATGTCAATATACTTACAAAAAGAAGGTTATGAAGTATTTTATGCTAAAGATGGTGAAGAAGGTGAACTCTTAATAGAAAAAGATAATTTCGATTTAATAATACTAGATATTATGATGCCAAAAAAAGATGGTTGGTCTCTTTTAAGAAAAATAAAATCTCGCTACAAAAATACAGTAGTTATCTTAACTACTGCACGTGGTGAAGAGGAAGATAGAATCTTTGGTTTTGAATTGGGTGCAGATGATTACATGGTAAAACCCTTAAGTTTAAGAGAATTAGTACTTAGGGTTAATTTAAGAATAAAATCAAGATCTTCTTTTACTTCTTCATTAAAAGATAGTTATTCTAATGTATTAACTCTAGATAATTTATTTATATATGAAAATAGCCATACAGTTACTGAAAATGGTAATAATATCTCTTTAACACCTAAAGAATTTGAGCTTATGCTGTTTTTTGTTAAAAATCCCAATATAGTTTTTAATAGAAACCAACTCTTAGATAAGGTTTGGGGTTACGACTTTTTAGGAGATACTAGAACTGTAGATACTCATATAAAAAATCTTAGAGAAAAGATAAATGTTTTTAATAAAAATCTTAAAACTATTTGGCGAGTTGGCTACAAATTAGAATCCTAATTTATCTATGATTATTAATGATACTGAGGTGTTTTTGTGGATAAAATAACCAAGAAATTATTTAAATATTTTTTAATGATTATCACCCTTGTAATTATTGTGAGTTTTTTTGAATCTACTATACTTTTATCCAAATTATATGTTAACTCCCAATATAAACTCTTAAAAGAAAACGCAGAGGATGTTTATAATTATTTAAAAGGTGATGATAAGATCCTATATAATATGAATATAAATGGTGTGTTAATAAAAGATGACGTAATCCTCCCCTTTGGTAAAGGACGAATGGGTTTAATGAATAAATCTATAAATTTTACAGAACTTAAAGAAAAGGACTATTTTATAACCCACCAAAATCAAAAAATGTTATCTTATAAACTAAAAACAGATACTGGAGATATTGTAGTTTTTAAAAGTAGCAAGGATATATCTGACTATTTAAAAATAGTTTACTTAATACTACTTGCAGTATTTATAACTGCTTTAATTTTAGCCTTACCCCTTATAATTTTTTTCGGGAAAAAATTCACTAATCCTATCTTAAAATTAAAGGAGGTATCTTCTGAAATCTCAAAAGAAAATTTTAAAGTGGATTTAAACCTTAAAACTGGAGATGAAATTGAAGAATTAGCTTTAAGCCTTAAACATATGGCTAAGCAGTTAGAAAGTAAAAACAGACTTCAAAGAGATTTCATAGCTAACATAAGCCATGACTTTAAAACTCCTTTAAGTATTATTAGAAATTATAGTGAAGCAACTGTTGATGGTATGGTTGATTTTGAAACCTCCAAGAGCTACAGCAAAGAAATAATAAAAGAGGTAGATCGACTTAATAAATTAGTTATGGATATAATGCAACTTTCCAAACTTAGGGGACAGTTCATAAATTTAAGCCTAGATTACTTAGATTTAAATCTTTTTCTTATGGATATGGTAGTTAAATTTAAGAACATCTGCAAAGAAAAAAATATTATACTTAAGTTGAGTATTGATGAAATATTAAGTAATAGTACTGTGGAAGTGCTGGCAGACTCTGATTATTTAAGTAGAGTTTTATATAACTTTATAGATAATGCTATTAAGTTTTCCAAGGAAGGTGGAAATATTGATATAAGATGCTCACTAATTGACAATAATATAAAAATTGCTATTATAAATGAAGGAAGAGGGATACCTGAGGATATAATTAATAATATTTGGGACAGATATTATAAAGATTCCGAAAGTGGAGGCATAGGCTTAGGTTTAGCCATTTGCAGTGAAATATTAAGTAATCATGGCTTTACTTATGGTGCAAATAATAATAGTAGCTCTGTTACAGAGTTTTACTTCACTATCCCTTCTAACTTATTTAGATATAATAAAAGTAAAAATTATTAACATTGTTATGAATTGATTACCTAGATTATCTGGAGTCTTCTCATAATCCCTAAGATATAAATCTATTTTAGAAAAATAATTTTAACTACATATTTATCCACTAGATAGCATGACTAATAATTTTTTAAAGTAAACTCATCTTAATGGCTTCAGAGGGTACTCAAAGAGTAAGAGAATACCATCAAGCCATGGGTTTGAGTATATTCTTAAGCGACTTACATAAGATTATAGATCTTGCTTCTCTTTTTAGTAACTCATCTTAATGGCTTCAGATGTTTTTCAAAGAGTAACGGACTATCATCAAGCCATAGCTTGGATATCTTTTTAAACCACTTACCTAAGTTCATAATCTTGGTTCTTTGCTTAGGAAACTCATCTTAATGGCCTTAGACGAGTAAAGTACTATGACCAAATCATAGATTTTGGATATCTTCTTAAGTGTGAGCTAAGCACTGATAGGGTCTTGGATAGCTTCTTCTAAGATTTAGCTGGAGATACAGGCTACTACCCAAGGGATAATTTCTTCTAAATTTCAGTTGAGTAGGCATTGATTTTAATGAAATTTTATCTTCAGCTAACAATCACTTGATATTGTTATAAAATATTTGTTTAATATATATAAAGGCAGGTCATAAGATAAGATATGAAAAAATACAAACATATTAGTAAAAATATACAAAGTAACTCTAAGCCTAGAAAATCTTTTAATAGTACTAAAAGTCAAAATAATTCTTTAGAAACCCTTACAAACTCTAAAAGAAGCGAAAATATAACTATGAAAAACAATGATAACAAAAGGACTGAAAATTTTAAATATAATAAAATAAAGGGAGAAGAATCTTCTGTGAAAAATAATTTAAATTCTAAAAAAAATCTAAGTTCTAATAGTGAAAATCAAAATTACATATTTCATGAAGATAAAAAGGATTCTATAAGAATAAATAAATTTATTAGTGATAGTGGCTATTGTTCTAGAAGAGAGGCTGATAAATTAATAGAAAATGGACGAGTAACTGTAAATGGAGAAAAGGCTGTCATAGGTACTAAAGTTTTTCCTTATGAAAAAGTTTATGTAGACAATAAGCTAATAGGAAAAAAAGAATCTCCTGTTTATATCGCTCTTAATAAACCTGTTGGCATAACTTGCACTACAGAAACCACTGTTAAGGGTAATATAGTAGACTTTGTAGGCTATCCTAAACGTATATTTCATATAGGGAGACTAGACAAAGATTCTCAGGGATTAATTTTCTTAACTAATGATGGCGATATAGTAAACAAAATTTTAAGAGCAGGAAATAATCACGAGAAAGAATATATAGTTACTGTAGATAAGGCAATCTCTCATGACTTTATAAACAAAATGTCTAATGGAGTGAAAATTTTAGGTACTGTTACTAAAAAATGTAAGGTGATTAAAGAAGGCCCTCATGTTTTTCGTATAATTTTGACCCAAGGACTAAATAGGCAAATTAGAAGAATGACTGAAACCCTAGGCTATACAGTGGTTAAGTTAGAAAGGGTACGAATAATGAATGTTAACTTAGAGAATTTACCTATTGGCAAATGGAGATATCTAACAGAAAACGAATTAAAGGATATAAATAGGCTTATATCTTCATCTACTAAAACTGAAGAAGGTTCCAAAGTTTAAATTAAAGACTATGGCTACATTGTATATACAATTTTAGCCATAGTCCTTAGTATTATAATTTAAATTTTGATATACTACTAGCTAGATATTTAGCGATTTCATTAAGACTTTTAGCATTTGAACTTACCTCTTCATTTGAAGCTGATTGCTGTTCTGATGCTGCTAATATATTTTCTGTAGAAGCGGCTATTTCTTCAGATACATAAGCCACCTTATCCACTTCCTCAATGATTAAGTCTTTCGCTTTTATTGTTTCATCAATTTCTTCATAAACCTCTTCAATTTTTGGTACTATCTCTTGTATAGCCACAAGTATTGTATTAAAAGACTCTACACTATTTTCTACGGTTTCAGACTGCAGATTCATTTTTTCCTTTACTACATTAGTACTTTTATTTACCTCATTGCTCTCAAAGATAATATCACTAACAAGTTTAGATATATTCTTAGATGAATCTAAAACCTGCTCTGCTAACTTTCTAATTTCATCAGAAACTACGGCAAAACCTTTCCCTGACTCTCCAGCCCTTGCTGCCTCTATAGCGGCGTTTAGAGCTAAAAGATTTGTTTGTTCAGCCACACTATTTATTACATCAGTAATAGAATTAATGTGCATAATATTTTCACTTAAATAACTTCCCTTTTCTGCAACATAGTCAAAGTTAGTTTTTAGATCTCTCATTGACTCGATAAGTTCTTCTACATTTTTCGTTCCTATATCTGCTGATTTTTTTATAGTATTACTTCCTTCATAAACACTTTTAACTTTAGTGTCTATTTGAACTAAGGTATCCCCAAAGCTTTTAATATAAGAAAGAACCTCTGATAGGGTCTCAGTCTGTCTTATGGCCCCTTCTGAAACCTCTGCTACTGAAGTTGCTACCTCACCACTAGATTTGGAAACTTCATCTGTAGAAAAAGATAATTTTTCAGATATATCTTCTAACTTATATGTAGTATCCCTTATATCTAAAACTATATTTTTTACAACCTTTATTGTATTATTAGTGCTTAAAGATAATCTACCTAATTCATCCCTAGATTTCACTTCCGATAATGCAGAAAAATCTCCCTCTTCTACTTTTTTTAATGTATCCATAATTTTTTTAATAGGAGATGATAAACTCTTTGAAAATAAAACACCAATTAAAGTTAAAACTAAAAATATTATTACATCAATAATAAGCATTTTTTGGAGTATACTTCTTGTAGATTCCTTTATAGTATCACGAGATAATCCTAATGATAAAGAAGCAGCAGGTTGATTATTTCTAATAACAGGAATACTTATACTGTATACCTTTTCTCCCTGATAATCATTTTTTATATATAAACTCTTATTATCCTTTATAACTGAACTAATATCAAAACTTTCTTTATTTCCAACCTTGCTTTTATCACTATGAGCTAAAATCTTTCCTTCTTTACTGATTAAACTTAAATACTTTAATGAAGGTGAAGTTTTTATACTTTTTTCAAAAAGTTCTTGAGTATCGTCTAAATAATCTAAGGAATGGCTGTCAACAGAGTATCTTATTTGAGTTGCTAGCATTTCTCCATCTGATCTCATTTGTGCTTCTGCAACTGCTATATTTTGAAAATATGCTACTAGGAAAAATGAAGTGGAACTTATTAATGCAATCAACATAAATATTAATACTATCTTTTTTCTTATACTACTAAACATCTGTTCCTCCTAAGGTTATATTAAAATAAATAATTTAATAATTATTAGACTTGTCCTAATTATAATTAGACTTTGAAATTCTCTCTTTAAAATTTTCGTCAGTAATAAAGGCACTTACATATACTCTACTTAACTTAAGAGGGTTTTCACTTCCTTTTCCCCATCCTTTGTTTATAGTAAAACCTAATTTATAACCTACTTCCTCTGTAAGTTTAATTATATTATCATCAAATACTCCAAATGGATATGCAATACTTGTAACCGGTTTTCCTGTAAGCTTTTCTAAGTCTTCTTTTGACTTTGTTAGAGTTTGCTTTTGTTCTTCTTTAGATATATCCACTAATTTTTCATGGTTTACGGTATGACTTCCTATTTCTATACCACCTTTAGCCATTTCTTTTATTTCATCACTATTTAAATAATTTGGATCCTTATCTATTAATCCACTAATTACAAATACGGTGGCTGTGTAATCAAACTCCTTTAATATAGGAAAAGCATTATCATAATTATCCTTATATCCATCATCAAAAGTTATTACTACTGAATTTTTAGGAACGGATTTATTATCTTTTATATAAGCATATGCTTCTTCTAATGTTAGAGTTATATAATTATTATCCTTTAAATACTTAAGTTGTTTTCTAAACTTTTCAGGAGAAATTCTAAGTTCATTATCCTTAGACTCCTCTACTGAATGATAATATAATATTGGAATCCCTACAGAGTTATTTTTTAATTCCATACCTTCAAATCTATCTTTATTCTTTTCTTCCTTAACTTTCTTCTCTTTATCTTTAGATTCATCCTCCCTTAACTTATCATTAACTTCATTATATGTAATTTCTGATTTGTCTTGCTGATTCTTTTTATCTCTACTCTTTAATATAAATAATGTGGTAGCCATGCTAACGATTAGTATTAATACCAAAAATAATATAATATTAGTCTTTCTTTTCATACAATCACCCCAAAGTTATTTATGTTTATGAACTGTCCCTACTTTTATCTTTATATTTATTATATTTAATTAACTGTCCCTAACTTAGAAACATTTATATCTAAACTTATGAACTGTCCCCATTTTAATTGAAAATTATCAGATAATACTTAATTCTTATGGAATTCGCATATTGTTTATCTACCATCACTAGTTAAGGTTAATATACGTAATAATTCCGTTTCACTACATTTAAAGCCATTCCACCAACCCAAGATTTATCTCTCTAGTTTTTAGCTGTGTAAGTATATAATAAAATTTTAATTAATAAAACTGTGGATAAGTTATTATAATGATAAAATGGGTAATTTTTAAAGCAAAAACTTTATATAAACCTAAGAATCAATTGATGCTATTTAGAACCTCATCAACAAATTCCATGACCTCTTTTTCGTATCTTTTCTTATCTACCTCAATAGCTTGAGCATGTTTAGCTCCTTTTGCTAAATACAATCTCCTTATCCCATTCTCTTTTGATTTATACATTTGAACACTCATATTCCACGGTACAAACTTATCTCTATCTCCATGTATAAACATCATAGGTATTGAAGATTTCCTAACTACTTCAATAGGTTTAATCCATTCAAATTTAAACTTTGCCTTTCTTTTTGCCCGTAAATCACTTAGCTTTAATACTGGATATAAAAACACGCCATAATCATCTTTTATCTTTCCTCTAAGTAGCTCATTTAGATTAGAAAATCCACAATCAGATATAATAAACTTTGCATACTTATTGATACTATCATATTGAATTACCGTAGCAGCTCCCATAGATTCTCCATGTAATCCAATTATCTCATTTTTTCCTTTTCTATCTACTAACCAGTTTATAAACAAATCTAAGTCTTCTTTTTCATAATATCCATAAGTAGAGTATTGACCTTCACTTCTAGCATGTCTTCTTTGATCATATATTAATACATTCCAACCTCTTTTCAAAAACATTTCCGTGTATTTTATTGAACACGTTAGTCCAACTGTTATTCCATGAACAAAAACCATTGTTTTATTTGAATCTTTATTAGCTTCTATGTATATTCCTCTTAATTTCAAACCTTCTCTTGACCTTAAAAAGATTTCTTCTTTAGGTAGTGATTCGTAAAAATCTTTATCTATTAACCCTTTATCTACTTGATTCTGAAATAATTCATCTTCATCTTTTAATTTTCTAGTTACAATCTGTGAAAAATAATATTCTACTATAAAATAAACTGTAACTAAAAATAGCAATATGGTAGCTATAGCAGCTAAACCTTTTACCATAAGTGTTCCCCCTAAACTTAATATGAATTAAATCTACATTGGTATAAATTCAGCTTAACACCTGTATTATTAAACTTTACATATAGAAGTTATAATATCATAAAATCCTCTATAAATAAAGATTAAAGATATAGTTATCCACATTTTCTAAATATAGCTGTGTATAAAATGTTATTTTCTATTACTAATTATTATTTATTATTATAAATTCCAACTTCTTTTTTTAATATTACTATTTTACTACAGGGTAGCTTCCAAAGTATCATTATTGCCTGGTTTCACTAAATTATATATCCTTTATCTTACAAAAATCCTCTTATACTAAAACTATAAATAAATACATTTTTTAGGATATTATTAACATTATCCACACCCCACTGTGGATAACCTGTTAATTTATAGGGGACAGTTCATAATTCTTTTAAGTCATTTTAACTTGCATAGCTTGTTTAAGTTAAAATCAAATAATTCTTAGGTTCCTATGAAGTTTACTTGCAAAAAATACCCTTTTATATCTTAAACTTAGAAGAACTTAGCCAGTTGTATAGCAGTGCTTAGCCACACTTAAGCAACGAACCAATATCTATATCTTATGTCAATCGATTAATCAGATATCCAAACCTACGGTTTGATGATATTCACTTACTCTTCCAGTACTCTTTGAATATTATCTTAAGATATGAATATGATTTTCCTTATAAAAGGGTGCTAGCAATAATATTTATGGATTTCCTATGGAACAATAATTTGATACATAAAATTAATGGGTTACTCGTCTATAAATGAAATAACCCATACAGATATAAAAATTATTGTTAAAGTATTTAATTTTACAATTTATACTACCTAAACATCAATTTGCGATTAGGCTAACTTGAAGTTTGTTTATGAGAATTACTTTACACTAGAGACAATAAAATAAGCCATACAGAATATAAAAAACTTATCTATTATGAAAAAAATACCTATACACAGTAGCATAATAACTCTAAATCACTAAAATTCAAGAGTTATAGTATTTTCCACTTAAATCAATCATATTAAGTTATGAACGTAGGTATCCTAAACGTATATACCAAACCCTACAGTTTCATGGTATTCAGTTAAGCAAAGAATTAAATTTGTGATCTTGTGTGAGTGGGCTAAGCAAATATCAAAGCCTATGCTTAAGGGTTAGTGTATTTACTTACCTTTTTGATTAACATCTGAAGTTATGAGGATGCATTTCCTAAGCAGAAAACAGATATCTATGATGTTGTGTGAAGTGGTTAATGAGATACTCAACCCTATTGTTTGATGGTGTTTCCTTACTCCTCCAGTACTCTTTGGATGCCATATTAATTTATGAAGATGAGTTTCCCTTAAAAAACTATTAGTAATGATAGCAATCCGCTAAAAATACTCTTTGCAATTCAGTAATATGCTTAATCTTGTAATTTCCCATTAATTATTAGACGCTTTGTAGCACCAGGTGTGCAGGTCACTATTGTTAAAGTTGCATCTTTTGTAGAATTTAATACTTCTACTGCCTCTGGTTCAACTATCTTCTTTTCTGTAACCTTATATTTATATTCTCCGCCTTTAGTTCTAACTAATATTTCATCTCCACTTTCTAGTTCATCAGCTCTTTTAAAGTATTCGCTGTAAGTATAGTTTCTATGACCAGCTACAGCAAAATTACCTTTTTCTCCAGGCATAGCAGTACCTTCAAAATGGCCAACAGCAAACTTTAATGTATCCATGTCAGTTCCTTCAGCCACTGCAGCATTCACATTTATTTTAGGTATTATCATTAATGCTATAGCATCTATTTCCTGATAATTTGGTCCTCCATTTGGCGACTTATTATCCCCTTCTTTTATATCATAATCTCCCATATTTTTTAATGTATTCTCAAATCTATCCATCATATCCTTTTGCTTTTTATTAGAGGAAAAACGCATAAATGCAGCTGTACATATAATTAAAATACCTACTATTATAAGTAATGCTCCTGAAAGTTGTCTTTTGTTCATTACTATCCCTCTCTTTATTTAAAAATCTATAATAAAGTCTTAATTAATTTTTATACTCTATATATTAAATTAATACGTAAAATTATGAACTGTCCCCTCAATTATAGCATTTATATTCCTCCCCCTCAAGGAAATCATATTAAGTTAACTTTTCATACAGTTAGTATATAGTTTATTAAAAATTATGTATTAAAAATTAAAATCTAGTTAAAATAATGTAATTAAGATTATTATATAAATAATTAATTTTAATTTTTCGAAATATTCTTAACATTGTCAGTTTTTTATAGTATACTTATATTAAGGAGTTCTATGAAATAGGTGAGGTGAGTGCCTTATGAAAAACAACGTGATATTTGTAGACTTTCATACTGGAAGAGTTATAAATTATGGTAAGAAATATAAAAAAGGTATACTTAGCTTAATAATCGATTACATTAAAAATATGTTTAAATTAACTTCTAGTAATACCTATAATAATTGTCAAATCTATAAATTTAAAAAAACTCTATAATTTGAATTTACTTTATTTCAACTTTAAATATTGTTATACAGATTATATATAGTAAGGTAGCCATCCATTTCCCTATATATATTTGGTATATACTATATAAAATCTATTTTTAAAGGTTTATCATATTTTATTTAGTTTTTTGTATCTTTATTGGTGCTTATATAACAAATACCATTGAGCAGATTCCTAAAATAATAAGAAACCACAGAATATAAGATACTCTCTATTTCTGTGGTTTTTCTTATTTTTCAAATAATTTATTTTTAGCTTATTTCTTTAACCTATATAATGTATTATTAGTCATATTCTAAGCTTCTTTATATTAAAATCCACTTATTATTACTAAAACTAGTGTAACTTTAATATAATTTAATTAATAGTGTATTCAATAAGTTTCTACGCTCTAAATACAACCTCTTCACGGCTGAACATAAATCTTGCAAATAGTAATGAAGCAAGTATATAAGTTATTGTCCAGACTAAGGTAATCATTATATGATTATAGTTATAAATTCCCATAATCAATTCCTTCAAAAGACAAACAGAATTAGCTAATGGTATATGAAAGTAAACACTCTCTATACTTTTAGCATCTAGCATATATGTTGCATATGCTGGAATTATAGCCATAATTGTTAATGGTGCTAGATATGTCTGTGCTTCTTTAAAAGATCTAGCATATATACTTATAGATAATTCTAATGCTCCAAATACCATAGTTGTTAAAATAGCTACTATACCTATCAAGATTAAAGCCTTTGGTTCTATGCTAAATGATGTTGGTGCTGCATTGGCTTTGCCTGCCATTATGCCTCCACTTTGTTTCATTGCAATTATAACTCCTGCTAATGAAGCTATTGTAGTCATTAATCCCATTACAGTAATAGCTAAAAATTTACCCCATAGAAGAGACATTCTACTTGCTTTAGTAGTTAACAACGGTTCTAAAGTTCCTCTTTCTTTTTCTCCAGCTCCTAAATCCGTAGCTGGTGCAATAGGTCCTGAAACACTATACATAACTAATAACAAAGGTAACAATAAAGATAACATAAATTTACTAAATCCTTCTGATTCTTTTTCGAAGGTGTTAATCTCAACATTTATAGGTGTTAAGACATCTTGTTTAATTCCTCTGGCTTCAAGTCTATTAGCCACAATCTCTTTAGAATACATATCTATATAGCCTTGAATTTTTCCTAAAGCCATTTGAGATTGCTGACTAGAATTATCATATGTGATTATAATCTTAGCTACATCTTCCTTTGAAATAGTACTTTCAAAATTTGAAGGAATCTCCAAAGCCATAAGAAGTTTTCCACTTTTTATGTCTTCTTCCACATTACTTGTCTCCACCAGATTTATACCTTTTTGACTTTTTATGAACTGTCCCATCTTGCTGCTACTTTCATCTACAATAGCAATTTTAAGATTATCTTCTACTGATTTAGATGTTTTACTTATACCCTTACCCATAACCATAAACAATAGTGGAAATATTACAAGAGGGATAACAATGCTTGATATAAGCGCTTTTTTATCTCTAAAAATGTCCATTAATTCCTTCCTAAAAACTAGAAATATTACATTATTATTCATTTTTAGCTTCACCCCCTATTAATTCACTAAAGATACTTTCTATATCATGATTATTATATTTTTCTTTTAAACCTTGCACAGTGCCTTGCTCTACAACTTTTCCTTTGTTAATTATAACTACTCTATCACATAATTTTTCAACTTCATTCATCATATGACTTGAAAATATAATGGCTTTGTTTTCTTTTTTACACTGTAAAATAAAATCTTGAATTATTTTAGATGCGCTTATGTCTAACCCAGCTGTAGGCTCATCAAACAGCATAACTTTAGGGTCATGAACAATTGATCTTGCAATAGCCACCTTTTGTTTCATACCTCTAGAAAACTTTCCAACCCTTCTATCTACATATTCTTCCATACCAAATATTTTAACTAACTTATTTATCTGTTCTTCACACTTTTCCTTTTCCATACCATTTAGTTGTGCGAAATACTTAATATTCTCTCTTGCAGTAAGTCTATCGTATAAACCAACCTCTCCACCAAATAATATTCCTATTTCTCCCCTAACCATACTAGATTCATGTATTATATCACATCCATTTATCTTTGCCGTTCCTGAGGTAGGCTTTAGCATAGTTGCAAGCATTCTTAGAGTTGTTGTCTTTCCAGCTCCATTTTCTCCTAATAATCCAACAATTTCTCCTGGTTTAACGTCAAAACTAACTTTATCCACAGCTTTCACTGCCTTAAATTCTTTAGTTAACTCTATAACCTCAACCATAAAAAATCACTCCTTTCAAAATGAGGGGACAGTTCATAAATACTTCAATATATTTATAAAATATCCATATAACTAGTTTACAGTCTTATTGTCAAAATGAAAATAGCAATTATAAATATATTTATAATTCAAAGGATAATTATTAAAGATATGATATTCTCCTCTATATTTTAAAAGATTGTATTATTATATTAGTTTTAAACTCTTATTTACTTAAAAATACTCCAAATACATCATAGTATGGTTTTTAACCTTGATTTTTATATTAATTTGTGTAAAACTGAAAATAATAAGGGACAGTTCATAATTTTATTTAGTAGGAGGATTTTTATGAGAATTGGATTAGGCTATGATGTTCACAAATTAGTTGAGAATAGAGATTTAATATTAGGAGGTCTAATTGTACCTCATGAATACGGATTGCTTGGTCATTCTGACGCTGATGTGCTTGTCCACGCTATAATGGATTCTATATTAGGGGCTGCATGTTTAGGTGATATTGGCAGGCATTTTCCTGATAATAACGCAACTTACAAAAATATCTCAAGTCTAGAACTGTTATCAAAAGTTCTAGAATTAATTACTCAAAAAGGGTTCATAGTAGGAAATATAGATGCTACTATAATTGCACAAAAACCTAAATTGTCACCGTACATTGATAAAATGAGAAGTAATATTTCTAAAACTTTAAATATAGATATTGATAAAATAAATATAAAGGCTACCACAGAAGAAGGATTAGGTTTTACTGGTAATGAAGAAGGCATAGCCTCTCAGAGTATATGTTTATTATTTAATAATAAATGATAAACTTAACACTTTATCTACCTTATTATATTAATCATTTTTAATATATCATACTATAAGTTTATTAATTTACTTTTATAAGGGTTTTATAGAACCCTTTTTTTATATATTTTAATACATCTTTTCTTTGATTTTATTTAAAATTTATTTAATTACCTATTAACCCAAACATAATTCTTTATATACTGTATCAACAATATTTTTATATTTAACATTTTTCATTACAAGATTTATACCTTTAGAGCAAAGTTTTGATAAGTTAGGTTGAGAATTATT
The DNA here is from genome assembly GCF_018919175.1 of Clostridium simiarum. Lineage (GTDB taxonomy): Bacteria > Bacillota > Clostridia > Clostridiales > Clostridiaceae > Clostridium_L > Clostridium_L simiarum. The sequence goes on along the minus strand of NZ_JAHLQL010000002.1, from coordinate 314,391 downwards.
TATTAAAATTTTTCCCAATTCTTTATACGTCATATTACATAGATTTCTACATAATAATACAAAAATACTTTTAAATTCACATATATATGTATTATTTTTTAAAAATAATACATCTTTTTTAACATTAAATTTTTGTAATAATATATCTAGAATTAACAAATGTGAATTATTTCTACTTATTACTATTCTATCACTTTTGTATTTATAATAATTTTTTTCTAGTTTAAAATCATATTTTTCAAATTCCTCTTCACTTACATTCATATTTAACATAATTTTGTATTTGGTTTTAAATTTTTTATAATTACCAGAGAGCAAATTTATAAGCATCCTTCTGTCTAATATACCCTCCTCATCTTTTCTAAATCCTAAGTAAATACCCAAACTAGAGTATCTATACTTTTCTATATTATTTCTATATTTAACAATATCTTTAGGATTATTATGTATATACAAACTTAAAGCTATAAAATACCTCTCACTTTCAACTATCTTACTTTTAAATCTATCTTGAAATAAGTGTCCATACCTGCTATATTTTCTATTATAATATTGAGCATAACTTTGATTAATACCATGCATTATTCTTGATATATCAGCTCCATTGGAATCAATTATAAGATGAACATGATTAGACATTATACAATAAGCATACAATCTAAAACCAAATTGGATCTTATACTTTTTTAAATATTTAAGAAATTGATCTTTATCCTCATCTATCTTAAAGAGCTGTATCTCGCTAATACTTCTTAATATTATATGATATATTCCATCTTGCTTTTTTATTCGAGCACCTCTTGGCAAGTTACTCACCTCTACCTTAATATAATTCTATATGCTAAGCCTTAGATCGATATTTGATTAATCTTCACTTAAGCATATTTGAATTCTTGCCCTATGTTGAATAAATATACATGTTGTTAAAAATTATGAACTGTCCCTAACCTTTAGATACATACATGTTATCTTTTATAAAAAACCTCCAATGAAAATCTTTTGCTTCTTCAGAATAATCAATATTTATTCTTTTAGAAGTTGCTATATTGATATTATTCATTGGATCCATTGTATTATCTAAAACATACAAATCGTCGCCACACATATCCATGCCATTCTCTTCTTTAGTTATATTAAAAGCCAAACAAAGCTTACCTGGTCCATTACTTAGATTTCTCTTTTCTTTTTTACTGAGATCATTAAAACTTTTGTTAAATCTAAGTTCACTCATAATGTTAACTCCATCTAAAGGTTCTATCCCTCTTATTAATGCAGCTTCTGGATTGCCTATAGTAGAAGTTACAATATTCATACAATAGTACATTCCATAAATCAAAAATACGTAAGCATATCCTCCATCACCATACATTATCCTATTTCTATTGGTAATCTTGCCACCATAGGAATGTGCAGCCTTATCTATAAGCCCTTTATAAGCTTCAACTTCTACAATTCTCCCCATAATAAATTGATTATTTATCTTTTTCACTAAGATCTTGCCCAATAACTCTTGTGCTACTATAAGTGTATCTCTTTTATAAAATTCTCTGTCCAACTTTTTCAAAATATCATCTCCTATACATAAAGACATATTTATAATAAGGTAATCTATGCTCTTATTATTCTCATTAAATTGTTTTATATTAGCAAATACTTTATTTTTATTCTTTAAATAATAGTTCTTATAATTATCCTGTCATACTCCTTATCCTATTGCACTTTAAATTTTTTATGAACTGTCCCTATAATTCTAAACAATTGCAGCTTTGCTAGTTTTTCTTTCCTCTAAATCCTTTGATTTTTTATCAAATCCTCTAAATGACTTATAAAAATATACTGTTGCTATAATGTACATTATAGATGTTATGAAATACGGAACCTCATACCCATGAGAAAACTTATTCATTATAAAGCCCCCAACCACAGCGCTTAAGGCTCTGCTCAAATTATTTGATATATTATTTATACTTGCAAATATTGATCTTTCATTCTCCTCAATTAGCTCCATAGATAAATTTCCGACTACAGGCCCAGCCATATTCATCAATCCATTTCTAATAAATAATGCTCCAGCAACAATTACTATATTAGGAGGAAGGGCTATAAGCATTAAAAATGGTATTGATGCTACTTGACATATAATAATAGTTTTAATCCTTCCATATTTAGCAGCCATATATGGTGTTATCAATCCACCTATACCCATTGCAGCTTGTGCCAAAGACATTATAAATCCAATTTGCTCAGTGCTAGCATTAACTTTATACTTTAAATAAACATTAAAATATGGCACTACAAGACCTGCCCCAAATCCAATAATTAAGTTATAAACCAAAAACTTTAATGGATACTTTTTTTTAGATATTTTAGCTATGTTCTTAAAGAACATAGATCTATCTTCAACTACACATGCTTTATTATCTTTTATAAAAATAATAAAAAATATAGATGTTAAACCAAGTAATCCAGAAATTATTATAGAGTATCTGAGAGCTTTAATATCTCCAAATAGCCTTATGAATCCCCCTGATATTTGCCCAAAAATAAAATATCCAAACATAGTTGAAAATACATTATCAGCAAAAGAATAGCTAAATAATTTTATTCTATTTCTACTATTAGTATTTTCCATAAAAAAAGGTCCTTCTGAGACCATCATAAAGCTATTTGCTCCACCTTGTAATATTGATAATATAAGAATTATCCATTTATCTTGAGATATTCCCTGCAATATTATAATAAGTGGTACAATTGTCATGGTTAATAAAATACCCTTTTTCTTTCCTATTTTATTTACAATCATTGCACAAGGTATTGAAAAAATAGCTAGTGCAAATGTTTTCAAGCTAAGAATTAAGCCTAAGAACCCTTCATCTACATTTAGCTCCTTTATATATATACCTTGAAGCATATTAAAAGCTCCCATGCATATATAAAAAAATGATATACCACCTAAGTAAAGTAATGCATTTTTATTAAAATTCTTTTTTAAATTTTTAAACCCCTTTATTTTCAATCTGTTCACCCCTTAAAAATTATAAATTAATAAATTTCATGGACTCTCTGAACTTAATATTGATAAATAATTATAATTTATACTCTCCCTTCAACAATGATTATACTACTATGAAAAAAGCAATTGTTATTTAAGCATATAAGATTTCCTTTTAATCAAAACAGAATTAGGGACAGTTCATATAAATAATTTTTATGAACTGTCCCTAATTATTACTCTAAAATATTAATTTGTTCTTTTCTATGCCTTTGTTTTTCTTTTGCACTTTCTAAATCCTGTGAAGACATAGTATCTTGATTATATGCAATATACGTTTCTGCCTTAGAATAATTATCCTTCAAATTGTTTAATTGTTCATCATAACTTTCACCGCTATTAGCTATATTATCTTTTAATGTAGCTATTTCATCTTCTCTGAACTCTTGAATCTTTTCTGCATTAGCTATGTTTTCTGGTGATGCTATATCAGAATGTTGCTCTAAATGCCTTTCAGTTCTAGTATGTTTTTCTACCAAATCTATTAATTGTTCTACTTTATTTTCAAAACTACCATTTTGTTTTCTAACTTTCTTCATCTTTACACCCTCCTTTACAACTTCTTTATTATTTTATACAAAAATCATAGTAACATACTGAGTAATAAATGGATTAAAGCAAATCTTATAAATATTACTCTCCCTAAATTACTATATTATTTATTTTTGTTAAAAAGTTTAAATATAGTAATAATTATAAATCTAAAACTACCTCCTATACTTCTCCTTTTCAAGATTTATGCTATTTAAATTAATTAAGGGACAGTTCATAAAATTTACTTTTATGAACTGTCCCTTAATTTTATTCTATAAAGCTAAACTTACTGTCATCTTCTATGAGGTCTAATAAAAACAACTCTTCATTCTTGATTTTTCCCACTACATTAACTCTTTTATCTTCTGGTAAATCTTTTTTACAAATTTGCAATTCTCCTGAATATCTTAAATAATTATCGTTATCTATTGTAATATAGCCCTTTTTTCTTAAAATATTATTGGATTCACTAATTTTATTATCTTTATTGACTTCTAATCTTGACTCTACAGATCTTATGACATCCTCTGCTGAGTCACTTCTATTAGAGTGAAAATCTCTAAATAAAATTCTTTTTTCTAAGTCACTATTTGTTAATACTTCTATATCAAATTCTATTAAATCCTCTCTAAGTTTTCCTACACCTAATAATTCCTTATCTGATGCTATACTATCTCCAAAAAATACACTATGTATCCCTAATGCATACAAGTGTTTCGCACTTATTCTAGGTGGGTTAAATCTATGTATTTCTAAAGTTGGAAGCCCTTCATAAATAGGTCCTCTTTTATTAATTAACGATGGCACAAAAGCACTTATTTTAACTCCATATTTATTTAACAATTTATTTTTTCTTTTAAAACTCTCTACAGAGATTCCAGTATTAATTCTAGGATAATAATTATGACAAGCTTGCATGTTATCATAGTTTGGATTAAAACTTTCAAATTCCTTTAAAAATTTTTCTGTAACCGTACTAGCATTTATCTCTATTTTTACTCCATAATCATTTCGTGTAAATTCAGCAATATCCTCACATGAAAACCCAAAATCAATTCTTAATACATCTACGCCAAGTTTTTTAATACCCTTTAAATCCTTATGTTCTAATCCCAAAAATTTAAAGCCCGAAGGAGATATATCTGCAATAACTATCATCTCTAATTCTTTTGCTTTTTCAATGATATATTTAAATTCCTCTATAATTTCAACATAATTTGCCTCTGGTATATGTAAGGAAGTAAAAATTCTGTCAAATCCTTCTTTTTTTGCCTTTTCCATATACTTTATATTCTCTTCTAATGTATAATCCATACCTAAAAAAATTGAGATACCTTTACTCAAAAAATCACCTCTATATTTTTAATCTTAAAATTATATTTTTATGAACTGTCCCTATGATTAATAAAAATGTAGAGCATTTTTTGCTCTACATTTTTACTTAATCTACATTTAACTCCATATACTGAATAAGCCTTAAATTATTCAATTGGATCTTCAAACCCAAGTAATAAAGTAGCAGCAAAACCAGCTGCATAAGCAACTACTAATCCTATTAAAAATAAAGCAGGTTTGTTTGTAATAAGCGCTAATGGTAAACCTGATAATCCCATACTAGTAGAAGCAACTTTTAGAAATGCTTGTGCCGCTCCACCAAAAGCTCCCCCAATGCACGCTCCTATAAATGGTTTTCCAAGTGGTAAGGTAACACCATATATTAAAGGCTCACCTACTCCCATTAGACCAACTGGAAGCGCTGATATTATAGTTTTCTTTAATCTTTGATTCTTAGTTCTCACAAGTACAGCAATCGCTGCTCCAATTTGTCCAGCCCCAGCCATAGCTAGTATTGGTAATAATAAATTTTCTCCTGTAGTTTTAAGTAAATCAGCATGTATAGGTGTAAGTCCTTGATGAAGTCCTGTCATTACAAGTGGCAAGAAAGTTCCTCCAAGGGCAAATCCTGTAAATGCTCCACCTCCTGCTATTGCAACCTTTGTAGCATTTCCTATGGTATCAGATATAAATCCACCAAGAGGCTGTAGAGCTAGTATTGCAGCAAAGCATGAAATTAATATAACTATAAGAGGTGTCAAGAATAAATCTAAAGATTCTGGTATAACATCTCTTACCTTCTTTTCTAACCAACTTGAAAATGCTACCACCAATAAAACAGCTATTATTCCACCTCTACCAGGTACTAATGGTTTTCCCCATAATATAACTTTAGCAAGTTCTGGATGGGAAACTATAGCAGCCATAACACCACCAAGCATCGGAGATCCTCCGAATTCTTTAGCAGCATTAACACCAACAAATAAATTTAATCCATAGAAAACTGCATTACCTGCAATCTTTAATAATCCACCAATTGGTCCTTCTCCAAATCCTGGGTTAAATTTCAATACTATATTTAAAATTCCAGTTACAAGACCGCAAGCTATGAATGCAGGAATAAGAGGAATAAATATGCTTGATAATTTTTTCAAGAAAAGTTTAAAAGGGGTAGAATTTTTAGCCTTGATTTCTTCTTTTCTTAACTTTGCTTCATCTACCTCGCCCACTCCTAATCCAACAATCTGTCCAAATTCATTGGCAACCTTTGTAACTCTTCCAGGTCCTAAAATTATTTGAACTTGATCTCCCTGTTCTACAACACCCATAACGCCATCTACTTTTTTTATTGCTTCCTTATCTACATTAGATTTATCAGCAAGTGTAAGTCTAAGACGTGTCATACAATAAGCAACTTGTAAAACGTTTTCTTTTCCACCAACAAGATCATTTATATTTTGCGCAAGTACTTTAGGTGAAATTGCATTAGCCATAATAATACCTCCTTACAAAAATTAATTTATGCTAAAAATAATAAGGCAATTTGTTTTAGTAAATCTAATATCTATAAAATTAGAATTTAATTATAATAACAGTTTATTTAAACTCATACCCTTTTAGAAAATTCACCTTTTAACATAAAAATATTTATTTGTCTATAACTACGTAGCTCCGAGTTTATTTTATAGATATTTCTAACCAAAACTCTTATCACCCTTATGATCAGCCTGATTTGTTAAAGAAAAAATTTAATTTAAGCTCTTTATCAAGTTATTCTAAAATTTATTTTAGATAAGTTTTTACTAAAACCTCTCTCAATCTAAAGCTAGAATAGGCTATCTATGTGCATAAACTCCGTCATATCTCATCTAAGAAAGATGAGAATACTATAAATGATCCACATTGTATATAATAAAAAGAGCTTAAAAGACTTACGGAACCCACCATAAATCCTTTAAGCTCATGCCTGCATTACCAGTAACACGCTTTTTAAAAAATTCATTCTTTATTTAATAATAATACATATTTCATAAAAAGCCAAGTCCTTTAATAGAAATTTCTTTAACTATTAGTAAGTATATTTTGTAAATGGATAGTAAGATATCCAATTTCCCCTTCTGGAAATATTATATTATATTCCTCTTCAATCATCTTAGCTAATCTTTCAGCAATTTCATAAGTGTCCTTGTAATTCTCCTTAATAGTACTTATTAATATGTTCTCAATATTTGAATTATTTCTTACACGCTCCAAAGCAAATCTCAAGTGGGTAAGCAATCTACAGTATTCCAAGCTGTTTTTATCTAAACCATTATTAATATTTTGATCTATAAACTTTATCATATCAGTTATTATGGCTGTATCCATTGCTGATTTTGAAACATCTTGGTTAGTAATAGCAGCGTGAATATGCATTGCAATAAATCCAATTTCATCTCGTGATAAATTAACATTTAGTCTTTCATTTATGGTTATTAATATTTCTTCTGCAGCCTCAAACTCTTCTTTATAAAGAAATTTTATTTCATGCAGTAGTACATTCTTAACTTCTATTCCGTTTTGCAATCTTTTTAAAGAAAAAGCAATGTGATCTGGCAAAGTTACATGTATTTTTTCATTTAATTCCTTGTTAAACTGTTTTGAAATCTTAGCTATAGCCTCTTCAGTAACTCCAATGATATTTTCATCCACAGTATCTGTTAAATTTTTAAAATTTTCTTTATTATTATCACTTACAAGAAAAAATTCTTTTTCTATGTTATCAACCTTACTTATGCAATCCCCAGGTTTTACTCCAAAACCAATACCTTTGCCTATCAATATACATTCTTTATCATCTTTTTTGCATAAAACTACATTATGATTAAAAGGTCTTAATACCTTATACTTTTTCTTAAACATTTTCATTGCCCCTTATTATATTATATGCTCAAAATATTTTATCCCATATAGTAATTTATTATTAAGTGTATTTTTATAAATATACTTAATGATGCAAAAATTAATTACTAAACCTCATCCAATTCCTCTACTTTGTTATTTTTTTTAACTTGTCTTTCTATAAATTTATCTAAATAAACTTTTACCACAGCTACAATAGGAACAAATAATACCATTCCTACTGGACCATAAAGTCCTCCACCTAATGTTACTGCAAATATAACTAAGAAAGGGCTTAATCCTACCTTTCCTCCTATAAGTTTTGGATCTAGGTACCATGCATCAAATTGCTGTAAAACAAATAAAAATATTAGTGCTATAAATGCTTTTAAAGGACTAAAAAATACATTTATTACAAAGGCTACTACCATACCTATAAATGGTCCAAAGTAAGGTATCATATTAGTAATTCCTACTATTACTGCTATTAATAACCCATAAGAAGACCCTATTATGGTTAGTCCTACAAATGCTAAAACTCCTATTATGGAAGAATCAATAGCTTTTGTTCCAACATAAGCTCCAACCATATTATGAAGATTTTTAATTAAAGATATTAATTTATCTGAAGTCCTATCTTTAAATGTTATATAGCATATCTTTTTAAACCAGCTAATTATATTTTCCTTATCAAACAAAATATATATTGCTATAAGGAATCCAAAGACCCATTTAATTAAATAACTTGTAAATGTTATAGTCTTAGATAATAGTAAATTTAAGAATGTTATACTAAAATTGCTTATTTTCGATAAAAAGCTATTAAAATTAAGAGCTGATAAAGTTGATGAACTTAACAAGCTATCTAATTTACTATTACTTATTAAATCATTAAACCATTTTTGAGTTTCCCCTGCAAAATAAGGCACATTTTTTAATATATCAATTATACTGTTGCTAATTTTAGGAATTAAATATATGCTAGTAACAGTTACTATTCCCAATATCAGTATATAAGTTAATAATATACTAACTCCTCTTTTCACTTTAAATCTTTTTTCAAAAAATTTCATTATAGGATTTAATATATATGCTATTATAAAAGCATATATAAAAGGAGATACTATTGAAGTTAACTTTATAAAACCACCATAAAAGTATGCATGATTATCTATAAGTTTTATCAATATATAGGCTATAACAATAGCTAAAACCAAGTTAAAGTACTTTTTTTCTTTATATTTTTTTAGATTCAAGTAATTCAGTCCCCTTTTCTATAAATTAAGCTTATCTTTTTCATCTTTTTACATAAGTTTTTTATGTTTACCTTCTTACTATGTTATTAATTTTTTTCCTTAAACACATTATGGAATTTATTCATTACAACTAAAGTCCCTTATTCAATAGATGCCTTTCATACCTCCTCATCACACTGTAAAAATCAAATACTAAAAATCATATTTTCCTTGGTTTATATTGATAATCCCTACTTTTGTTCTTACTTTCAAACTACCTTCTCCTTCATCCCTCTTAAAGGTACTTCCGGTTATTTTTTCATTATCAATAGACAATACAGCACCTTTAGAAAGTTCTATATCTAATTTATTCTTCTTCGAAGAATTCATACTAATCTTCCCACTATCCACATCGATCTTACCCTCTTCTAATATATCTCCATCTATATCTATACTACTAATATTTGACTTTATATTTAGTTTTTCTACATCATTTTCAACACTAATTTTAGAATTATTAGAATAAATATCTATAATCTTAGTATTTCTAACATTTACATTACAGTTATTATTTTTTAAATATATGGACTTAAAATTATCTAAATTAAAGTTTCCATTATTGCTCTTTATTTCAATATCTGTGTCTCTCATGTCATCTTCACTTTTTATTTGTAAATTGTTTATATCAAAACTTATAGTAGCACCATTAGGAATTTGTATAACTAAGTCAACACTTTTTATATAATCATCGTCTAACTTAATAAGTATAGTGTCACCCTTTCTTTCTACTTTTACGTCATAATTATCACCCTTGTAATCTTCCTTTAGATAAACATCTCCTTGTAAATTAATAACCCCTTCTTTTGCTTTTTCTAAAGTTATGTTTGCATTCCTGCCATAAACTTCAATATTATTATTAAAAAGAGTTTCTTCTTTAGATATATTAATTTTTCTTCCACTAATAAATTTATCTATATTAAACTCATTTACATATCCCTTATCAACATGCCTAAATCTATCAAGCATATTTATCTTCAACCCATAAATTCCCTCTATAACTAAAAACACTAAAACCATAATTAGAACTCCAAAGTTAAAGCTGTTTCTTCTATTCTCACTTTTATTAATACTATAAGTTATTAAATATTCTATTCCTAAAAGAATGAAAATACTTGGCCAAAATTTAAATATAAAGTTTGCCATAATTGGATCCATCTGCCTTGTGATCAATACTGTACCTAAAAAAATTAAAGACAAAGCTAATGTAAAACTCCCTACCTTTTTCATTCATTTCCCTCCCTTATACCCTTTTAAATAATTCTATAACATATTATAAATATACCATACTTTATCTTATTTGTACTTTTAAATTCACAATAATTATATAATAAAGTACAAGTCATTAATAAATAAAAGGGCTTGTACAATATAAACGCTCATAGAAGTAATTATAGTATTTCTATTTTCAAGGACTGTCCCTAACTATAACTTTTATGAACTGTCCCCATATTTTATAAATAAAAAAGCTTGCACAAGCTAAACACTCATACAAGCTAATTATAGTATTTCTATTTTCAAGGACTGTCCCTAACTATAATTTTTATGAACTGTCCCCATATTTTAATAGCTCCTTTGAGCCGCTCCAATTGATCTTTCTTTTCGTAAAGCTTCCTTTTGGTCCATGTCCATTTCGTCCATAGCCGACAGTCCACTTTTTAAGTAATAGATTCCTGTAAGTGCAGAAATTATATCTGCCACAGGATAGGAAATCCAAGTTCCCATAACTCCAAAGAATCTTATCAAAATAAATAACACAGGTATAAATATCAAGAGTTGTCTATATATAGACAAGATTAATGATAATCTGGCTTCTTCAATTGCCTGATAATAGTAAATTGCTACAAAATATACTCCAACACAAGGGAATACTGATATAACAATTCTAAAAGCCTTAACAGCCTCCACCAAAATATCCGTTTCCTTAACAAAGCTTCCGATTACACCTCTTGCAAATATAAGCAAGAAAGCCCATAAAACCATAGAAGTCATCATTACTGCAATGGTAGACTTTTTAACCACTTCTTTAACTCTTTTATAATTTTCTGCTCCATAGTTATAAGCAACTATAGGTTGCATAGCAGAAGTAATTCCAAGCATAGCTATATACATAAACATGGACACCCTAGAAATAACACCAACTATAATTATGGCAATATCTCCATGAGCACTCAATACATTATTTAATATAACTGCCACAATAGCATCAGATATTTCTATTATAAAAGTAGAAAATCCTATGGCTATTATTGATTTGGTTATGTCACCTTTTAGATTGAAACTTAAAGAAATATTAAAACTCTTTTTTATCTTTAAGAAATGATAATATGCATAAGCAGCTGAAACGATTTGTGATATTACAGTGGCAATTGCAGCCCCTTTAACTCCAAAAGATAAGACAATAACTAAAAAGTAGTCTATTATTACATTACATATAGCTCCTATTGAGGTAGCTATTAAATTGGCTTTTGCATTTCCTAAAGCAGTTAAGATATAACCTATTATTGCTGTAAAACATTGGAATACTCCACCTAATATTACAATGCTAATATATTCATTTGCATAAGGAAAAATATTATCCGTTGCACCTAAAAATCTAATTATACTATTTTTAAATACGAATATAATTACTATTATAGTAGATATGCTTATTAACATTAAAGTTAATGCATTAGCTATAATATGTTTTAATTTAGAATGATCCCCTTCTCCAAGACTTCGCGCCACTGCTGTAGATGCTCCTACTGCAATTAAAAGTCCAATGGATATTATAAGTCGTTGCACAGGAAAGGCTATAGTTAAAGCTCCTATGGCTGTCCCCCCTATAGCTTTACCAACAAACATAGTATCTACCATATTATAAAGCTCTGCAACTAATAAGGATATTATTGCTGGTATGGCAAACTTTACTAATACCTTACTTACGTTACCCGTGGCAAAATCTTCGCTACTCTTAGCAATAGATTTGCTATTTAGTGCCATACTAATCACTTCTCCCTTTCGTTTTAATTTTATTATTTTAGGTATTTCTCACAACCTTTCATAATTTACGCTTTATATTGCAATACAAAGTTTATAACAAAATTATTTTCATCGTTGAAACACTTATACTATAATTGTATTAGAAAAAAGCATTTAAGTACACTCACTTAAATGCTTAGAATAAAGTACTATTTTGCTTTGTCCCAAAAGGACATTTATAGCTGAATAAGCAAAAAAGAACCTTAATAATCGTATTTTTGTACTCTTTTAAGCTCAAATAGGATAGCTCCGTACCCTTTTACCTTAGTTACTATGTTAAATACAGAACTTTTTTTGGCAAAACTGAAAGATATGCTAGGAAAAGATGCTTTTCTTAAAAGCTCTAATTCTTCATCATTAATCCTGCTGGGTCTTCCAAAATTTATCCAATAATTATAAATAGAGCCTGTTGTTTCATTTATCTCATATTTAGTTACAGTATAATCATCTATCAAATTTATTATATTAAGAGAAAAGTTTCTTTCTGCTATATTTTTACTTCCTCTTCTTTTTAAAATGTCATGAAATGATATTATTTTATCTATATCCTCATTGTAAGTATAAAGTAATATCTGAATATCATCTCCAGATTTAGTTACAATATAGCCTTCCCCTTTTTCAATCATCACATTTCCAAGTTTAGATAAAAGGTAATAAGCATAATAAGAAGGCTTTCTGATGCCATTTTGTGTTATTATCCCGTTATCTCCCATGAATAATTCATTGTTTAAATCTTCACTAAAATCTGTTTGGTCAAATGCTTTAAAATAAAACCCATTACCCTTTGTAGTATTTTCAATTATATAAGGTATCATGTAGGAAGTATCATATATGGCATCTCTGTTAGTAACATCAATTTTTACATTAACCAATTCAAAATGATATTCTAACAATTCCTTTAATTCCCGAATATATTCTAATTGATCCAATCCTTCTAATTCTTCAATATTAGAAAGCTGAATTCTCCACTTTCCTATCTCATAATCTCCATAAAGCTCTCTAAAAAACTTTATAAAACTCTTTAATGCATCAAATCCTTCAGAAGAAAACATAGATTTTTCTAATATTATAAAAGGTCTTAAATTAATAGATAATAAAAAGGCTATAACTCTTCGTACCTCTTGCCAATTATAAAACTCACTATGACCAATGGCCACACCCATTTCTTCCGAAAATACCTTGTCTATTAAGGCATACTTAAACTCCATATCATTTTGTATAGCAGTAATAAAAGTTCTTTGCTTTTCTTTTAATAAGTCTCTAGCATCTCCTAAATTTATAAAGTCATTAAACTCTTCTTCAAATTCCTCTCCTTCTGCTGAAGCATCTATGTTTATTTTAAATATCCTATCCTCATAATTAAATCTATCATAATCCTCAAGATATAATAAAATGTATTCTAAAGCTTCTTTAACATCTAATTCTTGAGTTTTTTTCATCTTTTCTAAAGTATCATCATCTACCTTGTATTTTTTTCTATACTGCAAGGGTGTACACATGTAGTGCTTCTTAAAATGTTTGTTAAAATATCTTATATGAGAAAAACCTAGTTCCTCTGAAATCTCAGATACAGTTTTATCGGAATCTAAAAGTAACTTTACTGATTCCTCAACTCTGGTTAAATTTAAAAAATCTTTAAATCCATAACCTACAGTATTTTTAATTTCATGAGAAAGATAATATGAACTTAAGTACTCTTTTTTAGCTATATCCTGAAGACTTATCTTATCTTTATAATTATTATAAATGTATCTAACTATTCTATCGTATCTTTCAAACTGTTCCTCATTTTCCTTTAAATCTTCCTTTTCATATATAAGCTGATGAAAATCATTTATTAAATGGTACAAAAGTTCAACCAAAGTATCTTCTATATAGTCTTCATACTTATCTCCTTTTTGGATTAGTTCACATAAGATTATAGATAAATACCTTCTTAAAATATGGTATTTTTCTTCTTCCTGTGCCCCTTCCTCTGAGGAATTAGTATAGAAGAACACACTCCGTATGTCATTAAAGTATTTTTCAAAGAAGTTAGGGTCTATTTGAAACATCAATACTTTATTTTCCCCATCTATATTTTCATAACTATGAGCCTCATCACAATTTATTATCTCAAGTTCTCCAGATTCAACCTCATAAATTTCTGTTTCTATGGTAACCTTTATCTTTCCTTCTAATACATAAAGTATTTCTATAGAATCATGCCAATGCAATGGATATCCTTCTATATTTAATAATGAAACATTTATAGGTACTTCCTGTAAATAATTTATATATTCTTTTCTCATTTTATCCTCCTAAAATTCACCTTGTAAAAATCTATATAAACAATATATTTTGTAGAAACATTCACTACTATATGCTTTATTATACTATAAAAATAACTTTTATATGAAAATGTAATACTCTATTAACATTTAGTGTATCTTTGGAAAGTGCATCTTTTTAAAATATATCCTTTATAAAGCATCCCTAATTCTTTTATTTATTTTTATTATTTAATATTGTTTGCTATTATTTCTTGTTATATAATTTAATTAAATGAATCAAAAGGGTGATAATATGTTTGCAAAGGAAAGACATGAAGCTATTATAAATATTTTAAAAAAAGATGGTAAGGTAATTGTTAAAAAACTAAGTGAAGAATTTTCAGTTTCGGAAGACTGCATAAGAAAAGATCTAAAAACTTTAGAAAGTCAAGGTATTGTTGAAAGAATCTATGGTGGCGGTATACTTGCTAGAAAGTCAGCTAATATTCCTGGAGTAAAGCTAAGAAAGTATTATAATATAGAAACAAAAATTCTTATTGCTAAAAAAGCATTTGAACTAATTAATGATGGAGATGTGATTTTTCTTGATATTTCTACTACCAATGTGCTTTTGGCTGAATTTCTAAACGAAAGCCCTAAAAAAATTACTGTAATAACAAATATGCTTGATGTATTACCTATACTGAACAATTCCGAGAATAATATAAAGGTTATTTGCACTGGTGGCATTTTAGATAAAGAAATCAGTGGTTTCGTTGATCCTATGTCCATTGAAAACATAGGAAACTACAATATTGATAAAGCCTTTATAGGTAGTTGTGGCGTGAATGTTTTTGACAAAAGTATAACCACTTTATCCATTGAGGATAACTTTGCAAAAAAAGCTATAATAAAGTCTAGTAAAAAAATATTTTTAGTTATGGAAAATTCTAAGTTTTATTACGATGGCAAATTTAAATTTGCAGATTTGTATGACATCCACTCAATAATAACAGAATCTTCCCCTAATGAAGATATTTCTAATTTTTTAAAGGAGTTAAATTTAGAAATAATTTAAAAGAGAGTTTTTCCATTACTAGGTATTAATTGTTCTAAGATTTTTTCTATTACATAATTACATATAAATTAACTAAAATCTAATTTACCATATACTTAATCTTCAATATTGAGATATACTAGCCACTTAAACTTCAAATAGTGGCTAGTATTTTTTAATAAGATATCTATTTAAATAACTAGTGCTACTTTTGTATTTTGTGTAATATACTAGAAGCCACCAAAGATTAATTCTCCACTATTGAATCAGTGAAGCTACCCTTTAACTGAAACTAGAAATTTAACCTAAAGGTTACTTTCGCTTGGTTTTACAATATCTAGGGCAATAACCTTTGTCTATCTCTAGGAAAAGCTGAAGCTTCTCTTACATTTTTTAGTCCTAGTATCTGACAGGTTAATCTTTCTAATCCTATGGCTAGGCCTCCATGAGGCGGGACTCCGTATTTAAATATTTCAGTATAAGACCCAAAATTTGAAGGATCTAATCCTTTGTTTATAAAGTTATTTACTAACATGTCATAGTCATGGATTCTTTGCCCTCCTGTAGTTATTTCCATGCCTCTAAAAATAAGGTCAAAGGAATGTGTTAAGTTTTCTCCTTTAGGCATGGCATACATAGGTCTTTTACTTTTAGGATAATCTGTTATAAATATAAACTCTGAATCTAGATAGGTTTTAGCATATTCGTAAATCAATTCCTCACATTGAGGGTCTAAATCCTCCTCTGAGTTTATCTTATTATAATGTTTTTTTAATATCTGTTTAGCCTCTTTAAATGTTATATAAGGTATCGTTTCAGGAACTTTAGGTATATGAAATTCAAATTTTTCTTCTTCCTCTGACATTTCTAATCTTAGTTTTTCCATTAAATATATAAGCAGTTGATTTTCTATTCTCATTATATCTTTCTCATCCTCAATAAATCCCATCTCTAAGTCCATGCTTACATATTCATTTAGATGTCTTCTTGTATCATGTTCCTCTGCTCTATATACATGAGCTATTTCAAACACCTTTTCATAACCTGCTGCCACCATCATCTGTTTATAAAATTGTGGACTTTGAGCAAGGTAGGCAGTATTTTCAAAGTACTTTAAATTAAATAAATTCGTTCCTCCCTCTGCTCCATCCTTAACTATTTTAGGTGTGAAAATCTCCGTAAAACCATCCCTTATTAAAAACTCTCTAAAACCTTGGGCTAATATAGCTTTAACCTTCAATATAAAATTTATATTCTCTTTTCTAAGACTTAATACTCTGTTATCTAACATAGTTTCTAACTTTATGTCTAAACCATTGTTTACTTCTATAGGTAACTCATCCTTAACTTTTGATAAAATATTTATATTTTCAACTACAACTTCTATATTACTGATCTTATTCTGGCTACTTACTACTTTTCCTACAATTTCTATTACGGACTCATTTTTCAATTCCACATTATTAATACTTTCATTATCAATTACACATTGTACTACACCTGACCTATCCCTAACTAATATAAAAGTTACCTTTTTAAGAATTCTAATTCTATGAACCCAACCTTTTATAAGGACTTTTTCATTTATAAACTCTTCTTTTAACTCACTTATCAATATTCTTTTCATAATATTTTCCTACCTCCTATATTCATAGTAATTGACTTATTAAATATATTTTCTACAAATTATTTCCCAGGAAAACAAAATCCCTTGAGAAATCTCAAGGGACGAAAAACTTCGTGGTACCACCCTAGTTAACTTTAATATAAATAAAAATGTTTCTCTAGAATAAACCTTTTTGTTAAAAATGATGGCTTTTATTTAAAGATTCACTAAAAAAAGCCCACTCCAATTAGGAGTGAGCTTTGCCCACGGTACCATCCTCTTTAACTATACATTAAAGTTCACTTTAAATCCTATAACGGTGAAATCCGATTTGCCCTACTTTAATTTCAGACAAACATCTCTGAGATGTCTTTCAATATTAAATTTCCTATCGGGTTTCCACCATTCCCGACTCTCTTTAAGTACTCAATAAATATTTACTCTTCTCTTCATAGATTTGTACTATATTATATCCACAACTTTTTAAATTGTCAATATATTTTATTCTACTTCATATTTCTTTATATACCAATTTTTAACCAATTGCGTTAACAATATATAAAAAATTATAGTAAGCAATAATATAGGATAATAAGATAGAGGTAATTTAGTGAATCCAAAAGCAGATCCTAAAGGTGAATTAATTAATATTATTCCAGCAGCCATTATTATTAAGGAAGTTATAGTAAGAGGCTTACTTGCTCTACTTTGAATAAATGGCAACTTATTTGTTCTTATAACATGAATTATTACTGTTTGTGTTATAAGTGATTCTAAGAACCATCCAGTTTGGAATAAAGCTGGATTATTAAAAGCCTTAAATACATAAAGCATTATAAAATAAGTGGCATAATCGAATATGGAACTTATAGGGCCTATATGGAATATATATCTTTTTATCTCGTCTATTTCCCATTTTCTTGGCTTTGCTACCCACTCTTCATCCACTTTATCAGTAGGTATAGCTGTTTGTGATATATCATATAATAAATTATTTGTTAAAATTTGAATTGGAAGCATTGGCAAGAAAGGAACAAATATGCTTGCACCTATAACGCTGAACATATTTCCGAAGTTAGAGCTTGCTGTCATCTTTATATATTTAATTATATTACCAAATATTCTTCTTCCCTCTAACATTCCCTCCTCCAATACTAATAGATTGTTCTCTAAAAGTATTATATCTGAGGATTCTTTTGCTATATCTACAGCTGTATTTACAGAAATACCCACATCCCCTGCTTTAAGAGCTGGAGCATCATTTATACCATCACCCATAAACCCAACTACATGTTTTTTCTTTTGTAGAGCTTTTATTATCCTCTCTTTATGCATAGGTGAAAGCTTTGCAAATATAGTAGTAACTTCTGCTGCTTCTTGAAGTTCCTCTTCAGTCATATTGTCAATATCACTACCAAGTAATATTGAATCTATTGGAAGATCCACCTCTTTACATATTTTCTTAGTTACAATTTCATTATCGCCTGTTAGAACTTTTACATCTACCTTATATTCATGAAACTTAGCTATAGCTTCTTTTGAAGTCTCCTTTGGTGGATCTAAAAAAGCCATAAATCCAAGTAGTGTTAACCCACTTTCATCTTTAATAGAGTATTCTTTCTTATTAGCATTTTCTAATTTATAAGCAATGGCTATAACTCTAAAGCCTTCTTCATTTAATTCTCTTACTATGCCTTCTATCTCTTCTGTCATTTTCCCTTCAAAAGCCTCTGTACCTTCCTTTGTCTCATATCTATTGCATAGACTTAAAATCTCTTCTACTGCCCCTTTACATATTAAAACATCTTCCATCCTTTTATTTCTTACTACTACAGACATTCTTTTTCTCATAAAATCAAAAGGTATTTCATCTATTTTTTCGTATTTATCTTTAATGTCAAAATCTTCTCCATCTATAGCATGTTCTAATATAGCTTCATCCATCATATTTTTTAATCCTGTTTGGTAGAAACTATTTATATATCCATACTTTAAAACTCTATTACTGTCCTTCCCATATATATTTAAATATTTTTCCAATATTACTCGCCCACAGGTTATGGTTCCTGTTTTATCTGTGCATAATATGTCCATAGCTCCAAAGTTTTGAAGCGCATTTAACCTTCTTACTATTACCTTCTTCTTGGACATAGCTATAGCGCCCTTAGATAAATTAACTGTAACTATCATAGGTAGCATCTCTGGTGTTAATCCTACAGCAATTGCTATTGCAAATAAAAATGAATCAAACCAATCTCCCTTTACTAAAGCATTTATTAAAAATACCACCGGAGCAATAATAAATATAAGCTTTATCATAAGCCATGTAAATCTATTTACTCCCTTATCAAAACTTGTAACTTCTCTTTGTTCTCCTAATTTACTTGTCAACTTACCAAAATAAGTGTCATTTCCTGTGGTTAATACTATTGCTATAGCTGTACCACTTTCTACATTAGTACCCATAAAACATAAATTAGTATTTTCGAAATCACTATCATATTTTTTATCACTTATAATCTTTTCAACAGGCAAAGATTCACCTGTAAGTGCAGATTGATTTACAAACAAATCCTTCGAGCTTAAAAGTTGTACATCTGCTGGAATCATATCTCCCGAAGAAAGATGTATTATATCTCCTGGAACTATCATTTTTAATGGAATTTCCTCTGCCTTACCATCTCTTATTACTGTGGCTGTAGTTCTTACCATAGATTTTAATTGTTCTGCTGAATTATCAGCTCTAAGTTCTTGAAAAAACTTTAAAACCACTCCTAACACTACCATTACACACATTACCATAGCAGCTTTATTGTCCCCGCTTAAGTATGAAATAAAAGCAAGTACCATTAGCAATATTACAAGAGGGTTCTTTATATTATCATATATTCTTTTTATTATAGTAGGTTTTTTTTCACATTCTAATTCATTAAATCCGTGTTTTTCTAATCTTTCTTCTGCCTCTTTTTCTGTTAATCCTTCTAGTGAAGTATTAAACTTTTTCAATAAAATAGCTGTATACTCTTTCTCAAAATTACTTAATAAATTTTTTAATTCCATAGTAATACCTCCTTTTTTATTAGGTATAACTATCCTCTCTCAGGTGAATATCCAAAAGAGAATCTATACCTTTATATTCTCTTATATGACTCTGTTTACCTACAATGCCGGCGTCTTCCATGGATATTCACCTCCCAATTATAATAAAAAAAATCTCTTCATCAAAACGAATGAAGAGATTTTTGGCATCACAAAAAACTTTTATAAACCTTCATTCGTTGAGCTTTAGCACTAAATAGCTTTGACATAGTTTTAAAAACTGTCAGCTACATTAAGTAGAGCCTTAAATCGACAATACCTGCTAACCCGTTGGCGTCTCTCGACATTTCTGGGCAGTAGCATATATCTATATAGTAACCTCACCTAACGATCTATATTATATTTTATATCTTATATCTCACAATACTAATACTCCCATAAGAGTTAGAACTGCTACAAGCTTTTATAAGTTCTTCTAATCTTCAATTGTGGTAAAATATTTCTTTAAGCAAACCACATATGAGGTTAAGAATCACTCTGTATTAATTAATTGTATAAAAAATTTTTATATAACCACGATACTACTTAGTATCACATTTTCATAATATGCTTATAAAAATTAAAAGTCAATATATAAATCTTATTATTTTTCAGCTTCTCTTTTTTTCTTATTTACCTCAATTATTTTTCCTACTATATAGTCATATCCTTTAGGTGAATGAGGTATTAAGCAGTTTGAGCAATCCTTTATTCCATTTATATAATTCTTATTTCCTCCACATTCCTCTAAAAAATAAAGTGGGCAATAACAAAATAAGCAATTAAACTCTTCTTTATTTTTAACCTTGTGGCATGGAAAGTATTCACACTTATGATTACTAAAAAATTTATAATTATTTTCCATAAAACTCCACTCCCCCATTTTAATTGATTTTTAACTTGAACCATAATTAATACGTCTTCTATCTCCCTAAATATAACTTAACATAAATGAAATTGTCAACTTTTTAGCTACTATTTAATTGCCTATTTTAAATTACACTTACATATAATTAGTCCTAGTTTTAATTAACTTTTATTATTTTTTTCTTATCTTATTTGATTTTTTAAAATTATTTCTTTCTATTATTTCTAACCTTCCATCACAGGTATATCCTGCATATATAACCTCCTTTATATCCTGTATACCTTTATTCTTTAGCTGATTAAAAATCCATTTTTCATCTTTATTTATAATATTTAAATGAGATTTCAATATAACCCCATCTAGTATAACCTCTATGGTAAGCCCCTTATATTCACCCTTTATATTTAAATCCTTAAGTGTTACCTCCCTATTACAAGGCTTTTTAAGTATACTAAGCTCACCATGGGCTTCTAGTAAGGCAAACTCTACCTCACTTAAATCAAATACTCCCTTTTCTCTTAATTGCATCAAAAGATCTCCAATATTGTATCTAACTTTTCTCATGTTTTTTTCATTTACAATTCCATTTTGTATTATTATCATGGGATCGCTCTCTATCAATTTTCTTATATGCATGTTTTTCAAATTTATGTACCCGGTAATTACAGGTAATAACCCCCATACAACTAAGGCAATTATAGTGTCATAAATGTCTATATTGCTCTCTACAATTCCTGATCCTGCTATAGACCCTATAGTTATGCCTACTATATAATCAAAAAATGTTATTTGAGAGAGTTGTTTTCTTCCCATAAGTCTTGCAAGTATAAGAAGCACTATAAAAGTTACTATGGATTTTATAAAAATATATAAATGATTCATTTTAATCACCTTTACATAAACTTTATTTTATTATCTAGTCTGTGTCTACTCTAAATTTTTATTCTCTTAAATTTATTCTAATAGATGATATAATCTAAATAGATGTGTTTAATAATACAAGGAGGACATGTAATATGGAACTTATAAAAATCAATGGAAACAGCTATTATATACCATCTGGTACTAATATTGGGGTATACACATTTAAAAATAAAAATTGCATTCTTATAGATACAGGTATAAATAATACCTCTGCTAAAAAAGTTCAAGAGGCCTTACTTAATAATAATTTGCATCCTAAATACATAATAAATACACACAGTCACTTAGATCATTGTGGTGGAAATAATTACTTTCTAAATAACTATCCTGGATGCTCAGTATATACCTCTTTAAAAGAAAAAATATTTATGGAAAATCCTGAACTTATGCCCTATGCCTTATTTTCTTCCTATGCTGCTAAAGAAATTAATAAATCCACTACTTCTATGAATGTGGATGTAATATTGGACTATGGCATAAATAAAATCAATGAAGAAAAGATAGAGATAATTTCACTGAAAGGACACTCAATGGAACATATAGGAATTATAACTCCAGATAGGGTATGTTATTTAGGCGACTCTATATTTAGTGAAGAAATCATGAAAAAATATCCTTTCCCCTATTTATACAATATAGAAGAATCATTAAACACCTTAGAATACATAAAAAATATAGATGCAGATTATTTTATGGTAAGCCACGCAAAATCCATTTATTCTAAAGAGGAGATAATATATCTTGCAAATATAAATATAAAAAATATAGAAACATATATAAACCAATGTTTAGAACTTTTAGAACAGCCCTTAACTAGGGAAGAGCTCTTAGAAAGCATAAGCTTATTAAATGAAATAAACTTAAATTTTAATGAATATTACCTAAACCTAGGTTCTCTCTCTGCCTTTATAGCTTATTTGTATAATAAACTTTTAATTCAGTACTCTACAGAGGATGGAAAATTATATTACTATAGAAAATAAATTATTAATAAGTTTAGTCCGTATTAAAATATTTTTTCTAAAATATCAAGTGATTCTTAGGTTCAGGTGGAGTTTTCTTATTAGTAGAACTTCTCTCCATCCGAGCCTTAGAAGTACTTATAAATACACCTAGCATTAATTATCCTCAGTATAAGAGCTAACTCCCTAAAGTTCAAAGCTTAATATCCTTCACTTAAGCAGGGAACCAAAATTTACACTCTTTGTGACTCCTTTACTCATTTGAAGTTATGAAGATGAGTTTCTTAAACAGATATCCTGAATCTATAGTTTCCTGATAGTCGGTTAAGTATCTCCCCAAGCCTATGGCTTGACGGTAGTCCTTTACTCATCTGAAGTTATGAAGATGGGTTTTCTTTAAAAAGTATGGGCGTTGGATGTCCATCAGATAAAAGGCTTCTAAAATTCACATATAAAGAAAGGTAGGTGAAAATACTGATTTTATGTTGAAAGTCAGTATATAATGGGAAACTTATTTAGAAATCCAGAAATTAAAAGTTTTACTTACAAATTTTTATTTTTATATATAACATTGATGATTTCCACCTTGTTAATATTTAATTTTCAGCTTAATCAATTAAACAAAGAATATATAAACCAAAATATAGCCTTAGCTGGAAAGATTCTTAGTGAAAATCCTGAGTTAGAAAAAGACATAATTCACATATTTACTAAAAGCCCAACTGTAGAAGAAATTTCTAAAGGAAAAGAAATATTAAATAAATATGGATATACTGATGAGCTTTCATTAAATAATACTAATACATTTAAAGAATTAATTCATTCGCTAAATATAAAGATACCAGCATATATATCTTTTATTCTTCTTATATTCTTCTTTTTAGTTGCTATAAATTACAAAAAAATTTATGATAAAATAAATCTTTTATCTGAGCAATCTGAAAAAATAATAAAAGGTAATTTCGACATAAGTTTATTCTCTAATGGTGAAGGTGATATGCAAATACTATCCCATAACTTTAATGAAATGGCTAAAATAATAAAGCACAATATTGAAAATTTAAATAAAGAAAAGATTTTTTTAAAAAATATTATTTCAGATATATCTCACCAACTAAAAACTCCCCTCTCCTCTTTAATGATGTTTAATGAAATACTATTAACAGAGGAACACTTAGATGAAAAAAAGCAACGAAGTTTTTTGCAACAAAGTAATAAACAACTTATAAGAATGGAGTGGCTTATAATAAATCTTCTTAAACTTATGAGATTAGAATCTGGATCAATAGAATTTGAAATGAAGAAAAATAACTTAAAAGAAACATTGCAAATAGCCCTATCCTCTTTAAAGTTAAATTCTAAAAATAAGAATCAAAACCTTATAGTAAATGTTGCAGAAATAAATTTTAATCATGATATAAACTGGACAGCTGAGGCCTTAAGTAACATAATAAAAAACTCTATAGAACATACTCCTGAAAACGGAACTATAGAAATAAGCACTGAAGAAACTCCTGTATATGTTCAAATAAATATAAAAGATAGTGGTAATGGTATAAAGGAAAAAGATATAAATAGGATTTTTGAAAGGTTTTACAAAGGAAGAAATTCTGTAAATCCTACTAGCATAGGTATAGGACTTTCACTTAGTAAAATCATAATAGAATCTCAAAACGGTAATATATATGTAACCAGTAAGGAAAATCAGGGAACAGAATTTAATATTATATTCTTAAAGCATGTCATATAGGGGACAGTTCGTAACTACAATCTTACAGAATTGTAAGCTTGTCTTTCACCTTGTAGTAAGTTTAGTGTTATACATTATAATTATAAAGAAATTAAGGTCAAATAAAACCATGCAAAACCTAAAATTCATTTTCACTGATGTATACTCCTATAAATTCAAAATTTATTAATATTTAGATTTTATTGACCTTGATTTAAGTAACTTATATTCAAATGTCATTTTATTTCATTACAACTTAATAATTTGGAAAATTAGAATATCAGTTGCAATCCTATAAAATATAAAATTGGAGGAAACTTATATGGAAATATTAAAAACTGTAGATTTATGTAAGAGCTACGGAAAAGGTGATACTAAGGTAGATGCGCTAAAAAACATAAATTTAAGCATAAAACAAGGTGAATTTATTGCAATAACAGGAGCCTCTGGTTCTGGTAAAAGCACCCTATTACATCTCTTAGGGGGTGTTGATAACCCATCTTCTGGTAAAGTTATAATAGATGACGTAGATATTTATTCTTTAAAGGAAAAAGAACTCTCTATATTTAGAAGAAGAA
The DNA here is from genome assembly GCF_018919175.1 of Clostridium simiarum. GTDB lineage: Bacteria > Bacillota > Clostridia > Clostridiales > Clostridiaceae > Clostridium_L > Clostridium_L simiarum. Next base: position 289,223 of record NZ_JAHLQL010000002.1, on the reverse strand, counting down.
AAATTGGTTTTATATTTCAATTTTATAATTTAATTCCTGTATTAACTGCTGAAGAGAATATACTAATGCCTTTGCTCTTGGATAACAAAAAAGAGGATAAAGAATATATAGACGAAATTTTTACTATCTTAGATTTAAAAAATAGAAAAGATCATTTGCCTTCGGAGCTTTCTGGTGGTCAACAGCAAAGAGTTTCCATAGGTAGGGCGTTAGCTTATAAACCCTCAATAGTGCTAGCTGATGAGCCTACTGGAAATTTAGATAGTAAAAACAGTAAGGAGATAGTCGAACTATTAAAGTTTTCTGTAAAGAAATATAATCAGACTCTTATTTTAATAACTCATGATATAAATATAGCTAGACAAGCAGATCGAATAATAAATATAGAAGATGGTAACATAACCAAGGATGAGGTGGTGAAGTCATGAAAACATATAAATCCATCACCACTAAATATATGAAAGTGCAAAAAAAGAGAACCCTTCTCACTATACTAGGAATAATAATGTCTATTGCACTAATTTCCGGTACTGGAACTATTTTTTATAGTTATAGAGATGCTAGAATTCAAGATGTCAAGCAGGATAAGGGAGATTATGAAGTACGTTTTAAAAATATTTCTAAAAATCAAATAGATACCTTGAAAAATCATACTGAATTTAAGGATATATCCATAGTTCAATATATAGGTTTTGGAAAAATACACGATACTCCCAAGGAGGAAATGAAGGAATCTACTCCTAAATTTAAGTATACCTATTTAAAGGCTTATGATGATAAATCTTTAAAAGATACTTTTACAATTAATCTTTTAGAGGGCAGACTGCCCGAAAACTCAAATGAAATAATCATAGAAAAAGGAGCCCTTAGATACTTAGACCCCAATCTAAAGCTAGGAGATAAGATAAACTTTCCCTTCGGCATACGAAAAGATTCAAAAGATAATGAGGAAGTTTTACCTGCCAATGGTTTTTCGGATACAGAAATTTTTGAAGAAAAATATGAAAAGGAATATACCCTAGTTGGAATAATAAAACCAAAGTTTTTTTCTACAAGCCATTTTATGTACGATTCTATAACATTATTAGACAATTTAAAGGATAATGAAAATAATTATTCATCCTATATGAAAATAATAAGTGATAAAAATAAAAGAGGTATAGCAACAAGTGTAGCTTCAAGCTTTGGCATAAGTTTCAAAGAAGATAATAAAGACTTAAATCCTTCTATAGATTTTAATGATCCCCTATTAAATTTATATGGACAAAATGCTAATGCTTTAAAAAATGATAGTTTATTTAAAGTAATAACCTTTATTATTGTTTTAATAATAGTATGCACTGTGGCATTAATATATAACTCTTTTAATATTTCTGTATTAGAGAGAATATCTCAATTTGGTGTATTAAGGTCTATAGGAGCCACCCCTAGACAAATAAGAACCATTGTATTAAGAGAAGCTCTTATAATAAGTATTATATCTATTCCCATAGGCTTTTTATCAGGTGTACTAGCTATAAAAATAGTAATAACCCTCTTAGGTGGAGTTAACTTTTTATCTATAAAGAACTTTAATATATCACTTAAACCTGAAGTATTTTTATTAAGCTTAATATTAGGATTTTTAACAGTATTTCTTTCAGCACTATTCCCTGCTTTAATGGCTGGAAACATTACTCCTTTAGAAGCTGTAAGAAATAATAAAAATATAAAAAAAGAAAGATTTAAAAAATCTAAAAGTAACAATAGGTTAATAAAGTTACTATTTAATGTAGAAGGTGTTTTAGCTCATAAAAATATAAGAAGAAATAAAAAAAGATTTATAATAACTGTATTCTCTCTTGTAGTAAGTATCGTAATGTTTATTACATTTAATAGCTTGGCAAACTTAGCTAAAGCCTCTAATTCAAGGGAATCTTCCCCTTATTATGATTCCTTTTACCTTACAAACTCAAAGGATGGTTTCACTGATAATCAATATACAGAAATAAAGGACCTAAACGGCGTGGAGCAGGTATACAAAACTACCTTTACTAACACAAGAATTGCAGTTGAAAAAAATAGAATAGATCCATATTTTTTAGATAGGTATAATTTAGAAGATGTATATAAAGATTCTGTTTTTACTCACGGAACTATAAAAACCTATGATGAAAATGCTTTTAAATTATTAAAATCAAATTTAACACAAGGAAATTTAGATACAAATTCTCTAGATGATTTCGATATAATCATAGTAAATAAAAATAAAGTAAGAGTGGATAATAAATGGGTTGTAAAAGACTTCTATAACTATAAGGTAGGAGATGAATTAAAATTACCTAAGGTTGATTACACTGAATCAAGAATGGCAGAAGACTTTCTTAATTCAGTAAAAGACTCCATTGCTAAAGATAACACTTACTCCTTAAAAATAGTAGGAATATTAAATTCAGACCCCTTGGATAGTTATGATGATTCTTATGGACTAACTATAATAATGTCCAATAGAACTTATGAAAATGTAATAGGTAACTTAAAATTCAAAACAATGCTACTAAAATTATCAGATGATAAAAATACTAGAGAGAGCGTTAGAGACTTCTTCCAACAAAAATCCGTTAGAGAGGATGTAATGTTTGATGACTTTCAAAAACAAGTTGAAGAAGAAAATCAATCAACCTTCCAGCTTAAAGTCTTTGTATATGGTTTTATTACAGTAATTACATTAATAAGTGCAGTAAATATAATAAATACCATAAGTACTAACTTGCTTTTAAGAAAAAGAGAATTTGCTACCTTAAAAGCCATTGGAATGAGTCAAAGTCAAGTTATAAAACTAGTACTTTTAGAAGGTACCCTTCATGGCATATTAGCCTCCATCTTTGGTAGCATTATCGGAACTATACTAAGCTTTGTTCTTTTTAGCTTAAGTGGTGCTTTAATTGAAGTTTCTAAGGAAATACCTTGGAACTCAATTATTATAGCCTCTTTAGGTTCTATATTAATATCCCTTATAGCTTCCCTATTGCCACTTAAAAAGATAAAGAATGAAAATATAGTAGAAAATATAAGAATGGAAGAGTAAAAAATGTATAAAAAGCAGTTAGATTAATTCTATCTGCTTTTTACTTTTATGTAGTTAAAGTTGTATTTTCATGAACTGTCCCCTCTCTTAAATGTTATGAACTGTCCCTCTTAAAATATAATCTATTAAATAGATTATATACTTAATACAATATTAAAAATTTTTTTAAAAAACTATTGACACAATATTCTGAACACCATATAATTAACTTAACAAACAAATTATCTTAAAACCTCTTAATAATAATTCAGGAGGTGATGCAAGAATTTATAAGGGTAGCCTACTTCTAGATTATTAAATATAGAAAGGGTGAGACCACCAAAATATTTAATTTAAATAAATATACTTTTTTCCATTATTTATTCCTCTTTGCAAAGGGTTAATTATAGATTTAACCAATAAATTATTAGGCAGAAGAGAGAATAATAAAAATGGACTTCAAGAAAGGGGCTTCAGTATTGACTGATAATAATCCACCAGAAAATCATTGGAGTTAGGATGATAGCTTAAAAGATTTTATCTTATTATAGCAATCATCCTAACTTCTTTTTTTGATATTTTTCCTCACTCTACTTTAAAATACTTCTAAATACCTTATTCTATAGTTATACATCCCCTCTAATCCCTCCTCTGTCCTTTTCATTCACCTTGGAAAACCTCTGCATTTTGTGATAGAATTATTTGTATATTCTGAAGAACTATAATCATATTAAGGATATATTTTTATAGAAGGGTGTGACTTTTATTGCTTAATACCATATTATTCGACTTAGACGGAACATTATTGCCTATAAACATGGAGGTTTTTGAAAAAGTTTATGTAAAAGAGGTTGGGGATTACTTTAGCGATATGCTTCCTTTAAATGCTTTTAGAGAAATATTATGGACATGTACTAAATCCATGATTGAAAACACAGAGCAAATAACAAATCAAGAGATATTTATAAGAGAATTTAATAAAATAATTAATCATAAAAACATAACTAACGTAACTTTAAATATGTTTATGGATAGATTTGACAAATTCTATGACACTGCATTTTTTAAACTAAAAGACTCTGTGGAAGATGTGAAATCCATGAAAGATAGTGTAAAAATATTAAAAGAAAAAGGCTATAACCTAGTCATTGCAACAAACCCTCTATTCCCAATAAAAGCTATTAACCATAGAATAAGATGGGCAGGCTTCGAACCAAAAGACTTTTCTTATATATCATCCTTTGAAAAAAATAATTATTGTAAGCCTCAGCTAAAATATTACAAGGAAGTTTTGGATCATATAGGAAAAAACCCTGAAGAATGCATGATGGTAGGGAATGATGTACAAGAAGATCTTGTTGCAAAAAGTATAGGTATAAAGACCTTTCTTATTAAAGACCATATACTCCATAGAACTGATGATGAAATTATAACAGACTATAAAGGAGATTATGATGAATTTTTACGCTTTGTAAAATCCCTTCCTAATCTATAAGTACTTTAATGTCTCATATATATTAGGACACTTTATTTAGTTTAACCTGCACTGAACCTGATGTAGCTGAACTCCTCTTTATGAAAGAGTTCATTTAGATTCTATAGAAAATATAATTAAGCTTATGTAAAATATATAACAGAGTAAGTCTATTTGACTTACTCCTTACCCTCATCTAAACAAATTTCTATATAGTGCATATTATTTTTCTTATTTTTAATATATGAATATATTATATGTTGCTCATCTAAATCTTCTTTACATATCTCTTTTAACTCCTCTTTCAAAACATCTTTTTTTTCTATCTGTTCTAAAGCATATTTTCTGAGTTTCCCTTCATTTATAGATTCTTTATCTATCTTTTTATCAAATATAAGTTTGTTACCTTTTATAATAAAAACTTTAGAAGTACTATCATCTATATCTTGAACAGCTATTAATAATTTATTTTTAAGCGATTCTTCTATAACTTCATTTATGCTTTTTATATGATAAATAAGTTTTATATTATCTCTAATTTTAGAAGCCTCTTCAAAGTTTAAGTCCTCTGCCGCCTTCCCCATACTCTTATTTAACTTCATCAATATTGGTCCAGTGTCTCCTTTTAATATAGATTGTACTTCCTCTATATTTGTCTTATATTCCTCAGGACTTAAGCATTTATCACATATAGATTTACATGGGTTTATAGCATAATTTAAACAAATCCTTTTATTTAAATAAGATTTTTCACACCTTATTATAGGATAGATATCCTTAATAATATTTATTAAATTTGTAGTAGCATTAAAACTATTATAAGGTCCGAAGTAAATAGAATTTTTATCCTCTTTTTCTAAAGTAGCTTCTAGGGTAGGAAATTCTCTAGAATAATCTATCTTTATATAGGAATATACATTAGGATTCTTAAGTAATGTGTTATATGGTGGCTTTAAATCTCTTATAAGCTTACATTCTAAAAGCAAAGCGTCCAGCTCAGTATCTGTTACATAAAATTCAAAATCTCTTATATTTAACAGTAATTTTTCAATTTTAGAACTTCTTTGAGAAAGATTATAAAAATAACTACGTACTCTATTTTTTAAATTCTTAGCCTTTCCTACATAAATTATATTTTGAAGAGAGTCCTTCATTAAGTACACACCTGGATTCTCTGGCAAACTTTTAGCTTTATCCTTTAAAATACTATTGTCAATCATGTGTTATCATCCTTAATTTCAATAAATTAAAATATAATTTGATGCTATTTATCTATTTTCATTTTATATTCTAATTTAATTTTAATATAATCCTTTTATAAAAAACAGTCTAATGTTGCTAAAAATCTTATTACATATTTTTCCTTGTAAAATATGTTCTTAATTATTTGTAACTTAAAAATTAAAAGATTTGAATCCTAATTACATACAAAGAATATAATTTCTTTTTGTATATAATTAAGAATCCAAATCTTTTAGCTTAATTTTAGTAAATATAAACTCTCTCAAAAATCCCTATAAATTTAAAATAAGATTTAAAATAGTACCTCTAACAGATTTTCTTTTGATATATTAGACATATACCTTGATATATCCATATCCTCTAGAGCTTTTAAAATCGCACTTCTCTCGTGCTTTATTCCTATCAATTTATTCTCTAAAAATTTTATATCTTCTTTACCAAAGAAATCTCCAAATATTTTAATTTCCTTTATAATTCCCTCGTGCACTTCAATATTACTTTCTACAGTGCCCCCTTGGAATTTTTTCTCTTGTTTGAAATTGTATTTAGGTGATTTCCCAAAATTCCAATCCCAGGTACTATATTTATCCTCTTTTAATTTAGATATATATTCTGTTTCTTGTTCATTAAGTTCTTCAATAATAGCTCCTTTTTTCAATGCTAAATGTTCAAATACCAATTCTTTGAACCTTAAAACATCTATAGAACTGTCCCCTAAATGTTCACTTATATTTGTTACCCTACTACTTATAGATTTAACACTTTTATCGGAAAACTTAATAGGTTTAGCAATAAGGGCTGCACTTAAATCTGTCATGCTTGAGGAAAATAGTAATGTTCCATGATGCATTACTCTATCCTTATGTTTGCATTGAGCATTTCCTGAGAACTTTTTACCTTCTATTAAAAGATCATTTCTTCCAGAGAACTCAGCCTTCACTCCCAAAGTAGCTAAAACCTCAATTATAGGCTCTACAAACTTATAAAAGTCATTAAAACTACCTCCATCATTTACAATAAAGGTAAAATTAATATTTCCCAAATCGTGGAATACAGCTCCACCACCTGTAAGGCGTCTAACAACCTTTATATTATGCTTTCCTACATAATCTTCATTTATCTCTGAGAGTGTGTTTTGATTTTTCCCCACCACTATACAGGATTCGTTTCTCCAGAGCATAAAATATTCCTCATGAGTATGCTTTAATAAATACTCTTCAGTAGCCAGATTGAAATAAGGATTTGTATTTAAATTATCTATATATCTCATGTGGTTTCTCCTTTGTAACTTTCATATTTAATGAACTGTCCCCTATTGTTTTAATCCGTCCCTATGGTTACCTTCTAGTTGGTGCTATATGAATAGCTTCCTTATTTAATCCTAAAACTGCTTCATAAAATGCCTCGCTTAAAGTTGGATGAGCATGAACTGTCACCTTAATTTGTTCTATGTTAAGTTTATTGTTTATAGCTAGAGCACCTTCATGTATAAGGTCTGGAGCATGTGGTCCCATAATATGAACCCCTATTATGGTATTATCCTCTTTAAGTGAAACTACTTTTATAAATCCGTCCCCTTCACCAAGAGCTAATGCTTTTCCATTAGCACCAAACATAAACTTACTTGTGTTATACTCTAATCCCTTTTCTTTAGCTTCATCTTCAGTAATTCCTACAGAAGCTATTTCAGGGAATACAAATATACAGCTAGGTATTATAGCTTTATAAGAATCTTTTATAACCCCTGCTATGTGCTCTACTGCATATACTCCTTGGTGGGATGCGGCATGGGCTAAAAGCGATATTCCATTTACATCCCCAATAGCATAGATACCTTCTACATTAGTTTTTAAATTCTCATCTACTTTAATGCCCTTTTTATCCATAACTATACCTAAGGCTTCTATATTGAGTCCTTTTACGTTTGCACGTCTTCCTTTAGAAACCAAAATTTTATCCGCAGTTATGGCCATTTCTCCTTTTTTGCCTTCAGCGTTTATTACAAGCTTTTTCCCTTGTCTTTCAATAGACTTCACATCTACAGAAGACTGTACTTCTATTCCTTGTTTCTTTAAGTAAGCAGAATATCTTTTGGTAATATCACTATCTACATCTGGAAACATAGTCTTAGAAGCTTTTATAACCTTTACTTTAGTTTTCATAGAATTAAATATTCCAGCAAATTCTAATCCTACTACCCCACCACCTAGAACTACTAACTCTTCTGGAATTTCATCAAATTCTAGAAGTTCATCACTTGTAATAACTCCATCTTCTTCAATGCCTTTTATAGGTGGCATATATGGAACAGAGCCTGTGGCTATTATGATATTTTTTGTAGTTATATCTTGTATACCCTGATTTGTACTTACAGTAACAGTGTTTTTATCTTTTAAAGTTGCCTCCCCAGATATAACTTCTACCTTATTAGCCTTTAAGAGTTGTTCTACTCCTGAAACGAGAGTTTCTACAATTTTATTTTTTCTCTCTTGAACCTTATTAACATTGATACTATAATCCCCCACAGTTATACCATACTCATCTATATTTTCTAATATATTAAGTATTTCCGCATTTCTATAAAGAGCTTTTGTAGGTATACATCCTCTATTAAGGCAAGTCCCCCCTAGCTTATCCTTTTCTATTACGGAAACATTAAGTCCAAGTTGGGCTGCTCTTATGGCAGCCACATATCCCCCTGGACCTCCTCCTATTATAATTAAATCTTTATCCATTCTATACCTCCTGATGGTCTTTCCTCCATTTTACTATTGGAGTTCTTGCAGCTTTTACCTCATCCAACCTTCTTATTGGTGTGTTATGAGGAGCTGTTTTGAAAATCTCAGGATTTTCTTCTGCTTCTTTAGCTATCTTAATCATAACTTCAATAAATTCATCTATAGTTTCCTTACTTTCAGTTTCAGTAGGCTCTATCATAAGAGCGCTATCTACTATAAGAGGGAAATAAACTGTTGGTGGATGGAATCCATAATCTATAAGTCTCTTTGCAATTTCAAGAGTAGATACCCCTGTGGATTTATTTTTTATTCCTGCAAATACTACTTCATGCTTGCAAACCTTATCTATAGCTAATTTATAGTAATCTCTTAATTTTTCTTTAATATAATTAGCATTTAATACAGCTACCTCTGTAGCTTCTTTTAGCCCATCACTACCCATAGTTAATATATAGGTATATGCTCTTACTAGTACACCAAAGTTTCCATAGAAATTCTTTATTTTCCCTAAGGAATCTGGCCTATCATAATCTAAAGTAAATCTATTCTCACATTTTTTAATTGCTGGCACTGGTAAGAATTTTTCAAGATCTTTTATAACTCCAACTGGTCCTGATCCTGGGCCTCCCCCACCATGAGGTGTAGAGAAAGTTTTATGGAGATTTAAATGACAAACGTCAAATCCCATATCCCCAGGTCTTGTGATCCCCATTACCGCATTCAAATTAGCACCATCATAGTACAATAATCCTCCAGCTTCATGCACAAGATCTGCTATTTGCCTTATGTCTTTTTCAAACAATCCTAAAGTATTAGGATTTGTAAGCATAAGACCAGCTATTTCATCATTTAAAGCAGCCTTTAAAGAGTCAATATTTACAGTTCCATCTTCATTCGACTTAATTTCTACTATATCAAATCCTACTACTGTAGCACTAGCTGGATTAGTTCCATGAGCTGAATCTGGAACTATTATTTTAGTTCTCTTTGCATCACCTCTATGCTGATGATAAGCTTTAATTATCATCAATCCAGTAAGTTCTCCGTGAGCTCCTGCAGCAGGTTGTAATGTAAAGGCATCTAATCCTGTTATCTCACATAAATCCTCTGATAGATTATACATAAGCTCTAAAGCGCCTTGTACTTGATCTTCTTTTTGGTAAGGATGAATTCTTAAAAATCCTTCTAATGCTGCCATATCCTCATTAATTTTAGGGTTATACTTCATAGTGCAAGATCCCAAAGGATAAAAACCTTTATCTACACTATAGTTTTTATTAGAAAGAGCTGTATAGTGTCTTACAATATCAACTTGGCTAACCTCAGGTAACTCTGCTGAGTTTTCCCTTAAAAGCTCACATGGCAAAAGTTCTTTAAGCTCCATATTAGGTACATCTAACTCTGGAAGTGAGTAGGCTTTTCTTCCTTCTTTAGAAAGCTCAAATATTAATTTATTATAATTTCTCATCTATATCACCTCCATTACCTTAGCTAACTTATCTATTTCACTTTTTCTTCTATTTTCTGTAACACATAAAAGCATAGCATTTTCATATTTATCATATGGCTTTGATAAATTATATCCACCTAGTATGCCTTTATCTAGAAGTTCTTCATTAGCCTTATCCACATCTTTATCTAAAACCACTGCAAATTCCTTAAAGAAAGGCTTATCTTTAAATAATGGTTTTACTTTTCCTGTTTCCATTAGCTTGTTATAAGCATAATGTGATTTTTTAATACATTGCTCCGCCACTTCTTTAATTCCTGCTTTTCCAAGTGTAGCTAAATATATAGCTGCAGCTATAGCATTTAAGGTTTGGTCTGAGCATATATTTGAAGTTGCTTTTTCACGTCTTATATGCTGCTCTCTTGCTTGCAGAGTTAGAACAAAACCTCTTTTATCATCTACATCTGTAGTCTGTCCTACTATTCTTCCTGGCATTTTTCTCATAAGCTTTGTAGTTGTAGTCATAAATCCTACACAAGGTCCTCCAAAATTCATATTTCCACCTAAGGCTTGACCTTCTCCTACAGCTATATCAGCACCTAGTTCTCCAGGACTTTTTAAAATCCCCAAGGAAATTGGATCTACACTCATTATAAATAAAGATTTATTGTCATGAACCATCTTCTCAACTTCACTAACATCTTCTATTACACCAAAGAAATTAGGACTTTGTATTAAAACCCCTGCAGTGTCCTTATCTAAAATGCTCTTAAGATTTTCTACATCGGTAGTTCCATCTTTTTCTTCTATTTCAACATACTCTACATTCCTAAACTTTAAGTATGTGTCTAGTACCTTTCTTGTTTCAGGATTTACCGTTTTAGACACTAGTACTTTTTTTCTTCTAGTAGATTGAGATACCAATATAGCTGCCTCTGCAGCCGCTGTAGGCCCATCATACATTGAAACATTAGATACATCTAGCCCTGTAAGCTCACAGATCATACTTTGGAATTCGAATACCCCTTGTAATGTACCTTGACTTATCTCCGGTTGATATGGAGTATATGCAGTATAAAACTCTGATCGTGATACTAAATGCTTTATTACAGATGGAATATAGTGATCATAGGAACCTGCCCCTAAAAAGCAGATATAATCATCTATACTTTTATTTTTTAGTGCTAAATCTTTAACTTTTTTTGATACTTCCATTTCAGAAGCTGATTTTGCTATTTTAAGCTCTCTACTCAATAAAACGTTTTCAGGAACATCATTAAAAAGTTCCTGCAAAGTGTTCACACCAATTGCTTTAAGCATCTCTTCTTTGTCTTGATTTGTATTTGCTATATAAGGATACATAGTTTACCCCTCCTTATTACATAACTCCTCATAATCTGCGGCATTCATCAATTCATCTAATTCGCTTTTGTTTGAAATCTCTACGCATAACAACCAATTGTCATAAGGAGCTTCATTTAAAATACCAGGATCATCTACTACTTCTTCATTTATTTTTACTACTTTTCCACTAATAGGTATAAGGGAATCTGAAGCAGCCTTTACTGATTCGATAACTCCAAATACTTCTTCCTTTTCAAATTCACTATCTTCTTCTGGCAATTCCACAAAAACTATTGATCCTAAAGCATGTTGAGCATAATCTGTAATACCTATATAAGCCTTATCCCCTTCAACTTTTACCCAATCATGGTCCTTTGTGTATAATAGTTCTTTAATGATATTCATAATTAATACCTCCTATTTACTCTTTGTTTTTTTAGTATAAAATCTTTTATTTATAATATTTGCTTTTAACTTTCTATTTCTTACTTGTATAAAGATGTCTTTGCCAATTTCTGAGTTTTCTGATTTTATTAAAGCTAGTCCTATATTTTTCTTTAAGGTAGGTGAATAATAACCTGTAGTAACTACACCTATTTCTTCTCCTCCTTCATTTAATACGGTATATCCATGTCTAGCTATACCCCTATCTATCATCTCAAAGCCAACAACTTTTCTCTTTAATCCTTCTGACTTTTGTTTTACCAAAACTTCTTTTCCTATGAATTCTTCTTTATTTAATTTAACAAAGAATCCTAGTCCCCCTTCTAGAGGCGTTATATCTTGAGATATTTCATTTCCATATAAGGGAAGATTAGCCTCAAACCTTAAGGTATCCCTAGCCCCAAGCCCTATGGGTTTTACACCATCTTCTTTTCCTTCTTTTAGTATCTCATCCCATAAAATCTTAATTCCTTCATGATTTGTAGTGTATATTTCAAATCCATCCTCACCAGTATATCCAGTTCTTGATACTAAACAATCTATTCCTTTAATCTTTGCATTTCTTTCAAAATAGAAAAATTTAATCTGTGATAGATTTGTATCTGTCATTCTTTGTAATATTTCTTCTGCCTTTGGTCCTTGAAGTGCTAATTGATAGTACTTTGGTGAAAGGTTTTCGATTTCAATATTAAAACCTTCTTTATTGTCAAGGATCCATTGAAAATCTTTATCTACATTACTTGCATTTACTACCAAAAAGTAATCTTCCTCATCAAACTTGTATAATATTAAGTCATCTACAACTCCACCATTTTCATAACACATTAGAGTATATACAACCTGGTTCTTTTCTAGAATACTTATGTCATTTGTCATAATATGTTGTAAAAATTTTAAAGCGTCTTTTCCTTTTACAGATATCTCTCCCATATGAGAAACATCAAATAATCCTGCTTGATTTCTAACAGCTTCATGTTCTGGGATTAGACCCTCAAACTCTACTGGTAAAGCCCACCCAGCATAATCCACTACCTTTCCCCCATAATTTCCATACAAGTCTATAAGGGGTGTTTTTCTTAAATTCTCCAAAATTAACCCTCCTATTCCTTTAATTTTATTATCAATAAATTTGAGTAACAAATTTAAATGAACAAAGTCATAGATTGCTTTTCTTTTAATTAGGAAACTCATCTTCATAACTTCAGATGAGTAAGCGATTCACACAAGATCATAGATCTTGGTTCTCTGCTTAGGAAACTCATCTTCATAACTTCAGATGAGTAAGCGATTCACACAAGATCATAGATCTTGGTTCTCTGCTTAGGAAACTCATCTTCATAACTTCAGATGAGTACTCAAAGAGTAAGCTACTACCGTCAATCCATAGGCCTTTGGTATCTGCTTAATCTACTATCAGCAAATTGCTTAAGCAATCTAAAAGGGTATAATGGACGCAAGTATATACTTGTGCCATTATACCCTGTAATATTACCTGCGAGATTTCTGTATCTACAAATGAATATAATCTTGTATTTACATTGCTCCTACGGTGCTTTTATAAGCTTTCCAGAGTTCCATCAAACAACGATCCTTTTGCCTGAAAGCTTCTATAAAGGCCTTGGCATACCCCTATATTTCTTCTTCGGCTATCTTTAAAGATATCTCTCGTCATTCTCATCTGGATAATATATGAATTCTTTCTTTAAGCTTATTATAGAGTTTGCTATAGGAAATTTCAATACATTTCGCTATTAATTAAGAATTTTTCGAATGTTTAAATATATACAACTTTTTTCAACTTACAACATACCTAAATAATATCCTATATATTTTGTAGATAATTTATCAAAAGTTTCACATTATTTTCTATAGCTAGACTATGTGTTCTTTCATAGTGATGAGTAGCATCTACCCCAGGTCCTACACAAGCGAACTTAAAGTCTGCACCTTGCTGTATAAGTTGTGTAGCGTCAGAACTATAACTATTAAATACATCAACTCTATAGTCTATGCCATTTTCTTCAGCTATATTCACAAGTTTACTTCTTAATTCATAATCATAAACAGTTTTTCTATCCTTAGCAGCAATAGTGACAGCATATTCAGAAGACTCTTGTCCCTCTCCTACAGGTGCTATGTCAATAGCTATCATTTCTCCTACATTTTTAGGTATACTATTTACTGCAACACCATGTCCCATTTCTTCATAATTACTTATGTATAAATGCGTAGTATATTCAGGCATTATGTTGTTATCTTTGAAATATCTAGCTATTTCAAAAAGCATGGCTACAGCTACTTTATCATCCAAATACCTAGATTTTACAAATCCACTTTCTGTAATTTCGGTTCTTGTATCCATATATACAAAATCCCCTACATTAATTCCAAGAGCTAGCACATCTTCCTTACTTCCAACCTTTTCATCTAATCTTATTAAAATATTATTTTCATTTCTTTGAGAATTTGCAAGTTCCTGCCCATATATGTGAGTGGAAGCCATTTTAGGTATTACAGATCCCCTAAACTTCTCTCCTTTTCTATTTACAACATAGCAATTCTCAGCTTCAATAGCACTAAAGCATCCCCCACCAATTTTTTTATACTTGATCCTTCCATCCTTTTGAATTTCTTTTACCATAGCTCCAAGTGTATCAATGTGAGCTGATATCATAACCTGCTCTTCAGTATTTTTACCTTTTAAAGTTGCAATAAGTGCACCTTTTTTAGTTATAGAAGTCTCTAAACCTAAAGCTTTAAAATCTTTTTCAGCTTCTTCTATAGCTTTTTTAGTATATCCTCCTGGACTTGGTATTTCCATGTACTTCTTCATTACTTTTAATAAGTAATCCATATTAACATTCACTTTAACGCCCCCTACATAGTAAATAATTGTTCATGAAACTAATTAATTAGTAATTAAAGATTTCAAACTAATATATAATTATCAAACTTTTCTTACTCCTTTTTATTATAATACAAAGAAGAACTTAATAAAAATGATATCAGCTAGCATTTTTAAATATATCCTTAATTTATCTTTTTTTAGAAGCTTATAAGTGCTAGTTTCTCCTTATCACATTTTGCAATATTCTGAAAAAAGATGTATAATTATAGAAAGGAGGTATCATAATGAAAGTAATAAAAAGAAGCGGAAATTTAGAAGAATTTAATGAAGAAAAGTTAAAAACTAGTATATTGAATGCTGCCTCAGATGCTAAATCACCCTTAAACCAAGGTGATATAAAGTGTATAATTAAAGAAATTTGTAATGAAGTAAATAGAATTCGTAATAACAAAACCTCAAGTTATGAATTGTTTGCTTTAACTGCTTCAGTTTTGAAAAAACATGGTTTTAAAAAGGTAGTTAAGGAATATGTTGCTTTTGCCTTAGAAGAATAAAAACTAATTAAGGTTTAGTAAATTCAGAACTGAACTGTAAAATTTTAAAAGACATATCTTAATAAAAGGTTTCACTTAATAAAATAGAGTCTAGCATCTAAAAGCACCCTTTGCTTTAGATGCTAAACTCTATTTTGCTTTTAATGTATAGGTTTTATTTAAATAGAATAACTTTTTCTCTAACATTCCTTCATATGAAGGTAATGAAAATTTATAATTTTCACATTTTTCTACAAAATCTTTATCATTATGTGAGTTTTTTTTATTTTCTATATAATATATTAAACATTTTAAAAATAAACACCAATTAAATAGCGCTTTTGTTAAAAAATTATCCTAATGAGTCTAATTATGATATTTTTTTAACTAAATTTCTATATTTTATTGAAGGGCATTAAAATTTATGCTAAACTAGTAAAGGTTTAAATTTTATTTCACTCAGGAGGTAAATACATGAAAGCTTTTAAAAAACATTTGTCATTATTTGTAGCGATGATTATGTTATTTGCATTAATGGCTACAGGCTGTGCTCCTAGTTCAAAAACTTATGTAGGAGAAGGCAAAGGAAAACACGGTGCTATAAAGGTAGAAGTTACCGTAGAAAAAGATAAAATAACAGACATAAAACTTTTAGAAAACACTGAAAACAAAGTACTAAGTGAACCTGTTTATGAAAAAATTAAAAATCTTATAGTAAAAGAAAATAATGCTAATGTAGACATAGTTAGTGGTTCAACTGCTACAAGTAAGGGATACATAGAAGCTGTTCAAGACGCTCTAAAAAAAGCAGGCTTAAAATTATCCGAAAACAAGATAGCCGTTAAACCTTTAGAAGAAAAAGAAACTACTCAAGAATATGATGTAGTTGTAATTGGTGGCGGTGGTGCTGGCTTCAGTGCTGCATTAGAAGCAAGCAAAGCTGGCTCAAAAGTTGTTATATTAGAAAAAATGCCTACAGTAGGTGGTAATACATTAATCTCTGGTGGAGAAATGAACGTACCAGCTAACTGGGTTCAAAAGAATTTAGGACTAACTAACGATAGTGCTGACTTATACTACAACGATACAGTAAAAGGTGGAGATGGTAAAGGTGTACCTGAAATGATCAGAGTGCTTGCTGACAATGCTTTACCTGCTGCTGAATGGTTAAGAGATTATGTTAATGTTAAATTTTTAGATAATCAATTATTTCAATTTGGTGGACACTCAGTTAAGAGAGCATTAATTCCAGAAGGTCATACTGGAGCAGAAATGATCTCTAAATTCCAAGCTAAAGCTGATGAATTAAAAATCCCTGTTAAAGTAGAAACAAAAGCTGAAGAGTTATTGCTTGAAAATGGTCGTGTTGTTGGAGTTAAAGCAAGCAATGCAGCTGGACAAGCTCTTACATTTAAGGCTAAAAAGGGAGTAATAATAGCTAGTGGTGGATTCGGATCCAACGTAGAAATGAGAAAGAAATATAACCCGGAAATGGATGAAAAATATTTAACTACAGATACTCATGGAACAACTGGTGATGGAATAGTAATGGCAGAAAAGTTAAACGCTAATACTATGAATATGGAATATATCCAAACATACCCTATAGCTAACCCTGTAACAGGAGTTATTTCATTACTTGCAGACACAAGATTTGATGGTGCTATATTAATAAACCAAGAAGGAAATAGATTCGTAGAAGAGCTTGAAAGACGTGACGTAATATCAAAGGCTATATTAAAGCAAACTGGCGCATATACTTACCAACTTTGGAATCAAGAAATAGCAGACATAACAAACAACATGGATTCCCATAAATCCGAATATGAGGAATTAGTTGAACAAAAATTAATTCATAAAGCTGACACTTTAGAAGAGGCAGCAAACTTCTTTAATATTCCTATAGATAGCTTAAAAGCTACAGTAGAAAAAGTTAATGAATTTGCAAAGAACGGAAAAGATTTAGATTTTAATCATAGAGGTAAATTAATTTCTTTAGAAAAAGGACCTTACTACATTCAAAAGGCAGTTCCATCTGTTCACCATACTATGGGAGGTATTGTAATAGATAAAGATGCTAGAGTTATGGACAAAGATGGAAATGTAATTAAAGGATTATACGCTGCAGGAGAAGTTACCGGTGTAATTCACGGAACAAATAGACTTGGCGGTAATGCTATAACAGATATAGTTACTTTCGGAAGAATAGCTGGTCAAAATGCAGCTGAAGAAAAGTAATATTAGCCTTAAATAGATATTAACTTAAATAAAAGGTAGATTATAAAGATTTATTTTCTTATATAGTCTACCTTTTTATATTAAAATAGCTTTTATTTTTCTAATACTTCTTATTTTTTCTAAGGTAAAAAACTCCAACCACTACTGCAAACATCATAATTGCTAAGATTATATAAAACCCTTGTGGATGCTCTAATAAAGGCATAAATTTAAAATTCATACCAAATACTCCTGAAAGTATACTAGCTGGAAGCAACATTACTGTAATAAAAGTTAAAAGTTCCATAGTTTTATTCATTCTATTAGAGTATATTGAATTATAAATATCTATACATGAATATATAGCTGACTCAACACTTTCTGCTAGATTGAGAGTATCTTCAAAAGAAAAAAACAACTTATCATAGAGCTTAATATTTTCAAATTCATCTTCAAGATAAATTAATATAGATTTATAATAATTAGTACATCTTTTTATCATATATATTTTCTTTTTATCTTTTAATAAAGATTCAAGTTGTATACTATCCTTAGCTACGGCATCTTCAAATCTAAACTCTACATTATCTTCTAGCTTTATTAATTTTTCATCATACTTTAACATAAGAAATTGAAATAAAGATAAAAATACAGTTTTATAATCAAGTTCTCTATTCCTGCTTATCTTTTCCTCTATAAACTCAATAAATCCTTTTTCTTTAAAGTATAGGGACAATAACCCCTCTTCTAATACAGCTTCAACTCTTCTTTTATTTAATTCATCTACATAAGGCATGTTAATAACTATCTTATTCCTATCCTTTATTTCTACATCTCTACTAAAGTTAATATTAGAATTTCTTTTAGTAAATATATCTTCATAACTATCTGTAAGATATAATACTGCATCTTCATTATTTACATCTTTATAAGTTTTATTTTTTTCTATTTTACCATCTTTATATAAAACTATACCCATAGCAATCTCTCCTTTATAATATTATAATATATTTAAGCACATTAGAATATACAATGATAAGGAGTGGTTTAAATGAGTGATAAAGATGATAGAATTGTAGATTTTAACGAACTTAAAAATAAAGCTAGAGAAAAGGATATAGATAAGTTTGAACAATATATATATAGTCTATACTATTCCTTAGCTCAAGGAGAAATATCCATGGCTGACTTTTCTATTAGAATTGGTGAGTACATGGAGCAAAATGATATATCCTATGAAAAGTTCTTTAATATTCAAAAGGAAATGATGAAACGATATGGCCTAGATCCAAATGATTTAGAAGCACAGATGGAAAATCTTGGTATAAATATGCCTAAAATGAATCCTGAAAAGAATTATGAAAACATGAGAAAAGCCTTAAGTTTCGGAGAAAAATATAAAGATAAACTATCTTCAAAGTTAATGAGCACCTACTCTATCCATAACAACTCTAATGAAATTGATATTATATTAGAAAATGAAAATGTAATAATTAAAAGCTGTAAAACTGTAGATTTAAAAGATAGTGAATTAAATGAATTTTTGTGTTCCTATAAAAAAGTCTTAGAGGATAAAGCGTTAAATGTATCCATATATGAAAATGTAACAACTTACCAATATTAATTTAAAAAAGCGACCTTATGGTCGCTTTTTTATTATGCTTGAACTAAATAGTTTTCTCTAGTTTTTATTTCTTTTTCTATTCTTTCTATTACGCTATCTAAAGCTAAAGCTCCTTCGTCTCCATTCTTTCTGCTTCTAACAGAAACCTGATTATTCTCAGCTTCTTTTTCCCCTACTATTAATAGGTAAGGTACTCTTTCCATACGAGCTTCACGAATCTTATATCCAATCTTTTCTGCCCTATAGTCTGCTTCAACCCTGATATCTTTTTCTTTAAGTTTTTTAGCCACTTCTTCTGCATAATCATGGAATTTTTCAGATATAGGTAATACCTTAACTTGTATTGGTGCTAACCAAGTTGGGAAAGCTCCTGCAAAATGTTCTATTAATATTCCTATAAATCTTTCAATACTTCCAAAAACAACTCTATGAATCATAACTGGCCTATGCTTTTCTCCATCTGGTCCTATATATGAAAGATCAAATCTTTCAGGCATTTGGAAATCTAATTGAATCGTTCCACATTGCCAAGTTCTTCCTAAACAATCTCTTAGATGGAAGTCTATCTTAGGTCCATAGAATGCTCCATCTCCTTCATTTATTTTATATTCAAGACCAGCCTTTTCTAAAGCACCCTTTAGTCCATTTGTTGCTGATTCCCAATCTTCATCACTACCCATAGAATCCTCTGGTCTAGTGGAAAGTTCTACAAAATACTCAAATCCAAATACCTTGTAAAAGTCATCTATTAATTTAACTACAGCTAAAACTTCATCTGTAATTTGATCTTTAGTCATAAATATATGTGCATCATCTTGAGTAAAACATCTAACCCTCATAAGACCATGTAGTGCCCCTGAAAGCTCATGTCTATGAACAAGTCCTAGTTCACCTAATCTTAATGGAAGGTCTCTATAAGAATGCATTCCATCTTTAAACACTAATATAGATCCTGGGCAATTCATTGGTTTTACTGCATAGTCATCTCCATCTATTTGTGTAAAATACATATTTTCTTTGTAATGATCCCAGTGTCCTGATTGATGCCATAAAGCTTCACTTAATATAATAGGAGTTTTTATTTCATCATAACCTGCTTTTCTGTGAACTTCTCTCCAGAAATCCTCTAGAAGATTTCTAAGAACCATTCCCTTTGGATAAAAGAATGGGAATCCTGGACCTTCATCATGTATGGCAAATAACCCAAGCTCTTTTCCTAGCTTTCTATGATCTCTTTTCTTAGCTTCTTCTAACATGTGTAAATATTCTTCAAGCTCACTTTGTTTTGAGAAAGCTGTTCCATATATTCTTTGAAGCATCTTCTTATTTTCGTCGCCTCTCCAATAAGCTCCAGCTAAGGATAATAATTTAACGGCCTTTACTTTCTTTGTGGAAGGTACATGGGGACCTCTACATAAATCTACAAACTCACCTTGTCTGTAGAAAGATATAACAGAATCCTCAGGTAAATCCTGTATTAACTCTACCTTATAGTCTTCTCCATTTTTTCTTACATACTCAATAGCTTCTTCTCTTGGAAGTTCAAATCTTTCTAAATGAAGATCTTCCTTTACTATCTTTTGCATTTCTTTTTCTATTTTTTCTAATATTTCTGGTGTAAAAGAGAAGTCAGCCTCAAAATCATAATAGAATCCTGTATCTATGGCCGGTCCTATTGCTAACTTAACCTCTGGGTATAATCTTTTAACTGCTTGAGCTAAAATGTGAGCTGCTGTATGTCTTAATGCCCATTTTCCTCCCTCATCATCAAAGCTTAATATTTCTAAAGTGCAATCATCATTTATTTCAGTCATAAGCTCAGCCTTTTCTCCGTTTACTTTAGCTGCTAATGCTTTTTTATAAAGAGCTGGACTTAATTTCATAGCAATATCACTAACTTTTGTTCCTTTTTCTACCTCTATAATTTTTCCATCTTTCAGTGTAACTTTAACCATACTAATTCCTCCTTCTTAACTTATATTAAGTTTAATTTACAAAAAATAAAAACTCATCCCTAAATGGGACGAGTAAAACGCGGTTCCACCCAACTTGATAGCAATTTTATTAAAAACTGTATCCTCTTGAAGCCCTTAACGCGGACCTTACGGAAATGCTTACTACTATTTCGGCACCCTGCTCAGAGCTGGTCTTCAGTTGACTTCATATAAGGATGCTCTCAGCTTTTGATCCTCTCTCTGTAGATGTAATTCCAACTTACTCTTCTCTTCACTGCATTTAAATGTACAATATTTATATTACAAAAATTATATCATTTTATGTGTTATTGTCAATAGTATTTATGCTATTATAATTAAAATTTTATAATGTGATTTTATACTACTTATTATACATCAATTCTTCAATTTTGTTAATCTATAATTATTATTTTATTTTAATATAAAACAATAACTTTCCATATCCCTCCTGTTATCCCATGTATCTACTATGGCATTTAAGTACAAGCCTTTGTTAAAATACCTGTAAACAGCCCGTAATGAAAGGATGGATGAAAATGGGGTTTAAATCTTTAAAATCAAAGATGTTAATAGGATCTTTATTGCTATTAGTATCTTCCTCAAGTTATGTACAAGCTGCTACCTATACAGTAAAAAGTGGTGATTCACTTTACAAGATAGGTAAATCCTTTAACACTTCTTATAATACTATAATCAGTGACAATAAGCTTTCTTCTACTATGATATATCCAGGACAAAAGCTTTATGTAAACGCTCCAGAGCACAGTGTTAAATCTGGTGATACTCTATTTAAAATATCAAAACAATACGGAGTATCTTTAGATGAATTAAGAAGAATCAATAATATCTATACAAATTTAATTTATCCAGGACAAACAATATTAATTCCAAAGTCAAATGCCTATACACCTAATCCTGTTGACAATAGTCAAAAACCTATATTAAACTATTCCGAAGGAGATTTAGATTTATTAGCTAGACTCGTTACTGCAGAAGCTGAATCTGAACCTTATAAGGCAAAAGTAGCTGTAGCTGCAGTAGTTTTAAATAGAGTAAAAAGTTCTCGCTTCCCTAATTCAATAAATGATGTTATATATGAAAAAAGCGGTGGTTATTACCAATTTACCCCTACATTAAATGGTTGGATAAACAAGCCAGCTTCTGCTGAAGCAAAGAAAGCAGCTAAAGAGGCTTTATACGGATCTGATCCAAGTAATGGAGCTTTATACTATTTTGATGATACTGTAACTAATACTTGGTTATTATCAAAGCCTGATGCTGTAACCATAGGGAAGCTTATATTCAAATATTAAAATTTAATTTTAAATTTATCTACTTTTAAAAAGTTACTCCTGTTTTTGGGAGTAACTTTTTTCATTAATATAAATAATTTTATTTTTAATGCTACTATTAAAAGTTTGTTGAAAATAAAAATTGAGAATTCAATTTAAAACTGAATTCTCAACTATATTAGGATATATTCTTGAATGGCAAATTATTTGGTTAAAAAGTAATATTGTCCGGGTCAGGTCCTATTCTTTCTTCTTTATTTAAAGTGGCTATTTTATTCATATCTTCTTCTGAAAGTTCAAAATCAAATATCTCTGTGTTTTCCTTTATTCTTTCAGGAGTTATGGATTTTGGTATAGTAACAACTCCCATTTGAATATCCCACCTTAAAACAATTTGAGATATGGTTTTATTATATTTTTCAGCTAACTCTTTCATTAAATCTATTGAAAAAACCTTACCTTGCATAAGTGGACTCCAGGCCTCTAATTGAATATTATTTTTCTTACAAAACTCTAAAACTCCTGTTTGTGGAAACTGTGGGTGAAACTCTACTTGATTCACCATAGGACAAATATTAGCCCCACTCATAATTTCTTCTAAGTGATGAAGTTTAAAGTTACTTACTCCTATAGCTCTTACTATTTTTTCATCATAAAGTCTTTCTAACGCCTTCCATGTTTCTTTATTTAATGCTTTAGGCCAGTGTATAAGGTATAAATCTAAATAATCTGTTTGAAGCCTTTTAAGTGATGTTTCAAAGGCCTTTAAGGCATTATCATATCCTTGATCTGTATTCCAAACCTTGCTAGTTAGAAATACGTCCTCTCTTGAGACTCCACTTTCTTTAATAGCCTTACCTATGCCCTCTTCATTCTTATACACAGCTGCAGTATCGATATGTCTGTATCCTACTTTTAAAGCTTCTAGAGTTGCATCTATAACTATTTCACCTTCTGGAACCTTAAAAGTACCAAATCCTAAATAAGGCATTTCAATTCCATTATTTAATTTAAAGCTTTCAGTCAGAGTTTTCATTATATATCCTCCTCACAACTTATGTAGATTTCATAATAAAATTCCCTAAAATTTGTTACATTTAAAATTATATCTGTTTTTAATTATAACATATAAAATACTTTATAATTTTAATCCAATGAAAATTTGTATCTACTGAAATAAATTCTGTACTGTGCTTATTATTCTACTTAAAATAACTCACAATTGTGCTATTCTTTAACCCAATAACTAAGACAATCTTTAGTTCTATCCATAAAACCATATTCTATTAAATATCTTCTAAGAATAGCGTAATCCTCATAAATCCTTCCAAGTATCCTGTTTATCTCTTTCTCTGTATAAGTTTTCCCCTTATTAAAATTATTGGTAATATAACCTAGAACAATTATCTTTTTCTTTTCTTTTGATGGCATATCTTTTAGCTTCCCGCTGTGATCAAAGTAATTTTTAATAGTATTTTCTTTTTCTTTCTCTGTTATACTATATCTTTCATCTACCATAGTAGCAGTCTTATGAATTGAAACCAACTCCTCTTCCTCCTCTTCTTTATTCCCCTTACTTTCATCAAGCAATGCCATTATGGCAAGAAATATTTTGGCTTGTTTTTCTTTTTCTTTTAATTTAAATCTGTGATTTCTTATAGTGGAAGGACTCAGGCTCATTTCTTTAGCTATTTCTTTATCTTTTAAACCTTCTCCAAAGCTTAAAAGCATAGTCTTTTGAATATCTGAAATGCCAGTAAAAGATTTATTCATATTTAGTAAATATTCGAAAATAGTACCATGCTCTTCTAATACATGAATCTTTGCATACTTCTCTGCTTCATAAAATGTATCACCCTTTTTATAAATAATTCCTTTAACAAATTCTTCTCCACAGATAAGACACGTATAACTATCACCTTTAAAATAATAACCTTTTTTAATCTCCTCTATTGAAGCATTCCAAAATACCTTATCTTGATTCAAACCAATCACCTCTCAATAAATTATATGTAATTATAGATATTTATACTTATTGTTTGTAATTATATAGATAATTTTAGATTTAGTCAATGTTTTTCAATGTATTTATAATAGATTATTGATTCCAATCTTAATTTACTTATAATAGATGAATCATTGAAAATATTTATTATTGCATAAAAAAAGATATGAATACCCCTACTGTGGTGTTACATATCTTTTTAACTTATTAAAATATATTTAGTTACAAAAATTAAAAAGTTGTCCCATTTAAACCTTGGGGACAACTTTGATTTTTTGTAAACCAAAACCTATTTATTTTTTGTCTAAAAAATATTTTTATTCTTCTGATTCTTCTTCCATAACTTGTTGTTTTGAAGAAGATATTACTGCAATAATTTCATCTGGAGCACTAACTACAGTAAGGTTATCATTAAACTCTAAATCACTCACCATAACTTTATCTCCAAATTTCATCTTTTCTACATCTATTTCAATTAACTCAGGCATATCCTTTACTTTACCACTTAACTCTATTTCCATAAGATAGTTTTCAAGTAATAAATTCTTATTTTCAAGCATACTCCTACCAGTAAAGGTAACTGGTACTTTAAGCTTTATTTCTTCATTTTCACTTATAGCTTGTAAATCTATATTAAGTATTTCTCCTTTAAGTACATCCTTTTGTACGGATTTAACTATACATCTTTTAGTTTTATCTCCAATATTAACCTTAATTCTGGATGTTTTTGTATTTTCCTTCAAAAGTTTACTAATATCTGAAGATTCAAATTGAATAGACTTAGGTTCAAGATCTTGTCCATAAATTACTCCCGGAACAAATCCCTCAGCTCTTAATCTTTTTAAATTACCGCTTCTTTCAAAAGCTTGTATGTTATCTACTGGCATTGAAAATCTACCCCCTTCTAAGATAAATATAAGTAGATACCTTTAAGTAGACCGGTCTTCTATAACTCCTATTTTATATTAACAGGGTTTTATGTCAAGGTTTATGACCCTTAGTTTATAGTTTATTAATGGTTTGTTCAAATAGTTATTATAAAATTATGAATTTTTCATTTTTATGTAAAATTTAACCCTATTTATTTCATCCATCTAAAGTTATAAATAAAACTGCTTATATCCTAATTAATACATCCCTATAAAAATAACCTCTTACTATAAAATAATTCATATATTTTATAGTAAGAGGTTAACATTATAATATTAAGTTGCACTTTAAGACTTTACTCTTAAATCTATACCAATGCTATGACTTCTATTTCCACTCTTGCATCTTTAGGTAACTTTGCAACCTGAACACAGGATCTAGCTGGTGGATTCTCTTTAAAATATGTTGCATAAACTTCATTCATATCTGCAAAATCATTTAAATCTTTTAAGAAAACTAAAGTCTTAACAACCCTATCCATGCTTGTTCCAGCTTCTTCTAATATGGCTTTAACATTATCTAAACATTGAGCTGTAGCTTTCTTTATGTCCTCAATTAACTCACCGCTTTGTGTATTTATAGGAAGTTGACCAGATGTATAAACAAAATTACCTACCTTAACAGCTTGAGAGTACGGTCCAATAGCTCCTGGTGCGTTATTTGTTGATACTACTTCTTTATTCATTAGGATTCTCCTTTCTTAAAACAGAATATGTTAAATCTTAAATTATCATAATAATATAATAACCTTTAAATGAAAAGGTTTCAACTTTAGCCTTTTAAAATTACACAACAATATTCATGCATTAGACACCATATTTATTCAAGGCTCCCTTTGTTAAATCTCTCTATTTATATCTTCAAAGTCATCCTTAAACCATTCTATGAGAGGTCTTTTAATAGGATTTTTTTCTCCTTGATTTATGTATATTAAATTTTTATATCTTCCAGTAACCATTGATAAATGATCTATAGAAAGCCTACCTATATTAGCTGGTGCTAGGTTAGGGGATACCACCTCAGAAATACTATTTCTGCACTTCTCTTCCGATGAGAAAACTATGAATTTCCTACAGCTTAAAGGTCTTACCTCATATACCCCACAACCTCCCTCTGCATTTAAAAACATACAGGAAGTTTTCTTAGAAGCATACTTATAGTATAACTTGTCCAAATCTTTCTTATCTAATTCATAGGGCCTAGAAGTAGTTTCCATTGTTTCCTTCATTGTATTTAACTTTTCTTTATATAAATTTATTTCCTTGTTATTTTTATTTTCTACAACATATCTTCTTATATTTTCAGCCTCAATAGCTGTACAGTCTACATATAAACTACAACAAGAAGAACAACCTTTCCTACAAGGAGCAAATTCTGCAAATTGTTCTATTCCCTTATTAACCTTATTATAAAGATTATTTAAAATCCCTAAGGATTTAGAAATAGATAATACAGCTTGTCCTTCTAAATTAAATATATTACTCATAGCATAATCCGTTATTTCATCATAAACTTCCATGTTATATGTATGATTAAAAATTATATCTCTATCCTCATAGTTTTTTCCTAGAGTATAATATTCTTGTTTTTTTGATTTACAGCATTCTTCATAGAAAATTCCACTGCCACAAAGACAAAGATTCTCATCTTTAAGCTTTATCTTTTTTTCTTTTATAAGCACATTACTCAAAAAAAACCCTCCTAAAAGCCATCAAATTTATAAAAAAATACTTTCTTTACTGGCAATTAGGCTATATTATAGCATAATATTTTATAAAATGTCTAATTTTTACACATAAAATGGAAAACAACGTATTAAATGTATAATATTTTACAATTTAATGTTATATAAGTATTTTAATACAATAAAAAGTAATTTTATTGTATTCATAAACCAAAACCCCACACTCTCATTTTTAAAGAGCGTGGGGTATATTCAAAATCTATTTTTACACTTTTTATAAAATCTTAACTTAAAAGAATATTATTTAATATCTATTAATAAATTTATGTAGTATTGTAATTATAATCAATACCCATAACACTGTTATTACAGCAGCTGCTACCCAATTTTTAGGCTTTTTATCCTTAAATATATCCTCAGCTTCCTTTCTACATTCTTCTAATATATCCTTTGGAATCATTTTAATCGCTAAAGAAACTCCTAAAGGTATAAGTATAATGTCATCTAAGTATCCTAATATGGGTATAAAATCAGGAATTAAGTCAATTGGGCTTAAAGCATACCCAACCACAATCATAACAAAAACCTTAGCATACCAAGGCACATCATTTTTCTTATAGGCTAAATATAACGCCATTACTTCTTTTTTTAAATCATTCCCCTTAATTTTTAAAACCTTTATGTAAGTTTTAACTTTCTCCCTCACCCTACCCCATCCTTTTATATATTTTCTCTAAACCCTTCCTTTGATAAATAAAGATTATTTATCTATGTGGATTAAAAATATTTTCTATAATAAATAAAGCCTCTTTTCTATATTGACTAAAAATAAATCCTGATATACTCCTTATATTAGGATTTATTATTGTATAAGTCATGTATTAATCTATTAATTCTACAGTAAGTAGTTTTTCCCCAGATTTGCTTATACCAATAGCTCCTAACGGGGCAGTTATAATTATAGACAATACTGCAATAGCTAATATAAGTTCTCCTCCATTTACTCCTAAAGAAAGAGGCACTGCTCCAATAGCCGCTTGAACTGTAGCCTTAGGTATGTATGAAATAACGCAGAATAATCTTTCATTAAAATTAAGCTCTGTACCTATTAATGAAATTAAAACTCCAATACTTCTACCTATGAGTCCCAAAACTATTATAATTATCCCTTTTACTCCGCCATTTAAAGCTACACTTACATTAACTTGAGCTCCTACTAGTACAAACAATAGTATTTCAGCAAAAACCCAGATCTTATCAAACTTTAAAGCTAGCCGTCTACCCACATCAGGTAATTTTTCAACAATAATAAATCCTATAGTCATAACTCCTAAAAGTGCAGCTATTTGAATTTTGTTTTTTAAAATATTCTCTAAAGTTGTTAGAATAATAGCTGTTCCTAATATAATTAAAACTTTTTTACTATCTCTTATATGGTAATTTTTAAATAATACAATAAGTATTATTCCAATTATAACACCGAGAGATATACCTAAAATAATGGATATTGGTATTCCTAAAAGGTTAATTGCTATGTTAGCATTTTTACCACTATACAAAGCTAAAAATGTGCTAAATATGGTTATAGCAAAAACATCATCTATTGAGGCTCCTGCTAGTATTAAAGTAGGTATACCTTTATTGGTACCTAATCTTCTTTTCATAAAGTCTAACATCTGAGGCACTACCACTGCTGGAGAAACTGCAGCAAGAATAAATCCTAGTATTCCACCTTGAATAAAAGAAAATCCTAAAACTTTAGTGGAAACCAAAGCTATTAAAAAGCCCTCTATAAGCCCAGGTATACAACTTAGTTTTAGTGCAGTTTTACCTACTTTATTTAGGTCTTCTCTGTTTATTCCAAATCCAGCCCTTAGTAAAATTATTATTAACGCTATTTTTCTAAGATCAGATGAAATAGACATAATTTCAGGTCCAAGTAAATTTAATCCGTAAGGTCCTATAAGTACCCCTAAAATAAGCATACCGAGTAAACCTGGCATTTTAATCTTTTGAAAAATATCATTGAACAATAAACCTAATAATAAGATTATAGCTAAGCTTGTTGCCATAAACATACCTCCTTATAAAATAAATATAAACAAACATAAAAAAACTCCCACAGGTACACAAATAAAACACCTGTAGGAGTCATTAGCTTTGCGCAATTACGGTGAACTCCATCACCTTTTTAATTTCATCTTACAATCTTAGCATAAAATATAATAAAATTCAATTTACTCTTCTCTATGATGCAATCCTATTATATCAGATACAGGTATAGTAAATATTATTCCTGTACCAGGCTCTCTGAGCTTTCCATCTTCAACTACTGCATCCTTTATAGTTTTAATATTTTCTTTTTCGGAAAGTATTATTATTACCTCTTTAGATGGTTCCACATCTAAATTAAAAAACTTCTTTCCTTCGCTTTCCCCAGTACCTCTTCCATAAAATATAGTAGCTCCTTTTGCTCCAGCTTTTTTAGCTGTTTGAACTAGCTTATGAGCTTTTCCTCTATCTACTATTACAATAATAGCCTGTACTTCAAACATGAATAAAATGTCCTCCTTAAAATCTTACTATAATACCTAATAATAATACAGTAATTATAGGAGTAATTGAAGCAAGACCTATTATACCAAAGCCTTGAATAAGAGGATCACTTCCTCCTATTACGGAAGATAATCCTATAGCTAAAGCCATATTTAACGGTACAGTAACCGGTCCTGTGGTAACTCCTCCTGAGTCAAAAGCTATGCCTGTTATATTATCTGGCGCAAAATATGCTAATATAGCAGCCAGTAAAACCATAGGTATTATTATATGTGTATATGGAATTTTATACATTATCTTCACCATTCCAAGAGAAATACCTATACCTACTCCTAGTGCCACCGCATGAATTAGCCATCTATTATTCATAGTACCTACAGAAAGTTCTTCTATTTCCATAGCCAATGAAGCTAATGCTGGTTCTGCCAAAGTTGTAGTGTATCCTAATATAAATGCAAAAATAATTATTAGAGCCTTATTATTTAATAATGGTAGATTCGCTCCTACTGAACTACCTAAAGGCATAAGACCGTATTCCAGTCCTTTTATAAAAAGATATAATCCTAAGATGCTTAATGCAATACCAAATATCAAAGACTTAATATCTCCTATAGGCGACTTTAAAATAAAGACCTGAAATACTATTAAAAATAATGATATTGGAACTATATCCCTGGCAGTGAGTAAGATCCCTTTTACAAGATTCATAACCATATAAATCCCCCCTCAAATGTCAAGTCTTATTATTTTTTAAAAATAGACAAATTTAATCAATAATAAGCAATTCCACTAAGAAAAACTGCATTATTCTCACTGTAGCTTTTTCTTACATTTGTTATTATATCAAATTGCTATATCAATATCAATAAATTATAATTTTCTTAATAATTTATTAATTTATTCATAAAAAATAGAGATCTGAAATATTCCCTTCAAATCTCTATCTTCTATGTTTTAACCCTATTTTTATGTAAATTTCTTTGTTAAGTTTTCTTAAACTTTAAAGGTTTGAACTAACATATTTAGAGTTTCAGCAATTTCAGCTTGACTTTGAGCTGAAATTGAAACTTGCTCTACGGCTTTAGTTGTCTCTGTTATACTTTTTAATATCTCTTGTGTACTATAAGATGCATCCTGCATACTGGTTGATATATTTTGAACCACACTGCTTATTTCTTCCGTAGAAGCATTTAACTCTTCAGACATAGCCGCTATATCTTGAGATAACTCATTTACAAACATTGCATCTTTTTCATAGCTGTTTCCAGTTTCTATTAATAAATCATAATCTCCTCTAACTGTGTTATCTATAAACCCTAATATATCACTAGAATTTGATGATATATTATCAAAGGCCCCCTTTACATTATAAACTACACTTTGTATATTTTTCACATATCCTGAAGATTGCTCTGCAAGTTTTCTTACCTCTTCAGCTACTATGGCAAATCCTCTTCCATGCTCACCAGCCCTAGCAGCTTCTATTGCAGCGTTTAAGGCTAATAAATTTGTCTGCTCTGCAATAGATGCTATAGAGCTTGCAATTAGATTTATATCATTTACCACTTTACCTTTTTCTATAGCTTCTATAATACTCTTTTGCTTTTCTTCATATAAAGACTCCATGGCCCTCTTGGAAGTACCCCCATTTTCTTTTATATCTATAGCTCTTGATTTTATATCATTTGACTGAAGGCTTCCATCTGAAGAAGTTGTAGCTAACTGAGTAACTCCTGAACCCACTTGTTCAACTGAAGATGATAACTCCTGAGTAACTGCACTTATTTCTTGCACATTATCCACTATAGTATTAGTATTTTCATTTATTCTCTCAAAATTACTTGTTATCTCTTCTAGAGTTGCAGATAACTCTTCACTTGAAGCACTCATCTCTTGAGATTGATCTATTACCTTATTTATTATCATTTTTATTTTTTCTCTAGCTGCATTTAAAGCATCTATAAGTCTTCCAAACTCATCTTTACTTTTAATCTCTACACTGAAAGTTAAATCACCATTTCCAATAGCCTCTGCAAATTGTAACCCTTTATTTAAAACTGATGAAATATATTTTGATATAAATACCCCCAATATCACCGCTAAGGAAAAACCAAATATTATAATGCCATACAGTATCTTAGAGGTTTTTTTAAATGTATCATTATTGATTTTATTGGTATTTTTAGCATCATCTTGATTAATATTTATAAGTTCATCTAACTCTTTAAACATATTTTTTCTTATTTCAGCATCCTTAGGCAAAAGAAGAGCACCCTCATCATACTTCTCTTCTTCAGCTAGCTTTATCATCTTTTCTCTTAAAGTTCTATACTCTTCTAGATTCTTATTAAATACAGTCCAATTATTCTTTTCTTTATCTGATAATAAGTTACTTGAATAAAATTCTACTAAATCTGTATTTTCTTTTTTTAATTTCTCTACCTTAGCCAATCCACTTTTAGTATATTCCACTTCTCTATACAAAAACATTCCTTCTATTTCACCTTTTATATCTAAAAGGTTTTCTTTCATTATATGTAAATTATCCACACTTTGAAGATTATAGGAATACATTTTTTCAGCATTTTTTGAAACAGTACTCATTCCACTACTTCCCCAAATTCCTACTACCCCAATTAATACAGCAACAGCTAAAAATCCTAGTATAAGCTTTATTTTGATTGATAAATCCTTAAAAGCTTTCATTATTATTCCTCCTTTAATTCTTTTAGTGGTTTAATCTAAAGTTTAAAAATATATTCCATTTTTCTCTTAACTCTGCCCCCTTTAATTCCCTATGGAAAAATAAAATATCAAACAGTATATTCATAGTAAAAGTATTAAAACTATTTACAGCTTCTTCTTTTGTTTTAAAATCTAAATAATCTTTCCCCCAATATTCTTTTATAATTTTCTTTAATATAATATCTTTCTTAGTTGTCCAAAAATTATATCTTTCAATAAGTTCTTCATTTAATTCTTTTGGTGGAAAAATTCTACATTTTATATTGAACTTTGAATAGGACGGATTTTTATAAGTATAATTAATATCAAAAATTAAGATTTCAAATAGCTTTTCTTCTGGACTAATGTTACTTCCTAATAAATTTATATTATTAAATTCATCCATATACTTTTCCCAGGAATAATCATATAACGAGAGCAATAGTCCCTTCTTAGATTTGAAATAGTAATATAAGGTTGGCGCTTCTATATGTGATAGTTTACAAATTTCTCTAATGCTTGTACCATAATAGCCTTTCTCCAGGAATAATTTAAAGCTTACACGTTTAATTCTATCCTCTGTCTTCACCCCCACATTATCCCTCTCCTTTATATAACTATCGTTAAATATATTGTACAATATTCCATAAATTTCATCAATATTTTTTGTAGAATTTTATCGTTTAATTTAGATTTTTTTTAATAATATTGAATTTCATTATATTTTAAAATATTAAAACTAATTTTAAACCCATTAATTGTAAATAAATTAAAATTTTAAAATATTTATTATTATTTTTTATTAATATTTTTATAGTTATATATCCTGTATCTAAAAAATATAAACATTAAAATCCCATCTATCCCCCATTGTATGGCTGTAATCCACCACACTGCTGTTATATTATATCTTAATATATATATGAAGTAATATATTAATGGTAGTCTTATAATCCAAGCTGTAAAAAGTGATATAAAAAATGGTCCTTTAGTATCTCCTATACCTTTTAGAGCTCCTGCAAAAACCATAGATATAGCTATAAAAGGTTGTTCTGCTGCCCCTATAGCCAAACATCTTCCAGCTAAATAAGCTACTTTCCATTCCTCTTTATTTACAAAAAACTTAACAAGTAGGCTTGGCATAAAAAGAAATATTAAGGAAAAACTACACATCATAAGTAAGGCCCAAAATGCACAATAATCTGCAGATTTTTTAGCTCCCTTAACATCTCCTTTACCTATACTAATTCCTACAAGAGTAGTAGCCGCTACTCCAAATCCAGTACCTGGCATAAAAGATATAGATTCTATGGTATTTGCAATCTCATTAGCTGAAAAAGCAAGGGTTCCTGAATACATTATTATACTTGTACATATAAGCCTACTTATACCATAAGCTGCGTCCTCAAAAGAAGAGGGGATAGATAAATATATTATTTCCATCATGGTTTTAAAAGAAATTTTAAGCTTTCCATATAGCCCTATTATCTGTATTCTGTATTCATTAAGTTTTAAAAAACAAAAAATAAATCCAACTACATAACATATTAATGAAGATAGAGCGGAACTATTTATATTTATTTCTGTTTTAAATATGTTAAACATAAAAATCCAGTTAAAAAATATTTTAGTTAAGAATTGAACTATAGCAGTTAAAAAGGGTATATTACTATGATCATAGGCTATAAATACAGAATTTAGTAGAGTACATATCATATAAAAAAACATAGCTAAAGCATTTATCTTACTAAAGTTTAATGTTATGTATAATATATCCTCTCTTGCCCCCATCTTGTATAATATATTTTTCCCAAATATAAATATTATAAAGGTGATAACTAAGGCTAAAATTGTTCCAACTATTAATCCATTGTAAACACATAAAGCAGCTTTGTGATATTTTTTTGCACCTATACATCTTGATATAAGGGATATCATACCTATAGCTATTCCATTGATAATAAATACACCTGCAAATATATTTACAAGAGCATTACTTAACCCTAATACATTTACAGCTATGTTACCTGCATACTTTCCCATCATCATCATGTCAAAAATTGACATAAAAGTATAAACTGTCATTTGAGCTATTAAAGGAAGTGATACCTTTAAAACCTTACTTTCTTTACCCATAAATCTTCTCCAAAAATTACTATAAACTATATATATTTCTTTATATCACAGTAAATTCTTTAGTTTTTTCTATATATTAAATTATAAGTATGGAAACACTATATTAGAACCATGTCATAGCACTGGAGGTATTAAGTATGAAAAGAAAAACCTGTATTTTAACCTTATTTTTAACTTTATTATTTACTACAGTTACTATAAGAGGCTCAAATGCAGCTCAAACTAATAAAGTAAGTGAAGAAACTAAAAAAGAACTACAAGAGTTAATAAGTTCCATATACAATGCCCGCTCCACTTCTTTTATTAGTGGAGATCTTTCAATTCTCCCTTCTTATTTTGATACCTCAAATAAGTTTGGAAGATGGGCACTAGAACATGAGGTAAAAAGAGTAAAATATCTTAGAGATTGGGCAACTCAAAGAAATATGGCGTTTACTGAAGTAACTTCGGAGCCAAACTTAAAAAGAATCACTCCTACAAACAAAGGTTTTAAAATAGCCATAGACGAATATTATAAATTCAAATATGTTTATAAAGATGACGAAGATCCCATAGAAAATGTTTTTGGAGTAGGTATAGCTCATTCTTTAGAATTGATAAAAAAAGAGGATAAATGGTTAGTATATAGTGACTGGTATACAGATTGTTTTGAGGATGCCCTAAAAGCTTATTCCGGTGAGATAAAGGAAGATGTTCACTCTACAGAGGGTACTAAATTTCAACTACCTAATTGTCCTAAAACAAAAATAATACCTTCTCAGGTCCCTAAAGGACAGTATGATAGATTTAAAGCCGTAGAGTATGCTGATAAATATTGTGGAATTCCTTGGGCTAGTGGTTATGAGAAAAAATATAATAAAAAATATAAAAATTTCACAGGGATTGGCGGTAATTGTACAAATTACGTTTCTCAGTGTTTAGGCGATAAGGAAGAAGGTGGAGGATTAAAATTTGATGGTGCTTGGTATTGCGTTTATAACAAATACGATGGTGCTAGTGGAAGCACTGCTTGGGTAAACGCTGATGGTTTTAAAAATTATCTTCTACATAGTGGAAGAGGCAGACTAATTAAAAAGGGAACCTTTAATGCTTTAGCTATCCCTAGCAATGATAACCCCTGTGCAGCTGTATCAAAATTAGAGATTGGAGATGTAATATGCTATGCCAAGGGTTCAGATATAGATCATTTTGCCATAGTTACAGGCTTTGATTCTCATGGATACCCTCTAATAAATTCACATACTACAGATAGATATCATGTACCTTGGGATTTAGGTTGGGGAGATAAAAACATAAGTTTTTATTTAATTCATTTGAGATAATTATTTAAGAAGGTGTTTGTATTGAAAAAGTCTTTTAAAATTTTAGTTTCATTTATATGCCTTTTTACTTTTTATTTTTCTGTTAGTGTCTTTGCAGTAACTGAAGAAAAAAATAAATCAAATAATAATATAAAAGAGGAAATTAAAAATGAAACAGAAGAAAAATTAAGGGATGAAACAAAAAATGATATAAAAAAAGTAGTATATCTTACCTTTGATGATGGACCGAGAAAAAAGATCTGTAAAGATATACTAGAAGTATTAGACAAATATGATGTTAAATCTACTTTCTTTGTAGTTGGAAAAGAAATAAGCGGAAGAGAAGATATCCTAAAACGTATGTATGATGAAGGGCATGCTATAGGTCTTCATACCTATAGTCATGATGCAAAGTCTATATATAGAAGTAATGAGGGCTTTGTAAGTGAAATGTTAAAGACTCAAGAAAAAGTAAGGCTAGTCACAGGACACTCTCCTAACATCATAAGATTTCCTTGGGGTAGTACTAACCAATATAGAAAATTAAATACCAAAATGCTTGATTTATTGCATGAAAATAACCTTAAGATATATGATTGGAATTCAGATACTAAAGATGGAATGCAACCTGACCTTTCACCTGATAGAATAGCTTCTAATGCTAAGAAGTTTAAAAAAGATTATCCTGGTGGCATAATAATACTTATGCATTGTAATGCTAACAACGAAAATACATTAAAGGCTCTTCCTAAAATAATTGAGCATTACAAAGATTTAGGTTATGATTTTGAAACAATAACCGATGAAACACCAGAATATTATCACATATATAAAAACCACAACTAACCTTAGAGTTAGTTGTGGTTTTTACTTTTACATATTAAGTATTAAGAAACATCATCATTAACAAATTGAGCCTTATATAATTCACTATATATTCCATTTAATCTTAATAGTTCATGATGACTGCCGCTTTCTTCTACTCCATTATCTGTTAATACTAATATTTCATCAGCATTTTTTATGGTAGAAAGCCTATGTGCCACCACTATAGTTGTTCTTCCTTTGCAAAGCTCTTCTAAGGATTTTTGTATCATATACTCTGTGGTATTATCTAAAGCTGAAGTAGCTTCATCTAATATAAGTATTGGTGGATTTTTAAGGAATACTCTTGCTATAGATATTCTTTGTTTCTGTCCACCAGATAGTTTAACGCCTCTTTCCCCTATAAAGGTATCATAACCTTCAGGTAGTGACATTATAAAATCATGTATATTAGCTCTTTTAGCTGCAGTTACCACTTCCATTTCAGTGGCTTCTTGATTTCCATAAAGTATATTATCCTTCACGGTTCCTGTAAATAAGAATACCTCTTGTTGTACAATACCTATACTACTCCTTAAGTCCTCTAGACTTACGTCATATATACTCTTGTCATCTATTAAAATATCACCAGAAGTCACATCATAAAACCTTGGTATCAAATTACATAAAGTTGTCTTTCCACCTCCAGATGGACCAACTAAAGCAAGGGTCTTCCCTGCCTCTATTTCTATGTTTAAACCATTAAGAATAAACTTATCCTCATATTTAAAAAATACATTTTTAAATTCTATTTTTCCATTAATCTTATTAAATTCTATAGGATCCTCTTTATCCTTTTCAGTTTCC
This sequence comes from Clostridium simiarum, assembly GCF_018919175.1. Taxonomy (GTDB): domain Bacteria; phylum Bacillota; class Clostridia; order Clostridiales; family Clostridiaceae; genus Clostridium_L; species Clostridium_L simiarum. The sequence continues at coordinate 251,988 of NZ_JAHLQL010000002.1, read as the reverse complement.
GCACTTAATATTTCCATAAATCTCTTAAATCCAGTCATACCATTTTGATATTGCTCTACGAAATTTATAAGTTTCTTTATAGGTTGAGTAAACATCTTAACATATAGTATATATGCCATAAAGTCTCCTATGTTTATCTTATCTTTATAGGTAAAGTATCCTCCTACTATAAGAGCCACATAATCTAATATATCTGTACAAAAGCCAAGTCCTGAAAAGTATTCTGCCATTGCTTTGTAAGCTCTTTGTCTTGCTTCCTTAAAGTTTCTATTACCTTCTTGGAACTTTTTAAGTTCATGTGGATGACTTACAAAAGCCTTTGAAACTTTTATACCTGATATACTATTTTGTAAAGTAGAATTTATTTCTCCTGTTTTAACTCTAGTTTCCATAAAAGCTTTTTCCATCTTATTCTTTTTAACCCAGGCAAATATAAATATAATAGGTACAAAGGCAAAAACTATTAAAGTCAAAGGTTTATTTATAGTAAATAGTATTATGAAAGATCCCACCATCATAACTAAAGATATAAATAAGTCCTCTGGACCATGATGAGCAAGCTCAGATACATCCATTAAGTCATTAACCATCCTAGACATAATGTCCCCTGTCTTATTATTATCAAAATAATCGCAAGGTAGCTTTTGTAGATGCTTAAACAAGTCTCTTCTCATATCAGCCTGCATTCTTACCCCTACAACATGACCCCAATATTGCATAAAATATGCACAAGCCATTTTAATTAAATATATAGCTAAAAGAGTCCCAGCAAAAACTAATATCATTCTTAAATTTTTATTAGGAATACTATTGTTAACTAACTCTCTAGTCATCATTGGATAAAATAAATCACATACTACAGCAACAATAGCAAATAACATATCTAAAAAGAAAAGTTTTTTATAGGGCTTATAATAGCTTATAAACTTTTTAATCATTAAAACACCTCCCCAATTTTAAAAATACACTTTATGATACTTGTCTTATCATTGTAAATTAAATTGATGATAAAATCAATTTACTATAAGTTCAGTTAACTTTATTCCTAGTTATTTAACTCTTCCTTAAAACATTCTTCAACATCATTTACAGTTTTTACATCAAATTTATTAATAATCTCTTTCAATTGATATACCTTGTACACATAAGATATATCTTTAAATAATAATTATACACTTAGTCTAGCGTAAAATTTTAGTTATTTATTGTTTAATAAAATTTTTCTTTAAATCTTTTTACTGACTCTTCTAAGGCTTTAGCTGTTTTAACTTCAATAACTATGGTTCCGTTGTTCTTTTTCATGAACTCTAATCGACTTTCTAAATCTATATCTCCATCAAACAAAATCTGGTGATCTAAATGTCCATTATAATCATGCATATGCATATGTATTACCTTACTTTCAAAATTTGAATATAATTTTTTAGCTTTATATTTTGAATGTGCATCATGTCCAATATCCCAAGTGAAATAAACATCATCTATTTTTGATAACCTAATCATTGCTTCTCCTAAAAAATTAGGAAGTACAGTATTCTCTACACAAAGCTTTATTCCATATTCTTTTCCTATATAACTAAGCTTTCTAAAAGAGTCTTCTAAGTTTGATATAAATTTTTCTTTATAAATGTCATAAACATATTGCTTTTCTTCTGGTAATGTAAAGTAAACTCCTTGGCTTAAATGCACATTTATCTTGCTTATATTAAGCTTTGAAGCCCACTGACAGTAGTCCTTAAATAAAGTTATATTTGCCTCTCTAACTGGCTCATAAAAAGCTCCAAAGTCAATTTCTTCTGGAAAATGCATTGTAAGATCCACATTATATTTTTCTCTTAACAAGTTTATTTTTAATAAATCACTGTTTTGAGGCAAACAATAAGGTAAGTTCATATTTAATTCTATGAAATCTAATCCTAATTCTTTGCATAATACAAAGTTCTCTTCTATTTCTTTAAATTCTATTAATGTTGGCATGCCTAATTTACAACTCATATCTCTCATCCTCCTATGTATTATATTTTACACCCAAATTAACATATATGCTCTTCTCATTTATCTACTAGGATAAACTAACCTTATTTTACATTATTAATCTTTAATTTTATATAATTATTTCTTAAATAATATATTTACATTTTTCACATAATATATTAAGATTAAATTTGTCTATTTTACATACTCATTTGTTAAAATCACTCTTATTTGAATCTGTACTAAAAGATTTTAGTAAGATTCCATAATATGAGATTAGAAAAGGAGTTTATAATGAAAGCATTTCAAGATCTTATTACAGAAACTTTACAAGTTGAAGACTTAGAAGAATTAGAGGCAGCCGCAGATTTATTTCAGTTTGGTATCGAAAAAGGTTATTATAATAAAAGACAGTCAGATGAGTTTAACCTTACCTATTGGAAAATTAAGCATAAATTTTTAGCCAATGACTTAGCTGAGAACATAAAAATAAATAAATTAGATCTTATTAATATAATTGCCAATGCACCAACTGATATAAAAGATGATAAAAGCGAGTTAGTTAAATACGTAAATGGCCGTATAAAAGCTCTAAAAGGCAAAATAAGTGGCTTAAAGTAATTAATTTTTATATTATTAAACTAAAATCAAAAATCATCTAGGATTTTTTATCTTAGATGATTTTTGATTTATCTATTTCCATTTAATTAAAAGATCTCCAAAAGTCACCTTCTATATTAATTATATTCATTATATCCTTATATGGTATTTTAAAGGTTGGAAAGCCTGCAGCATAAGGTGCAATTTCATAAGGATAAAAGTAAATATATAGTATATTTTCAGATACATAAAAAGGTTGATCTTCTTTTATACCCTTGTAAGCATCTGGGAATACATAAGAGTATTCTGGATTATTCTTTATTTGCTCTCCTATTATATCACTTAAAACTTTTACGTAATTACTATCTTTTTTAAATAAATCTTTTAATTCATAAAACCTACCTGTAACTAGATCTATATGTGGATATATTTTACTTGGCATACCATGAGCTGCTCCAAAAGGATAATTATAACCTATAAGCTCTAGTACTAATAAATTTTTCTTGAAAAATTCTATTTCAAAATCACCTAGATAACTATAATCAAGTTGAATATTTTCTTCTATTGGTTTTACATTAGATAAAATCTTAAGCTGATCATTAACCTTTTTCTCTAAAAGATTATCCTTCATCCCATGAACTTCAGGATAATATACTAAGTAATCTTTATTAGGTCTATATCTTTTTTCTACTACTTTATACTGGTCATTTAAAGGAATAACGGAGTTTTGTTTCCATATCAGGTTTCCTTGCTTATCAAAATAAGAAGTTCTATAGTCTACAAAAGCCTTTACTACTAAATTTTCTAAGGTTAAGGTTCCACTGCCCTCTACTATAGGTAGATTTTCAGCTCTCTTCCCCTCCTTATCTATAAAAAAGGTCTTATTACGATCATAAACAGATGCAAATCCTTCTTTGTAGTTTGAAACCCCATAATAAATAAAGTCCGTTAGTATTTTACCATCTATATCTGAAATAGCATATTTAGATCCTATAAAAGGTGATTTCTCATCTATAGCAATTCCAACAGATACTCTATCCTCTCCTAACAAGTTTATATCATTATAAAGAGGATTTATTATATAATTCCCCTTTTTATCTATAAGACCATACTTATTACTAATATCCTCGGAAATATTTACTACAGCCCTTCCAGAACTAAATCCTTGAGCTGATGCAAATTGAGGTTTTATAACTACATTACCCTTTTCATCTATAAAACCATATTTGCTTTCTGGATTTTCTCTAAAGGCTAAAAGTCCATCACTTAAACTACCTACAAAATCGTAATTATATCTATTTAATATATCTCCATTTAGATTTATTAGAGCATATTGCCTGTCACCAATTTTAACTGTTGCCTTTCCTTCAATGAAGTCATTTACATACTCATATTTTGCAGGTATAACTTCTCTTCCTTCTCTATCCAGATATCCATAAAGATATTTATTATTAGCATCTACAGTACTATACTGTGCCCTTCCCTCCTTAAAATTTCCTATATAATTGTATACTTTATCTATTATCTCTCTTCCATCTTCATTAATTATCGTAAAACCTTTATCATCAATAACTATGGCCCTACCTTCTGAAAATTCATTTATATAGTTATATTTAGGCTTTACTATATAATTGCCCTTATCATCTATAATTCCATAAAGATTATTTACTTGTACAATAGCAAGTCCATTTTCTTGAAAGTCTAAAGCTAAATTATAGAAAGGTTTAATTATAAATTCTCCTTTTTCATTTATATATCCCCATTTAACCCCACTTAAAGTGCTTAAAGGAGCTGGGTATAAATTTATATTCCTATACCTTATATTTGATAGTATATAATTTCTTAGTTTTATTAATTCCTCTCTAGAAGGATAAGCCTCTGGAAGTAATAAAGCCTTGTCTATAGATTTTAGTGCTTCCTTGTACATACCTGCCTTTCCCTCTGCATCTGCTAGATAGTACCAATACATTACGAAATCTGGATGTTCTTTTGTTTTTACTCTGTAAAAATCAGCTACCTTTTTGAAGTAATAAGGATACACATCCTTAGCTGGAACTAATTTGCATAAATTCCACCTGTATATCTCTACTTTATAAGCCTCTCCTGTGTCATGTACCCATAAAGCTATTTCACTTTTACCATTTGTACAACTTGTACAACTTGAGCTAGGCATCTGTTCCACTTCAATTTTACTGTAATATATTCCATCATCTATTACCTTTTTAAAACCATGAGGTGTCCATTTTAAAATATCTAGTTCAGACCATATAGCACCTTGTTGCCACCCTATAATTAAATCATTTATATTGCTATTTACTATAGGGGCTGCTTTTAAGTATGAAACATTATAGCCCTCTCCTTTTATATTTGCTATTACATACCAACAGTTGTAACATCTAGCTAACACCATTACATAAATTTCTCCATGCCACTTATAAGCTACAATTATTTCTTTAATGCCATCTCCGTTTAGATCATCCATCATTATTAAAGGTCTTTTATAATTATCTTGTGACACTATAATTTCAGACTCTAGTGGCAGGTACATTTTAATAAAGTTTAATAAACCTACTTCATACAAAATAATACACCTTTCATATAATACTTTTAAAAGCATTATATGAAAGATGTATAAGGTAAGTTACTAATAAATAATTAAACTATTTTTTCATAACAAAAAAATTCCCCATCTCTTTTCTGAAAATGGAATATACCCATATATTTATAACCACATTTCTCAAACAGTTTTTGTGTCTTTAGATTTGAGAACTTTGTATCTGTCTTTAAATAATTCACACCATTTTCTATAGCTAAATCTTCAGCAAGCTTCATAAATTTATATGCATTTCCTCGTCCTCTGTATTTAGTACTAATAGCTAATCTATGTATTACATAAGCCTTTTTATCTTCTGACCAATTTATAGTTTTATACTCTATAGGCTCTTCCTTATTAATACATACAAAACCTGCTACTTCTCCTTCTTCTTCAATTACATATAATTCATTACTTTTTATATCCTTTTCAAAATCCTCCCTTAAAGGATAATCATCATCCCACTGATAATTATTATTACTATGCATATCTATAATTGTATCTTTAACAATATCCATAATTTCATTTATATCTAAAATAGTAGCTATCCTAATCATTTTATCCTCCTTAGATAATATATTCTATTTATTCTTTCATAATCCTTATAATAGATTTCCTCACATTTTTCAAGAAGAAACTTTTTCTTTAAATAGATTCTATAATTTCTTATTCTTTAAGCATTTTATTGTATCAAATAAGATTTTTTATTTATATAACTTAATACCCATTTATGTAAAATTAGTTTTATTTCCCTATTATACTAAATGTGGTATTATTTTTTTAATTGTACATTAAAAAATCACTTTAAATTACATTGACATAACTTTATCCCTATGATAAAGTATTTTTTAGAAGTACCTTTAAGTTTGGTTCTGTGAAACCTAGAAGGAAGTTATAGATATTTAGTATTATTTTGACTTAGTATAACTATGCCTTCCTTAAAGGGAAGGCATTTTTTAATATTTAAAATTAAAAGTAAATAGCAAAGCTGTTTATATACCCTTTAAATTTAGCCCTGCGAGGTTAACAAGGAGATGGTAATGTGTTAAAAGGTAGAAGTCTAATAGACCCAATGGATTTTACAATCTATGAACTTGATGAAATTTTTAATTTAGCTGATCAAATCATTGCAAATCCACAAGAATTTTCACATCTTTGTGATGGCAAAATTTTAGCCACCTTATTTTATGAACCAAGTACTAGAACAAGATTCAGCTTCGAGGCTGCCATGCTTAGATTAGGTGGTCAAGTACTAGGTTTTTCCGAGCCTAATTCCAGTTCTACAGCAAAAGGAGAAAGTATAAAAGATACTATAAGAACCATAGCCTGTTATGCTGATATTGCGGCAATGAGGCACCCTAAAGAGGGAGCTCCTAAAATTGCTGCCTTAAGTACGGATATGCCAGTTATAAACGCTGGAGATGGTGGACATCAACATCCAACACAAACTCTTACAGACTTACTAACCATAAGATCTGTTAAGGGTAGCCTATCAAATCTAACCATAGGAGCCTGCGGAGATTTAAAATTCGGAAGAACTGTACATTCACTAATAAAAGCCATGTCTAGATATGAAAATGTCAAATTTGTACTCATATCACCCAAGGAATTAAAAACCCCAGATTATATAAAAAAAGAAGTGCTAAAAAAGAATAATATAGAATTTGTTGAAGTTGAAAAAATGGAGGATGTTATAGGATCTCTAGATATTCTATACATGACAAGAGTTCAAAAAGAAAGATTCTTCAATGAAGATGAATATATAAGATTAAAAGATAGCTATATATTAAATGAAGATAAGATATCCCTTGCCAAAGAAGATATGATGATTCTTCATCCACTACCTAGAGTAAATGAAATCTCTTATGAGGTTGACGATGATCCAAGAGCCTATTATTTTAAACAAGCAAAGTACGGCATGTATGCAAGAATGGCTCTTATTGCAAAACTTTTAGGTGTCATATAAGGAGGAATAATATATGGTTACAATAAATAGCATAAAAAAAGGAATAGTTATAGATCACATCAGCGCAGGTTTTGGTATAAAAATATTTAACTATCTATCATTAGATAAGGCCAATTTCGCTGTAGCTTTAATTATGAATGCTCCAAGTGTTAAGATGGGTAAAAAGGATATTATAAAAATTGAAAATGAATTAGATATAGATTACACCGTACTTGGATTATTAGATCCTTCAATAACCATAGATATAATTGAAAATGAAACTATAACAAGAAAATTAAAGCTTGAACTACCAAACAAAGTAGAAAATATAATAGAATGTAAAAACCCAAGATGCGTAACTTCAGTAGAAAAGTATATACCTCATATATTCCATCTTGTAGATAAAGAAAAAGGTGAGTATAGGTGTGAATACTGTGATGAGATTTCAAAGTTTTCAGGTATATAAATTAAGATAAATACTTTGAATAAGGAGATTTAAATGATAGTTGATAAATTATATAAAAAAGTTGAGGAGAATGGAGTAGTCTGTGTAGGATTGGACACCTCCTTAGATTATATTCCTAATGATTTTCTTCAAAAGTTTAATTCCATAGAAGATGCTTTATTTAATTTTAATAAGAAAATTATAGATACCACTTATGATGTATCAGCTTGCTTCAAGATTCAAATAGCCTATTATGAATCCTATGGCATACAAGGTCTTAAAGCATATAAAAAGTCTCTTGATTATATAAAAAGCATAGGTGCCCTGGCTATAGCAGATATAAAAAGGGGTGATATAGCCCAAACTGCAAAAATGTATGCAAAGGCACATTTTACAGGAGATTTTGAAAGTGATTTTATAACCCTTAACCCTTATATGGGTATGGACACTCTAGATCCCTATCTACCTTATATAGAAAAAAATGAAAAAGGGATTTTTGTTCTAGTGAGAACCTCAAATCCTGGTTCAGAAGATATTCAATACATTGAAGGGAAAGACGGTAGACGAGTTTACAAAGGTGTAGGTGAAAAGTTAAGTAACATAGCTCTTAATTATAAAGGTGATTGCGGTTACAGCTCAATAGGAGCAGTAATTGGGTGTACCCACATAGATGAAGGCATTGAACTTCGATGTGAGTTGTCTAAAATCTTCTTTCTTATACCTGGATATGGTGCTCAAGGAGGAAAAGCAGAAGATGTTGCTCTTTACTTAAAAGATGGCAATGGTGGTGTTGTGAATTCTTCAAGAGCCATACTGCTTGCCTATAAAAAATTCCAACATGAAGAAGATAAATTTCACATACATGCAAGGAATGAAGTTTTAAGAATGAGAGATGAAATATCAAAAGCTTGCAAGAGAGGATAGTGAAATGTGAATGAAGCCTGAATATAATAAAGTTAAAGTAATTGAAAATGTAAATATAGTAAGTAACATTTATAAAATGTCTATAGTAAATACTAGCTCCAAGTCAATGAAGCCTGGCCAGTTTTATATGCTAAAATCCTGGTACAACGCCCCCTTACTTCCAAGACCTATAAGCGTAAGTTCATTTAATAAAGATGAAATAACTTTTTTATATGCTGTATGTGGGCAAGGCACTGAGCTTTTAAGTAAATTAGAACCTCTAGAAGAAATAGAGGTTACAGGTCCCCTTGGAAATGGTTTTGATATAGAAAAAATAAATGGGAAAGTAGCAATAGTTTCAGGTGGCATAGGCATAGCCCCCATGGTTCAACTAGTGAAAGATCTAAAAGACTGCACTATAGACCTTTATGCAGGTTTTAGAAATGATATCTATGCTGTAGATGAAATGAAAGACTATTTAAATGAAATATATATATCCACGGAAGATGGTAGTTTGGGTCATAAAGGATATATTACAGATTTATTAGATGTAGATAAATATTCTGCAGTACTTTGCTGTGGCCCAGAAGTAATGATGAAAAAAGTAGTAAGCCTTTGCAAAGAAAAAAACATTCCTGCATATATTTCCATGGAAAAACGAATGGCTTGTGGGGTAGGAGCTTGTTTAGTATGTACCTGTAAAACAAAAGATGGTAACAAAAGAACTTGTAAAGATGGCCCCGTATTCTATGGAGATGATTTAATTCTTTAAGAGAAAGGATTGTAGCTACATGATGAAGGTAAACATAAATGGAGTAGGGTTTAAAAACCCTGTAGTAGCGGCCTCCGGCACCTTTGGTTTTGGTAGAGAATACTCAGACTTTTATGATTTATCAACCCTAGGAGGAATATGTACTAAAGGACTTACTCTTAACCAAAGAGAAGGAAATGATGGCATAAGAGTTTATGAAACTCCTTCCGGAATGTTAAATAGTGTAGGTCTTCAAAACCCAGGAGTAGATGGATTTATACAAAATGAGTTACCCTCAATGGAAAAATTAAATACTGTAATAATTGCTAATCTTGGTGGAGCAACTATTGAAGAATATGTACAAGGAGTAGAGAAACTTAACCATACCTCTGTAGATATGATTGAACTAAACATATCTTGTCCCAATGTAAAATCTGGTGGTATGGCCTTTGGTGTTAAGTCCAAAGTAGCCTATGAAGTGGTATCTGAGGTAAGAAAGGTTTGTAAAAAGCCTCTTATGGTAAAACTGTCACCTAATGCAGAAGACATTGTAAACATGGCATATTCTTGTTGCGAAGCCGGCGCGGATAGCATCTCTCTTATTAACACTTTAAAAGCCATGGCTATAGATATATATAAAAAAAAGCCAGTGTTTAATAATACCTTTGCAGGACTTTCAGGACCTTCTATAAAACCCATAGCACTCAGAATGGTTTATGAAGTGTCTAGAGCTATAAATATACCTGTAGTTGGACTTGGTGGAATAACCAGTGGACAGGATGCCTTAGAATTCATAATGGCTGGAGCTTCTCTAGTGCAGGTAGGAACTGCAAATTTTATAAGACCTGATATTTGTACCCACATAATAAAAGACATTGAAAATTTTATGAGTTCTGAAGGAATAAAAGATATAAATGAAATAATTGGAATAGCCTTAAGATAATAATTCATTGATAAATGGAGGTTTTAAAATGGTTATAGATATTTTAAAAGAATCAGGTGCACTACTTGAAGGACACTTTTTACTCTCCTCTGGAAGACACAGTAATAAATACTGCCAGTGTGCAAAGCTTTTGCAATATCCAGATAAAGCAGCAGAAGTATTAAAAATAGTTGCAAATAAACTTAAAGATATTGAGGTTGATATAATAGTAGGTCCTGCTATGGGAGGAATAGTAGTAGCTTACGAGCTTGGAAGACAGTTAGAAAAAAAAGCTATATTTAGTGAAAGAGAAAATGGAGTTATGACCTTAAGACGAGGTTTTGAAATAAGGCCTTCTGAAAAAGTACTAATTGCCGAGGATGTAGTTACCACAGGGAAATCTTCTATGGAAACTGCCCAGCTTATTAAATCCCTTGGTGGAGAGGTCGTAGGTATTGCCTCTATAGTAGATAGAAGTTCAGGTGATATAGTTTTACCTATTTACTCAGCTATAAAGCTTAATATTGAAAGCTATGAACAAAGTAACTGTCCTATGTGTAAGGATGGAATAGGCTACATAAAACCAGGTAGCAGGGATATAAAAAAATAAATTTTTATTTAAAGAAAAACCCGCTTGAAATTCAGGTGGGTTTTCAAATAATTATAATACTTTTTAGTCATTACCTTCTTTTAAAAATTATTGTATTCTACATATAACTACTCTAATTCCTATTAAAGTCATACCCTTTAAATTTAGATTATAGTCTTTAGAAAAATCATGGTAAATTTAGCTCCTTTATCTACTTCACTTTCCACCCTTATGCTTCCATTTTGACGCTCTATAATATACTTGCTTAAGTATAAACCTATACCAAGACTTGTTGGGTTAATAGAATTCTCTCCCTTATAAAATCTTTCGAAAATTTTTCCTAGTAATTCCTCAGGAATTCCTACTCCATTATCCCTTATAATTATAGATACAGATAGTGGCGTTTCTTCTGTTTCTATTGCTATAGTTCCACCTTCTTCAGTATGTTCTATAGCATTCTTTATAATATTTGAAAGAGCTTCTGCTGTCCATTCCACATCATGATTAAAATAAATTTCATGAGAGTTTTTTAATATTATATTCTGATTCTTTTCCTCAGATTTTTGTACCAATCCCGATAGTGCTTTATATATAGTTAAATTAAGAGGATTTTCGGATATCTTAAAGTTTATTACTCCTGCTTCTAATCTTCCTATTTTTAAAAGATTTATAATAAGCCATTGCATCCTCTTTAGCTGTTCTTCACTTAAAATTAAGAAATTTTTTCTGTCCTCTTTTGATATATCCTCTTCTTTCATAAGATCATTAAACATAATAAGAGAGAATAAAGGTGTTTTTAACTGATGAGATATATCAGAAATTATATTTTTAAAAAATATCTTTTCTTTTTTTAACTTATCCATGGATTCCTTAAGCCTATTAGCCATTAAATTAAACTGATGAGCAAATAAATAAATCTCTCCCTCCTTATTGTACTCATTAAAGTTAATAAACTGTCCCTCTATTACCTTTTCTGCTGCTATAGTAAACTTTTCAATTTGTTTATAAAAGCCTGTAAATCCATTAGCCGCCATAATAAAATTTATGGATACAAATATTAAAATCATAAAGATAACCTTTGTAAGAAATTTAATATAAAAACTATTTATACTTGGATTTTTATATATAGCTAAGTTTTCATCATAGGAATATTTACTAAGAACTTCCCGTCCTAAATTATAATTATCTCTATGCTTTAAGCTAAGTGAAGTCATCACTTCTTCTTCTAATTCAGGGTTTTTAGCTAATATATTACCTACTATTAAAGTATTTTGCTCTATGTATTTTTTATTTAAACTATTCATCTCTATATTAAAAATAACAATAATTAAGGCTATTATTGCTATTGAAAGCATACTTAATTTTAATAGCATATACTTAATTTCAGGATTTTTAAAATATCTTATCAACTCCTCTCCCCCTTAACTTCCTCAGTCCATCTATATCCTATACCTCTCACGGTTTCTATATATTTAGGATTTTTAAAATCTTCCTCTATTTTTTCTCTTAATCTTTTGACATACACATTTAAAGTATTAGAGTCTACAAAATTCCCCTCTATATCCCAAAGCTTTTCTAAAAGTACATTTCTCGAAAGCACATTTCCCTTGTTTTCTATAAGTATTAAAAGTAACTTGTATTCCGCTGCTGTTAATATTATTTCCTCTGAGCCCTTTGTCACCTTAGCTTTAAGTGGTTCTATAGCAATTTTTCCGGATACTATTATCTTTTCAATAAAATTTTTATTATGTCTTCTTAGAACAGCATTTATTCTAGATAAAAGTTCCTTTACTCTAATTGGTTTTACTATATAATCATCTCCACCTAGATCTAACCCTAAAACTACATTAGCTTCTTCATCACAGGCAGTCATAAATATTACCGGAACACTACTATTTTCCCTTACTTCCCTGCAAATATCATATCCACTTCCATCTGGAAGCATTAAATCCAAAAGTAAAAGATCAAAACTATCTTCTTTTAAGTTAGTTCTAGCCTCATTTAAATTCTTTGCTTTTTTAACATTAAACCCTTCTTTTTTTAAAGCATATTCCAACCCTATAGACAAGGTTATATCATCTTCTAATAATAATATCTTCTTCAAAATTACCCTCCTAAAATCATAATTATCTTATATGAAATTACAATTACTTAATAAACTAAATTTCTACAAAATTTAATAAAACCCTTTATGCTGTGAATATCTTATGCTACTATCATCCTAAAAACCAACTTTTCTCTACAAAAGGTATCTTAAACACATCAAATAATTCTTAGAGTCCCATGGAGTTTACTTTTGAAAAATACTCTTTTCATACTAGGTTATTAATATAAATTTTTTAAGCAGGTATCCTAAATCTATGATTTGGTAATAGTCGATTAAGCAGAGAACCAAGAGCTATATCTTGTGTGAATCGCTTACTCTTTGAGTAGCAACTGTTATCAGTGGTAGCCATGGACAAAATTAATAGTCATATTCATAAAATGAATTACAAATAAGCTAATTCTAGTAAAAAGAATTAGCTTATTTGTAGTTATTCTTGAGCCCTTATGTTTTCTACTATATTCATGTTTTTCAACTTTCTTAGAGGTATCATTGAAGCTATCAAAGTAATTAGTATAATAGCTATAGCTCCAGCGAGGAATACATCTATTGGTAACTTAGTGTTAATTTCTACAAAGGCTGAGGAACTCTTTAATAAAAGCTTATATAATCCATAAGAAATCACTGTACCAAAAATACTAGTTATTATACCATAGAGTATCCCTTCTAAAGCTACCATCTTTTCTAATTGTGATTTTGTCATACCTATGGCACTTAATGTAGCGAACTCGTTTTTTCTAAGGAGAAGCCCTGTTGTTATTGTATTTATTATATTTACTAATGCTATGGTTGTAACTATAATTATAAACCCATATATAAACACATAGATTTGTTTTGAAGCACCTTCTGTCTTTTCTTTTAAAGAGTATACATCAACATATTCTACACCATATTCTTCTGAAAGATTTTCAAGATATTCATAAATATTATCTCTAGATGCCCTGTCTTTGAATCTCAATCCTAGGTTTTTTATTGGGTAATCTCCAAAGGATTTTTTAAAATAATCCCTGCTAAATATAAGATTTATACTATTATGGCTAAGTTTTTTATTAAAGGGGTCTCTGTCTGCTATGGCAACTATAGTGGCTTCTATAAAATTATTTTTCTCAATAGCTTCCCTATTTTCTTTTTCAAAATCAATACTATCACCTTCAGAATTTTCTTCCCCTTGAAAGGTATGCTCTACCTTTGGTATTCTTATCTTATCTCCTACTTTATACTTTGTAATATTTTCAATAACTTTTTGTCCAGTTTCCTTATTCTGATTAATCACTATATTTCTATCTATTAATACTACTCCCCCGTTATTTAAATCTTTTTCATCTATCTTACCTTCAATTATATGTTTTTTTATCTCTTCTAAAGATATACTATCATAAGAACCATAGGACACTTTTTTTAAAGCTACATAGTTTTTACCATCTATATTATAAGTTTCTGGTTTAGGTGCTCCAGTATTCTTATAATATTCCTCCCTTAAGTAAGAATCCTCTATATATAAATCTCCTTTTTTTGTAATAGGGGATACTATTTCTTTTATTTCATCCTTTTCTTCTATATTTTTAATCATATCTTTATTTAAAGCCTCATAGCTTTCTATAGTGGCCTCCACAGGCATGTCTATAAAAAATTGATTTCCCACATCCTTAGACAATCTAGCTAAGGATGTAAATACTACAAACATCACAAGGGACACAGTTAATGAAAATACAGTAATTAAAAATCTTTTATTGTTTCTTCTTATATTTTTATAGGCTACTGCTCCTTCTATTCCAAATAAAAGTCTTGTAAATCTAGGATTTCTTCTTTTAAATCTTTCTTTTTTCAGCTTTGCTGAATTCCTTACAGCTTCTATAGGAGCAATTTTTGAAGCGGTTATGGCAGGGCCCATAACAGATAATATTACAGTTAAAACAGATAAAACAATAGATATAACTATAACCTGTGGATAAAACCCTACCTTTGAAAAATTAAATATAAAGAACTCAGATTTATTCATTAACTTTATAGTAGTGTAAATACCTAAATATCCTGCAATTATCCCTATAGGTATTGCAATAATGCACATAATAAAGCCTTCCTTGAAAACTAATCTCCTTATTTTAGAAGGTGTAGCTCCTATGCATCTTAAGATTCCAAATTGATTTATCCTCTCTGCCACAGAAATATTAAATGAATTATATATAACTGCTACAGTGCAAATTACTATTATAGACAAAATCACTGCCAACATCTTATACATAGAGTCATTAAATAGTTGATTTTTATCTTGAAGCATTAATCTAAGTAATCCATCGTTAAATCGTATATCTTCTTCACTCAAACCAATACTATTACCAACTTTTTTTCCTACTCCACGTTTATCTTTCTTTTCTTTAAGATTTGCATACACACTATAATTTTCATCCTTATCTATATAAGACTCATTTATAAAAGTTATAGCTATATAGTTTTTTGTAGGAGCATCTTCATTATCATCATAGTATCCTACTATTTTATATCTACTTTCCCTATTCTCTAATTTTAAATTTATATAATCTCCTAGATTTTTATCTAAACGCTTTGAAGATTTTTTTCCTATTATTATTTCATCTTGATTTTTAGGTTCTTCTCCATCTACTAATTTGCCGTTAAATGTATTATAAAAGGCTTTACTGTTATAATAAGATAAATAAATTTTATACTCTTCATCAAAACCTTTTATATTAAATATATCAGTACTGTCTTTTGAAATTCCAAAGTCTAATATCTCAAAATTACTACTTAGAGTCTTTAATTTTTCCCCTTTTACCTTTGAATATATAACTTCAAAGTTTCCTGTGTTTTTTCTTTCCTCTTCTATAAGCCCATCATTTAAACTATAAAAAAATGTTCCTATACCTGAAAATAGAGATACTGCTAAGATTATACCTATTATGGTTAATATAGTTCTTTTTTTATTTCCCTTTAAATATCTCAAGGTTATTTCATTATAGCTTTTCACTAACTATCACCTCATCACTTTTTATCTCGCCATCCTCTATAGTTATTATCCTATTAGCCATCTTTGCTATGTTTAAATCATGGGTTATTAAAACTAAAGTTTGATTATACTTTTTGGCTGAATATCTTAAAAGTTCAATTATCTCCTTAGAGTTCTTAGAATCTAAGTTTCCAGTAGGTTCATCTGCAAGTACTATGGAAGGCTTATTAGAAAGTGCTCTTCCTATAGATACCCTTTGCTGCTGTCCCCCGGACAATTCTGATGGAAGATGATTTCTTCTTTCTTTTATATCCAATATATCTAAAAGCTCCTCACTATATCTTTTATCTGGCTTCCTTCCATCTAAAAGAACTGGTATCTCTAAATTCTCTTCAGCAGTAAGCACTGGAATCAAATTATAGAATTGAAATACAAAACCTATTTTTCTTCTTCTAAGTATAGCAAGTTCCTTTTCTTTTAAAGAGTACATATCAACTCCATCTAGTATTATCTTTCCTCTGGTAGGTTCATCTACTCCTCCAAGTAAGTGAAGTAATGTACTCTTTCCAGAGCCTGAAGGACCTACTATAGCTATAAATTCTCCTTGATTTATAGTAAAATTAATGTTTTTTAATGCATCTACCTTTGTCTCTCCCTTTCCATAGCTTTTACATATATCTATAACCTTTACTAGTTCCATACCATGCCCTCTTTTCTTATCATATTATATTGCTCTAAGAGCTATCCTACATATTAAATGATAAATCTTTATTATTACAATTCTATAAATATTATTATTACAGATTTGTAATAATAAAAAAATCTCCCCAGTAGTTCACTGAGAAGAATTATTTAATGTTAATATATATCCGTCTTTAAGTAATATCCTAAGCATAATATAATTGCAAACAAAAAAGTACAAGCTGCTAGAAGTATATTATTACTGGTTATATTGATCTCACCTGTTTTAACAGCAGTAGCTAAAGGTATAAATGGAAGCATAAATGGAGAGTACTTTTGTAGGTTTTCAAAGCTTAATAAAAGCACATTGCTTCCAGCTATAACACTTGCCAATATAGCGCATAGGGGTGTACTTTTACTAATACTAGATATTAAGACCCAAATTGGTACCAATATAGTTTGAAATATTATAGAGTATAAATTCATTTTTAGGTGAAGCAAGAGGATCTCTGAAGTTACACTTTCTTTTAATAGTAGAATTCCTCCTCCAAACACAAATAGAAAGTTTAATGTATATATTAAAAGAATAATAAATACTATGGCTAAACACTTACCTATAAAAATTTTAATCCTACTAATAGGGTAAGTGTATAATATAGATACTGTTTTTTCAGTATATTCTCTACAAATTATATGTCCAGTTGCTATAAAAAATAATATTATACCTAAGAAAGAAAAAAGTATCATTTCTGTATTTAAAATATATGCATTCCACCCTAAAACTGAATCATTAATTCTAGTTAAAAAGTATGTTAAATTAAGTCCAAAAATTAAAAAAATCATAAGCCAAATTAAAAATGATTTTTTTAACTTTAAAATCTCGCAATAAAATACATTAAGCACTAGCCTTTCCTCCAGTCAAATTTTTCTTTTGTATTTCATCATAAGAAATCTCTTCTAATAAATTTCCCTTACGCATAATCCCAACCTTATTTACCATCTCCTCTACTTCACTTAATGAATTGCTTGATATTAAAAATGTAATTTCTCTCTTTGAGTTTAATTCTAAGATTATCTCTCTAATTTCTTTTATACCTACAGGATCCAAACCATTAGTTGGTTCATCTAAAATTATAAACTCTGGTTTATGTAAAAGAACTCTTGCAATACCTAATCTTTGCTTCATTCCCAATGAAAACTTCCTTACAGGTTTTCTTCCTACATCTTCAAGTCCCACCATTTTCAGAGTTTCTTTTATGGAGCTCTTATCCTTTATCCCCATAAGTTTTTTGTGGATTTTTAAATTTTCTTCAGCAGATAAATTTCCATAAGAACCTGGATATTCAATTATAGCTCCTATTCTTTTGAAATTTTCAACCTGTTTATTTCTATTTATATCTCCTAATAAATTAATCTGCCCTCTTGTAGGTTTTACAAGTCCTGTAATCATTTTAATAGTTGTAGTTTTTCCTGCGCCATCTTTACCAATAAATCCATAGATATCGCCTTTTTCTATGGACATGTTAAGTTTATTTACTACATTAGTATTTTTATATGATTTTGTTAAGTTATAGGTTTTTAAAACACTACTCATCATTCACCCTGCCCCTTTTAAAATTAAATTATCACTCTACTAAAAAAAGACTATGCTCCTAATATAATAGATCATAGTCCTTAAAATATAATGATTTAATTCTTAAGAATTTATTAAATACTTAGGCAACCTAAAGAAAATATGATTTTATTATTTAAAATACTCTCTATAGTTGTTTTTCCTTATTGAAACTCTACTAACTTTTTTAGAAATAGTAAGTACTAATTTACTTTCCCATAAACTTTTTCAGCTTCTCCTCTACACATCTCAATAAATTTAGCCCTATCTGTATTATAAAAGCCTTGAATATTTGCATCAATACCACTTAAAACTTTATATGTAGTTGCAAATTTATTACTAAGTTCTTTACCATTCTTTTTACTGAGAACTTCAATTCCTAATACATCGTCTTCAAAATATAGAACAAGGTAATTTAACTTCCTCTTTCTAAAGGCTAAGAGCACAAGTGATTCAGCAATCTTTTTAGGTTTAAATTCCACTAATAGTAACTTGCTTGCATCATAAACACTAAAATTCAAACCTGTTAGCTTTCCATTAATAATATATGAATCCGTAGCAGTAAGGTTTAATCTTTTATCCTCAAACAATACTTTATCTTTGTATTCCTTAGTAATCTTACTATCCAAAGCATCAAAATCATTGATGTCATTTAAATTAAATCTTTTCTTTAAAGTTATATATATAGGATGTGTTTCAAAAGCACTTGAATATTTTTTACTTTTACCTTGGGAAATTATTGCAAAAATCATAACAGGTACAATAAATATTGCACTAAGTATAGTGGGTCTAATAAAAAACTCTGGATCTTGCATATAGTTAATAACTAATGAACCGCCTAAAAGTAGTATACATATTATAATCATGTACTTATATACCTTTGTACCTCTATTACTACTTTTCTCAATATTTTCTCTAATAATACCATCTCTTAAGTTTACGTCATTTGACATCCTTATCTTCCCCTAATCTAACTTTATTTAGTTTTATCAAATTTTAACTTTATCATTATCTTCCATATCTAATCTCATTTTATTGCCCATTTTTTCAATTATGTGCTTGCAATTCTCAATTTTACTATATTTAACCTTATATACTTCTCTTCTAGTAAAATGTATGTAAAAACAAAAACCAATTAAATTAAAAATTAAAAGTGTAATATCAGTTATTTCCAAACCAGCAATAATTAAAGTATCATAATAAAACAATATAGCAATATAACTATAAATAGGTACTGCTGATAAGGTTTCATAATAACTAACCTGACTTTCAATTGAAAACATAAGTGCATCTGCAAAGTAATAAAAAACATAAGGTAATAAAAAATTTAAAAATGCAATTAGTATTATAATAGTAAAATTTTCTTTGCCTGTAGCAAACTTTGAGTATACAACAGAAGCAACAAATGGGAAAACCCCCCATCCTATAAAGAAATAGCTATCTAAATATCTAACCCCTGTAAACATACTTACCACTTCTTGAACTACTAAAATTCCAATAGTTGCTAATAGTGAAAGTAGCAACCCTTTAAATGATATGATATTATTTTTAACCTCATAATCCTCTGTACTTATATCCATTAAATTCACCCTTTCTTCTACAATTTAGTATCCTCTTTTTATCCTCTTACCAATATCTTATTTGAAACTTGAAATGCCCAATATTCTTTGTACCCTATCTTTGGTAATTAAAAATATATTGGGTAACCTACCTCCACCTACTTTCTATCCCTTCAAATTTAAAATAGCTTCACTTATATTTGCATTATCATCTTCTTTCTTTATATAACCTTTTTTATCCTCATGTTAATTAAACCTTTAAGCTTAAAACCAGGTTATAATTACTCTGTACTTTTTTCCGGATATAATTATACCAGTTTCTTATTAAAATCTTTGTAGAATTTTGTCATATTTTTTAGTTTATTTTAACTTAATTTAACTTTAAATTTATATGTTCTTTTTCTTTTTATAACTACATTAAATATTTTTTATTCTATTATAATTTTAAATCTTAAAACCATATTCTATTTAAATTCAATATATCCTCTCTGATATTTCCATAAAAAAAC
Source organism: Clostridium simiarum (assembly GCF_018919175.1). GTDB lineage: Bacteria > Bacillota > Clostridia > Clostridiales > Clostridiaceae > Clostridium_L > Clostridium_L simiarum. The sequence goes on along the minus strand of NZ_JAHLQL010000002.1, from coordinate 231,839 downwards.
TACGAACTTTTAAAAGTTCATAGTTCACAAATTCCTAATAAAGACTCTACTTATATTCTTTTCACATACCTACTTTATATATTCAGTTAATTCTTCAAAAATAAGCCTTACGCCTTTACCCCATCTTGGGTCTTCTGCATATTTTCTACCTATCCATAAAAAAGGATCCTTATCTTCTTCTCGATTTTTAGATAGATTAATCACGGTTCTAGAAGCTATTCTAGAAGCATCATTTATATCAGTGTTATATTCCATCCAACTATGAAATACATTAAATGGATTATTAGCTATCTTTTCAGCATCTTTATCACTTTTAGGTACAAAGTTTTGTTCCTGACCTGTTATAGCAAAAAGTACAATGGGATTTAAATTAAACTCTTTAGCTACAGAAAATATAGTAGAAAAATAAGGCTCAGTACATAAGAGAGAATTCCGTTTATTTAAAAACTCTTTTAGTTTTTCTTTATTTACTTTCTCATATCTCATATATTCAGGCAGATGCAAATTAGGATGGTTAACTCCAACATCTTCCTTTTTATCTGATTCAATAACATAATTATCTACTTTCTCTTTATCTTTATTGCTAGTAAAATAAAGCCCTCTGCTGAAATTATAAAAAGGTATAATAAAAATAACTATAATAGCTATGTACCCTACTCTTTTTAAGTGTTTTGAGTTAGTCACCCAATTAGGTAAAATATCTCTTAACTTTTTATCCTTTAAACCGTGGAGTTCTTCAATACTATTATTCATATGCCCTTGAATTTCAAAATTCAACTCTTGTTCCATAAGCACACTTGAACTTATATCTTTAAATCCTATTGACTGCAAATGTTTATTTATATCCTTTGCTGTAATTTCGATTTTTGCATTTAATCCAACCCAATTTATTAATTCATTTTTAAAGCTCTTTATTATATTTTCTTCTGTTATACAAGTTTGAAAAATATCACATAAAGTAATCAATATCTTATCTTTACCTAAGGTATTTTTTATTACATGGTTTTTAACAGAAAACTTTATGTTATCTGGTAATCCCTCTAGTCTTTTATATATAATTTTATCAACAGTATCTGAAAGTATTATTGCATTTTCCTTTTCAGCATTTTCAGGATATTTATCATTTATATAACTTCTAATATTTACGATATCACTTTTATCTAATACTTTTATTTTATTTAATTCATCTAAAACCTTTTTCATAAATCTCAATACCTACATTTTTTATACTCTTGATTATTTATCGTTTATAGTATAAATTTCTTTATAACACAAAACTGCCTAATCCCCCTTATATAAGGTTATGAATGTACTCTCCTACTCTTTGAGCACTTGTCCTAAGTTATAAAAATAAGGTATTGCAGACTAAAAAGTATCACTTTGGCAATCATTGTACAAATAGTAAAATAGGGTATATCATATTTGGTACATAATAAAAAAGCCAGCAGTGCTGACTTTTTTTACATTAAAACTATTCTTGATCTGCCCAGTCTGCTGGATATGTTACATACATAAACTTTGCGTAGTTTGGAACTGTAAAGTTTATTTTAGAATCTCTTGGGATATAAATTATATCACCTTTATTTCCAACAACTTTTTTACCGTTTATATCTATTTCTAATCTTCCTTCTATTATATAGTCCACTTCATCATATCTTAATGTCCATGGGAAACTAGTTTCTTTCATTTCCATGATTCCGCAACCTAATCTTGGACTTTCTTGTACTGATATTACATCTTTTAAATAAACTTGATCTCCATCTTTTCCTGTATCAAATTTTTCTGGTTTAACTGTTTCTGTCTTTATTGAAATAACTCCACTTTGATCTACATTTCTTTCCATTTCAGGAGCTTTTTCTTTAGATGCTTCCCCTAATTTTTCTGTTATTAGTTTTCTTACTATCTCTTCTATCATTGCTTCATTTAAATTTTCCATAATAATGTCTCCTTTAAACTTTTTAGTTTCTTGTTCTTGTACTTAGAACTTTATGGAACTTATAGTTTTATTGCATCCTATAAGTTCCTTGTAACATCCTTGTTTATATTAAGCTTTTTTAGCTTCTACGATATTCTTAGTCATCATAACAGCTACAATTACAGCTGTTATACCTCCTACTAATTTACCTACTATCATAGGTGCTATTAGTCCTGGGTTAACCCCTGCTGCAAATCCTAAGTGATCTCCAAATACAAAGGCTGCACTTACTGCGAAAGCAACGTTAATGATTTTTCCTCTTTCATCCATATCTTTCATCATTCCAAACATTGGTATGCTGTTTGCAAGTGATGCTATCATACCTGCTGCTGAAACATCATTAATTTTAAGTAATGATCCAACTTTCATAAGAGGTTTTTTGAATACTTTTGTTATAAAATGTACTAGAGGATATGCTCCTGCAAGTATTACAACTATATCTCCAACAACAGTAAGTCCTTCTTCAATTGGTGCCATACCTTTTATTAAAACAATTCCTGTAGTCTTTTGTAATACAGCAGCTGCAAGTCCTAAAGTTATTACTATAGTTATAAACTTTCCGAAATAAGTGAATCCTTTTATCATTCCTTCTGGTGCTAGCTTTAATCCTAGAACTATAAGTAATGCAACTATTATTATTGGTGTTAAACTCTTAAGTACTAACATGGCTGGAAGTCCTGCTAAAACTCCTCCTACAAATGTTCCAACTGGTACTGTTATGATACCTGCTAAAACTCCTCTAGCTAAAAACTTTTGGTCATCTTTTTTTATTATTCCAAGTGCTACTGGGATTGTAAAAACTATTGTAGGTCCCATCATTGATCCTAATATCAATCCTGCAAATGGTCCTACTGCCGCATTTTCTGCTAATTCTTGAGCCAATTGATATCCACCCATGTCACAAGCAAGTAAAGTTGTAGCAAACATTGATGGGTCTGCTCCTAATGCTTTATAAACTGGAACTACTATTGGCTTTAACACATTTGCTAAAACTGGTGCTAGACAAATAGCTCCTACCATAGCTAAAGCAAGAGATCCCATAGCCATAAATCCTTCTTCAAATTGCTCACCATATCCAAACTTATTTCCTAAAAGTTTGTCTATAGCTCCTATTACTAAAAATGCCATCATAATATATACAATAATTTCGTTAACGTTCATCTGGTACACCCCTTTTTTATTTTAAATCATCTTTGTAAAACTTTATTATGTACTTACTCTTTAATATCAAAATAGATTTTAAACTTATAAATTCTTTAAAAGAAATTCACTTGGGGAGGGGATTACTGCACTATGAATTATTTTATTAGGGCTTACATGGGCTTTAGATGCTCCTATGCCTTCTTCAACACTGGATACAGATCCGTTAATTATGAAATAAGCTTTTCCAGCAATACCATTTCCTAAAACTAATTTAACAAGCTGAACATCAGAAGATTTTAAAGCTATATCCAGCGCTATTAATGCAGAAGCCATAGTATTAAATTCCATTATACCTATGGCATTAAAATTTATTATTGTAGGTCTTTTTTTTAACGCATTTAGCATTTCGTAACTAGCATTTGTTATAACAGTACCTTCAACTAACTTTTTTTCTTCTTTACCCTTAGCTTTTTCTATAGCTTCTTTTACTTCCTCAGTTTCACCTGAAATTATAGTTAAAAATTTTCCAGGGCATATATGCTTTAGTATTTCTACTTCCACAAAAGAAGCTTTTAAAAGTACATCACTTACTTCTATACCCTTTGATATGCTACTAAACTCTAATATCCCTAAAGCCTTTTTCATAAATTCAATCTCCATATCTATTTGTTATTCTTCAATTTCCAAAGTATCTATAATAGCTACTATAGTTGCATCAATTGGAGCCTTATTTTCTTCAAGTACATATCTAGCAGAGCTTCCTCCAACTACAAGAACTTGATCCCCGAATCCTGCACCTACAGAATCCACTGCTACAATTGCCTCATCAGTAAGTTCACCTTTAAAGTCTAACTTTCTTACAACTAAAAACTTAAAACCATTAAGGTTTTCATCTTTTCTAGTTGCCCATAAGTTTCCTGTTACTTGCCCTATAAACATATTCAGCTCCCCTTTCCTCTTTGATTAACCTTCTATCTTAATCTTAATATTATTTACTCTAGCAAAATCCTTTGCAAGTGGAGTTACTATAGATTTTTTAGGAACTATAATCTCGCCTATGCCTTCTTTCTTTAAGTCTCGTACATCAACTTCTGAAATTAACCTCTTACTTAATACTTGACTTAAAGAATTATTATCTACCTCTTGTACTTTAGAAATACCTGCACTTATAGTTTTCTCTATGACACAAGATTCTTTACAATCTTTAGATTTGCTTAAAATGCTTCTTAAAGATGTAAATTCAACTCCAAAAGATGCTAGCTTATCTTTATAACCTTTAAAAACTTCTAATAATGCTTTAGGTGATGTGCTGTCATACTTTTTATATTGTAATCCTTTTTCTAGTGCATATATTTTTTTGCCTTTTAAAAGAAGGTCTAAGATTACACTCTCTTTAGATGAACTTACATATCCTCTTGATATATTAATCAATTCATTATTAGAAAGGTTTTGTATTAATATAAATTCGTAAGAGTTTATATCTTTCATGTTATCTATATAATCTACTGATATTCTCTCTTCTTCTATCTTACCTTTAACTATAGGACATAAATCCTTAGTCTCTTCTAATATTAGTACCCTTTTTTCAAGGTCACTATTACTGTCCATCATAAGTTTTATTCTTTTCATAACTTCTTTAGTTATAGTGTCCACTAGTATATCCTTATTCACAGTTTCAACTCCTTTCATCTCATATTAAAATGATTAGTAGCACAATTCATTGCAATTCCTAAAGGAGTAACTAAAAATGGATTGGATGGCTTAACTGTACTTATTCTTGTTTCTTTTTGAATTACTTTTTCAAATTCTTTCAGACAACATGTACCGCCAACTAAATAGATTTCCTCTACATCAAATCCCTTTATATGTGTTTTAATAATAGATGCTATCTTTTGAATTACTGGTGTTACAATATGGAAGATCTCCTCTTGATTTTTAGCATCTTTTTTCTTTTGTTCAGCTTCTTCAAAAGGAATCTTATAAGCACCTGATACTACTAAAGATAGTTGTGTACCTCCAGTAGCTTCATCTGCAGTATATATAACCTTTCCATCTTTAAATATAGAAAGACCTGTAGTTCCTCCTCCAACATCCACAACTACTCCATTATCAATTTGCAATACAGCATTTGCAGCAGTTGGCTCGTCTTCTACAGATATAACTTCCATACCAGCGCCTTCAATTACATAAGAATGAGTTTTTATATCTCTTTCGTCAGTTCCTGGTGGTACTGCTATTGCCGCCTTTGTAAGTTCAACACCTAACTTATCTTCTAATTTTCTTTTAAGGTCTTTTACTATATTAGTAGCTCCTATAAAGTCTACAACCAAACCATCTCTAACTACTTGAGCAAATTGCATCTCACAGGCAACTGGTTTTTTCTCACTATCTAAAACCACTATTACTATATAAGCTGTACCTAAGTCTACACCTACATACAGTTCCTCATCCTTATGAATTTTTCTAGGGCTTTTTATTGAGTCTTCAACTTCCTTTATAAGTTTATCAACTCTACTTAAATTTATCATAATTAACCTCTTTATTTAAGTATTTCTCCACGCATACCTTTAACAAATCCACATGCATTTGCCTCATCATAATCTATGTGAACTACAGTGCTAAATTTATCACTTACTCTAACTGCTACCTCATCAAAAATTAAACTTCTATCACTATTAACTTTAAACTTAATGATATCATTGTTTTTTATTCCGTATTTTAATGCTTCTTCTGGCGTTATATGTAAATGTCTTTTAGCCACTATTACGCCCTCTTCTATTGTAATAGCTGCTGTTTTAGTAGCTAAACTGATAGGGGCACTTTGCTTTATATCTCCTGACATTCTAACTGGAGCCTTAACTCCTAGTAAAACAGCATCACTTTTAGAAATTTCAACCTGTGTATCTTTTCTTACAGGTCCTAATACAGCAACATTTTGCATTACACCTTTAGGACCTATTAAGGTAACTTTTTCTTCACAAAGATATTGTCCTGGTTGAGATAAATCTCTTTGCTTTTTTAATTCATATCCAGGTCCGAATAATACATCAACATCCTTTTGAGAAAGATGAACATGCTTTCCTGATGCTTCTACTAATATTCCTTTATCGTCTTTTTTTTCTTTTAATCTTTTTATTACTTCATCAATTATATAATTAATTTCTAAGTTAGATATTTCCATTACTTTCACCTCTTATTTGTACTTCCCTGAAACAAACTTGCACATCATTACATAAAAACAACTACTAAGTCTATTCATGGCTAGTGCTATATCATTTCTTGAAAGCTCTCCGTCTTCACTTTTAAATGCGCTAAAGGCTACTATCTCCACTTCTCTACTTTCAGTTCTTAACCTGTTTAGTTCTATAACTATATCTCCCATTTCATAGCTTGGGAATATTATATGATCAGTATTTAAGTACTTTTTAGGATTATGAGAATAGGCTCTAAGCTCTTTTTCATCTAATCCTATAAGCTTAACCTCTGGCAATGGTTTTTCTGTTACTTCACACTCTAATATCTTTCTTACATAGGCTAAAATTTCTTCTAGATCTTGTAGAACTACCTTTTCATTTAAATTTTTACATAAAATTTGCGCTCTTAATATTTTAGATTGTAATGAATCAAGTCTTCCTCTTAATACTATTCGTTTATGATCCTTACATACCAATTTGTTTCCATTAAGCTGAGTCATATGTTCTGGCTTATTTTCAAATAAGCCGCCATTTAAATGCTCATATTTAGGTACAAATGTTTTTTCTTTAACTTCTGATATATTTGCACTTTTAACTGCCTCATTAGTGTTTACCTGGTCTTTATATACTAATTTTATCTTCTTATCTTGAAGATATTGCTTTGCTGATGGAGTTACTATAACTCCCTTTTCAACTACATATTCACTAATATCTTGATTTTTAAGTTTACTTCTTAAAGTACTTTCTGTTAAAACACTCATTAATTCACATCCTTTATAAGATGTTTTCTTATTATTCTAATCATGCCCATGACTAATTAAAATAAGTTCATGAGCATGATAAATGGAGTTTAAAATATTTTTTTATAATTTAATTTTATAGTGCAGCTTTTGGAAGTATAACTTCAACTTCACCATGTGGTCTTGGTATTACGTGAACAGATACTAATTCTCCAACTCTTTCAGCAGCAGCAGCTCCTGCATCTGTAGCAGCTTTAACAGCTCCAACATCTCCTCTTACCATTACTGTAACAAGTCCTGCACCTATTTGTTCTTTACCTATTAAAGTTACGTTTGCAGCTTTAACCATTGCGTCTGCTGCTTCTATTGCTCCTACTAATCCTTTAGTTTCTATCATTCCTAATGCGTTCATATTTGCCATTTTAATATCCTCCTTAAGTTTTACCTTTTATTTATATTTTAAAATTTATTTTTTAAGAAAGTGTTGATAATTGTTCAACAACTTTTCTTATTATTAACTCTAATTGATCTTTAGACATTGAAGTTTCATTTCCCTTAACTTCTGGAGCTTTAATTCCTGTAACTTCTTCTTGCTCTTTAACTCCAAAAGCAACTCTTTTAATATTTAATAGATTTAAAGGTCCTATATTATCAGAAGTTGAACTTCCTCCAATAGCTCCACAACCTAGTGTAAGTGCTGGAACTAGATTAGTAGTTGCTCCTATTCCACCAAGGGTACCTGAAGTGTTAACAAGTAATCTAGCTACTGGCATTCTAAGTGCAAAAGCTTTTACAACTTCTTTATCTTCTGTGTGAAGTGTTGAAGTATGTCCTTTTCCTTCATTCATTAATATTTCTACACAAAGTTCAATTCCTTTTTCTAAGTTATCTACTGTATAGAAAGCTAATATAGGTGTAAGTTTTTCTCTTGAGTAAGGATTATTCTTACCCACTGTAGTTTCTTCAGAAATTAATACTCTAGCACCTTTTTTAACATTAAGGCCAGACATTTCAGCAAGCTTTTCTACACTTTTACCAACTATTTGTGGGTTCATAGTTCCATTTGCTCTTAGTATAAACTTACCAAGCTTTTTAGACTCCTCTTCATTTAAGAAGTAAGCACCTTGTCTTATAAGTTCTTCTTTAACAGCTTCTTTCATGCAACTTTCAACAACTATTGATTGTTCTGATGCACAAATTACTCCGTTATCAAAAGTCTTACTAGCTAGTATTCTCTTAACAGCTAACTTAACATCTGCTGATTTATCTATAAATGATGGTCCATTTCCTGGTCCAACTCCTATAGCTGGTGTTCCTGAACTATATGCAGCCTTTACCATTGCTTCTCCACCTGTGGCTAAGATAAGAGCTGTGTCTTTATGCTTCATAAGTTCTGTAGTTGCTCCTAGTGAAGGCATTGTAGTATAACCTATTAATCCTTCTGGTGCTCCAGCTTTAGTTGCCGCATCGCTTAATATCTTTGCTGTTTCAACAATACAATTCTTAGCATTTGGATGTGCTGAAATTACTATAGCATTTCCTGATTTTAATGAGATCAAAGTTTTGTAAATTGTTGTTGATGTTGGATTAGTTGATGGTATTAATGCAGCTATAACTCCAAGTGATACACCAACTTCAAAATACTTTTCTTCTTCATTTTCGTTTATTATTCCAACTGTTTTTAAATCTTTCATGCTTTCATAAACTACTCTGCTTGCAAAAGTATTCTTTACTACTTTATCTTGCCATATTCCAAATCCTGTTTCTTCAGAAGCCATTTTAGCTAATCTAACAGCTTCTTTTTCAGCAGCCTCTGTTACAGCTTTAACTATTGAATCAACCTTTTCTTGAGAAAATGTTTTGTATATATCATGAGCTTTTTTAGCCTTAGATATAAGTGTCCTTGTCTCTTGTAATGATAATAAATCTTTATCTAAAAGTTCCATTGTCTACTCCTCCTACTGCTCATTAAGTATAGCTTCTACAAGTTGATCTTTTTTGCTAAACTTAATTTGTTTTTTAGTTAGAGAAAATTTATGTTGTTCCTTCAAATTTCTAGCCACAGTTCTAAGCTCTTGAACCTTTAATGCCTCTAGTTCTTCTTTTGACATTTTCATAATTTCTTCAACTTCTAGGCTCTTATTTAGGTCAGCATCTTGATTCTCTATATTTTCATTAATTTCTATGCTCTCTTTTACAGATTCAATCTTCTTAGACTCTTCTAATTTTTTAGTATCTTTTACTTTTGCAGACTCCCCTATGCTTTCAGAATCTTCAACCTTTACTGAAGTTCCTATTTTTTCGGTTTCATCTACTTTTTCCAAGAAATCTTTTTTTAAAGTATCTGCATTTTTTTCTTCAGTTTCTTTATTTAACATGTTCCAAACTTGTTCATCGCCCCTAGCTATTACATGGGCACTTCTTAAAGTTCCTATCCTATCTATTGCTGTACATGCAGCCTCTATAGAAGCCTTTACAGATGCTACATCTCCTGTAAGTACAACTGTAACTATTCCACTACCTATAAATTCACAGCTAACAAGCTCCACATTTGCAGATTTTAAGGCTACATCAAGACCTTCTACAGCAGCAACAAATCCATAAGTTTCTAAAAAACCTAAAGTAGATTTATTTAAATTTTTCATCTAATTTTAGTATTCTCTAGGATTCTCTGCTACAAATTTAACTGCTGTTGCAAAAGCATCACAAGCTGCCTTACATGCTGATTGACTTCCTGTTAATAATCCTCCACCGAAATTTGTCTCAGATGGTGGTCCAAAGAATGCCTTTAATTCAACTGCTGCTGCTTTCATAGCTGCATCTAATGCGTACATTGCTTCTAGTGGTGGAGCTATTAAGTAAGCTAATGCTTCACCTTCTTTTATTCCTGCTGTTTTAGAAAGATATGAACCTGTTCTTGATACACATTGTGCATAATATGGGATAGAATCATCATCATTAGCACTATAGAATGTAGCCACTCCGCTTTCTATAAAGTCAACTGCTACATTTAATCCACTTCTAACTTCCGCTGGACTTGGTCCTGCTATAATTCCTATAACTTCACCTGCAAGTTTACTGTTTGCATTTGCAGCTCCACCATAGAATGATTTTGCATAAACTACTTCAACATCTACAGATTTAGTAGCTTCATCTAATGCAGTATAAGTAACATCATCACAATCAGCTGTTAATATTCCTATACTTTTATGTTCAGGTTTTAAATTAAACTCTCTAGCCATATCAGCATTAACATTAGGTATTAACTTAACACTCAATACTGATGGACGAAGTTGATCATTTTTCATAACAATGTCCTCCTTGAATTATAATTTTAAGTCTAGTCCACTTGCCTTCTTCTCTAACATAAGCTTTATAATGTCAGCTATATAAGCTCCAGCTTCAACTGCAGGAGTACCACCACTATGTATGTTAGATACAACTGTTCTTCTTGACTCTTCCATTCCTACTGTTCCTTTGTAAGCTATGTAAGCACTCATACTCTCTGCTGTTACAAGACCTGGTCTTTCTCCTATAAGAACACAGGTTACATCAGCTCCAAACTCTTCAGATATAACATCCATAACCCCAACTCTTCCAAGTTTTACGAAGAAAGGCTTTCCTACAGATATTCCATATCCTTCAAGTCCTTGTATTAATGCTGGTAATATGCTTTTAACGTTAGCTTCTATAGCTTTTGAGCTTAATCCGTCTGAAACATATATTTGTACTTGTGGATTTCTTTTGTAAGATTTTAATTTATCTAACTCTTCTCTTGAAAGCTTTCTTCCAAGGTCTGGTCTAGTTATAAACTCATCTTTAGATGAACACATAGTTTGAACTATTTCTAAATCCATCTCTTTTAATAATTCTTCATCAACATCTGTAAATACAGCATCTTGTGCAGCCGCATGGTCTGCTCTAAATCTAAGTACTGTCTCTGTTTTATATCTCGCTCCAGCTTTTCCAACACCAAGTCTTGCTGGAGTGTGTTTTTTCATTTTTAAGTAACCTTCTCTATCTTCTGGGTTTTCTACTAAAAGAGTTGACTTTATATCAACCTCTGTGATGTCAGGAATCATCCCATTTTCATCTACAGCTATATTTTCTTCATTTTTCTTAGGTTCACTTTGAATATTCATGCCATCTTTTGTAGTCATTTCTACTAAAACTTGCTCTACTAATTTTTTTAAATCATTTTCTGAAAACATGTCTTTACCTCCCGTTACTTTTTAAGAAATATAGAAGCATCCCCTGCTCTTGATGTCAATCTTCCATTCTTTATGAATTCCCATTTTTCTAACCAAGCTTCAAACTCAGCAATTGGTCTTTTATTTAATAATTCTCTTAATGTTGCTGTTTCATGGTATCCTGTAGTTTGGTAGTTAAGCATTACGTCATCTCCGTGAGGTATTCCCATAAAGTAAGTACATCCTGCTGTAGCTAATAATACAGCTAAGTTTTCTACATCATTTTGGTCTGCCTTCATATGGTTTGTATAACAAACGTCACATCCCATTGGTATTCCAGTTAATTTACCCATGAAGTGATCTTCAAGTCCTGCTCTTATAACTTGCTTACTGTCATATAAATATTCTGGTCCTATAAATCCAACAACTGTATTAACTACAAATGGGTTGAATTTCTTAGCAAATCCATAACATCTAGCTTCCATTGTTACTTGGTCTGCACCAAAATGTGCTTCTGCTGATAATTCGGAACCTTGTCCTGTTTCAAAATACATAACATTTGGTCCTGCTGCTGTTCCTTCTGTTAATGCTAATTGTCTAGCTTCTTCTAACAAATCACCTGTAACACCAAAAGCTGCATTTCCCTTTTGAGATCCTGCTATACTTTGGAATATTAAGTCTGTTGGAGCTCCTTGTCTTATAGCTTCCATTTGAGTTGTTACGTGAGCTAAAACACAGTTTTGAGTTGGTATTTCATAAGTTTGTTTTACCTCTTCAAATTTCTTTAATATCTTAACTACACTTCCAACTGTATCATCAACTGGGTTTAATCCTATAAGTGCATCACCTATTCCAAAAGTTAATCCTTCTAATAAAGAAGCAACTATTCCATCAACATCATCTGTTGGGTGATTTGGTTGTAATCTTACGGATAATCTTCCTTCTTCACCTATTGTAGTATTACAATGAGCTGTTATCTTTATCTTTTCAGCTCCATATATTAAATCTAAATTAGACATAAGCTTTGCAACTGCTGCTATAACTTCACTTGTAAGTCCTCTTGAAATTCTTCTTATATCAGCACCTGTTGTAGTTTCAGCTAAAATCCACTCTCTAAGTTCTGAAATTGTCCAATTCTTAATTTCACCATATATTTTTTCATTTACTGCATCTTGTATTATTCTTGTAACCTCATCCATTTCATAAGGAACAACTGGGTTGTTTCTTATATCTGCAACGGTTAGATTGCTTAATACAACTTTTGCTGCAACTCTTTCTTGAGCTGTTTCTGCAGCTACTCCGGCTAACTTATCTCCGGATTTTTCTTCATTAGCTTTTGCTAATACTTCTTTAACATCCTTAAACTGATACATTTTTCCAAACAATTTAGTTTTAAGTATCACTTTCTTCACTCCCCTAAATAAAATTATGAATTAAATACTAAGGTTTTGATTACTACTGGTACAACCTTCCCATTTACAAGTGGTTTCCCAATATCAATATAGTCTCCATTTTCTACCTTCACGCTATCTATACATATTACATTGTTTTTTCTACCTAATTTTGCATAGATAGTTTGTCCTAGAACCTTGGCTATATCATTTTCAACAATTATAAATAGAGGATAGTTACTGCTTATTAAAGATTCCATTCCATTTATAATTGAGGTTGCTAAATTTTGTATATCTATAAAAGAAGGATTTTTACTCCCTTTTAAAGCTACTGCTACTAACTGATTTTGATTTTCTACATTAAACCAATTTATTTTTTCTTTTATTGATTTACCTAAAAACTCAAATCCGTTACTTTCATCATCATTTGACAACTTTAATACTGGAAGATTCTTAATTGGAAACACATCTTCTGTTGTATAAGTAATTGTGCTACCACTAATATCTGTTGTATGAGATCCTGCTCCAACTACTGTTGCCCTTATGGTTTCAATGGCTGGTTTTAATTTTATTTTTGATAATAAACTAGATTTTTTTATCTCTTCTCCTAAAATTACTCCCATATCTCCGAATTTAAAGTAGTCACTATAATCTTCACTGTATATGTAATCAGCTACACCACCTGAAAAAGTTACATATTCTATGTTATAGCCGTCTTTTATTCCTTTATTAGTTTGAAGATTATCATACATCTTACTTCTTTCTCTTATACAAACAGCCTCTTCTAATATTTCTGTCATCTTTCTTGCAATTTTTCTAAGTTTATCTATATCTGCGGTATCTCCAACCTCTATTTGAACACCTATAGACTCTGCTAATTCCTTAATTTTAGGATAGATATAGTATATTTTCTTAGTATTTATATCTATTTTTATAAGTCTTCCACCTATATCCATGCATCCTGTGTCTACAAGCTCACCATTTTTAAATAGTGCTAAGTTAGAAGTTCCTCCGCCTATATCAACATTTACAACATATGCATTTTCTTCATCTGACACCTTATCTGCCCCAGCGCCTCTTCCTGCAATAATTGATTCTAGATCAGGCCCTGCTGTTGCAACAACAAAATCCCCAGCAAAACCGCTTAGTGTTTGCAAAACATCATTAGCATTTTCTTTTCTTGCAGTTTCTCCTGTTATTATTACTGCACCAGTTTTTACATCGCTTATACTTACTCCTGCTTTTTCATACTCGCTTTTTATTATCTCTTTTACTTTTTCTTTATCTATTTTCTTTTGAGTAATAAGTGGTGTAAAGTAAATTTCGCTTCTATATATAATCTCTTTATCTACAATATTTACTCTTGGTACAGAAAAGTTGCTAGCTGTGTTTTCAATTGTAATATTGCTAAATACAAGTTGGGTTGTAGAGGTTCCAATATCAATACCTACACTTAAAATTTGTTCTTTCATATCACTCTCCGTTATATAACTTTTAAGTACAATAAGTTATAAGTTATTAAATACGGACTCCTCCTTTCTTATTTTTTAATATTTATTAAATTTATGAAAAATAAAGTTTAATTTTTCACAAATTTGCTAAAGTTAGGTGTAAAATATCTATTTATAAAATAAAGCCCAAAATATTCATTAGCACATATTAAAATGTTATCTAATAAATATTTTGGGCTTCATTGCCTTTTATACACAAAAACATCTTTGTCTTTGAGTTACTATATTTAATTTTTAAAGTCAAAAGTAATAGTAGTTCCATTGGCTGTGGATTGAATATCTAGCTGTCCTTTTAGCTTATCTGAAACTAAACTATTAATTATCATAAGCCCTAGACTACTTTGCGATACAGAAGCCACATTAAATCCAATTCCATCATCAATTACAGATATCTTTGAGTAAACATTTCCTTTTTCTACTTCCACTATTATCTTTCCATTTTCTCTACCTACAAAAGCATGTTTTAAACAATTTTGTATAGCTTCATTTACTATTAATGATATAGCTGTAGATTTATCTGAACTAATAGTTAAGTCATCCCCTATAACTTCAATTACTAAATTTAAGTTTTCGTTTTTTTCAAAACTTATCATATAAGATTTAATCTTATTTATAACTTCTTTTATATTAACATCATCAATACCTTCTTTAGCAAGCATTTCATGGGTTATAGCTATACTTAAAATCCTATTTATACTATCATCTATAGCTGCTCTAAACTCTTTTCCTTTAATCCTTCTGGATTGAAGTCTTAAAAGGCTTGCTATGGTTTGAAGATTATTTTTTACCCTGTGATGAATTTCTTTTATTACTACAGATTTTAAAACAAGTTCTCTTTCTTTTTCTTTTAAATCTGTAATATCTCTTACAAGCATTACTAACTTTAAAACTTTACTGCTTTGGACAATGTACTTTATTTGAAAAGACATCTCCCCAATATCTATCTCCTCTGAATCTATAGCCTTCCCTTCAATTAGTTCAGCTATAGTATACTTGGATAAAGATAGGTTTGAAAAATCCATACCAACTAATTCCTGATGATACCCAAGTTTATTGTATAATTCTTCAGCTACAGGGTTCTTAAACCTTAAAACTCCATCCTCATCAAATATGAGTATGGCATCATCTATATGGTATGTTATGTTTCCATCTCCAAGTCTTCCTTTTTTGCCTTCTATCTGAGATAATAACTCCTCATTGGTTTCTGCCAATATCTCTAGTTTTTTACTTCCCTTTAAATCTTCAGTAACATCTTGTTCTGAAATAATAACTGCAATAACTTTATCATTATGATTTTTTATTGGTTCAACGTTTTGTTTAACCAATATATCCTCTTGTGTAGTAGCCTTTATGTCCCTTGAAGGTATACCTGTCTGCAATGTCCTTAGTACAGCTGGTTCATTTTCTCTTATAGCAAGTTTACCTACAACCTCTTCTTTATAAAAAGATTGTGCTCCTCTAGTCTTTGCACTTGCAACTACTATGGCTGCATTTTTGTCATTTTTCACCATGCAATCTATAAAAACATCTGCTTTTGCAGAATCAGCTACAAATTGAAGGGTCTTTGCTATACTTTGTATTATTTCAATATCACTCTCATTTAAAGAAGTATACTTTAGACATATATCCCTTATTTTTTCCATATCTATTCCTACTTTTTAAGTTTCTTCTTCACTAATTATTATTATTCTAGCTATTTCTTCCATAGTTGTTCTCTTTTTCATGCTTATATCTCTTATATGTATGTAAGCATCATTTTCAGACATCCCATTTTTAATCATAAGTATGCCTTTAGCTTTTTCTATGATTTTTCGTGATTCTAATTTTTTTTCTAAAACTTTAACATTTTTCTTTATCTCTTTAATTTCCTTATGTCTTGATAAACAAACTTCTATAGTTGCAACTAAAGACTTGTTATCTATAGGTTTTACTAAATAACCTATAACCCCTACCTCTTTAGCTTTTTCTATAAAGCTTTTGTCACTATAAGCACTTAAAAGTATTATCTCACAAGCCAGTTCCTCTTTTAAAATTATCTTAGCTGCATTTAAACCATCTAAAAGCGGCATTTTTATATCCATGATTATTAAATCTGGCAAATGTTTTCTAGCAAGTTCTATAACGTCAAACCCATCTGAAGCTTCAGCTACTACATTGTAACCTTCTTCTTCTAACATTTCCCTTAAATCCATTCTTGTAATAGGTTCATCATCGGCTATTACAATCCTTTTCGCCATTTTATTCCACCTCTTTTGGATAAATATATTTGAATATAAGTGTAAGGTATTTCTTTAAAATCATTTTATCATAAAACTTTAATCAAAATCCAAATATTTTTTTAATTCCTCAATTTTTTCATTATTTATAGCGCTTACACCAAATACATATTGTGCCCCTGCTGAGGATAAAAATTCTTCACTTCTTTTTAAGTTTTCTTCGCTTTCGCATAAATCAATTTTAGTACAAATACCTATAACTTCCTTATTAAACATATTACCAAAACTCGGTGGAAAACTGCTTGTTTCATCAGTGGAATCCTGAACTAATCCAATTACGTCTGCATCTGCTGATGTTACTACTAGTGCATTATAGTACACTTTATTATCAATATACTCTCCTGGTGTATCTATTATATAGTCATCAAACTCTATAGACTGAGTTTTCTTATATTCTATTATTTCATTTTTTAGAGCTTGAGTTAATGTAGTTTTTCCTGCTCCAATAGATCCTATAAGCATTATTTTTTTCAATACTTCTTCCCCCTAGGATTTTGTTATATCTGTAATAGAAAAATGTAAAATGTTTTTAAGTACATTGCAAACTTCTCTTAAAGAAGCCTCTACACTTGAAACATCTCCAGTTACTATTAAAGATCCACTAAACCTATCTACAAAACCTATCTCAACTCCAGCTGCTTTAGTTGCAACATCTGCTGCTATTATAGCTGCCTCGCTTGGGGTTATTGTTAGTATTCCTATTGCCTCTGAACCTTCTTCTTTAAGTCCTAATTTTTTATATATTGATTTATTAGGATGTGCAATTAAGTGAGCTAATGTAACTTGTTTTCCAGGTACGTATTCCTGTATAACTCTTTGCTTTTCTTCCAAACTTCCCACCCCACTCCTATTTAAAAGTATAAAAAGCCCCTTAAATAACAATCAATGTATTTTAAGGAGCTCCATTGCTCTAATTAATAATCGTACGCCATTGCACAATTAATATTTATTAACTTATACTGAAATTATAATATTAAATACTTTAATTGTCAAATGTTTTTGAAAACCTTTTTAAGTTTATATCTCAATTATTTTCCTTCGTATACTTTTTTAAACAATATATTAAGTTCTTCCACTGTTGGCTTCCTTGGACTAGTTGCTGTGCAGCCATCATTTAATGCAATCTTTGAAAGATCTTCTATATTGTCTTCAAAATCTTTTTTACTTATATTAACTTCTTTAATACTAGATGGTATCCCTAAAGATTTTCTTAGGGAATTTATAGCTCTTATTAAAGCTTTAACCCCTTCTCTAACATTATTGCTGCTTGTTAGGTTTAAAAATCTAGCGATTTCAGCATATCTTTTTGCAGTATCACTATATTCATTTCTGTTATTAAAGCTTAAATCTGCATTGTATTCTATAACATATGGTAATAATATTGCATTTGCCTTTCCATGAGGGATATGGAATCTGCCACCTAATATGTGTGCCATACTATGGTTTATTCCAAGGGAAGCATTGGTAAATGCCATTCCTGCTATACAAGAAGCATTATGCATTTTTTCTCTTGCCTCTAAATCCTCTCCATTTTTATATGCCTTTTCTAAGTAATTAAATACTAATTTTATAGCCTTTTCAGCTAAAGCATCACTAAAATCAGAATGTTCTGTAGACACATACGCCTCTATGGCATGAGTTAGAACATCCATACCTGTATCCGCAGTTATAAAGTTCGGAACTGTTTTTACAAGATTTGCATCTAATATAGCCATATCTGGTACCATGGATTCCTCAACTAATGGATACTTAACATTATGTTTTTTATCAGTTATAACTGAAAATGCTGTAACTTCAGAGCCTGTGCCACTAGTTGTTGGTATAGCTATAAATACAACTTTTTTATGTTCTACACCTTGATTTAACCCTTTACTTATAAGACTTCTAAAATAAATTATAGCCTTAGCTGCGTCAATTGCAGAACCGCCCCCTAGTGCAATTACTGCTTCCGGATTGAATTCATCCATTTTTTTAATACCCTTTGAAACTATTTCAAGTGGTGGATCTGGAACTATGTCTGAAAAAATAGCAAATTCAATATTTGCAGCCTCTAAATTTTCTGTAACTTTATTTATTGTTCCTGAGGTCACCATAAATGGATCTGTTACAATAAATACTCTTTTGCAATCAAGTTTTCTAAGTTCTTCAAGCTTTCCAGCTCCAAAATAAACATTAGGTCCTACTTTAAAATTACTCATACTTTCACTTCCTAAATATAGATTTTAAGTTAATAAAAAAATAAAAGCCCCCTAAGAAAATCTTAAGGAGCTTCATCACTCTTTATAATTGCACGCCATTGTGCAACTTTATCTTTATAAAATTGTATGACATTACTTTATAAACTTGTACACATTTATTTTATAACTTTATAATATTACTGTCAAGGTGTTTTACATCATTTCAACTTAGGTCATACCCTCATTGAGTATAAAAGTATTAACGTTAATTCATCTAAAATATACTATACAAATTTTTAATTTATATAAAACAATCCACAATCCTCCCCCTATAATAGCACTAGGCTGTGGAAAATATCTTAAGTATAATTTGAAGCTTTAATATCTCAACCCTAAATAGAGATATTAAAATTTATGATTTCATTATAGTCATTCTAAAATAATAGTATATAAAGTTGTCTATGATATAATTGATAATAACACTACATTTATCTTATGTATTTGGAGGACATTAATGAAAAAAATTGATAAAGTTTATAGGCTTCTACAGGATTTAGAATCTCAGGGCAAAGAAAATATTTCAGCAGAAGAGCTTATGCAACACTTAAATCTTGATAGAACCAGCATAAGTCGTTACCTTAACGAACTATTTAGAAAAGGTAAAGTTATAAAAATTAATAGTAGACCTGTTTTGTATTCTTTAGCAAAAGAAGAGGCATCTTCAGAAAAAATAGATATAAAAGCAGGTAGCTTAGATAAGTTAATAGGTGCTGATTTTAGCCTTAAAATATCTATTCAGCAAGCCAAAGCTGCTATACTCTATCCTCCTACAGGACTTCACACTCTAATTTTGGGAGAAACAGGTGTAGGAAAATCTATGTTTGCAGAACTTATGTATGAGTTTTCTAAAGAATGTAATATACTTAAAAAAAATGCTCCTTTTATAAGGTTTAATTGTGCTGATTATGCAGATAATCCTCAATTACTTATAAGTCAGATATTCGGTGTTAAAAAGGGAGCTTATACTGGAGCTGATCATGATAAGGAAGGACTACTCACAAAAGCAAATAAGGGAATTCTATTTTTAGATGAAGTTCACCGTTTACCTCCTCAAGGACAAGAGATGCTATTTACGTTTATAGATAAGGGTTCCTTTAGACCTCTTGGAGAAACAGAAAATATTGTAAAAGTTCAGGTTCAAATAATTGCTGCTACTACGGAGTACTCAAAGTCTACTTTATTAAAAACCTTCCTTAGAAGAATTCCCATGGTTATAGAGTTACCTCCCCTTAGAGAAAGAAGTTTAGTGGAAAGATACTACCTATTAGTGGATTTTATAAAAGCAGAATCTAAGAGATTAAATAAGAGTATATATATAGATAAAAGTGCCTTAACTTCTTATCTACTATATGATTGCCCTAATAATATAGGTCAATTGAAAAGTAATATTCAGCTAGCTTCTGCAAAAGCCTTTTTAAAGTATAAAACTAATAATATTGGTCATATACTTATTGATCAGGAAGACTTAGAGCAAGAAGTAAAAAAGGGACTAATGAAAATTCAAGATTATAGAAAAGAGATTAATGAAATATTTAAAAATAAAGGTGATATTCTAAGATTTAATTATAGTGAAGAAGGTATTATAAATAATGAAATAATAAGCTTAGAAAATAATGAAAGTAGCGAGATCTTCTATGATGTTATAGAAAAGAAACTCTCTCTTCTAAAATCTCAAGGATTATCCGAAAAAGAAATAAATCAAATATTGAATATAGATATTGAAAGTTACTTTAGTAAATATATGAATAAGCTTCCAGAGAAGCTTCCTAAGGATCAGCTTTATAAATTTGTAACCATGGAAATAGGTGATACCGTGGAGGAAATCTTAAATGTGGCTAAGGAGAGATTAAATAAATCTTTCGATGAAAAGGTTTATATTGGTTTAGCTATACATCTTCAAGGTAGCATAGAAAGAATAAAAAATGGAAATAAAATTTATAATCCTAAACTTAATTTTATAAGAATACATTATTCTAGCGAATTTCTTGTGGCTATGGAACTTGCAAAAATAATAGATAGCAAATTTAATATAGAAATTCCTTTAGATGAAATTGGATATTTAGCTATGTTTTTAGCCTCTGATTTATATGAGTCCAAAATAAAAAAGGAATCAAAGGTAGGAATACTTGTAATAATGCACGGAGATTCTACTGCAAGTAGCATGGTGAGGGTTGCTAATTCCTTAATAGGAGAGGTATATACAGAAGCATTGGATATGCCTTTAACCATGAAAGCTGAAAAGATGTATGATGCTGCAAAAAATAAGATAATAGAAATGGATAAGGGTAAAGGCGTTCTTTTATTAGTAGACATGGGATCTCTTACAAACTTTGGAGAAATGATATCTGAAGAAACAGGAATAAGCATAAAAACTATTGATATGGTTAGTACGCCTATAGTAATCGAGGCTTGTAGTAAAGCACTTTTAGGAAGAGAGCTGCAATCAATTTATAAATCCTGCTTAGAATTAAGTAGGTGTAGGATTGAAACAAGAGGCAATAACTATAGTAAAAAAAAGTTTTTAATTATTACAGCTTGTTTTACAGGTGAGGGAGCTTCTGAAACCTTAAAGCAAATCCTAATTCAAAGTTTAACTAAATCCTATAATATAGAAATTATAGCCTTGAACATATTGGATCACAATGATTTTTTAACTCATGTTGATAGTTTAAGTGAAAAGTATAAGATTATTGCCCTGGTTGGTACTGTTAATATGTTTATTGAAAATATACCCTTTATTCCTGCACCAGATATTTTATCCGGTGAGGGAGTTAAGAAAATAAATAAATTAATAGAGGTTGAAGAAAACTATATGAAAATTGACCAGTCATTGAAAAATCATTTAAACCTTGATAATGTAGAAGACTTAGTTGAAGATTGTAGAGTTATTATTAGAAATACGGAAGAAATACTTAGTATAATTATAAACGAAGAAGCAAAGACAGGAATTATTCTGCATTTAGCCTTTATGATAGATAGAATTAAAAATAAAAATGGTACTCCAATAAAAGAAGACATTAATTCTATGAGAGACATTTATACTAAGGAGTTTATACTTATAAAACAAACTCTTAAACCTTTAGAAGAAAAATACGATGTAAATATAAATGATGATGAATTGGCTAATATAGTAAAAATTATAATAAACAATAATGAAAAATAATATATTTATACTACTGTGTAATTATATAATACCGTGCAATTATATTGAAATAGTGTGCTAGTTTTTAACACACTATTTCAATATTTTTTGCTTTAAAAGCTGATAATTAGGTGAAGTTGCACAGTTATATTTGGCATGCAATTTGCTTATTATATATGTGTAAGTAGTATAATATTTTTTAAAAAATTGATTAGGGGGAACAGTATATGATAAGAGTATTACTAGTTTGTTCAGCAGGTATGTCAACAAGTATGTTAGTAGCTAAAATGAGAACGGCTGCAGAGACCCAAGGTATAGAAGCAGAAATAAATGCAGTGGGTGAATCTCAAATCTCTAACTATGTAGATAAAATAGATGCATTATTACTTGGACCACAGGTTAGATTTTTACTTAATAAGGTAAAAGCAAATTTAGAACCTCAAGGTATACCAGTAGAGGTTATAAATAATATGGATTATGGCACTATGAATGGTGAAAAGGTATTAAAACAGGCCTTAGATATGATAAACAATAAGTAATAAGGTACTAAAAATAATAATATCCACAATAGAAAGAGGTAACTTAAATGGAGCAAATTGTTTTAAATCTTATAATGAACAGTGGAGATGCTAGAAGCTACGCAATGGAAGCTATACAATCCGCCAAAGATGGCGATTTTAATACTGCAGAAGATTTAATGAAAAAATGCAATGAGCAGTTAGATCATGCTCATTCCGCTCAGACTAGTCTTATTCAATCCGAGGCTAGTGGTAATAAAACAGAACTTTCATTACTTCTTGTACACGCTCAAGATCACCTCATGACAACACTAACACTAAAAGATCTAGCTTTAGAGATCATAGATATACACAAAAGAATAGATGCTAAATAAGAATAAAAAAGTAAAGAGCCAGCTTTAAAGCTAGCTCTTTACTTTTATCTAAATATATCTGTTTTATCTTTTTTCATTAATCTATAGATTGATTTCTTCCCTACTACAGGACTATCTCCATAGGTGGTATGAGCAAGAACAGCACTGCAAGTAGCAAATTCTAAAGCTTCAGACCTATCTAAGTTTTCAAGTATGGAATAAATTATGCCTGCAGCAAATCCATCACCAGCACCGATCCTATCTAAAACTTTAAGTTCATATTCACTACTTTCATGATATCCTTTATGGTCAATTAAATAACCCTTTATATATTGATGTTCACTAGATTGGATCCTTCTATTTGTTCCACAGATAGTCTGTATATTATATTTGCTTCTCATTTTTAATAATACATTACGTGAAATGTTTTCTTCTTTCTCATCTTTGTCCGGTTCCATTCCTAATATTAACCTGGCATCTTTATAACCAGCAAAGACTACAGTACAATATTTAAGAATTTCTTCATACTGTATCCTTGCAAAACTATAATCCTTATCACCCCATAAGGAAGGTCTATAATTAAAATCAAAGAATACCTTTATGTTTTTTTCATAGGCTTTTTTCGCTAGATTTATGGATAATTTTCTTGTATTATCATTAAGAGCAAGAGATATTCCACAAATATGAACAGCATCAACATCTTGTAATATTTCATCAAAATTATAATCTTCAATAGAGCTTTGACAAAAGGCACTATTTTGTCTGTTCATATAAGTTACTTCTGTGGCTCTAGGTCCAAAACCTGTTTCTAAGAAATATATTCCTATATAATCTCCACCAAAATTTATATAATCATCTTTCACACCTAATTTACGAAGATAAGCACTAGCCGCATAACCTACATTATTATTAGGAAGTTTGCTGGCTAAATAAGTTTCATAGCCCATTTGATATAAACCTGAAAGAATGTTTACCCCTGTTCCAGAAAAAATATATTTTAAATCCTCAGACTGTGAAAGCAGCTTATGGTCTGGAACCATAAGCCTCATCATAACTTCACCTAAAGCTAATACCTTCATATGAAATTACTCCACAACTCTTTTTATGATTTCATAGATTTTGATTATATCTTCTACCTTAGTTTTACCAGTAGCTTTATCTACTATAGAGGTGTAAACATGAGGAACAACTTTTTTTACTCCTGCTTTAAGAGCTATAGTAAGGATTTCTTCAAAGTTATCTAAATCTATTCCCCCAGTAGGTTCTAATATAAAGTCTTGTTTTGCACAAGCTTCTGCTAAGGATTTATATTCTTCTATAGTGCTTAATCCATTCATAGGAAAAAACTTAACAGAAGTTGCCCCCATATCCTTTAACATTTCAATAGCTGTTTCTACAGTTACAATACCATCTTCAGCTTTTGAACTTAAAGGACCAGTAGAAATTTTTACATAACCTACTTTTCCACAAGGAGATACTACAGCATTTACTAAGGTTTCATTTTGTCTTAATAAAGCACGAGTATAGCCTACAGCAGTAAATACTTGGTTTACGTGTTGAGGTTGTAACTCTTCAGATATTTCTGCTACCATCTTCCATTGCTTTGGATCTCCAGCACCTAATCCTACAGATACTGCATTATTAATTTCTTTAGAATATAATTTCATATCCTCTACAGCAGCTTCTACAGTAGGATAATTTTTTGATAGTAATCCTACTAATATATGCCCATCTATAGCCTCGTATATTTCTTTAGCATTTTCTATGGAGTTTGCAAGAACATTAATACATACTTTATCCTTATAAAAATTAGCTTGTTTTGTCATAGTTATTTACCTCCAATTATTTCTATAATTCTATCTTCAATAATCTTTAGTTCTTCATCACTAACACTTCTTATATCAATTTCTATTTTGCCCTGATTAGCTCTATAATCTCTAGTATATATTGCTATATCTCCTTCTTTTAATTCATTAGCTATATATTTAGCATTTAAATTTAGAACTTCACTATTAAAACTTAATTCACCTCTTACTATGTCTCTTCCAGAATCATCTTTTACAGACTTTGCTTCAACGCCATTTATCTTATTGAGTGTATTGATGAAGCCTTCTAATCTTTTATTAAGTTCTTCACCAGTAGTCTTTATGCTGTTTTCATATAGCTCGATAGCTCTAGTTAGACCTAAAATATTTTCTTTTCCAACCTTCATAGCTCTTCCGATACCTTGGCTTTGGAGCTTAATAAGATCGATATATTTCTTTTTACCTATTACTAACCCAGAAGTAGGACCTTCTATAGCTTTTGCTCCACTATAGATAACCACATCTGCACCTAGGTTATAGTATTTTTTTAAATCTTCTTCTGCAGCAGCATCAATAATAACAGGTAATTTATACTTTTCACCTAAGTCTACCAATTCTTTTATTTCTACCATACCCTTTTGTACACAGTGATGAGATTTTACGTACATTAGGGCTAGGGTATTTTCATTTATCAAAGCCTCAACATGTTCCTTTTTACATTGATTGGAGTAACCAGCTTCTCTAAGTAAACCTCCACCTAATTCTATCATGGTTTCTACAGGGCATCCATAGTCTACATTATGACCCTTAGGTAGTATTATCTCTCTAGGAACATCATATTTTCTACTATGAAGATTATAAATAATATCTAAATTATCCTTTGAAATCAATGAAGCAACACTTAAGGCAATACCCGCAGAAGCACTGGATACTATATAAGCAGATTCTACATTAAGTGTTTTAGCTATATAAGCTCCTGTTTTATCTAACAAATCCTTTATTTCAAAAAAGTTTGAAGCTCCTTTTTTCATATCCTGCACAACTTCTTCACTTAAAGTAGAAACTCCTAGTATGGTCATTTTTCCTGAAGCATTTATCACTTGCTTTAAACCATACTTTTCGTAAAGAGACAAATCACTCATTAAAGCTCAACCTCCTTTAAATCTATATATTCACCATTTAAAACCACAGCCAAAGGCATTACTTTTTTATTTCCTTTTACTACAGTGCCAAGAGAGTCTACAAGCTCTATTTCTTCATCATATAGAGTGAAAATAGTGATATCTGCATCCATATCTTTTTCTAAACGACCTTTCTTGGTTAGGTTAATAGCCTTTGCAGGATTTATTGTAACCAAAGGTATTATTTCCTCTAATGAATAACCTAGATACAAAAATTTTGATAGGGTAGTAGCCATATTAAACACTGGCCCATGAATTCTATTTCTAAAGTAGATATCAGTGCTTATGCTATGAGGATAAATTTTAGCACTTCTTCCCTGACCTGCTACCTTAAAGCTAAAACTCTCTTTTCCATGTCCTACATCTAAATGTAGACCCCTATCTAAAGCTTTCAAAAGTTCCTCTTTAGGAATACCCTCTTTATCAAACAAACCATTCTCTTTTCCATGATAACAGTGAGTTAGTATATCATCTTCACCTAATAAAGAAAGAATCCCCTCTATTTGTGGAGGCTTAGTTCCTATATGCACCATAAGAGGCATATGATCATTTTGATCCTTTGCTTCTAAAGCAAGCTTTAGAGGCAATATGCCATTATCTCCAACTACACTTTTACTCATCCTAGCTTTTAATCCAATTATAAAGTCTGGATATTTTTCTATACTGCTTTTTATTAATTTTAAATCTATATTACTTAAGTCTGATAGCTCATTTTGCTGAACTATACCAGTTTTAGATATATTTAAAAAAGCATAAACATTTGTTTTATATTGTTTTGATAAATTATAAAAATCTTCTATATTTAAAGCCCCAGCTGTACCAGTGTCCACTACAGTAGTTACCCCTGACTTTAAACCTATTTCATCAGGATTATCACTATATAGTTTTAATCCTGTATAGGAATGGGTATGCAAATCTATCCATCCTGCACTTACATACTGGTTATCCTTAAGCTCTATTATCTTTTTAAAATCATTTGTATTTATATTTTTATCTATATCTAATATAGTACCATTATGAATTGCAATATCATAAATTTCTCCAGATACTAATTTAGCCTTCTTTAATAATAAATCGTACATCTTTATTTACCTCTTTTTGAAACTAATTTAAATTTACTCCAAGGTTCTATAAAATCTAAGAGTATAAGTTCCTCTTTAGCTATTCTACCTACTAAATTTTTTCTTTCATCATAGCAATCCTCTAAGATTATTTGTAACTCCCCTTTGTATTTACCAAACTCATCATTACCTATAACTATATCTCCAGGTTTGAATTCAATTTTGTTATCATGCTCTGGAATGTTTTCTTTAGCATATTTTTTTCTTACTTCTGTAGATCTAGCCACTTGAGAAGATATGTCACCTCTTCTAAAATGTTGTTCTTTAAAAAGAATTGTTTTTTCAATATCAGAAGTATTTTCTAAAGTTTCCACTGACAGCTCTACTTGATATTTATTGATATTTGATAGTGCTTTAAGCTCTTTTTCAGAGGCATAGGCATTTCCTATTATTACATCATCTATTAATCCTGTAGCATATAGATGTTTTGCTTGAACCTCAATAGGTAGATTCCTATGACCTTCTAAAGTACATAACCCATCATTTATATTCCAAGGACCTATATTGGCATTTTTAGCGCTTACAAAAGCAGCAGTTCTAATACCATATTTTTTAAATCTCCTGCTGCACTTTAAAAAAAAGTCGTAAGGAAGTCCTGTACCCTTTTGTGGGTAAAAATTATGACAACCATATATGAAAGGAGTATTAGGTTTATACGTGATTATATTGTCTAAATAAGCCACATCATTACTCATGTTAAGTTCAATCTTTAAATGATATTCATTAAATGAAAGAAGAGCTTCTTTATTTCCATCAAAGCCTAAGTCAAGTCTTATACCATCAGCACCTAATTCATGAAAAAAACTTAAATTATCGTAAGAAATACCTAAGGAATCAAATATATTAGGAGCTATGTCCAATACTACTTCAAAATTAAAAGTCTTTGCATAGGAAATTATATTAGAAAAATGCTCCTTTATCTCTTCTTTAGAGTGAGAAACAGATAGCATACACATAAAAATTCTAGAAAATCCATATTTGGCTGCTAATTCTATATATTTTTTATCTTCTTCTATTACAGAGTGTTCAGGATATATTGATATACCTAGTCTACGTTCCATATTACATCCCTCCTTTAATTTTACTTAATTTATGTCTATAAAAAACATTAATGAAGCTAGCGTTTATTATAGTAACCAAACCCAAAAGTGTTGTAAAACCCTTTATATAAGCTGCTAGAGTTAAAAAAACAAACTCTATGGATAAGGTTATGAGCATCACAGGAAAAGTTCTTATTTTATCTTCTATTTTAATTATTAAATACTTCTCAAAAACAAGATGTGATACAAAAAAGGCCATAAGCATTAGTAATATATATATTCTCATAGATTTAATTGAGTAAAGGTATAATACTAAAAGACACAGCATTATACCTTTACTCTCCCCTCCTATTGGATTTCGCTTTTTTCTTTTTCTAGTTGTTGTTTTTCAAATACCTTGAAGAATGGATAATAGATAACAAAAGATATTATAAAATTAATTACCACAAGCACACCTGCCATGATACTCCAGTTAGTACTCATAACTGCCGCTAAAGGAGATGGCATTGTGAAAGGTAATCTTGCCATCATCATAGGAATAACTCCTGTGACAGTTAAGAAATAAGATAAAACTGCCATTACCATAGGCGCTAAGATAAATGGAATAGCTAATATTGGATTCATTACTATAGGAGCTCCAAAGATTATAGGTTCATTTATATTAAATAATCCTGGTAATAAGGATAAGCGTCCTAAGCTCTTTAAGTATTTTGATTTTGACATTAAGAACATTATTACTAAAGCTAGAGTAGCTCCGGATCCACCAATCCATAAAAACCATTGTAAAAATTGCTCTGTAAATAGATTTGGTAAATTGTTAGCAGAAACTCCGTTAGCAAAAGCTTGCATATTTTCAGCAATAGACATATCCCATATAGGTCTTATGATGGGTCCTAAAATTGCAGGTCCATGAATCCCTAAAGTCCAGAACATTGTTATTAAAAATACTGTTAGTAATCCGCCAAATAAACTGTTTCCAGCTAATACACCTTTTAATGGTGAAAGTAAAGTACTCAATGTAGCACTTATATCAAACTTTAAGAAGTGTCTAATTACCCAAAATAGTAAAATTACAACAAGAGTAGGTAATAATGCTGAGAAAGAATTTGATACCTCTGGAGGAACTCCCTCTGGCATCTTAACAGTGATATTTTTTTCTTTCATCCACCTATAAATTTCTACAGCAATCATCGATGTTACTATGGCTCCAAATAAGGAACTAGAACTTAAGCTTGCAATATTAATGTATCTTCCAGCACCTATAACGCCATCTACGGCTTTTTCTACATGTACAGGAACTACAGTAGATATTAAGAAGGCTAATACAGCTAGAAAACCTGAACCTACCTTGTCCAAATCATAACTGCTAGCTAAAGCGGCTCCCATTCCATAGGCAGCATATAAAGATAGAATCCCCACGGTAAATCTAAAAGGAATATCTATTATTGCTTTGTATGGGGCTATAAATTCTGCATAGCCTGGAATAGGAATGTTTAAGAATATTACAAAGAACGATCCCACTATAGTTAGTGGAAGAGTAGATATTATACCAGTTCTTATTGCTCTCATATGTCTTTGCTGACTTATCTTTAAAGCAACTGGCATAATTTTTTCTTCAAGGAATTTAATAAACTTATCCAATGATTACACCTTCTTTCTTAAGATTACATTAATATTATAACATTATAATGTTATAATGTAAACATTTAATTTAATTTTAGAATTTAGAAAATTCATCATAGTATTTCACGGGAAAACAATAGTTAGCAGTCACATTTAAATCCTTTACACATATTAAAACTTATTAGCTAGGGAGGTGATGTTTTATATAGAATATATCGTTGTTTTAAGCTATAAAAAATAAGTGAGGTTATGCCCCACTTATTATATTTCATATTTTATTATATAATTATGAACCTTAGTATTATATTTTGCATAGGATAATTCAAGCACATTGTTGTTACTATCCATAGATTTTCTCTTTCTACCTAAAAGAGGCTCCGAACCTAATTGTAATCTTGCTAAAATATCTTCTTTTGGATAATCTATAAAAAATTCATCTTGAAATTTGGATATGTAAAGCTGGTTATTATGAAGAAGCATATATAAAGAAGCATCGTTATCTATAGTATCCTTGTCTAATTTAAACTTATAAGGAAT
Source organism: Clostridium simiarum (assembly GCF_018919175.1). Lineage (GTDB taxonomy): Bacteria > Bacillota > Clostridia > Clostridiales > Clostridiaceae > Clostridium_L > Clostridium_L simiarum. The sequence continues at coordinate 201,862 of NZ_JAHLQL010000002.1, read as the reverse complement.
ATAATGTTCAAAATAAATATAAGGCACATCATCTAAATAATATATTCTGATTATTTTATAGCACTTTTCACCAAAGTATTGGTAAAGCTCAGAATCCTCTTCATTAAAAACTGCTGTAACTTCTTTAATTTCCTTTCTTAATGAATATCCTTCCATCTTTAATATACTTGAAAAAGATTCAGCTTTAGATAGCTTATTGAATATACTATTACTTAAAACCGTAGTTCCTCTTCCACTTTTTTTCATTACATATCCTTCAGTTTCTAAAAGCTCAATAGCCTTTCTTATAGTAATTTTACTAACCTTAAACTCTTCTTCTAATTCAATTTCAGTAGGAATAAAATCTCCAATTTTATATTCCCCTGTTAAAATCTTCTCTTTTATTATCTCCATTATTTGGATGTATAAGGGTGAGTTTTTCTGCATTACAATCATCCTTTTCTTAATATATATATTTATAAAAGATTAACTTATATAATTAAATAAAATTATATACTATTTCTATAATAATAGACAATAGTTGTGCCTAATAACCCTTAATTACCCAAAAATGTTTATATTATAGAAGTAGCTACTTTTAGAGCAAAATAAAATGCGAGCCCAAAGGACTCGCAAGAATTATATAATTTAAGCAATTACCTGTTTTTTATTTTTAAGTTCTATTTTATCACTTTCTTCATCGGTTGTACCATCACTTAGTTCTTGATCTTTTACAAAGCCCTTAAATACAACTGACCCTAAAAGTCCTGCCACGGTTCCCCCTAATATTGCAAAGAAGATTGCTAAAACTACCTTTATGGGATCATTAAAACCAAAGGGAGCTAATAGTCCTGGTATTGGGGATGCTGTCCCTGGTGCATTATTCACTATATTAAAAAATGCAGCCGAAAGTCCGGCAAGTCCACCACCTAATAAATTTGAGCAATATATTGGTATAGGATATTTTGTTACAATATGAGCTTGAGTTAATGGTTCCAGCATAACAGCTATTACATTACTTTTTTCTCCAAGTTTTAATTTTTTAAATATAATGCCATTTGTAAATGAACCTCCAACACAGGCTATAGCCGCTATTCCCATAGCTAATCCTCTTAATCCTATCATTGCAGTTAATGCCATTGAGCTTAATGGTGATGTACATGTTACCTTCATTATTCCACCTAACAAAAATCCCATTACATATGGAGATTGCTTAGCTGCTGTTGATATCATTTCTCCTATATTAACTAAAGTTGAGTTTACTACTGGATCTACTCCTAAAGCTATAAGTCTTGCTAAGGGTGCTATTGTAAGTGCTCCCACTATTGTATCTAAACCTTCTGGAAGCTTCTTTTCTATAATGGGCGCTACAAGTCCTACTATATATCCTGCCACAAATCCTGGAAGTATTCCATATCCTCCTAATGCCACACCTGCCGCTACCGCATATATAGGATTTACTCCCATGGATATTGGAACTAATATAGCCGCTGCAACTCCCCCCATAGACCCGGAGCTTTCTCCTACCTTTCCTAAAAAGCTTATGCTTAAAAAGTCGCCACTTATATATTTGTGTATTGCTTCTACAAGAAAAGTAGCTACCGCTGCATTTGCAAGTCCTGACATAGCTTTGCTTCCTTTTGGTGCCTTAAAGCTAAATAGTGAAAATAAGCCTAATGTAAATAGTAAGAGCCCTATACCCTTTAATATGTCCATCATAAAACTCACTCCTTTAAAATTTATAATCTAAATAACCTCAATTTATTGATTATTCTGATTGTAATGCTTTACCTTCAATAGGTTTCAAAGAGTTTCAAATTAGTATTTATGATGTCCTATCAAATATTCTTATAGCTTCTATTCCTTTTTCAAATAGTTATTATCTACAACATTATTTTTCCCTATTTAAAGCCCCTGTAAGACTAAAAGTCCTTGATATAATAAAATATTCCCTGTAAGAATTTTTTCACATTAACTTTTCCTCTTTCCTTACTTTTACCCCTTATGTAATCCATTTCTTTTTTAATATCATCAAAACTGAATAAGGATGTTGAAAACTCAGTAAAGGTTTCATTCATATAATCTTCTATTCCTAAATTAGCTAAATTATTCATAGCTACAAAGGCTGTTCTCCTTATCCTTTGTTCTGTAGACTTAGGTTTACATGAGATTTTTTTAAAAAATTCGTTTAAAGTGCTTTTATCTAAAATCCCCTCATCTCTCACCATATATGATAAAGCTTTTATTATATCCTCTTCTCCCCCTTCACCTAATATACCTATTCTTTTCATTATATCCTTAACATTATCTTGAATAGATACCTTTGGTGGAGCTTGCATTGTATCCTCCCTTACATTCTCTACTTCAAATAAGGTTTGAATTTTATTTAATTTTTCCCGCATTAATATATCATTTATTACTCTAGATAAAACTGCCTTAACTTCAATGGCATTTATAGGTTTATTTATAAAAAATTCTATTCCACTAGCATAAGCCTTTTCTATCATGTCTTTTGATGTTACTTGAGATATCATGATGAATCTTATGTTATTATATCTACAATTTATTTCCTTAATTAATTCTATTCCATCTTTACCTGGCATTAATAAATCCACTATTATTATATCTGGTTTTTCTTTTTCTATTAAATTAAAGACTTCTGTACCATCTAAACTTCTATTCTCTATCACCTGACCTATTTTCTCATGCTCTATTATCATAGTTAATATCTTATGTATATTAAAATCATCATCAACTATAAGTATTTTCATTTTCTCACTCCTCTAATATACCTTTAGGAATCAAAATAGTAAATTCTGTTCCCTCACCCTTTTTAGAGGCAATACCAACAGTGCCCTTCAGCCTAACCTCTATTATCTCCTTTACAATGCTAAGACCTAATCCTCTATTAATACTTCCAGTTTCAAAGTTTATTTTAGTGGAAAACCCTGGATTAAATATGTAATTAATATCCTCCTTATCAATTCCCTGCCCATCATCTCTAATGCTAAAAACATGGTATTCATCCTTTTCCTTATTAACTAAGTCATGACTTAAATATATATTTCCATCATCTTTTTCTATGGCATCTATAGCATTATTTATGATATTTCTAAATACGGAAATCAAATAATAATGATGTATTGTCTTAAAATTCTGTCCTTTATCTATATGTAATTTTATGTTTTTATCTTTAAGCACTGGTGTCATCATTTCATTTATAAGATCTACAACATCATAGTATTCCATAATACTATGTTTTACTCTATCATCTGTTATTTCTATAACACCTCTAGCTATAAGAGCTATTTCCTTCTTTACCTCATGTATGTCCTTAGCTATACCTCCTGCCGCCTCTTCCCAATGAGGATACTTATTAAATGACTTTATTTCATTATACAATTTGTAGGATTTACTCATTACTACTTCCACATTATCCATAGTTTTTTCCATTAAATATATTTCACTTTTCATTCTTGAAGTAGCCATAAGAAGATTCATATACCGAGCTCTATGCTCTTTTTTTAATAGTTTTACACTATATCTATCCATGAGATTTAATATAATCCATATAAAAAAAGACCTTATTACAGCCACTATAGATAACCCTATGTATACATTTATTCCTATTACTTCTTTTAATAAATAGCTTCTTACCGCCATTTCTACTATATTAGCGAAAAAGTCACATAGTATAGTATAGAAAAAAAGTCTGTTTATGTTTTTTATTCTCTTATTAAACAATGTATAAAAAAGAATATAGCTAATATAAAATATAGTCTCTGGAAAATAATTAATTAAACCTTTATTTAAATAATAAAGCTCTCCTCCACAGTTTAAAAAATATGTAAAAGCCCTTAAAACACAGACAAAAATCCCACAAAGTACACTAGTCTTTAGCTTATCCTCCATATCTCCTTCATAAAAAAATATTATTAAAGCTACTATACCAAAGGATACATTAAAATTTTCTATAAATATGCCCATATAAACTTGAGAAAAAAGTGCCGACAAGGCAGCTATAAATATTATCTTTCCTTTTCTTTTAAGAGTCTCCTCCATAAAATCCACCCTTTAATATTATAAGTAAAATCAAAAAATTCTATCTATAAAATATTTCGACATTTTAATATAAAAACCTTTACTATGACTAATTCTTTGTTATATAAATAACAAATACTCTTTATTATGTTTCCCTATATTGATAAAATCTTTAATCTTAGATTTTTTACACAATGACATTTATTTAACTAATTATCTCTTACCCTTTCTTTTCACCACTCTTTCACTTATGTAATATAATATAATACTGATGATTAACCGAGGTGAAAAAATGAATAGTTCTAAGAATAATAAATATTTAGGAGTTGATTTAAATCTTTGTAAATTTATAGGTAAAGGCTATGAAGGAAAAGTATACCTACTTCCAGATGAAAAAAGAGTTATTAAAGTATATAAATCTCCTAAAGGATGTAGGGGTGAAGCCAAAATACTACTAAGTGTAGACAATAATCCATACTTCCCTAGGATATATGCCTATAATAATATTTGCATGATAAGAGAATATGTCCCTGGCATTTGCATTACAAAATATCTAAAAACCCATGAACTCTCTAGAAAGCTAGCTATAAACATAGTTAAACTTATAGAAAGCTTTAAATCTGAAGGTTTTAAAAAATTAGATATAAGATGTGCCCATATTTTTGTGCAACCTGATGAAAGTCTAAAAGTAATAGATCCCAGAAGAGTTTTTGAGAAAAAAATCAGCTATCCTCGAAGTATATTAGAAACCTTAAAAAAGTCAGGACATCTTCAACAATTTATGGAAATATTGAAAGAGGAATACCCTGAGTTGCATAAGAAATGGGGCCATAAATATAAAAAACATAGATAACTTTTATTCATTTTTTATCTTTCATTACCTTATTAATTTAAAAAGGATAAATATTATTTTACAATAGCTATTATGGAGTATATAATGATATGGTTAGGAATCACTGCAAGATAATTTCAAAGGGGGAATAACTCATATGAAGATAGGTATACTAGTAAACGAAGATACAGCTAATAGGTGTACAGGAAAAGGCTGTCTAGACGCCTTTTATAAAAATAAGGATTCTTTTGAAAGATATAAAGATGTTGAGGACATAGAACTTATGGCATTTACCCACGATGGAGGAGATATAAATAGAAAGATTGAAAAAATGATATCAAATGGAGTAGAAGTTGTTCATCTTTCTAGTTGCATGAGAGGTTCTTCAAATAATTATGAAAAACTTGCTGATATACTATCGGAGCATTTTGAAGTAGTTGGCTATACCCATGGGTCTAAAGAAGGTAAAAAGAATAATACAATTAATTTAGATAAAAAAACAGTTTAATCTTATAGGTTTATCATTACGATAAACCTATTTTTTTATATATTAATTTATATGGTTCTACCTCTTAGGCAATCCCTTTTTATAGACACACCTAAGAGGTAGAGTTTAGAATTAAATCATTCTAATAATAAGTTCTGCTGTACCTACATTATATCCATTAGTGGCATAGATTCCATTTATATACTTTCTTGAATCTTCTACTTTTTTTGACCCCTCAGCAATTAATATCAGTGGAAGTTTGTCTGGATCTAGGTACATTCTTCTAGCAACGGTATCTACATTTTCTTTAAAATCATCAAAATAAGTTTTAATACTTGGTATTAATTCATAAACCTTTTGCAAAGTCTTATTTTTAAGTGCTGAGCTATCTTTTACAATAAATATTATCTTGCATTTTATATTAATAAAGTCTTTATGCCTCTCTATCATTTCATTTAATATATGCTCTGTTGGTTCACTACCCTCTTCTATCCATATAATAATGCTTTTTTTATCCTTTACCAACTCAGATAAACTCACTAGATTATTACTCTTATCCCTAATATTTAAATCTTCAATATCGTAATTTTCTACCATATCTGATATTTTTGCATCGCGAAGAGTTATATCTATAGATTTAATTTCATCATTATTTACCTCAAAAACATATTTCTTTATAAATACACTTCCATTCGGTAATCTATTTGAGGTTAAAATTCTATAATATCCTGGTTCAATGTTTACGCTAATTTTATCTTTACCTTGTATATCTTTATTTAGAGTAAGAGTCTTATATATTCCATCTTTTAGTACTGACATGGTCCAATTTTGAAAATATTTTAATTCTGATTCATTAGCATTATTAACTATAACCTTTGAAGTTATTACTTTAGATTCATCTTCTATTTTTATAAATACCTTATCATAATATTCTATAGATAAATCAGTTTTATTTATTCTTGCAGGTATCCCAAGACTTCTGCATATAGCAACAAATAAGATTTTCTTAGATATAAGGCTTCCAATGCCAGTTTTAAGCAAAGCTACAGGTGGAGTATATAGCTCCTCATAATCAAAATCTTTAAGTTCTATAATATGTTTTTTAATATAATTCCATATTTCTATAGGTGTTTTTATAAAACTTTCTTTCAAGGAACCATTAAAGTAATTTATTATAAACCCTCTATAATCGGTTAATGCTTCTAAATATATCCTAGGACAAATCACATATTTAAAGTATATTTCTTTAGGATAATCTCCTGAAAATTTGATTGCATGATTAATATGTGAATTTAATATATTAGCTTTACTATCTATATAATCTTTTTTGGGTAGGCACATTAATAAATTTATAGCCTCTTCAAATTTATTATTATTATAACTACAATTTAAAAATTCTAAAATTTCATTATAATTCCCCATAGAATATAATAATATGTCCTTCACCTTAGAGTTGTACTCTTTTGAATAACTTACACCATTACCTTTTGTATTAAGTTCTTCTATATTATCTATACCTTTAATAAATTCCTGATTTTTTTCTATATTATCTATTTCTTTTATAATATTTTTTGTAATCTCAGTATTTTTCTCTTCTCTAATTTTATTACAATTTTCTAATCGTTTTTTATGCTTAGACTTTTCATCATCAGTTATATTATAAGATATTCCTCTTTTATCAGAAGGAGGAATTATATTTATATCTTGTTCCTTTACCTTTTGTTTTTCAGTGTTTTCTTTATCTATTTCTGATATATCCATTTTCTCTTCAGTATAACCAAAGTCATCTGCATTAAAAACTACTTCATCTAAATCTTTTGTATTAACTACTTTATAAAAAAACTTATTATCCTTTACTAGGTGAACTACTATAGTACCAGCACCAATATTTATATTAGCAGTACCATTTTCATCAGTATTTAATATAGCTATAGGAGTAAATTCGGAGTAGTTTAGTATCTCAATTCTTACCTTTGCACCACTTATAGGTTTATTTTTTGAGTCTACTACCTTAATAGAAAAGTTTTTTGAATTAGCATATTTTCTAATATTATTTATGGTAGTCACTGCCTTATTCTTTGAAATTACATCCTCATCTTTAAAATACTCCGAGAATATTCTACTATGGATTACCATAGCCCTAGAGGCTGCCGATGTAAACCAACCTTTATCTAACACTGGCTCTGGCTCACAAGCTCCAAGATAATGCCACTGACCATCACACCATACTTCCACCCAAGCATGATTATCATCACAATGCGCCCACCTTGGGGTGTATATCTGTCTCGCTGGAATGCCTACACTACGAAGAGCTGTAACTGTAAAAGTTGACTCTTCTCCACATCTTCCATAGCCGCACTTTAATAGAGTCATTGGAGATGCTGTTCTTTCATCTGTAGACTTATAGGTTGCTTTCTCTGCACACCAATAGTTAACTTCTAAAATTGCTTCGTACATACTTTTATTTTCTAATCTGTGATAAAGCATATCGTAAAATACTCTTCTGCAATCTTCTATTGCTTCATTGTTTACACGATAATGAAGCACATAATTTAAAAATATATCTTCAGGAATTTTATCTCCCCAAGGTGTATTTTCTCTTAAATATATGGCATGTTTAACATACTCATAATAAACTTCAAAATCGTAGCTTGCCATATCACTTAAATTCATGGAAGCATATAAGTATTTCATTAAAAACTTTTCCTCTTCGTTACATAATGAGATCTTATAAAGTATCTCCCCTTCTTTATCACCACACATTTTTAATACATTATTAAATCTAGAGTTTACATATTGCTTAACCTCACTTGTATATACCATATACTTACTCCTTTTCATCAAATAAATAATACATAGATGTTACTCCTGCTCCTGTAGCTCCTTTAGCTTGATATTCATAAAGGGGTGTGTCTACCCAAGCAGTACCTGCAATGTCTAAATGTATCCATGGTGTGTTTTCAACAAATTGTTCAATAAAAAGTCCTGCTGTTATAGTTCCACAATAACTTTTACCAATGTTTTTTATATCCGCTATATCACTTTTTATCATATCCCTATGCTCATCACATATAGGAAATCTCCAATATTGTTCACAAGATTTACTGTAGGCTTCTTTAAATTCTTTAAAGAACTCATTATTATTTGTTAAAACTCCTGCAGTGCTAAAGCCTATGGCATTAACCACAGCTCCTGTTAATGTTGCTATATCTATAATCTTAGTGGCATTTTCCTTTTGAATAGCATAGGTTACTGCATCTGCTAAAATAAGTCTTCCTTCAGCATCTGTATTTAAAACTTCAATGGTTTTTCCAGCCATAGAATTAATTACATCTCCAGGAATAAAACTTTCTCTTGAAATTCTATTTTCGCAGGCAGGTATAATCCCTACCACATTAGCCTTTATCTTATTTTTTGCCAAAGAGTAGATTGCACCTACAACAGCAGCTCCACCTCCCATATCTCCCTTGATTCCTTCCATGGAACCTGAAGGTTTTAAGCAGTAACCTCCAGTATCACAGGTAACCCCTTTACCTACAAGAGCAGTAATATCTTTGCTACTAGGATCTTGTAAATATCTAAGTACAATAAGCCTTGGAGGATTTCCACTACTTTTTCCTACTGTATAAAAAGCTTCCATACAAGTGTTCATAATGTAATTTTCATCAAAAACTTCTACCGTTACTCCCGCAACCTTCCCCATGTCAGCTATTTTTTCTGCCATGATTATAGGGGTAAGCATATTTGCAGGGGTATTAACTAAATCTCTGGCAAGTATAACTCCCTCTGCAATATTTGATCCTAGTTTTATTTCCTCCATTATACTTTCTTCATCACAGCTTTCATAACCTTGAAAAAATATATTATATTTCTCTTGTTTTTTTGATGTATTATATCCCTTAAATTTATAAAGTCCTAACTTTACTCCTAAAACTATCTCACTTACGCACCTAATATCATATTCTTTCAAAAATGTGGATATATCTAAAGATACATCCTCTATGCTGTATTTTTCAATCTGTTTTATACTATAAGCTACAATATCCTTAATCTTTTTAAAGCTAAATTTTGAACGTTCACCAAGTCCCACATACAATACTGGAACATTATTTTCTTCAATAAAAGGGATGTTTGTTTTATATTTCTTATTAAAAATTTTTCTAATATTTAGTGGTAGAGTATTCATGTCTTCATCTTCATAAACAAATGCAATTTTAAAAGCACATTTTTTAAAATTGTCTACACTTATCATAAAATCACTCCTACTGAATTTTAATAATTAACCTTTTTCAATTAATTTTATACAACTAATTTCAAAGAATCTAATTTTTATAACTAGAATTTAAAAATCTACATGTTATAAGTAAGATTAAAAAATTATATGCGATAACATTTAATTATCGCATACCTATTTTACAAATTAATACTCTATTGAAACCATCTTATGTCCTTCTATCTTATCTAATTTAAATGCTATATAATTATTAGTTTTTTCAAAGTCTATAGATTCTAATTCAGGTACTATTTTTACTGATTTAATATGTCTTTCTCCAACATATACTTTAAAATCTACGTTATAAAGTGGAATAACATCCTCTATTGTATAGATATCTTCTGAACGTTTTTCAGTTATATAGTGTAAAATATGAAGGATATCCCTATTATTTTCCTTTTGTCTATTTAAAGCTGTAATCATAGTAGATGGTCCATTATGATCAATAAGCTTATCCTCTAGAAGCATTTCTATAGCATCTTTCATAACTAACTTGCACCATCTAGCACAATTTTTGCGATATATCTTAAATATAGGGTGGGAAAAATATATAACATTTCCTTTTTTAGTAGCTGCAGGATATCCAAGCTTCCCTGATGAAGGTGTATGTTGATGTGAGCAAAAAGTTTTACCCTCTCTATTAAAATAAGGCTCTACAGAATGCATTAAAACTTCTGCATCATTAACTTTATTTTTAGCTCCTCTTAAATACATAACATATTCTTCTTTGTATAAATCTTTCCCTATAACATCATTTGGTAAAATAAAATCTCTATAATATGTTGATTCACCTTCATAAGAAATTCCATATAGGCTACTCTCTTTGTTTTTATCATCTATTAAAGATTTATGAGTTCCAATTACCTTACCACCATTTTCCACATAATTTAAAAGTTTCTTCTCTAATTCAGGCATAAAGTTTATATCATCTGGCAATATAATAAGCTTATATTTATCAAAATCAAATCTACTATCTATTATTTCAAATTGGTAGGATAATTCTTGAAGCATTCTTACTGTACCTATTAAAGCAGCTGGAATACCTAAATCGTGATCACGGAAAGAATAAAATTCCTCAGGTGTTAGTACTGCTATTTCTGATACTGGCTCTGCCCCTATGCAATAATTTTCTTTTTCTTTTACCTCCTCATAAACAGAACCTATTAAATCATAAGCCCCTTTAGACATTTTTCCACTAGGATGAAGTTGATCTCCTATAGAGCATCCTGCTCCTAAAGCTAACATATTAAAACATTCAAATTCTAATGCAGCTTTATTTTTTAGAGAATGAAAGTCTCCCCAATAAGTATGAAATTTACCTGTCATACCCATTATGTCTTTTCCTAAATTTCTAGCATACCTAACTGTTGCTGGAAAATGATCATAACCCCAACCTCCACTTGGCAAAGATTCTAATTCTAAATGGGTATATTCTTCTAAACTTTTTTTAGAATTAGGTCCTATATGTGAGCTATTATAAAATATACTTGCCTTTGGGACTCTAACCTTTATAAATTCAGTAATTTCCTTTTTAAACTCATCTAACATCACTGTAGAATATTCAATTCTACTATCTTTAACCTTTGGATCAAATCCTAAATCTTTCATCTTTTCAACACAGTTTTTACAATTACAGTCCACTTTAAAAAGGATGTCCATGAAGAATCCATCTATATTTTCTACACCTACAACATCTATAATATCTTGTAGATGATCCTTAAAGTATTGTCTGTATCCGCTATTTAAGCAAATAGTATAATAAAAATGAGGTTTTGGTACTCCTTGACTGTTAATAAATTCGCCATTTTCATCTATGGCTAGCCATTCTTTATGAGTTTCAGCAATATGCCCATCCCATTGAACAGTTGTATAAATTGGTACCTTAATATCATTTTCATGACAAGCTTTAATTTGATCTATCAATAAATTATTATTACTTAAATTAGGATGTATTAAATCCGGTGTATTTTTAGAAGGGTAATATAACCATCCATGATGACACCTTGCAAAACAAGTAATAGAATTAATATTTGCTTTTTTTAAAGTTGATACAAATTGTTCCTTGTTAAAATCTTTAGCTATACCTTCTATGTATTCACTGGTATGAAAGTCTAAATGTACTTGTCTATATCTTAATTGATTCATCTGAAAATCCTCCTATATCCCTATATAAAACATAATCTATTATCATATCTTAATTGTAATTTTTTATTCCGTAGGATTTACTCCTTTACTGCACCTGCTGCCAGTCCACCTTCAACCTTTTCTTGGAATAACAGATATATTACAAGTGGTACCAATACTGTAATTACTATTGCTGCCATTAATGGTCCGTATTCAGAACCTCTCTCGCCACTAAAGTTTAAGAGCCCTAATGAAATTGGCTTTAATCGATCATCATTTATAAATAATAGTGGGAATAATATATTATTCCAAGCTCCTAGAAAGTTAAATATTGATATAGTAGATATAGCTGGTACTGATAATGGCAATATAATTCTAGTGTATATTTGAAAATATCCTGCACCATCTATAATAGCTGCCTCTTCTAAAGATAAATTAATTCCCTTCATAAAATTCGTCAATACAAATATACTAAAAGGAAGGGAAAATGCCACATAAAGTAGAACAAGGGCCACTAAATTATTCTTAAGTCCTAATCGTCCAATTAAATAGGAAACAGGAACAAGTATAGTATGCATTGGTATCATCATACCTAATAAAAAGAACATTGAAAGATATTTATTTATCTTAAAGTCAAATCTAGAAAGTACATATGCAGCCATGGATGATACAATTACAAGAACTATAACTGTAGCCATTGAAATCATAATACTATTTAAAAAATATTTGCTCATATTAGCTTCTTTCCATGCTACTATGTAGTTTTGATATCTAAAAACCTTGGGTAAGCTAAATGGAGCACTAAATATTTCATTATTTTCTTTTAAGGATGAAATTATAGTAAACAACATCGGGCATATAAATACTAAGGACATTATCCCTAGAAATGTATATAATCCCGCTTTATTCTTTATCTTTTTATTTGGATTATATCTTTCTTTTTTCATTATTTAGCCTCCTCATATCGTCTTCTTTTATCCATAATAAAGTTACTACCAATGGTTAAAACCAAAGCAATTACAAGTATAATTACTCCTATAGCGCTACCAACACCATAATTATCATATCTAAATGCCTGATAGTACATAAGTGTAGTCGGAAGATTTGTAAGTCCATTAGGTCCTCCCTCTGTCATTACAAAAATAAGGTCAAATACCTTTATTGTTCCTATTATATCCATAAGTATGCACATACTTAGAATTGGCTTAAGCATTGGAATAGTTATGTGGAAAAACTTTTTAACAGGATTTGCTCCATCAATATCTGCTGCTTCATAAATTTCTTCTGGTATAGTTGTAAGTCCTGCAATTAATATAACCATATAATATCCTATACCAGCCCATATATTTACAAATATTATAGTGTTCATTGCTGTTGTCGGATTTATAAGCCATCCTTTTGCAAGGTTCATAAGTCCCATAAGTTCTAACATTTTATTCAAAGAACCATTTGGCATGAATATAAAGTACCATAATAATCCTACTGCTGTTAATGGAAATATAGTTGGTATAAAGTACATTACCTTAAAAAATCTATATCCTCTACATTTGGTGTTTATAGCAACGGCTAGTAGCAGTGCTATAGGTGTGTGGAAAAGCACACTGAAAAACACCATTTTAACCATGTTTTTTAGGGATAATATAAATGCAGGATCTTTAAATACGGAAATGTAATTTTTAAGCCCTACAAAATTTATAGGTGTTCCCATAATTCCTTTCCAATCAGCGGCTGAAAAATATAATGCTCCAAACATGGGTATAATAAGAAATAATATGTAAATTAATAATGCCGGTACTAAAAAAAGCATTATTTTAGATTTATCCTTTTTACTTTTTAATTTAATCAAATTAATTTCCCCCTTTTTAAAGGTAGTTCCAGAGATTTATCTCTGGAACTTTTATAACTGATTTATTCAAATTTTTAAAATTTATTTAGATTATTAAGCTTTTACTTTAGTTATATTTATCTAACCTTACCTTATTTAGATTTATCTACTTCTGATTGTATTTCCTTTGCTGCTTCTTCTGGTGTCTTACCTATAAACATACTTACTATAGAGTTTCTAGTTCTATCCTGCATGGATGGAAGTGGATCAAAGTCAAATACGTCTACTGCTATTCCTGTAGAAGTTGCGCCTAGATCTACGTTATCTAAAAATAGTGATGAAACCTTTGATTTATCAATTTCTATATCTTTTCTTGGAATAAGGAATTGTGATTCTTCTGCAAATCTTTTTGCAGCTTCAGCAGAAGTTAACATCTTAAGTAATTCAATAGTATATTCTTTTTCTTTACCTTGAAGTTTACCATTAACCATGTAAGGGCTTAATATTTGCATATCATCATTTTTAAATTCAGGTTTCTCTTCAAAATAAGGGAATTTAGCAACTTTTATGGATTCAGTATACTCTGTTTCACTTGGATTTGTAAATTTACCTAAGTTCCAAGGTCCTGTAATAATCATAGCAGCTTTTCCTTGAAGGAATTCTGTTAAAACTATATCATCGCTAATACCTGCAGCATCTTCACCAAAAGCTTTCATATCATTTAATTCTTTTACAAAGCCTAATGTTTTAACTACATCTGGATCTGTCCATTTCATATCTCTAGATCCTAATTTTTTTGCTGCTTCTGTTCCCATATACTTGTAAAATATTTGGTCATGAAGGTGACCTGCCATATATGTAGTTTTAGCTCCAAGTGCTATTGGTGTAACTTTTTTATCACTTAATTTTTTTATAGCTACTTTAAATTCGTTCCAAGTTTCTGGGAACTTCTCTATACCCGCTTCTTTGAACAACTTTTCATTGTAGTATACTCCAATAAGCCCTGACTCCATAGGAATTCCATATGTACCTTCATAGCCTTGAACTTGATAGTAGCTAAGAGCTCCCTTAGTAAATCCTTCGCCCCATTTTGGATCTTCTTTTAAAATTGGATCCATATTCATTAATAATCCACCTTTAATATATTCTCCAAGATTAGCTACCCCTTGAATTCTGAATATATTTGGAAGTGTCCCTGATGCTAAATCTGTCTTTAACTTATTATTGAAAGATGATTCATCTCCTTGAGATTCATCTACAACGGTTACATCTGGATGCTTTGCTTCAAAATCTTTTACAATATCTTTATATATTTTTACTTGAGTTGATGTACCTGCCATTCTAGTTAAAAGTCTTATCTGTACCTTATCTCCATCTTTTTTCCCAGTATCTGTTCCCTTACTTCCTTTACTTCCACATCCTACTATTCCAATACTCATTGATACTGCAAGTAATAACGCTAATGCCTTTTTCATTTTTTTCCCTCCATCTTTTTATTTTTATTAAGGAATATATGCTTTTATTAATATTGTAGATTTATTTTATTTGTATAATGGACCATAAGCTTTACAAGCTCTATAATCAGCACTCTCTATATCTTTAGTCCCGAAAGCTGCGAAGCTGTGAGGTCTAAATATATCCTTATCATCAATATTATGAAGTGAAACTGGTATTCTAAGCATGCTAGCTAAGGTTATTAATTCTTTACCTATATGTCCATAACTAAATGCTCCATGATTTGCTCCCCAGTTTTTCATGACACTATATACATCTTCAAAACCTTTTGAACCAAGCCTTGGAACAAACCATGTTGTTGGCCAGGTCTTATCTGTTCTTTCATCTAATATTTTGTGAATATCATCCTGTAGAGTCACAGTGTGTCCCTCTGCAATTTGAAGCACCGGTCCTACTCCATGAACCAAGTTTAATCTGATTAATGTAACAGGCATTTCACTTTGAGTCTTAAAATGTGATGAAAATCCTCCACCTCTAAAGTATCCAAGATTCGCTGGACACCAATCTGTTGCTTCTAAGCACGCATTAATATCATTTGCCTCCATATCCCACCATGGTTTAATGCAATCCTTACCATTTTTGTCTTTTGAAAGCCCTACTGCATCTAGTGCAGCTGCTCCTGAGTTAATTAAATGGATAAATCCATTTTCTGCTCTACCTTCTAATTTTTTTCCTGTAACTCTTAATACAGCCTCTGGACTCCAATAAGTTCTTACATCTGCAAATATACTAGCAGTTCCAGTTAAAAGCTTTCCAAAAACCATAGAAACCGCATTTAATGTATCGTTTTCTGTAGCTAATATGGTAGGCTCTTTTTTACCATTCCAATCAAAGGAAGAATTTAAAATAGCTTCTGTAAAGTCTCCATTTGGTAGCCAATCCGTCCACATTCTTTGTCCTTGGAATCCTCCTGCAATAGCATTTCGTCCCATGGCTTCTTCATGAAATCCTAATTCTTTTAACTTTGGATTACCTAACATAATGTCTTTGCAAACTAAGGTCATCTTAACTACAAATTCCCATTCCTCTTTTTTCTTTTCAGGGGAACGTCTTTTATCCTCTGGATTTAAATCATAGCCTTCTTTGCAATTTTCCTGTACCCACTTAATTGCTACATCATATTCTTCACTATCATAAATCCCATTATTTATTCTTCTTAATATTTCAGTCATATCAACCCATTCAGCTCTTATTCCAAGATACTTTTGGAAGAATTCTGGATCACAGAAGGACCCCATTATTCCCATAGATACTGCGCCTAAATTAACATAAGATTTATTTTTCATAACTCCTACTGCTATAGCACATTTACCAAAACTTAAGATCTTTTCTTTAACGTCTTCTGGTATTTCTTTATCATCTAAATCTTGTACATCTCTCCCGTATATAGAAAATGCAGGTAGACCCTTTTGAGCATATGCTGCCATTACTGCTGCTAAATAAACAGCTCCAGGTCTCTCTGTTCCATTAAATCCCCATACAGCCTTAATGGTAAGTGGATCTAAATCCATAGTCTCACTTCCATAGCACCAACAAGGTGTTACAGTTAAAGTCGCACAAACGTTTTCACTAGAAAACTTTTCAGCACACTTTGAAGCTTCATAGGATCCTCCAATAGTGGTATCTGAAATCACGCACTTTACCTTGGTTCCATCTGGATACACTAGATTTTCTTCTAAAAGCTTTGCTGCGGCCTTAGCCATATTCATTGTTTGCTCTTCGAGGCCCTCTCTTATGCCTCCCCATCTCCCATCAATAGTAGGCCTTATTCCTATTTTAGGATAACTCATATTATCTCCTCCTATAATTCATCTTACGCCTTCTCAATTATACCTTTATATATAATGTAGTTATCATCCCAAACTTTATTTTTACATGGAATATATTTATCTGTACCAAAAGATTTCTCTACTATATCTCTTCCCTCTTGAAGGTTTTTAATCTCTCCTTGAGCAATTAATTGAACAACTATATTTCCTATAGCTGTTGCCTCAATTGGACCTGCAATTACTTCAAGTCCTAGAGCATCTGCAGTCATTTGACACAATAATTTGGACTTAATTCCACCACCCACCATATGAATGGATTCATACTCTTCTTCTGTACATTCACTTATCTGTTCATAGGTGTATCTATACTTGTATGCTAAGCTTTCATATATACATCTTACTATTTCTCCATCACTTTTTGGTATATACTGTCCTGTACGCTTTGCATAATCTTGAATCTTTAATGGCATATCCCCTGGCATTTGGAATTCGTCTGAGTCAACATCTATAAAACAAGTAAACGCATCTGCTTTATCAGCAATTTTTTCAAGATCACTATAGGTATAATTTCTTCCTTCTTTTTCAAAGTGTCTTTTGCTTTCTTGAATAAGCCAAAGTCCTTTTATGTTTTTTAAGAATCTAGTGGTACCATCTATACCAGTTTCATTAGTAAGATTATACTTCATGGACTTTTCATTTATTAAAGGTTCCTTTAATTCAGTTCCCAAAAGTGACCATGTACCACAAGATATAAAGATAAATGGTTTTTTAGATGGTACAGCTACAACTGCACTTGCAGTATCATGGCCACATACTGCAATAACTGTTTTTATGTTTATACCTAGTTCCTCTATTAACTCTTCCTTAATAGGACCAATTTCTGTTCCTGGTGAAATAATTTGAGGGAATATATCTTTATTAAAGCCAAGCTTATTTATAATATAATCGTTCCACTTCTTATTATATGGATCAAATATCTGTGTTGTTGAAGCTATGGATTTTTCCGCTCTTTTCACACCAGTTAAAAGGTAATTAAATAAATCTGGCATCATGAGCATTGTTGTGGCTTCTGAAATAGTTTTATCCTTTTTTAAATACTCATAGTAAAGCTGGAACAAGGTGTTTATTTCCATAATTTGATTTCCAGTTAAAGTATAAAGTTTATCTTTTGTTATATCCTTTGCTACTTCGTCTATCATACCTAAAGTTCGTGTGTCTCTATAATGAACTGGATTGTCTAGTAGATTTCCATCCTTATCTATAAGCCCATAATCTACTCCCCAGGTATCAATTCCAATGCTGTCGTATCCACCTTCAGCCTCTCCCATCTTCATCCCTCTTTTAATTTCATCAAATAACTGAGGCAAATTCCAATACATTATATTATGTTTCATAATAGCTGTATTTGTAAACCTATGAATTTCTTTAAGTTCAATTTTATTTCCATCAAAGGATCCCAATATGCCTCGACCACTAGAAGCACCTAAGTCAAAAGCAAGAACATTTTTTAGCATCTATGCTCCTCCAATTCAACATTAATTATACCTTTATTCATTTTCAGTTTTATTATACTTTTTATAACCTGGGTGTTTTCCAGAAACCTTATAAGCACTTCTCATACTTATTAGTCTATCAATATTTTCTTTAGATAGTTCTCTCTCTTCCCCTAAAAGCTGAGCTACTAAACTTGTTTTAGCCCAAAGCTCTAAAGTTTCCATCCTATAATAAGCTGTTAATAAGTCTTTACCTACTGTTAGTGCTCCATGATTTTCTAAAAGTATCACATCATGTTCTGGAAGATAAGGTGCTATAGCATTAGGCACTTCATCTGTAGATGGTGTTCCATATTTTGCAATAGGCACTGAACCTACACTTATAACACATTCAACTAATGAATATGTATCCATATTTCTATGAGCTAGTGCAAAACCTGTAGCTGTTGGCGGGTGAGCATGCACTACTGCTCCTACATCTTCTCTTTCCTCGTAACATCTTAAATGCATTTTTATTTCACTAGATGGCTTATACCCATCTTTTGCTTCTAGTATTTCACCTTTAGAATTTATTTTTACTATTTTATCAGGGCTCATAAAGCTTTTACTTATTCCCGTCGGTGTTGCTAAAAAAGTATCCTCATCGATTTTTACTGACACATTCCCGTCATTTGCAGCTACCCATCCAAGTTGCCACATTTTATGACAAATATCGCATATTTGCTCTCTTATTTCCTTCTCATTCATTCTTTTTCTCCTATATCTTATTAATTATTATATTTTATTCTTATAAATTAATTATACCTCCTAATATGCATTTGTATATATTTGAACATATTATTGCTATAATATCGTTTTCTATGATATTATTTATTCATAAAAGTTCATTTTAGTTCAAGAAGGAGTTTTAATATGTTTTCAAAAGAGAGATCTGAAGAAATACTTAATATACTAAAGGTAAAAAAACAAGTTTCTACAAGCTATTTATGTCAAAAGCTATATTGTAGCATAGCAACTATAAGACGGGATCTGATTGAACTTGAAAAGGCAGGTCTTATTAAAAGGTTTCATGGCGGAGCTTCTTTAGTTCCAAATTTCAATATAGAGTACCCTCATATGTTTAGAGAAATGGAGAATCAACAAGCAAAAAACTACATATGTAATCTGGCTCTAGACTTTATTTCTGATGGATATGCAATATTTTTAGACTCAAGCAGCACAGTAGGAAGCATTTGTCATCTTCTTAATGATTACGATAATCTAACAGTTGTAACCAACGGTGTTAAAACAGCCTTAGATTTGGTTCAACTTGATTCTATCACCACATTTATAGCCGGCGGTCAATTAAAAACAGGTTCCACCTCTATAATAGGTGAATTTACAAGCAATTTTATTGATAATTTTAGAGCAGATCTTTCTATAATTTCTTGTAGAGGTTTAGATGAAAATGGTGCCTATGAGGCCAGTCAAACTCAAGCCTTAGTAAAGCAGCATATGATTAAAAATTCAAAAAGCACCATACTTTTATGTGATAGCAGTAAGTTTAATCATTCAAACTTCTATAAGCTTGATTCCTTTGCCAACATAGAAGCCGTCATTACAGACACAGAACCTTCATCCAAAATACTAAATAGTATTTTATTAGAAGGCTGCGAAGTTATCTATTAATAATCTCCTACCTCTAAGCCTCATCTATTTTAGTAAATGAATGTAGAATTTATATATTAGTTCACAAATCTATTAACAACTTATCTATAGATCACACATAAGGAAGGGATATGTTATGCATATATAATATATCCCTTTAATTGTCTTTATATATTTTTCAATTAAGTATCCATAATTATAAGGCTTTTTGGTAATATTTCTTTCAAATTCTAGTATATTCATCATCCTTATTTTGTGAATATTTCTTAATACGTATCCTCTACGCTCCACTTTTTTGCTATTCTTTTGAACTTAAATCTTAAACTTGTTTACTTCCTGAAACATTTTACTAGTCATACTGCTAAGTTCTTGGGAGGCTGCCGCTACTTCCTCTGTTGACGCATTCATTTCCTCTGATGATGCTGCAATCTCTTCTGATGATGCTGAAACTTCAAGTGCCACTCTGGACACCCCATCTACCTTAACCAAAATATCATCTTTATCCCTGTCTATACCTTCTGCAGAACTTTTAATAGTTTCTATCTTAGGAATCACTTCATTAATCTCTTCTATAATTTCTTTAAAAGATGATATTGAATTATTGATAATATTAACTTGTTTTATTAATTCATCATCAATACCAACAGAATCTTCAACTATAGTATCTGCACCTTTAGATATTCCACTAATTAATGTGCTAATTTTTTCCGATGATGCCTTTGACTGTTCAGCTAGTTTTCTTATTTCATCTGCCACCACTGAAAACCCTCTTCCAGACTCTCCTGCTCTAGCAGCCTCAATTGCTGCGTTCAATGCTAATAAACTTGTTTTCTCTGCAATATTATTTATTATACCGGTAATATCATTTATCTCATTTACATCCTTTCCAAGACCTATAACCTTACCACTAAATGTTTTAAATAAGTCCCCAACATTTGTTACAGATTGATTTAATTTATCCATTTCTCCACTGCTATTATTAGCCATTAAAATAATCTTTCTGGCATTTGAATCTAAATCTTGTATTTCTTTAACCATTTGAGATAGCTTATAACTAAAATCATCAAGAATCTCTGTTATATTTATCAAATCTTCAGACTGTGATCCTGTCCCCCTTGCAATTTCATTTATTACTTCCGCAACATTTTGAGATGAACTTGCTATCTCCTCTGAAACTGAAGATAAGTTCTCTGATTGCATGTTTATATTTGAAGATACTTCTTTTATTCCATTAATCATATTTCTTAATGAATCTTGCATTACCTTCATGGAATTAGTCATCTCTCCAACTTCATCCTTTAGTTTTAGATATTTAGGGGAGACCTCTTTACATAAATCACCATCAGCTAATAACTCCAAATGTTTTGAAGTTGATTTTATTCCTTTTGATATTCCTTCTGAAATTATATAAACCATTATAAGTCCAACTAATAAAAATAATATAGATGATACTAAAACAGACAACTTTAAGCTGTTAAGTTCTGATAATACCTCATCTTTTGCCACTACTACTCCTACTGACCATTCAGTTCCCTTCACCGGCGCATATCCTATGTATTTATGTATTCCTTCATACTGATATTCACCTATTCCTGTTTCCCCTAATGCCATTTTCGCTTCAATATCTGCTAACTTCTGCAATTTTGTATCTTTTTTTGCTTCATCAATGGTATTATACATATTAATAACTAAATCTTTATTGCTATGGGCGATGGTTATCCCATCTCTTTTTATCATATATCCACTGCCTGTTTCCCCGAATTTAATCTCATTGCTTAAATTGCTTAGTTGATTACCATCTCTTATTTCAATTAATACTCCTACCACTTCATTACTATTTTTAATTGGTACAGCATAGACAACTGCTATACTTCCATCTAGTTTGCTTATCAAAGGATCTGATATATAACTTTCACCAGATAATGCTTTTTGAAAAAATACTCTTTCCTTAATATTAATATCTTGACCATTAGTGTATTTTGTATCACCATTTTTATCGGCTACACCCATAATTACGCTGTTATTTCTTTTAACCTCTCCTAAAAGAATTGACTTTTTATTTTCCCATGAATTTTCAGTATCTTTTATGCCTTCTATTGTTGCCACAACCTCTAAGGAGTTAAGTTGTCCTTGAATTCTCCCTTGTATATTACTAGCTGATTGTTCTGCAATCTTAGGTAAAGTCTTTCCTATATTTGAAGTTAACGCCTTTGACGAGTTTATGAAAGATATACCTCCAAGTCCTATACATATAATTCCTATTAACAGTCCTAAAGATACTATTAGTTTTGCTTTTATACTTTTCATGTGTGCCCCCTAACTGATATTATTACAATTTTAATAAATTTAATAATTTTATTAAATTTTATAACAATATCATAAATCTCATTAATATTTTATCATATTATGCCATAAAAATAAATAAACTGACATATATAGCCTCCTCTTTACAAATTTACATATAATGCAACATTTTATGTTAGAATTGAGCAAATATTAATATTCATTTGAAGTTTCATCAAGAAATATTAAAGCAGGTATTTATTATATAAATTTGCTTTTTGATTTAGTAAGAATTTTTATAATAGATATTATTAAGTTAAAATTTATATTTTAATTATTACTTATGTTTTAAATATTATATAATTTATGTTATAATATTATTGGTAATTTCCAAAAGTTTCTTATTTGCAAAAACAGTAAATTTAAATGT
Organism: Clostridium simiarum; assembly: GCF_018919175.1. Classification (GTDB taxonomy): domain Bacteria; phylum Bacillota; class Clostridia; order Clostridiales; family Clostridiaceae; genus Clostridium_L; species Clostridium_L simiarum. The sequence goes on along the minus strand of NZ_JAHLQL010000002.1, from coordinate 179,164 downwards.
AATATAAGAAACAAAGTTATTAAAATATAGGACAAGTTACCCTAAACTTGTAGAAAGAGGAGCTGTTCACATGGATAAAAAATTTGATTTTAAAAGAAATGACACTACAAAGACATTAGAGATATTTACAGAGGGAGTATTTACACAGGAAGACGGAGAGGAATATGTTAAATCTTATAAAACTCAAGTTCTGAAAATAAATCCAATGGAGTATACCCTAAAGTTTGATTGTTCAGATTTACAATTAAATAGACCCGAAGTATTACCTTTGCTTCAAGGTTGTTTTGAAATGTATAAAATGAATAATTTTAAAAAAATCTTAGTAACTGTAGGAAATTCTAAAAACAGTAACATTCTAAAAATGCAGATTGGTAGACTTGCAAGAACTGTAGGCTTAAATAATATGGAAATTATATAAAAAAACTCCCCGTTAAGTATGTTTTTCAGCTAAAGATACTTCTGAAAAACATACTTAACGGGGTTATTTTAATATTTTATAAGCATAGCACAAGTTATCCAGTTGCCACCTATTGACCAAAAGGCGACGTTGTCTCCTCTTTTTATTTGCCCATTTTCAATCCCTTCATATAATGCTATAAAAGGACTGCTTGTACCAGTGTATCCATATTTGTTACCTACATAAATAAACTTATCTCTATCAACTCCAAATTTCTCTGCACTCCCGTCTATTATGGGCAAAGCAAATTGAGAAAAGCAGAACCAGTCAATATCAGTAAGGTTCATTGAGTGTTTTTGCAATAATTTATCTACGCTTTCTTTTGCATAATCAATTATGAAGGCTCCATCAAAAGGAGTCCAGTGAATTTTTCTTTCATTAATATCACTATCATAGATCTTTGAAGATCCAGAGGCAGGGAACTTTACAATATCCGGATTTTCAGAATTAGTACTATAAAAACTATCTACAAATCCACAGTCTTCTTCTGTTTTTTCAAGTATTACAGCACAAGCACTATCCCCAAACAAAGGATAGGTATATTCATCATATTCTCTACAATGAACTGATATGTAGTCTGAACCTATTATTAAAGCTTTGTTCATATCCTTATTGTTTTGTAGATATCTACTGGCATAATCAAATGCAACAATCATACCAACACAATCAGCATTGCTATCGGTACAAAATGTTTGCGCCTTTCCATTTATAGCTCTATGAACCATTAATGATTGAGGTGGAATAGTGTACTCTGGAAATTGACTTGTAAATATGATCAAATCAATATCTTCTCCAGTAAGACCTGCTTTTTTTAAAGCTTTTTTAGATGCTTCTATCCCCATAGTTAATGTGTTTTCAGTTAAATTATCTATAATATACCTCTTATCCTTGCCAAAAGCCTTAAGTAGTCTATCTATGTCCTTACCTTGTTTTTCAAAATGCTCTAAATAATACTTGTTTTCTACCTGCTTCTCTGGGTGATACACATCTATTGCTCTAATTTTTACATTTGTCATTTGTTTACCCCCGTCTACTTATATCCTTGTGTATATAAATATTATATAATTATATACTTAATTTAACAATGATTATTGGCATTTACTGTGACTTTGCTTAATCTCAACTTTTATATACATTTCTACATTCTAAATTTGAGGAAATATTAGCAGATGCATCATTTAAGAAAAACAACATTTAAACACATCGTCTTATACTTTATGACTTTCACAATAGTCATCAGTGAATCTATTTATTAATCTCACTATAATAACTAAAAACTCATATAAAGTATTATAAAAAAACTATAGAGATTCGTTTATTTTCTTACATATATGTATAAATTCCTTTAGTTCCTCATCAGTTAAGCTATCTTCAATTCCCTTTACAATTTCATTCCTTGAAGCTTCTGCTCTTTTTAAAAAACCACGCCCTTCATCTGTTATAGAATTATAAAAATATCGTCTATCATTTTCATCACGAGTTTGCATGATCATATGTTTTTCTAATAATTTTTTGTTTAATTTAGAAACAGCAGATACTGTAATATTTAAGGCTTCTGCTAAATCACGGGTAGTTTTAGAACCCTCTTTTTCTAAATAATCAAGAATATTATATTGGGCTGAAGAAATTCCTTCTATATTAAAATTATTGTGATGAGAAACAATCTTGCACTGAAAAGCAATATATTCTTTTTTAAACTCTTCTTTAATTGTCATACTTCTTACTCCTTTCATAGCTTATTTCACATTTATCCCTTGGTTATCTGCTTTAGCCAGTGATAAGCATTGATACGACCCTTAATAAGTTCTTTTAAGGTCCAGATGGAGAGTATTTATCACAAACAAACTCCACTTAAACCTATGAATCACTTTATAAATATTCTTTTAAAATTGATTTTGGATTTTCTCTTATTGCTTGTGGTGTTCCTTCTGCAATTAAATATCCACCCTTATCTCCACCCCAAGGTCCAAGTTCAATAATCCAGTCAGCCTTACTAATAATACTTAAATTATGTTCAATCATAATAACACTGTTACCTTTTTCAACTAGTTGATTTAATATATTCATTAATTTTTCCGTGTCATTTTCATGCAATCCTCTTGAAGGTTCATCAAGAATGTATAGTGTATTTTTATTTTTACTCAAAGTTAATTCAGATGCAAGTTTTATTCTTTGCCCCTCTCCCCCTGACAAAGTATCTGCTGGTTGACCTAGCTTTAGATATCCTAATCCAATATTATATAAGCAATCAAGTTTTACTCTTATCTTTGAAATATCATAAAAAAGATTTCTTGCTTCCTTAACAGTCATCTCTAAAACGTCAGCAATATTATACCCTTTGTATTTTACTCCTAAAATCCTTTCATTATATCTTTTACCTCTGCAAGAAGAACAGGTAATGAATTGAGCTTTCATAAAATGCATTTGAATTTTTATTTTTCCTGTACCTTTACAAGTGCTACATCTACCACCTGTCACATTAAATGAAAAGTCTGATGCTTTAATATTTTTTCCCTGTTTTTTTGCTTCTTCTTTAAAAAAATCTCTTATATCATCAAAAACCTTTGTATAAGTAGCTGCATTAGAACGTGAAACCTTGCCCATAGCTTTTTGGTCTACAACTACAAGTCTATTTATATGCTCTGTCCCTTCTAGTTTTTCACTTTCACATTTCAAATCTGTATTTAAAGAATTTAGTAACTCATTAAAAATCAAGGTAGATTTACCAGAACCAGATACCCCTGCTATAACAGTAATTGTATTTAGTGGAATAGCAGTACTAATACTTTTTAGATTATTTGCAGTAGCATTTTTAATTATTAATTGTTTATCTCCTTTTCTACACTGTGTTTTTAACTCTTTTTTATCATTCTTTAACCATTTAGCAGTTATAGATTCTTCACATTTTAAGAAATCATAAATAGTACCTTCAAATATTAAATAACCCCCATCACTTCCAGCTTCAGGACCAATATCTACAATATAGTCTGCTTCCTTTATTACATCTAAATCATGTTCAATTACAATAACCGTATTCCCTAAATCACATAATTGTTTTATTGAATTAACTAACTTATCAGTATCTTTAGGATGTAATCCAGAAGTTGGCTCATCTAAAACGCAGATCATTCCTGATAAATCAGCATTCAATAAAGAAGCTAGTCTCATTCTTTGTGCTTCTCCTCCTGATAAGCTAGAAAATCCACGATCTAAAGATAAATAACCTAGGCCCACATTACATAAACTTTCACATCTTTCTTCTAAATCAGATACTATTGTCTTTGCAATTTCTAAGTATTCATTAGAAATAGATGCCTTTAATCTATTTATCCATTTTACAAGTTCTTTAATGGATTTAGTAAAAACATGATGTATAGGAGTATTGTTTACCATCACTTCTAAATTAGATTTTTTTAACCTTGTTCCTTTACATTCTGGACAGGTCATTGATTTGAAAAACATTGAAATATCTTCTGCTCTTCCATCTTCCTGTGCTTCTTCTTCATATCTTCTCATTAAGCTATTAATAGCCCCTTCATATCTTCCATCTTTCATATTAATAGGGGCAGGTTTATCTGGACATAATTCTCGAATCTTAGGATCATCTGTACCAAATAAAATAAGATGTTTCACCATTTCATCTAACTCACCAATTGGTCTTTCAAGATCTTCCGTTTCCAATGGAAGGTTATAATATTTTGCGGCTCTAACCAGTAACGGTCCAAAATGCCAAACAAATCCTTTTTTCCAAACTTTAATTCCACCTTCCTTTATTGAAAGGTTATGATCAACTACTTTATCATAAATTGGATCAACAACTTCACCTAAACCCATACATTTTTCACAAGCTCCAGCAGTAGTATTAAAAGAAAAATGCGCCATTGTAATATTTTCTACTGGACATCTACATTCTGGACATAAATACATTTCATCATTGTAACTATCATCCTCCCTTATAGATGCGGGTAGAGTACGCATTTTAGCTAATTCAATCTTTTTATGGCAGTGTGGACATTCCATTTCACCAATAGCTGTATATAGTAAACGTAAATAAGTATATATCTCACTATATGTACCTACTGTAGACCTAGGATTATTATTATAGTTATTCTGGCTAACACTTATAATGGGTGCTAATCCATATATATTATCATAATCAGGACGCTTAACCTTATCTGGAGCTTTTCCTGTAGCACTTATAAATTTTCTTTCTCCTTCTTGACAAAATATATTAAACATTAATGAAGATTTTCCTGAGCCAGAAACTCCCGTTACTACGCTCATTTTATTTCTAGGAAATTTAACATCTATATTTTTTAAATTATTCTCTCTAGCTCCTTTAATCATAATCCATTTATTATTTTTTAACATCCTTTTCACCTTCTATAATAATTTTTTAAATATATCATATGTATAAAATCAGTATTTTATTGACCAATGACAAAATAAACACCATATCAATAGTTTACATACTCAACTATTGATACGGTGTTTATTTTACTGCTACATAATTTATTTGTCAACAATAAGATTTATTTTTTAAAATTTTTCTTTATATAATCTTTTTATTGGCATAAATACGTGCAAATGCACTCTTCCTTTTACCAAATGCATTAAATTGTTTAGAGAAATTTATAGGAATTCATTCCCCTTATATTAGCAAATTAAAACTATTGATACTTCTTCATTTTTGAAAAATATGGTATAATATATTAGATGTTTAACTTATATATAAAGAACCGTAGCTTAACTACGGTGGGTTTTAGAGTTAGAGTTTCCCCCACCTTTCATGCATAAGAAAGGTTCCTTTTCTTAAGAAGCAATTCTAAGAAGGGGGGTGATATGTTGAATATTTTTTCATTTTTAGCAATAGTTTTTATAGTTGTTGCCGTAGTTTTTATAACTGTCTGCGGTAAAAATACTAAAATACTTAAAATTAGGCTATTAGGTCTATTTAACGTAGAGGTAGAAAATTATAAAAACCAAAAAACAAAAGTTGTCAAAAAAGAAAAAACTGGTGCGTCAACACCAGTTAATTCTAAGAAAGAATAGTAAACTTAATACCCTAAAAAACTCTACATTGAGACGAGGTTCTTGCAAAACCTCGCCTCTCTTTCTTTTATTATAGCATATTCTTTAAAAAATATACAATAACTTAGTTTTATTAGTCTTTATTATTATAATATACATATAAAATAAATGGTTATAATAATCTATATAAGTTTAATTATTATTTTAGTTTTTTCTATTTAAATTCATAAAGTAGGTGAAAATAATGACCTATATAGTATATGATCTAGAATTTAATCAAAAGTATTCAAATAGTTCTAATGATAAAACCATATCAGAACTCCCCTTTGAAATAATTCAAATTGGAGCATTAAAGCTTAATGAAAACTTTGAAACAATATCTACCTTTAATGAATTAATAAAACCTAAAGTATATACAACCATTCATCCATATGTAGAAAGCCTAACTAATATAACTATTGATAAACTCTCTTCCTCTGAATTGTTTACTACAGTTTACCATAATTTTATAAATTTTATTGGCAATAGTGATGTAACCTTATGTGTTTGGGGAAAAGCTGATATAAAAGAACTTATTAGAAATGTGAAATTTAATAATCTTTCCACCTCATTTATTCCCCTAAAATACATTGATGTCCAAAAACATGCCTCAACTTATTTTAATGTTCCAAAAGGTTCAAAAATTGGATTAAAAACAGCTGTTGAGCTTCTTAATATAAATTTTGAAAATAGATTTCACGATGCTTTTTATGATGCTTTTTATACTACAGAGGTATATAAAAAAATTTATAATACTAATATAAATCCTAAAATCTACACTACTAATAACGCTAAAAGACTTAGTAAATCTAAAAATAAAGTTAATACCACAGCTTTAGTTAATCAATTTGAAAAAATGTATAATAGAAAAATGTCAGATGAAGAGAAGTCTATAATAAAGCTTGCTTATATTATGGGTAGGACTAATCAATTTGTACACTAATAATATTTATATGCATATAGCCTGTGAAAATTTCCTTATTAAATTCAAAATTAATATATTTACTTAATATTTATAAAAATTGCTATAAAGAAAATTTTCCTTATAGCAATTTTTATATTAACTATTAATAATAGCATTGATAGTTGTTTGCATCTTATTACTTAAATTAACATCTTTTAATAGAACCATAGATATTAAATCAAGAAGATACATTGCTGAAAATTGAGTATTTATAAATCTACTTCTATCAACGAAATTAGGATTATATACTATAAACTTTATATCTGAGTATTTACTTATAGAGCTTCCTTCAAAACTAGTTATTGAAACTATTTTTGCTCCATTTTCCTTTGATATCTTTAATGAGTGTATAACTTCTTCTGTTTCTCCTGATATAGAAATTCCTATAACTAAGTCATTTTCTGATACAATTGAACTGTTAATTATCATCATATGAGGATCCGAAATAGAATGCACATTAAACCCCATTCTTAATAATCTTTGCATCATTTCTTCAGCTGTTAATCCAGAACTTCCAACCCCATATATGTATATATTTTTAGCCTTTTTTATTTCACTAACAATTTTAAATATAGCATCCTTATCAACTAGCATTTTAGTTCTTTCTATAACCTCATTATAATATTGATAAGCATATGAAAATATACCATCTTCATCATCAATATAAGGTTCTACTTTATTAGATCCAAGCTTTATTTTCATATCTACAAAGCTATCACAACCAATTTTTTTAGCAAATCTTGTTATTGTAGCTCCTGATGTTCCTATGTCTTTTGCTAAATCAGTTATATTTATATTTTTTATTTTATCACCATATTGCATAATATAATCAGCTATATCTTTTTCTTTATCAGAAAATTCATTGTATTTTCTTTGTATCTCACATAAAATATCCACTTAATATCCTCCATAAATTTAGTATATCTATTAATTTATATATAATAGAATACCATTAAAACTAATCAAGTAAAAGAGATAGAGATTTGAATCTCTACCTCTTAAAATATTATAATGCTTTTAAAACTTCATCATTAAATTTTTTAGTTATTTGTTGTGGTCTAGTTATAGCCCCACCAACAACAACGGCATAGGCTCCTTCTTCTAAAGCTTTTCTAGCTTTTTCAGGGGTATCAAAATTACCTTCTGCTATTACTTTTGATTTACAGTCTTTTATTAAAGCTTCTAATACTTCAAAGTTATTGGTTCCTTTAGAATGATTTGTGTATCCTACCAAAGTAGTTCCAACATAATGGAATCCTAGTTCACCAGCTCTTAACCCTTCTTCTATAGTAGATATATCAGCCATAAACTTTTGTGAAGGATACTTTTTGAATATTTCTTTTAAAAATTCTTCATCTTGATCAATTGTTGCATCTAAAGCAATTACATCTACTCCACTTTCAACAAGTTCATCAACTTCCTTCATAGTCGGAGTTATATAAGGTTTAATACCTGGATAATCTATTTTTATTATACCTATTACAGGTAAATCAACTTCCTTTTTTATTGCAACAATATCTTCAACGCTATTAGCTCTAATTCCTATAGCTCCACCTTCCTGAGCTGCTACAGCCATTCTACTCATGATATAAGAGCTATGTAGTGGTTCATTTGCTAGTGCTTGACATGATACGATTAATCCTCTATCTATTGCTCTCACTGTTACTACTCTCTCCCTATAATTTCATTTATTTTTTGCTTTAATGGGTCTGCCTTAGCTCCAAATATAGCTTGAACTCCACCTTTAACTTCTAATACAGCAGTAGCCCCTAAAGATTTAATTTTATCTTTATCAACTTTACTTACATCTTTCACAGCAACTCTTAATCTTGTTATACAAGCATCAACATCATCTAAATTATCTTTACCACCTAATGCTTCTAAAACTTGTGTTGCGGTTTCATTCATGTTATCTTTTGTAACAACTTTAACTTCTTCACCTTCTGGTTCTCTACCTGGAGTCATAATATTAAATTTAGTTATTAAGAATCTAAATGTGAAGTAATATAATGCTGCCCAAATTGCTCCTACTATTAATACATATACCCAATTTGTCTTAGCATTACCTTGAAGAACTCCAAATAGTGTAAAGTCTATCAATCCACCTGAGAATGTATTACCTATTGATATATTTAGTATATCAGCTATAAAGAATGATAATCCATCAAATACAGCATGAACTACATATAACCCTGGTGCAACAAACAAGAACATAAACTCTATTGGTTCAGTAATACCAGTAATAAATGATGTTATTGCTGCCCCTAAGAATAATCCACCAACTAACTTTTTCTTCTGTTTAGGTACACAATGGTACATAGCTAAGCATGCTGCTGGTAATCCAAACATCATTGTTGCAAAACGTCCTGCAAAAAATCTTGTACCTTCTGTAAATAATCCAACATGATTTGGATCAGCTAATTGTGCAAAGAATATATTTTGAGCTCCTGTAACAGTTTGACCTGCAACATTTGCAACTCCGCCTAATTCAGTATACCAGAATAATGGATAAATCATGTGGTGTAATCCAACTGCTCCAGTTAATCTTAACAAGAATCCATATAAGAAAGTTCCTATTGGTCCTAAACCAGCTATTGCATTACCTGCTGAAACTAACCAACCTTGGAATGTTGGCCATATTAAGAAAAATATAGCACCAATAAAAATTGCTGAGAATGAAGATACTATTGGTACAAATCTTGATCCACCAAAGAATCCTAAAACAGCTGGTAATTGAATGTTTCCATATTTATTATGAAGATATGATACCGTTAATCCAATTACTATAGCTCCAACAACACCAGTATCTATTGCCTTAACCGCTGGGTTAAATGTAGCTATCATACCTTTAATTGAAGCATTCATAACTAAAAATGCTACTGCACCAGCCAGTCCTGCAGTACCTTTGTCTTTTTTAGCTAATCCTACAGAAAGACCTATACACATAATAAGTGCTAAATTAGCAAATACTACCTCCCCGGCAGATGACATTATTGAGAAAATACCTTGTAACCAAGAAATATTTAAAAATGGATAAGCCTGTACAGTATTAGGATTTGATAAAGCTCCTCCTATACCAAGTAATAACCCGGCTGCTGGCAATATAGCAATGGGTAACATGAAGGACTTCCCAATTTTCTGTAATTGTTTGAACATATATATGCCTCCTTTTGCTTGAAAATTATTTTTATTTGTTTAAATATATGAAAAATATTTTTATCTGAATACATTTACATCTTATCATGAAAATTATTTTTATTCAAGTATATTTTTAAAAATTTTTTTCGTTCTTTTTATATTTTTTAGAATTTATTCTTATCTAAGATTAGTATTCTATTAAATTAAAATATTATTTACAACAAACTACCCTTGTGTGCAAAAATTGCCAGTGGAAACCTGTTATATTATTTCCTTTGAAGTGGTAGTAATAAAAAAAGTCCACAGCCTTTCCCTTATAAAAGTTTCAGACTGTGGACTATATTAAATGACCTGTTTACTTTAATTTGTATATAGATTATTATTTAATTCTATCAGTTACATTCCATTATAAAAGAGAATTTCATTCAATATTTTCAGCTTAAAATTTTACTATTTTGCTTTTTCAGGAGTATCAGATAATAAACCAATCTTCTCCCATCCCCAATCACTAACTGTGTTTAGATCCCAGGAGGTAACTCTCTTATTTGTTACTGTTATTGTATATCTAAAGTTAGTAGGTGCTACTGGAACCTGATCATGAATATATTGTTGCCATTCATGATAAGCCTTAACTAAATATTCTTCATCAACTCCATCTTTGCCAAATGCATCTTCAGAAGCAATAGCCCCTAACAATTTATCATTTTCTTCACTGGCAAATCTTGTATAGTTGAATTGAGCGTCTCTTCCGTATAATCCTGATGGATCTGGATTGGATCCTGTACCCCATCCACCCATGAATATATCTATTTCTTCATTATCCTGTTCAACCATATCATAAAAAGCGTTCATATCTACTAATCTACCATTTTGTAATCCTACATCAAGTCCTATATCCTTCCAACCTTGAACGAAGAACTGGGCTAATGGTTCAGCAATTTCTCCACCTGACATTGAAAGGAAATTAATTTTTAGCTTATTTCCTTTTGGATCTTCTCTCATTCCATCACCGTCTACATCTTTATAGCCAGCATCATCAAGTATTTTTTTTGCTTTTTCTGGATTATAATTATATGTGGCTAACTTTGAGTTCCAAAAAGTAGCGTGTGCTGGATCTATTACAGAGTTAGCAGGTAATCTTAAACCATTGTAGAACACTTCAGCTATCTCCTTGGTATCCATACCATAAGCCATTGCCTGTCTTAATTTAACATCAGACATTTTTTTCGTTGGATCTACTATCACTTCTTTAGCTTCATTATCCCATTTACCCAATTTAAATCCTATATATCCATAAGATCTTTGTATTTGAGATAACAATTCAATATTACTTAAATCTTTATACTCATTATAAGCATCTACATTAATTTCATCAACCACATCAAATGTTCCTGCTTTTAATGCTTCTACTATTGTATCTGGGCTTGTTCTTTTATAAACAATTTTATCAACTTTAGGTTTTTCTCCAAACCAGTGTGGATTAGGAACATATTCAACAGATTCTCCTGGAACAATATTAGAAACTACAAATGGTCCGCAAGATAATGGCTTTACTCTAACTTTATCATGAGCTTCCATATCTTGTATTGGAATATCTTTTAAATAGTGTTTTGGCTCAGCATTAAATGTTAAACCTGCACCCCAGAGTATTCCTGGATAATATTTTTTAAAAGATACTTCTAATGTTTTATCATCAATCCTTTTAAGTCCTGATATAGTTTCTGCAGTGCCCTTATTATATTCTTCAATACCTATAACATTTTTATAATCTGAGTCATATCTTACTCCCTTATAATCTTTATGTGCAATAGATTCATAAACAAAGATTAAGTCATCAGAAGTTACTGGAACTCCATCACTCCAAGTTAAATCTTTATGAATTTTATAAGTTGCTTTTTTGGCTTCTTTGTTAAATTCAACGTCACAATATCCACCGTTAACGATTTCAAAGTTTTTTCCACTTTTCATAAATGACCCAAGCATAGGACCCATTAGTTGAGAATCTGACTTATTTGAGTATAAAAAAGTGTTAAAGATACCTTCAAAAGGTGTATCTGTAACTAATGCCACGTTAAGTGTTCCTCCAACTGTTTTTCCTTCTTTCTGAAGAACTGCCGGATGTGGAAGTTCTATTTTTAATAAGGTTTCCTCCTCTGACCCACCTATAGCAGATCCATCCCCTCCATCAGGTTTATCTTTATTACATGCTGCTAATAACATTGTTGATGCTAATAGTAATGGAACAAGAAGTTTTAATCTTTTTTTCATTTTTCTTCCCCCTTTATTCTATCCTAATCTTTGCTTTGCGTCAGAAGCCCTTCTAACTGCTTGACCGACGTAATTTATACACAACATCATCACTAATATTAATAATGATGCAGGTAACCATAGCCATAACTTATTTGACATTGCTCCTGGAGTTCTAGCATAAGAAACTAATGTTCCTAGGGACGGCGTCGATGGTGGTAACCCAAATCCTAAGAATGATAATCCAGTTTCAATTCCAATATTACCAGCAAAGCTTAAAATTAAATCTACAATTATAATGGAGCTAATATTAGGTAAAATACTACCGTACATAATCTTTAAATTACTTGTTCCCATTATCTTAGATGCATTTACATAATCTCTCCTGCTTTCTGATAAAGCTTTACTTCTTACCAATCTAGCCATCCCAACCCAATAAAACACACTCATTATAAATATAAAATGCCACATGGTATAACTTGGGATAACCACTACAAATGTAATTATGAGTAATGTGGTTGGTAGAATCGAAATAAAATCACATATTCTCATTATTATATTATCTACCATTCCACCATGGTAACCTACAATCAAACCAACAATTATGCCCACTGCAGAGGTTATTATAGTAACTGCAAAACCTATTAAAATAGAATTCCTTCCCCCTATTAACAATTGACCTGCAATTGACCTTCCCCCTATATCTGTTCCTAAAATAAATTCTGCCCCTGGAGCCTTATATCGATTTCTTAGGTTTATCTTCATAACTTCATTTTGATCTATAATTAAAGAACCTATTAATACAGATGCTAATATTATAAGTAAAATAACAAGACATACTTTTGCTAGTTTATCAGCTTTAAATTCTTTTTTAAGTACCTTCCAAAACGATGGAACTTCACTAATTGATTTTAATTTTTTTTCATCTATTTGGGATCCAATATCTTTTGCACCTGCTTTGGAGGCAATAGCCTTTACATCAATATCTTCTTTACCCATATTTACCGCCTCCTATTCTATTCTTATTCTTGGATCAACAATTGTCATGATTATATCAGACAATAAGCTTCCCATTAATGTTAAAAATCCAAATAATAGAACCAAGGCATTCATAACTGAATAATCCCTACTATTTATTGATGTAATAAATAATTCACCCATTCCTGTATAACTAAAAATAGTTTCAATAAATATAGAACCACTCAAAAGTCCCATAATAGTAAATCCAAAAAATGCTGCAACAGGTAGTAATGAGTTTCTAAATATATGGTGAGAATAAACTTTATTTATAGGTACACCCTTACTTCTAGCAGTTTTTACATAATCTTGACCTTTTGCATCAATTACTTCATTTCGTAAATATTGTATCGTTCCAGTTGTCCTCAACACGGCAGCTGTAATTGCAGGTAAAATCATATGATACATTTTACTTTTATAGTATGCAAATGTCCCTTTTTGTATCCCAATTTCTACAGATCCCGTAGTAGGGAACCATCCTAACTTATATCCAAATATTAAAATAAATATAAGACTTAATACAAATGTAGGTATAGCATAACTTATGAAATTATATACTATAACACCCTTATCGAATTTTGAATTTTGATATCTTCCAGCATAAATACCTAGTGGTATCGCTATTAAGTAAGTTAAAATCAAAGTTAATAGAGATAACCATAAAGTGTTCTTTGCTCTCTCACCAATAATGTTAGCAACTGGTACCTTTTGTGTGTAAGATTTTCCAAAATCACCATCTCTAAGAATTTTAACCATCCAGTTTTTATATTGAACGGGGATAGGATCATTTAGTCCCGCCTTTTCTTTTAGTTGCTCAATGACCAAAGGATCCATATCACCACTTATTAATCCAGTAAAAGGATCTCCTGGCATCATTTTCCCAAAACCAAAAACAATTACACTTAATATTAAAAGCTGAGGTATCATTAATAATACTCTACGCACTACTGTTTTCCACATCTTATAGATCCCCCTTTTCTCTTACTGATACATAGTGAGTTTCAGAAATTTTAATTAGATCAAAGGCTCTACCATTTTCATCATAAAACAGCTTTTCTTTTTTATCATATTCTTCTTCCACTTTAATTCGTTCCTCTCGAGCTTTCCCTCTATCATTAACAGAAATTTCTGGTATAGCAGCTATTAGTCTTTTTGTGTAAATATGTTGAGGATTATTATATATATCATCCCTTGTACCTGTCTCTACAAATCTTCCTCTATGCATAATATAAATATAATCACACATATGTTTAACTACTCCTAAATCATGAGATATAAAAAGATAGCTTAAATTAAAATCTCTTTGCACATCTTTTAAAAAGTTTAATACTTGAGCTTGGATTGATAAATCAAGAGCCGAAACCGGTTCATCTGCTACAATAAGTTTCGGATTTAAAGATACAGCTCTAGCTACACCTATTCTTTGACGTTGCCCTCCTGAAAATTCGTAAGGATACTTATACAAAGCATCTGAGGGCATTCCAACTATATTTAATAAAGTTAAAATTTTTTCTAATTCTTCTTCTTTAGTTAACTTTTCATAATTTCGAATGGGCTCTGCTATTATATCTCTAATTCTTTTTTTAGGATCTAAGCTAGATAAAACATCTTGAAATATCATTTGAACTTCCTTATTGTATCCAGTCTTTTTCCTCAATCTCTTTGTATTTACTATTTGATCATTATATAAAATTTTACCTTCTGTAGGATTCTCTAATCCTACAATAGTTTTTCCAATAGTAGTTTTTCCTGATCCTGACTCTCCTATAAGTCCATATGTTTTTCCATCTTCAATTGAAAGTGATACTCCATCTACAGCACGGGTATAATCTTGTATAGTATTAAAGATTCCTCCACGAATAGGAAAGTGAACTTTTAAATTATCTATTTTTAAAAAACCCATTTTAACACCCCACTTCATTTTCAAAGTAAAAGTTTTTCCAACAGGTACACCTTACAAAGTGTCCTTTTAAAACTTCATGAAGTTCTGGGTTCTCTTCATGTTCTGACTCTGAAATCCACGGAATCCTTTCTGCAAATCTACAGCCTTTTCGTGGCAATTTTTCTAATGAAGGAACCATACCTCGTATTACATGTAATTCTTTTCCTACTAAATCTGAATTTGGTATAGATTGTAGTAATGATTTAGTATAAGGATGAAGAGGATTGTTAAAAAGTTCTTTCGCATCAGCTAACTCTACAATTTGTCCTGCATACATAACAGCAACCCTATCTGCGTTCTGTGCAACCACTCCCAAATCATGGGTTATAAGTATAATTCCTGCATTAATCTCTTTTTGAAGTTCTGCTAATAAGTCTAATATCTGAGCCTGTATAGTAACATCTAGTGCTGTAGTAGGTTCATCTGCTATTATAATGTTAGGTTTACAGGAAAGAGCAATAGCTATCAATACCCTTTGCCTCATACCTCCAGATAATTCATGAGGAAACTGTTCAGCAGTTTTTTCAGGTTTTATAATTCCTACTTGATCTAATAAATCTAGCATTCTCTTACGCCTTTGTTTTTTGTTTAAATCAGTATGATATATTAGAGATTCTTCTATTTGCCTCCCAATTTTGTGTAGTGGGTTTAAAGATGCTAGGGGATCTTGAAAAATAAATCCAATTTCTTTACCTCTAATCTTATTAAATTTTTCTTCTGAGTATTTTATAATATTTTCCCCTTTATAAATTATTTCTCCACTTACTCTAGTAAAAGTACTATTATGTAACCCAACTATGGAGTTAGCAATGGTACTTTTGCCACATCCAGATTCTCCAACTATTGCTAGCAATTCATTTCTATTTAATTTTAAAGAAACTCCATCTACTGCATCAAAGTACTCATCATTAATTCTAAATCCAGTATGCAAATCTTTGATTTCTAATATGGTCTCATTTTCCATTTCACATTTCCTTTCTCAATATATTTATTAGCTTATTACATAAATTTGAGAATAGTCCTATGTTGAAACATTAATCTAAGTTTAAGAAACTCAATATCTATCCCCCTTTTTTATGATGATTCTTTTAGTACTTTAATAAATATTTTTTATTATAATAATATATGGAATATTTCCAGAAATGATGACTATTATAAATGAACTTTGTGAATTTACATATTATTCTGAATTTTAGATGCGTTTTTTATTTAATTAAAGAGCCATAAGATATCCTTTATCTTATGGCTCTTTGTTATCTTTATATTTACTCTAAGAACTCTCTTTTTATAAGCTTGTCATTTGAATTCATGAAATTTAGATATTCTTCTTTTGTCATGGCAGGAACAAAGTCTTTAAGAATATTTTTAGCTTCTTTTGCGTCATCAAAAAGTAAATCTATTATAGTTAAAGCTAATGCCTTAGCTGGCTCTAAATAAATATATTCTTCATCAACTATACAATAATCTTTTGAATGAAGCTCTCCCCTTATTCCACCAAACATAGGATGTAAAGTTGGCATAATATGAGACACATCACCTAAATCAAAAGAACCGGTGAAGTCTCCTCCTTGTATTATATCGTCTTTTGTAATTTCAAGACCTATTAAATTCTCAAATAATATATCTTCCATCTGTTGATGTTTTAAAATTGGCAAGTATCCTGGTAATTCTTTTATTTCAATATTAGCACCTACAGCCATAGCTCCAGCAATTAATGCCCTATTAACTTTTTTATTTGCATCTACCATTGCCTGTACAGTTCTTGCCCTTGTATATGATTCCATTCGAACATCAGCAGGTACCACATTTACAATGTCTCCACCCTTTGTTATAATTGGGTGAATCCTTACTTTATCACTGTCTTCAAAGGTTTCCCTTTGAGCATTGATGTTGTTTATAGCAAGTAATGCTGCATTAAGTGCATTTACTCCTTTATATGGAGCATTACCCGCATGAGCTTCTCTACCAATAAATCGAATATCTTTTCCGATAAATCCGTTACTTACAGGTCCCACTAATACTTTTTTATCGCCAGTATCTAAAGCATGGAACATAACTGCCATATCCACGTCATCGAAAGCACCATTTCTTATTAATTCCTGTTTCCCTCCAAAATATTGAATAACTCCTTTTTCTTTGAGTTTGCTTCTATAATCTATCTCTATAAATTCTTCTGCAGGAGTTGCAATAAAATCAATCTTACCACCTAGCTCTTTATATACACCTGATTTTATAAGACCAATTGCTATACCTAGCATTCCTGCAATTTGTATATTATGTCCGCAAGTATGAGAAGCTCCCGAGCTTAAAGAATCTTGATGATCATTGCAAACTATACCATCTAACTCACCTAAAACTGCAATTTTTGGGCCAGATTTATCATCATTTATCTTGGCTCTGCAACCAGTATAGGCAATACCATCTACCACCTCAAGATTTAATTCCTTTTCAAAAAACTCCTTCACAAGTTTTGTAGTTTTAAACTCTTTATAACCAAGCTCAGGGTTTTCATAGATCTTTCTACCTATTTGAAAAATCAAATGCCGATTTTCATCAATAGTAGAAATTACTTTAGCTTTCATTATTTCTTTACTCATACCCATATATTAATCATTCCTTTTTATATATCTAACAATAGCCTCTGTTGTTTTCAGTAATTCATCAATTTCTAAATACTCTTCAACAGTATGTACATTGTTCATTCCAACTCCAATAATAATTGAGTTAAATCCTTGTTTTGCAAATATATTACTATCTGATCCTCCTCCAATAATCTTAAGCTCACAGGGAACATTTAACTTTTCATATACCTTAGCAAATTGCTTTGCAAAAATCAAATTATCCTTTGGTTTTAATGCTGGATAATCACACTTATAATCTAGTTTATAGCTACCACCAAGTTTTTCAACGGATTCATCACATATTTTTTTATACAATTCAATAATCTCTAAAATCTTATCTTCAGAATGACCTCTTACTTCTCCAGTAATCCTGCATACATCAGGGACTACATTTGATGGAAACTCAGAGCTTATTTTCGAAATATTAGATGTTGTTAAATCATCAATTCTACCTATATTCATACGGGATAAAGCATAAGATGCCACGCTTATAGCATTGATTCCCTTTTCAGGCTCTATGCCAGCATGAGCCTTTTTACCTTGAAAACAAATTTCAATATCATATTTGCTTGGAGCAGTATGTGCAATAAGCCCAGCTTTTCCAGAGTTATCAACAACAATCATATTCTTTGCAGGTAGCATAGCTTCTGATACCTTTGTCCAATCAAAATACTTAGCGCCAAGCATACCGATCTCTTCACAGGGTGTTAAAACAATATAAATGTCCTCATGTGAGATATTTTCCTCTTTGATGGTTCTCAAAACTTCTATAATACTTGCTATTCCTGCTTTATCATCTCCACCTAATGTGGTTGTTCCATCTGTTCTAATTATATTACCATCTACTATGGGTTTTACATTTAAATTAGGCTCTACAACATCCATATGGGCAGCAAGGGTTACCCCTTCACCTTCTACATCACCAGGAAACTTAGCTATTATTGAAGGTGAATCCCCACCATATTCTAGATACCCTTTGTCCAAGTATATTAAGGCACCCATTTCTTTTAATAAATTAACAAGATATTTTGCATACTCTCCTTCTTTTTTTGAAGGTGAATGAATTTTTAACATTTCAACTAGATTATTTAATAATCTTTCCTTATTCAACCTTATACCTCCTTATATAATCTAGTTATAATATTTTGTAGAAAATTAAATACTTTCCTACCCAACATTACATCTTAATTTTTAATTATTTTTTTACTATCCTCAATGCTTTGAAATAACACGAATTTTTTAAATCATATAATTTTTTAACCCTTTACTTTATTATTACTAACTGCTCTAATACTACATTGTTATAAACTAATTTAAGCTTCTTTATTATCTATTTTCCTAATTAATTGTCTCTTAGCAAATGCAATTGTGGCAAATACTGAAACTAGAGTAACAATAAACGATGGTTTACCTGGAATAATATCAACAATCTTTGTCATTACAAAAGCAATAGTAAGAGCAAATATACCTGACTTTGGTGATTTTAATGCGAATTGAGCAAAGACGCCACCAAATAATGCAGGAATAATAAGAGACAACATTCTACTAATAGACTCAGGCAAATTAGCTAGCAAAGTCTGCCCAGCAAATACAGATAATAATAAAAATATGATACCTACCCATATAGAGACTCCTATTCCTATAGTCCCCATAATTGCTCCTTCATCAGTACCTGACTTATAACCTGATCCTTCTAAGGCGGATACAGCTGCTGGTATTCTCATATTTACTAAATTTCCTGACAGAAACCCCATATATAGTCCAGCCCTACCAACAATAGGAAAATAACTAATAGGTTCACTAAAATAAAAAGCTCCAGAAACTGATATCTGGGAAATTGCTCCAGCTAAAATCGCTCCAAGTCCAGGATTAAATCCAAATACCAAAGTCATAACCAATGGAGGAAGAAAACTTACAACCAGTCCAAGAAGCATAGTAAATCTACCAATCTTTGTAATATCCTTAATATATTTATCATAAACTTTCATCTATCGTAGTCCCCCTTTATTTTAAAATGTTAAAGTTCCAATAATTGCTCCTCCAAACATTGCAATTGTTAGAGCCCAATCTTTTAGCCATTTAAACTTTTTTTCTCCTAATTTCAAGCAAAGCATCATAATAACTAGACCTGAGATTGCAGAAATTGTTACATCAGGATTTGTCTTAAATTTTAGATAATTACCAACATTAAAGTATGCAAAAGATCCGAGCATAGCTCCTATACTAACTGCTGGTAATAATGCTTTTCTTCCACTTGTTAATAAGTTATTTACTTTATCCATTTTATGTCCAAATAAAAACACAAATATTATCCATCCAATTGATCCTAATGCCATGGCCCATAGAGCATTTGTAAATACTACAGGAGTCATATTAGTAGATAGTTCTGATCCTAAAGCTTTAGCTCCAAAGTTGGCTGCCATAGCTTCAAAGTTAGAACCTCCAATTACACTTAATCTAAATGCAGATACAGGAGATCCCATAGTAACTAATAGAGCCAGTAAACTTCCAACGACACCTAATGCTGGGCCGATACTACCGATTGCACTTGTCTTAATACCTTTCTTAATTTTAGAATAATCCATTCCCATATCTAAACCCGCTTTAATTGACTTTCTGAGTATTAGTACAGATTGAATTAATACAACAGATATACCTATTATAGATACAATCCACATAATAGGGTGATTTGCATAATATAAATGATTTGCTTCTATCATTGTTTACCTCCATCTTTTTATTCTTTTGAATCTCTCTAGCTAATTAATATATCAACTTCTAGAAATAATATTTAAAACGTTTAAATTTTAGGAAGTATTTAAACTTGATATGGATTCTTACAAAGTTTAAGTATTCATTATTAATGAATCAGCTATTTAATTATGATATGTACTTGTAGTATTAGACTTCTCATCACCTCCTTCTATAATATTTAACAAGTTATTTGCTTCCATAATAAAAACGTTTTCTACATAAGAAATGGTTTGTTAAAATATAAATTATTAATTAGAAAAAAATAGCCACAATTTTTATCGTGTCTTAAATAGGTCTTTAATTATCTCAAATTATAGTATATCTTTTTTTCCTTGTCAACAATTATCAAGAATTGTCTGATTTTTTTATGATAATGTGGTAATATGTCACATATAATTATGTCTTAATTTAAAAAATATAGTACAATTAATCTAATGAATAAAAACAAGGTAGGCAGAAGAATAAAGGTTGATTTAAAGATAAAATCAGACAGTCAAAATTATAACTATTTTTACAATCTACTGCTCCCATGACTTACTAAACATTTAAATAATTAAGAAAAAATAAAATTCCAATAAAAATAAAATTTTTACTGGAATTTTGCTGTTAAACCTCTTAATAATTATTAACTTTAATAAACTCTAATTCTTAAATTGGTTAGAGTTTGTATTATATTTTATGATTTAAGTTTAATCTTAACTTTACGACGTGGCCTACCTGCTCCTAAGGAATTCTCTAGGTTTGACTCTTCTCCATAACCTTTATCTATAAGACTTTTTAGAATACGGTTGGCACTACGCTCACTTATAAAAAGAATTTCAGCCAGTTCTTTACTTGTAAATTCATCTCTTCCTAATTTCTTTATTACACTAATAATTTTTTCAATATACTGATAGCTGATTCCAATTTCTTTAGATAATTTTAGAGTTTCTTCATCTACTAAATTTTTGTATTTGATTTGATTCTTCTTAAAAATCGGTCCTACTACATTTTCACCATCATAAAAATAAATATTTCCCTGCTTTTCAGAAGTGCTCTTTCTTAAAGCATTTCTTGCATTATTTTCAGATTGATAAATGGTTACCCCCTCACCTATGCCTACGCCTAGTATAATGTTTCTTAACTTACAGTTGTTTATTATTCTGTATAAAGAATTTATATTTTCTACACTTAATGCTGCACCTTTATTAGATATAATGAGGTACTCATTTGAATTAATAGTCTGCATCATACCTTCAATTTCTTTAGAATACATCAAGATTTCTTCTTCTAATTGAAATTCACTATTTTTACTATCCTGAGTCCTAGCATTTCCCTCCACCACTTGAATGATTTGTACTTGAATTGCACATTCATTGAGGTTTTTTAAGTTAACACTATTTTTTAACTTAAAAAATCGATTTTTAATGTCAATATTCGTTGCTTGTATCCTATATACTGGAATATTATGTTTTTTTAAATAGTTATATATATATCCAAAAGAGGTAAAAACACAATCAATATTTCCCTCTTCATAATTTTCTAAATAATACTTAAGATAATCTCCTTCATTCTTAGAAGGTAAATATTTTTGAATATCATAACTCTTGATCTCAATATTAAACTCATTAAGCACGTCAATGAGATCTTTTTCTTCAATTATATCTAAAGCAATCCTTGTATCCTTTGTATCATCCCACTCCATATAAAATTCCCATAAAGCTTTAATGATACCTATAATACCTCTTTCTGTATAAACAACAGGTTTTTCAAATCTTATTTTGGAAGTGATTTCAGAATAAACACCTATTCCAGTCAAAAAGATACCATCTATTTCACAATCTATGTTTTTTGTCATATCAATAAGTTTTTTTATTTCATCTTCAGCATACTTAATAAACTCTATATCTTTATGTTCTACGGAGAGAACTTTATATACCTTTTCAACTGAATCTGAAGCTCCCATTATAGCAATTTTCATATATATATTTCTCCTATCTTAAAACCATTAGTTATGGGGCTGTCCCATTAAGAATAAATACTACAATATATTGTGCTAATTTTAAATTTGCAAAGCAATATATTGTATGTAAATTCCTTAGTGCGACAGCTCCATCTATAAAGAAAGCCAAAATTTATCTCCATATATTATTAGTCTAAAATTAGTGAAAATTACACTAAGTTTTGTACAAATTATCTTAACATAAGTATTATAAAATTAATACATAAACGAGAGTACACTTTGTTTACCTTATAATATCATAAAACAAATTGCTACCACTTCTTATCTAAAGCGTTATGTTTCATAGATATCAATTTTTTGTTTATATTCCTATATATTGTAATATATGTTTATCCACTTGTAAAGTTTAACCCCATGACCCCCGGGGGTGTAAAAGTCACCAGTATAAACCTGTT
Source organism: Clostridium simiarum (assembly GCF_018919175.1). Taxonomy (GTDB): domain Bacteria; phylum Bacillota; class Clostridia; order Clostridiales; family Clostridiaceae; genus Clostridium_L; species Clostridium_L simiarum. The sequence goes on along the minus strand of NZ_JAHLQL010000002.1, from coordinate 156,557 downwards.
ATGTTCAGTCCCCTGGAAACCATATCTATAATAAAAAAGTCCACAGTCCTCCCCCTATAAAAGGTTCAGACTGTGGACTATATTAAATGATAACCCGCTAATTTAGTTAGCTAATACTTTTTCTATATCAGCTATAATTATTTTAATTAATTCGAGCTTTCCTTTTGCATAATCTTGTTCTTCTAATAAATCTATGGAAAACTCTATGCATCTTTCAGTTTCTTTGTATTCTTATACTTTTGCAAATATCCCATAAGTATAAAATTTAAACAAGACCGCCTTGATTACGTCAGAACTAACATCTTTTAAATAATTTTGATACCTGCCATTTTTAAAATTATGTCCTTGTTCATTATTCTTTTAAATAATGATTAACAATAGTTAATCAACAACTCTACCACCATGTACCACCTTACCAATTAGACTGCCAAGCCTTCCATTTTCTCTTCCATCATTAATCTTTAATGCCCAAAATATAGGAAACCTTTCGCTAATCTCTGTTTTTATTATTTCTGGTGCGGCAAAGGCTATAATTTGGAAATTAAGTTGATTTGCAATCTTAAATACAGGGTCAAGCACATGAGCTCCTGAAGCCTTTCCAAAAGGGTTATCCAACATGGGCACTGTCCATGGATTATCATTTCCAGTGGTTTTCTTTCTGTAATTCATAAGCATCATAATCATAAATGTATTTATAGAAAGAGTTTGTCCTCCACTACCTTCTGGGGCATCGCCATCTCCCCCATTTACAGCTCCCCAAGTGGAATAATGATGATTCTGAGGTCTAGCATATAAAAATTCATTTTTCTCTGTCATCTTATAAACTTCTAAGTCAGGATACTTTCCCCTTAAGGCTTTAGAGAAGATCATTTTGTCGCTCATGTAATCTTCTAGCAATTTGTCCTCTAAATTCTCAAAATCTACACCTGCTTTTTCAAGCTTTTGTATGCAATCTATAAAGTGCTCATTTAATAAAAGTTTAATACTGTCTTCTTCTTTAGGAAGTAAGTCTTCTCCCTTTAATCTAACAAGTTTAAAAGCATATCCATTATCATTTACATACACCATTTTATTTACCATTTCTTTTAAGCTTTCTGCGATCTTTATTGCCTGCCTAGCAGCCCTATATGCCCACTGTTCTCTTGCCCTCTCTGCCTTAATCTTATCGTTATTAACTTGACTTATTTCTCTTTTTGCATGTTCCTTCATACTAGTGAAGGAATCTTTGTTATTTGAAAAGTTATCTATTTTTATTCTATCACCTATCATTTCCTTAATTTTATGCTTTAATATTTCATCCTTAATATTTGTTTTCAGTCCCTCTAAAAACTGTTCAAAGTTTCCTTGAGCTTTATCGGTATGAGTTTTTATAGCATCTTTTATTTTCTTAAAGCCTCGTTTCCACTGTTCAACCTCATTCTTCTCATTTTCTTTAATTTTCTCTATAAGGTACTCCGAAGTTTTTCCTTTAGATGGATCTATTTCTTCATAAGGACTCAATTCTGCTAAAAGACCTTTCATTACAAATTCTCTATTATTTAATTTTTTTAATATATCCTCAACGTCCTTTAAATATTTATCATTACCTTTTATTTCTTCCTTTAGTTTAAAACCCTTTTCTTCTAAATCAGTATCTTCCCATACCTGTGGTGCTTTATTATATTCTTCATTTATTTTCTTAGCTTGACGATTTATATCTTTATCTATCTGAACTATCAATCCATCTTTTTTAGATATACTTTTTTCTAATTTTAAATGTGTTTCGTTTTTTGAATTCAAAGATTTCTCTAACACTTCAGCCTCTAACTCTAAAGTTTCTAAAGATATTCCTTTTATTCTATACTTCTTCCAATCTACATCAAGCTTATTAAGCGTTTTAATTTTATTATCAATACTATCTTGAAGCTCATCAATCCTTTCACTTATCATCTTAATTTGATAATTCTTATCCTCTACTTCTAAACTTAATCTTTTCCTATACCCTAGATCTAAATAAATACTATCTTCCTCTAAAGAAGAATAACTTGGCTCTATGCCTGATTCATATACTTCACCATTACTTTCATTAAACTCTGCTTTGTCAATTACCTCTCTAATTTCTTTAAGTTTATTATCCCTATTAATCTTCCAAGTTTCATAGTTTTTGTGAGCTAATGTCTTTTTATCCTGTACATTTTCCTGTTCCTGCATTTTTTCTATTAATATTACTTCAATTTCATTAAGATTTTTTTCTTCCTTTTTTATATCCCTTTCTTTTTCTTCTATATAATTTCTAAACTCCACAAAACTTTGAAGCTTAACTATCTGTTTTTCTAAAAGTTCTATCTCTTCTTTTACTTTGTCTCTAAAGACTTTATTGAGATTTAAACCCTCTTTTAAGTTATTAGTCTTTGAATAATTAATAGATAACTTCTCTAAAAGCTTAGTAACGTCAAGCTCTAAATCTTTTATTTTTTGCTCTAAAACCATTGAACTTTCAATATTAATCATGACTTCAATGTCACTAATTAATCTATCTATCTTTTCTATAGAATTCTCTAAAACATTTATATTTTCATTTAGTTCTAATGCCCTCTTACTAAGATTTTCTCTCCATAAAATGAATTCCTCGTTATTTTCCATGAACACTAGTCCCTTATGATCCGTAAATTTACAGTTTATTGGTACAATACTCTTCATTTCTGTACGTATATATATTGGTACAATACTATGCAAAAACAAATCCTTAGATATATTTTTATTTACAGTATCCCATTCCTCATAATTTGTTATTACTAAGCTAAAAGGAAGTAAAGGAAATAGGATAAGCTCTTCCTTTCTTTTCTCATAATTTAGTGAACCTAAATATTGAGTACCATAAATCACCTTTATCCCTAAAGCCTCAATCTTTACTTTTACAATTTCTATATCATTATTTGGTATCCAATACTCCTTATTATTCAGAGTTAAATCCATATTTGTTTCCCAAAGTTCTTTTCTAAGCTCATTTAATCTTTGTTTTTTTATTTTTTTATCTTTTATGATTTCAAAGCTTCTATTTTGAAGCCAGCTATGAGAATAATCCTCTTCTATTTTCTCAAGCTTACAAACATCTAAAACTCTTGTAAGTAACTCTTCTTCAGCTCGTTTCTGCTCTTTATACTTACCCTCAAACTCAGTTTTTTTCTCATTCAAACCATCTTTTTCAAGCTCTATTTTGTTATTCTTTAAACCAAGTTCTAGAATAGTTCTTTCTAATTCTTCAATAGTTTTATTTAAATCTATTAATCCTTTATACTTATTAGATTTTTCATTTTCAATTTCCTCAAGAAGTAAGTCTGGATATACTAATCTAAATGAATCAAACTGATTTTCTAATTCTTTTTCTTTTTGGCTAAAATTCTTTTTCTCTTCTTCAAATACCCCAAAGTTAATCTTAATATTCTGTTTCTTTAAATTTAAATCATTTATTTCTTTTTTATATTTTTCTGCGAGAACATTTAAAAATGATTCATATGCTCTATATTTTACAGAAGTAGCCTTCCACGAAGCCTCAGTAAATTTCCACTTTTCTTTAATATTATTATCTATAGACTTAATAGTTTCCTCTACATCCTCTAAATTAAGAGATTTTATAATCATAGTTTTCTCTTCAATTTTGCTCTCTCTTTTTCTACTCTCTTGATCCATAGGAATAATTATTTTGTTTATGTCATACTTCTTATTTTCTTCTTTTAATTCTTCTATTTCACATTTTATCTGAGTTAATCTACTCTCTTCTTCTAGTTTTTCTTCTTCATATTCCTTTTTTGTCCTTATATTTCTTGCATACTCTAAATTATCTTTTTGAAAAACAAGTTCTTTTTTTATTTCTTTAGCCTTTTCCTCTTCCCATATCCACTTATCTCTCTCTATTATTATATTGTTATGTAGACTTCCTAAAGTACAGTAAAGATTGTTACCATCTACAATAGATTTTGATTTTCTTTGTCCATAACTTATACCAATTTCTGCATCTTCTATTAATGGTTCTAGTAAGGTTACTATATTTCTATAATCAGCTTCTCTACTAATTAAAATTGGGAGATTCTTTGTTATGGAAATATTACTTTTAAAAATATCTTTTAATGCATTTTTATTTTCTTCAAACTGATTATTTAAATTTTCCGATATGACTGGAATTATGTATTCATCAAATATCCCTTTGTTATCTTTAGCTTTTGAAAAATAGTCTCCTACTCCACCTTCAACCCTATTTATAAGTTTTAGAATTTTCCATTCGGAACGATAAATACCATTTTCCTCTAAATATTTATAGTAATCTGAATTTGTACTCTTAGTTGCTGATTCAGAAAACCTTCTGAAATCTCTTTTGTTTTCCAATAGAAATTTTTCAAAGTCATCATAAGATACTGGCTTTCTTTCTTTTTCGTTATATACTGGAATATTTTCTACAGTATAAAAGCTATTAGCATAATGTTCGTGTGTGTATAAGAAGTATTTTACTCCAATTTTTTCTTCTTCCTTATTATCATCTTTTGTAATGCTTTTCATAGCAGTCATACATATACCAGTTACTAACCATTTTTCTGGTATAGTATCTAGCTTCCACTGAAGGATTACATGAAAGGTATATGGAGTGAACTGGTTGTTTTTATTAAGAAACATACCCGTAATTTTATTTCCATCATTTTTACCCCATCTAGTATTAGGAAGAGCTATTTGAGACATCAACTGCATAAGTACTCCTTTGCCACTTCCATTTTCAAGAGTATATAATGTATGATCTGGCTCTCCCTTTTTTGTTAAATCAAAAATAGTATTCTCATGACACTTTTTAAAATTGTCATATTTAGTTCCAACTATTCTAAACTTGGTTATTCTTGGCATTCCTATTTTCCTCCTTTATAGCTTCAATTAGAGCCATAAATTCTTTATATCTATCTTGGTTATGATAAATTTTATCTAACCTTTCATACAGTTCATTTCTAGGAATAATTTTAAGCTCTTTTGTGTTATTGTATATAAGCTTTTGATCAGCCAATGGCTTTAAAGACCTATAAATAAAACTAAATCTGTTATCTGTGGTATTTACAACATCTATATTTCCTCTAGTCTTACTATTTTTCATTGGAGAAAAGTCTTTGCTCCATACCTCCTCAATTTCTTTTAAGGCTATTCCCCAATTTTCACTAAACCCTTCTTCTTCATTACTTCTACTTATCCATGAATTTATTGTGCCGTTTACTAAACCCTCCAGCTTAGCATAAGATATTCCTTCTTCTTCCCATCTAATTTTAATATTATTTTCCTTATCTACTTCCGATAAAAATACGCATATTATTATGTTTGCAAGATAGAAATACTTCTTATTCTTCAAGGCCTTATACTTTTCTTTCATCTGCGTATATGAATTTGCGAAAATTGATCCATTAGCTGTAGAAACCAAATGTATATTTTCTCTAGTATCAAAAACTCTTAAATTCCCCTCTATTGCCATGGTATTAACTATTTCTCTTATTTCCCTACTGTTTATATATTCTTCTGCCAAAGGTTCTTTAGCTGATATAATATTCTCCTTTAAAAGAAGAAAAAATAATGCTGAAGCCTTCTGAATATTTTCTGTTGTATATGACATAAGTTCCTCCTAATTATTAATAAAAATCTTATAAGGTGATATGAATAAATTTTCTAAACATAGGGGAGCTTGCTCCTCCTCAAGCCTTGAAACAATAGTTTTTCCTATAAGCTTTTTATATTTTTCATTTTTTCTACACAACTTGTTAAAAAGTATCATTCTCTCATCCATCTTCTCAAATTCAGTGCTTTTTTCGGTGAAGGTAATGCTTGTAATTACAAACATCATAAATATCTCAACATTTTTACGCTCTGAAAGCCACGCTTCTTTATAAAGCACATCCTTATCTTTCAACTCAGTAATACAAAAACCTTTTCCTTCAATAAAATCATCAAAAATTGGCTGCCACACCTGTAAGATAAGCTCCCAATTCACAACTTTTTTATCTTGATATTCCTCATCTTCATCTACGCTAATCTCATCTATTTCTTCACTTTCATTATCCTTAATCCCTATTTGCTCTTCCCATGCCCAATCCAATGGATATATAAACTCGATTTTTGGTGATAATATTGGAGCCACCAAAGCTTCAATTAAATCAAAAGTTGGTAAACCATTTTTCGCCACTATATTTTGCCATATATCCTTTTTAAAAGATACTCTTGATGTAACCCAGAAGCTCTCTGGATAATTTACTCTTATCCTTACCTCATAAGCTATATTATCTATAACTATTTTAGCTAGCTGATTATGAAGTACTCTCGCTTTTTCCACTTCTCTAAAAAGCTTCTCTGCCTCATTACGCTTATCTTTTGGAAAACTTTCTAATCTATTTTTCCAGGCTAACATATCCTCAAAGTTCTTCTTTTCATCATCAAATTGATTTTTAATTTCCTGTTCGCTTTTTCTTCTATCTCTTTTGATATCAAAAAATATTATTTGAGGACTTCTAATCATATCTTGACGATAATCCCTTTCTCTTCTAATCAAAGTCTTTACCCTTGCAATTAAATTACTTATACTATTTAATGCTTTATTAAAGTTTCCGCTTTTAATAAGCTGTAAAGTATAAAATTGTTCTACATCAAAACCAAACTCCTCAAGCATCTCTCGGGTAATAAAAATAATCTCCTGTGCCTCTTCAGTAAGCATATATACTGTACTTCCACCCTGCTCCCAATGGGAGTTCTCTCTATCCTCTTTTAAATATCTAAACTTATAAACCTCATGTTGTCTTGTTTCTTCGTTATATATAGGACAAGAAAATGGTTCTTGCCTATCTGGGTCTTTATACCATAATAATCCGTCAACAAGTCTTTCAATATTTTTATTCGTACTATCTAAATTCATATCTCTTATAATATCAGAAACCATATATAACATATCACTTCTAGTCCTATTTGTGTTTTCAGTAATTTCTCTTCTAAATATGCTTAGTAAAAGATACAAAACTATTTCATGGGCATAGCTTGTTAAATCTCCAATATCAATACCAGTCCCCATAAGCCTAATTGCATTTATCTTTTTTAATCTATCTTTTATTCCATTCTGCACCAAATCCATTCCTCTATATCGCTCCCTTCATTTTTAGTAAGTATTCATAAGTTATTAACTCTTGTGGAATCCTCAGCTTCAACTCCCATAATCTTTTAATCCTATCTTGGTAGGTTTCACAACTGAACTGCCTAAGTTCTTTTAGCATTAAGTCTAAATGCTTCTGTTTCTTAACATGATCTTTACAGCTATAATCTTTATTACATATCTTTAAAAGCTCAATATAAGCCGGTGCTAATAAGTTTATATCTATATTAGAATACTTTTCTCTTAACCCTACATAAATACTAAATCCAACGGGATCTATATCTCCAAAATAATAAACCTTAATAGTACTTGGGTCAGCAATTTCATCAATAAAAGAAAAACTACTTAATATTTTATTACCATACCCAAAAATAAGGGCATCAGGTTCAATTCCAAAAATATCAATTCCACTTTGAACGGCTTTTTTAAATGAAAAGAAAGTTGAATGATTTTCAAGAATAATAATTGTTTTTATATTACTTACGCCTCTGTTCCAGTAAATAAACTGCTCGCCATATTGCTTAGCCTTTATATCCTCTAACTTAAGCCCTAACCTCTTTAGAACTTTATTATTTTTTTTACCATCTTCATTTTCTGTTAAAAATTTTTCATCCTCAAATAATTCAAGACATCTTTCTTCTACACTAGCCCATTGTCTTTTATCATTTTCCTTCAAAAATGAATAAATATTCAGAATGTACTTCCATTCTTCTTTTGTTTGATATTTTGGATATCTCAGGTAAGTTTTTAAATCTAAAATATCTGAAACCATAATTATGTCTTCATCAAGCCACTGCTGTTTAACTTCATTAGTAACTAAGCTCCATCTAATCTTCATAGGAAACTTATATCTTTTATTACTATCAGATGTTTTCACTTCTTTAATTTTCCCCTCAGCCTTAAGATTTTGCATTGCATCATAAAAAGCTTCATAACCTCCTTGACTATAATAACCACTCTGTCCACCACATCTATTAATAATAAAATTCTCTAATTCTACAATATCAAACTTTTTATTCTTTTTACCTTTAATATCTAAAAATATTTTTATTAAATTATACATACCATCACCACTTGTTTTTTATTTTTATTATATAAGGTTCATACCATCATTCTTTATTATATAATAAAAGAAGTTATTGCAAAATTATTTAATAAAATCCTTTTGCAATAACCTGTTTAAAATACATAACTTGCATAGCTATCATAATATTATGAAGCCTTATTATATTTATCAATCTTCTTAATTCTAAGTAATCCCTCTCTTATATCATCAAATTTAACCCATAAACTTTTATCATATCTACCATACACATGAGATAAAGTATTAACTCCCTTATTCAATTCTTTATCTACCCATTGCCCACCATCCTGCTCCAAAATTCTTTCATACTCATCCATAGCAGCTAAGATGATATCTGTATTTTCTAACATATTTCTATAATCTCTGGTGCAATATTCTAATGCACTATCAATAATAGCTGTTTTTTCACAGTTTTTTCTCTGATATACCTTAGAATACACTTCACTGTCTTTCTCATATGTTGCTAATTCATCTATACTTTCATAATAGTCTTTCTCTAAAATTAATGCTATTAGATTAGGATTAGTTCCTTTATCAACAAGTATGTTTTGTATCACCTTTGAATTCCTTATTATTTTGCTAAAAAAAAGTTTGAAGTTCGCCGGATTATTACATTTATATGCAAAATTTTCTACATCCATCAAAGTTTTTATTGCTTCTTCAGTTAATGAGATATTGAATATATTTACGTACTCCTGTAAGTCAGTAATAATTATGCTAGGTTTAATTTTCATAATATAAACAACTCCTTTGAAATTTACTTTATATTCATAGCTTGTCCATATATGGTGTTTTTATTCATTTAGTAATAAAATAATTCTGAATCCTTGAATTAAAAATTGGTAAGCTCACTCTCTTTCTTATTTTCACAACCATCCAAAGAGTATAAAAATTAACTTTTAAGCAAAATTGTATTACTATAATTAGTCAAATATACTAGTTTATTCTTTAAAGCTATCTTTAATAAAAGTACGTTAAGGAATTTAGTAATATTAAAATAATAAGTATTTACTACCTAATTTAACTGGTACAAGAAGTATATTGATGCCTTATAAAAAACATAAAAGCTAATTAAAATTCTAGCAAAAATATGGAATAAATAGATTTTAGAGTGTTTATTAAATATTAAAATTAATGAAGTTTTTAATAATTCATTTCCTAAATTATGCTTAAATATATTATAAATATAGCAAATCACTAAAGTAATCTAGCCATAACACCCTTTCAATTTCATTGCTATTTTTGTATTTTATAGTCATATTAACAGTTAAATGCATATTATTCACTTTCACTTCCTTTTGTTTTAGGGTTTTTATATAGTTTTGACTCTAACATTTTAGAAATCATATTCTTTTCACCTTCATTAAAGATTTCATTTTTATCTAATTCCAGCGAAGATAATATCCATTCAATATTTTTTGCTTTACCTAATGGTATTTCTTTATTTGCAACAATCCTCCAATCAATGCCTTTATCCTTTTTCTTGACAACAAAAAAATGCCATTTCCTATATGCAACATTACTTATTTTTTTTAAGCAAAGTCACTTATAGAAAATAACATTCTGAATACATTATTTTAATCTAATTCAAAATCACCTTTTATCATATTAATACCATCTTTTAACGCACTACAATTTTTGTGGATTTTATCTATATCCAATTTTTCTAAAAAGCTCTTATCTCCCTTTATATAATGTTGCTTTCTTGTACCTTTTCTAAAAAGTACTTGCAATTCTTTATGGGTAAGCCTTTCTGTATTGGAATATGTTCTCCTTAAGTTATCTGTACAAGGTATTCCTATATAATCACAAATACCTTCTATATCATAAAAGAACCAACTTTCTATCATTATAATAGCTTCTATTTTTTCAATTCTTTTAATCTGCTTTTTATTCAATGCCTTTTTTATTGCATCAGCATCAAATTCCACTAAATCACTTTTCGTACCCTCTCTATCAATAAAAACATACACATACAACTCTATATTCTTATTTTCTTTTTTGTTTAAAAAATAATATAATTCAGCTGCAATACTTTTATTAATACCAGTACCTGTTTCAAGATTTTTAGTTTTATTAGGTATACCTCTTAAATATTGTAAAAAAATTCTTTTATAGAAGATTTCTTCTGTATCTCCCTCATAAAAAATATACGCAAGTTTTTTACTTTTTTCTTCATATTTAGCCATACACTATTCCTCTGTATATAAAAATATATCACTAAAACTTGAAAAGGGTCCTGATAATTTTTTGATTAATTCTTTCTTATTTTTAACTTGCTCTATAGTTGCTTTACCACATGCCCTATTACTTATTATACTTACTTCATCAACTTTAACCATGTTTAGAAGCACTGGTGAATGAGTAGTTATTATTACTTGTATATTATAAAAATCATTTTTTATTAAATTTATCATCTTTTTCAATAGTTTAGGATGTATTGAGTTTTCAAGCTCCTCTATTGCAATAACAGGATATTTATTTGATACAAGATAAGTTACTATATTAAGTACAATAAGAGTTCCATCTGACAGTTCATTTATATCATTTTCTTGTTCATCATTAAATTTGAACACTAAGCTTTTTAAATCCTGAGCAATATTAATAACATTAATATTGCTAATATTTAATACATCATTTAATATTTCTCTATAATATTGAGCTTTCTCGGATTTTAATATCTTATCGATTTCCTCAATAAGAGCAAGTGATACTATTCTCCCATTTTTTATTACATAATTTTGTTTTTTTATTGATTCTCTTATCACATCTGGTGCACTATATAATACTGGAGTTTTGCATAAAAGAAAAATATTGTCTATTCCTATCTGTATAGGTTTATCAAAACTTTCTTTAATATCTCGTATTTTACTAATAAGTGATACCAATGCCTCGGAACCATCTATCTTTTGAATTTTAGGGCCTTTTACTCTTCTTACAATTGTATTTTCTCTCTCAAAAGCTGTTGACATTGGACCTGTAGAACTTATTTTCTTATATTTAAATAGTTCTTTGTTTACATATCCAGTATCAAAATCATGACTTCCAACTACTACTTCAATAAAATATGAATATCTATAAAGTTCACCATTCACTTCTTCGTTAAATTCGATTTCAATAGAAATAGCTTTCTCTTTAAAATTCTTACAATGAGATACTATTTTATCGTTATCTAATTCACCTTTACTTAAAAGTCTTTCTTTTAAATCTTCACTTCCAGTTAAAAGTATATTTAAAAAAGAAAACACTTCTAGCAAGTTAGATTTTCCACTATTATTTGCACCTATTAGTACATTAAAATTTTCCAAAGCATATTGACAATTTATTAGATTCTTATAACCATGAATTTTAATACTAACTATTTTCATAACACACCCTCATTTCACAGGATATTAGTTTTATTTATCAAGTATTATTGACACTTTTCATATTAACTATACCATTATATATGGTGTGTTACAATAATTTATTCATTAATTAATCATTAATTTTCTTCAAACTGTTTTATCCTTCTATAAAGTATATTAGGTTTAAGCCCTATCTCCTTCATAAATAGCTTATGAAATATTTCAAATAAAAATTCGAACTCTAATGACATAGAATTAATGTACTTATGTCATTTACCTTCAAAGTATGCTCTATTGACAATCATTCCTAAAACCTATAATCCAAGTAATCTATTCTTTATATAAACCCCAAAATGGTGTTAGTATAATATTGTAGACATGAAAACCCCAACGCTCTAAAATATAGAAAGGGAAGGAAGTGTATCTGAAATGGCAAAAGGCAAAAAGCAATACACAGAAGAATTTAGAAAGACAATTACGGAGCTCTATAACTCTGGAAAGAGTTTGGCAGCGCTAAGTAGCGAGTATTGTCTATCAAAATCAGCAATCACAGGATGGGTGAAGAAAATTAAGCCAGTAACTGTGGATAAAGATACAACTATTACAGCGGCAGACTATCAAACTATGTTAAAGAAGATGGCTAGGCTTGAGGATGAAAATGAAATAATAAAAAAGTCCACAGTCCTCCCCCTATAAAAGGTTCAGACTGTGGACTATATTAAATGATAACCCGCTAATTTAGTTAGCTAATACTTTTTCTATATCAGCTATAATTATTTTAATTAATTCGAGCTTTCCTTTTGCATAATCTTGTTCTTCTAATAAATCTATGGAAAACTCTATGCATCTTTCAGTTTCTTTGTATTCTTTTAATAACTTTTCTAACTCACTTTTTGTAGCTTTTGAATAAAGTTCGATTAAAAGTAAGTTGCAAACGCTGATTTTATACAGAAAGAAACCAACTGTTTTGAAACAAAGTTTGATCAAAACAGTTGGTTCTTTATTTATCTAGTTTGATTTTTATAATAAAGATTGATTATTTCTGGATGCGAATCTTCAATTAAAGCACCCGTTAGGTTGAAGAAGGAAAAGAGGCACTTATTCCATAATGGCGCCCGATTGCTTAAGAATGAATCTTTACCCATTCTTCACATCCACCACTTTAAAACGCTCACAAACAAGGAGCATATCTTCCGAAAATTCACGTCCGGTTGCGTTTAATTTATTTCTGAAAAACTTTTCATGAGCTTCCCACCAATATTTATAGGTTCTATCTCCTTCACCTTCTGCAATAGCGAACTCCTCCGTGACTTCATTCATAGGAGTTAGTGTAACTTCTACTGTTTTAATAATTGCTACAGGTTTATCATTGTTGTTTAAAATAATACTGTAATCCTCCGTTGTTGGTAGTGGTTCATTAGGGCTTTATACATGTTATTTTTCTGTTATTTATATTGATTTCTGTTATTTAATCTGTTATGATTACTTACGAACGTTCGTAAGTAAATAAGGAGTGGTTTTCAATGAAAAGTGATGAGATTAAACGTGCAGCACTGAAATACTTTACCATTCACGGATATGAAGGGGCTTCTCTTTCGAAAATAGCCGAAGAAGTTGGATTGAAGAAACAATCCTTATACTCCCATTTCAAAGGCAAAGATGATTTATTTCTTCAGGTTATACGTGATGCCGGTGAAGTTGAGTTGAACACAAAGCTTTCGTTCTTTAATAATCATAAAAATGATTCGCCGGAGAAATCATTACATGCATATCTAGTGATGGTTAAAGAACTATTTCAGTTAGACGAGCGCATGAAATTCTGGCTGCGTATCTCCTTCTTTCCGCCCGAACATCTTTATCATGTGATAATAAATGAAGTCTTTGCCATTGAAGACCAGGTCATGGAGATGCTTGAAGCGAAGTTCGCTGAGTGGATGAAGGAAGAAGAGATCTATAAGGAACACCCCTCTATTCCGGCAAGTGCATTTACTGGGATTGTTGATACCTTGATGCTGGAGTTACTCTATGATTCAAGTCCAGAGCGAATTAACGAGAAGCTGGAGTCAACTTGGACAGTCTTTTGGCGAGGAATTTCCAAGTAAGAAGAGAGCAAATATTTTCAACAACTATAATGAAATTAAGCGAGGTGCTACAATCATGCATTTTATAGAAGTTACTCAACAGAATTTAAAACTGGCCTATACCATTCAAAAGGAAATTTTTTCGAATTCGCCTGATATTCTGCACATCAAAAATTCTATTGATAACAATGATCCGGGCTATGCTTATTGGATTGTGTACGAGAATGAAACTGCCATAGGGATTTCGGGCATTTATACTGTAGAAGCTGACAGAGATTCCGTATGGCTCAGTTGGTACGGTGTTTTGCCTAAATGGCGGAGCAAAGGCTTTGGAAGAAAAATTCTGCTTGAATCCATCGAAAGAGCTACATCACTGAACCAATTCAAATATTTAAGACTATATACATCCGAAGAGTACAATGCGAGTGCATTGGGGGTGTACAATTCTGTTATGGACCTATGCGAGCGGTATGAAAATCCGGATGATGAGACATTTGAACGGACTGCTTTGGTCTACTCCTATTCACTAACGGAAGAAAAGGTAACGCCCTGGAACAATAGATATATGGGCATTCGAGAGCTTGAGGAGCTATGCGTAGCAGGTGAGTTGTATTTAAAAGATCACGGATACGAAATATAGCAGGTATCATCCCCTTTAAGTAAAAACTATAGTTAAACTCAAACAGGGCCGTCCCAGGCAGCTATTTCATGACTTATGGGGTGGCCTGTGTTTTGTCAAGTGGAGTTTCCTGGTCAGATCATCAAAAATCCTTGGTGAATTTCCAGTTGCTACAGTCACTTTTGGCGCATCAGGGTATGCTTCAGGAAACCTTCCAAAAACAAACTTTAGGAAGGTTATTTGTCATGCGCTTTTTAGTATAGCACGTGCATATTAAACTTTTAACAGAAAATTATTGACAAACTATTAGCTAGAACAGGGACGCTTATTAAACAATCGCGCCCATTAATTGAATAACAAACAGCTTCTATTAGCTAGTTTAGTTTAAATTCATTTCTTCACAATCTCAAAGTGATATTATCATAGATTTCCAATAAAAAAACCTCACCTCTAAAAATCTATAGAAGTGAGATGTTTTTAATCAAACTTTATTACAAATTATCAAACTTTATTATAAATGATCAAACTTTTTTATAAAGCTACATTTTTGTTGGTTTAAAACAAAGTTTGATCAAACCATAACTCTATAAACCCAAAACTACATGTAAAATACAATTAAATTTTAAAACAAAGTTTGATCAAAATATTTACTTACTATCTTTTTTCTACTTATTTTTTTAAAACAAAGTTTAATCAAAATCATCAATTCACGGTAAGGGAACTATTTATTCACTTATAAGTACCGCTCTAAGGCGGTACCTATAATATTAAACATCCTCAGATAAATTAGCTGAAAAATGTTCTCTCATGTTTATGCTTCTTGTCTCTATTCGGATGGAGTTATGGACTATACGATCTAGAATGGCATCAGCCAGAGTTCCACCACCTAAGCGAGTATGCCAATCTGAAATTTTATACTGAGTACAAAATATAGTAGAGTAGCAGTCATAACGCTTTTCTGTGAGCTCGAAGATAAACCTAACATCCTCATCTGAAAGTTGATTCATTAACCATTCATCTAGGATTAAAAGATGATAATTTGAGAACTTAGTTACAAGTTTACTTATACCTCTACCTTCGGCAACAGCTTGGTCACGAAGGTCTAGAAGTTCAGGTATTCTAATATACCTTACTCTGTATAATTGTCTACAGGCTGCCTTTCCTAGGGCACAGGCTAGAAAGGTTTTTCCAGAGCCTGTGAATCCATGTAACACCAGACTTGCATTATTACGCATATATTGACAAGTTGAGAGTTCAATTATTTTATTCTTATCTAACCCTCGTTGAGCATAATAAATTGTATTAATATCTGCATCTATAAATCTAAGATGTAATTGCTTAATGAGATGCTTTGCACAATTGTTATTCTTATATTGATATAGGCTGTCAATAGCTAGATTAAGTCTTTCATCAAAAGGCATTGAAGTATAAAGAGCAGGATCGCTCTCTTGAATTTTCAAGATATCATTCATTTCGTCTAGTCCAAGTTCCCTAAGCTTACGCTTGGTTTCATCACTAATCATATTTCCCACCTCCATAATACTCAGAACCCCTTATATAACCAGAGGACTCCATATTTTGCTGTATAGATTTGAAATATTTAGTTTACTTTTCTGCATAAGATATATCTTGATTACTTGCTAATATTGATTTAAGTTGTTTATATCTAGGTACACGCATCATAGGCAAAGCAGTTTCAAGACGACAATTGGAATAGCTCTTACTTAATTTTAAAACAGACAAGGCTGCGTTATAAGCTTGCTCTTTAATGGTTACACTTTTAAATAGACGTTCTACTAATTCATATGTGTGAGTACCAATACTTGCTGCCCATTGCTTTATCCTAAGATCATTCATCTCTGGTTGCTTAAAGGCATCCGCCATGTCTTCCTTATGCGTAGCATAGTGGTTGCTCACATAAAGTGGAAATCTTGGATGTGTGGAGATACGTTGATGATTATTATGAATTTCAATACTGCTATCTGTAATCTTAACATCTACATGTTGACCTGCATAAGCAAACGGAACAGAGTAAAAGTTCTTTTCTATACATACGTGGCTGTTAGGATAAACCTTACGGTTGTATTCCCATATTGCTAATTCATAAGGTACTATTGGAAGAAGTCTTAAGTAGTTTCTTTCTTCCATAAATACTTCTGCTCTGCTATATTAACGTTTTTGAAAATGGCTTCATTGAAGGATTTTAAAGCACTAGCTACCGCTATCTTCAATTCAGGAAGTGAGTAAAATGTGTAATGGCGTAGCTTTGAGATAATAGCTGTAGCTATTTTCCCAACAGTTACTTCCACTGATGCTTTCTATTTTGGCTTTCTAACTGCCGTAGGCATTATAGCTGTAATGTAGTGGCTACCAAGAGCCTCATATGCATCAGTTAAAACAATTTCTCCTTCTTTTGTATGCTTTATCTTTTGTATGCTTTACTACTCCAACTTTAAGGTTATCACACACAGTTTTTACAGGTACTCGCGAAAAGAACTCATACATATGAACATGACACCTAAGCCATGTATCTTGTTTCTCATCAAGTGTAGGCTCTACATATGCATATTGACTATATGGTAGACAAGCTACAAATAGATGAACCTTTGTTACTTCTCTAGTTTCCTTGTTTACAAACTCCATTTGTTTTCCACTCCAATCCACCTCAACACTTTGACCTGGTTTGTGGTCTAAATGGTTAGATAAGTTACAATGCTTAACATAATCACTATAGCCCTCAGTAAATTTGGTGTATCCTACAGGGATAGTACCTTCTTTACTGCAAGAATCTTTATACTCTTGGTATAAATGCTTTAATGTTACTCCAATTCGTTTTAACTCATTGTGAATGTAGCTGTAGTCAGGTAATTTAAACATGGTTTCTATGGCAAATTTATCTAGATAAAAGAAGTGATATACCTCACTATCTGATTTATCCTTGATGTCATCATAAAAAATCTGTTTTTCTTTTGCTATGTTTAACACATCGGAGATGGATCTTTTAGAAATGTGATGTGTCTTAGCAATCACATTTTGCGAGAATCCAGCTGCTTTAAGCTCCATAATGAGTTTAACATTAATTTTATTTGCCATTGTTCTGGCTCCTTTCTAATAAGAATTGATAGTCATAAATGACTTCTCATGTAATTCTTGTCAAAAATGTGGTACTTAAGTCCGAATCAATGGTCTCATTCAACGAATTAAATTAAAATTCAAGTGGTTTTATTATTGTGAATTATCGGTTTCCACAAGCGAAATGGTGTCTTCGGAGGCGTGAAATATTCACATAAGTAATTATAGGTTAAGCAAGTACCAATTTTAAAAGGATAAGGTAATAATATTACGTTTTCTGAGCAAATAAAAAATTACCGCATATTATTTACAAAATACTACGATATTTTTATAAGATTATTAACTAACTTATCTTCCAAGTTTTAATCCATCTATTTGTCACTTTCTGATAAACATTTATTTGTTTTACCAATTCTATCTTTAAATTTCTTCAATTCTTCTTCCTTTATTTCACCACATATATTATCTAATTGAGTAGGATTATTACGATATATAGATTTTTTATTAATATCTAATGCCAAAGATACTCATTTATTTCTTTAACTGCCGAAGGACTAATGCTTATTTTTTCTACCAATTTATTAGTTTCCCCAGTATTACAGCTTTCACAACTGTATCATCCCATGCATAATTTAATGGCCCTTTTGGTCCATGAAAAGTAAACTTACCAGATTGTCTGCATATTCGATGTGAAAAATCCATTTTACTATATATTGCTATTGGTATATGATTTGCAGGACATTCATTTAAATCCTCAGTCCATTCATTAAAATACTTGCCCATATTATCAATGTATAATGCTTCCTTAATCTCATTTTCTCCTCTTCTAATAAATGAATTTTGGTGACTAATTGTAAATTTACGGAAATATAAGGACTTCAAACCATTGCAGTGCATAGGAAATGCCTTCCTAAATGACCTAAAACAAAAGATAATTAGAGATGTGATATATCAGTAAATATATGAAGAGTGTAATGATAAAGATTATATTTCAGAAGGTAGAGAAGAACTAGTAGATGCATTGATATACATGATAGCATTTAAAGATGTTTTTCAAACCAAATGAAGCAATTTAAGAGGCCAGCATAGTAAAACGGAGTTGACAAGAGTGTCCATTGCTAGCGGAAAGTATTTATAGATGATTAGACACATACATTATTATAAATGCATAACAAAATACTCTTTTTTATAATAATTGCAATTTTGCCCACCTCAATTATTATCAAAAAAGAGTATTGTTTATTCAGCCTATACAAATTATATACATGTTCTTTTTATAATAATATATATATGATGTTATTAACTATTACTTGAATATAATTTATATCTAACATTAGCAAATTCACATGCTAATGAAGATTTCCCTAATAAATTGCCATCCTCTAATAAAGCAACTCCAGGACATCTAGAACAATATTCATTATTTTCACATTCAAAACACTTTAGTAAATCTTTCCACTGCAAATTTTTAATTTTATTCAATAAAGAATTATCATTCCATATATGATTTATTGAATTATCGTAAATATTACCTATTTTATAGAAATATTTATTACAAGGGTACACATCTCCATTACTATTTATAGATATAGAACTCTTAATAATAGGACATATTGGCTCATTTGCAGAATGTTTATGTATGCTAAAGCCCCTCATTTTATCGATATCAACTAAAACCTCTTGGAGTTGATTTTCAGACATTTTTAGTTGGTGCGGTGCCGAATCCCCATTATTTTTGGAAAAAATTTCAGCGTCAACTTTAAATTGAAACCCATTTTCACTACAAAATATTTCTACATCTTTAAATGAATTATAATTTTGTTTCATAACTATCGTCTTTATTTCTAGCGGGATTCCATATTTTTTTATTAGCATTATGTTATTCAAGGCTTTTTTTAAGGAACCTGGTATTTCTGTAATTGAATCATGAATATTTTCATCTAGTGAAAATATTGTACATGATATTTGATTAATATATAAATGCGCTAATTCTTTTATTTTTTCTTCATCTAATAAAGATACATTGGTAAGCAAAGTTAAGTTAAAATTCATTTCACGCGCTTTTCTGATGATGTCCATTATGTCTTTTCTATAAAATATTTCACCACCAGTAAGTGTTAAATCAAAGCATGGAAGTTGTCTTAATTGTGTAAACATATCAAATAGTACCTCTTTTGAGATTCCTTCATTGTCATGAGATGGAATATAGCAATGCTTACATTTCCAGTTACATTTAGTTAATAATTCAATTATGACATTTACAAGAGTATTATTTTTTTCTGCCAAATCATAAATTTCCGAATATATATTTGAGGTGTCAGTATCCATCATTTTTTACCAACCTTTCACTGCAATAAAAAGTATTTTGTTATGAAATAAGCTCATTTAACCTGTATTATTAATAAGTTAAATGAACTTATTTAATTAAAATTATTGCGATTGCCTTAAATTAGCATATCATATGAGTAGTGCAACCACTGCATCTACAAGAAATAACTATTTCTGGTAATGCCTTTGGAGCTTCTTTTTTTAGTTCAGGTTTTTTGTAAGTTTTAATTTTTTCATCTCCTTTTTATAATATAATTTATGTCTAATATTAGCATGTGCACATGCTAATGAGGACTTCGATAAAATGCTACCATCTTCAAGTAAAGAAATTCCTGGACATTTGTAACAATATTTCATATTATTACAGCCCGTACATTCTTTTAAATCATCTCATTTAGTATTCTTAATATTTGACAAAATATCCGAATCGTTCCAAATGATATCTATAGGAGTTTTATATATATTCCCAACTGGAATATTAAAAGTATTGCAAGGATAAACATCCCCGTTATATCCAATGAATAATGAAGATCTAATTGTATTGCATACGTAATCATTCATGGATAAATGACGTGAATTTATATCATCAACATTATCAATTGATAGAAACACTTCTTCTAATTGTTCTTGTGATAATCTGAATTTTTGTGGAGAATTGTCTCCATTATTTTTTGAAGAAACTATAGGAGTAGCAGAGTATTCAAATCCATTATTTTCACAAAAAACTTGTAATTCTTTGTCTGAACTATAGTTTTGATTCATTAGTACTGTTTTTATTGTCAATGGTATGCCGTATTTTTTTATTAACATTATGTTATTTAAGGCATTTTTTAAGGAACCTGGTATTTCTGTGAATGAATCATGAATACTTTCATCTAATGAAAATATTGTACATGAAATATTATATAGATGAAGTTTTGATAATCTAGATATTATGTCTTCATCCATTAGTGATACATTAGTAAGTAGAGTGACTTTAAAAAACATTTGTCTTGCTTTCTCAATAATATCTACAATGTCATTTCTACAAAATATCTCTCCACCTGTAAGCACAATTTCAAAAGTACCTAAATTTCTTAATTGTTCAAAAATGTTAAAAACCATATCTTTACTTAACCCATCGCTAGTATGATTAGGTATGTAACAATGTTTACATTTCCAATTGCACTTTGTAAGTAATTCTATAGTAACTGAAAAAAGTGTATTATCTTCTTCCACCATAGAAAACAAATTCTCTACTATGCTAGATGAAGTATAACTATCCATTATGAGTTACCAATCCTTCTTCTACTAATTCATTAATATAACTTTTAACATCATTATATAAAGTTTCATAATCAACCTGATACTCTTCCATGAGAACTTCAAGTATATCATTTAAGCATTTATTCTGGTCAATTTGCAACCATATATCTTTAGATATATCTTTAAAACAATACCATTTTCGATTTTTATTATTTAAAACATATACAAAATCTTGACTAGGCTCTACTTGTCATGCAATAGATTTTGAAAATTCAAATTTACTTAAAATTTGTTTATTCATAATAATTAACACACTCCTCTTGTAAATATAATTACATTGTTGCAGTATCATATCAATATTTTACAAATATTACATTTATTATTATAATAATATTTTATTACAATAAGTCAACATTTTTTATATAATATTACAAATTTTTATCTTATTGTATTTAATGTAATATATTGAAATGAAATAATTAAAATGGTAATATTAAAAATATTAAGGCTTACAAACTATATTCTAATCTTTAAGCAAAATAGGAGGGAGAAAATTGAAAAAGTATTTTTATGAAACAAAATTCTTTATTTTTATGAGAATTTTATTCGATGGGCTTATGGCATTAACTGCTGCAGCAATACCAGCGTTACAAAAAAAATTATTTGATTTATTTACAGGAAATGTAACAGAAACGCACTCTTTTCTTACGGTTATAATTATATATGTCACATGTTTATTGGGCTCTGTGCTGTTTAGCTATTTATCTATGATTTTTACATGGAAAACTTCTTTGAATTTTGAACAATCATTAAAAGGGGATTTCTTTAAATCAATTTTTAACTATAGTTATGAGGATTTCTCAGCAAAAGATGTAGGGGAGTATATTTCAATACAAGGAAATGATATAACTGCACTTGAACAAGATTATTTAACACCATTGATAGACATAGTACAAGTTGCTAACAGAATTATAATTTATGGTGTTTTCTTATTTTTAAATGTAGATTTCAGAATCTCAACTGCAATACTTTTAGGATCAATACTTACAATAATAATTCCAAAACTTACTTCAAAACAATTAGCAACTAAGCAAAACGCTTATCTAAATCAAATGGGCGTTTATGTTTCTAAAATTAAAGATTTTCTTGAAGGATTCAAAGTTATCCAAAGCAGAACAAGAAAAAGCATTAATAGAGAACATGAAGAAGTATTAGCTAATACAAAAAATATGAGGTTTAACTATGGAAAATATAAAAGTTTAGCAATGTCTTTAGAATATCTTAGTTTAAATTTTGTAAGCGCAATTGCATTTATAATAGCGGCATTTTTATTATTTAAACATGAAATAACAGTGGGTACATGTGTAGCAACTTTTGGTTATATAAATAGTTTTATTGGCCCTATTGATTCCATAATGTATGATTTGAATTCGGTAAGTTCCATGAAGCAAACAAAAGAAAAAGTGCTTTCTTATTTGAAAAAAATACCAGATGATAAATTAATAGTTACGAAGAAATTTAACACTGATATCGTATTCGATAACGTAACTTATGACTATGCTAACTTTTCTTTAAAAGGCGTCAGCTGCAAATTTGAAAAAGGCAAAAAGTACGCATTAATTGGCCATAGTGGATCAGGAAAATCAACTATGATTAACATGCTTATGTCATATATGACACCGGCTTCTGGCAACATTAAGATTGATGGAGAAAATATAAATTCTTTGGATACTGCTAATATTATGTATTGTGTCAATCAAAATGAGCATATATTTTGTAATGATTTTATGAATAATGTTACAGTGTTTTCTTCATATTCAGAATCAAATGTACACAAAGTCACTGATAATTTAAAAATGAAAATTGTAGATGTTATAAAATCAAATAGTAATTCACAGCAGTTAAGTGGAGGTGAAAAACAAGTTATAGGAATCATAAGAATGCTTACAGCCAACACTGAAATATGTCTTATGGACGAGCCCTTTGCAGCCATTGACGCAAAGACAACTGAAATATTAGAAAATACTCTTCTTAATATGAAAGAGAAAACCATTATTATGGTTACTCATAAATTATCAGACGACTTAAATAAGTTTGATGAAGTGCTGTTAATGGATAATGGTAAAATCGTACAAAGAGGTAAATTTGAAGATATTTTCGATACTGATGAGTTTAAAAAAATGAAATTTGTATAAATGTAATGTTTTTTGGTGATATTTCACAGAAACTCTAGTAAGATTTTTAGTCTGTTCGCTGTTAAAAACCTATATTCAAATGTCTAAAGTAAGGTCGTGTTGATAATACTTTGTTTTCTAAAACAAATTTTTGAATTTCACAATGAGTGGCTTATCATTAATTTTTTACAATACTATTAAACTTGTTAATATTAAACAATTCATAAAATGAATCTATTACAATATTTTGGAGATTTAAGTATTATGACACTACAGTAATATGTTAAATAAATATAATTGAAGTAGCATTCGCATTAAAATTGACAGTGTACTACTTCTTATTACGATTGGAGGAAAATGTTTTGTTTGAGTATAAATTTAAATGTAATGGGACTAATGCAATTTTAAACATAGAAAATAATTATATTAGAATTGGTGAAAAAGAAATAAAACTAAAAAGTTGTGAACTAAAAAGCAGAAAAAAATATATTATAAAATAACAAATGATTGTAATTTGAATTGTGTATATTGCTTTCAAAGATACGATAATAAAGATATAAAAAATATAAAGATTGGTGAATATAGTAAGATTATATCTAAGCATATTGATGATAAAGAAAATGAGATAATAATATTTGGAGGAGAACCATTTATTGATAAAAACATAGAAAATCTACAATATTTATTTGATGTAGCAAATATGAAAAATAAACTATCATTTTTTACAAATGGCTGTTATTCTATAAAAATTGATGAATTGATAAAAAACAACAAGTCAAGTATAAACCATTTAACTATTACACTTGACGGGCCAGAAAGAATTCATAACAATTGAAGAATTTTTGTTGGAAATAATTCCTATAGAACTATAATTAAAAATTTACTTGAATTACAAAAGGAAAAGATTCCTTTTGTAATTCAAGTAAATGTCGACAGTAAAAATATAGATTCAATTGAAGAATTATTAGACAATTTAGATTGTGAATTGGGATTACAAAACATTGAGATTGGCTTAAATAAAGTATTAAGGGATAAATCTACAATTAATGAGTTAGAATTACTGAAAAAATATGTAAACCTAATTTCAAAGTATAACAATGCAAATCTTGATATAAACTCTAAGGTATATGAAAATATCTCAGTATATATTTCAGGAAGCGGATATAACAAATCAAGGTGTGGTATCGGTGATACGACTATGATTTTTGACTTTTTAACAAATAAGATATATTCTTGTCCACAAGAAGTAAATACAGAGATCGGATATTTTACAAATGATACAATAAAAATTGATGATGTTAAAAAATATGAAATGTGTAGTGTATCAAATAAAAATAATGCTATATGTAGCCAATGCGAATATACAAAGTTTTGTTCATTTGGTTGCTATTTAGAAAAAAATAATATGCATGCAAATTGCAAAGATGAAACGGAAAAAGTTATTAAATATATTTTTGAAAATTTTGAAACACTTTTCTTATCAGAGGAAAAGTAATATTATATGAAAGATGTAATTAGAAAACAATTATATTGTCAAGTTGTGTAATGAAGATTAAACTAATGAAGAAAATTAACTTTTAAAAAAGTGAATTGCACAAATAAAATTTAAGATCAGCATAAATTAAAAGTAAATTTTTAACATAATGGTATGATATAAAATATTTAATTGTCTTGTATGTATTGATAATACAAGAGTTGGCAATATTAACACTTTTAGATTTACTTGGTGGATTCAAACTTTAAATCCAATTAGTCTTATACTTCTACCTAAAGAAGGTACATCTTGTATCCCTATCCACGACTTATATTTACTGCTTATTCCTTTCCCATTACCTTTTTTAATTAACTCATTAATATTAAGTTTTCTCTTTCTTTTCGCCACTTGATTCACCATCTTTCTAGATTCTAAAAAAGCTACACACTCTCTAAAATGAGAATGTGTAGCTTTTTTATATTTTAAATTGAGACTTTATATGCTACACATCTCTGATGTATAGCATACGTTTATTCTAAAATTTTATACAAACTTTGTTTTAATTTTCATTATCTTTTGCCTTTCTTCCTCAGTTTGCTTGATCTTGCAGACATCATTCTTAATAATGTTCTCATTCACCCTGCTCTATTATCTTTATATTTCTAGTATTCATGCATCTTATATTGCTTGCGATTTGGTCCATATATTCATTACCAATGGTTCTAAACACCATTGATTTAAGTCTTTTCCACAACCCTTCTTATATCATTTTTTTAATATTTTGTATTATCTTTCTTTTAGCCATTATCTCACCTAAAAAATAAATGATAGACATTTTAAGAAAATTAAAATGTCTATCATTACATTTGATTTAATACTAAACATCTATACTTAGTATTAAATCACTATTCAATTTAGTTAAAAAAAGTGAGACTTTATTTAATAAGTTTAAGCTATATTTAAATTGATTAGACTTTGTTTAAAATCTACAATTTTCATATATTTTAAATCTCCTCTTATTCAACTGTTACTGATTTGGCTAAATTTCTTGGCTTGTCTACGTCACAACCCTTTTGCTTTGCCATGTAGTATGAAATTAATTGAAGTGGTATAACACTTAATATTGGAGATAATATATCTAATGTTTTTGGTATATATATAACTGAATCTACAGATTTTTCAACATCATTGTTGCCTTCAAAAGTTACTGCTAGTATTTTTGCACCTCTTGTAACTACTTCTTTTATATTGCTTAACATTTTATCCTTTAAATCCATTTGAGTTATGGTGGAAACTACCACGGTGCCTTTCTCTATAAGAGCTATTGGTCCATGCTTAAGCTCTCCTCCAGCATAAGCTTCAGAATGAATGTAGGATATTTCTTTAAGCTTTAATGATCCTTCCATAGAAACTGCATAATCTAGTCCTCTTCCTAGGAAAAACATATCTCTATGCATATAATTTTGTGCTGCAAATTTTTGGAGCATTTCTTTTTTTTCTAGGGTTTTTTCAGCTTTTTCTGGAAGGCTTAAAAGTTCTTCTTTTATATCTTCTATCTCTTTCTTTGAAATAGTTTCTTTGATTTCTGCAAAATATAAAGCTATTATATACATTGCTACTAATTGGGTTACATAAGCCTTTGTAGAAGCTACTGCTATCTCTGGTCCAGCCCATGTATATATAACATCATCTGCCTCTCTAGACACAGAACTTCCTACAACGTTAGTTATAGCTATAACACGGCATCCCTTTTTCTTGCTTTCTCTGAGCACCGCTAAAGTATCTGCGGTCTCCCCAGATTGACTTATAACCATCACTAAGGTTTTATTATCTAATATTGGATTTCTATATCTAAACTCAGAAGCTATATCTACCTCTACTGGAATTCTTGCCAAGTTTTCTATAATATTTTTCCCTACAACTCCTGCATGATAGGCAGTTCCGCAGGCTACTATATATATTCTATTAAAATTTTCCAAGTCTTCTTTTGTTAATTTTATTTTATCTAAGCTTATAGGATTTCCCTTTGTTATTCTAGATGCCATAGTGTCTCTTATAGCTTTTGGTTGTTCATGAATTTCCTTTAGCATAAAGTCTTCATATCCACCCTTTTCTGCTGCGTCAGCATTCCAAGTTACATGGTATATATCCTTTGAAACTTTTTCTTTATGCTCATCAAATATTTCAACGCCTGTCTTTGTTAATACTACAAATTCTTTATCCTCTAATAGATAAACCTCTCTAGTATGATTAAGCACTGCTGGAATATCTGAAGCTATAAAATATTCCTCTTTTCCTACTCCAACTATTAAGGGACTGTCTTTTCTTACAGCAACTATTTTATCTGGTTCTTTAGTACATATAACACCTAGAGCATAGCTGCCTTCCATATCTGATACTGCTCTCATTACTGCATCTAAAAGATCTCCATTATAATAGTAATCTATAAGATTAGGTATTACTTCTGTGTCAGTTTCTGATAAAAATTCATAGCCTTTTGAAATAAGCCACTCTTTTATATTTAAATAGTTCTCTATAATTCCATTATGAACTACACTTATACTTTCATTTTTATTACTATGAGGATGTGAGTTAACATCTGAAGGTTCTCCATGAGTTGCCCATCTAGTATGTCCTATTCCTATGCTCCCCTTTATAGGTTCTTCTGATAGCTTATCCTCTAGATTTTTTAATCTGCCTTTGCATTTTATAACTTCAATAAGTTCATCCTTTAAAACAGCGACACCAGCTGAGTCATATCCTCTGTATTCTAGTTTTGATAGACCCTCCACTAAAATAGGAGAAGCCTCCTTTTTACCAACAAATCCTACTATTCCACACATTTTTTTGTCTCCTTTTCTGTATCTTATTTTTTACACAACGAATAGACCTTTAAAAGCCTATTATTGAAATTTTTTACATTAAAATTCAATAATTAAACTTAAGGTATTTAAGTGTAATTTAATTTTTAATAAATATAAACAAAATAAATTTGGGAACAAAAAAGAATTGAATATAGATAGGTCTGCGCACCTGACTTATATTGTGCTAGAAATCACTTTCTAGTTTTATAAGCCTTTTACGGTAGTGCGATACCGTGAGGCATCCGCCGAAATTTCGATACTCCTCATCCTCGTCAACTAAAGCGACACCCCAAATCTCTGATTTGGTTGGTGGAGCTTTCTCCACTGTAAGTGGAGATTCCTTTTTCCTCCCAAAATCTCTGATTTGGTTGGTGGAACTTCCTTTAACCTTACAAAAATCTGTGATTTACTCGGTGGACATTACTCTTCCAACCTAAAATCTATTGTCCTGCGGGTTAAGCTTTAGTTCTGGCGCTTATATTAAATTTTCAAACCTTACTTATTAACCATATCTTTTATGATCCTATATTATTTTTAAATACTATCATATCATTATATGCATTTCTTTATATTTTCGTCAAGAGATTTAACTATTTATTTACATTTTCAAGGTGTCTTAATACCTTAAATGCTCTGATATCCCAGTTGAGCATATTGAGCTTTATATATTTATTAAATTTTTCTGTTGACATTTGCCCATGCTCGTTATATAAATAAAAATGTCCTAATAATAAAGGTTTACATAACTACTTTAGTAAATCTTTATATGCTTTTATTTCTGTTTAATACTTTATATTAATCACTAAATACATATTGAAAACATATACAATAAAAAATCTACATAATAAATAAGGGGTGTCATTTATGAATAACTTGAAAAGAAAAGTCTTTAGTATAGCCTTAGCATCCACCATATCCTTTTCTCTAGTTGCCTGTGGAAATTCTGCTAAAGTTCAAAATACTAATGAAAGTAAACCTACTACAGAACAAGCAAGTAAAAGTGAAGTTAAATTAGAAAAGGGAAACTGGGCAGATGAAAACTATAAGGACTTAAAGGCTCTTATAGAAAACAATGGTAAGAATAGTAAAGACTATGACCAAAATAAAAAACCCTATGCTGTATTCGACTGGGATAACACTACAATAATTAACGATGTTGAAGAAGCATTACTTGCATATCAATTAACAAATCTTGAGTTTAAAATGACTCCTGAAGAGTTCAGTAAAACTATTAGAATTAACATTCCAAAGGATAACTTTGCAAAACAATGTAACAACAAGGCTGGAGAGCCTGTTAACATTGAATCAGTTGGTGCTGATATTGATTCAGACTACAAGTTCTTATATGAAAATTATAAAGGATTCAAAGGCGATAAATCCTTAGATGAAATTAAAGCTACTAATGAGTATAAAGATTTTATAGCAAAGACTAGATATCTTTATGCATCAATTGGAGAATCTTTTAGTTCAGATGTAAGCTACCCATGGGTTACTTATTTATTTGCTGGAATGACAGAAAAGGAAGTTGCTACATTAACAGAGAAATCAAATGATTACTGGTTATCTCATGAACTTGGAGAAGAAACTTGGACAAGCCCAGAAGAATTAAAAGGTAAGTCTGGTGTAGTTTCTGCTACTTTCAATACTGGTTTAAGAACAATAAAAGAACAACAAAACCTTTATAAGACTTTAATGGATAATGGAATAGATGTTTATATCTGCTCCGCGTCATTTATAGATGTTGTTAGAGAATTTGCTACAAACCCTAAGTTTGGATATGCTCTTCCAAAAGAAAATGTATATGCTATGGAATTAGAAAGAGATGCTAATGGCGTAATCAAATCTGAATTTAGAAAAGATTACGATCAAACTCAAAGCAAAGGTAAAACTAAAACTATAGAAAGATTTTTAGTAGAAAAACATGGAGGAAAAGGTCCTTTAATCGTTGGAGGGGACAGTGCCGGTGATGTTGCCATGTTATCTGACTTTAAAGATACAAAGTTTGCATTAATAGTTAATAGATGCAAAGGTGATGAGCTTGGTAAGCTTTCAAAAGAAGCTGCAGACACTATAGGAAAAGCAGATGCTAGATACCACCTACAAGGAAGAAATGAAAACACTGGTGAATTCATACCAACTCAAAAATCTATATTCCTTGGAAAAACAGAAGAAGTATTATTAAAAGAAGCTAAATAATACAAACATACTTATATAAAAAAGTGAATTAATTATAAATATTGCTTGTAGAAATAAAATACTATTTTAGGATTGGGGACAGTTCATTAATAAAGATTAATGAACTGTCCCCTATTATTTAAATAATATATTTTAAGCTTTGAATTGTTATAAAAAATTTAGCATGCTTATTAGGTTATTGTGATAGCTTAATCATTATCTTTATTGAGGTTGTTTTAATAGCACATTTCAATTTAAAACAATAAAAATTTTAGGTGCCCTGTACCTTTCTGTATGGTAAACTTATCTTAAACAATATTTTTTAAAAATTGTAGTCAAAGGTTGCTATATGTACGATGAAATATTGTTTTAATATATTAAGTAAGATAGGAGCAGCAATGAGTAATATAAAAAAAGAAGCTGAAGTAACTTGGGTAAATTTTAACATGCATAACCTTACAAAGGAATTTAAATGCTCTTTTGAAACAAGTGATGAAGACATAAATCAAAGTAATTATGATAATCAATATAATAAAGATGAAGTTATTCTTAATAGAGGTAACTTTGCCTATGAAAATTATGAGTCTTTAAAAAGCCTTATAGAAAATAAGGGTAATAAAAGTAAAGATTATGATGAAAACAAAAAACCTTATGCAGTATTTGACTGGGATAACACCTCTATAATTAATGATACTGAAGATTCTGTTTTGGCATACCAATTAATGAATCTTAAGTTCAAAATGGATCCAAAAGAATTTAGTAGAGTTATTAGAATAGGTGTTCCAAAGGATAATTTTAATGAGAAATTTAATAATAAAGAAGGAAACCCTGTTAATATTGAATTAATCGGGGCTGATATAGATTCCGATTATAAATTTTTATATGATAACTATGAAGGATTAAATGGGGATAAATCCTTAGATTACATTAAACAAACTTTACAGTATAAAGATTTTATAGCCAAAACTAGATATCTTTATGATGCCATAAGTGATTCCTTTGATTTAGATGTAAGTTACCCTTGGGTAATATATCTTTTTTCTGGAATGACAGTTGATGAAGTTTCTAAGTTATCTGAGGAATCAATTATTTACTGGTTAAAACATGAAATTAATAGAACTACCTGGACAAGTCCCCTAGGTTTAGAAGGTAAATCTGGAATTGTATCTGTTACCTTTAATAGCGGTATTAAACCAATAAAAGAGATGCAAAATCTTTATAAAACCTTAATGTATAATGGAATAGATGTTTATATCTGCTCCGCCTCTTATTTATATGTGGTTAGAGAATTTGCTTCAAATCCTAAGTTTGGATACATTATTCCAAAAGAAAATGTATTTGGTATGCAACTTGAAATAGATAAAGGTGGCCTAATTAAGCCAGAACTTAAAATAAATTATGACCAAACACAAGGTGAAGGAAAGACTAAAACCATTAAAAGATTTTTAGTAAAAAAACATGGTGGCAAGTCTCCTTTAATAGTTAGTGGAGATAATCATGGTGACGTTTCTATGTTATCCTCCTTTCATGATACAAGCTTTAGCCTAATCATCAATAGATGTGTAGATAAGGAACTTTTTGAACTATCAAAAAAGGCTGCCCATAGTATTGGTAATAAAGATGCCAGGTATCATCTACAAGGAAGAAATGAAAATACAGGTAAATTTATACCAAGCCAAAAGTCTATACTTTTTGGAACTAATGAGGAAAGACTTTTGAGATAATAATCTAGTATAATATGTCCTTTTATTCTTTTTTAAAGTAACATATTGTGACAAGCTTCTTGATATGTAAATGTTAAACTGTAAATGTAAGGAAGCTTGTCCAAATATAAAAAGATTAACTAGTTATATTTTTCTAATTTATATTTTAAATTAGTCATCTTGTCTAACTTAACTTTATTTTAGTTTTCTTTATTGCACTTATCTTTTTTAGGGACGTAGCATTAATCATGCTTATTAGGTTTCCAAGGTTGATAAGTGCAATATTAATGTAACTTAACAAACCAAATAAAAAGAGGGGGTATTAAGATGAAAAAAACAAAAAAGGTCGCATTGGTTACAGGTTTATTAATTGCTACTACTATGACAGTTGTAGCAGCTTTTACACACAGTAGTGATCAATTTAATTTTGGTCCTGAACCTAATCCATTACCTTGGGCTTGGGATCAATCAAGACAATATTCACATTTTTATTGTGGTGAACAAAAACATCACGCTACAGCTATAATGAAAGATTCAGATGGTCAAGAATTTAGAGATAGAACTGATGCACCTGCTGGAAAGTGGGCTAAAGCAAGAACTAGTTATGTGAAAAATCCAAGTGAATGGAACTCTTATTACGGTCATGATTAATTCAAAAATTTAATAAACCATGAGTTTATGTCTTTTGAGAGGTGTTTGAATATATTTCATACATCTCTCGACTAAAAGAGATTTGTAATTTAAGATTTAGATATTTTACACAGATTACCAAAGGGTACTCTTAAACATTAACTAAATCTATTAATATACATAGGGAGATGTAACAATGAAAAAGAAAATTTTTTTAGGCTTTATTTTCCTTTTCATAACTATATTCACATTTAACTCTTTATTTTATGAGGAAAAACACAGCAGGTATTCTGAAATGATAAATATAGGAGAAACAAACAAAAGTAATAAGATTGTTATTTCACATTCAGGGGAAAGTGCAGAAGATATTTATGAAATATTAAAACTGTACTTAAATAAGTATAATGGAAATCTATATTGTAGTGAAACTTCAACAAAACCTGGAAAATCTGTTCATACAAAATATATATATGTAACTAACCCTGATTTTTTTAAAAATATTAGATTAAGTAATGGACGGTTTTTAGCTGTTTCGGAAAACGAGTCAGATAAATTTTTGTCTACTGAAAATCTTGATGATAGTAATCAAATAGGACAAATAGAAGATTTTGTAGGAAATAATAACTTTGAGATTAGAACAATTAAAAATAATCTAGATGATAACTTTTTTAATAAAAATCTTATTATTCAACTGAAAGACCCAACAGATTTCAGTAAATTTGTAAAGGATTTAGAGAAAGAAAATCTATATGTTCAAATATTACTAGGTAATTCAGGCACAATGAATTCAGCACCTGTATTTAAGATCATGGTGGTGATTTGTTTTTTTGTTTTAATTATGTTGGTAGTTTATGATCTATTAAATTCCTATAAAAAAATAGGAATTGAAAAAATGCTTGGGTATAGTAAAAAAGATATATGGATTAAAGGTATATTACCTATAATCAGCATAGAATTTATTGTTATGTGTATTACAACCTTTATTCTTATTTTTGTTAATTTTAAAATATATAGTAGTTTATTTATATCGTTTATAATTAATCTACTTAAAGTTTACATTTTAATGATTGTATTTACCTTTATAGTAATATCCCTGCCCTTCTTATATGTAAAGAGAATTTCTATATCAAATATGTTAAAAAATAAGCGCCCAGTAAAGTCTATAGTGTGTTTCAATATCTTTATAAAGATTTCATTATCTATATCTTTAGTATTATTATCTGTAAGTGTATATAAAAGCTATAAAATTGTTCAATCTAGATATTCGAGTTCCTATGAAACTTGGGAGAGTACAAAGGAATATGCAATAGTTACATCATTAATAACAAAAGGTAAAACTATTAATGATGATTATTCTGTAGAGCAAATGCAAAAGGAGAAAGAACTATTCTTGTATTTCAACAAAAAAGGTGCTATATATGCAAATTTCCAGAGTTATGCTCCAGATGTGTATGAACTTAATTTAAAACATAGTGATGTGAATGAAGGACCGCTATCAATAAATATAAACCCTAATTATTTAAATAAACATACTATTTATGACGAAAATGATCAGATAGTAAGTATTGATGAATCTGAAACAGCATTAATATTATTAGTCCCCAAAAACTATAAGTCAATTGAAGATGGCATAAAAAAATATTATGAATCTAACAGAAGTAACAAAGGTAAATCTCATTCCGACAAGGAGGATGGTGATAATTCAAAGGTAGCACAAGAATATCTGGATCCTAATATTAAAATAATATGGACTAGTGAAGGACAAAACTTTTTTTCTTATAGGCTAGATATAAATCCCAGCAATGGAAATTGTGTTACAGACCCTGTAGCTGTGGTTATAACTGAATCAAACGGAAGCTTAATTGATTATTATAAATTACTTGGATATAACGGTAGCCCTTTTAAATTTAAAGTTGATGATATATCTAATCCAGGGGCAAGCATCCTAGATAAGGTAAAGGATTACTATGATATGAGCATATACAGTTTCCCAATATCTAGTGTTTACGATAATGTTAAAGAAGAGATTTTAGAAATAAAAAGAGAAATTAGATTTTTAACTGTAATTATCATAATATTAATATTAATTATTATGATAATTACAGTGCAAAACATATATAACTACTTTGAACAACACAAGGTTAGACTAGCTATACAAAGGTTTCATGGTTATAAGACAATTGATAAATATAAGGGATGGTTTTTAATAGAATTTATAAGCTTTCTTATAATATTAACTGTTTCTTCATTAATAATGAGATCCTATGAAGTTTTATGGATAACACTTATTTTCTTCACTGCAGAACTTATTATTTCCTTAGTATTCATTAGATTAACTGAGAGACGAAACATCCTTAGAATTACAAAAGGAGGCTAAGCTATGTCATTAATTGAATTAAATAAGATTACTAAAAAGTATGGAGAAAAAACCATACTAAAAGATTTCTCATTAAAAGTGGAAAGTGGTGATTTCATAGCACTAATGGGTGACAGTGGCTGTGGAAAAAGCACCTTATTAAACATTATAGGTTTACTTGAAGAGTTTGATGATGGAGAACTTATTATAGATGGAGAGAGTAGCCCTTATCCAAATAGTTCTGGTGCTAATAAAATATTAAGGGAAAAAATAAGTTATCTTTTTCAAAACTTCGCACTGGTAGATGAAGAAACTGTAGAGTATAATTTGAAATTAGGCTGTAAATATGTAAAGGGAAGCAAAAAGGAAAAAGAACTTAGTATCAGTGAAACCCTAAAACATGTAGGTCTTAATGGTTATGAGAAACGTAAAATATATGAATTAAGTGGCGGAGAGCAACAAAGAGTGGCTATGGCAAGAATAATGCTAAAACCAAGCAAAATAATATTAGCAGATGAACCAACAGGATCTCTAGATGAAAAGAATAGAGATGTGGTTCTAGATTTATTAAAAACACTAAACAAAGAGGGAAAAACTATAGTATTAGTAACTCATGATAGGTATGTTGCTAGTCAGTGTCATAGAATTATTAATATTTATAATAACTAAAACAATAGTTTCTTTATAATCTGAAGTTGTAAAGATGAACTTCCTTTGAAAGAGCTTTATCAAAGTATAATTTTTTAATATTGACCTAAAATATAGCTTAAAATTAAAATAAAGAGGACAGTTCATTAATCTAAATATTAATGAACTGTCCCTAGTTAAATTTTATCTTTCTTTATTTAATTTGCTTTCTTCTCAATTAATTTTGCAAGTTCATGTGCCATCTTATCTATTTCTTCCTGATTTTCTCCTTCAAGCATAACTCTTACTAAAGGTTCTGTTCCAGATGGTCTTATAAGAACTCGTCCACAACCATGGAGAGATTTTTCTATATCTTTTATAACTTCGATTATCTCTTCATCCTTTTCATGAATATCCTTTTTATCATTTGGTATTTTTGCATTAACTAAAACCTGTGGTAACTCCCTCATAATCTTTGCTAATTCGGATAAAGTTTTTCCACTTTTTTTAACTACAGCGGCTAATTGAATTCCTGTAACTATTCCATCTCCTGTAGTGTTATAGTCTAAGAATATAACATGACCTGACTGCTCTCCTCCAAGTTTATAACCTTCTTTTAGCATTTCCTCTAGGACATACCTGTCTCCAACTTTAGTTTTAACAGATTTTATACCTTCTTTTTCTAGTGCAATATCTAATCCTAGGTTGCTCATTACAGTTGTTACTAGTACATTATCCTTTAATCTATTTTGATTTTTTAAGCTTCGTGCACAGATAGCCATTATAAAATCTCCATTTATAAGGTTACCTTTTTCATCTACGGCTAAGCATCTATCTGCATCTCCATCAAAGGCAAGACCTAAATCACAGTTTTTTCTAACAACATAATCCATAAGTTCTTCTGGATGGGTTGACCCACAATTTTTATTTATGTTTATACCATCTGGATCGTTGTTAATAACTACAACTTCTGCCCCTAATTCTCTGAATGTATCTACTGCTGCTTTATACGCAGAACCATTAGCACAATCTAGAGCTATCTTCATACCTTTAAAATCTACCTCTATAGTGGATTTAGCGAATTCAATATAGTCTTCTAGAGCTTCCTCTTCAACTACTCTTCTTCCTAAATCTCCACCTACAGGTGTTGGCACACCCTGAAAATTATTTTCTATAGTGCCTTGTATGCTATCTTCTAATTCGTCAGATAGCTTATATCCCTTATTATCAAAAAACTTTATTCCATTATATTCTACTGGATTGTGAGAAGCAGATATCATAATTCCTGCGTCTGCTCCGTATTTTCTTGTTAAGTATGCTATAGCTGGCGTTGGTACTACTCCTATACAGACAGCTTCTGCTCCTACGGATAATATTCCTGCTACTAGTGAAGACTCTAACATATCTCCAGATATTCTAGTATCCATACCTACTAATATTCTTGGTTTATGGGTGCCTTCTGTAAGAACATAAGCTCCTGCTCTTCCTAAATTATATGCTAATTCAGCTGTCAGATCTTCATTTGCTATTCCTCTTACTCCATCGGTTCCAAACATTCTACTCATAGGTTTCCCTCGCTTTAACAGTTAATTTTTTCATTTATAACACTACTATTATATAATAGGAGAAGAATTTAAACAATAAACAAATTGTTACTATTAGTTCTTAAATATATTTTCATCTTAAACATTTAATATGAAATTAAGCTACGCTCTTTTAAAGGCGTAGCTTTTAAATTATTATCTTTCTATTTTAATGACCTGATAATAAGCCAAGTTCTCTACATTTCTTTTCAATCTTATTGAATATAAATCCACCAACAATTATACTTATTATGGTAAAACCTATTAGTATTATAAATTCATACTTAAGAGGTAAAAAAGTACTTTGTCCAATTAACACACCTCTTATACTATCATTTAAATAGGTTACAGGAATTATAAAGCTTATCATCATTAAAGCCCTAGGTAAAATATTTATAGGGAAGTAGGAACCTGAAAAGGCTGATATGAACCCATTGGATATATCAATTATAGTATTTGCCTCCTTAGTTATAAGGACAAAGGAAGAAACAATAAGTCCTATCCCAATTAAGGATATTATTCCCGGTATTAATATAGTTACTGCCTTCAATATATCTGGTGTTATATTAAAACCAAAAGCAAAGTGGCAGGTAACTCCTGTAATTATTATTTCTAAAGTGGTTATAAAAAACCTAAAAATACTTTGACTTACCACTAAAAGTATTCTATTAGCTGGAGTACTCCAATTAGATTCTAATACCCCTTGTCTCATTTCTTCCTTTAAAGAAAATCCTATTGACCACATGGCAACCCCCATATAAGATGACATCATATATCCTATAACCATGAATCCTACAAAATCTGAGTTACCAGTATAACTTTCAAAACCTGATATTTTCCCTCCAACTTCAAAGGCTTTTGACATAAAATAAAAAGGACTAAGCCATATTATTGGATCAAATAAGGTTAGTATAAAGTTTAAAGGATATCTAAAATATATCTTTGCAGATATTATAAATCTAGCTCTTAAAATATTAAAATTCTCTTTAATAGTCATAAATCTCCCCCCTTTAAAACCTTTCTAGAGAGCCTGAGTCTCTAACTTTTTTCTCTACAGCCATAAAGCATACCCTTGCTATTATTAGGTATATAAACCCTATAAATAAACAGGCTAATATATCCTTCCCAGCTCCAAGTATCCCTAGGTTTTCTATCATAACCTTTCTAGCTGCAGATATACCAAAAGTAAAGGGTAAAATCTTTGCTATGCCCTGCATCCATTCTGGCATAAGCATTATAGGAAAACTTATACCACAAAATATCATTATTATACCTCTAACCAGTTGAACTGCTGCACCAGTTTCCTTAGCCCATAGCACTAAACTTGCAAAAACAGTTCCAAATCCATAAACTCCAGGTATGAGAGTTAAAAATATAATAATCCACTGAAAAATATTTCCCGTAAATTTAATTCCATATATAAATTTATATTCAATGATACTCACAGCTACAATGAAAAAACCAAGAACTATAGACACTATAGCCCCTCCTATTAACATATCAAATCTATTTATAGGACAAAGCCAATTAGATTCTAAGGTTCCTCTAGTTTGTTCATCCCTAAGAGAAGTTCCAAAACTCCACATTACAGAGTTTACCCACATCCATATCATTACGCCTATAACTATAAAACTATTAAAATCATTGGTTCCCGAAACTTTACTAAAAGCCTCTGTGCCAGCACCTCCAGGACCTGCCATAGCTATACCTGTTAAAATATACATTAGTGGAAATATTAAAGGCCAAATCGTTAAGCCTATTATCCAAGTGGGATATCTTATAAATTGAATTAGCTCCTTTTTTGCTACTGCCATTATGGTTCTTATTCTATGCATATATATCCCCCCTCTACTCCCTTAAGCTTTTACCGGTAAGGCTTATAAATACGTCTTCTAGAGATGGCTCTACTACTTTTATATTTTTTATGCTAGATTTATTATAAGATAATATATCTAATATTGGTTGTATTATTTCTTCTCCATTACTATGATGAATAGTTAGTTCATAAGCTCTTTTTTCACTATCGTATTCACTTAAT
This sequence comes from Clostridium simiarum, assembly GCF_018919175.1. Taxonomy (GTDB): domain Bacteria; phylum Bacillota; class Clostridia; order Clostridiales; family Clostridiaceae; genus Clostridium_L; species Clostridium_L simiarum. The sequence continues at coordinate 118,019 of NZ_JAHLQL010000002.1, read as the reverse complement.
ACAGTTTCTATCTTATCTATTTTTTCAATATCACTTATAACTCCATCATTAATATTATTAACTTCTATTTTTATAAGTTTAACTTTATTTATACTCTTTTTTAAATTTTCTGGAGTGTCTAGTGCTATGATTTTACCACCATCTATTATGGCTATTCTATCGCAAAGAAAATCCGCTTCCTCCATATAGTGAGTAGTGAGCAATACTGTTTTTCCCTCATTTTTAAGATTTAAAATGATTTCCCTAAGATTTAATGCAGATTGAGGATCAAGTCCTAAGGTAGGCTCGTCTAAAAGAAGCACTGGTGCCTCTGAAATAAGTGCTTTACCTAAAGCTACCTTTTGTTTCATACCAGTAGAGAATTTTTCCACTAAAATATCTGCTTTTTCTTCAAGTTCTAACTTTTTTAACACCTTAGAAGTTCTCTCTTTAGCTTCTTTACTGTTACAACCATAAAGTGAAGCAAAATACTCCAAATTTTCTCTTCCTGTTAATTTCCAATACACACTTCTATCTCCAGCAAGCACCGTTCCTAGGTTTTTTAAAGCCTCCATTTGATTTTTATCTACATCTTTTTCCATAACCTTAACATAGCCTGATGTAGGTCTTAAAAGTCCTGTTATCATCTTTATAGTTGTGGTTTTTCCTGCTCCATTTGGTCCCAAAAATCCAAAAACCTCTCCTTTATAAATATCAAAACTTATATCATCCACAGCTCTAAATTCTTTTTTATCTATAGTCTTAAATAATTTCTTTTTTCTACTTATAAAATATTTCTTTAAGTTTTTAACCTCTACAGCCCTTTCCATATAAATCCCTCCCATAAAATCTATCCCATAGCTACTCTCTAATACTCTTTTAAAGTAACCTCATCTTCATAGATTTGGATATACCCTTAATTGAGAATAAAGAGTGTTTACATCACAAAATAACGACTTCTAGGTTCAGAGAGAGTTAAAAGTCCCTCTGAAACCAAGAATTCTGTTTATACTATTATTTCAACCGCTTCTCCATCTTTAGACTTTATATCTACTATCTTTAACCCTTTATATTTTCTGAGTAAACGCATACTATGAGAAATACTATCAAAATCTATAACCTCTAAGTATTTCATTTGATCTTCATCCATATTTTTAATACATTCCCTTTTTATAATTCTAAGTACAAACTTTGAAGTTAAAAGTCTAGTTGGTAAAGGTATTTTGAATTTTCTTCCTTCAGCCTTAATAATAATTATCAAATAAAACACCTCTCTAAAACATCGATATTCACAGGTTCTTTAAAAATAATAATGTGGGTTATGTTTTAATAATATTTAAACTTATTAAAACATAACCTAAGTCTTAACTATTATTCTATAACTATTTCCACAATATCTCCCTTAGAGCTTTTTACGTCCACTATCTTTCCTGTTAACCCGTTATCTATAGCACTTAGCAACATATCTACATCCACATTTTCCATCCCCTCTATATTTAAAGGAACCTTTTTACAAGAACCAATTACAGCCTTTATGAAATTTACTGGAAGTTGAATATTTACCTTGTCTTCTTCCCCTGATAAAACCTTTACCTTTAACATTTTTTCATCACTGAAATTTATCTTAGAAACCTCTTTAGGTTCTACTGATTTGTTTAAAGCCTCTATTAATTCTGAAGCCTTTTCTGAAGTAATCTTTCCCTCTTCAACCATTTTTAAAACTCTTAATACTTCCTCTCTCATAAATATCCCTCCATTATTTTTAATTAATGTATTATTATTACTTTAAATGTTAAAATTTTTTAATCCTTTAACATTTCTACAGCTTGTTCTGGACTTATCTCGCCTCTTTCCAACATATCTAAAACTTCAGTATTATTTGCAGAACTTTTTTTAGGTACATCATAACCTAAAGTAGATATTACCTCGTCTAATTTAGCTCTAACTGTGGGATAGGAAATCCCAAGCTCTTTTTCTACCTCTTTTATACTTCCTCTAGATTTAAGAAAAACCTCTACAAAATTAAGTTGATCTGCGCTTAAATATTCAAATTTAGATAGGGAAAATTCATTTTCTATAGTAGTTCCACAAACTGAACATTTAAGTTTTGTTACTTTCAATTTTTTAGAGCATACTGGACACCTACTTAAAACTCTATATGTCAAATTACCAACTCCTTCCCTATAGCTAAATTATATATCATTAAATAAATAAAATCAATATAAATATTAATTATTTTAATTAATTTATTTATATTAATTAGTTTTTTAAGATTTTATATTAATATTTTTAATTTATATATTAATATTTTTAATTTTTATGTGGTTTTTATTGATTCCTTTACGGCTTTACTATCTTCTACTTTTAATTCATCCTTATATTCCACTCTATCAATCTGACAATCTGGCCCTATAAATATGTTATTCCCTCTTACTATTTTAGCTCTAGTACACTCTAAATAGATTTCATCTCCTTCAATAATTTCAGCTTCTACTATGCTACCTACATAATTATTAAATAAAGATCCTAAGATGTTCTCTAGAGCAAAAATGCCCAATACCTTTTGGATTCCTCTTTTAATTTCTATCTTTTCCCCTCCAATTTCTTTGGCAGAGCAATGTCCTCCTACATTTATTACTATATTGTCCGCAGTAAGCAGTCCATTTATCCTAAAAGCTCCAGAGGATTTAAAGTTCTCTACTTCACAGTTTTCCCCTATAGATAAGGAACCTGAGCACCTAAGATTTGTTCCACTTAATCTTTCTGCTACATTAATAGAACCTGATATATCTATATCCTTAGACTTTAAATTACCCTCTATCTTCATTGATCCACTACAACTAAAGTCTTCATTACAGCTTACATCCTGCGTAATCTTAGCGCTTCCACTAGCTTTTAAACTTTCACAACTTATACTCCCTATACTATTGAAACTTCCACTTGTACATACCCTAAGAGATTTTATATTTCCATCTACTTTTCCAGAACCACTAACCTTTAACACATTACAGTCTAAATCTCCTGTAATTTTCCCAGATCCGCTTATTTTTACTTCGTCATAAACTCCTCCACCAGCACTTCCTGAACCTGATATTTTAATATCACCTTTTTTTTCATCATTAAATGATTGACCCATATTATACCTCCAAATTTATAAATTATTATTAAACTTTTCTAACTTTAACTTTAGTTCTTCTACATATTTAGTTATGGAATGGCTTATCACTACCTTGCACCTTGGATCATAGTATATATCCTTTGAATATTCATGAATAATCCATACACCTACTCCAGATCTCCGCAACAATGTTACCTCATATTCCTTTTCTTTTAATTTACTATAGTTTTCCTTTAAGATCTCAATTATAGCCTTTCCTTCTTCTACAGTTATTTCTCCACTTTGTAATAATGTATCTAAAGTGTATAAGTATAATACTTCATCAAAAGAATACTCTTCACTTACATGAAAAACTTCTTCATATACACTAAAGCTCCAAGGAGAAGCTATTTTATATTGAATTATCTCATGCTTTTTGAGCATTATATCTGAAGGAGAGGGCGAAAACTTATCTGCTAGTTCATCTAAAGATAAGTCATCCTTTAAGTTTATTATTTTATCTATTCTATCCAATATCTTTTCTTTAGGAAAAAAAGTTTCTTGACCTGTAAAAGTGGACTTTTTAATAAACCACTCTTCAGGTATTATATTTTTTCTCTTCCATCTATATAATTGCCCATAGGATATTCCGGTTATTTGAAGCAAGTCTTTCTTGGAAATCAATTCTTCTTCCAAAAATACATCCTCCTTTCATGTTTATTTCACTATATTTATAGTGTAACATAACATTGTTACGTTGTAAATATATAAATATTACTCATGCTTAAACTCAATCTTATCTCTAGAGGAATTTAATATCTTGTATCACCTTCTCGTAAGTTTCCTTTGGTAAGTAAAAAAAGACCTTCAGAATTAACTTCCGAAGGTCTTTTAAATAATTATTATTTTTTATTTAGCGTATTCTGCGCCTTTTTCTAAAGCCTTTTTATTAACTTCAAAGAACTTTTCTTTACCATGATCTCTTAGTGAATTAAGAAGTGTATCCATAGATACTATTCCTGTTTTTGCAACTAAAGCTCCTAAAAGTACCATGTTTGCTATCTTAGGTGACCCTAATTCTTGAGCTATAGTTTGAGCTGGAACTTTTATAACTTCTATATCATCTCTTTCTATATCTCTTGTAATCAAGTCTGAATCTAATATAACAAGTCCATTTGCCTTTATAGTTTTTTCAAACTTATCTAAAGATGGTCTATTCATAACTACCACACTATCTGGCATAGTTACTATTGGAGATCCAACTGGCTCATCTGATAATATCACTGAGCAGTTAGCTGTTCCTCCTCTCATCTCTGGTCCGTAAGATGGTAACCAAGACACATTCATATTAGCATCCATTCCTGCATAAGCGATAAACTTACCCATAGATAGGATTCCTTGACCTCCAAAACCTGCAAATATAATTTCTTGTGATGCCATTTTACTTCACCTCCTCTATAGTTGTATCTTTTTTAACTCCAAGAGGATAATAAGGCATCATGTTATCTCTTAACCATTGTAATGATTCTTGAGTTGATAGTCCCCAGTTAGTTGGGCATATGGATAATACCTCAACCATGGAGAAGCCTTTTCCTGCTATTGCATTTTCAAAAGCTTTCTTTATAGCTTTTTTAGTTTTCATAACATTTGGTACATTATCTACTGAAACTCTCTCTACATAACAAGCACCATCAAGAGTTGATATCATTTCTGAAACTCTTATTGGATGTCCTTGGAGCTTTATATCTCTTCCATAAGGTGAAGTTTCTGTAACTTGTCCTTCTAATGTAGTAGGTGCCATTTGTCCACCTGTCATTCCATATATACAGTTATTTACGAATATAGTAACTATATTTTCTCCTCTAGCTGCAGCATGTACTATTTCTGCTGTACCTATAGCTGCAAGGTCTCCATCTCCTTGATAAGTAAATACTACAGAATCTGGTATAGATCTTTTAATTCCTGTAGCAACTGCTGGTGCTCTACCGTGAGCAGCCTCAAACATATCACAGGCAAAATAATCGTAAGCTAATACGGAACATCCTACAGGAGCAACACCTATAGTTCTATCTAAAACATCTAATTCTTCTAATACTTCCCCCACTAATCTGTGGATAATTCCGTGTGTACATCCTGGACAATAGTGGGTAGGTCTATCTATAATTGCCTTTGTTGGCTGAAATACTACTGCCATTATTTTGCACCTCCTACCATTTCCTTAATCTTATTTAAGATTTCATCTGGAGTTGGAACTATTCCACCAGTTCTTCCATAGAAATCTACTGGCTTTCTTCCATTAACGGCAAGTCTTACGTCTTCTACCATTTGACCTGCACTCATTTCTACAGATATAAATCCAAGTTTAGCTTTATCTACAACCTTCTCAAAAGCTTCCACTGGGAATGGCCATAGGGTTATTGGTCTAACAAGTCCTAATTTAATGCCTTCCTCTGCAGCTAGCTTTATAACATTTTTGCATATTCTAGATGTAGTTCCATATGCAACCATTATTATGTCACACTCTTCATCACAGTTAAACAATTCGTATTTTACTTCGTCTTGTTTTATTTTAGCAAACTTAGCTTGTAACTTTCTGTTATGTTCTTCTAAACTTTCTGATTGAAGATACAATGAATTTATAACATTATGCTGTTTTCTTCCTCTAAGTCCATTAGCTGCCCAAGTTTTTTCTGGAAGACTCTTCTTTTCTCTTTCTTTAAATTCTACTGGCTCCATCATTTGTCCAAGCATTCCATCTCCCATAACCATTACAGGAGTTCTATACATATCAGCCACATCAAAAGCATCTTGTATTAAGTCAACCATCTCTTGTATAGATGCTGGTGCATAAACTGGCATGTTATAGTCACCATGACCAAGACCCTTAGTTGCTTGGAAATAGTCTGATTGAGCTGGTTGGATACTTCCAAGTCCTGGACCTCCTCTTACTATGTTTATGATAACACATGGAAGCTCAGCCCCTGCTATATAGGATATTCCTTCTGCTTTTAAGCTTATTCCTGGACTAGAAGATGATGTCATACACCTAACTCCAGTTCCAGCTGCTCCATAAACCATATTTATAGCTGCAACTTCACTTTCTGCTTGTATAAAAACTCTTCCTATTTTAGGCATTTTCTTTGCCATATACGCTGCAACTTCTGTTTGCGGTGTTATAGGGTAACCGAAGAAACATTGGCAACCAGCTTGAATAGCAGCTTCACCTATAGCCTCGTTACCTTTCATTAAAACTTTTTCTCCCATTTTTAATCCCCCTTAAATTATTTTTCTACAGTTATAACTAAGTCTGGGCACATTCTTCCACAGGATGCGCAACCTATGCAGTCTTTCATCTTATCTTCTGTTACAGTTGCGGGATGATATCCCTTTTCATTAAGCTTTTCGGAAAAGCTTATTATTTTCTTAGGACAAGCGATGACACATTGTCCACATCCCTTACATCTTTCCTCTCTGAATGTAACTCTTGGCATAAATTATACCTCCTTATTTTTAAAACGATTACAGTTTTGTAAAACCTTGCTAGCGCCATGGTGGCTTCATGTAAATATCTATAGGCAGTATTTCTGCATGTACTTTATCTTTTATACTATCTACCATATCATGTCTACATACTACATACTTATAAGGAATTCCTAACTTTTTAGAAAGTTCATTAACTTCTTTGTCTCCTTTTAATATGTGTTCTTCTGTAGTTTCATAGGATAGATTAGTATTAGAAATCAAATATGTTACTTTAAGTCTACTAGATCTCTCTATAGATTCTATATAGTCTTCTACTCCTAATGCATCGGAAGTTAGGGGCCTATTATTATTTACCACAAAATACAAGTCGTAAGGCTCCTCTTTAAAATATTGATTATATTGGCCTAACACTGTAGCTCCCATGTTATCTCCACCTATGTCCATCACTACTTCAGCACTTTTATCATTAAAAGCTGATATAACTTCCGGTGGTACTACCATAAGCTCCGCATTAGAAAAGTGTGGATCTGCAGATATAACTCTTACTCCTTGTGCTTCTAGAGGCTTTTTTAAGTCTCTTATACAAAAGTAAGGATTAACAATATCTATATCCACTAATGAAACTTTTTTTCCTAATCTTGCAAGATTTAAAGCATAGTTTATAGATATCTCTGACTTGCCACTACCGAAGTGACCTGTAAAAACTCTAATTCTACTCATATGTTTTCCTTAAAGGTACTTCCTTTCTTTTTTAAATTTATTGCTATACTCTTATTATAGTATATATATTGCAAGTACACTAGTACTTTACCCTTCATTTCGGAGTTAAAAATTCATATTTTTTAGTCAATTTAAGTGAGTGTTTATAAGGCATATACCCCTAATATTTTAGAATCTATCAATTGAATTTTGTCGTAAAAAAGGACTAAGACAAGATACAAGTATATTTTTCATTATTTACTTTAAACCATTGGAGGTAAACATTTAAAATAAAAAAGGCAATAAATCGCCTTTTTTATCTCTAGCTTATTTATATTCTTTTGCTTCTTCTTCACCATTTAAAACTCTAAGTCCACCCTCAGCTAATGCTAGCATTTCATCTTCTCCTGGGTATACTACTATGTTGGATATGAATGATACTCTTTCTGATATGGCATCTACCATTTCCTTACTATAAGCTATTCCCCCTGTTAATATTATGGTATCTACCTTTCCACATAATACTGCTGAACATTTGCCTATCTCTTTAGCTACTTGATATGCCATAGCATCAAAAACTAATTTAGCTTTTTTATCGCCTTCATTAGAAGCCTTTAATACATCTCTTGCATCATTTGTTCCAAGGTATGCCACAAATCCACCTTTACCATTGATTTTTTTCTTTATCTCATCTAGGGTATACTTTCCACTGTAGCACATTTTAACAAGATCGCCTACCGGAACCCCTCCACTTCTCTCAGGTGAGAATGGTCCTTCTCCATCTAGAGCATTGTTTACATCTATTATCCTTCCATCTTTATGTGCTCCAACAGAAACTCCTCCACCTAAATGAGCTACTATAAGATTTAAATCTTCATATTTTTTTCCTACTTCCTTAGCATATCTTTTTGCCACTGCCTTTTGATTTAATGCGTGAAATATACTCTTTCTTTCTATTTCTGGCATTCCAGATATCCTTGCTACTTCATCCATTTCATCTACAACTACAGGGTCTACTATAAAAGCTGGTACATTTAATTCTTTTCCTATTTGATTTGCTATTATTCCTCCAAGGTTTGAAGCATGCTGTCCTTGAACTCCTATCTTAAGATCTTCAAGCATAGTTTCATTTACTTTATAAGTTCCACTTATTATAGGTTTTAAAAGTCCTCCTCTTCCTACTACAGCATCTAGTTCCTTTATATCAAAGTTCTTTTCTTTTAAAACCTTTAAAATTACATCTTTTCTAAATTGAAATTGATCATATATAGTACTATATTTTTCAATTTCCTCTGACTTATGTCTTAATGTTTCAGTTAGTACTTCTGTCTTATCCTCATAAACCCCTATTTTAGTAGAAGTAGAACCTGGGTTAATTATAAGTAATTTATATGACATTTTTATATCCCCCTTGCTTTCCATATGCTTTTAACTATTATTAATCCCAACTTAAAGTGGATTTTTAAATAGTAATTTCTTACTTAGAACCTACAACTAATGCTGCTAATGCTATAGAATTTAGCTTTGTTTCAAAACTATCCGCTCTTGAAGTTACTATTACCGGTGCAGAAGTTCCCACAAGTAATCCTCCATTTTTAGAATCTGTAGTATAAGTTAATGTTTTATACATTACATTAGCTGCTTCTATATTTGGTAATAACATAATATCTGCTTGACCTGCTACTGGTCCAGAAACATTTTTATGTTGAGCTGCTTCTAATGAAAGAGCATTATCTAAAGCTAACGGTCCATCTACTATACATCCCTTTATTTGTCCTCTATCATTCATCTTTGATAATATAGATGCATCTACAGTAGATGGCATATCTGGGTTTACTACCTCTACTGCACAGATTGGAGCAACCTTTGGCATTTCTACTCCCACAGCTTTTGCCACTGCTACTGAATTATTTAATATATCCACTTTAGCTTTAAGGTCTGGATACATATTAAAAGCTGCATCTGTCATAAATATTAGTCTATCAAATTTAGGTATTTCAAATACCGCCACATGAGACATAAGCTTTCCTGTTCTTAATCCAACTTCTTTATTTAATACCGCTCTTAAAAAGTTTGCAGTATCTATTAATCCCTTCATAACCATATCTGCTTTACCTGAAGATACAAGTTCTACTGCCTTTAGTGCAGCTTTTACAGGATTTTCTTCGTTGATTATTTCGAAACCTGATAAATCCATGCCTAACTTATCTGCTATTTCTTTTATAACCTTTTCATCTCCTACAAGTATAGCCTCTGCTATTCCTTGTTCCTTTGCAGCCTTTACAGCTTCAAGTACAGGTTCATCCTGAGCAACAGCTACAGATACCTTTCTTAGCTTTCCAAGCTTTACTTTGTTTAACACTTCATTAAAAGTTTTAGCCATTAATATGCACCTCTTCTTCGTAAATTTTTGCTCTTTCTTCTCCTTTAAGAATTCTAAGTGCTCCTTGAGATAACGCTAACATCTCATCTTCCCCTGGAACTAATTCTATAGGAGAAATAAATCCTACCATTTCTTTAATCCATCCAGTTAACTTTTCATTATAGGCAAGTCCACCTGTTAAAACTATAGCATCTACTTTTCCATTTAAAACCGTAGCCATAGCTCCTATTTCCTTTGCTATTTGATAAGCCATAGCATATAAAATAAACTCCGCCTTCTTGTCTCCCTTTTCCATTCTTTTACTAACTTCTCTTCCATCATTTGTTCCAAGGTATCCCACAAAGCCTGATTTTCCTATAATCATCTTCTTTAATTCAGCTTGTGTATACTCTCCACTAAAAGCCATTTTAACCATATCACCTACAGGTAGTCCCCCTGATCTTTCTGGTGAAAAAGGCCCATCTTCATTGGCATTGTTTACATCAATTATCCTTCCATCTTTTAATGGTGCCACTGAAATCCCTCCACCGAGATGGGCTACTATAAAGGAGCTATTATAAAAATCCTTGTTAGTTCTTTCACAAACTCTTCTAGTAACAGCTTTAATATTTAAAGCATGAACTAGGGATCTTCTTGGTATTTCTAGCATTCCTGATATCCTTGCAATATCATCCATTTCATCTACTGCTACAGGATCTACAATAAAAGCTGGTACATTTATGCGGTTTGCCATATGAAAGGCTATGATACCGCCTAAGTTAGAAGCGTGTTGTCCTTGATATCCAGCTTTAAGATCTTCAATCATCTTTGGTGTAACCTTATAAGTTCCTCCGGGCATAGGTCGTAGTAATCCGCCTCTTCCCACTATTGCTTGAATTTCATTTAGGTCTACATTTTTGCTCTTTAGCCAATTTAGTATAACCTCTTCTCTCATGTCCTTTTGCAGATATATACTATCGTACATTGCAATTTCTTCTGGACTATGAGATAGATTTTCAACTGCTATACTTTCCTCTCCCTTGTATAATGCTATTTTGGTAGAGGTGGAACCAGGATTGATAGCTAATATGTAACCTTTACACATATAAAATCCTCCATATATTTAATTATAGCTCTGCTTTCAATAAGCTTTACTTATACCCTTTTAAAAACAGAGCTCATAGGATAAAATTACACTTACCTATACATTGTAACAAATATTTTCCTAAAAACCAAAGTTTTCAGAAAAATCATTGTATTGGAGCATATTCTTTCATTAACTCCTCTGCTACCTTAAGCCCATCTACTGCTGCTGATATTATGCCTCCTGCAAAACCTGCTCCTTCTCCTGCTGGATACAGCCCTTTAATAGATAAGCTTTGTAGTTTTTCATCTCTAACTATTTTAATTGGAGCAGAAGTTCTTGTTTCTATACCTGTCATTACAGCTCCATTTCCTGCAAACCCTTTTATCTTTCTCTCAAAATCCACCATACCTTCTTTTATTGTATCAGACACATAGCTAGGTAAACACTTATTTAAATCTCTAAACTGATATCCTGGTCTATAGCTTGGATCTACGCCCAAGGTTTTTGTGCTATTTTTATCCTTTAAAAAATCTTCTATAAGTTGCACTGGAGCTATATATCCACCACCACCTAACTTGTATGCTAATCTTTCGTAATGCCTTTGAAATTCCATTCCCCTTAAAACATGGGAACCTTCAAAATCCTCTGGTGATACAGTAACCACTATGGCAGAATTAGCATTTTCCTTATCTCTTTTGTAATAGCTCATGCCGTTGACTGCAAGCATGTTTTCCTCCGAGGATGCTGCTACCACTTCTCCTCCAGGGCACATACAAAATGAATATACTGACCTTTTAAGCTCTTTACTGTTATAGGCTAATCTATAATCTGCTGCCTTAAGCCTTGGGTGATTAGCATATTTTCCATATTGATTATAATTTATAATTTCTTGCTTATGCTCTACCCTTACACCTATAGCAAAAGCCTTAGGCTCCATTAGAAGAGAAGATTTATTTAAAACTTCATAAGTATCTCTAGAACTGTGTCCAATAGCTAAAATTAAAGACTCACAAGGTATTTCATTGCCATTAACCATAATAGACTTAAGCTTTCCCTCTTTAGCATTAATACCTTCAAGTTTATGTTCAAATAGTACCTTTCCCCCTAAACTTATTATTTCTTTTCTTATATTCTTTACTACAATTTTTAATATATCTGTTCCTATATGTGGCTTTCCTTTATATATTATTTCTTTAGGAGCTCCAGCATCTACTAATTCTTTTAATATGTAATCACATCTTTTATCTTTTATCCTTGTAGTCAACTTCCCGTCAGAAAAAGTACCAGCTCCACCTTCACCAAATTGAACATTAGATTCTATATTTAACGTGCCGCTATCCCAAAATTTATCCACAGCTTCACTTCTCTTATCCACATCCTGTCCTCTTTCTATTATAAGAGGCTTATATCCTAATCTGGCTAAAATTAAAGCTGCAAAAAGACCTGAAGGTCCCATTCCAACTACTACTGGTGGATTATTAAGTTTCTTTTCTCCAAGCGCTATATTTAATATTTCACAGTCTTCTTCTAATCTTACATCCTTATCCTTTATCTTTTTCATTAAAGTTTCTTCATTTTCTAAAGTAACATCTACAGTGTAGTTAAATCTTATATCATTCTTTTTTCTTGCATCTATAGATTCTTTTATTATTTTAAAATCTATAAAGTCCCTGTTGCTTACACCTAATTTCTTTGCTGCTTTACTTTCTAATAATTCCATATCTTCATCTATACTTAATCCTATGTTATTTATCCTTATGGCCAAAAAAGCACCTCCTATTTTCATTTTATTATCATTAAAAATTCTAGTCTCTTCATTTAAGTTTTACTATTTTTATAACTCATAGATATTTTACCACAGCACATAAAAATTAAAAGCGCCTCTCAAAAAAATCCTTTGAGAAACGCTTTATTTCTTAACTTTAAATCTTTATTGACTTGGTATTTTTGTTATAGTAACTTTTATTTTTTCTGGGGTAATAGTTTGAAGGCTTGTTCCTTCTTTTGCCACTATTTTTGGTGAAAGATTATGTTCTCCTTCACCAAGGTTAGTTAAATCTAAGGTAGCTGTAACATCTGCCTCACTTATTTGAGCTAATATGCTATCCGGTCCTTTTAAAGATACAGATACATTTTTAGCACTAAGTTCCGCCTTTAAGCCTTCTCCAAGCCCTGTCATGGTTATAGGTATAGATAGAGTATTTTGATTTATCACTTCTACTGTAATCTTTACGGATACAGTATCCTTTCCATTAACAGATTTAGCCCCTTTAGGTATGGCGAGCTTTAAAGTCACATCGTTATTTCCTGTAACAGTTGCTAAATCTAAAGGCTCTGTCTCTATAAAATCTATATTACTAATGTCTTTATCTTCTCCTAAAATTTCTATACTTCCAGTGCTAGGTTCTATGGATTTTATTATAATATTTTTATTGCTCTCTCCCTTAGTCTTAACTTTAACGGCTACATTTTTAGACTTTCTAACAGGTACAAAAACCTCTGTTGAAGTTGGGTTTATATCAACATCTTTTACATCCTTCATCATCTCATCTACCGCTTTAAGTGGAAGACTTAAGTTTATATCTGCATCTTGATCCTTTGCTGTACCTTTTGCTATAACCCATTTAACAGTATTCACATAGGTAGCCGCTCCACTTACTAAAGCACTATCAGGTTTAATCACTGGATCAAAAGAATAATATCCTGGTTTTGTACTAGAATCTAATTCTAATTTTATAGGTACACTTTTCTCAACTAGCTCATCAATTTCAATATTAACTCTTAAAGACTCATTTTTCTTAATATTTATACCTGTTGGATATTGAACAATGCTAATAGGAATAAGATTGCTCCCTTTTTTTACTGCATAATCACTTAAATCCGCTACAACTTTAAACTGATCTGGTTTAGCTTTATAAACCTCAGATGCTGGTCCATCAATAGTTAAAGTTACCTTAAAATCTTGACCTGGCAATATAGTAAGTTTAGAATTTTTAAGGCTATCTACATTTATTATTTCTACTGGCACTCCTGATAACTTATTACTTCTACTTGGATTTTCAACGTTAGATATATAAAGCCAAAGTCCAAAGGAAACAATAAAGCATACTATCTTTATTAAGAGGTTCTTTTTGTTTTTCTTGTTATCCATGTCTTCACCCTCTCTCCTAAGGTGGATGCCTTAACTTTTCTATTCTTCATTACTTTAATCAGTATATCTTTTAATTTATCTTTATCATAGTTCCTGGTAAGTCGTCCATTTATAGCAAGAGAAATGGTTCCTGTCTCTTCAGATACTACCACAATCAAAGCATCCGATACTTCTGAAAGTCCAATAGCTGCTCTATGCCTAGTACCAAGTTTTTTATTTATATCAGTTTTAGCAGTTAAGGGTAAAACACATCCAGAAGCTGCAATTCGACTATTTCTTATTATAGTGGCACCATCATGAAGTGGTGTATTAACAACAAAGATATTTTCAAGTAAAGCCGAAGTTACTATTGCATCTATTTTGGTTCCATTAGCAATTACATCATTTAGTCCTGTAGTTTGTTCTATAGCAATAAGAGCTCCTGTTTTACTTTCTGCTAAGTTCTCTACTGCATTTACAAGCTCAGTTATAATCTCTTCCATGACCTTTTCATCTTCCAATAGTATATGTCTATCATTAAAGGCAGTTCTTCCCAAATGTTCTAAAGCTCTTCTTATCTCTGGTTGGAAAATAATTATAATAGATAAAACTCCAATAGTTATAGTCTTACTCAATATGGTATAGACCATAGTTAATTGAAGTAAATAGCTTATAGGTATTAAAATTAATATAAATAATATACCTTTTAATAATTGTTCTGCCCTAGTTTCCTTCATAAGCATATATCCCTTATAGAAGATATAAGACACTACTAATATATCTAAAATTGAAAAAGGGGATATATTTTTCACAGTATTTATTATACTTGTCAAATCCACTGCCTCTCACCTCTAACTTTAACTCTTACCTATAATTATACACCATTAATCATATTTATAGTATAGTAGCATAAATTTTTTATTTAATTTTAATATCTAAGTTACTAAAATTTTTAGTAATTTTATACATTAACTAATAGTATATTTAATTAGGCTTGTAATTTTTATATTAATCATACCAGCAATCTATATTATGTTGGTATTCTATATAAATATAACTATAAAACTAAAATTTATATATCATTATTATACAGAATTATTTACATTTAAAAAATAGATTATATAAAACCTTAATAAAATTCACATTAGTTTTAAAATAATCTTTATGATAATTAAGAAATATACATGAGGTGATAAATATGGATAATGAAACAAAAAACAGACTTTTTGATTTTACAGTAAAAACTCTCTTAATAATTTTATTTATAATCCTATGTTTTGTTACTTTTAAATATTGGAAAGTAAAAAAACCTAAATCAACTTCCCCACCCTTAGAAAAAATTCTAGATGAAATAAATTCTTATAACAAAAGTATTTCTGCAGTCTTTCATACAAAAGATGAAACTATAAATAATAACGATATGAGTATTTATGTAGATAAGTTAAAGTTAACTGAAAAAAATCTTAAAGAATTAGATCTAAAAGCTTCCCATAATAAGGATAATATTTTAAATGGTCTACATAACAATATCCTTTTTTATGAGCAAATAAAAATACTCTTAGAAAACTCTAATTCAAAAGACTTTAATGATTCTCTTAAAAATATAGATGAATATAAAAGAATTTGTATAGAAGAGTACTTGAAGTGTAATTTTAACCAATCAAAAGATAATTTTCCTAAATCCACTATAGAATATATAAATAACTCTTATTTATCTTTTAATAATGCTATTAAGTTAAAAAGAGATATGGACATTAAAAACGACCATAATACAGACTTTAAAAGATCCTTAGCTTCTATATCTGAAAGATTTTTAAATATAAAAATAGATAAATCAAATTTTATTGAAAAATGTAGAAATGGTGAATATGCCTATGAAGTTCTTCAAAGCGAGATTGAAAGGGAATATAAAGTGTTTGAGGATTTAAGAAAAGAGTTTAATTCCCTTAAAATTCCTCCTAACGCCATTGAAAGTTATAAAGCCTTTAATGATGTATTAAATAGCTATAACCTTTATGCAAAGGAGCTTAAAAGAAGTGTAAATAATGAAAAGCAAGTTTTCAATAACAATAGTGTAGATAAAAATGTACTCTCTTTAGTAAATGAGGAGCTTAGTAGTAAGATTGAGGACTTAAATAATGATTTAGAGAGATTTAATAGTATTTTTAAGAATTTTTCCGATGAAATAAGTTTTAATAAGTGAATTAAATTTTTATAATGGGGAACAATACCAATAACACAGTTAACCAAAGGAGGTTTTTTATGAAAAGGTGTTACTTGGTTTTTGTTTTCCTGATGGTTTTCATCTTTATGGGAGACTCTGAGCTAAAAGTATATGCCAATGGAGATATGGTTGAAAAACCTGAAATAGCTTTCAAAAAAATTAATATAAAAAATAATTCTATGGATAATGAAGGTATGTACATTACCTGTGATAATGAAGTTACTGTAAGTGATAACACTTCCATAGAACTTTACAAAGAAACTAGTGAAGTGGTGGAGGTCTTAAGCTTTAACAACCAAAAATTATTTATTACAAAAGATGACGTGGAGCTCATGTCTAAAATAGTCTCTGCTGAAAGTAAGGGTGAACCTTATGAAGGTAAGGTAGCGGTGGCTTCTGTCATATTAAATCGTGTAGCCCATCCTAGCTTTCCTAAGACAGTAAAGGAAGTTATAATACAAAAAAACGCTTTTTCCTGTGTTAGAAATAATACAGTGTATGAAGATCCAGATACTAGCTGCTATAATGCAGTTATGGATGCAATAAAAGGAAATGACCCTACAAATAATGCTGTGTATTTTTATAACCCAAAGATAGCCACATCTAATTGGATGAAAAATATAGATAAAACCAATGTGAAAACCATAGGAAATCATGTATTCTTCATGGTTCATTAGAATCGAGGATTACACATTTAAAAAGCTTCCCATAGAAAATTCTTTGGGAAGCTTTTTATTTCATAATAAAGCTAACTATTATTTTTTAGAATCTAAATAACTTACAGCACTTAAAGCTGCTATTAACCCTTCTCCAGCAGCTTTAATATATTGATAAGGCTTTCCAATACAATCTCCAGCTGCAAAGCACCCTTCTATGTTGGTCTTCATAGTCCTATCTACCTTAATATGTCCATCTTCCATTAAAAGTCCTGGAACTAATTGTGCAGGAGATATACTATCCTTTAAAACAAAAACTCCCTGAGTCTCTATCTCTCTAGAAGTCATGATAAGTTTTTGAACCCTATCATCTCCTACAATATCTACTGGCTTCTCATTTACTACTTCTATATTTTCTCTTAAATCATAGTGATCTTTATACATAGGTACATAATAAAGTTTAGAAGCTAGTTCACTCACATAGTTAGCTTCTTCTTCTGCCTCTTTATTATAGCCTATTACAGTAACTACTTTATCTCTATATAAAGGAGCATCACAGGTAGCGCAATATCCTACTCCTCTACCTAAAAATTCTTCTTCGCCCTTTAATGGTTTTGTATACTCTATTCCAGTTGTAATTATAACAGCTTTTGCTTCATACATTGTTTCATTTACCATTATTGAAAAATAGTCACCCATGGCATATATATTATTAACTCTTTCATAAGTAAGCTCTACATTCATGGCATTAATATGATCTTCAAATTTTTCTTTAAGCTCTATTCCACTTATATCATGGAATCCCAAATAATTATTTATCTTAGGTGCTTTCACAAGCTTACTACTAAAATCTTTATATCCAAATACTATTATGTCTTTATTTCTTATTTTTGAATTTATGGCAGCGGATAAACCTGCTGGTCCACTACCTATAATAGCTATATCATATCTTTTCACAAAAACCCTCCTTTATTAGAGGAAATAAATTTAAATACGTTTTTTTATCATGTTTTCTAATTCAGCTTTTGGTCTAAATCCAACCATAGTATCTATTACATTTCCATCTTTAAAAACCATTATTGTCGGAATGCTTGCTATTCTGAAGTTTTGTGAAATTTGTGGATTATTATCTACATTTACCTTTCCAAACTTAACCCCTGGAATTTCATTAGATAACTCTTCTACTACTGGAGCTAACATTTTACAAGGTCCACACCATGCTGCCCAAAATTCCACTACCACAACACCTTCTTGCTTTTCAACTTCTTCTAAAAAGCTTGAGTCCATTATTTCTTTTATCATAAATAATACCTCCCTATTTCATACCCCTTATGGGTATATCATAAATTATATTTTATTACATATAAATATAATAGTCAACATTTATTAATTCATCAACTCACCTATAGCATGATAGAATTAATTATATTCTTACTGCTTCTCAAAGGTTCCTTTTAATAGCAATTTACCCTCACTAAAAACTTCTCTACCTTTATAAATTACATTACTTATATTCAAATCTGAAGAGTTTACCATGACTAAATCAGCATCCATAGCCTTAGCTACCCTGCCTTTTTTATTTAGCTTTAAAGCATCAGCTACATTAGAGGTTATAGTTTTAATTGCATCTTCTATTTTTACCCCATCTTCAGTAATAGCATCTCTAACTTCTCTATAAAGAGTTTTAACAGAGCCAACTCCAAGACCTACAAGTTCTCGCCTTTCATTAAATATAGGTAGGCTTCCTTGAGCATCTGAAGATAAAGTTATCTGTTCAACAGCAATACCTCTTTCTAAAAACATTTTTAGCCCTTTACTAGCCTTAACCTCATCTTTTTCTAAAAAATTAGGATCTGAGCTTGTAGTGATATCCACATACCCTCCCTTTTCTGCAAATTTAACTGCTTCATTAAAGAGTCCTATGCTTCTATTAACATGAGTTGGCACAAATTGTTTTATGGGTATCTCTGTGTCTTTTATTACTTTTTCTAAGTAACTCATTCCTCTCTCACCATCACCTAGATGTATATGCACTATACCAGCTTTTCCTGACAGTATCCCAGCTACCCTAGCGTGAGAGCTTAATCTTATAAATTCTTCATAAGTAGGTTGAGAAGATCTATGATCAGAAAGAGCTACCTCCCCTACACCTATTATTTTATCTATAAGCATTATATCTTCTTTTATATTTCCTGTTATAGTTTTTACAGGTATTTCATAAGATCCTGTATATATGAAAGTTGTAATTCCCTCTTCTTCTAACCCTTTAGCTTTTGCAAGTAAGGCTCTCATATCTCTACAAACTCCATCAGTACCTAAGCATCCTATTACTGTGGTTATGCCACCTTCAATTAATTCAGAGAGCTGTATTTCAGGAGTCCTCGTTTTAAATCCTCCCTCTCCGCCGCCTCCTATAAGATGTACATGGGCATCTATAAATCCTGGAAATAGTATCTTACCACTTCCATCTATTACTTTGATATCAAGGAATTCCTTAGGAATCTCTATATCATCTTTTATGTCCTCAATGCTATCTCCAGCTAATACTATATCTTTTTTGCCTAAATACTCTGGTGCATAAACTTCTATATTTTTTATTATAGTAATCATACTTGCCCTAAGGGCACACCTCCTATTAATCCTTTAATATTTCTTTAATATTTGAATTATAGTATATAGATTTTGGATACTTATCTCTTAGCCTAATGGCACATTCTTTTGCTTTTTCCTTTTCTACATTTTTATATATCATAACCATATTATAGAGTACTAAATCTGCATAATTTTGTTCACTATAAAGCTTCATGTATTCCTCATAATATTTTATAGCTTCTTCCACATTTCCTTCTTTCTCATAATTAGTGGCCAAAGAATATATTATGTGTGGGTTTAAATAACTATTTTTCGAATAGCTGTATGCCTTTAAAAAGCTATCCTGTGCGTTTTTATTATCATTACTTGCCAAATAACTTCCACCTAGCTTATAAAAATAGTCTATGCCTTCTTCTACCATAAGGCTCTCTCCTTTGGCAAATACGTTCTTTTCATTTAGGGTTAAATTACTCTCTCTCCATGTCATAGATAAACTATAAATCTTTTCAAAGTCTTTATTTTCTATGGCCATCTTAAATTCTTCACTAGGAAATTCCATGGGGTTTTCTTTAGGATTTTCTTCCTTTTGTTCTTCTTCCTCATTTACTTTAAGTACTTCTACAGCATTTGTATCTTTTATTTGATTTTCCTCTTTATTTATATTCTCTTCATTTTTTCCATTTTTATAATCTAAAATAACCTGTTGAATCTTATTTTTTGAAATAGGATATATATAATTCTTAATACCTAATGTAAAAAGGGCTAAAGCTACTATAGAAATTAAGCAAAGGGCAATACCCTTATAAGGTATTTCTTTCTTAGTAGCACCATATTCCCTAAGAATCTTCTTATTTTGTAAAGCTGAAGGATTTTTTTTATCTATAGAAAGAGATTTCTCAACATACTCTAAAGATTTTTCGTAATCTCCTTTTTTTATGTAACATAAGCTTAAAGCATTATAAACGTTTATGCTATTAAAGGAGCTTTTTTCGCACTGATTTAGTACATCTATAGCTTCAGATATTTTTAATTCTTTTAAAAGTTTTAAAGCTTTTTTATATAAAATTTCTCTTTCCTTATCTGCTATTGAATCATCAACATACTTTTTAGCTACTAAATCATTACTTACATCTTTATTTATTTGCCATAAGGATATAGCACCTCTAAGATCTCCTTTTATATAAAGTAGCATACCCTTAAGATTTATTATAGGAGCATTTTTTAAATCCTCTGATATACCTTTTTCACAAACCTCCAAAGCCTTATCTATATATCCATTTTGATAAAGCTTCATAGCCTTTGCATATATTTTTTTTGAAGTTTTGTCCATATAGAGCCACCTTTTCTTTATGTTTTCATAATAACTTTATAGTCATTTACCTTAGTCTATTATAGTGCTTATATAATCTTTTTTAAACATATTTTACAAAGAAATAAAAAACTACTCCTAAGTAGAGTAGTTTTTACAAATTACTGTAATATTAAACTTTTAACAAATTTGTAACCAATTAAACATAGAGTTGTAGTACTATTGTATTAAGGTGTTAGTTTTGTGGTGGAGTTAGTATTTGAACTATGCTCCAATTTGTGTCCTCTTTATATTTAATTAGTACAAACCTTTGATAATAGGTTGAACTTTTTAGACTAGTGGACATTTTGTCATTTATTTTATAGTTTGCCATGACTCCATATACTTTTATGTCATATGGTTTATCTTTGGCTAATGATGCATCTGTTATATCTATGATTTTTTCTATATTCATACTACTTATAGCTTGAATATCCCCAATATAACTTTTATACTCCTGTTTGAAGTTTTCATCAAATAGGTTTATTGCCTTTTCATGATTGTTATCCTTTATATTTTTAGCAAATTCATATAAGGGGTTTACCTCTTCTGTTCTGAAGCCCGTTACATCTTTATAATTTACAACTCTTTTTTCTTCATGATACTCATTTAGCGTCTCATCATTAAACACTATTAATTTTAATTCTAAATTATCTTTATTATTCTTTATAGATGACACCTGTTTCTTAACGCTATCTGTATCATACACTAAGTTAGTTTTCATATTATCTATATTTACAGAATATACACTTTTTCTTGATGGTATTGTACCGTACCCCTGACCAACTATAACAAATAAATTTTTATCTTGACCCCATTCTATATATAGTGGACTATTT
This sequence comes from Clostridium simiarum, assembly GCF_018919175.1. Taxonomy (GTDB): domain Bacteria; phylum Bacillota; class Clostridia; order Clostridiales; family Clostridiaceae; genus Clostridium_L; species Clostridium_L simiarum. The sequence goes on along the minus strand of NZ_JAHLQL010000002.1, from coordinate 96,523 downwards.
TGTTTTCCATCCTTATTATTTACAGACAATTTCCAAGTGCTATTTTCTTTGTTATCCTGTACTATGATATGACCTATACCTTCTTCTAACCCATCTTCCCCTTTTCCTTCTATACAAACAGCCATTTGTCTTTCCTTTGAACTCTTCCAAGGTGTTGCAGATTTAGGATTATAGTCATAATTTAAATTTTCTTTGGTAAAAGAAGGTACATAATTATCTTTCATTTCCAATATGGGAGATATATTTTCTTTTATATATATATATTCATCTCCATTAACCTTAGTTTTAACCTTTATTGCTTTATCCGACATGTTTATATCATTTTTTTCCTCTTGAGGCTTAGTCACTATTCTTTTAGTTGACTGATTATTTTTGTTTAAATTCTCTTCTGAATTGGTAGCAATTTTAAAATTACTATTTAAATCATTAAGTATACCTCTTTTAATATAAATAGCAGAAATAGATATCATAAAAGCTAAAGTTGCCGCCATAGCATACCTTTTATTATTTCTAAAAAAGTGAAATTTTATTTTTTTGGTAAAACTCTTAGAATATCTAGTCTTATCTATAGATGCCATTATGTCTCCCCTAGGACTTGTAAACATGGCAGGGTCTATATCTAATGTGCTTTTTAACACATCTTCTATATAGTTCTCTCTTTCACAAATCCTCTTACAGCTATTACATTTACTAATATGATCATCCATGGCCTTTTTCATATCATTTTGTAGATTATCTTCTAGATAATCCTCCATCTTCTTTTTAAAAGTATTACAATTCATACAATTACTACACCCCTTTTACTTCTTCTATTTTATCAATAAAAAAGGCTTTAAATTTATCTCTAGATTTATAATATCTCCTTTTTACTGCAGACTCACTCATGTTCATAATTTCTGCAATATCTAAAAATGTTAGTTCTTCCGCATATCTCAGTATTAATATTTGCTTATCAATATCCCCTAAATCATTAATAAATCTTTCTACATTTGTTTTTAATTCTTTAAACTCCAGTTTTTGTTCTGGAGAAGGTTCCTTAGATGCTAGCCCTATAACTTCTTCAATATTCGCCTCATATACTCTTTTGTACTTTCTTATGTAGTCTATACACTTGTTTCTAGCTATTTGTAAAATCCAGTTTGAAAATTTGTATTTAGAATTATACATGTATAACTTATTATAGACAGTTATAAAAACCTCCTGAGTTATATCTTCTGCTGCTTCTTTATCTTTAATCATGTTATATATAAATTTTAATATAAGAGATTGATATTTATTTACTATTATATTAAAACTGTCTACATTACCGTTAAGAATCTCTTTTATAAGTTTCAAATCCTCATCCAAAACCAACACGCTCCTCCATCATGTTATAATGGATGCATCTATTTCTATTCATATCTATATACGTAATTTTTAAGGTGTAGTTACATATTTAATTTATATTATAACAAAAAATCACAGGTTAATCCTGTGATTTTTTTAAATGGTCTTATTTATTTGAATTTTAAGGGTGTGCAATATAATTAATCTTGGTTTATTATGATTTGCTTAGCTCTTAATATAGATGATGCACTCATTGAAAATTCATCTAAACCATAGCTTACTAAAGTTGGAATAGCAGTTTCATCCCCTGCCATTTCTCCACACATACCGCACCACTTACCATGGTTATGTGCTCCATCTATAGTCATCTTTATTAAACTTAATACTGCTGGGTGCATAGGGTTATATAAATAAGATACCTTTTCACTCATTCTATCAGCAGCTAATGTATATTGTATAAGATCATTAGTTCCTATAGAGAAGAAATCTACATACTTTGCAAGTTCATCTGCACATACTGCTGCTGCAGGTATTTCTACCATTATTCCCCATTCTATTTCTTCACTGTATTCTTTTCCTTCTGACTTAAGTTCTGCTTTACATTCATCTACAACTGCTTTAGCCTTTAAAAATTCATCTAAAGAAGCTATCATAGGGAACATTACCTTTAAGTTACCAAATACTGAAGCTCTTAATAAAGCTCTTAATTGAACTTTAAATATATCTATTCTATCTAAACATAATCTTATAGCTCTATAGCCTAAGAAAGGATTCATTTCTTCTGGCAATGGAAGATAGGATAATTTCTTATCTCCTCCAATATCTAAAGTTCTTATAACTACAGGCTTACCTTCCATCTTTTCTAAAACATATTTATAAGATTCAAACTGTTCTTCTTCTGTTGGAAGATTATCTCTATCCATATATAAAAACTCTGTTCTGAATAGCCCAATACCATCGGCACCATTTTCTATAACCTTATGTACATCTTCTGATTTCCCTATATTTCCTGCTACATCTATTCTCTTTCCAGACTTTGTACATGTTTTTACTTCTATAAGTCTTTTTAATCCTTCTACTTCTTCTTTATACTCTTCAACTTTTCTTTCATATAACTTAATAGTTTCATCATCAGGATTTACTATTACGTTTCCTTCTATTCCATCTACTATAAGTAAATCTCCATTTTTAACAGATGAGGTTATATCATTCATCCCTACTATGGCTGGTATTTCAAGAGTTCTAGCCATTATAGCACTATGAGAAGTTCTTCCTCCTATATTAGTTAAGAATGCAATAACTTTTTCTTTATCTAACTGAGCTGTGTCAGATGGGGTTAAGTCATGAGCAACTAGTATTGTATTATTTTCTGTAATCTCAATACCACTCATCTTACCTAATAGGTTTAATAAAATCCTATTTGAAACGTCTTTTACGTCTGCAGCTCTTTCTCTCATATATTCATCTTCCATGGATTCAAATATAGCAAGAAATGAATCTGAAATATCCTTTACTGCTTTCTCTGCATTAGTATTGTTATTTGTTATCTCCATTTCAATAGCCCCTATAAATTCTGGGTCCTCTAGTAGCATGATATGACTTTCAAAAACAGCAGCCTTATCCTCTCCCATATTTTTAAGAGCTTTTTCTTTTACTTTTTCTATTTGATTTTTAGATATTTCTAAAGCTTTATCTAATCTATTTTTTTCACTTTCTACATTTTCTACCTTAGCATCAGTTATTGTTATATCAACATCTTCCTTAATAATAACATGACCAATAGCATATCCTCTTGAGGCAGCAATACCTTTTTTCATATTTTCTCCTGACTAAATTATATTAAAGTCAGGATTTTCACCTACCTTTCTATTATCTATTAACTGATGTAAATTATATTAATAATTTTATCTTTAATATATTCTTAATATATATAAATATAAGTTTTACTAAAATATTTAAAGCAATATACATGCCAAAATAAAAAATAAGTTGATTTAATTAAAAATCTAATGATAATCTTATAACCACAGCATTATCTTATACCTTATCATTTATAATATAATTTTTTAAATTTAAATGCCTTGATAAAATTTATCAACTATATTATGTATATATTACAATAATAGGCGTAATATACTTTTTATACTTTACCTTATTGAAAATAAATATTCTTTTAAACTAATGTTTTATTTTTAAAATTTCTTTAAACCTTTACATTTGAATCTTTTACAAAATTATTACTTTTTTTTACTAGATTTATATTTGCTGTTGTAGTATGATAAGGTTGATAAAAAGTATCAAGGTTTTTAATAGACTTGATACTTTTTATCATACTTTTATAATGAGGATGATATATAATGTTTTCAAAAGATTTAGTAATAAAAATCCACAATGGGTTACATACAAGGGTAGCAGCCATGGTTGTAAATAAGTGCGATGAGTTAATTGCAAAATATGGTATAAGAATTTATGTAAGCACAAAGGATACTAAAGAACCTATTGCTGTAAGTATGTTAGCTCTTTTATCTTTAAAAATTCAAGAAAATGACAGTATAAATATTTCTACTAAGGAAGATTCTAAGGAAGCAATAAAAGCTATAGAAGAACTTAGCTCTTTTATAACAAAAGATTTATCTGGAACAACTCCGCATATGAAAGCCATAGATGCTATCTTAGAAGAAACCAATATAGCTAATGAACAAATAGTAAAAAATATTCCTATAGGAATAGTTGTAATAGATATTAACTCCAATATAACTACTATAAATGATTATGCCTTAAGAATTATAGAAAAGAATTATAAAGATGTCTTAGGTAAAAATGTAAAAGACATAATACCAAACTCTGACCTTCCTAATATAATTATAACAAAAGAAAAACATTTAGGTAAAATACAACATATGAATAATCATATTACTATGGTAAACAGAAGTCCTATATTTTCTGGAGATAAAATTATTGGGGCAATTGGTGTGTTTCAAGACGTTTCAGAAATAGTAGGCATGAAGGAAGTTAATGAACGTTTTAAAAAAATCCTTGCCTCATCTCATGATATGATTTGCTTTATAGATGAAAATGGATATGTAAGTTACGTAAATCCAGCTTACGAAGAAAACTATAATTTAACTTCTAATTCTATATTAGGTAAACACCTTAAATACCTTTCTCCTAAAGGTCTTAGAATGCAGGTTTTTAAATCAAAGGAAAAAATAGAAAATATAATATATAAAAAGGATGGAATAAATATAATTTCCACTGTGGAGCCTATTTTTATAGATGGTGAGTTTAAAGGTGTTATATCTACTTCTAAAAAAGTGGAAGATATTAAGGATTTAATGGGTAAACTTGAAAAATCTCAAACGGAACTTGATTACTACAAAGAAGAACTTATAAAACATGCTGGTTTAAATCGTACCTTTAGTGACATAATAGGTGAAAACAAAGGTTTAAAAAAAGTTTTAGACTTTTGCAGGAAGGCTTCTCAAAGCACTTCCACTGTACTTGTAACTGGTGAAAGTGGTACTGGTAAGGAACTTATAGCTAAAGCTATACATAATAATAGCGAAAGAAAGGATAAACCCTTTGTTAAAGTTAACTGTGCTGCTATTCCAGAAAATCTTTTAGAAAGTGAATTATTTGGATATGAAAAAGGTGCCTTTACTGGAGCAATTAAAAATAAACCAGGTAAATTCGCTATTGCAGATGGTGGAACTATATTTCTTGATGAAATAGGAGATATGCCCCTTGCTATGCAAGCTAAACTATTAAGGGTGCTTCAGGAAATGGAGATAGAAAGTCTTGGTGGATTATCTCCCCAAAAGATTGATGTTAGAGTCATAGCTGCAACTAACAGAAATCTAAGTGAAATGATAGAGGATAAGACCTTTAGAGAGGACTTATACTACAGATTAAATGTAATTCCTATTCAAATACCTCCTCTTAAAGAAAGAAAAGAGGATATAGAGCTATTAGTAGAACACTTTATACTAAAATTAAATAAAAAGCTAAATAAAAACATTAAGGGCATAAGTGAAGATAGCCTTTTATTACTACAGGAGTACCACTGGCCCGGAAATATAAGGGAACTACAAAATTTAATAGAAAGAGCTATGAACCTTTGTGATGAAAGTATAATTAAACCTGAAGATTTACCCGTATATCTTCAAAAAAACCCACAGAAGGATACTAATTTAATTAACACTCCCCATGGTGAGATTTTAACCTTTCAAGAATACGAGAAGGAAATAATAAGGCTTGCTATGGAAAAATATAAAAGTTTTAACAAGGCAGGAAAAGCTTTAGGACTTACCCACAGAACCATATCTTTAAAGTGTAAAAAATACGGAATACTTGTGGATTAAAAAATTATCTGTGGATTAATCCTCACGTAAATAATGAACTAAAATAATATAAAAGGTATGGATTCGGTTATTTTATATAAATCTAATCCATACCTTTTATTGATGTTGATACTTAAAATTTATTTGCTAATTAATTCATTAAACTCTTTATATTTTCTTACATTATTAAAGTCTGATTCTTCCCTTGCCGCTTCCTTTACCTTAGGGTCTATTTCTATTGCCTTTTTCATATATTTTAAAGTATTTTCCAAATCTCCATATCTTCCATATATACTGGCCTTTCCATAGTAGCTCCATACATAATCTTCAACCTCTAAGGCTTTATCATACCATTTTAAAGATTCATCATATTTTCCGAAAAGCTCATAAGCTAAAGCTTTATTAAATCTTGCATATCCAAAATCAGGCTTTATTTCTAAAGATTTATCTATGTTTTCCATGCCACCTTCAAAATCTCCTTTATAGCTTATAGCTATACCTTTTGTATTATATGCTTTATAATTTTCTGGATCTAAGGCTATAATTTCATCGCTCTGTTCTATTGCTTCAATATATTTTCCTTCGTAAAACTTAGATAGAGCAGTTTGATTTTTACTTTCTAGTTCTTCTATATTCTTGTTTTCAGCTTCTATCTTTGCGTTTTCTTCTTGTTTTTCTTTAATGATTTCCTGCTGACTTTCTTGAACCTTTTTTAATTTATTTTTATTTTCGTAACCAGTATAAATGATTATAAAAATCCCTACACAGGACAGTATCCCAAATATTATAAGTTTATTTCTTAATTTTTTATCCATAATACTGCTTATCCCTTCCTATAAAGTATTAAAAAACTTCTTTTTTACCTCTGTTAAAAATATTGTGACAGCTAAAATGTCGGCACTGCCACCAGGACTTATCCTTCTTTTTATAAAATCCTCTTCCATGATTTTTATTTCTTCAATTCCTTCTTTTGTATACATTCCACCTAAATCTATGATCCTTTTTGAATTCTCTCTTACTTCTTCTAACACCTCTAAGGAATGCCTATGTAATATAGTGGTGTCCATGCAGTATTGCATTATTCCCATAAGAGTATGTACTATTCTGGATTTTTTAGCTAATTTCTTATTTTCTTCATAAAAATTCAATGAATAATCAAAAACAAGTGGAATACCTTTTTCTACCTCTTCTCTAATACCTTTTATATTATGTTTTAAATATAATTCTTCTCCATGGGATAAGTTCTTTTTTAAATGAATATCTTTGAAATCTTCTTGTGTTAACCCTTCTGTCATAGCTTTTATATTACATTGAATAGAATTAAAATCACTTTTTTCATAGAGACTTTTAGCCACAGCAGCAATAGTTATACCCATTATAAATAGCATACCCTTATGAGTATTAACTCCAGAAGTTTTTAAAAACATGTTTTTTTCTGCTTCTATACCTAAGAGCCTGATTGACTTAAATATATCCTTAGGTTCTCTTTTGGAGTATCCTTCCTCTGAAAAAAGTATCATAAATTTCATAAGGGAAGTTGTACTATCTATAAAGCTATAATAATCCATATCTTCATGTGCTCCTGAATTCACAGGGGAAACAAGACCTGGAGTAGGATAAGCTGAAGCTTCATATAACATAGCTTGAGTTGCCAATTCTCCTAGAGAGAATGATATGTCTTTTATGTACTTTCTATTATCCATTTATGTAACCCTCAAATTCTATATAACATCTTTCTATGTACCTTATGACCTCTTTAATATCATGTCTTTTACTTCTTACGCATACCTGGGCTATTTCTTCACATAGAAAACATTTTCTTGGTTTTATACCCATTTCTTCTCTTCCTATACTTTCCATTGTGTCAGGTCTATAAACATCTATATCTACACACCTTCCTAAGGGGTGATTTTCTTCAATTTCAATACAAATCCTTTTTATCTCCAAAGGATCTTTATCTATAGCCATAGTAATGTTAGGTCCTTCTGCAGTTATTGTTAAAAGTTTAAGTATTAGTACATCTTCAAACAATCTACTTAATAACTTATCCATAGCTTTTATTATATCTTTTGTTAGTTCATTTTCTTTTTGTACTCCTGGATAATTTACTCTTATAAATATTAATGTTTTGTTGAATTTTTCTATAATTTCTTGTATCATTTCTACTCTTTTTTCTCTTTCAATTAGAATATCTTTTGGAGTATATTTCATATCTAATGTGGAGATTCACTTACCTTGATTTTCTCCACTATCTCCTTTCCCTTTTTGCTATTTAAAAAATCAAAGGTTTCCTTTGGAACTAACCCTTTTATATTTTTTATATCATTAGCTTTTATTAATTGCCTAACTTTAGAGGCACTTATAACATCTCCATCTATAGCTTTTCTTGGAACTATAGATAATTTTATGCCAAAGTTCTTTAATTCTTCAAGGAGAGCTTCATTATAGGCATTAGTTACTTTGCAATAAGGCTCCTCTCCTACAAATCTTTCATTTATATTTAGCATTTTACAAAAATACATAGCAAATATACCTGCATCTATAGATGTGTAGCTATTTAACTTATCGTCTTCTTTTCTCAAAAAATAAGAAGGGAATGTAGCTGAAGAAATTATATATTCACCTCCTGGTATTACCTTAACATTTTTTAAATCTCTCGTCCCTTCTTTAACTAAATTATATCTATCTTCAAAGGGAAAAAGGGATTTATTTTCTTCTACTATAAATACTAATACTTCATCAGAAACCTCCGACGCTTTCTCTATTAAATACCTATGTCCATTGGTGAATGGATTACAGTTCATAACTAATGCTGATCTAGGTTTATCTGTGTTTATATCATATTTTTTAATCAGCTTTTTAAGATAACTGTGAATGTCATATATTCCATTTTCTAAAAGAGCCACCTTTTTTGCAGTATATAATAACTTAAACCCTAAGGATGTAAAAATATCTACATTTTCAGGCTTTGTAAATATAAAGCTGTGGTATATTCCTTCTGAAAAAAGCTTATCTATAAGATTAGTTATAAGTGTTGCTGTTATTCCTTCTCCTTGAAGGTTTGGACTTATAGCAAAACATTTTAAAATATTTTTAGCCTTAGAACAAGTTGCAACAATACCCTTTTCATCTTTTAAAACTAAAGTGTAATCTATATCCTTTTCATAATCTAGGTCAAATCCGCTTAAAAATATTTCTACATTCTTTCTTTCCGCTAAATTACAAAGGTCAATAATTTCCATCTTTAATCCATCCATCTATCTCACCTACTTACATAAATTTGTCCTATCATATAACCCTAAGACACATACTATATTTAAAGTGATGGTCTTAGGGTTTAATTATACATTTTGTAAATTATTCAAAATATATTTGTGTTATTTAGTTTTTCTTATTACATCTATTACAGTTCCATCTCTGTATTCTACTACTGCTACTATATTATCTTCTGTTTCTATATCCTTTGGTTTCCCTGTAAGTTTTTCAGATATAGATTTCAGTTCCTCAATACTCATTACAGGAAGATTTGTAGCTTTTAGCTTTTCTATTAAATCCTGTCTTCTTGGATTTACAGCAATTCCTCTTTCTGTAACTAATACATCTATAGTTTCTCCTGGGGTATTTACTGTAGTAATCTTATCTTTAATTAAAGGTAGTCTTGCCTTCATAAGATTAGAAACTATTATAGTAAGCTTTGCTCCTGCTGCAGTGTCACTATGTCCTCCTGATCCACCCATTATCGCTCCATCTGAACCAGTTGTAACATTTACATTGAAATTAGTGTCTATTTCTGTTGCTCCTAATATTACTATATCTAAATTATTTACTACTGCTCCTTTATTGTGTGGATTTCCATACATAGAAGCAGACATTCTTTGGTGTTTATGAGTTTGTGAATAGGATTCTACGGCTTTTAAGTCGAAACACTGCACATCAAATAGATACTCAAATAAGCCTTCCCTAAACATATCTACAATATAACCTGTAATTCCGCCTGATGCAAAGCTTCCTTTTATATCTTCCTTTATCATTATATCCTTTAATTCCTGAGCTACAGCTAGAGATATTCCTCCTGCTCCAGTTTGAAAGGACATACCATTTTTAATAAGTCCCGATGCTTTCATTACTCCAGCTGCCATTTTAGCTATTTTAAGTCCTACAGGATCCTTTGTTATCTTTGTAGTTCCTGATACTATACCTTCAGGATCCCCTATAGATTCTACAGGAACAATATAATCTACATATATTTGACTTATCTCTATTGGACAGTTTGGATAAGGAACAATATTATCAGTTATAGCTATAACCTTATCTGCATACTGACAGTCTGCTATAGCGTAACCTAAGGCTCCACAAGCTGATTTTCCATATAATCCATTTATATTTCCATAATTGTCTGCAGCTGGTGCCGCAACAAAGGCTACATCTATGTGAATATCTCCACTTTCAATGGCTCTTCCTCTTCCACCATGAGTTTGCATTATAGCTGGTTTATTTAAAAGTCCTTCTGAAATAGCCTTGGCCACTGGACCTGATATGTAACTGGCTACTATTTGTGTCACTATCCCCTCTTTTATGTATTCTACTAAAGGAGCGTGCACTGGGAATATGGAGCTAGCTGCAACAGTTATATCTTTTATACCCCTCGCGGCAATTCTTTCCATTACCATATTAAGAACATAATCACCATTCCTTAAGTGATGATGAAAAGATACAGTCATTCCATCCTTTATATTAGCCTTATCTAAAGCCTCATCTATGGATTCTAATACTTTATTTTCATTTGGTCCTACGGCACTTTCTCTGACTCCATTTTTCTTTTTTATTACAGGATTTTCGTAGGCACCTTGGAAAGGTATTACCTTACCATATCCTTCTATATACTCAGGAATGTCTATTCCTATGAAATTTTTCATAAGTCTATCCCACCTTTTTGATTATTTATATCTTTATATAAGTCCTAACATCTTCCCTAATTCCACAGTGGTAACCGCTCTATTTATTATAGGTGCATCTACCATTTTTCCATCTAAAGAGAATACGCCTTTGCCTTCTTTTTTTGCTTCTTCCATAGCCTTTAAAACTCTTAAGGCATGATTTATCTCTTCTTCTGTAGGAGCAAAAACTTTGTGTATAGTATCTATCTGTCTTGGATTAATAGCTGATTTTCCAGTAATTCCAAGACTCTTAGCTCTTAATGTGTCAGATTCTAACCCCTCAAAATCATTGGTATCTGTAAAAGGAGTATCTATTGAATGTATCCTGCAAGCCTTGCAGGCAGTTGCTACTCTATTTCTAGCATAGAATATTTCTTCTCCTTCTTTTGTCCTCTTTATACCAAGGTCTGCCGTTAAGTCCTCTCCTCCAAGCAAAACAGCAACCACTCTATCTGAACTTTTTATTATACTATATACATTTTCAAGACCATAAGCAGTTTCTATAAGAGGTATAATCTTTATAGATCCTTTCTCAAAGCCTTCCATATCTTCAATCTTATCTAATATATCATGAGCTTCTTTTATCTCTTTTTCATCAGCTTTTGGTACCATTATTGTATCTGGTTTAACCCTAGCTATAGTTTCTATATCTAAGTGTCCGAATTCTGTATCTAAAGGATTTATTCTAACTACTACTTCTACATTAGAGTAATCTATATTTTTTATAGCTTCCCTTACTAGTATCCTTGCACTATCCTTTTCTGTAAGACTTACAGCATCTTCTAAATCTAGAATTATAGAGTCTGCCCCCATTATAGCTGCATTTTGCAACATTCCTGGATTGTTTCCAGGCATAAAAAGCATAGTCCTTCTTAAGTTCTTCATTTTAATACACCTCACAATATTGTTCCTTTATGGATTTAATAAATTATGCTTCTATGGCTCTTTTTATAGCAGTTTCAACTCTAGCCTTTATGGTGTAATCTAGTGCCCCTTTGTCTTGTGCTTTTAATGTTACAGCCTCTACACCTAAATCCTTTAGGGTATCTTTTATAACTTTTAATATTTGCTCTCCAAATTGCTTCATCACTATGCTTTCTAATTGAATATCTATGATATCTTCTTCATTTGGTGAAACCATAATAAATACATCATTAGATTCTAGTGTCCCAGATTTTGCTACATTAGAGATCTTCATTTAAAATCACTCCTCTTAATTTAAAGGTTTATTTCTTTAAGCTATTTAAATATTCCTTTTGACCTATTTCATATAGGTTATTTCCTTTACTATCTATAACAACTACCACTGGTAGATCCTTTACTGTTAGCTTTCTTATAGCTTCTGCCCCTAAGTCTTCATAGGCAACTAACTCTGCTTCTTCCACAGCTTTACCAATTAAAGCCGCTGCCCCACCTATAGCCGCAAAATAAACTGCATTGTTTTTTATTATAGAATCAACTACATCCTCTCCCCTAAGGCCTTTTCCTATCATTCCTTTTAAGCCTCTATCTAAAAGCTTTGGTGCATAAGGATCCATTCTATAACTGGTAGTAGGTCCTGCTGAACCTAATGCCATACCTGGTTTTGCTGGACTTGGTCCTACATAATATATTATAGCATCTCTTAAGTCTATTGGAAGCTCTTCCCCTTTATCCATAAGATCTACCAATCTCTTATGAGCAGCATCTCTTGCAGTATATATAATTCCGCTGATTAATACACTATCCCCAGCTTTAAGATCTTTAACTTTTTCTTCTGTAAGTGGTGTACTTATTCTCTTTTCCATATTTGTTACCTCCATTATAATTCAATTTCAGCATGTCTTGTAGCGTGGCAGTTTATGTTTACCGCTACTGGAAGTCCAGCTATGTGAGTAGCATAAGTCTCTATATTAACAGATAGAGCAGTACTTCTTCCACCAAAACCTTGTGGCCCTATCCCTAATTCATTTATACTTTCAAATAATTCCAATTCTAAATCTCTATAGTAAGGATTTGGATTTCTTTCAGCTGTAGGTCTAATTAATGCTTTTTTAGCTAGATTAGCAGCCTTATCAAAGGTTCCACCTATGCCTATCCCTACAATTATTGGTGGGCATGGATTAGGACCTGCTTGTTTAACCACTTCAAGTACAAATTTTTTAACTCCTTCTACTCCATCTGCTGGCTTTAGCATTTTTAATTGGCTCATGTTTTCTGATCCAAATCCTTTAGGTGCCACAGTTACCTTAAGCTTATCGCCTGAAACTACATTGTAGTATATAACTCCTGGAGTATTATCTTTTGTATTAATCCTGTCTAAAGGATCTTTAACCACAGACTTTCTTAAATATCCCTCTGCATAGCCCTGTCTTATACCTTCGTTAATAGCTTCTTCTAAATTTCCTCCGATTATATGGACATCTTGACCAAGTTCTACAAAAACGCAGGTCATACCTGTATCTTGGCACATTGGCATTCTTTGATTTTTAGCTATATCTGCATTTACTAATATTTTGTCTAATATGTCCTTTGCTATAGCCCAAGTTTCATTTTCATAAGCTTCTTTTAATCTACTTCTTACATCTTCCGATAAGTAGTAGTTAGAATCTATGCATAGATTTCTTACTGCATTAGTAATGTCTGAAACGTGAATTTCTTTCATACCTAAAACACTCCTTTTTATTTTTATACTCATACTCTTTTACTATACTTAAAAATTTACATCATTGAAAGCTCTATTAAAACCTTTTAATGAGATAAAAGGCAGTTTAATTATTAAACTGCCTTATGTAAAATATATTATTAATTATTTTTTCTTCTATTAACAAGGGCAACTACTCTATTCATTTCATTGTTTACTATCATATATCCTTCGTCTACACCCATTCCTGGCTTAGCTAAGCATTGGTCTGCTCCACAAGCCATAGCTATATTAGTGCATACCTCTGATGATCTATTAGTTTCGTTACATGTTCCTCCGCAATAAGCTCCAATACCCTTTTTCTTGCAGTATAATATAGCTTCTATTATATTATTAACTCCGCCTAGGTCTGGAGTTTTTATTTGAAGCATATGTCCTGCATTATTATCTGCAAATAGTACTACGTCATCATAAGTATTACACCATTCGTCAGCTACTAATTCTACATTAATATTCTTTTTATCAAGTTCAGCTGTTAAGTCTCTTAAAGCTTCCATTTGTCTTTCTCTATGCTCTACATCCATAGGTCCTTCTATTCTTAAATGGAATGGTTTTGCAGCATCTTCTAACACTTTCAAGTATTCTACCATCTTTTCTGTGTCATAGTTAAACGCAACTCCTATAGTTCCATAAACATCTATGTGGAATATTGGATTATATTCTTCTGAATCTCTTAACTTTAATACTCTGTCTCTTAACCACTCAACATAAGCAATAAGCTTTTCTCCCTTTTCTCCTAATTTCTCTTTTACATTATTAAAAAGAGCGTGTGGCATAACATCTGCACCTTTTATTATCATCTTATCAGCATTTATATATCTATCATCACCTGATTGAGTGAATATAGGAATTCTCTTTATATCAACTCCTGTATTATATTCATCTCTAACTATTTCAGCCATAGTAACCTTTTTAGACTTTGCCACCCCATCTAATATAGCTTGAGTTATTCCATACCTTATGGCTGTATGTAATCTTTTCCCATTAATATGCATCTTATCAAATTCTTCTGCTAACTCCTTAAAGTTATTTAATTCTCTTCCTATTAACTTTGGAGCTATTTCTTTTTCTATTACAGGTATAAACTCTTCTGCTAAAAATAAAGGATCTCTTCCACCTGCTCCTGAATATTGTACTGCTGCACAATCTCCATGAGCTACTTGACCATCTTCTAATATGAACATAACTGATATGGATTCGCCTGCCTGTCTTACTGCCTTAAATCCTTCTGTTACTGGATCTCCTACATAAGTAAAACCATCATGCTCTACTCCACCTTTTATAGCTCTTTGGTCATCAAAGTAAAATCCTGTTCTTCCTGCTGAACAAACAACGTCAACTATTTTCATTTTTACGCCCTCTTTTCAATTAATATATTTTATATTGAATACATAAATTTCCTATGCCTTGGCATATTATTATATAGATTTATTGTCCATTTTATTTTTTCTCCGGTCTTCCTACAAGAACTCCTTTTCCTACTGCAAATATATCATCTACAGTCATTTGGAATCCTACTTCTCTCTTTTCAAAGACAGCTCTTTCCTCTAGCTTTTTCATATTAAAATCTATTAATTCTTTAGTAAATGGCACGTTTCCGAATTTAAGGTATCTTACAGCTCCATTATTATCTCTTGCTGGCATCATTTTTCCATAATTATATTTGCTTGGTGCAAATGGTATATCTATAACTCCAGCTTCAAATCCCTTAACTGTTCCTATTGCAAGATCTCCTTTACCTAATTCAAATAATTTATCTACCATACATTTTGTTTCAGCTTTGATTATAGCAATTTCAGTTTGCAATTGTGTTGACATAGGCATCTTTTGTCCTCTTAATAGGTTAAGAGTTACCTTTGTAGCTTTTATACCTGCTGCATTAGCTTCTTTAGTTGGAACCCCTATAGCTTCGTGAGGAGTTTTAACAATTACTTTTGTAGCTCCTGCAAGAGCTGCTGCTGCTGCTCCTGTAGATATAACTCCAAAAGCCTTTGACTCATCTGCTGGGAATCCTCCCATCCATTGATGGAAAACTGTAGTTATATAAACATCATTATATCCATTAGCTTTTAAATACTCATCAGTTTGCTCCTCTAAGGCTCTTATAGCAGCTACGTCTTGAATTAAATTTCCACACTGTCCATATCCTACAGTTATATTTTTAACTCCTTGCTCTGCTGCAAGTAAAGCTTCTACTATAGCTACTGCATTAGAAGTACTTGGAGGTACTAAAGTTCCTGTAAGTGGTCCAAAAGGCTCTCTATTTATTGATATTCCTTGCTCTTCATAAAACCCTGCAAGTCTATCACAGTATTGCCAGTCTAGTATGGTTCTTTCTATACTTACACTTTTTGCATATGGAATATTATAAGATATTCCACCACCTTCATTAGAAGTCCATCCAGCAGCATGTGTAATCTCTGCAAGAAGCCTACCATCTGGTGTACCGTGTCTTGATTCTATTGGAAGGTTAATTTCTTCATAGACTCTCCTACATCCGCTTACTCCATGATTTACTCCAGGAAATCCATTTAGTAATGATCTTCCTGCAGCTCTACTCTCATTTATACCAATTTCACATTCATTGTATCTATTTTGTCTTGTGTAACTATCAATAGTTGAAGGTAATAGATCTGCTCCCCCTTCATCTTGCAAATAAGTTAAAAGCTTTATATGAGAATCTATAAGTGCAACTCCTGCTCTAGGTTGTGCTAAAGTTACTCCCTCCTCTTTAGCCTTTATAAGCTTTTTAGGAAAGCTTTTGTGGTCTGGAACCTTTTTTAAAAAATCTACTGCTTCTTGAAGATCTACATCTTTACCAGTTGGCCATTGGTTTAAAACCAATTCTCTTTCTTTAAAAAACTCTTCCTCTGTCCACTTTTTATTTTTTAACTCCACTTTTTGTACCTGCCCTTCTTAAATTATAATTGCCTATAAAAATTTAATTAAAATACTCCATCACAATGATTATCAAATTGCTTCTTATTTTTAAGTTCTTCTTTAAACATATCCATCTTTATATCCACATGATCTTTTTTCTCTTGCATTTTTGAAGAACATACCTCTTTTAAATATTTTTTCATTATTTTCACAGCTACATCTGGTAATTCCTCTGCTAAAAGGCCCATAGCTGAAAGTATGTACGTTTTATCCAATAAAAATTTAGCTCTTTGAGGTCTTAAGGAATTTAAGTCTTCTGTAGAAAAGGAGGCAGAATCTAATATCTCTCCAGGATTTTCACTGTGAACTAATACTCCCCCTGTACCAATTATGTACTTTACCTCCATAAGGTCTTTTCCATACTGGCTATATATAACTCCTAGTGGAGAATACACGGGTTCTATATATCCACAATGTCTTTCCATAGCTAATTCTGTAGCAACTTTAGCCATAGCTTCATCAAAATCTGTTTCTTCTCCTATTTTAGGAACCATCATTATGTTTTTCGATCTTAATCTACAGTTTTCTTCCACATCTAAATCTTTATTTTTAAGATATTTTTTAATCTTCCTAGTACCAGCAGCTTCCCATAAAGATAAAGCAGAATATCTCATACCTAAGTCGCCTTCAACAGTTCTCTTTGCAAAGGGTTCTTCTAATCCTCTTAATGTAACCCCTGCTTTTGTAGGCTCCCCATCAGCTATAGAATGTATATCTGTAGTAGCTCCTCCAATGTCTATAACAACAATTTCGCCAATTCCCTCTTCTTTGTCGCTGCCCTCACTTAATACCCTTGCAGCTTTTAATACCGCGGCAGGGGTTGGCATAAGTATTCCATTTACGTAATCTTCTGCACTTCTCAGTCCTTTGGCATCTACTATTCTGCCCATAAAAACTTTTCTTATTTCTTCTCTTGCAGGTTCTACATTTAATTCATTTAGTTTGGGCATAACATTCTCTGTAATAGAGTATGGTATACTGGCACCACCAAATAATCTATTTATTTCATCATTAACTACCTTATTTCCAGCCACTACTACTGGAATTTTCATATTGTGTTTTACTAACATTTTAGCATTATGTATTATGCAGTCTTTATTTCCACCGTCAGTACCTCCAGCTAGTAGTATTATATCTATATTGGATTTTTTAATCTCTTCCATTTCTATATCTGTAAGTTCATAGCTGTAAGTTTTTAAAACTCTGGCTCCTGCACCTAATGCAGCTCTTTTTGCAGCTTCAGCGGTAAGATCTGGTACTAAACCTATAGCTATCATCTTTAATCCACCTGCTGCTGAAGAACAAGCCAATTTTCTTACAAAGTTAATATTTTTTCCTTCTAATTGGCTCATGAGTTTTTTATAAGCCTTTTCGAAGCCTGTCATTATATTATCTTCTATGGTGGTAATATCTTTTGAAGTACCTAATATTTCTTCCTTTTCAATGTCAACAGCAGTAAGCTTTGTATAGGTACTACCGAAATCTATTAATAAATATGCATCCATTATATTCACTTCCATTTATGCTATTATTTTAACCCTAAATCTTCCCTTAAACATTCTACTGTAGTATCTACAGAAGTTCCTGGAGGGAATACCCTATTAAATCCCATAGCCTTAAATCTTTTCTCAACATCTTCCCATTCTTGTTTTCCTACAACTATGTTTCCACCAACATACAATATTATATCTTTTAATCCAGATTCATCACACTTTTCTCTCATACCTCTACAGTCTATTTCTCCATGCCCATAAAGTGACGATACCACTATAACATCTGCATTGGTTTCTACTGCTGCATTTATAAAGTCTTCCTGTGGTGATAGAACTCCTATGTTCACAACGTTAAATCCAGCTTCACTTAATGCATAGTCTAAAATTTTGTTTCCTACCGCATGACAGTCTGAACCAATTACACCAAGAACTAATGTCTTTTTCTCCATTTTATAAGCCTCCTAAAAATATTAATGAAATTTTATGATTGCTTTTTATTTTAATTTATGAATTAATCCATAAATTTTTAACTATTAGTTTTTATGATTTATTTCTAATATTTTTGATCTTAAAGCCTTTACAGAACCATCATCTAAGCTATAGATAAATTTAATTACATCTTTTTTATCTCTATTAAACTTCTCTGTCTCTTTGTATCTACCTGGTGACACTATTATCACATCAGAAGACTCTATAAGCTCTTTTACTTGACTCTCATTTTGAGCATTAGTAAATCTTATATCTATACCTCCAAGACCTGCACTTTCTAAAGCCCTTTGTATTTTAAACATAAATTCTTCAGATATGCACAAAAATCCAAACTTTGTTTCATTTGGATACCTAGCAATCTTTACTATAGTCTCTAAATCTGCATTGATAGCTACCCCAAATATTTCTTTATTAAACCTTTCTATAAGCTTGGATACTTCATTAACATGATTAAATGTTGCAATTACCACTTGGGACTTTTCTAATATGTCCACAGTTTCTTCCTTCATTTCTTTAAGATCTCCTATGGTTAATGGCACAACATTCATATTCATTGCACTACTTAACTCTCTGCTAAACATTCTAGATTGCTCTATATTACACTCCACATAAACTGCAGTTAATTTTCTCATAAAATCTGACTTTTCTTTTACTCTTGTAGTAACTATATCTAAAAATTCTTCAATATCCATGCCTGATTCTAATGCTTCTTCTATTCCAATATCAACAAATCTAATTATTTTATCTTTAACATTCTTTTCCTTCCATGGCTTATCCTCTTCTGCCACAAATGTACCTCTACCTTGATAAGACTTTAGTACACCCTCTTTTTCTAGTTCTTTATAAGCTGAACTTACAGTATTTCTACTAACTTTTAAGGTTTCAGCCAATTCCCTTTCTGTTGGCATCTTGGTACCAACCTTGAGAGAGCCATTTCTAATATGATCCATTATTTGCTTTTTAACCTGTAAATATAGCGGTATTCCGCTCTTTTTAGCGACTATTATATTTATGGCAATCACCCTCCCAAGTATTATTGGACTAAGCCATTAGTCCATCGATTAAATAATAACATAATGGCATACTCCAATCAATACGTTTTCAAAATTTAATTAATACTTTGTTAACCATTAATTTAATCATACAATATTAAACCTTAGAATCTTTTAATATATTAATAATATCCTGTTTCATTATTTTTATATTAATAAATACTTAACTATTTTTGAATATTTAATTCATAATTTTTAATCGCAAATAGTATATTTAAATAAAATTGTTATGTTGATTTTAAATACTTAGCACTATGGGAGGAGTTCAATGGACAAAGAAAGTATTTTTAACTATATAATAGCTACTTTATGTACAATTTTAATTATTATGATTATTTATATTGGATATCAGCATATAAAATTTAAGAAAAACTATATCCCTCACAACAGTATTAATGTTTCTCCTATAACTGGTGAGAGACTTAGTGATGTTTATAATAATAATGAACTTCCTGTTGAAGTTACTTATATTGATGTATATGAAAATGGCTCAATTTCTGGAATTAGCAAAGCAGATATAGTTTATGAATTTTTAAATGAGGATTATAAAGTAAATTATAAGGCAATATTCTACAACTTTTTTCCAAGTAACAATTATCCTATATCATCAATATGTAAAGTACAATTAGAAGCTCTTCCTAAGTTTAAATTTAAAGATATTATAGATGTAGAAAAGAGTTCAAAGGATGCTCAGTATATATTTGCTAATTTTAATAATTTGCATTCTTCTAATTTTGTCTATAAAGATGGTGTCTATGAACACTTTTTAGATACATCCCCACATATTGATAATTTAAATAATGAAATAGTTAAATCAACTAATGTGATTGTTCAGTTTGTTAATAATGATTCCAGTGGAGATACTTCTGGCAAAGGTCTTTTATTCTTGGGAGGTAAAGTAATAGAAATAGAATGGAAAAAAGATAAGGGTAAAATAAAACTAAATGATCTTAATGGAAATGAGATTTCCATTATAAAGGGTAATACCTGGTGGATAATAACAGATAAGAATAATTCTATTGTTTATAAATAAATTTTTATAGACTTGTAAGATTTACTTGATTTTTAGATTTAATCAATAATAAAAACTACCCCTATATAAAAGGGATAGTTTTTATTATTAGTTAGAATAATATTTATTTACTGCTTTTGCTATAGCCTTAGCTAAACTTTCTTGGTATTGAGGTGTTCTTAATTTTTCCTCTTCTATAGGATTAGAGAGGAAACCACACTCTATTATTACAGATGGAGCCTTATACCCATCTCTTAATATTTTATAAGTATCTAAAGCCGCTTTTTCTTCTCTATTATTATTTGGATTTAATTCTTCTCTTAATGTATTTTGTAGTATGCCTGCAAGCTTTTTACTTTCCTCATAATCTGAGTACCAAACCTGTGCTCCTGAATACTTGGATTGAGGAAACATATTTAGGTGTATACTTAAAAACATATCACAATTAGTTTTCTTTTTCATAAGACATCTATTGTTTAAATCTTGATTCTTTTTCTCTCTCACAGTGCCCTTTTCATCATATAGTCCCTTATCTTCTTCTCTTGTCATTGAAACCTGATAGCCTTCTTTTTCTAGTTCATCCTTAAGCATTTTACCTATAATTAAGTTAATGTCTTTTTCTAAAAACCCGTTTTTTGATACTGCTCCTCCATCCAAGCCTCCGTGACCTGGATCAATGAGAATTATTTTTTCTTTCTTCTCTGCTGCTTTTGCTTTATAGCCAATGGGCAAAACACATAAACTTAATAAACCAATCACTAAACCCTTTAAAATGTACTTATTTATACTACCAATATTTTTCAAAGTTTTTACCTCCTTAATGTTCTTGCGTCTCTGGTAAGTAAATCTCCTAATTTATTATTCCCTAAATCTTTATATTAAAACTATAAAGTTAAATTTTATTATTTAAATATTTATATAAAAAATCAGTTGCTTCTATATTCGAAACAACTGATTACTATTTTATGTAATATGCTTTATATTTTTAAGCAAAAGTATTTGTAACATTTTCAGCTATATTTTTAGCATGGTCTCCAATTCTTTCAAGATTACTTATAATATCTAAAAATACTGCTCCAGCATTAGGTGAACACACTCCAGAGTTTAATCTGCTTATATGAGCTTCTCTAAATTCTTTTTCTAGCTCATCTATTCTTTGTTCAATAGCAGATACCTCCTCTATCCTCTTTGGATCATGTATCTTATAACTCTCTATAGCTACCTCTAAGGCATGCAATGTATAGTCATACATTTGTTTAAGTTCTCCCATACCTTGTGCAGTGTATTCTAATCTCTTTATTATCTTTTCACTGGTTAAATCTGCAATATTTTCAGCATGATCTCCTATACGCTCTATGTCGTTTACCACATGGAAAGTAGAAGCTATGATTCCTTTTTGCTCATCTGATAGCTCTGTTTTAGAAAGTTTAACTAAATATGTAGTTATATCTTCCTCTAAAGCATTTATTATTTTTTCATTTTCATAGACCTTAGAAACTAATTGGTCATCATTTTCTCTAAAAGCTCCCATAGAAATTTCAAGATTTTCTTTAGCTTTATTTGCCATTCTTGAAACTTCTTTTATAACCTGTCCTAATGCAATTACAGGTGTCTCTAGGAATCGCTCATCGATAAATGTAGCTCCAACTTTTTCTACCTGATCTTCCCCTGGTATTAATTTATTTGCTGCAATTATCAAATATTTACTTAGTGGTAATAATACTAATGTATTAGTTATATTAAATATTGTATGTGCATTGGCTATTTGCCTCTTTACATCCATAGGACTTATGTATTGAACTATATTTACTAAAACTCCCCTTAATGGGATAAATATTAATGTTCCTAAAACATTGAAAAACAAATGAATAATAGCTGCTTTTCTAGCAGTTTTTGAAGTTCCTATACTAGATAATAAAGCTGTAACACAAGTACCTATATTACATCCTAATATTATTGGTAAGGCTACATTCATATCTATGGATCCTGTACTAGCTAAAGCTATTAATATACCTGTAGTAGCTGAAGAACTTTGTACTATAGCAGTCATAGCAAGACCAACTATAAGTCCAATAAGCCAATTATCTCCAATAGCTACAACTAAATTTTGAAACTGAGGAGCATTAGATATAGGCTTCATAGAATCTCCCATTATGCCCATACCCATGAATAGTATACCAAATCCTAAAACTATGTTACCAAATTCTCTTCTTTTATTAGATTTAGAGAAAAGAACAATAGCTGATCCAACACCTACAAATATTGGTGCTATATGATCTAATTTAAAGGCCACCAATTGACCTGTTATAGTAGTTCCGATATTAGCACCCATTATAACTCCAACTGCTTGAGATAGGTTCATAAGCCCAGCATTAACGAATCCTACTACCATTACTGTAGTAGCGCTACTACTTTGAATTACAGCTGTTACTATAGTACCTATTAGTACTCCCATTATTGGATTGGAAGTAACTTTTTCTAGTATATTCTTTAAGCCTTCACCAGCTGCATTTTCTAGTCCATCCCCCATAAGCTTCATACCAAATAGAAATAGACCTAAACCACCGATTAATCCTATTATCATTGATATTGCATCCAAAATCATATTCCCCCATTATAATTTAATTTTCATCATAAAAATAATACATTAAATATTAACATTTGTTAATACTATCTTTTGATTTTTAACCTAATCTTAATATAAGGATAATTATTTTGACATTATTGGTGATTAAGTAAAATAATTGAATTTTTTTCAAAAATAAAAAGAGAGGTTTGTCCCTCTCTCCATATACTATCTCTTTGAGAATTGTGGTGATCTTCTAGCCTTTTTAAGACCGTATTTCTTTCTTTCCTTCATTCTTGGGTCTCTTGTTAAGAAACCAGCCTTCTTTAATTCTGGCTTTAAGTTTTCGTCACATTTAACCAATGCTCTTGCTATACCGTGTCTTATAGCTCCAGCTTGACCTGTGTATCCACCACCGTGTACATTTACTAAAACATCAAATTTATTTTTAGTTTCAGTTAAAACTAATGGTTGATTAGCTATAACTCTTAAAGTTTCTAATCCAAAATAGTTTTCTATATCTCTCTTATTTACAATTACTTTTCCTTCTCCTGGTACAAGTCTTACTCTTGCTACAGCTTTCTTTCTTCTACCAGTTGCCATGTATTGAACTTTAGCCATTTAAATTCCTCCTCTCGCTTCCTCTTAGTACTTAAGATCTAAAACTTCTGGTTTCTGTGCTTGATGATCATGCTCAGAACCTCTGTATACTTTAAGTTTCTTTAACATTTGTCTTCCTAGTACTCCTGTTGGAAGCATTCTTCTTACTGCCTCTTCAAATACGAATTCTGGTTTCTTTGCTAATACTTCTCTATATGGAGTTTCTTTTAATCCGCCTGGATATAATGAGTGATGTCTCATCATCTTTTGATCTAATTTCTTTCCAGTTAAGACTACTTTTTCAGCATTAATTATTATTACAAAATCACCTGTATCAACATTTGGTGTAAATGTTGGTTTGTGTTTTCCTCTTAATATAGATGCTACTTGACTTGCTACTCTTCCTAATGGTTTTCCTGCTGCATCAACTACATACCATTTTCTATCAATCTCTTGTGGTTTTGCTATGTATGATTTCATCTCTTTCCCTCCCTGAACTTCTTCTACGACTTTTATTGTCTTTCTCTTTCTATGTCAAGATCCGGGGCTAGTGGATCTTATACACTAAGTCTAATATTCTTGTTTCAAACATTATCATTATAATACAATCTCCCTGGCGTGTCAATGTTATTTATAAAATTAATATAATACTTTTTCTAAACAAAGACCGGCCGCTGGAACAACCTTACCTGATTTAGTTCTATCCCTTGATTCTATTATATTAGCTATACTTTTAGGTTCTAATTTTCCTTTACCTACTTCAATTAAAGTTCCAACTATTATCCTTACCATATTGTATAAAAATCCATCTGCGGTTACATATATTTTAATATAATCACTCTCTTTATGTAACTCCATGTTCTTAATAGTCCTTGTGCTAGTTTTAACAGAACTTCCTGTGCTCTTAAAGGCAGTAAAATCATGAGTGCCTTTAAAATAATTACAAGCTTCCTTCATTAGATTTAAATCTAGCTTTTCTTTAACATGATATATGTAATTTCTATATAATGCTGAAGGATTATGTCTATTTAATATGGTATAAGAATAAGTCTTTTCTACGCAATTATATCTAGCATGAAAGTCTGCTTTTACTTCCTTTGAGTTTAATATAACTATATCCTTTGGAAGTTTTGAATTTAAGGCATATTTTATCTTCTCTGGCGGTATTGTAGTTGAAGTATAAAAGTTTGCTACAAAAGCTCTTGCATGGACCCCTGTATCTGTCCTACTACATCCTGTTATACTTACTTCTTCTCCAGTAGCCTTAAAGATAGACTCTTCAATTTTTTCTTGAATAGTTATGGCATTCTTTTGCCTTTGCCATCCATTATAATTAGAACCATCATATTCAATTACTAGTTTTATATTTTTCATTCCATCATTCCATTTATATATAATATATCATTATAGATAGTGCTGCTAAGGAAAAATAGATTAAAAATGCAGCAAAATCAATGGTCTCCATTTTGAGTTGCTTCATCCTAGTTCTTCCTTCTCCACCTTTATAACATCTTGATTCCATTGCCATAGCAAGTTCATCTGCTCTTCTAAAAGAACTTATAAATAAAGGAACTAAAAGTGGTATAAGACTTTTAGCCTTTTGAACTATATTTCCACTTTCAAAGTCTGCTCCTCTTGCCATTTGAGCCTTCATTATTTTATCTGTTTCGTCCATTAGAGTTGGTATAAATCTTAATGCTATAGTCATCATCATAGCCAGTTCATGAGCTGGAAGCCCTATCTTCCTAAAAGGACTTAATAGTCTTTCAATACCGTCAGTAAGCTCAATAGGAGAAGTAGTTAAAGTTAATAATGAAGTTCCTAGTATCAAAAATATTAATCTTAAAACCATAAATGCCGCAGTACTTAAACCCTCTTTATATATTTTTATAAATTTCCATTGAAATAAGAGCTCATTACCATCTATCATAAATAGATTCAATGCCGCAGTTATAATTATAAGAACAAAAACTGGTTTTAACCCTTTGTACAAATATCTTGGTGAAAGCTTTGCTATGCATACAGTACCAACTATAAAAGTTAAAACAAATATATAACCTGAAAAACTTTTAATTAAGAATAATTGAATTATAAATAATATGGATATTAAAATTTTAGTCCTGGGGTCTAATTTATGAACAAAAGATTCCCCTGGTACATATTGTCCTATTGTAATATCTTTTATCATAAGTCCTTTCCGCCTTCCCCCTATAATCCTACATTCTTGCTAGAGGCTATTATTTTTAAAATAGCTTCTTTAGCTTGGTTTACTGTAAATATCTCTTCTGGAATATCCATACCTTTATTTCTTAATTCCTTAACTAAATAAGTTACTTGAGGTGCAGCCAATCCCACATTTTCTAATGTATCAATTTCTTTAAAAACTTCTTTTGGCTGTCCATCTAATATACATTTTCCTTTGCTCATAACTATGACTCTATCTGCTACCTTAGCCACATCTTCCATACTATGTGATACTAGTATTATAGTCATATTATAATCTTTATGTAATTCCTTAATTTGACCTAAGATCTCGTCTCTCCCCTTAGGATCTAGTCCTGCAGTAGGCTCATCTAAAATTAAAATTTTAGGTTCCATAGCTACTACCCCTGCAATAGCGACCCTTCTCTTTTGACCACCACTTAAATCAAAAGGAGATTTATTCCTATATTCTTCATAATCCAAACCAACCATTTTCATAGCTCTTTTTACTCTTTTTAATATTTCATCATCATCTAAGCCTAAATTTTTAGGACCAAATGCAATATCTTTCTCTATAGTTTCTTCAAATAGTTGATATTCTGGATATTGGAATACTAACCCTACTTTTTTTCTTACTTCACTAAGTTTAACACCCTTTTTAAGTATATCTTTTTCATCAATTATTATTTTACCACTATTAGGTTTCAATAACCCATTTAAATGTTGGATTAAAGTGGACTTTCCAGAGCCTGTATGGCCTATAAGAGCGATAAATTCACCATCATTTAGCTCTAAACTTACATCATCTAAAGCCTTTTTTTCAAAAGGACTATTTTTCATATAAATATGAGTTAAATTTTCTATTTTAATTGACATAATTCATTCACCATCTCATCTATAGTTAATATTTCCGTACTGATATTAATTCCACTTTTATTTAATTCATAAGCTAATTCTGTAACTTGTGGTACATCCAACCCTATTTTTTTCATAAGTGGTACATTACTGAAGACCTCTTTAGGTTTTCCTTCAAGCATAACCTTCCCATCATCCATAACAACTATCCTATCAGCTTCTACAGCTTCTTCCATGTAATGAGTAATAAGTATTATAGTTATACCATACTCTTTATTAAGTTGTTTTATAGTATTTATAACTTCTTTTCTTCCTGATGGATCTAACATAGCTGTAGGTTCGTCAAATATTATACATTTTGGTCTCATAGCTAATATCCCCGCTATAGCAACCCTTTGCTTTTGTCCTCCCGAAAGAAGGTGAGGTGCATGTTTTCTGTATTCATACATTCCTACTCTTTCTAAGCTCTCATCCACTCTTTTTCTTATTTCTGAAGACTCGACTCCAAGATTTTCGGGTCCAAAAGCTACGTCCTCTTCTACTATAGTTGCAACTATTTGATTGTCAGGATTTTGGAATACCATACCCGCCTTAGTTCTTATATCCCAAGTATTATTTATATCAGATGAATCCAACCCTTCTACATAAACTTTGCCTTTCGTTGGTATTAATAGAGCATTAAGATGCTTAGCCATAGTGGACTTTCCAGATCCATTATGACCTAAAATTACTAAAAACTCTCCTCTATTAACTTCAAGATTCACACCATTAATAGCATACCTTTCAGAGTTATCTTCTCCATTAATATATTTGTAAGTAAGGTTTTGACATTCAATCATATTATCCTTCATTACATAGTCCTCCAAATAATAAAAATAGCTTTGTAAGTAGTGGAAAACAGATTTCATGGATCTGTTTTCCACTACTTACATATTAATAAAATAGCATATCTAAAAATAAAAATAAATAGATATATTAAAACGGGGACTAAGCTAATGCCACTTAATCCCCTAAATTATTATACTAATTCTAGTATAACTACTTCTGCTCCGTCTCCTCTTCTTGGACCTACTTTATACATTCTAGTATATCCACCGTTTCTCTCAGCGTATTTAGGAGCTATATTTTCAAATAAATTTTTTACTACTTCTTCTTCAGTCACGAAAGCAAGTACTTGTCTTCTTGCATGAAGATCACCTCTTTTTGCAAGAGTGATCATTTTTTCAGCTAAACTTCTTGTTTCTTTAGCTCTTGTTTCTGTAGTTTCTATCTTCCCGTGCTTTAAGAAGCTAGTAACAAGATTTCTTAGCATTGCTTTTCTTTGGTCGGTTGGACGACCTAATTTACGGTATCCTGCCATAGCTTTACCTCCTTACTCGTCGTTTAGTCTTAATCCTAAACCTAAATCTTTAAGCTTTCTTTCTACTTCTTCAAGGGATTTCTTTCCTAGATTTCTTACCTTCATCATGTCTTCCATGGATCTTTGGGCAAGTTCTTGAACTGTGTTTATCCCTGCTCTTTTTAAACAGTTATAACTTCTAACTGATAAATCAAGCTCTTCGATTGTCATTTCTAGGACTTTTTCTTTTTTATCTTCTTCTTTTTCTATCATAATCTCTACATCATTTGCATGATCAGTAAGAGTCATGAACAACTTGAAGTGTTCTATTAGAATTTTAGCTGATAAGCTTATTGCCTCTTCTATTTTTATAGTTCCATTTGTCCAAACCTCAAGAGTTAATTTATCATAATCTGTGATTTGACCAACCCTTGTATTATCTACGGTAAAATTAACTCTTTTAACCGGAGTATAAATGGAGTCTATTGGTATAGCTGATATAGGAAGCTCTTCTGTTTTATTTTTGTTTTGTGTAACATATCCTCTTCCTCTTCCAACTATTATCTCCATATATAGTCTGGCATGATCATCAAGGGTTGCTATATGTAGATCTTTATTAACAACCTCTATATCACCATCAGTTTTTATATCTCCAGCTTTAACTTCGCAAGGTCCTTTTGCATCTATATATATAGTTTTAGGACCTTCACCTGTCATTCTAAGGGCAAGAGATTTAATATTCAATATTAATTCTGTAACATCCTCTTTTACGCCTGGAACTGTGGAGAACTCATGAAGTACACCATCTATCTTCACATATCTAGCTGCAACACCAGGTAATGAAGATAATAGAATTCTTCTTAAGGAATTTCCAAGAGTTATACCGTATCCTCTTTCTAGAGGTTCTACAACGAACTTACCATAATTCCCATCTTCGCTAACTTCTACACACTCAATTTTTGGCTTTTCGATTTCTAACATTTGCAAACCCTCCCTGTTTTTTAAATGGCAACCTTATCTATGAGGGCAACTGATTCTATATTTGCCAAAGTAGAATTTTTCTACTTTTAGCAAACACTTAGACTATTATTTACTGTATAACTCAACGATTAGAGTTTCATTTACAGGAACGTCTATATCTTCTCTTGCTGGCTCAGCAACAATTTTTCCTTCAAAGTTCTCTGGACTTGCACTTAACCATTTTGGTAAAGTCTTTGGATTTTCAGCAAATACTTTGAACTTCTCAGTAGCTTTGCTACTATCGCAAACAGTTATAACATCATCTACAGAAACTTTGTAAGATGGAATATCTACTTTGCTTCCGTTAACTAGGAAATGTCCATGAGTAACTAATTGTCTAGCTTCTGTTCTTGAAGCTCCATATCCTAATCTAAATGCTACATTATCTAATCTCATCTCAAGAAGTCTTAATAAGTTTTCACCTGTTATTCCTCTTTGTTTATCTGCTTTTTCGTAATATGTTCTAAATTGTTTCTCTAATACTCCGTATATTCTCTTTGCTTTTTGCTTTTCTCTTAATTGTAATCCGTAGTTTGATAATTTTTTTCTGCTTTGTCCGTGCTGTCCTGGAGCGTAAGCTCTTCTTGTGAATGCACATTTATCTGTATAGCATCTATCCCCTTTAAGGAATAGTTTCATACCTTCTCTTCTACATAATCTGCAGGTAGCTTCAGTATATCTTGCCATTAATTACACCTCCTGTTACTTATACTAAACTCTTCTTCTTTTTGGTGGTCTACATCCATTATGTGGTATTGGAGTAACATCTTTAATTAAAGTAACTTCAAGACCAGCAGCTTGTAATGATCTTATAGCTGCTTCTCTTCCTGATCCTGGTCCCTTAACGAAAACTTCTATACTCTTTAATCCATGCTCCATTGCAGTCTTTGCTGCAGTTTCTGCTGCCATTTGTGCTGCGAATGGTGTACTCTTTTTTGATCCTCTAAATCCTAAAGCACCAGCACTTGACCATGATAAAGCATTTCCAGCTGTATCAGTTAAAGTAACTATTGAGTTGTTAAAAGTTGACTTTATGTGTGCTGCACCATGCTCAATATTCTTTCTTTCTTTTCTTCTTCTGGTTTTCTTAACCTTCTGAGCTGCCATTACTCTACCTCCTCACTATTTCTTCTTATTAGCTATAGTTCTTTTTGGGCCTTTTCTTGTTCTAGCGTTTGTTTTAGTCTTTTGACCTCTTACTGGAAGACCTCTTCTATGTCTAATTCCTCTATAGCATCCGATTTCTACTAAT
The DNA here is from genome assembly GCF_018919175.1 of Clostridium simiarum. Lineage (GTDB taxonomy): Bacteria > Bacillota > Clostridia > Clostridiales > Clostridiaceae > Clostridium_L > Clostridium_L simiarum. The sequence continues at coordinate 66,417 of NZ_JAHLQL010000002.1, read as the reverse complement.
CTCTTTATATTAAGAGCAACTTCTCTTCTTAAATCTCCCTCAACCTTGAAGTTCTTATTAATGTAATCTCTTATAATATTAACTTCATCTTCAGTAAGATCTCTTACTCTAGTATCAGCATTAACGCCAGTTTCTTTTAATATCTTTCTAGCGCTTGAATTTCCTATACCATATATATAAGTTAGACCTATTTCTACTCTTTTTTCTTTTGGTAGGTCAACACCTGCTATTCTTGCCATTAAAATTTACACCTCCTGGTATTTGAAGTAACTTTTCTATAGAATATAAATTCTCTTCTAATTTTTTAATTCTAATTTATATATTTAAAATTCTAGGTCAATAGAGTGTAGCGGCTACTCTATTGTCAGCCGTACCTAAAACTTAATAGCAAATACATCTTTGTTTAAGTTTAAATCAATTTGTGTTTATCAAATTAGCCTTGTTTTTGTTTGTGCTTTGGATTTTCACAGATTACCATTACTCTTCCTTTTCTTCTAATAATCTTGCACTTTTCACAAATAGGCTTAACTGACGGTCTTACTTTCATAGCTAACCCTCCTTATTACTTTGCTCTCCAGGTAATTCTCCCACGTGTTAAATCGTAAGGTGAAAGTTCTACTGTAACTTTATCGCCTGGCAAAATTCTTATAAAATTCATTCTTAACTTTCCAGATATATGAGCAAGTATCACATGCCCACTTTCTAATTCTACCTGAAACATTGCATTTGGTAAAGCATCAATTACTATACCTTGCATTTCTATTATATCATCTTTTGACATAAGGTAATCAAACCTCCTTAACAATGCCTTTTAACATTAAAAAGCTTTTTATCTTAATATCTACATCTCGCTCATCACTTAATAAACTATTTTTAATCTCTTCTGCAACCTCACAAGTTAAATTAAGATGTTTAAGCCTTTTTCTTTTAGGTTTACTTATAGTTTTCTTCTTTCCGTCAGCAACTAATACATAATTATCATCTATTCTGTCAATAATTATATACCATTTATCCTTATCTCTGCCAGCTTTAGAATATGCAATTTTACCAATTAAGTCATTGTCTTGCAAAATATTCACCTCTATGATTACCTTAGTAATAAACTTACATTGAAATAAAATCACTCAATGTGAATTTATAACTAAGCAGCAGTAACCTTATTTTATCAGTGTAAGTATTTCAGGACCATCTGTTAATATAGCTACTGTATTTTCATAATGTGCAGATAAACTACCATCTACAGTAACTACAGTCCATCCATCTGGTTTTGTAACTACTTTAAAATCCCCTATGTTTATCATAGGCTCAATAGCTAAAACCATTCCGCTAACTAACTTTGGACCTCTTCCCGGTCTTCCGAAATTAGGAACCTCAGGATCTTCATGCATATCTCTTCCTATTCCATGACCCACATAATCTCTTACTATAGAAAATCCTGCGGACTCAGCATATTGTTGAACTGCATGAGATATATCTGTAAGTTTATTACCTACTATAGCTTTCTCAACACCTTTAAAAAAGCTTTCTTTTGTAACCTCTATAAGTTTCATGGCTTCCTCTGAAACTTTTCCAACTGGAATAGTTCTTGCAGCGTCTCCTTGATAGCCATTTAATACAGCGCCACAATCAACGCTTATTATATCACCTTCATTTAAAACTCTGTTTCCAGGTATACCATGAACTACTTCTTCATTAACAGAGGCACATATGGAAGCAGGGAATCCGCCATATCCTTTAAAAGAAGGTTTAGCTCCTTGCTTAGTTATAAATTCTTCTGCAATTCTATCTATTTCAGCAGTTGTGATTCCAGGTTTGATTACCTCTTCTAGTTTTAGAAGAGTCTCTCCTACCACTTTTCCTGCTTGCCTCATATATTCAATTTGTTGGCTATTTTTAATTATTACCATTTCTATCGCTCCCTAGAATATTACAGATGCTTTCGAAAACTTCATTGATCGCCTTAGTACCATACACAACAGATAAGAGATCTTTACTTTTATAATAGTCTATTAAAGGTTGTGTCTGACTATCATAAACATCTAATCTTTCCTTAACTGTTGATTCTTTATCATCTTTTCTCTGAATTATATCGGTACCACATAAATCACATCTTCCTTCAATAGCTGGCGGATTGAATTTTATATGATAACTCGCACCACAAGCTGGGCAAACCCTTCTACCTGTCATTCTCTCTAATATGAAATCCCTTGGAACATCTATTAAAAGAGCTGTATTAAGTTTTTTCCCTTTAGAAGATAAAAATTCTTCTAAAGCCTCTGCCTGCCTAACCGTTCTAGGGAAACCATCTAATAAAAATCCTTTGTCACAATCTCTTTGTGACAATCTATCTTTTACTATATCAATGGTTAAATCATCTGGCACAAGATGACCTTTATCAATATGTTTTTTAGCTTCAATGCCTAAAGGCGTTTGCTCAGAAATATTTTTTCTAAATATATCCCCTGTAGATATATGTGGTATGGAATACCTATTGCTAATTGATTTTGCTTGGGTACCCTTACCAGCACCAGGAGGACCTAGTAATACTATTCTCACCGGCATCATCTCCATTAATCCTTATTTAAGAAATCCTTGATAATGACGCATCACTAACTGAGATTCAATTTGTCTTAAGGTATCTAAAGATACACCTACCATTATAAGTAGCATAGTGCCTCCAAAAGATATACCTTGGAAAGATGTATAGGTTGCAAGTATTATTGGGAATATAGCAATTACTGCAGCAAAAACTCCTCCTATAACGGAGATTCTATCTAGAATTCTTTCTAAATATTTTGCAGTTGCGTTCCCTGGTCTAACCCCTGGAATAAAACCAGCTGATTTCCCCATATTCTCTGCCATTTCTTCTGGCTTAAATGTAACTTGAGTATAGAACCATGTAAAGAATATTGTCAATATAGCATATAAAACAACATACATTATTGAATTTCTTTTAAATGGACTATAAACACCATTTACTATAACCTTGTTAAACCAAGATGCTGGCCAAAATTGTCCTATAGTATATGGAAATTCCATAACAGACATAGCAAATATTATAGCTATTACTGCTGAACCAGTTATACTTATTGGAATATGTGAAGATTGACCTTTAAACACTTTATTACCAATTGCTTTTCCTGCATATTGTACTGGAATTCTTCTTTCTGCAAGAGACATTCCTATTACAGCTATCAATAAAGCAAGAATTACTAATATGAATATAGCAATTTCTACAGGTCCTACATACTTACCTTTTTTAAGAGCTGATATTTGATATATAGTAGTTGGAAATTTGGATAATATATTTACAAATATAATTAAAGATACTCCATTTCCTAATCCTTTTACAGTAATCATATCTCCCATCCACATTAAAAATGTAGACGCTGCTATTAAGGTTACTACTATCATAACCACATTTACCATTGAAGTATCTACAATAGCATTTTGGCTTCTGATTAATAAATAGGCTCCGTAAGCTTGCAAAACACCTATAGGTATAGCTGCGTACCTAGTCATATTTTGAATCTTTCTTCTTCCCTCTTCCCCTTCTTTTGACAATTGTTCAAGTTGAGGAATTGCAATTGTTAACAATTGCATAATAATGGAGGCATTAATATAAGGAATAACCCCTAATGCAAATACGCTAAAGGAGCTAAATGCGCCTCCTGATATCAAATCATAAAAATTTATTAGATTTCCAGATTGACCTGCAAATTCTGCTAACCGCGCTGTATCAATTCCAGGAACAGGAATATGATTTCCCATCCTGAAAATTGCAATTAAAAATATGGTATATAGCAGCCTTTTGCGCAATTCTGGTACCTTCCAGGCATTACGTAGGGTTGATAGCATTTTTATACCACCTCAACTTTTCCCCCAGCCGCTTCTATTTTCTCAGCTGCAGTTTTAGAGAATTTTGTTGCCTTTACAGTTAAGTTCTTTTCTATGCTTCCATTTCCTAAAATCTTAACTCCATCTTTTATCTTACTTATTACTCTCTTTTCAAGCAACAATTCTGGTGTTACAACTGTTCCATTTTCAAATACATTTAATCTGTCAACATTTATTTCAACATATTCTTTAGCAAATATGTTAGTGAATCCTCTCTTAGGCAATCTTCTGTATAGTGGCATCTGACCTCCTTCAAATCCAGGTCTTACTCCACCACCACTTCTTGCATTTTGGCCCTTTTCACCTTTCCCAGCGTTTCTTCCAAGTCCAGATCCAGTACCTCTACCTACTCTCTTAGGAGCTTTTCTGCTTCCTTCTGCTGGTTTTAACTCATGAAGTTTCATAGTTATTTACACCTCCTCGCTCTGTTAAACTTCTTCAACTTTTAAAAGATAACTTACTTTGTTTATCATACCTCTTATTTGAGGAGTATCCTCATGCTCAATAGTTTTTCCTATTTTCTTTAGTCCAAGAGCATTTGCAGTAGCAATATGATCTTTTTTTCTACCAATTAAACTCTTAGCCAAAGTTACTTTTAGTTTAGCCAAGGCAATCCCTCCTAACCTAAAATCTCTTCAACGGTTTTGCCTCTTAACTTAGCAATTTGCTCAGCTGTTCTTAAGTTAGCTAATCCGTTGATAGTAGCGTTAACCATGTTTCTTGGGTTCTTTGAACCTAATGATTTCGCTCTTACGTCTTTTAATCCTGCAAGTTCAAGTACTGCTCTAGCTGCACCTCCAGCTATAACTCCTGTACCTTCTGATGCTGGCATTATTAATACTTTACCAGTACCAAACTTTCCTTCTATTCCATGTGGAACTGTAGTTCCAACCATAGGAACAAAAACTAAATTTTTCTTTGCATCTTCGATACCTTTTCTGATTGCTTCAGGTATTTCAGCAGATTTACCCATTCCAACGCCTACGTGTCCGTTCTCGTCGCCTACAACAACAAGAGCGCTGAATCTGAAGTTTCTACCACCCTTAACAACCTTAGTAACTCTGTTTATAAAAACCACTTTTTCCTTAAGGTCTAGTGTGCTAGGATCGATTCTCATTTATTTCCCTCCCTAAATTAGAATTCTAAGCCTGCTTCTCTTGCTCCGTCTGCAAGTTCTTTAACTCTTCCATGATATATGTATCCACCTCTGTCAAATACAACTTGCTTAATTCCTTTATCTAAAGCTTTTTTCGCAACTAATTCTCCTACTTTTTTAGCAGCATCTTTGTTGCTTCCTAATTCTAAGCCTAAGTCTTTATCTAAAGTAGAAGCAGCTACAAGTGTTCTTTGAGCAACATCATCTATTATTTGCACATATATGTGCTTTTCACTTCTATAAACAGAAAGTCTTGGTCTCTCAGCTGTACCAGAAATCTTCTTACGTACTCTAAGATGGCGTCTTTCTCTGCTTTGTTGTCTGTCATCCTTCTTTAACATAAAGGTTCACTCCTTTCTATTATTTCTTACCTGTCTTACCTTCTTTACGTCTTATAACTTCACCTTCGTATTTAATTCCTTTACCCTTATATGGTTCAGGCTTTCTCCAAGCTCTTATATCTGCAGCTACATCTCCAACTGCTTCTTTATCTATTCCTTTTATAGCAACCTTATTAGCCGCAAGAATTTCAAAAGTTACACCTTCTACTGCTTCTATTTCAACTGGATGGGAGAAACCTAAGTTTAACACTAATTTTTTTCCTTGAAGTTGTGCTCTATATCCAACCCCAATTAATTCTAATGTTTTTTGGTATCCTTCTGTTACACCCTTAACCATGTTGTTTATTAAAGCTCTTGTTAAGCCATGAAAAGCTCTGTGTTGCTTATCATCGCTTGGTCTTGTAACTACTATTGAATTGTCTTCGATAGCTATGTTCATTTCTTGGTTCATAGCTTTTACTAACTCACCTTTTGGTCCTTTTACTGTAACAACGTTGTCTGGTGTTACAGTAACAGTTACGCCGCTAGGTATAGCAATCGGTAATCTACCAACTCTTGACATGATCGCACCTCCTACATTCCGATTACGCATCTTTATGCATCTTTTAGTATTTATATAATTCTTTTTAAGATAAATTTCTATGTTATTACCAAACGTAGCAGAGAACTTCTCCACCTAATCCTAATTTTCTAGCTTCTCTATCAACCATTATTCCTTGAGAAGTTGATATAACTGCTATTCCTAATCCATTTAATACTTTTGGAGTTTCTTCTTTTTTGCAGTATACTCTTAAACCTGGCTTAGATATTCTCTTTAATCCAGTTATTACTCTTTGATTGTTTGAACTGTACTTCAATCCAATTCTCATCATTGGAACCACTCCATCTGAGTACTCCTCGATATCTTTTACATAACCTTCTTGAAGTAATATATTTGCTATGGCCTTCTTAACATTTGAAGAAGGAACCTCAACTATTTCGTGTCTAACAGAATTTGCATTTCTTATACGAGTTAGCAAATCTGCGATTGGGTCAGTGATAACTCCCATATTTAATTGCCTCCTTTCGTTACATTAAATCTTACCAGCTTGCTTTTCTGCATCCTGGTATTTCTCCCTTATATGCAAGTTCTCTAAAGCAAATACGGCAAATACCATATTTTCTTAAAACTGCATGGGGTCTTCCACATAATCTACATCTTGTGTAGGCTCTAGTAGAATACTTAGGTGTCTTGTTCCACTTTTCGATCATTGCTTTACGTGCCACGTTCTTCCCTCCTTATTATTGAGCAAATGGCATGCCAAGGAATCTTAACAATTCTCTTGCTTCCTCGTCTGTCTTTGCAGTAGTTACAAATATTATATCCATACCTCTTACTTTATCAATTTTATCGTACTCAACTTCTGGGAATATTAATTGCTCTTTTATTCCTAATGCATAGTTACCTCTTCCATCAAAGGACTTATCTGATACTCCTCTGAAATCTCTAACTCTTGGTAAAGCTGTGCTTATTAGTTTATCAGCAAATTCGAACATTTGTTTCTTTCTTAAAGTCACCTTGCAACCTATTGCCATGTTCTCTCTTAATTTGAAGTTAGCTACGGATTTCTTTGCTTTAGTTATTACTGGTTTTTGACCAGTTATTAATTGAAGATCTGATACTGCAGAATCTAAAACTTTAGCATTATCCTTTGCTTCTCCTATTCCCATATTGATAACTATTTTCTCTAGCTTTGGAACTTCCATTATATTTTTATATCCGAACTTTTCCATTAAAGCTGGAACTACTTCATTGTTGTATTTTTCTTGTAGCCTTGGAATCATCAAATTTACCTCCTTTCAGATCCTAGAATGTTTCTTCGCACTTTTTGCAAACTCTTACCTTTGTTCCGTCTTCTAAAACTTTATGGCTTATTCTTGTTACTGCTTTGCATTTTGTGCAATATAACATAACTTTTGAGCTGTATATTGGTGCTTCTTCTTTTATTATTCCACCTTGCATATTCTCTCTGCTTGGCTTTTTATGTTTTGATACTATGTTAACTCCTCTAACTAGGACTTTTCCATTCTTAGGCATAACAGCTATAACTTCACCAGTTTTACCTTTATCCTTACCTGATATAACCATTACTGTATCGTTCTTTCTTACATGAACCTTCATTATTTAGCCACCTCCCTATCTTATAGAACTTCAGGTGCTAATGATAATATTTTTGTAAACTCTTTATCTCTTAGCTCCCTAGCAACTGGTCCGAAGATACGAGTTCCTTTTGGCTGTTTATCATCTTTGATTATAACAGCTGCATTTTCATCAAATCTGATGTAAGAACCATCAGCTCTTCTTAAACCTTTAACTGATCTTACTATTACTGCTTTAATTACATCACCTTTTTTAACAACTCCACCTGGTGTTGCACTTTTAACGCTAGCAACTATTATATCACCAATGTTTCCATATCTTCTATTAGAACCACCTAAAACTCTGATGCACATTATTTCCTTAGCTCCGGAATTATCTGCTACTTTTAGTCTGGTTTGTTGCTGTATCATTGAAAAACCCTCCTTTCAGTTTTAAAGACTATTTTGCCTTTTCAACTATTTCAACAAGTCTCCATCTTTTATCTTTTGATAATGGTCTTGTTTCCATTATTGATACTCTATCATTTAATTTTGCTTCATTGTTCTCATCATGAGCTTTGAATTTTGTAGTTCTGTTAACTGTCTTTCCATACAATGGGTGACGAACTTTAGTTTCAACAGCCACAACTATTGTTTTATCCATTTTATCAGAAACAACTTTTCCGATTCTTGTCTTTCTATTTGCTCTTTCCACAGAACGAACCTCCTTTCAAGCCTTATTGTTGAATAGACTTTAACTCTTCTTCTCTTATGATGGTCTTTATTTGGGCTATAGACTTTTTAACTTCTCTAATTCTCATTGGATTTTCTAATTGGCCTGTAGCTAGTTGGAATCTTAAATTGAAAAGTTCGCCTTTAAGATCATCTAGCTTAACTTGTAACTCTTGAGGTGAGTTTGATCTTAACTCTTGTAACTCTCTAGCCTTCATTACTTTCACCACCCATTTCCTCAAAATCTCTTCTTGTAACAAACTTAGTTGATACAGGAAGTTTATGTTGAGCAAGTCTCATTGCTTCTCTTGCCACTTCTTCTGGCACACCTGATAACTCAAATAAAACTCTACCTGGTTTAACTACTGCTACCCAGTACTCTGGTGAACCTTTACCGGAACCCATACGTGTTTCAGCTGGCTTTTGAGTTATTGGCTTATCTGGGAAAATCTTTATCCAAAGTTTTCCACCTCTTTTTATATATCTATTGATTGCTATTCTAGCTGCTTCTATTTGATTGCTTGTTATCCAACCACATTCAGTTGCTTGAATTGCGTAATCTCCGTAAGCTATAAAATTACCTCTTGTAGCTTTACCACGCATTCTACCTTTCTGAACCTTACGATGCTTTACTCTTTTAGGCATTAACATCTCGAATTCCTCCTTTCTTACGCGTTAGCTTCTTCCTTTACTACATTTTTAACTGGAAGAACTTCTCCTCTATAAACCCATACCTTTACTCCAATTTTTCCGTATGTTGTATTTGCTTCCGCAAATCCATAATCAATGTCTGCTCTTAGTGTTTGTAGTGGAATTGTTCCATCATGATATTGTTCTGTTCTTGCAATTTCTGCACCAGCTAATCTTCCTGCACAAGCTGTTTTAACTCCTTTAGCTCCTGCTCTCATTGCTCTTTGAATTGTTTGTTTCATTGCTCTTCTAAATGAAATTCTCTTTTCAAGTTGAGCTGCTATATTTTCAGCCATTAATTGAGCGTCTATCTCTGTGTTCTTAACTTCAACTATATTTATTAATATGTTTTTATCAGTTACGAACTGTTCTAAACCTTTTTTAAGAGCTTCTATTCCTGATCCACCCTTACCAATAATTACTCCTGGTTTAGCAGTATATATGTTTAGTTTAACCCTCTTAGCTGCTCTTTCAATTTCTATTCTTGAAATACCTGCTGAATATAGCTTTGTCTTAACATACTCTCTTATTTTATTATCTTCTACAAGATAATCAGAAAAATTCTTCTTATCAGCGAACCATTTTGCATCCCAATCTTTGATTACGCCAACTCTTAAACCGTGCGGATTTACCTTCTGTCCCACTCTCTTTCCCTCCTTTTTAAGCTCTTTCTTTAACAACTAGTGTTATGTGGCTTGTTTTTTTATTTATTCTAAATGCTCTTCCTTGAGCATGAGGTCTAAATCTCTTTAAAGTTGGGCCTTGACCTACATGCGCTTCTGCAACAAATAATCTTGAAGCATCTAGATTCATATTGTTTTCAGCATTCGCTACAGCTGATTTCAAAACTTTATTTACAACTACTGCAGCATCCTTTGGAGTGTATTGTAATATAGCAAAAGCCTCATTTACATTTTTTCCTCTTATTAAATCTAAAACAATCCCAACCTTCATTGGAGACATTCTCACATATTTAGCTATAGATTTAGCTTCCATTTAATAATCCTCCTTTCTAAAGGCTTATCTTACCTTTGATGATTTCTCGTTACCTACGTGTCCTCTGTAAGTTCTTGTTAAAGCGAACTCACCAAGTTTATGTCCAACCATATCTTCGCTCACATAAACCGGCACATGCTTTCTACCATCGTGAACTGCAATAGTGTGACCTATCATTTGTGGAAAAATAGTTGAACTTCTTGACCAAGTCTTTATAACTTTCTTCTCACCTGATTTGTTCATTTCATTTATCTTATTTAAAAGACCTTCATGGACAAATGGTCCTTTTTTAATTGATCTACTCACTAGATTTGCCTCCCTTCAAAATGGATATATTGGGTTGAAGAGAATAATTTATATTCTCTTCAATTATTTATCGTTTCTTCCCTTTATTATTAATCTATCTGAATACTTCTTAGTCTTTCTAGTCTTGTAACCAAGTGCAGGTTTACCCCATGGTGTAAGTGGTGATGGTCTTCCGATAGGTGATCTACCTTCTCCTCCACCGTGTGGGTGATCAACAGGGTTCATAACAGATCCTCTTACTGTTGGTCTCCATCCCATATGTCTCTTTCTTCCTGCTTTACCTATGTTAACTATTTCATGAGTTAAGTTTGAAACTGTTCCTATAGTTGCTCTACACTCAACTCTAACGTATCTCATTTCTCCACTTGGAAGTCTTAATGTAGCATAATTACCTTCTTTAGCCATTAATTGAGCAGATGTTCCTGCTGACCTAACTAATTGGCCACCTCTTCCTGAATGTAACTCTATGTTATGAATTACTGTACCTACTGGTATATTCTTCATTGGAAGAGTATTTCCTGGTTTAATATCAGAATCTGGTCCAGATACTATAACATCTCCAACCTTTAGTCCAACTGGAGCAAGTATGTATCTTTTTTCACCATCAGCATAAACTACAAGTGATATGTATGCTGATCTGTTTGGATCATATTCTATTGTTGCAACCTTTGCTGGTATATTATCTTTATTTCTTTTGAAATCTATTATTCTATATTTTTGTTTAGCTCCACCACCGTGGTGTCTAACAGTTATCTTTCCATGAGCATTTCTACCACCACTTTTGTTTAATGCTACTAAAAGAGATTTTTCCGGTTTGTCTGTAGTTATCTCTTCAAATGTTGGCATTGTCATTTCTCTTCTTGATGGGGTAGTCGGTTTAAAAGTTTTAACTGCCATCTAAATTCCCTCCTTGCTTACGCTTTTCTGGCTTTCCGCCAATACCTGCTTTTTTACTATTGCATTCCTTCAAAGAATTCTATAGCTTTGCTATCTTCTGTTAACTTAACAACAGCTTTTTTATAATCTGCTCTTTTTCCAACATGTACGCCTACTCTTTTTGTCTTTCCCATAGTTCTTATAGTCTTTACATCTTCAACTTCAACGCCAAAAACTTCTTCAACAGCTCTCTTTATTTGAGATTTGTTAGCCGATATATGAACGATGAAGGTGTATTTCTTTTCAGCCATAGCTGTCATACTTTTTTCTGTTATAACAGGCTTTCTAATTATATCATGGCTTGTTAATTTCATTATGCGTACACCTCCTCAATTTTAGACACAGCGTCTTTAGTTATAATTACTTTTTCATACTTTAATAAATCATACACATTTATGTTGTTTACTGGAAGTACAGTTACTCCCTCTATATTTCTTGCTGATTTGTATACTGCCTCATTTGATTCTGCTGTTACGATTAAAGCCTTTTTAGTTTCAAATGCATTTAACATCTTAACTATCTCTTTTGTCTTTGGAGCATCTAAGCTTAAGCTTTCTAATACTACCATTTCATTGTCTTGAACTTTACTTGTTAAAGCAGATTTCATAGCAACTCTTCTCATTGTCTTTGGAACTGAAACTCTGTACTCTCTTGGCTTTGGTGCAAATACGATACCTCCATGTATCCATTGAGGTGCTCTTATTGAACCCTGTCTAGCTCTACCTGTTCCTTTTTGTCTCCAAGGCTTTATTCCGCCTCCTGAAACCTCAGCTCTTGTCTTTGCTGATTGAGTTCCTTGTCTTTTATTTGCAAGTAATGCAACAACTACTTGATGCATTGCGTATTGATTAACTTCAACACCGAAAACATTATCTGATAATTGGAAATCTCCAACTTTTTGTCCTTCTCTATTAAATAATCCTACTGTAGGCATTCTACTTCCTCCTTTCTTTCAAAGAATTAAGCCTTAACTGAATTTCTTATTATAACCATGCCTTTATTTGGGCCTGGGATACCACCTTTGATTAATATTACATTTTTCTCAGGCATTATTTTAACAACTTCAAGATTTAATACAGTTGTTTTTTCATTTCCCATATGTCCTGGCATTTTCTTGTTTTTAAATGTTCTTGCTGGGTCGGATGAACCTCCCATAGAACCTACTGCTCTGTGGAATTTAGAACCGTGGGACATTGGTCCTCTGTGTCCATTCCATCTCTTAATTGTACCTTGGAACCCCTTACCTTTAGAAATTCCGCTAACATCAACTTTTTCACCTTCTGCAAACACATCAACTTTGATCTCTTGACCAACTTGGTACTCGCTAGTGTTATCAAGTTTAAATTCTCTTACAAATCTTTTAAAGGAAACTCCAGCTTTGTTAAAATGTCCTTTCTTTGGACCATTAACTAACTTTTCCTTTATATCTGCGAACCCAACTTGGATAGCTTCATAACCATCTCTCTCTAAAGTTTTCTTTTGAAGTACAACACATGGACCTGCTTCAACAACAGTCACTGGAACTACTTTTCCATTAGCATCAAATATTTGGGTCATTCCAACTTTTCTACCCATTATTGCTTTTTTCATTACTTTACACCTCCTAAACATATTAGCGGATCACTGCTATTGCAGCAATCATAATAGTTCGTAATAGTTATCTATTACGCGTACACCCTATGTACGTTATAGCTTAATTTCGATGTCAACTCCTGCTGGTAGATCTAATCTCATTAGAGCATCAACAGTCTTTGGTGACGGATTTACTATGTCTATTAATCTTTTGTGAGTTCTTATTTCAAACTGTTCTCTAGAATCTTTGTACTTATGAACAGCTCTTAATACTGTAATAATGTCTTTTTCTGTTGGTAGTGGTACCGGACCAGCTACTTTAGCTCCTGTGGATTTTGCTGTTTCAACAATTCTCTCTGCTGATTGATCTAATATTTTGTGATCAAAAGCCTTCAATCTGATTCTAATTTTTTGTTTTGACATTTAATTTCCCTCCTTTTCATGTACGCATTACTTCTAACGCACAACAGCGGACGTTCTGTAAACTGCCCCAGGTGTTTCCTTTTTGTGCACCCTAGAACTCAGTCTATGAAATCCCGACGTTGGGTTCTAAGACCCTAACATACTCAACAAGAATTCCCCCGGAAGTCCGGCAACCTCTTGTCTCATCGCTGTTATAGCTTTACAACTACTTTATTATACTATATTTATTTTAAAGTTACAAGCATTTTTTATTCATTTGTTTTTTATTATTGACATATATTTAATGCCCTAATCTACTAATTTATTTATAAAAAAATTTTTTAAACTTACTTTTAAAATTATATATTTATTTTTAAGTTAATGCAACAAAAATGGGTAAGATCTCGTCTTACCCATTTAATGTCAATCGATTGAATTTTTTATTTTAACTAATCTAAGCCTTTAATTATTCAACTATTTTAGTAACAACGCCTGAACCAACTGTTCTTCCGCCTTCTCTTATAGCGAATCTTAGTCCTTCGTCCATTGCTACTGGGTTTATTAATTCAACATTCATATCTATGTGATCCCCTGGCATTACCATTTCCATTCCGTCTGGTAATTTGATTGATCCTGTTACGTCTGTTGTTCTGAAATAGAATTGTGGTCTGTATCCATCAAAGAATGGTGTATGTCTTCCACCTTCTTCTTTCTTTAATACGTAAACTTGACCTACAAATTTCTTGTGTGGGTTTACGCTTCCTGGTTTTGCTAATACTTGACCTCTTTCGATTTCTGTTCTTTGTATTCCTCTTAATAATGCTCCTATATTGTCTCCTGCTTGTGCTTCATCTAGTAACTTTCTGAACATTTCTACTCCAGTTACTACTACTTTTCTCTTATCTTCTGATAGTCCGATTAATTCTACTTCGTCTCCTACATGTAAAATTCCTCTTTCTACTCTTCCTGTTGCAACTGTTCCTCTTCCTGTTATTGTAAATACATCTTCTACTGGCATTAAGAATGGTTTGTCAGTTGCTCTTTCTGGTGTTGGAATGTAGCTATCTACTGCATCCATTAAGTCTAATATCGGCTTAATTACTGCTTCATCTGTTGGATTTTCTAATGCTTTTAATGCTGATCCTGCGATTATTGGTGTATCGTCTCCTGGGAAGTTGTATTCGCTTAATAGCTCTCTTACTTCCATTTCAACTAACTCTAATAATTCTGCATCGTCTACCATATCTGCTTTATTTAAGAATACTACTATATAGTCAACACCAACTCTTGATGCTAGTAGTATATGTTCTCTTGTTTGTGGCATTGGACCGTCTGCTGCTGATACAACTAAGATCGCTCCATCCATTTGTGCTGCTCCTGTTATCATGTTCTTTACATAGTCAGCGTGTCCTGGGCAGTCAACGTGTGCATAGTGTCTGTTTTCTGTTTGGTACTCAACGTGAGAAGTATTGATTGTGATTCCTCTTTCCTTCTCTTCTGGTGCCTTATCTATTTCGTCATACTTAAATGCGTCTGCAAATCCCTTGTTTGCTAATACTGATGTTATTGCTGCTGTTAATGTTGTCTTACCGTGGTCTACGTGTCCTATTGTTCCAATATTAACGTGAGGTTTACTTCTTTCAAATTTTGCTTTTGACATTTATAATTTCCTCCTTACTATTAAAGCTCATATATTTATTTTAATTATTTATTTCCTACTATTTGTTCTTGTATGCTCTTTGGAGCTTGTTCATAATGGTCAAATTCCATACTATAAGTTCCTCTACCTTGTGTTCTTGATCTTAAGGTTGTTGCATATCCAAACATTTCTGAAAGGGGAACAAACGCTTTTATAACTTGCGCTCCACCTCTTGCTTCCATACCTTCTATTCTTCCTCTTCTAGAGTTTATATCTCCTATAACATCTCCCATGTATTCCTCTGGAACAACAACTTCAACTCTCATTGAAGGTTCAAGTAATACTGGGTCAGCTTTTGACATAGCATTTTTGAATGCCATAGATCCAGCTATCTTAAATGCCATTTCTGAAGAGTCAACATCGTGGTATGATCCATCAACTAGCTTAACTTTAAAGTTTATAACTGGGTATCCTGCTATAACACCACTATCAGATGCTTCTTTAATTCCGTTATCTACAGCTGGTATGTATTCTCTTGGGATAGCTCCCCCAACAATAGCATTTTCGAATTGATATTCTCCCTCATGCGGCATCATCTCAATCCAACAATGTCCATATTGTCCACGTCCACCTGATTGTCTAACGAATTTACCTTCAGCTTTAACAGCTTTTCTAATAGTTTCTTTATAAGCAACTTGTGGCTTACCAACATTACATTCAACCTTAAACTCTCTTTGAAGTCTATCTACTATAATTTCAAGGTGAAGCTCACCCATACCTTCTATAATAACCTGACCTGTTTCTTGATTAGTGTAAGTTCTGAATGTTGGATCTTCTTCTGCTAACTTAGCAAGAGCTATACCCATTTTTTCTTGACCTGCTTTTGTTTTAGGCTCAATAGCTACGTTTATAACTGGTTCAGGGAATTCCATGCTCTCAAGTATAATTGGAGCGCTATCATCACATAATGTGTCCCCTGTAGTCGTTTCTTTTAATCCAACTATGGCACCTAAATCTCCTGCACGTAATTCTTCAACTTCTTCTCTATGATTTGCGTGCATTTTAACAAGTCTTCCAACTCTTTCTTTCTTACCTTTTGTTGAGTTAAATACATATGTACCACTCTTCATTATTCCAGAATAGATTCTTGTAAATGCTAACCTTCCTACAAATGGGTCAGTTGCAATCTTAAATGCTAATGCAGACATAGGCTCTGCATCATCTGCTTTTCTTTCATCTTCTTCGTTAGTGTCCGGTGACATACCTTTTATTGCAGGTATATCTAATGGTGATGGCATGTATTCAACTGCTGCATCTATCATTTCTTGAACACCCTTATTCTTGTATGAAGAACCACAGATAACTGGAATTATTTCATTGGCAATAGTTCCTTTTCTTATAGCTACATGAATTTCTTCTTCAGTGATTTCTTCACCTTCCAAATACTTCATCATTAATTCTTCATCGCTTTCAGCAATAGCTTCAATCATTGCAGCTCTATATTCTTCTGCCTTTTCTTTTAATTCTGCTGGAATTTCACCTTCTTCTATTTCAGTTCCTAAATCATTCTTATGAACTATTCCAACCATTCTTATAAGGTCAACCATTCCAACGAACTCTGATTCTTGACCTATAGGAATTTGAATTGGCACTGCATTTGCTTTTAATCTATCTCTTATGGAGTTTACACAGTTATAAAAGTCTGCTCCAACGGCATCCATTTTATTAACATAAATCATTCTTGGTACTCCATACTTATCTGCCTGTCTCCAAACAGTTTCAGTTTGTGGTTCAACACCACTTTTAGCATCAAGAACTGTTACAGCTCCATCTAGAACTCTTAGTGATCTTTCAACCTCAACTGTAAAGTCTACGTGTCCTGGTGTATCTATTATGTTTATTGTGTAGCCTTTCCATTGACAGGTAGTCGCTGCTGAAGTAATTGTTATACCTCTCTCTTGCTCTTGAACCATCCAGTCCATTGTAGCTGCACCTTCGTGAGTTTCACCAATCTTATGTGTTTTTCCTGTGTAGAATAAAATACGCTCAGTAGTTGTAGTTTTACCTGCATCTATATGTGCCATTATTCCTATATTACGATATTTATCTAAAGGATTTTGTCTTGCCACTATTTTTTCCTCCTCTCAAGTATAATTTATACAAAATTAGTAATTAAAATTCGATAAAACTGTTTTGGCAAAAGCCAAAACAGTTTTATATTAGTATCTGTAATGAGCGAATGCTTTATTAGCTTCAGCCATTTTATGAGTATCTTCTCTCTTCTTAACAGCAGCTCCTGTGTTGTTAGAAGCATCGATTAGCTCATTAGCTAATCTTTCTCTCATGTACTTTTCTCCTCTTTTTCTAGAAGCAGCTAACATCCATCTTATTCCTAATGTCTGTCTTCTCTCTGGTCTTACTTCCATTGGTACTTGGTAAGTAGCTCCACCTATTCTTCTAGCTTTAACTTCTAATAATGGCATAACATTGTTCATAGCAGCTTCGAAAACCTCTAAAGCTTCTTTACCTGTTTTCTCTGCAATTATGTCAAATGCGTCGTAGCATATTTGTTGTGCTACTCCTTTTTTACCATCTATCATTATACTGTTTATGAACTTTGTAACAACTATACTGTTGTACAAAGGATCTGGTAAAACATCTCTTTTTCCTATATGTCCTTTTCTTGGCACTTTTCTTCCCTCCTTAACATGAATATTTAAGTTCATTGGTACTCGACTTTACGCCGTAAAGTGCTCTGCGCTCCGAAATCTATATAAACTTAGGTTTATAAATCTATTTAAACGACGAAGACATAGCACTATGATTTTGCAAAATTACTTTTGCTTTGGTTTCTTAGCACCATACTTTGACCTACTTTGCATTCTGTTAGCTACACCTGCTGAGTCTAATGCGCCTCTTACAATGTGGTATCTAACACCAGGAAGGTCCTTAACTCTTCCACCTCTGATTAAAACAACACTATGTTCTTGTAAATTATGTCCTATTCCTGGGATGTACGCAGATACTTCATAACCATTTGTCAATCTAACTCTGGCAATTTTTCTAAGCGCTGAGTTAGGTTTCTTTGGTGTAGTAGTTTTAACTACAGTACATACACCTCTTTTTTGAGGACAATTTTTAAGAGCTGGAGAATTAGATTTAGTTGCTACTGTCTTTCTGCCTTTTCTAACTAATTGGCTAATTGTTGGCATGTTTTCACCTCCTGAATTTTTAAAATAAATTTATTAATCTATTAAAATAAGATAATAGCTAAATTATTCTTCTTTTAGGATTAAAGTAGTTGCTGCACCCACTTCTATACCACACATCTTTCCCAGATGCTTCATGGTACTAACATATTCTATATCTATGTCTTTTTCTTTAGCCATGTCTACTATAGGGACAATAAGCTTTGAATCGGCATCTTTTGCTACATATAGCTTTAAACCTTTATCATCACTTAAAGCTTTTTTCACTTGTTTTATACCGACTACTTTCTTTCCTAAAAGTCTGTCTATCATGAGATTTACCTCCTTGAATTAAATTAAACCCGGAGCGAAGCTAAAGCTTCACCCCGCAAAACTCATGTAAACAAATTTAAAATTGATTTTTCAAAGTGTGATTATGATAAAATCACACAAATTGTATTTTATCATTTTCGTTATATGCTGTCAATAAAATTAATTAATCTTCTAAAGTATTAACAGCTTCTTTTTCTATTAGATCAACTTCTGTATTTAATCTTACTGATCTATATCTACTCATCCCTGTACCTGCTGGTATAAGTTTTCCTATGATTACATTTTCCTTTAATCCTAGCAATGGATCAATTTTTCCTTTTATTGCTGCATCAGTTAACACTCTTGTAGTTTCTTGGAAAGATGCTGCAGATAAGAAAGAATCAGTAGCTAAGGCTGCTTTAGTAATTCCAAGAAGTATTTTTTCACCTTTAGCTTCTTCCATTCCTAATTCTGTAACTCTTTCATTTTCTCCAATAAAATCAAACATATCTATCATAGTTCCTGGTAAAAGTTCTGTTTCCCCAGATTCTATTACTTTGATTTTTCTTGTCATCTGTCTTATTACAACTTCAAGGTGCTTATCGTTTATGTCAACCCCTTGTAATCTATAAACCTTTTGAACTTCAGATAAAAGATAACTTCTAACGCCTTCAACACCTTTAATTCTCATGATATCGTGTGGGTTTACAGAACCTTCTGTTATCTCATCCCCAGCTTCAATAAAGTCCCCATCGCTAACTTTTAATCTTGAACCAAATGGTATATCATAGCTAAATTCTTCACCTGATTCTGTGGTTATAAAAGCAACTCTCTTTTTCTTTGTTTCTTCAATTTTAACTGTACCAGGAACTTCTGTTACTATAGCTAATCCTTTTGGCTTTCTAGCTTCAAATAATTCTTCAACTCTAGGAAGACCTTGCGTTATATCTGCTCCAGCAACTCCACCTGTATGGAATGTTCTCATTGTAAGCTGTGTACCTGGTTCCCCTATAGACTGTGCTGCTATTATACCAACAGCTTCACCAATATTTATTCTTTGTCCTGTAGCCATGTTCATACCATAACATTTAGCACAAACACCAACCTTAGACTTACAAGTAAATACGGATCTTATCTTAACTTTTTTAATTCCCGTTTTTTGTACTCTTTCAGCTATTTCTGCGTTCATGTAGGAATCTTTTTCTACTATTACATTACCAGTTTCAGGATCCATAATATCCTCAGCTGAATATCTTCCTGTTAATCTCTCTTTTAATGGCTCTATTACTTCGCTTCCTTCTTTTATTTCTGCTACATAAATTCCTTCTGATGTTCCACAGTCCTCTTGTCTTACTATTACGTCCTGACTTACATCAACAAGTCTTCTTGTAAGGTATCCTGAGTCAGCTGTTTTTAACGCTGTATCTGCATTACCTTTTCTAGCTCCGTGGGTAGATATGAAGTATTCTAATACATCAAGTCCTTCCCTAAATGAAGCTTTAATTGGAAGCTCTATTATCTTTCCTGAAGGGTTCGCCATAAGTCCCCTCATACCGGCTAGCTGCTTAATCTGACTCTTAGAACCTCTCGCCCCTGAGTCAGCCATCATAAATATTGGATTAAATCTATCCAAGTTAGCCATAAGAGCATCTGCTACTTCTTCAGTAGTCTTAGTCCATTTATCTATAACTCTTTCATATCTTTCATCTTCAGATATGAAACCTCTTTTATACATTTTTTCTATCTTCTTTACAGTTTCTTCTGCTTCTTTAAGAAGTACTGACTTTTGTTCTGGAACAACCATATCAGATACAGAAACTGTAATAGCTCCAATAGTAGAATAATGATATCCTTTTGCTTTAATCTGATCTAACATTACAGATGTTTCAGTTGGACCATGTGTTGCATAACATTTATCTACTATCTTTCCAAGATTCTTTTTATCTACTAGGAAATCTACTTCCAATTTAAATATATTGTCCTTTAAAGATCTATCAACAAACCCTAAATCTTGTGGTATGGATTCATTAAATATTATCTTACCTACAGTGGTTTCAACTATTCCTTGTTGGATTTCTCCATTAATTTCCTTAGATAATCTAACCTTTATTTTAGCGTGTAAAGATATTTCTTTTAACTGATAAGCCATTATAGCTTCTTCTGGTGTTCCAAATAAATTTCCTTCACCTAACTCCCCATCTTTATCTAGGGTCAAGTAATATGAACCTAGTATCATATCCTGAGTAGGTACACAAACTGGCTTTCCATCTGAAGGTTTCAATATATTACCCGCTGCAAGCATTAAAAATCTTGCCTCTGCTTGAGCTTCCACTGAAAGTGGTACGTGAACCGCCATCTGATCTCCGTCAAAGTCAGCGTTATAAGCAGTACATACTAGTGGATGAAGCTTTATAGCTCTTCCCTCTACCAATACAGGTTGGAATGCTTGAATCCCTAATCTATGTAGTGTAGGAGCACGATTCAATAATACTGGATGGTCTGAAATAACTTCCTCTAACACATCCCATACTTGAGGCATTACTCTTTCCACCATTCTCTTTGCACTCTTTATGTTATGAGCTATACCATTTTCAACCAATTTTTTCATAACAAAAGGTTTGAAAAGCTCAAGAGCCATTTCCTTTGGTAAACCACATTGATACATTTTAAGTTCTGGTCCTACAACTATAACAGATCTTCCAGAGTAATCAACACGTTTTCCTAATAAGTTTTGTCTAAATCTACCTTGCTTTCCCTTTAGCATATCTGACAATGATTTTAAAGGTCTGTTTCCAGGACCTGTTACAGGTCTACCTCTTCTACCATTGTCTATCAAAGCATCTACCGCTTCTTGAAGCATTCTTTTTTCATTTCTTACTATTATATCCGGAGCCCCTAAATCCAATAGCTTTTTAAGTCTATTGTTTCTATTTATAACTCTTCTATATAAATCATTTAAATCAGAAGTTGCAAACCTTCCTCCATCTAATTGAACCATAGGCCTTAAATCTGGCGGTATAACAGGAATTACACCTATTATCATCCACTCAGGTTTATTTCCTGATTTTCTGAAAGACTCAATAACTTCAAGTCTTCTTATGATTCTAACTTTCTTTTGACCTGTGCTGTTTTTTAATTCTTCTTTTAAATCTACTGCTGATCTTTCTAAGTCAATCTCTTCTAGTAAATTTTTTACGGCTTCTGCTCCCATACCAGCAGTAAAACTCTCTTCACCATATTTGTCTACAGCTTCTCTATACTCTTTTTCATTAAGAAGTTGTTTCTTCAAAAGTGGAGTATCTTGAGGATCTAAAACCACATAAGAAGCAAAATATAGTATTTTTTCAAGGGATCTTGGAGACATATCCAGCATTAATCCCATACGTGAAGGTATTCCTTTAAAGTACCAAATGTGAGATACTGGGGCAGCTAATTCTATATGCCCCATCCTTTCACGTCTTACTTTAGATTTTGTAACCTCAACTCCACATCTGTCACAAACTATACCCTTATATCTTACTCTTTTATATTTACCACAATGGCATTCCCAGTCTTTCATAGGTCCAAATATTCTTTCACAGAACAAACCATCTCTTTCAGGTTTTAATGTTCTATAATTGATTGTTTCTGGTTTTTTAACTTCGCCTCTAGACCATTCCCTTATCTGTTCTGGAGAAGCTAGACCTATTTGCAAAGCATCAAAATTGTTTAATTCAACCAAGGGTAATCCTCCCTTCAAAATTAGTGTTCATCGCCAAAGTCATCTAATTCCAATTCTTTTTCAAAATCATCTAACGGCAACTCATCATAATCTATATCTATTTCTTCTTGTTCTTCTTCATTATTTTCAACATAGTCATCTTCTGGTTCTGCAGGTTGCACAACTTGTTCTGCACCTTCAATATTTACATCTAAATCTTCTTGTTCTTCTTCTACGGACTCTTTTAATTTAATTTCTTCATTTTCATCATTAAGAACTTTTACGTTTAAGCATAACGCTTGAAGTTCCTTTATAAGAACCTTAAAGGATTCTGGCACACCAGGTTCTGGTATGTTTTCACCTTTAACTATTGACTCATAAGTTTTAACTCTACCTACAACGTCATCAGACTTAACTGTCAATATTTCTTGAAGAGTGTGCGCTGCTCCATATGCTTCAAGAGCCCAAACTTCCATCTCTCCAAATCTTTGTCCGCCAAACTGAGCCTTTCCTCCTAAAGGTTGTTGTGTAACCAATGAGTAAGGTCCTGTTGATCTTGCGTGGATCTTATCGTCAACTAAGTGGGCAAGTTTTAATATATACATATATCCAACAGTTACCCTATTATCGAAAGGTTCTCCTGTTCTTCCATCATATAATACAGTTTTTCCATCTCCATTATATCCTGCTTTTATAAGATGTTCTTCTATGTCATATTCATTTGCTCCATCAAATACTGGAGTAGCTATATGCCATCCTAGCTTACTTGCTGCAAGACCTAAGTGAACTTCTAATACCTGACCTATATTCATACGTGAAGGAACCCCTAATGGGTTTAAGCATATTTGTAACGGTCTTCCATCTGGTAAGAAAGGCATATCTTCTTCTGGTAAAACTCTTGATATAACCCCTTTATTTCCATGACGACCCGCCATTTTATCTCCTACAGATATCTTTCTCTTTTGAGCTATATAGCATCTTACAAGTTGATTTACCCCTGGTGGCAATTCATCTCCGTTTTCTCTAGTAAACACTTTAACATCTACTATGATTCCTGCCTCCCCATGAGGAACTCTTAATGAAGTATCTCTTACTTCTCTTGCTTTCTCTCCAAATATAGCTCTAAGCAATCTCTCTTCTGCAGTCAACTCAGTTTCACCTTTTGGTGTAACTTTTCCTACAAGTATATCTCCAGATCTTACCTCTGCACCTATTCTTATAATTCCACGTTCATCTATGTCTTTTAATGCATCTTCACCTACGTTTGGTATGTCTCTTGTTATTTCTTCTGGCCCTAGCTTAGTATCTCTAGCTTCACATTCATATTCTTCTATATGAATAGAAGTAAACACATCGTCTCTTACCAACTGTTCAGAAATAAGCATAGCATCCTCATAGTTATACCCTTCCCATGTGATGAAGCCCATTCTTATATTTTTACCTAATGCAATTTCCCCTAAATCTGTAGAAGGTCCATCAGCTAATACTGCTCCCTTTGCTACATAATCACCTTTACTTACAATAGGTCTTTGATTTATGCAAGTACCTTGGTTGGATCTTTTAAATTTAAGCAATCTATATACATCCATACCACCATCAGAGTCTCGTTTAACCCTAACTTCACTTGCCCCTACATAAGCTACAGTTCCTGCATTCTTAGCCTTAGGAAGAACCCCTGAGTCTACTGCTGCTTTATATTCGATACCTGTTCCAACTATCGGAGCTTGAGGTTTCAATAAAGGTACAGCCTGACGTTGCATGTTAGATCCCATAAGCGCACGGCTGGCATCATCATTTTCAAGGAAAGGTATCATAGCTGTAGCAACAGATACTATCTGCCTTGGGGATACGTCCATTAAATCAACATCTTCATAAGGTACAACTAAAATATCTTCTTTTGTTCTTACTGTTACCCTATCATCTAAGAACTTATTATTTTCATCTAAAGGCTCATTGGCTTGAGCTACTAGATAATGATCTTCTTCGTCTGCTGTATAGTATCTGATTTCACCTGTTACTATACCAGTCTTTTTATCTACCACCCTATATGGCGTTTCTATAAACCCGTATTCATTAACTCTAGCATAAGTAGCTAAAGAGTTTATAAGTCCTATATTCGGTCCTTCTGGCGTTTCTATAGGACACATTCTTCCATAATGGGAATGGTGAACGTCTCTTACTTCAAATCCAGCTCTTTCTCTAGATAAACCACCTGGTCCAAGTGCTGAAAGTCTTCTCTTATGAGTAAGTTCAGAAAGTGGATTGGTTTGATCCATGAACTGTGAAAGCTGTGAACTACCAAAGAATTCTTTTATAGCTGCAGCTACTGGTCTTATATTTATAAGAACCTGAGGAGTTATCCCTTCTTGGTCCTGTATTGTCATTCTTTCTTTTACTACTCTTTCCATTCTAGAAAGACCTATTCTGAATTGGTTTTGTAGCAATTCTCCAACTGATCTTAATCTTCTGTTTCCTAAGTGATCTATATCATCCACATAACCCACAACATACAAAAGACCTATTTCATAGTTTATAGTTGCATATATATCATCCTTGATTATATGTTTTGGTATAAGCCTATGTATATTTTTTTTGATTTCTTCTTTTATAGCGGACTCTTCTGTATAATTGCTAAGTATTTCTCTTAAAGTTGGATAATGCACAAATTCCCTTATGTTTAAATCATCTATATCGAAAGGTAGATGTTTGCGTATATTGACAAAGTTATTTCCTACAATCCTTACTATTCTATCATCAATAACTATGTCTACTGAATTTATTCCGCTATCTTGTATATCAATAGCTTTCTCTCTATCTATTTTCTCTCCCTTTTGAACAAATATTTCACCAGTTTCAGGGTGAATTATATCAGCTCCTGCTATTTGGTTAGTAATCCTTAAATTTAAAGCCAATTTCTTATTAAATTTATACCTACCAACCTTTGATAAATCATAACGCTTAGCGTCAAAAAACAATGAATCTATTAAACTCATTGCACTATCTACTGTAGGAGGTTCTCCTGGTCTTAATCTTTTATATATCTCTAATAGGGCTTCTTCCCTTGTTTTAGTATTATCTTTTTCTATAGTAGCTTTTAATCTTTCATCTTCACCGAAATAATCCATTATCTCTTGGTCACTTGCAAAGCCCATAGCCCTAGCAAGAATAGTAATTGGTAGCTTTCTTGTCTTGTCTATTCTTACATATATTACATCATTTGAGTCTGTTTCATATTCTAGCCATGCCCCTCTGTTAGGTATTACTGTGGAAGAAAATAATTTCTTTCCATTTTTATCCAGTGACTGACTATAATACACACCCGGTGATCTTACTAATTGGCTTACAATTACTCTTTCAGCACCGTTTATAATAAAAGTTCCCTGTTCAGTCATTAATGGGAAATCTCCCATAAATACTTCTTGTTCTTTAAGTTCACCAGTTTCCTTATTTTGAAGTCTAACCTTAACTTTTAGTGGTGCTGCATAAGTTGCATCTCTTTCTTTACATTCTTCTACAGAATACTTGATATTATCCATATCAAGTTTATACCCAACAAATTCAAGTACAAGATTTCCTGTATAGTTTGCTATTGGATTTATGTCATCAAATACTTCTTGAAGTCCTTCATCCAAAAACCATTGGTAGGAATCTAACTGTACCTCGATTAAGTTAGGCATCTCTGCCACATCTTTGACTCTTGCAAAGCTCATTCTTGTTCTTTTCCCGACTTGGACAGGATGTACCATTAGCTTTTCACCCCTTGTATAAACTAAAATAACCAAAAACAAACTTTCTTTAAGAATTTTTGCTTCTGGATTGCATACACATCATCATATTAGTATAACCAATTGTGTCAAAAAAAATCATCATATCGCTGAAATATTGAAATATATTATTACTTTGAATATACTTCCCCATATTCAACGGTACATTAAATAATAGTATCATAATAAATATTAGCCGTCAATAGGAAATACTTTAAAAAAGAGGCACTTTAACTATAAAGCGCCTCTTATGTATATACTACTACTTAACTTCTACTGTAGCACCAACTTCTGAAAGTTTAGTTTTGATTTCTTCAGCTTCTTCTTTAGAAACTCCTTCTTTTAATGTCTTAGGAGCTCCGTCTACAACTTCTTTAGCTTCTTTTAATCCTAATCCAGTTATTTCTCTAACAGCCTTTATAACTTTTATCTTTTCTGATCCAGCACTTGCTAATACTACATCAAATTCAGTCTTTTCTTCAGCAGCTGCTGCTGGAGCTCCACCTGCTACCGCAACTGGTGCTGCAGCACTTACTCCAAATTCTTCTTCACAAGCAGTAACTAATTCGTTTAATTCTAATACACTCATTTCTTTTATAGCTTGAATTATTTCTTCTCTTGTCATTTAAATACACCTCCGAATTTTCTATCTAATAATAATTAATGTTTTGATAATTGAATTACTCAGCTGATTCGCTTTCTTTCTTTTCTTTAATCGCATTTAACAAGTAAGCTAAATTTGATAATGGAGCTTTGAAGCTTCCAAGAAGTTTTGCAATAAGAACTTCTTTTGGTGGTATTGATGCAAGTTGTTTAACTTTATTAGCATCGTATACTTCACCTTGAACAACACCAGCTTTCAACTCAAGCTTCTTATGATCTTTAGCAAAATCGCTAAGTATTCTAGCTGGAACAGTAACATCTTCATAGCCTAATGCTATAGAAACTGGTCCTTCTAAAAATTCAACCATTCCATCTAAGCCTAAGTCTTTTGCAGCAAGAGCAACTAATGAATTTTTATAAACTTTATATTCTACACCAGCTTCTCTTAATTTCTTTCTAAGCTCTGTATCTTCTTCAACTGTTAATCCTTGATAATCAGTAAGTACAACAGCTTGAGCTTTTTCTAATTTTTCTCTTATTTCAGCAACTTTAGCTTCTTTTAATTGTCTATTCTTATTCACTGTGTGTCCACCTCCTCACAGTTTCCACTGCTTTTTATAATAACAAAGGCCTTCTCGCAGACGTGAGAAGACCTATAATTATCTCTATTATTGGGTCCTCGGTAGGTAGTTAAACTATTATGCTTTCGCACCTACTGTCTACGGAATATCTTTATTTAATTTTCAACAAAAGAAATTATACTATATGTATTAACCTTTGTCAATACTACTCTAAAACTTTTGTTGGATTTATTTTCACTCCAGGTCCCATAGTGCTAGAAACAGATACTGACTTAATGTATTGTCCCTTAGCAGCTGCTGGTTTAGCCTTCACCAATGCTTCCATTAATACACGGAAGTTATCCATTAGCTTATCATTTCCAAAGGATTTTTTTCCTACTGGAACGTGAACTATAGCAGTTTTATCTACTCTATATTCAACTTTACCTGCTTTTATTTCTTGAACAGCCTTTGCTACATCAAATGTAACTGTTCCTGATTTTGGGTTTGGCATTAATCCCTTAGGTCCAAGTACTCTACCTAATCTACCAACTACACCCATCATATCTGGAGTTGCAACAACTACATCATAATCGAACCAGTTTTCTTTTTGAATTTTATCAACTAGATCTTCTGCTCCTACAAATTCTGCACCAGCCGCTTCAGCTTCTTTAGCTTTATCACCCTTAGCAAAAACTAAAACTCTAACTTTCTTACCAGTTCCGTGTGGAAGCACAACTGCTCCTCTTACTTGTTGATCAGCGTGTCTAGGATCAACTCCAAGTCTTACGTGTAATTCTATTGTTTCATCGAATTTTGCTTTAGCTGTTTTTAAAGTTAAATCTACCGCTTCTGCTGGTGTATATAAAACATTTCTGTCTATTAGCTTTATGCTTTCTAGATAATTTTTACCCATTTTTCCCATTGTTAAGCCTCCTTTGTGGTATTAACGGTCCTAGCCTCCCACCAATTTACAATAATTAGTCTTCTACAACTATTCCCATACTTTTTGCTGTTCCTTCAATCATGCTAATAGCTGTTTCTAAAGATGCTGCATTTAAATCAGGCATTTTAGTTTCTGCTATTTGCTTAACTTGTTCTCTTGTAACTTTACCAACTTTAGTTCTGTTTGGTACTCCAGATCCACTTTCAAGTCCAGCTGCTTTCTTTAATAATACCGCTGCTGGTGGTGTCTTAAGTATAAAACTGAAAGATCTATCTTGATAAACAGTTATTACAACCGGGATTATTAATCCAGCTTGATTTGCTGTTTTAGCGTTGAATTCTTTACAGAATCCCATAATATTTACTCCATGTTGTCCTAGCGCTGGTCCAACAGGTGGTGCTGGTGTTGCCTTCCCTGCAGGAAGTTGAAGTTTTATCATTCCTGTTACTTTCTTAGCCATGAGTTATTCCTCCTATACTGTGGTTATACGGGACTTTAAAAAGCCCTCCCACTTAATTAAGACCTTTAGTCTAGAATTTAATCTAATTTTTCTACTTGGTTAAAATCAAGTTCTGCAAGAGTTTCTCTTCCGAACATACTAACCAAGGCTTTAACTTTTCTTTTCTCAAGGTTTATTTCTTCTATAGTTGCCATAAATTCTTTTAAAGGACCTGAAATAACCTTGACACTTTCTCCTACCTCTAAATCGATGGATACAGGAGTTTCATATATCCCCATAGAACCCACTTCTTCATCAGTAAGCGGTACAGGTTTAGACCCTGGACCTACAAACCCAGTAACTCCTCTTGTGTTTCTTACAACATACCAAGAGTCGTCTGTCATTATCATTTTTACCAATACATATCCTGGAAATACTTTTTTCATAGTAACCTTTTTCTTTCCATCTTTTTCTTCTACGGACTCTTCCATAGGAACTTGTACGTCATGTATTAACTCATGCAAGTTTCTATTTTCAATGGTTTTCTCAAGGTTAGCTTTTACTTTATTTTCATATCCTGAATACGTATGTACTACATACCATCTAGCTTTTTCACTCATAATATTCGGGACGAATTCTCATCCCAACCTCCTTTTTTACTTTAATTTGAAAATTAACTTAAAGAGGTTTTTAAATAAAAGATCTACTGCGCCTATAAAGACAATGTATAACAAACAAAAGCTAATGACAGCTAAAAAGGCCTTTTTAATGTCTTTTTTAACTGGCCAGCTTATCCTCTTAAATTCTGACTTAACTTCTCTAAGAAAATTAGTCTTTTGATTTGATTTATTGCCTGTACTCTTAACCACTTTGTTTTTTTCATCCACAGCCATAAATTCACATCCTTAAGGTTTCTAAGCGCGCTATTTTGTCTCTTTATGAAGTGTGTGCTTTTTACAGAATTTGCAGTATTTCTTCATTTCTAATCTGTCTGGGTCGTTCTTTTTGTTTTTCATTGAGTTGTAGTTTCTCTGCTTGCACTCTGTGCATGCTAAAGTTATCTTCACTCTCACCTTGTGCACCTCCAGTATTTTCGTATATAACCATAAGAACTCTACTGCTCTTATACTCGTTTTTACGCATTACCTTAATAATTTATCATAATTAAAGCTCTATGTCAACTTTAAACTTATGTAAAGGACTAGGTTTTTAAACCCAGCCCCGTTATGTTCTAAGACGATTATTCAACTATTTTAGTAACAACGCCTGAACCAACTGTTCTTCCGCCTTCTCTTATAGCGAATCTTAGTCCTTCGTCCATTGCTACTGGGTTTATTAATTCAACATTCATATCTATGTGATCCCCTGGCATTACCATTTCCATTCCGTCTGGTAATTTGATTGATCCTGTTACGTCTGTTGTTCTGAAATAGAATTGTGGTCTGTATCCATCAAAGAATGGTGTATGTCTTCCACCTTCTTCTTTCTTTAATACGTAAACTTGACCTACAAATTTCTTGTGTGGGTTTACGCTTCCTGGTTTTGCTAATACTTGACCTCTTTCGATTTCTGTTCTTTGTATTCCTCTTAATAATGCTCCTATATTGTCTCCTGCTTGTGCTTCATCTAGTAACTTTCTGAACATTTCTACTCCAGTTACTACTACTTTTCTCTTATCTTCTGATAGTCCGATTAATTCTACTTCGTCTCCTACATGTAAAATTCCTCTTTCTACTCTTCCTGTTGCAACTGTTCCTCTTCCTGTTATTGTAAATACATCTTCTACTGGCATTAAGAATGGTTTGTCAGTTGCTCTTTCTGGTGTTGGAATGTAGCTATCTACTGCATCCATTAAGTCTAATATCGGCTTAATTACTGCTTCATCTGTTGGATTTTCTAATGCTTTTAATGCTGATCCTGCGATTATTGGTGTATCGTCTCCTGGGAAGTTGTATTCGCTTAATAGCTCTCTTACTTCCATTTCAACTAACTCTAATAATTCTGCATCGTCTACCATATCTGCTTTATTTAAGAATACTACTATATAGTCAACACCAACTCTTGATGCTAGTAGTATATGTTCTCTTGTTTGTGGCATTGGACCGTCTGCTGCTGATACAACTAAGATCGCTCCATCCATTTGTGCTGCTCCTGTTATCATGTTCTTTACATAGTCAGCGTGTCCTGGGCAGTCAACGTGTGCATAGTGTCTGTTTTCTGTTTGGTACTCAACGTGAGAAGTATTGATTGTGATTCCTCTTTCCTTCTCTTCTGGTGCCTTATCTATTTCGTCATACTTAAATGCGTCTGCAAATCCCTTGTTTGCTAATACTGATGTTATTGCTGCTGTTAATGTTGTCTTACCGTGGTCTACGTGTCCTATTGTTCCAATATTAACGTGAGGTTTACTTCTTTCAAATTTTGCTTTTGACATTTATAATTTCCTCCTTATCCTTTATTTCATTTGCAATAAACTTTGCCTAGTGTTTTGTGTTTTCCATATATTTGGAGCCCACGATCGGGCTCGAACCGACGACCTCCACCTTACCAAGGTGACGCTCTGCCTACTGAGCTACATGGGCAACATCTGCTGAACTGAGAAACAGATTGGTTAATCTTTATTTATTATGAATTAAAATTATTAAGTTTAAACTGCCTCTGTTCAGATATTTATATCCGATTAACCACTTTTAGATTTTACTACTAATTTTATTCCATGTCAATAATTTTTGTGCAAATTATCTGTTATTTAAACATTTTTCAAGTTTCCTCTTAACCCTTTGAAGAGCGTTGTCTATAGACTTAGCATGTCTATCTAAATCACAAGCTATTTCTTGATAGGATTTTCCATCTAAATATGACATTAAAACTTCCATTTCTAAGTCTGAAAGTACCTTTCCTATCTCTTTTTCTATATGACTCATTTCTTCCTTACTTATAACTAACTCTTCCGGGTCACTAACCTTTATACTTGACAGTACGTCTAAAAGGGTTCTGTCTGACTCTTCTTCATATATAGGTTTATTAAGAGATACATAAGTATTTAAAGGAATATGTTTTTGTCGGGTAGCTGTTTTAATTGCGGTTATTATTTGCCTTGTTACACAAAGTTCTGCAAAAGCTTTAAAGGAAGCTAATTTATCTGGTCTGAAATCTCTTATAGCTTTATATAATCCTATCATTCCCTCTTGATATATATCCTCTCTGTCTGCCCCTATCAAAAAATAGGATTTAGCCTTTGCTTTTACAAAATTTTCATATTTATTTATAAGATATTCTTGGGCTCTTACATTTCCTTTTTTGGCCTCTACAACAATCTCTTCATCAAGCATATCTTGATAAGGAGAAAAATTTTTAGCAGCACTACCCCTCTTCTCCATCGCTCTCCCTCCAAATCATGTACATCATGTATTTAATTATAAGCTAGCGTAAAGCTTTAAGTCAAGGTATTTCAACGGCTTCTACGAATTTTCTCAAGTTTTTCCAATATATTCTTATCTATCCTATCTTCCAACAAATTCCTCTGTGAAGATGTGACTTTTTCCGCATTAACCATTATTTTACTTTCTATTTCTTTTACCTCATAATAAAATTCCAAAGAGGAAACTCTTATAGCTCCCCTTTGGAAAGCAACTTGCTGTTCTAAGGAGTCAGAAGTTACTACAGCAACTTCTGTTTTTCTTCCTATATTGTTTACGGATTTTTCTATGTAACTATCTGCTGTTTCACCATCTTTAGTAAATACCACTATTACATTTCCTATTTTCTCTTTTTTCTCTAAAGCACCTGAAACCTTGTGAGCATCAAATACCAAAAAGATTTTATGTCCTTTAAAACTAGAATAATTTTGCATATAATCTGTAAGCTTTTGTCTTGCGGCTTCATAGCTATATTCTTTCATCGCTCTTAATTCTGACCAGCTATTTATAACATTATAGCCATCTACAAAAACAATTCGCACAATTATTCCTCAAATCTACTCTTTAGAACTTCATACATTAATATTCCAGCCGCTACTGAGGCATTAAGAGAATTTAACTTTCCAGCCATAGGTATACTTACAATTACATCACATTTTTCTCTGGTTAATTTAGAAATACCTTTCCCTTCGCTACCTATAACTAATGCTACAGCACCCTTAAAATCCACATTATGACTATATTGGTCTCCTTCCATATCAGCTCCATATATCCATATTCCTTTTTCTTTTAATTTCTGTATGGTGGAATTAATATTAGTAACCTTAGCCACTTTCATATGTTCTGCAGCACCAGCAGAAGTTTTATATACAGTAGCAGTAACCCCTACGTTTCTTCTTTTTGGTATTATTATACCGTGTGCACCACATAATTCTGCAGTTCTTATTATAGATCCTAAATTATGCGGATCTTCAATTTCATCTAATATAACTATAAATGGATCCTCACCCTTTTCCTCTGCATTTTTCAATATATCTTCTACACTATAATAATTATATGGAGTTATAAGAGCTATAACACCTTGATGATTTCCCGTTTGAGAAATGGAATTTAGCTTTTGTCTATCTACCTCTTTAATTACTATAGACTTTTCTTTGGCTAATGATAGTATAGAATTTATAGATCCTTCTCTTTCTCCTTTTGCAACCCATAATTGCTCAATGGTTCTTTCAGATTTCAAAACCTCTATAACAGCATTTCTTCCTTCGATTAAGTCTTCTCTTTCTTTGGAATCTTTATTTTTATTATCTGAATATACTTTACTTTCTTTTCTTGGAGCTTTCTTTTCTTTTATATATGATTTTTTTTCTTTCATAATATTATTCTCCTTAACTATTTAATGATTTCAAATCCAATTTTATGGTTTCTTCAAGAATAAATTTCAACCTGTCTTCTTGACCTGTTAGGTACAGATATCCTAAAAGTGCTTCAAATCCACTAGCATTTCTATAATCCTTAACATCAGCATTTTTAGGTACTGTATGAGACTTCGTATTTCTCCCTCTTTTATATATATAAATTTCCTCTTCATTAAGCTCTTCCTTAAGTGCATTCACTATTTTACTTTGAGCAGAAGCTTTAACATAAGCTATAGCTCTAATATGTATTTTATGAGCTGAAAGCTCTCCATTCTGATCTAAAATATAATTTCTTATAAATAGCTCAAATACAGCATCACCAATTAGAGCCAATGTTAATGGGTTTAGTGTCTTTGCCTCTTGTATATCATATTTTCTGCTTTTTAAATAATCCATCTTAATTCTCCTTGACACTATTTTAGTATAGATTAATTATTACTCATATTTAAAATAATCTCAACCAAAATATAAATATTCCTATATAAAATATGCTATCTTAATATAAATAACAGAAAGATATTTTATATAGAAATATATTATACAACTTAAAATAGCAAAATCACACTATAAAAATAAAACTCTAAATTCATTATGATTATACATAAATAAATTTAGAGTTCTTTATAATTCTTTTTAACTATATATATGTAAGTTTATTTACATATATAATATTGTACCTAAAGTCACCTTTTTAATCTTTATTTAGAATAATATTCAACTATTAATTGTTCATTAATCTCTATTGGCAACTCATTTCTTTCAGGTAATCTTTTGAGAGTTCCCTCAAAGTTTTCCTCATCTCTATCTATATAAGGCAAGCTGAGTACATATGTGTTTTGAAAATTATCCTTGAATAAGTCCACATTTCTAGAAGATTCCCTAAGTGCTATTTTATCTCCTACCTTAACTTCATAAGAAGGTATGTCTACCTTATTCCCATTAACTCTTATATGTCCGTGACTTACCATTTGTCTTGCTTGTCTAATAGATGAAGCGAATCCCATTCTGTATATCATGTTATCTAATCTACATTCTAAATTTCTAAGTAACACTTCACCAGGCATTTCTTTGCTTTTCAACGCCTTATCTACATATCTTTTAAACTGTTTCTCCAAAACTCCGTAATAAGCTCTTAGCCTTTGTTTTTCTAAAAGTTGTACTCCATAATCAGATAGTTTTTTATCCGCTCTGCTAGTTCCTTTTGCAGATCTTTTCATTGCCTTTGGATGCCCACTTACATTTAAACCCAACCTTCTGCATTGTTTAAAACGTGGTCCCATCATTTTCGCCATAATATACCTCCATATAAATGAATTGCCGCGGTAAATTATTGCCTTAAAATAATATATCATATCCATGATAAATTGAAAATGATTATCATTTCTTCTATTTCCTTGTTATATTAAATTAATCTTATAATTCTCTCTGTACTTGCTTTATCCTCTTATTTCTTATTTTACTTTAAATAATTTTCAAGCTGAGAATCTAATTGTATTCTCAGCTTTATGAAAGACTAAAAGATACTTATTAAATTGGTTTAATTACAATTCCTCTTTTAAAATCAACTATACAATTACATTACTGCTCAGGTTTTATAGCTAATTGGTTAAATATCTCTTCAAATAATTCTTTAGCTACAGGCGAAGCTATTATACCTCCAAAATATTCTTTCTCAGGCTCATCAATTCCTATAAACACACTCACCTTAGGATCATTATACGGAGCTGCCCCTACAAAGGAAGCATATTTTTTTTCTGAATAACCTTTTCCACCTATATTAGCTTTTTCTGCTGTTCCTGTCTTTCCTGCTATACCGTAACCTTCTATATAAGCTTGTTTTCCTGATCCCTTAGATACAGTTTCTTCTAACATTCGTGCTACTTCATTTGCTGTAGATTTACTTATTACCTGCCTTTGATTTTTCTCTTCATATTCGCCCACCTTTGTTTTTTCACCATGCTTATCCACACTAAAAACTTCTTTCATAAAATGCGGAGTAGTATATATTCCATCATTCATTATGGTATTCAGTGCTGCAAGTACTTGTATAGCTGAAACTGCATCAGTTTGACCAAAGGCTATAGTTGCAAGATCCAAATCTGTCATTTTATCTGCTGGTTTAATTATTCCAGCGGCCTCTCCTGTTAAATCTATTCCTAAAGGCTTTCCAAACCCAAAATCATATATGTATTTATTCAGTTTTTCTTGGCCTAACCTTTTACCTAACTCAACAAAACCTGGATTACAGGAATTTTCTAAGATATCTATTAATTTTTGTGCTCCATGACCTTCTGGTTTCCAACAATTTAGCCTAACTCCATTAATTATACTAAACCCCTTACAATAAAAACTATCATCAACAAAAGTTAACTTTTCCTCTAAGGCAGCGGAAGTTGTTACTATTTTAAAAGTTGATCCAGGTTCAAAAACATCATTAACAGCCTTGTTTCTCCAAAGATGTTGAAGTTCATCATTATTTGTTATACCCTTTCTTGGATCGTTTGGATTAAAGTCTGGTTTGTTAACCATAGCTAATATTTCACCATTTTTAGGGTTACTTACAATAATAGTCACTCCTTTAGCCTTATTATCCTTCATAGCTTTATCAGCAATAGCTTCTGCGGCGTACTGTATATTTTCATCTACGGTTAAAGCTAAGTCTTTTCCATTTATAGGTTCTGTGTAAATCGCATCCTCATAAGGTAATTCATAAGAATTCTTATCCATTTCAGATATTCTTATTCCTGGTACACCTGTAAGTTCTTTATCATAATATTTTTCTAAACCAAAAACCCCTTCATCTTCTAAGTTCACTATTCCTAAAGCATGAGCTAAAAAGTTATTATTGGGATAAACCCTTAAAGAATCGTTCTCTATTATTACAAAGTTATATTTTTCTTTTTTTCTAATATCCTTAAGCTTGTCTATCTTGTTTTTTTCTACTTTTCCAACTAAAGGCATACCTCTTAAAAGTCTTCCATTACCATCTCTTTTATCAAACATAGCAAAGACCTTATCATTTTCTAATCCCAATGATTCAGAAATCTTGTTAGATATATCTTCCTTAGTTTTTTTATATCGTGTGCAATATTCTTCCATAGCCACTAAATCCAAGCTAACTTTGTAAACATCGGCACTTACTGCAAGTTCTCTCCCATTCCTATCTAGTATACTCCCTCGTTTAGGAGTTATTTTTACTTGATTTAAAGATTGACTTTCTGCCCTAACCTTTAAAAAATCACTTTGGACTACCATCCTTCTAAAAAGTTGTACACCAAGAAGAAAAAATACTAGTAAAAATATAATAAGTGTGGCTTTTATCCTTGTAGGATTAGTATTATTCTTTTTTTCTTTTCTTTTCATTAATCCTTTCCTCCTATGAAGTCCTTGGAAAACTTCTGTATAGATACTATATTATATTTAAGGCTTTCAAAGCCAAAGCTTGAAAGCCTTAAATATATAGGTAATATATGTTAACTATATTTTCTTCCATCTTACTCCCTGTGGAGTATCCTCAAGTATTATTCCTCTTTCTTTAAGTTCGTCTCTTATTTTATCAGATAAAGCCCAATTTTTTTCTTTCCTTGCCTTTTGTCTTTCTTCAATTAACACTTCAATTTCTTCTTCTAAATTTCCCTTGGTAGATTTTTGAAGAATACCTAGAGGACTTCCAAGTTCCCTTATAAACTCTAATGCATAATTTACTATTTCTTTAGATGAATTAACATTTAAGTTAGTGTTTAAATCTCTAACTAAATCAAATATAACAGATATAGCATCTGCTGTATTAAAATCGTCATCCATCTTATCAATGTACTTCTCTCTATAACTTTCAATATGTTCTTTATATGACTTTTCTTCTTCTTTAATAGTCTCTTCTTTTACTTCCTGTGAAAGACTCTCAAGATTAGCTATTGCATTATATAACCTCTCTACAGAAGCCTTAGCAGCATCTAAAACCTCTATGCTAAAGTTTAATTGTGTTCTATAGTGCCCCGATAACATAAAAAACCTTACCACATCAGAAGAATAATTTTCTAATATCTCTCTAGTAGTAAAAAAGTTATTTAAAGACTTTGACATCTTTTGATTATCTACATTTACAAAAGCTGAATGTATCCAGTAATTTGCAAAAGGCTTTCCATTTTTCGTTTCACTTTGAGCTATTTCATTTTCATGATGAGGGAATACAAGATCTGACCCTCCCGCATGAATATCAATAGTCTCACCTAGTATATTATACGCCATGCAAGAGCACTCAATATGCCATCCTGGCCTTCCCATTCCCCATGGACTTTCCCAAGCTGGCTCTCCTGGCTTTTGATTTTTCCATAAAGCGAAATCCATAGGATCTTTTTTCTTATCATCTACATCTATTCTAGCGCCCGCTTGTAAGTCCTCTATATTCTGTCCTGAAAGCTTACCATATTCATTGAATTTTTTTGTGCTAAAATAAACATCTCCATCTACGGCATAAGCATATCCTTTTTCTACAAGAGCCTCTACAAAATCTACTATCTGCCCAATGTACTCAGTAGCCCTAGGATTCACTGTAGCCCTTTGTATATTTAAAGCATCTGCATCTTTAAAGTATTCATTTATATATTTATCCCCTAAATTCTTTACTGTAGTTTCTTCTTCATTTGCTTTTTTTATCATCTTATCATCTATATCTGTAAAATTTTGAACATATTTAACCTTATATCCTCTATACTCAAAATATCTTCTTATTGTATCAAAGACAATAAAAGTTCTTGCATTGCCTATATGAAAAAAATTATATACTGTAGGACCACAAACATACATCTTCACCTCTCCCTCTTTCAAAGGGATGAACTCTTCTCTTTTTCTACTAAGTGTATTATATAATTTCATAATTTCCCTCCATTCAAGCCTTAATAAACATATATAGTCCTTTTTATTTAAGATACAATAAATTATATCATAAATAATTATACTATGATTAAAAACTATATATAAGTTTTAATTTTCTCCAAAACTTTTTCTATAGGTATAATTTTAATATCCTCTTCATTTCGTACTTTAAACTCCACATTTCCTTCTTGAATCCTTTTACCTATAGTTACTCTTAAGGGTATCCCCATAAGGTCAGAATCCTTAAATTTTACACCCACTCTTTCATCTCTATCATCTAGTAACACATCTATTTTCATATTTTTTAAATCCTTATAAATCTTATTAGCTACTTCCATTATATCTTCATTATTCACAAAAACAGGTAGTATTGCAACTTTAAAGGGTGCTACATCTACTGGCCATATAATGCCATTATCGTCATTATTTTCTTCAACCATGGCCGCCATAATCCTTTCTAAGTTTAAGTTAAAGTAACTCATGTTTATAGCATGACCCTTTCCATCTTCTCCTTTGAATGTAGCTTTAATTTTAT
The DNA here is from genome assembly GCF_018919175.1 of Clostridium simiarum. Taxonomy (GTDB): domain Bacteria; phylum Bacillota; class Clostridia; order Clostridiales; family Clostridiaceae; genus Clostridium_L; species Clostridium_L simiarum. The sequence goes on along the minus strand of NZ_JAHLQL010000002.1, from coordinate 27,873 downwards.
CTGAATAGTAAGTACCTAGCTTATTTGCATAACCTAAGTTTATAGTATTTTGAAAACTTAACTTATCTCCGCAACAATTGCAAAGATCTCCTTCTTTAGGAGTTTTAAAATCCCCAATAATCCCTTCAAAATCTCTACCATAATTTACGTTTATATAATGATAATCCGTTTCATTTGCTCCCACTACAAAATTTTTCATATGGGTAATTTCTTCATCTACATACAAGGAATCCACATCTATTCCTATAGGACCTGCAAATCCTGTAGCAGCTTTAGTAACCTTAAATACCCTATGCTCTTCTGCTAGTTCCAACTTGTCCTTTATACCAATAGTTTTTATAATCTTATTCTCATCCACATCCCTGTCTCCTCTTACAAGGACTGCAAGATTTTTATCTTCTATATGATATATTATAGTTTTTACTATCCTTCTGGGTTCACAATTTAAAAAACTTGCTAGCTGCTCTATAGTTTTGATATCTGGTGTTATAATCTTTTCTTTTGCCCTTTCCTCTACACTTTCATTTTCTAATAACTTTATTTCAACTCTATCTTTAGAAGCTATATATCCACATTTATGGCACCTTACTATTTCTTCTGTACCAAATTCATTTTCTAATATAAAGTTTATAGATATAAAATCTTCTGACATAGGTGATAATTTTTCTATCTTATGATACCTTAAGTTCATCCTCTCTAGTATTTTTTCATAAACTTGTATCATAGTATCAAAACCTTTTTCCATTTCAGCTTTATCTTTATACATGTAACAAAGATCATGGCTGTAAATTTCTCTACTTTTTATTAATCCATTTTTAGGTTTTTGATAGTTTACAAACTTCTTTTGAAATTGGTATAACCCCATAGGTAATTGCTTATACGATTTTATTTCATGGAATGTTGTGAAAGCATAGAGTTCTTCATTGGAATTTAATAAAGCTAAATTCTTGTTATTTTTATCTTTAATTTGAAAATTTTCTTCATTATTTAAAAACCCGAAAGTCTCTAGAAAATCCACTGGAGATAAAGATGCCATCAATACTTCTTGAACTCCTACATCTTCTATTTCTTCCCTTATTATGTTCTCTATATTTCTTAACACCCTTACTCCTAAGGGTAATAGATTATGTACTCCCGGAGCAAACTTCCTTATAATCCCTGATTTAGTCATAAGTTGATTACTAATTGATTCAACATCTGCTGATAAATCTCTTAGCGTAAATACTGGCATGATAGTAGTTTTCATAACTCTAAACTCGACTTTAAGAAGTCAAGTTTCCACCTCCCCTTTATTATTGCTTATTTATAGTTAAAAAGGTAACTTTAATATATACAATATAAAAGTTACCTTTAATTTTTTCTTTTTTAATTTTATTTACAACTAAACTTGAAAGTTATATTATAGTTTCTGCTATTTTTAAATCCTCTGGAGTAGTAATTTTTATGTTATTATAACTTCCATCATATATATAAACATTATAATCTAACAATTCTACTACCATAGTGTCATCAGTCACTGTTATTTTGTTTTCCCTTATATAATTATGACCTTCTAATATAATAGAATACTTAAAACACTGTGGAGTCTGAATAGCTACCAATTCATCTCTATTTAGAGTGGTCTTTGAGAAACCATTATTATCTACAATTTTTATAGTATCTTTAAGTTTAACCCCTGGAGCTGCTGCCCCATATAAAAATGTACTTTCTATACCTTCATTTATAAGCTCTTCATTAATGAAGGGTCTTGCTCCATCATGAATAAGTACTACATCACAGTTATCCATAGCAATTAATCCATTGTAAACTGAGTGTTGTCTCTCTTTTCCGCCTTTAACTATATGAATAGGTTTATTAAATCTATACTTTCCTAAAATATATTCTTTAAAATATTCAATCTCATCTTCAGGTAATACTAGATATATCTCATCTACCCTAGAACAACTATCAAATTTATCTAAAGTATAATAAAGCACAGGTTTTTCTTGAATGGTTAAGAACTGTTTACTGATGCTCTTATTCATCCTTTTGCCTTTTCCACCTGCCAATATAAGCGCATTTACCTTTCCCATATCCGTCCTCCTTCTGATAAAGTTATATACCAACTTTACCTTTCAAAAGCGTCCTTTTGCTTTGCAAAAATCATCCTTCCTGCAGCAGTTTGAAGTACTGACGTAACAATTACATCTATAATTTCACCTATATATTTTCTTCCACCCTCTACAACTATCATAGTGCCATCATCTAGGTATGCTACCCCCTGTCCTGATTCTTTACCATCCTTTATAACTTGTATAGTCATTTCTTCCCCTGGTAAAACTACTGGTTTTATAGCATTGGCTAATTCGTTAATATTTAATACAGGTACTCCTTGAAATTCAGCAACCTTATTTAAATTGTAATCATTTGTTATAACTTTGCCATCTAAAACTTGGGCAAGCTTTAATAATTTATTATCAACTTCAGCTATATCCGGAAAATCTTTTTCTGATATCTGTACTTCAATACTAAGTTCTTTTTGAATTTTATTTAATATATCTAAACCTCTTCTTCCTCGAGTTCTCTTTAAACTATCTGAAGAGTCAGCAATATGGCGTAGCTCTGCTAAAACAAAATTAGGAATTATTAAAACGCCCTCTATAAATCCAGTTTGACAAATATCAAATATTCTTCCATCTATTATTACAGAAGTGTCTAAAACCTTAGGAGTAGCTCTACTGCTAGATTTAGATTTCTTATCTTTTGAAGACCCTACTTTTTTGATACTACCTATAAAGGACATCATATCTTCTCTTCTTTTAATAGCTATATCTGCTCCAATTACTGCTGCAACTATGTTTATTGCTGCATAAATTATTTTACCAATTAAGCTTGTGTTTAAAACACTTGCTAAAAGTGATGAAATTATAAGTGCAATTATAGCTCCCATAGCTCCAAATAAAATCTCAATGGCCGTTAGCTTTTGCATACTTTTTTCTATATAGTCTACAACCTTAGTAACTAACTTATTAATCCAAGGAGAAATTAAAAATAGTATAAGTCCAAATAATAAAGTGGTAAAAATCAAAAATAAAATTGTTTTAAAATTAATTGTATTGAAATATCCTGTCTTCTGCAAATATTCGGTTTTAAGTAATAAAACACCAATAAAATATCCAACCACTAAACCAATTACGGTAAAAAGTGATCTTAAAACCTTTTTTAACAAGACACTCACCTCCCTTTTTAATTGTTGCCAAAAAATCGCATTTTAAATCCTTAATATTTAATATATATGAATAAATTTTCTATTGCAATAGCACCTTGTTTATTTAATAAAATATTCACTACTGTTTACATTTTACTTCATATACCTTTTTATGTAAACAAATCTATTTTTTAATACTTATGTCCCCCTATGAAAAAGTTAGTATATAAGTTAATATATACGCATAGACAAATTTAATACTTTATACAGTTCATAGCTTTATTGACAAAATTGTCTGAAAAAATCTATAATTAAATCAAAGATATAATTTAGTAGCTAGCTAATAAAATAAGGAGTTGAGACTTATATGAAAGATATAATTTTTGATGATTTTCAAAACTGCGTCAATGAATATCTTATAAGGCATAAAAGCGTTTTAGATATACTTACTAAACTTCAAGAATCAGAAGCTAGGGTTAATAGAGCTGTAGCCAAGTCAGTAACAAACTGCGGCTGTATAAAGGTAAATGCTGAAAAACAGTGTATGCCTTGCGATGAAGACTCAATAAGTGATTTAAATAACTGCCTTAAAAATCACTTGAATGGGAAACTTTGCGAAAATTGTAGAGAAGTAATAGAAAGAGAATTAGGCAATAATATATTTTATCTTAGCTCTCTATGTAATCTATTAGATTTAAATCTATATGATATATTTTTAAAAGAATATGACAGAATGCAGACCCTTGGAAAGTATGATCTTAGATAATTTTTAATTACCCCGTCATTTGTAGGACGGGGTACATTGTTTATGAAACATAGTCTAAAGCTGTTTATCTAGAGCCACTTGTTCTTTTATTCTTCTTAACCCATTTTTTATAGCCCTTGCTCTTGCTTCTCCTATTCCTTCAACTTTATCTAATTGTTCATAAGAAGCTTCAATTACAGCCTTTAATTCTTTAAAGTTCTTTACAAGGTTTTCTATAACACTAGAAGGTATTCTAGGTATTTTATTTAATATTCTGTATCCTCTAGGTGATATCAGTGTATCTACTAAAGGAACTGCAACATAACCTAAAACTTTCGAAATCAAATCTAAATCCAAAAGTTCTTCAGAGCTTAAGAGTTGTATAGATTTATATATGTCATTCTCATCTAATCCAGTTTTGCAGTAGTCTCTTATTAGCAATATTCCATCTTCTTCAACAGATTTAATAAGTTCATTTAGCTGCATAGATATAAGTCTTCCCTCATTACCTAGCTCACATATGTACCTTTCAATTTCTGACACTATTCTCATTACCATCTCTGTTCTTTGAATAGCTGTCACCACATCAAATAAGGTTGCTAAGTCTTGGAACTCTAATAAATTTAGATTGCTTATCACTCTATTTAAAACAGCTACATACTTTTCTAAAGTTTGTATGGCTTGATTAGCTTTTCCTAGTATTATGCTACTATCTCTTAGTACATATTTAATATCGCCTTTATATACTGTTATTATGTTTCTTCTTTGAGATATAGCTATAACTATATATCCTGTTTGTTTAGCTACTCTATTAGCAGTCCTATGTCTTGTACCCGTTTCATAAGTAGCTATTAAATGGTCTGGTATAAGTTGTGCATTGGCATAGAGTATTTTTTTTATATCAGAACTTATTACAATAGCTCCATCCATTTTTGCTAACTCATATACATAAGAAGGGGTATATTCGGAGTTAATTGCAAAACCTCCATCTACTATTTTTAAGATCTCTTCACTATCACCTAATACTAGTAATCCTCCAGTTTTTGCTCTTAAAATATTTTCCATTCCTTCTCTTAATAAAGTTCCAGGTCCCATTATCTTTAGTATGTTTTTTAATTCTTTATCCCTTTCTATTCTCATATAAAACCACCTTAATACTATTGCATAAATTTAAACTTACTTTTTAAGCGACATAGTTTTAATTAAAAAACCTTGCCTATAACTTCTTTTAAATTATTTACACCTATAATATTTACGTCCTTACCCTTTAAGTTTTCTGTATTTCTTGAAGGCGCTACTACATTTTTAAATCCCATTTTATAGGCTTCATTTATTATTCTTTCACAGGTCATAACAGGTCTTATCTCACCTGTAAGCCCTAATTCACCAATACATAAAGCTTTTTCTATATTTAGACTCTTTCCTTTAGCACTAGAAATCAGTGCTAAAGCTATACCTAAGTCTGCAAAGGTTCCTTCTAAACTTAGTCCACCTACTACATTAACATAAACATCACATTTGTAAAAGGGTATTTTAAACTTCTTTTCTAGTACTGCTAAAATAAGATTTAATCTTGAAGTATCTAATCCTACAGAAGTTCTTCTTGGAAAATTAGCATTAGTTTCACTCACTAAAGCCTGAACTTCTACTAATATAGGCCTACTTCCCTCCATGGTCCCCACAACTATTGATCCTTCTTGATTAAATGAGGTATCCTGCAAAAATATCTTAGATGGATCATATATCTCTATGAGCCCTTCTTGCTTCATCTCGAAAACTCCAATTTCACTAGTAGTTCCAAATCTATTTTTCATTGTTCTTAATATCCTAAATTCTTCTGTTCTTTCTCCTTCAAAAGACAAAACAGTATCTACCATATGTTCTAAAACCCTGGGTCCTGCTAGTTCTCCTTGCTTTGTTACATGAGCCACTATAAAGAAAGGGATATTTTTTATCTTTCCTATACGCATAAGCTCATTAGAGCACTCCCTAACTTGTGAAACACTTCCAGGTGCTGAAGACAATGAATCTTTAAATACAGTTTGAATTGAATCTATTATTACAAAAGATGGTTCCAGCTCATCTAAATGAGCTTCAATGGTAGTTAAATTTGTTTCTGCTAATATATAGAGGTTTTTAGATGAAAGTCCTAGCCTATCTCCTCTTATTTTTATCTGCTCTTCTGATTCTTCTCCTGATACATATAATACCTTTCCATAGCTTTCTGCTATATTGTTAGCTGTTTGAAGAAGGAGAGTAGATTTACCTATACCAGGATCTCCCGAGATAAGTGTTAATGATCCCTTCACCAATCCTCCTCCAAGAACCCTATTAAGTTCTACAATGCCAGTATTATATCTTTCCTGTTCTCCAGACTTTATACTATTTATATTTTTCGGTAGACTCTCCTTGCTAAACGGCAACTTGTGCCTTTCATGAGTAGTTGTTGGAGCCACCTTTTGCTCCTCTACAAAACTTCCCCATGCATTGCAAGAAGGGCATTTACCTAACCACTTTAATGTCTCATATCCACATTGTTGACACACATAGTTTGTTTTAATCTTTGCCAACTTTTATCAACTCCAATTTTATATATCAGAATATAATTATACATTAATTTCAAGGTGTTTTGTTAAATAATATTCTTTATTATCAAGTTTTTCTTATATTACTATGAAGATTACCTAAGAAAAATACTCTCCCTATGAATCTTATAAGAATTTTTTTTGATCTCGTAGCAGTGTTTATAACCTACTAACAGATACCTTAAGTCAAATATTTACTCATATTATCTTGCATAAAGTTCCATAGTGATGTTATCAATGGCATCCCTAGGATAAAAAATAAAACCAGGGAAACCTCTATCTTTAAGATTAAAATTCCCCTAGTTTAACTTTTAATACTATTTATTTTTAGGTAATAGCGACGCTGCATCCTCATCTACAATTATAGTAACATCTCTATGAACTAAAAGAAGAGTGGCTGGAACTTGTGTTGTTATTTTTCCCTCTACAAGTTTTGCAATAACTTCAGCCTTACTTTTTCCACTAGCAACTAAAAGTATTTTTTTAGCCTTCATTATTCCACCAAGTCCCATAGTTACAGCTGTCTTTGGAACCTCATCTATACTATCAAAGAACCTTGAATTTGCCTCAATAGTACTTTCAGTTAATCCAGTAACATGTGTACCTACACTTAATTCTTCACTTGGCTCATTAAAGGCTATATGTCCGTTATTACCTATTCCTAATAGTTGAAGATCTATGCCCCCTAATTCTATAATTCTTTCATCATAATTTTTACATTCTTCTTCCATATTTTCTGCTTTTCCATTAGGTACATAGGTTTTATTTTTATCTATGTTTATATGATTAAATAAGGTATCATTCATAAAATATCTATAACTTTGTGGATGGTCTCCTGAAAGCCCTATATACTCATCTAGATTAATACTAGTAACCTTAGAAAAATCTACTTTTCCTTCTTTATTTAGTTCTATTAGTTCTTTATATAGGCCTATTGGAGAACTTCCTGTAGCTAGACCTAATATACAATCTGGTTTACTATTAATTAAGTCTTTAATTTCCTCTGCAGCTCTTTTACTTATTCCATCATAATCCTTTTCAATTATTAATCTCATTTTAATTTCCCCTCTCCTCTTGATGATATGTTAACTTCTAATACATATTTATCCGATCTATAAACAGCCTCTTCAATAAATATAACCTTATCTTGCTCAGTCATATTTTTACTATAAGTTTTAAGAAGTGGCACTGATTTTTCAACTTCAAACAATTTACTATATTCCTCATTCATTATAACTGATTGTATTGAAGTCTCAGAATTTACTATAGTATATCCTTTACCTTCTAGTATTTTATAAAGAGAACCTTCTAGAACACTTTTATCCTTTACCTCTAAATACTCACATGGTATGTATACTACCTCATTAGCTATATTTTCTCCATTTACAACTCTCATACGATTTATTCTGTATATTTTTTCAGAATTAAATACATCCTTTAATTCTTCTATATCTTCCATAATTTCAAATTCAAGCACCTTAGTCTTCAGCTTCATACCTGACCTTGCTATTATTTCTGAAAAACTCATCATATTCTTTTGCTTTACCTTAGGTTCGCATACAAAAGTTCCTTTTCCCTTTTCTCTTACAAGCAGCCCTTCTTGAACTAACTCTCCCAAGGCTTGCCTTATGGTCATTCTGCTAACTCCATAGGTTTCTACTAATTCTCTCTCACTGTCAATACACTGTCCTACAGCCCAAACACCTTGAGATATTTTACTTTTCACATCTTCTTTAAGCTGATAATACACAGGGATAGGACTATTCTTGTCAATCATAATATCCCTCCTAAAATTTATTATAAACTATATACCTATAGATGTCTAGACCAGTTTAGAGCTAAATTAACTTTGAAAATAAAAATTTAATTATAATTTAGTCTACTTAATTAATAAATTGTCCACATATATTTATAAACTTTTAAATAATAATGTGGATAAAAAATAGCTTTTATCCACATTATGTTTTATATCTATATACTAAGTATTCTATATTATTCTATAGCACTTACTATAGTTTTAAATATGTCCTTATTTTCTCTTATTTTACCTTCATTTCCTAGTACACAAATATAGTTTTGCTTCATAACAGCATCCATCAAATCTGATAGAGCTTTAATATCTTCTATACTTGTATTTAAAACCTCTTCTCTCTCCTTTTGTATCATCTCTTGAGTTATATGATTAAAATAAAACTCCATAGCTCTTTCTGCTTTCATAGAACTTGTTAAAGGAGAGTCTAGGTCCCTTATAGCTCCTATTATATATTTCTCCATGTCTTTCTTTGAAACATTAAAACTTCTCAAATAATCTCCCATATCATCATAAGCCTTTAATGTGTCTACTACATTTGGATCCCTATAAGATGAAATATATAAATTACCTGACATTCCAAAATCTAAAGATACTCCGTAAGCTCCACCCTTTATTCTTACCTTGTTCCATAGATAGTCATATTTCGCTATGGTTTGAAGTACTAGAAGGGCTCCACCATATTTGAATCCTGCTTCTTTAAAATTACCTCCCTTAGCAACATATTGTACATTGGCTTGGGTAGTTAATCCTTCATTAATATTTTCATTTGAAAACTTATAGTTATAGTATTTATTTTCTTCTTTATTTAATGAATTTTTTACCTGCTTTAAATTGTTTTTAAAGATTTCATAATCCTCTTTATCTCCAGCAAAACTCATTATCATATTATCTCTATTAAATAATATTTTCGATACTTTTTCTAAATTTGAAGTTATTTCCTCCCACTTATTATTAAAGTTACGTTCTAAATCACACAAAAATCTATAGTACCCTATTCCATAAATATGTTCATCATAAGATGCCTTTTGTGATAAATAAGATAAAAGTCTTCTTGCTGCCACAATATTTCCAGAGCTTTGTATCATAGCCTCTTGATTTGCTTTATTTTCTCTTATAGTTTGTATTATAAGATTTTTTTCTTCAAACTTAGTATTATTTAATATCTCTAATATTAATTCCATGGTTTTATTAAGCTCATTATCTAAAGCTTTAGCTCTAACTATAAACTTTGGATAGTATTCATCCTTATTGCTATGTTCAGTATAATTATTTAACATAAATCTAATCCCACCAGTGTGGATAGAAATCTCATTTATAAGTTTTGAGTAGCCGTAATTCTTAGTGCTTATCTTTCCTAATACTTCAGATAGAAGCTTACCATACTGTATTAGCTCCTGTGGTATTACCCTAGCATCAAATATAAATTTTAAGTATCCAATTTTACTAGTGTGGACATCATGATATAAAACCTTTATATCTTCTTCATTTCTTTCTTCTAAGGGAAGAACTTCACTAGTGCTACTAACATCATTTATAGATACTGTTGGTATAGTATTAAGCTGCTCTTCACTATCTGGAGTTCCTTGTATTTCTCTTAACTTATTAACCTTAGAAATTATATTATTTTTATCCTCTTCAGTTAACTTTGACTTTATTTCACTTAGCTTTTCCTTAACTTCTTTTTCCTTCTTATCTGTATACCCCTTTTCAGGCTTTAAAGTATAGATAATGCAGTGATCATTATCTAGAAGGTATTTTTGAATTAGGTTTTCGAAATATCTATTATCCACTCCATTTTTTATATTTTCCATGATTTTATCGTACTGAAGTTGGGAGAATGGATTTCCTTCATACATGTAACTTTGAACTACTTTATAATAATATATAAGTCCCTTAGGATACCCTCCAAAGTCTGCTTCTCTTAATGCAAATTCTCTTTTATTAATTGATGCCTTAACTAGATCTTTATCTATTCCATTATTTACTAAATCTTGAAGACTCTTTCTTAAAACCATTTTAAAGTTTTCTTTTTCATCTGGATTAGATCCTTTAATTAATATTAAAAATAAAGGTTGCTTTAGACTGCTTTCAAAACCACCATCTACTGACTTACCTATTCCTGCATCCATCAATGCCTTTTTGACTGGAGCAGCAGGGTTATCTATAATCATGTCATACAAAATTCCTAAAGCAAAAAGCTCTTCCGGATTATTAAAACTTCCAACACTATAACCCATGGCAAGATAAGTCTTGTCTTTCTCACTTTCATCATTAGATATACCATAAATACCTTCTTTTTCAACCATAGATTCAAACTTTTCTTGCATAGGTATTTCTACATTAATATCTAATCTTTCAAAATCAGAAATATAATTATCATTTACAAACTCTAGTATCTTTAAAACATCTCCATCTCCATATAAAAACATATGGCTATTAGATGGATGATAATACTTTCTATGAAAATCTAAAAATTCTTCATAGGTTAAATCTGTTATATTGTCTGGGTTTCCTCCTGAATCATTTCCATAAGGAGTATCTTTATAAAGATTTCTAACTACTCCGTCAAAAGCCAATGAATCAGGTGAAGAGTAGGCGCCCTTCATTTCATTATAAACTACCCCATTATATTTTAATTCCCCAGTCTTCTCATCTATAACATAGTGCCATCCTTCTTGCATAAAGGTGTATTCACTATCATATATAGATGGGTAAAAAACTCCATCTAGATATACATCTATAAGATTAATGAAATCTTTGTGATTTCTACTTGCCACAGGATATATGGTTCTATCAGGAAATGTCATGGCATTTAAGAATGTATTAAGAGAACTCTTCAATAAATCTACAAAAGGCTCTTTTGTTTTAAATTTTCTTGATCCTGCCAAAACCGCGTGTTCTATTATATGAGGAACTCCGGTACTATTTTCTGGTGGGGTTTTAAACCCTATGGTAAAAACCTTATTATCATCATCATTTTGAATATTTATAAGTTTAGCTCCTGTTTTTTGATGCTGAAATATTCTACCTATAGAATCTATTTCTTTTAATTCTACTTCTTCAATAAGTTTAAATCCGTGGTATATATCATTAATATTAAACTTCAAGTAAATTCGCTCCCTTCTACTTATGCAGTATTTCGATCTTTTGTAAATATCTGCATCTAATTTTATTACTGTATGTATATAATATACCCTATTAATTCCAAGAAATAAATAATAGTTCTTATAAAATATATTATTATTTAAAACTCTGCATAAAATACATAAAACTAATATTAAAGGAGCTTTTCAAAATACAATGAAAAGCTCCTTCATTTTCATCTATTATTTAACATTAAGATCTCTTTTTTTAAACACTAATTTGTCTTCTTCTACTAATACATCTACTTCATTACCTTGAGATATATTCCCTCTTAGTATCTCTTCACTTAGTTTGTCTTCAACGGTTTTAGTTATAGCTCTTCTAAGTGGCCTAGCACCATAAACCATATCTACACCTTCTTTTGCTAAGAGTTTTTTACTCTCCTCATCAAAATTCATATTTATACCTTGTTCTTTTAATCTTTTATTTACAGAGCTTAACATTAAATCTACTATTTTAATTAAATCTTTTTCTTCTAGAGCATGAAATACTATTATATCATCAATTCTATTTAAAAACTCTGGTCTAAAGCTTCTCTTTAATTCCTCCATTATGTTATCTTTCATCTTTTCATAATCTGAATCCTTACTATCATCTAATGTAAATCCTACAGTTTTCTGTCTTTTTATCGTTGATGCACCAGCGTTTGATGTCATTATGATTATAGTATTTTTAAAATTAACCGTCTTTCCTTTTCCATCAGTTAATCTTCCATCTTCTAATATTTGAAGCAATATATTAAATACGTCTGGATGAGCTTTCTCAATTTCATCAAATAAAACTACAGAGTAAGGATGTCTTCTAACTTTTTCAGTTAACTGCCCCCCTTCATCATAACCCACATACCCTGGAGGTGAACCTATAAGTTTTGACACAGTATGTTTCTCCATATATTCAGACATATCTATTCTTATCATATTGTTTTCATCACCAAACATAGCCTCTGCCAAAGCCTTTGAAAGTTCTGTTTTACCTACCCCTGTAGGTCCAAGAAATATAAATGATCCTATAGGCCTATTAGGGTCTTTTAATCCCACTCTTGCACGCCTTACAGCTCTTGCTACAGACTTAACTGCTTCTTCTTGACCTATAACTCTATTATGAAGTATTTCTTCTAACTTTAATAATTTTTCCGACTCTTTCTCTGTAAGTCTTTCCACTGGTACATTTGTCCATCTGGAAACCACTGTAGCAATATCCTCTTCATCTACCATTTGAGTTTGCATATTATTTTGAGTATGCCATTGATTTTTAAAAGCTTCAAGCTTATCTTTATACTCTTTTTCCTTATCTCTTAGCCCTGCTGCCTTTTCAAAATCCTGTAACCTAATAGCATCTTCTTTTTCTTTTGCTACTCTTTCTATCTCTTCTTCCATCCTCTTTAAATCTGGTGGAGCAGTTAGGTTTTGTATTCTAACCTTAGCTGCTGCTTCATCAATAAGGTCAATAGCTTTGTCTGGAAGATATCTATCTGTTATATATCTATCTGATAAATTAACTGCTGCCTCTAAAGCCTCGTCAGTTATCTTAACTCTATGATGAGCTTCATATTTATCTCTTAACCCTTTTAATATCTGTAGAGCCTCCCCTACAGTAGGTTCTCCTACCATCACTGGTTGAAATCTTCTTTCTAAGGCAGCATCTTTTTCTATATACTTTCTATATTCATCTATGGTGGTAGCACCAACACACTGAATTTCTCCTCTAGCTAAAGATGGCTTTAATATGTTTGAAGCATCTATAGCTCCTTCAGCTCCTCCTGCACCTACCATTGTATGAATTTCATCTATAAATAATATTATATTACCAGCCTTTCTAATCTCCTCCATAACCTTTTTAAGTCTTTCTTCAAATTCTCCTCTATATTTCGCTCCTGCTATCATAGCTGAAAGATCTAAAGTTACCACTCTTTTATCTCTTAAAAGCTCTGGTATATTGCCCTGAACAACTTTCTGTGCTAATCCTTCCACTATAGCTGTCTTTCCTACTCCTGGATCACCTATGAAACAAGGATTATTCTTTGTTCTTCTAGATAATATCTCTAATACCCTTTGAGTTTCTGAATCTCTTCCTACTACAGGATCTAACTTTCCCTCTCTAGCCATTTCCGTTAAATCCCTACCATATTGATCAAGGGTAGGTGTAGCTGTACTCTTCTTTTGCTTTTCACTATTATTAGTTGTGTTTGTAATATTTTGTCCTGTTAAGCTATTTATAAGTTGATTTCTTAACTTATCAAAGTTTACATTAAGATTATTTAATATAGTAAAGGCTACTCCTTCTGGTTCCCTTATGAGAGCCAGCAATATGTGTTCTGGAGTTATATAATTATTATTTAAATTTCTAGCTTCCAATAAGCTTAGATCCAACAATCTTTTGGTCCTAGGCGTAAGTGGAATCTCATTTTTATATAAAGTTACCTCTCCTTTTCCTTCTAATTGATCTACTAATGTCTTAACAGCTTCTAAAGAAACTCCCATTCCATTTAGTATATCTTTACTTATGCCTTCCTCTTTCAATATTCCTAACAAAATATGCTCTGTACCTATAAATCCATGTTTAAAATCCAAGGCTGCTTCCTGAGCATATATAACCACCTTTTGTGCTCTTTCTGTAAATCTTTCAAACATCATATGCGTCTTTACACCTCCTATTACTTTCCATCAAAATATCTTCTTATAAGGTTTGCTCTTTCAATATCCCGATCTTTTGCTTTTAATTCTTTACCAGTAACTAATTGTAGTGTAGCTGGTTGAGTTTCTACTAATAACTTATTAAGCTTAACTTTATCTATATCTTTTAGTATTGACATTTCAACTCCCATTCTTACATTAGAAAGCAAATCTAATGCCTCTTTTGAAGTTAAAATTCTTGCATTTTTAAGCACTCCTAAAGATCTATATATTTTATCCTCTAATTCATATTTATATCTTCCTAAAAGCTGATCCCTAGCTCTATTTTCCTGTGATATTAATTGAGCCACCACAGCCTCTAAATTGCTTAATATATCTTCTTCTTTCATACCAAGAGTTATTTGATTTGACACCTGATATATATTTCCTTCCGCTTTGGATCCTTCCCCATAAAGACCTCTTAATGTCATACCCAGCTGAGTAAGAGCCTTTAAAGCATCATTAATTTCATCCTTCATAGTAAGTGCAGGAAGGTGAAGCATAGCAGATACTCTCATTCCCGTTCCTAAATTAGTCGGGCAGGCAGTTAAATATCCTAACTTTTCATCAAATGCAAAGTCTAGCCTTGCTTCTAAAGCATCATCTATTTTATTAGCTACTTCATAAGCTTCCTTTATATTAAATCCAGCCGTTATACACTGAAGTCTTATATGGTCCTCTTCATTTATCATAAGACTTATAGTTTCATCTTTACTTAATATAAAGGCAGATTTATTTCTTGAATTTAAAAGATTAGTACTAATAAGGTGCTTTTCTAAATAGTTTCTCCCTTGATTTTCACCTATTTCCCAAAGATCAACATTATTAAATTCATCTTTAATTTCTTCTATTTCATAAAAAGTATTTTCAATATCTTTAGCTAAAGATTTACCTCTATCTTCATCTAATTTATGAGGAAAAGGAAAGTTTTTTATATTTCTTGCAAATCTTACTCTACTGCTTAGAACCATATCATTATTATCTGTAGAATTGCTTATCCAATTTTTCATACTATCCCTCCTACTCTGATTTTTGAAGGGCTTTTAATTCATCCCTTATCATAGCTGCTTTTTCATATTCTTCGTTTAATATAGCCTTTTGCAATTCTTCCTTTAAATTTATCACTTTCTTCTTTTCCATAAGTTCTTTACCAGACTTTAATGGTAACTTACCAATATGCTCTGTATCACCTTGTACCCTTTTTATAATAGGCATAATTGTTTCATTAAAAGTATCATAGCACTTGCTACACCCTAACAGACCTTTTCTTTTAAATTCACTATAGGTAATACCACAATTTTTGCAACTTATTTCTTTAAAAGGTTCACCTTGTGAAGATTGATTTATATAGTCTACTAATCCACTAAGTAAACTTTGAAATGAAAAAGGGGAAACCATATTAAAATCTGATCCTATGCCGAAATTTTCTTGCTCTTTAGCACATTGTTCACATATATTGGTCTCTTCTTTTACTCCATTTACAACTTTAACTATATGAACTGTAGCTGGATTTTCATTACATCTTTCACATAACACTGCATCATCACTCCATTTCTTTTAAATATAAGTTCTTAAGATAACACTACCATTATCATAGATTTTAAAAGGTCAGATCTTATCTTATTTCTCATTTCACTACTTACGCTAGAAAGAACCCTGTCATTCATAGCTGCTTTTATTATATCTCCCTCTCTTTCTCCTATTATCTCAAGTTCTATAAGCCCCTCCACTAGAGACAAGGAGTAGTCATAGGTTATGCTATCTCCAATTCGCTGGTTTATTATGTCTCTTATCTTTTTATAGTCATTATATCTAACTTGCTTTATTATTATATAGCCACCACCGCCGCGTCTACTCTCAATTATATATCCCTTTTCTGTGGTAAACCTAGTAGTTAAAACATAGTTAATCTGAGAAGGAGCGCAACTAAAATGAGTTGCTAGTTCATTTCTTTGTATCTGTAGTTCCTTTTCTTCACTTTCTTCTAAAAGTGATTTGATAAAATCTTCTATTATATCCGATAATCTAGCCATTCTGTCACCTCTTTGACTTTGTCTTTCTTTGACCTTACTTTTATCATATTATTTTTTTAGATTTTATTCAATAGACAAATTTAAAACTTTTATTGTAAAAACCGTTAAATTCTATAATTATATCTATTTAATTTGCCCTTGCTTTTATTTTTTAGTTCTTTCTTTTATTTTCTATATATCGTAATTAATAATTTTAATACTTTTCTAAAATCTAAATTTCCTTAGTCTATTTAATATTATAACTAATTTAGCTATTGGTTATACTACTTATGAGGTGAAAATTATGCGAATAAATTGGATTGGTCATTCTTGTTTTTTAATAATAACTTCTGAAAACACTAGCATATTAGTAGATCCTTTTGAAGGAATGGATTTAGACTCCTTATATGAGGTTTATCCTACCATAGATGTAGTAACCACGAGCCATAAGCATTTTGATCATTCATATATAGATCCCTTTAAAAGTAGCTCATTAATAATTGATGAAGCTAAACCATATGTTTTTAAAGATCTTAAAATACAAGGATATTCATCCTATCACGATGATTATGGTGGTTTAAAAAGAGGAGAAAATATAGTGTATACAATATCTACAGAAAATTTTAATCTATGTCATTTTGGAGATATAGGTCATATACCTTCTAAAGAACTTATAGAAAAGATAGGAGATCTAACTGTGCTTTTTATACCTGTGGGAGGAAATACCACTTTGGATGGGAATAAAGCTTATTCTACTACAAAACTTATTAAAAGTAATATAATAATACCTATGCATTACAAAACTAAAAACTATTTATTTTTAACTGAAGATGCCTCTAGATTTATAGTTAATATAAAAAATGTGATAAAACATGATAGTTATGAGCTTATATTGCATGAGAGTATAAACAGAATGCAAAATCAAGTAGTCTTACTAAATTCTTTACAATAAATTTAAGTTAAAATTCTAACAAAAAAAGACCGTCCTAAGGACGATCTCTTTTCAGTTCAAAATTATTCTTGAACTGGAGCACCAACTGGGCAAACATTAGCACAGTTTCCACAATCGATGCAACTATTAGCATCTATAACGTATATAGTATCTCCTTGACTTATAGCGTTTACTGGACACTCTGAAGCGCATGCTCCACAGCTCACACATGAATCTACAATTTTGTATGCCATATAAAACACCTCCTAAGAATTTTAGACAAGCCTAATGTCCATTTATATTTTAACACGTTTCATTTAAATTTAAAAGAAGTTTTTCATAGTGTTTAATATAAATTTAATAATTCTTGAAGATACAATATGTAACCTGTAATAATTATTAAGGATTTATTCTAGTACAGTGTATCCCATGTCTTCTATGGACTCTATTATATCTTCCACAGTAACAAAATAATTATCATACACTATTTGAATTTCACCTTTATCCTTTGTTATTTCGCAAGCTATAACCCCTTCATTTTGAGCTATGGCTTTTTTCACCTTATCTACATCTTGATTTGTATTCATATTGCAAACTTTTATAGTAGCCTTCATCTGATTTAGCCTCCTTAGTCAGCCTTAAATAAATCTTTTATTAAAGCTTTATCTGACTCATCTGTAATCTCTATTTTAATCTCTTCTTCATTTATACTACCCTCATAGGAACCAGATATCATAGATATCTCACTTATTTTAAATTCTTCTAAAAATTCTTCATCATTAGACTTAAGTTTTACTTTTACCAATTCCTTTACTACACTATTTGATACTACTTCCCCGTTACCCATTTCAGTTTTTACTATAGAGCCTACTCTAGGAAGTCTCTTTCTAATGTCTTCGTAGGTATCTTGTTCATAATTTAAACAACACATAAGTCTTCCACAAATACCTGAAATTTTAGTTGGATTAAGAGATAAATTTTGCTCTTTTGCCATCTTTATTGAAACTGAGGCAAAATCTCCTAAAAATGAAGAACAACACATAGGTCTTCCGCAAGGTCCAAGCCCACCTATCATCTTAGCTTCATCCCTTACTCCTATCTGCCTTAATTCAATTCTTGTTTTAAATATAGTGGCTAAGTCTTTTACCAATTCCCTGAAGTCTACTCTTCCTTCTGCAGTAAAGTAAAATATAACTTTATTATTATCAAAGGTATATTCTACATCTATAAGTTTCATAACTAAATTATGTTCACTTATTTTTTTAGAACATATATCAAAGGCATCTTTTTCTTTGGACTTATTTTCAAGATGTCTTTTTATATCCTCTTCTGTGGCTTTTCTTAACACAGTTTTTAATGGAGATACTATCTCCTCTTCCTTTACTTCTTTACATCCTATAACACACTGACCAAATTCTATCCCTCTTGCTGTCTCTACTATTATATTCTGTCCTTTTTCTATATCTAAATCAACTGGATCAAAATAATAAATCTTTCCAGCCTTTTTAAAACGCACCCCTACTACTTTTATCATATTAAACCTCCAATATATTAAGCAACATAACATCTAGAGTCATTGCTGAATTAGTATTTCTATCTAAACTATACTTGGTATCATTTATTATATTAACTAACTTATCCAACTTACTAAAAGATACTTCTTTAGATATGCAACTTATATCCTTTATTTTATCTTTATTTATTATAGAATATTCCTCTCCAACTTCTTTATATATCATTATATCCCTTATTAAAAAAAGCATTGTAGTAAGTAGTTCTTCATAGTTATCTTTATACTTCATCATCTCTTCTTCATACTTTACTACATACTCCATGTCTTTACAATTCATATCTTTTAATATACTTAAAATTAAATTTCTCATATCATTAAAATTACTATCTTTAAGAAATTTATCTATTCTTCCCGGTATACCATTGCTAAAAGCCAGCATAACCTTTATGTCATCTTCTCCTAACTCTGGATAAGTGTTATCTATATACTTTCTCATTTCATCCTCTTTAAGCATATTCATTTTATGTATTTGACATCTAGATTTTATGGTGTCTAAAATAGCTTCCGAGTTTTCACATAATATAATTATATAAACACCTTTTGGTGGTTCTTCTATTGTTTTTAAAAAAGCATTTTGAGCCTGGGTAGTCATCTTTTGTCCTTCATATATTATAATCACCTTTTTATTTCCTTCAAAAGGTTTTTTATTTATCTCTTCAATTAACTCTCTAATCTCATTTACTCCCATACTCTTTTTAGTATTTTTATAATGAATTATATCTGCATACTGCTTTTCTTCTTCTTCTTTATTTAAGATTTTAAGCGCTAAATTGTGTGCTAAAATACTTTTACCTATGCCATCTTCCCCTATAAGGAGATGGGCATGAGAGAGTGTTTGATTTTGTATAGCATTATAGAAGCTAAATATGACTTTCTCATGACCTATGATATTTTGCATTTAAAGTTTCTCCTAATTTAAATTTTAATAAATTGGTCTACATCTACTACAAATATAGTAGCTCCTCCTACCTCAACTTCTACTGGATATGGAACATATACTCCTGTAGAGCCTGCTATTGGTGAAGGTGAGGTTACCACTTGTTGTCTTACTCTACAAGTTTCTTCAATCATATCCAATACTTTTTTTACATTTTCCTCTTCAACACCTATCATCAATGTGGTATTCCCTGATTTTAAAAATCCGCCTGTAGTAGCTAGTTTAGTAACTCTAAAACCGCCTTCTGTTAAGACATCTAGCACATCACCAGCATCATCATCTTGAACTATAGCAATTATAAGTTTCATAAGAGCACCTCCTCTTAAATTTCAAACACTCTCCTACCCTAAAGTTAGCTTCTTAACCTTTATTAACTTTATTTTATATATATTTTATCACAACTTTAATATTTCTGAATAGTTTATTAACATTAATGATATTTTTCTTTAAAATTTCGTGAAAACCCTCTCTATTATTGATAGTAGTATTTATAGGAAACTCATCTTCATAACTTCAGATGAGTAAGTGATTCACACAAGATCATAGATCTTGGTTCTCTACTTAGGAAACTCATCTTCATAACTTCAGATGAGTAAGTGATTCACACAAGATCATAGATCTTGGTTCTCTACTTAGGAAACTCATCTTCATAACTTCAGATGAGTAAGTGATTCACACAAGATCATAGATCTTGGTTCTCTACTTAGGAAACTCATCTTCATAACTTCAGATGGTACTCCAAGAGTAAGCCACTACCATCAAACCATAGGCTTTGCTATTTACTTTAAGGTCTATCACCAAATCATAGATTCGTGATATCTCTTATGTACTCCATTACCTTTACATATATTTCTTCATGAATTTCATCTATACTCTTTATTATTCCATTATCTACACAATTTATTTTAATCCAATTATATTTATTAGCTAAATTTACAGCATTATTATATGAATCCATAAGATAATCATAGTGACTTTCATGTATATCCTTTACGCTATCTCCCGTAAATTTATTTTCTCTATGTTTTATGAGTTTCTTACTATATTCAGGAGACATATCTAAAAATAAAACTAAATCTGGTACTGGTAACTTGTACATTTCAAACTCAAAATTCCAAAGCCAATTTAAAAACCGTTCTTTTTCCTCTTCATCTTCTATCTTTGAAGCTTGATGAACCATATTAGAAGTAGTATATCTATCTGCTATAACTACGCCGCCCTCTATATAAAATTTTTCCCACTCCTTTTTATATGATGCATATCTGTCTGCTGCAAAAAAAGTAGAGGATACATATGGGCTAACGTCTCCTGGACTATTACCGAAATCTCCCTTAAGATACATCTTTACAAGAGATGAAGATTCGCTTTTATAATTAGGATATTCTACTTTAATTATATTGTTAATTTCTTTGGATAGCCTCTGATATAACTTATCTGACTGAGTCTTCTTTCCACTACCATCTGCACCTTCAATAATTATAAGTTTACCTTTATTAATCATAATATTTCTCCTCCATATCAACTATTACCGATATCCTACCTTCACTTATACCCATTACATTTATATTATTGGATAAATAGTATTTTATCATGTCTATAGATTCTTTATCTATAATCTCTCCCATAGCTATTATAGGAGTTCCAGGAGGGTAAGGGCAAACATTTACAGCTGAAACCTTTCCTCTCGAATCTTCTAATAAAACTTCAGCTTTTTTCTTTTT
This sequence comes from Clostridium simiarum, assembly GCF_018919175.1. Classification (GTDB taxonomy): domain Bacteria; phylum Bacillota; class Clostridia; order Clostridiales; family Clostridiaceae; genus Clostridium_L; species Clostridium_L simiarum. The sequence continues at coordinate 6,553 of NZ_JAHLQL010000002.1, read as the reverse complement.
AAAGGCTTCAAAAGGTAGCATAGCTTGCCTTGGTATAGGATAATCCTTAATTTTTATTTGATTTCCTGTAACCTTATCTATATTTAAATTTATAAGAGTCTTATACAATCTCTCAAAGTCTTCTATAGTATTAAAAGGTGAAGGTATTAAAACTAAGTTAGATGCATCTATCATCTCAACTTGGATTTTATTAATTTTTAAATATTCCTCTACCTTTCTTGTACTTAAATCCTTCCTAAGATTTATTACAATCCTACTAAAGTCTATATCTATATTATCATAACCTGTTAAAGCATTACTATCTAATAATTTTAAAAACTCTAATCCCCTTAACCTTACTCTCAAGTTATCCATATTTTCAAGTAGTTTTCCATAAGAAGATTTTCCTTCTTCTTCAAGATACCATCTTGCATAATCCATGCTAAGCATCAACATATACGAGGGACTTGTACTTAAAAATGCACTTACATAAAAATCCGTGTTTTCTATCAATTCCTCCCTAGCCACATGTAAATAGGCACTCTGTGTTAAACTTGGAAGAGTTTTATGAGCACTCATAACCACCATATCAGCACCTATTTTAATAGGATTTTTGGGAAGCCTTGGATGAATACCAAAATGAGCTCCATGAGCAGCATCTACTAATACCTTTATATTTTTATCTTTACAAAGCTCAACAATATGAGCTAAATCACAGCATACTCCATAATAATTAGGATATGTTATTATTATGCCCTTTATATCATTATGATTATTTATAATTTCTTTTAAGTGCTCCATATCAATTCCTAAAGGTGTATTAAACTCTTCACTCAACTTATTTTTAATGTATATGGGATTTAGTTTTCTCATTACTATACCATTAAATATTGATCTATGGCAGTTTCTCTCAACTAATATTTTATCCCCTTCTTCAAAAGCAGAAAAAATCATGGCCATATTTCCACTAGTACTTCCATTTACTAAAAAGTAGGATTTCTTACTACCATAAAGATCTCTTAATAAGCCTTCTGCTTCCTTTATAACTCCCTCTGGATCATGTAAATTATCTAATCCGTCAACTTCAGTTAAGTCTGATTTTAAAATTAGATCTTCAAGTTTTATCTTTTGTATTTCTCTTTTAAAAGCCCTTCCCCCTTTATGCCCTGGCATACAAAACAAGGAATTATCTTCCTTCACATAATCAGAAAGTGCTTTTAACATAGGAATCTCCTGCAAAATAATCTCTCCTCCTAGATAAATATAACGTTAATCATAAATTAGTCCTTTAGCCCCTATATTGCTCCATATTTAAATAATTACTTTTTACCATGTGTTCAACTAGATGTTTTTTTATACACTCCTTATAATATTCATAAAAATCCGTTTCCACATTGGCGTTTACTAACCTATCTTCACAAGCTTTGCATATATACTTTCCGTTTATTATTATACCATCATTAATAGATTTCCTACATAGAATACATATTCCTTTACTCATAATCTTATCATTCTAAAAACTTAGAATGATATACACCTCCTTATGATTATTGTATATATTACTTGGATTATTGCCTCATACAATATATTCTATTCAGGACTATGGCAAATTTTATTTTGTCCACTTTTTTTATTTGTATATAAATTATGGTATTTTTATACAAAGTACTTACTGTTTTTACATTTATTTCTGTATATCATAATTATTATGTTTTATATTAGTATATATCTTACTTTTACGCCTTATAAATTATATCATTTAGGGAAAAATATATTAAGCATAAACTTTTTTCTCTTTCTATAAAATTGAATCAATCTATTATAAGGAGGTTTATCTAAATGAAACAAGAAATAATCTCATATATATCCACCTTTGAAGATAATTTGTTAGATCTAGCTACCTATCTTTATAAAAACCCTGAAGAAAGCTATAAAGAAATTAAGGCCTCTGAATACATAACTAACTTTTTAAGCTCCCAAGGATTTACCATTGAAAAAAACTTTGTAGATATAAAAACGGCCTTTAAAGCAACTTACGGTGAAGGTCATCCTAAGATATGTCTTATATGCGAGTATGATGCTATAAAAGACAAGGGACATATAACAGGTCATAATCTAATATCAGAAATTTCTATAGCTACTGCACTAGGTTTAAAAAAAGTTATAGATAACATAAAGGGTAGTATAGTCTTATTAGGTTGTCCCGGAGAGTATCTAGGTGGCGCAAAAGTGACCTTTGCAAAACAAGGAGTTTTTGATGATGTAGATGTTGTCCTTATGGCACACCCTTACACTGAAACTCATGAAAGTGGAACCTCTTATGCTATCTTACCCCTGTCCTTAAGCTTTCAAAGTGATGGAGGGTTTAATTACATGGAAAGTTCTAAGTTAAATGCCCTTGAAGGACTTTTATTTTTTCTGGATAGCCTGAACAGATTAGCTAAAACTTTTCCTCAAGAAGTAATAATAAATCCAATTATAGAAAATGGGGGTATAACCCCTTTATTAGTTCCAGACTCTACTAAAGCAAATCTATACATAAGAGCTGAAACTACTAAAATTCTAGAAATCACTGAAGCTAAAGTTAAAGCCATAGCCTCCTCTATATCATCCTTAACATCAATAACTCATAGTTTTAATCTCTATGAATTGCCCTATGGAGAGCTCATAACAAATGCAACTTTATCAAGATTATTTTGCCACAACCTAAAGGAATGTGGAGTAATTGACATTTATGAAAAAAGAGATATAAAAGCAGGTTTAAGTTTAGGAACTGTAAGCCATAAAGTCCCCTGTATACATCCCTATGTTTCAATTATAGAAAATAACTCCATCAAATATGCTACAGAAGAATTTGCTTTAACCACACTAAGTAACTTTGCACAAAAGCAAGTTTTAAAAACAGCTAAAGCATTAGCTTTTACCGCACTAGATTTAATTGAAAAAGAATCTCTTTTGAAAGAAGTTAAAGATGAGTTTTACAAGGCAAAACTATGATTTAACCTCTTACATTTTATGATTTACTTTATAATTTAAAAATAAAAAAATGTAAGCTTAGGGCCTCTAATATGATCTTCTTATATTAATTGAGTAAGAAAATCATATTAAGCCTTTGCTTACATTAAATAAATATTTTTATATTTATAGATTTTAATTTATTCAAAAACTATTTTTTTAATTTCATACATTATATTTTCAATACCTAAGCTGCCTGTAGATGACTATTCACTTTATTTATGAACTCTCCACTTGGTTGAAAATAAAACTTTTTATATTTAGCCCCATTTTTATATATGCAACAATATTGATTAGGCATTATTGGAGAACATACATATCTCTTAGTTCCTATAGAATTCACTACCTCTTTCATATCCTTGCTTATATTACTTTTTATATCTCTTACTTTTCCTATAAAAACTATATCTTCAAGCTGAACATTTTCTACTACACTTTGTTCTTTGTTTTTAAGCCTATGTATAATAAGCTGGTTAGAAATTATAGAATATTTATATTTAACTTTACATTTTAATAATTCTAGAAAAATCACTATAGATGTTATAGTAAAGAATACTGGATTTGTTATAAACCCAATTTCATAATTTGCAATCTTAATCTCTTCAACAATATTAGCAATTATTATCATTATAATAAGCCCCAGCAGTATAGAAACTATAACAGGTATCCTTCTTCTCGTTACAACTTCTTTGTACATTGTTCTCATATAAATCCCCCGATATAATGTATTTTTTTTGGTAACATAGAGATTATACTAGGGTTTTTGCTTTTAATCCACAGTGATTAATCCCTAATTTCAGCCTTTAATCCTTAATTAGATTCATAATTACAAGTTGAATTGTTTTTCTGTGGCCAAGTTCTTTATATCTTTAATAATCTCAAGTTCTCTAGAATATAAAGTGATAATAATGTTATGGTAAATTTAACATACTAAACTTAAAAAATAATTGTTTTTACGTTTAATATACTTTATTATATATTTGAATATTTAATTTGCTTATTTAAAACCTCAAAGGAAGGTGTTAGCGTGATATCTATTTATAAAACTACAAATGAAAAATATACTACTTTAAAACAAATTGATGAATTAGAGCCTGGTTGTTGGATAAATATTATAGATCCATCTGAAGAAGAACTTCTTTTAATTTCTAAAAAAACTAAGGTTCCTCTAGATTTTCTAAAAGCGCCTTTAGATGATGAGGAAACTTCACGGATAGACATAGAAGAAAATAATATATTAGTTATTGTAGATATCCCCTTTACAGAAATGGATGATAACTCCTTAACTTATGATACTTATCCCTTAGCTATAATTCATAGCGAAAAAGAAATAATTACTGTATGCCTTAAAAATAGTAAAGTATTAACTGATTTTGTAGATAATAAAATCAAATCTTTTTTTACTTTCAAAAAATCTAGATTTATACTTCAAATATTAAGTAGAATAGCCACCTACTATCTTCTTTACTTAAGACAAATAGATAAAAAAAGCTTACTTGTAGAAAAAAAATTACATAAATCTATGAAAAACAGAGAACTCATTCAACTCTTATCTTTAGAAAAGTCCTTAGTTTACTTTTCTACTTCTTTAAAGTCAAATGAAATAACCTTAGAAAAAATGCTTAAATTAGAAATACTTCAAAAATATGAAGATGATAAAGATCTCCTTGAAGATGTTATAATTGAAAATAAGCAAGCCATAGAAATGGCTAATATCTATAGTAATATATTAAGTGGTACTATGGATGCCTTTGCTTCAGTTATATCTAATAACTTAAATATAGTAATGAAACTTCTAGCTTCAGTTACCATAGTAATGGCCATACCCAATATGATTTCTGGTTTATTTGGTATGAATCTTTCGGGAATTCCTCTATCAGCACATCAAAATGGATTTTTAATAGTTTTAGTTTCCATTATAGCGCTGTGCATAATAGTAACTGTATTTTTAAGCAAGAAGGATATGTTTTAAAATTAATTATTATTTATATAATAATTACAATAATATGTGATTTAAAATACTAATTCTTATAATATGTTGCATAACATATAAAGATTAGTATTTTTATTTTTGGAGGTTTAAATATGTTAGCAAACAAGCTAGAGTTTGGAGATACAATTGCAGTGGTAGCCCCTGCTGGTTTTGAAGATAATTCTTTAATTGACGAAAAAATAAGCATTATTAGTTCTTTAGGGTTTAACATAAAAAGAGCAGAGCATTTATATAATAAATATGGTTACTTAGCTGGACAAGATATAGACAGAGCCAAAGATGTTATGGATGCCTTTTTAGATGATTCTGTTAAGGCTATAATTTGTTTTAGAGGTGGCTATGGCTCCTTAAGAATATTGCCCTATTTAAATTTTGAAATTATAAGGAAAAATCCTAAGATATTCATGGGATTTAGTGATATAACTGCATTATTAAATGCTATCTATGAAAAATCCTCATTAATTACTTTCCATGGTCCTATGATAAATTCAGACATGATGAATATATATAATCTCAAAAGTTTTGTAAACACTCTTATGAAAAATAGTGATACTTTTGAAATAATTAATCCTAAAACAAATATGATGAGATTTTACGGTTCTGAATCTGCAGATGGTATATTAGTAGGGGGAAATCTTTCTTTAATATGTAGCACATTAGGAACTGATTATGAGATAGATACAAAAGATAAAATCTTGTTTATTGAAGATGTGGATGAAGAACCTTATAAAATAGATAGGATGTTAACTCAATTAAAACTTTGTAATAAACTTAGTGAATGTAAGGGGTTTATTGTAGGTGACTTTATAGACTGCCATAGCTCAAATAGTATGTCCTTTTCATTAGAAGAAGTTCTAAAAAAAGATTTACTGTCTTTTAATAAGCCCACCGTTATTGGAATTAGTAGTGGTCATGGAAGTACAAATCTTATACTTCCTATAGGTGCTAGATGTAAAATTAATACTAATGAAAAGAAAATTGAAATATGTGAACGACTATTAGTTTAAAGTTATTTATAATTTAAATAGCTATTAATTATAAATAACTTTAAACTACGCCTTATTTACTAAGCTTTTATCCGATGACTACCCGCTCTAATGCTCCATCTTCTTAAAGAGCGGCTAGGTCTCTGGATAATGATTTCTAAGCTTTATCGGAAGCAGAAACTCCCTCTAAAGGCAATAACTCTGTGTATAAAACAAAAAAGTTTTAGAACAGTTAGTTCTAAAACTTTTTTTGGAGGCGCCACCCGGATTTGAACCGGGGGATAGAGGTTTTGCAGACCTTTGCCTTACCACTTGGCTATAGCGCCATAAAAATGGTGGCTGGACCAGGAATCGAACCAGGGACACGAGGATTTTCAGTCCTCTGCTCTACCGACTGAGCTATCCAGCCACATAAGCTTTTTAAAAGCCGACAATTAAAATTTTAATATGTTTTTACATTTTTGTCAATAGTTTTTGAAAAATTATTCTTTCAAAACTGCATATGGTTTAAAAATTTGGTCAAGCCCTCGACCTATTAGTATCAGTCAGCTAAATACATTGCTGCACTTACACCTCTGAC